>JBFWOJ010000004.1:0-285417 GCA_050250575.1 Rhodospirillaceae bacterium | reverse complement strand
CGAATCAAGCCGAAGCCGCGCAATCATCCGCTGCGCACGATGCGGCGTCTGGCGCGCGGCGCTGCGGCCCTGATGCGTTTTGCGCGCCCTACGATGCGTTAAACAGTTTTACACGCGTCCGCATTTCCGACGCATTTAGCCCTGATTTTGCAGGGTTTTCGGAATGGCACGCATCTTGCTGATGATAAGCAGGAAGGCCGCAGACCATGCGCGACCGTATGCGCGCAGGCGCGTCTTACGGATGACGATGCGCGCACGCGGAAGCGACGATGAGGCATGAAAAAAATATTTCGAATGCGTTGATGCCGCTGGCGCAAACCCACCCGCCGCTTGTGGAGCACGGCGATTTCACGTCTGAAGCCGACCTGCCTGTCGTACGCGGGCCGGCGCCGTCCGACACCGTCGATGTCTGTGCACAGCTGTTCAAATTCTGCAAACAGTGCGACGAGAAATACCTTCGCCCGCGCAAGATCCAATGCCTGTTCGACGTCGACAGCGGCGCGATGCATCGCGCGGCGCTGCAGCTCGTGTGCGAGGTGATCGAGACCCTGCTCATCGACATCGCCGATCACGGCACCTGTCACTCCAACGGTGCGTCCCTGACCGTGACACTGCGGCGCCAGCATGGCGTATGGATCCTCGCCGTGACCGAACGCCGGATCTCGGCGCTGCGGCACACCGCGACCGTGCGCCGCCTATCGCTCGTCCGCCGCCGCGCCCAGTTGCTCGGGGCGGCGTGCCGCGTGCATCAGACAAACGAGGGCTTCATCACCGCGCTCATGTTCGATTGTGCCGCGGTCGCCTCGGGCTGGGAGGCGACGTCATCGACGCTGCATTAGCGTCGGCTGCATTCGTGCTCGCGTCAGTGGCGTAGCGCGTACCAGGCGCGGCCTGCGATCTCATAGATCGCGTAGTGGCTTTGTGCCAGGCCGCTCAGGCGCGGCAGATAGGTCGTCGGCGATTCGGGCGAGACATGCGCGAATATGGTGGGCGCCGGTATGATCGTCAGGCCCGTTTCGGAGAAGGCTTTCACGGCCCGCGGCATGTGGCTCGCATGGGTGACGAGAAGCACACTGCGCACGTCCCGCTGCCGCAGGATCTCGGCGGTGAAGACGGCATTCTCATAGGTGTCGAGCGATCGCTCTTCGGTCGTCACGTCCGCAATCCCGAAGTCGTCGTTGAGCGCGGCTTTCATCGCGCCGGCGAGAGTCACGGCGGCGCCCGGCGGACGCCCGCCCGAGACGTACAGCGGCAGGCCGGTGAGGCGGTGAACCCGCGCGGCGTATCGCAGGCGCTCGAGCGTGATCTCGTCGACCGTCATGCCTCCATACTCCGGACTGTTGTAGTGAAGACCCCCGGAGAGAACGACGATGGCCTGGGCGGGTGCGCCGCGCACTTCGGCCTCGGGCAGCGCGGGGACGGTTTGGACCAGGCCGACCAGGCGCTCGGCCACGAGCGGCATCGACAGGACGTAGAACGCGATGAGCCCCGCGCTCATGGTGATCAGACCTGCCTTGCGGCGGCCCAGCACGAGGAGGAGAAGTCCGCCCGCGAGCAGCAGCCACAGGCATCCCGGCGGCAGCACCGCCTCCTTGATCACGCTATACATGGCCCGCCCCACGGATTCCGCGCCGGCCGGCGGCGCACCTTATATATAGGGCGAGACGGGAGCTGCGGACACCCGTTATGCGGGGCGCGTCGGTTCCTCGAGAATCGCGGCGGCGCGCGCGGACGGCCGGCGCTCGCGCGCGACCGCAGTTTCCATGGCCGCAGCGATCTTGCGCGCGTTGCCGTCCCAGGTGAGATCGAGCTGCGCGACCGTGCGCGCGGCGTTGGCGCCGAGCTGATCGCGCAGCACCGGCTCACGGATCAGACGCGACAAGACGGCCGCCAGGGACTTGGGATCGTCGGGCGCAAAAAGAAGCGCATTCTCTCCGTTGGTCAGCACTTCGCGCAGATTCGGCTGATCGGGCGCGATGATGGCGCGCGCGAGCGCCATGTATTCGAATAACTTGAGCGGCGAGGCGTACTCCGTCGCTTTGGGCTGCACGGCGATGTCGAATGCCGCGACGTAGGCGGGAATCTGATGACGGTCGACGACGCCGGTGATCGTGATGCGGCTGGCGATGCCCGCCTGCTCGGCGGCGCGCTCAAGCGCGGCGCGCCCCTGCCCTTCGCCGACGACGAGGAAATGCAGATCGTGGCCCTGCTGCGTGAGCTCCCGCATCACCTCGACGATGGCCGGCAGACCATGCCACTCACGCAGGAAGCCCGTGAATCCGATGACGGTCTTGCCTTCGAGGCCGTGCGCGCGGCGGATCGCCTCGCCCGACTGCGTCCGCGGGAAATGTTTGGGATCGATGCCGTTCGGGAGCACTTCGATCCGGCGCGCCCGGACGCCTGCCGCCGTCACGTACCCGGCCAGCACTTTCGTCACCGGCAGGACGAGATCGGCGGCACGCCAGACGTGGCGTTCGCACCACTTCGCCAGCCGATACAGCGACAGCCCGCTGTTGTCGCGCCGTTCATCGGCGAGCGGGGCATTCACTTCAAGAAAGTAGGGAACGCCCGTCAATCTGTGCAGCCAGGCGCCCGACAACAGGAACAGATTATAACGTTCGTAGAGAACGTCCGGGCGGAAGGCGCGGTAAGCCTTAAGCAGACGATAAAAGGCGAGCATCGAATAGGCGAGCTCGACGAGCTCGCCGAGGCTCGCCGGCAACGCGGCCCGCACTTTGCTCGCCAGTCCGCCGTCGGAGCCGAAGGCCGCATTCTTGTGCGCCGTGGGACCTACGATTCGAATGTCATGTCCCAGACGCCGAAAGGCACCAATAAGCTCCTCGATGTGGACGTTCTGACCGTCCTTAGAGAGCGTGCGGTGGTGATAGAGAATTTTCATGAGATACCAGATGCCACGGACGGCTCATGCCGCCCTCCCACGCCATGAAATGTGCAGGGCGAGAGGCTTGTTCCCGCGGTCCATGATTCGCGTTTGAACGAGGTCAAAGGCGTGCATTTCGCCTGTTAGGTGTTGCCGCCACGCGAAGAACAGAGGGCGTGTAACACTGCAACAAATCGCAACCCATGGCGTTGTTGTGTGCGTTCACCACCTGCTGATTTCTCAACTCTTTTCATTTTGCTGCGTTAACGGAGTTCACACATGCACCTGAACCGTTGTCCAGTGTTGCGGGCAATGGCGGCTTGCGTCGCCGGCGTGATAACGCTCGGAGTTCTTTCTGCTTGCGCTACGACCAACGCGCCCGACGCGCCGACAACGCTGCCGGCTGCGATGGCTTCGAACGGAAGCGACGACGCTTATGTGATCGGCCCGACGGACCAGCTCAATATCTTCGTGTGGCGCCAACCGGAACTTTCGACGAACGCCATCGTCCGGCCCGACGGCCGGATCTCCGTGCCTCTGATCGACGATCTCCAAGCGGCCGGCCAGACGCCGACGCAGCTCGCCAGCGCCATCACCACCGAATTGCGCGAGTACATCCAGGACCCGAAGGTTTCGGTGATCGTCACCAATTTCGTAGGCCCGTTCGACCGTCAGATCCGCGTCGTCGGCGAAGCCGCGAAGCCGCAGGCCATTCCGTTCCGACGCAACATGACGGTCCTTGACGTCATGATCCAAGTGGGCGGCCTGACCGAGTTCGCCAGCGGCAACCGGGCGGTGCTGGTGCGCAGCAGCGCGGGCGGCAACAAGGAGAACTTCCGTCTACGACTGAACGACCTGCTGAAGGAAGGCGACGTCGCCGCGAACGCCTACGTGCTGCCGGGCGACGTCATCATCATTCCGCAGAGTTATTTCTAAAACTGCACCGAACGGATTTCATTTACGCGGGGACGGCCGCTGCACGCGGTGGGTTCTGCCCGGCTTTGGGTTGTTGAGGGCCAAACATGACGGACTTAAAGCGCCAAGTTCTTATTTTCCTCGATCAGTTGTGGCGGCGCCGCTGGACGGCACTCGGTTTCACCTGGGCCGTCTGTCTCGTCGGCTGGCTGGTCGTCGCGATGATGCCGAATCGGTACGTGTCCGAGGCGCGTTTCTACGTCGATACGCAATCGATGCTGAACCCGCTGCTGAAGGGCATTTCGGTCAACGCCGACGACCGCGGCCGCGAGGAAGAGGTCGAGCTGATGCAGCGGACGCTGACGAGCCGACCGAACCTGATGAAGGTCGCGCAGATGACCGACCTCGACAAGACCACCGAGACGGAGGCGGAGCTCCAGGGCCTGATCCAGTCGCTCGAGGAGCGCATTACGATCCGCAGCCAGGGTGCAAATCTGTTCCAGGTCGAATTCAGCGACAATTCGCCATCGATGGCCAGAGACGTGGTGCAGTCCTTGCTGACGATCTTCGTCGAGAGCAGCGTCGGCGACAAGCGAGAGGACATCCAGACCGCCAAATCCTTCATCGAGAGCCAGATCGTCGAATACGAAGGACAGTTGAAGGCCGCCGAGCTGCGCCTGGCGGACTTCAAGGTCAACAACATGAACTTCCTGTCCTCGAGCTCGGAAAGCTTCGCCGTGCGCCTGGAGCAGGCGCGCGACAACGTCAAGAAGATGGAAGCGGAATACAGCGATGCGGTCGCTCAGCGCGATCAGCTGCGCGCGCAGCTGGCGTCGACGCCGCGCTTCCTCTCCTACGACGCCATGCCGTCCATGGTGGTGGGGACGAACGCGGTCGCGGGCACGCCGCAGCAGAGAATCCTGGCCTTGCAGGCCCAACTCTCGGAGCTGCGCCTGCAGTACACCGAAAAGCATCCCGACGTCGTTCAGACGCGCCAGCAGCTCGAGAACCTGATCGCCCAGCAGAAGAAGGCGCGGAGCGCCGGCGGCGACGACGCTTCGACATTTGCCAAGGCGCAAATCCCGAACACCGTCCACGACCAGCTGGCGCTGCGGCTTTCGGATGCCGAAGCCACCGTCGGCAGCGTCAACCGCAAGCTCCAGGAAGCCAAGACGATCGTCGACGACATGCAGAAGCGCGCCAGCGACGCGCCGCGCATCGAAGCTGAATTCACCAACCTCAACCGCGACTATCAGGTTCTTAAATCAAGCTATGAGGGACTGCTTCAGCGCCGTGAGTCCGCGCGCATCGCGGAGGCGGCCGACTCCACGACGGAACCGGTACAGTTCCGCGTGGTCGCGGCGCCGGAACTGCCGGCCACCGCGGCCGGCCCGAACCGCCCGCTGTTCAATACGCTGGTTCTCGTGATCGGGCTGATCGCCGGAGCGGGTTTCGTGTTCCTGCTGATGCAGGTCGAAGACCGCGTTTCCGCGCCGGACGACCTCTACACCGTCGGCGAGATCCCGGTGCTCGGCTGCGTGTCCGCGGTGGCCACGCCGCGCCGCCGTGAAGCCGAGCATGAGCAGTTAAAGAAGTTCTTCGTTGCGACCGGCGCCCTTGCCGCCGTGTTCATCGTCGTCGTCCTGCTCGGACCGAACTTCTCCGCGATTTCACAAAACTTCATGGCTGGGATGGCGTCATGACCGAGAAGAAAAGCCTCATCGACCTCGTCGGACGCGCCGCCGAGCATATCGACCTGAACGCCCGGCAGGAACCGGCGTTCGAAAAGGAGATACCGCCGCAAGCACCGGCGCGGGCGGGCGACAGCATTACGGCCGACGTCCTGCTTGAAACCCCGGAGCCCCTTGCCGAACCGGTCATCGTCCAAGCCGTCGAATCGAAGCCCGCGGCCGCCGAGACGCCGCCGCCGAAGGCTCCGCCGATTACCCTGGAGTTCAACTGGCTTCATCTCGAACGGGAAGGATTCATCACGCCGGAAAATCAGCGTTCGCTGACGGCCGAGGAATTCCGGCTGATCAAGCGCCCGCTGCTGCGCACAGCGTTTGGACGCGACAACCGCGCGCAACGCAACGGCATCTCGCATGTCGCCATGGTGACCAGCCCGGGTCCGGGAGACGGAAAGACGTTCACCGCGGTCAATCTCGCGCTCAGCATCGCCTCGGAGCGCGACCTGCACGTGCTGCTGATCGATTGCGACGCGCGCCGCATGGGTCTCAGCCGCCTCTTGGGCGCAGCGGGGCGCAAGGGCCTCGTCGACGTGTTGATGACCCCATCGATGTCGATCGCCGACGTTATTGTCCGCACCGACGTGCCGAACCTGTCCGTCGTTCCGGCCGGGCAGATCGTCGATGCGCCGACGGAAGTCTACGCCAGTCAAACGATGGCGCGCCTGATGACGGACATCGCCACGCGCTATGCCGACCGCTTCATCATCTTCGACGCCCCTCCCGCGCTCGCCTCGAGCGAAGCGGGCGTGCTGGCGGCCCACGTCGGCCAAGTGATCATGGTCGTTCAGGCGAACGAAACCAGCCGCCAGGCCGTGGCCCAGTCCGTCGGGCTGGTCGATGCATGCCCTAATGTCAGCTTCGTCCTTAATCGCGTGACCATGTCGGCGGGGATCGACCGTTTCGGTCGCTACGGCTACTACCAACAGGGCGGTGATCAGTGGGTGGGATCGTAGGCATCATTCGCATACATCGGCGGGTCGGGCGCCGGTGGATCTGGTCCTATCTCGTCATCGGATCCGTCTCATGGCCGGGCGCACAACTCGCGTCGCCCGCGGCCTTTGCCGCGGAGGACCCGGTCGTGGCCGCCCCGGCCCCGGCGCCGCTGGCCTCCGGCGAGCCGCTGGTTCCATCGGCGCGCGTCGCCGGCGTCAGCGAACCGTCGCCGGCGCGCGGAGGCTGGTCCTTCGCCGCGACCGGCGCCGTCGACCTCAGCTTCACCGACAACGTGTATCTGACCGAAACAAACCGGCTGAGCGACTTCATCGTCTCGCCGCGCGGATCCTTTACGGCGCGGCGCAGTACGGGGCGCACGCTTTTGAACGCCAACGCCGAGGTCGCTTACGACTACTACACAAAAAATACGCGTCTCAACGGCGCGCGGCCGAGCGCCCTGATCGACGGATTTGTCGAAGTCATCGAGAACACGTTCACCCTCGACGGGCGTGTCGCCACGGATGTCCAGCAAATCAGCAGTGAAGACCGCGTTCCGGCGATCCAGCGCAATCTCGACCGCAACCAAACACAGATCCTGAACTACGGAATCACCCCGACGCTGCGCGGCCGCTTCGGCGGCGGCGTGAGCGCGGAAGCGCAGTACGATTACTCGGCCGTCAATTTTCTCGATCCTCCGGTCGACCCCACGACGGGCGCGGGTTTCATCCAGGGCAGCGATACCCGCCGTCATACCGGCCGCGCCCGGATCGGAATGGACGAAGCGGCGGTCGCGCCGCTGCTGTGGTCGGTCGGCGGCTCCTACGAGCGCAGCCACGTCGACAGCCTCGTCATCCGCCAGCCGGAGCGCGGCAACGCCGAAGGCCGGGTCGAGTATCGCGTTTCGGCGCCGCTCGCGCTGGTCGCGCGCGGCGGCAACGATTGGATCAAGGAGCCGACGCTGCTTACTTCACCGGACGGCGCTTACGGTCTTGTGGGCGTCGTCTGGCGGCCCTCGCAGCGGACACTGCTGCGCGCCGACGCCGGCTATCGCTATCGCGACTTCAACGCCGAATTGGATGCCCAGTACGCGATGAGCCGGGCCATCAACCTGTCGGCCTCCTACCGGCGCGACATTCAAACGGGAGGGCGCGTCCTCCTCGATAGCCTTGCCGGGCTGGGCCGCGACGAGTCTGGAAATCTCGTCGATCCGATCTCGGGCCTGCCGCCCGACCCAAATTCGACACGCTTCGGCCTGACCGACCAGGCCTTCAAGCGCGATCAATTCCGCATCGGTGTGCATGGCCAAGTGCAGAGGAATTTCTATAGCCTGGCCGGCGACTACGAGCATCGCGATGCCAACGGCCTCGGCGGCAAGAGCTGGGGACTGAGCGCGGCTGCGGGACGCGACCTGACGCCGCGTCTGCAGGCCAGCGCCAGCGTGGCCTATGCGAAGACGACCGGAGATCCGGGCCTCGCCTTCGGCATCCGCAACTCCCGGGCCACCTCCGCCGGCGCACGGCTCGATTATCGCATGACGCGGACCATGCGCGCGACGGCACGGTACGCCCACACGCGCCGCTCCACGACTTTGGTTCGCTATCATGAAAACGCGCTGATCTTAAGCGTCAGCAACGTCTTTTAGGTGAAAGCCGGTCGCCATGTATGAGAAATTCTTCCAGCTGAACGAGCCCCCTTTCCAGCTCACGCCGGACGCGCGCTATTTCTTCCCGAGCACCGTCCACAAGCGCGCGATGGGCTACCTGACCTATGGCCTCAGCCAAGGCGAGGGATTTGTCGTGATCACCGGCGACGTCGGCGCCGGCAAGACGACGCTCGTCTCGCACCTCATGGCCACACTCGATCCCTACAAGTTCGTGACCTCGACGGTGGTGACGACGCAGCTCGGCGGCGACGACATATTGCGCATGGTGGCGGCGGATTTCGACATTCCGCAGGAGGGGCTTGATAAGGCCTCCGTCCTGGGCCGGCTTCATTCGTTCCTTCGCGACGTGTCGGCGCGCGGGCGCCGCGCCGTCGTGATCGTCGACGAGGCGCAAAACCTGAGCATGCAGGCGATCGAGGAGCTGCGCATGCTTTCGAACCTGCAGGTGGGCCGCCCGCCCTCGCTGCAGGTCTTGCTGCTCGGCCAGCCGCAGTTCCGCAAGAAAATGGCAAGCCCCGACCTCGCACAGCTTCGTCAGCGGATCATCGCGACCTACCACCTGGGCCCGATCACGGCCGATGAGACGCGCGAGTACGTGCGCCATCGCCTTACGCAGGCGGGATGGAAGAACGATCCCGCCCTCACCAACGACAGCTACCTCGCGCTGTATCACGCGACCAACGGCGTTCCGCGCCTGATCAACGTCCTCTTCAGCCGGATCCTCTTGTTCGCATTCCTCGAGCAGATCCACACCATCGACGCCAAGGTCGTTCAGCAGGTCGCCGAGGACATGCGCATGGAGTTCGACGGCTGGCGGCCACGGCCCGGCCGGCCGGAAGAGCCGGTCCTGGCCGAGGTGAAGCACTGATGCTGGACGCGACCCCCGAACGTTCGAACGGATTCACACCGGCGCCGGTGATGCTCACTCATCGCGACGGACGCGCTGTCAATGCAATGTCCGTCGATGTGGAGGAGCACTTCCAAGTCCAGGCCATGGAGCGGACGGTGAAGCGCGCCGACTGGGACCGGCGTGCCTCCCGCGTGGAAGGCTCGACCAACCGCATCCTCGATCTCTTCGCCGCCTCGGGAACCAGGGCCACGTTCTTTACCCTCGGCTGGGTCGCCGAGCGCCATCCCACCCTCATTCGCCGGATCGTCGCCGAAGGCCATGAATTGGCCAGTCACGGCTACCAACACATCCGCGTGGATACGCAGACGCCCGCTGAATTCAGAGCCGATGTATCGCGCACCAAGGCGATCCTGGAGGATATCGGCGGCGTGAAAGTAAAAGGGTATCGCGCAGCGACCTTCTCCATCGGCCGAAAGAACCTGTGGGCCTTCGACGAGCTGGCGGAGGCGGGTTACACCTATTCGTCCAGCATCAACCCCATCAGGCACGACCTCTATGGCATGAGCGAGGCGCCGCGCGGGCCGTTCCTGCCCAGCGGCAGCCTGGGCATCAAGGAGTTCCCCATCACGACGCTACGGCTCGGCGAACGCAACCTGCCTTGCGGCGGCGGCGGCTTCTTCCGCCTGCTTCCCTACTGGGTGTCGCGCTGGGCGATTTCAAAGGTCAACGCCGCCGATGCCATGCCGACGATCTTCTATTTCCACCCGTGGGAGATCGACCCGGAACAGCCGCGCGAGCCGGGATTGCCGGCAAAATCGCGTTTCCGACACTACCTCAATCTCGGCCGCATGGAGCGGCGCCTGACACGCCTTGTTCAGGATTTTGCCTGGGATCGTATCGATCATGTTTTTGCGGCCAAATGAAACGGTGAGCAGCTATGCCGTCGGCGCCCTGAAGGCGCACGACCACGGGCGCTGGGATGCGTTCGTGCAGGAATGCCCTGAGGCGACGTTCTTCCATCGCGCGGGATGGCAGACGGTGATCGAACGCAGCTTCGGACACCGCACCCACTATCTTTTTGCCGAGCGCGACGGGGCCATCAAAGGCGTCCTGCCGCTTGTCGAAATCAAGAGCCTGTTGTTCGGGCACGCCCTGATCTCCAACGGCTTCTGCGTGACCGGAGGGCCGGCGGCCATCGAAGACGGCGCGCGCGCGGCGTTGGATGCGAAAGCCGAGGAAATCCTGCGCGAGACCGGCGCGCGCTACCTGGAATACCGGAATCCGGCAAAGCCCAAAGAGAACTGGTCCACCCGCGTCGGCCTTTACGCCGGCTTCTCCGGCCCTCTTCCCGCGGCCGAAGACGTGAACCTCAAGCAGATCCCGCGCAAGCAGCGCGCCGTGGTCCGCAAAGCCATCGAATCCGATCTCACCTGGCAGATCGACGAGACCGTCGACCGCCTTTACGATCTTTACGCCATCAGCGTCCGCAACCTCGGCACGCCGGTGTTCGGCAAGAATTATTTCGCCAACCTTCTGTCGGTCTTCGCCGGCGATTGCGACGTGCTCACGGTGTCGTCCAACGGCACCGCCGTAGCCAGCGTCCTCAATTTCTACTTCAAGGACCGTGTCATGCCGTTCTACACGGGCTCGGTTCCAGGCGCGCGTAAGCTGGGCGCCAACGACCTCATGTATTGGCGCTTGATGCGCCACGCCTCGGCGCGCGGATGCACGGTATTCGATTTCGGCCGCAGCAAGGTGGGTACGGGGCCATACGACTTCAAGAAGAACTGGGGATTCGCGCCGCAGCCCATCGTGCACCAGTTCCTGCTGCCCGGCGGCGGCGGCATGCCGGAGAATAATCCGCTGAATCCCAAGTATCGCCTGATGATCGCAACGTGGAAGCGCTTGCCGCTATTCGTTGCCAACCGCCTGGGCCCACTCGTGGTCCGCAACATCGGCTGACGCCGGATCGGTTTTCGACATCCCTGCTTCGCGAGCCAGGAACCGCTCGAGCATCAAAAGCGCCCACAGCGTCGCGCCATGGTCGCGCCGGCCGCTGGCGTGCGCCACCACGAGTTCGTTCAAGGACTCCGCCTTGAAGTAGCCGGTGTCGAGCAACACCGCCGATCCCAGCGCACGCTGGATGGTGGGCAGCAAAGGGCCACGCAGCCACGCCGACAACGGCACGCCGAAGCCTTGCTTGGGCCGATAGAGAAGGTCCTGCGGCACCAGCGGCTCCAAAGATTTCTTGAGGATGAATTTTTGCTCGCCGCCTGAGATCTTGAGCGCGGCCGGCAGCGACGCGGCCCACTGGAAGAGGTCGTGATCCAGCAGCGGGCTTCGCACCTCGAGCCCGACGGCCCCGCTCGCGCGGTCGACCTTCACAAGCATCCGGCCCGCAAGCCACGTCTTGAGATCCACATATTGCGCCTGGAGCAGCGGATCGCGTCCCTCGGTGGCCTCGATCATCGGCGCGATCACCGACCTTGCATGATAGCCGGCGAGTTCCTGCCTCAGGCGGGGCGCATAGATGGCCTCGCGCACATGGTCGGCGGCAAGCGCCATATTCGTGAAATAAGCCCCGACCGCGTCCTGGGATAATTCGGCGAAGGTGTTTTTCGCCCGCAAGAATCGCGGAGCCCGGTCGAGTTGCGGATAAAGGCGCGCGAGCGTCGAGAACAGCGGTCCGCGCACCGACTGCGGCAGCAGGCGACGCGCAGCGTGCTCGCGCATATGAAACCGGTAGCGCCGATAACCGCCAAATCCCTCGTCGCCGCCGTCCCCGGAGAGCGCGACGGTGACCTGCTCGCGCGCCACGGCGCATACGCGGTAGGTCGGCAAGGCCGACATGTCGGCGAAGGGCTCGTCGTAGATCGCCGAGATCCGGTCGAGCAGCCCCGATCCGGGAGAAAGTGAGTCGGGCGGAAGGACACGTTCGCGATGGTCGGTCTGATAGCGATCGGCAAGCGTGCGGGCGTATGCCCGTTCATCGTGGCTGGCCTCGCCGAAGCCGATCGTGCAGGTCTTCACCGCCGTGCCGCTGAGGGTCGCCATATGCGCGACGACGCCGCTGGAATCCACGCCGCCCGAGAGAAAGGCGCCCAGGGGTACATCGGACACGAGCCGGTCGCCGACCGCCGCGCGCAGCCGGTCGTTCAATTCGGCCGCGGCGTCCTTTTCGGAGATGCGGTGCGTATGATCGATGTCGAGGTTCCAATAGGCCGACACGACCGGCTGGGCGCCGCGCCGCCAACACATCATATGCGCCGGGGGCAGCTTTTGAATGTCGGTGTAGATCGTCTTGGGATCCGGAACGTAACCGTAACTAAGGTAGTCTTCGACGGCTTGCGCCGAGATACCGCGTTTGACGCGCCCGGAGGCCAGCAAGGCTTTCAACTCGGAGCCAAAGGTCAACCACCGGCCGCCGCGGATGCTGTAGTAGAGCGGCTTCTTGCCGATGCGGTCACGCGCGATCAGCAAAGTCTCGCTGCGCTGATCCCACAGGGCGAAGGCGAACATGCCGCGGAATCGGCGCACGCACTGCACGCCCCAGGCCTGCCACGCATGCAGAATGACCTCGGTATCGCTTCTGGTGCGGAAGAGGTGACCGAGGGCCTCGAGCTCCCGGCGCAGAGCCATGAAATTATAGATTTCACCGTTGAATACGACCGTGACATTACCGTCCGCCGTGTACATGGGTTGATGGCCGCCGCTGAGGTCGATAATCGCCAGGCGCCGGTGGGCGAGCGCGATCCCCGGTCCCGCGTGGAACCCTTCGCCGTCCGGACCCCGGTGCGCGATCGCATCAGCCATCGACTTGATGAGTTCGCGCCCGATGGGGTCGCGACCCTGCCCGTCGAACACACCAGCAATACCGCACATACCTATTCTCCGCTGAGAGGGCCGGAAACGCCGATGCGTTCGGCCAAGGCGCCCGAATGGGACTGTAACGCGTTGCGCACCGGAGAGGTCGCGGCCAGGACCGGTGAAAATGCAACTGCGAGGACAAAAACCGCCGCCACGCCGCCCGTCTGCAGAATCGTCGGGGCACCGGCCGCCACCGGGCGCAGCGCGCGGGGCGGAGCGGGCTCCGCCTTGACCTTGGTGCCGGCCCACATGGCGCATAGCATCACGATGCTGAAGAATCCCCAGCCGTAAAGGATGTGGTCGGCCGTGATGTCGATCTTGCGGTCGGTCGCTTGGGCGAGACCGATGATCAGGTAGATCCGGATGATATTGGCGAGGATGGAAATCGCCAAAGCCGCAATGACACAGGTGATACGGGCAAAGAGCGTCTTATAGGTGAGTCGCCCGTAAAGAAGCGAAAGCGCAAGAGCGACCAGGAAAAAATTCAGGCCCGCGCATCCCGGCTCGACAACGAAGCTGCCGGTAGGAACCTGAATGAGGAAACCTTCCGCAAACACCGGCACGCCACTGGCCTTGAGGAGCATGACGTTGGCGCTGTGAGCGAGGGTTTGCAGCGGCTCGAGGAGGAATGTTCCCGTGGGTACCAAAAAGAAGAGGTACAGCATCGGGAAGGCGAGAAACCGGACGATCCGCCAGCCGAGAAGCGCCAGGGCTAGGCTCAGCATCATGCCCACGAAGGCGAAATGGCGACCCTCATCGATCGACAGCACATCGGCCAGAAGCCAGGCCCCGGAGAATGCAAAAGCCGCCGCCGGCCCCCATAGGGTCGGCTGCGGGGCATTACGCGCGAGCTCGTGCCGATCGGCCCAAATCAAAGCCAAGGAAATCGGCAGGATGAGGTAGGCGTAGTTATACGCCGAGGACGTATTCCAAAGGTGAATGGCGCTCGCAACGGTGGAGAAATAAACGCCGACCAGTGCAACCATACAAATAAGAGCACCGGCAATGGCAACGCCCCAAGGCGTTGCTATCGCGGGAAGAGTGAGAACATTTGGATCACTCGCGCGTTCGCTCATCGGACGTTCTGCACGTTCAACAACCGACATTGTCAGGATCCGCTCCTTTCCACGCTGGTGCCCCGTTGACCCCATCGCGCTCTTTGCTCTTTCTGTGTCATCGCATCCCCTTCCCGCCCGACAAGGGCGAAAAAATCCGTGCTTTCCGCATCCTGGAGCATCTCGCCCGCAGCTATCGCATCAACCTCGGATGTTTCATCGACGACGCGGATGACAAAGCTCATGTCGCTGCTCTCGAACCGTATTGCGCGGAACTGCGCTGTTTCGACTTGCCGCGCGAAACCGCGAAATTCCGGGCTGTAAAAGGGCTTCTGACGGGATCACCACTGACGGTAGCGTCATTTGCTAACGCTGCCATGGGGCGTTGGGTTTCCGACATCCTTGCGCGTGAGAAGCACGACGTCGTGTTCGTCTATTCCTCGGCCATGGCCCAGTATGTCATCGGCCGTGACCTGGGCGGCGCGCAACTGGTGATGGATTTCGTCGACGTCGATTCAGACAAATGGCGCCAGTACGCCGCGGAAACCAAAGGACCCATGCGCTGGATCTACCGGCGCGAAGCCGCCAAGCTGCTTGCTTTCGACCGGCGGGTCGCGGCTGCCGCCGACGCAGGCCTGTTCGTGTCGGACGCCGAAGCGGCGCTGTGGCGTACCCTTGCTCCCGAGGCCGCCGGCAAGACCTACGGTATCGCCAACGGAATCGATTGCCGCTATTTCTCGCCGCGCCACGTCTGGTCCAGTCCGTTCACGACGCCGGGACCGCATTTCGTGTTCACCGGGACAATGGACTATTGGCCGAATGTCGATGCGGTCAAATGGTTCGCGAGCGCAATCTTCCCGAAGCTGCGCGCGGCGCGTCCCGAGGCGACGTTCACCGTCGTCGGCGCGAAACCGACGACCGAGGTCACAAACCTCCAGTCTCAAGCCGGTGTCCACGTTACAGGCCGGGTAGCCGACGTAAGACCCTATCTCGCCCACGCCCATGTCGCGGTGGCGCCGATGCGCATTGCCAGAGGCATCCAGAACAAGGTGCTGGAGGCGATGGCCATGGCCAAACCTGTCGTTACTACGGCTCAGGGATTGGAAGGCATCGAGGCCGTACCCGATCGGCACCTGATGCTGGCCAACAGCGAGTTCGAAATCTTTCAAGCCTGCCTGCGGGCCACCGAACACGATGCGGCGGCCATCGGGCTCGCGGCACGGCGCCTGATGGAGGAATCCTATACTTGGGAAGGCCGCCTGCGGGATCTTGACGACATCCTGGCGCGCGGCACCGCGCGGCTCGAGAGCGCGCGCGAAATCGTATACTCCCGGCCGTCGTGTGCACCTGCGGGGAATCGCGTCAACGCGGCAACGACCTATGCCCGCGGTTCCTTGGAGTAGACGTCATGTATGCACAACTGACGGCACGCCAAGAGAGCGAAATCTCCTATCACCGTGATTATGCGCAAAAGCATGACGGCCTGCGTAGGACGCGCGTCGCCCTGGACGTCGTACAATCCCCGCGCCGGCGCCCATGGAATGCGTATTGGTGTCTCTACGACGAGATCTTGAAGTTCGCCCCGGTGTTGCGCGGCAAGCGCATTTTTGTGCCGGGTTGCGGCTTCGGTGAAGATTGCATCCGCCTGTCGCATCTTGGCGCCGAGGTCCACGGCACCGACCTTTCGGCGGACGTCATCGACGTCGCCCGGACGCGGGCCGCGAATTTCGCCGCCGCGCCGGTGAAGCTGGATGTCATGCCCTGCGAAAGTCTTGCCTATCCCGACGACTACTTCGACGCAGTCGTCTTTGTGAACATCCTCCATCACGTCGACATTCCACGCACCATTGCGGAAACGTGGCGCGTCACCAAGCCGGGAGCCCGCATTTTCGGCATCGAGATGTATACCCATTCTGCGGTGCAGCAGATTCGACGCATGGAGTTCGTGGAAAAGGTGCTCTACCCGCGACTCCGCCGGGCCATCTACGGCGCCAATACGCCGTACATCACGCCGGACGAACGCAAGATCGACCAGAAGGAGCTGGATTTCATCACCAAGGATCTCGACAAGCGGAAGACCGCGTTTTTCCACATCTTGAGCGAACGTGTCTTCTCCAGCGATATCCTCCCCGCGACGCGACTTGATCAGACTATCTGCGAACTGCTCGGCCCTGCGGGCCGTCTCTTGGCCGCGCGGGTCCTTTTCAGCGGAACCCTCACGTAGGTACGGTTATGCACGGCTCGTTCCCGAGAAGGGTGAAGTCGGTACAGTCGACCGAACAATCCTTTCAACTCGCCACAAATCATTTGCCCCGGCCGGGGGCGCTATTGTTGGGCTCCACGCCGCGCATCGTTCTGCCGATCGCGCGCTGCCTCCAGCGTCACGGCATCGACGTTCATGTCGCCAGCCTGCTGCCCGACAATCCGCCGCTGCGCTCGCGCACGCTGGCCTCGTTCCATCTCGCGCCCGATGAAACGAAGGCCTTCGTCGCCTTCGTTACATCCCTCGTTCGCGCTCATAACATCAAGCTTGTCTATCCGTGCGGCGACGAAGCTTTGACCCTGCTCGCGCACACGCATGCGCAACTGCAAGAGGTCGTCAAACTCGCGAGCCCGCCGCCGCCGGCCGCACGCGCCGTTCTCAACAAGGACATCACGCTCGCCAAGGCCGCCGAACTCGGGATTCCTGCCCCGGCCGAGCACACGTTTGCGGACGAAGCGGCCTTTCGCGACGCCCTCCCCTCCATCCGGTTTCCCCTGATCGCGAAGCCGAAAAGCAAGGAGGAGGGTGGAAAACCCCGAATCCGCTATTTGAATACGCCGGCCGATCTCGAGCGCGAGCTTGCAAGCGATCCACGCTTTTTCAGTTCCTATCTCGTGCAGGAATATATACCGGGGGTGGGAGTCGGCATCGAGATCCTGATCCACGACGGACAACCCGTTGCCGCTTTTCAGCATCGCCGATTGAGCGAGTTGCCGATCGGCGGCGGCGTGAGTGTCCGGGCGCGCGCCGAGGCCGTAAGCGGCGAGCTGCGGCGGCATGCCCTTCGATTACTGCGCGGCTTGGATTGGAACGGCGTGGCCATGGTCGAATTCCGTCACGACCCGCTGACCGACCGCTTCGCGCTCATGGAGATCAATGGCCGATATTGGGGTTCCGTTTCCCTATCGCTGACGTGCGGCATTGAATTTCCCTGGTACGAGTGGCAACTGGCGCATGGCGAGCATCCCACGCCGCCGCACCGGTACAAGCTAAAGACGATGCGGTGGCTTGCCGGGGATCTCGAACGTCTTCCCCAAGTATTGGGCGAAGTGTCCCGCAAGAAGCTTCCCCTTTCGGCCTTTTTGCGGGATTGCGCTCATTTTTTGCTCGGCTTCGTCGACGGCTCGAACGACGCGGTCTGGCGGCTCAACGATCCGCGACCGGCCCTGGACGACCTACGCGCGACATTGGACCGCGCGTTCATTCCGGCACTGATCAAGGCCATCGGAAAAGTGTTCCCTCGCTTCAGCAAGCGATGGGCCGGGCGCAAGCTTCTGGGCAGTCCGCAGGCCAGCACCCTCTATGAGAAGTTGCGTACGGGCCTGAAGTCCGTACGGACCCGAACCCTCGACGGCAAGCCGCGGAATATCCTTGTTCTGTGTCATGGCAACATCATGCGCAGCCCATTCGTCGAGCGCGTGCTGCGCAAGTCCTTGCCGCCCGATGTCGTGGTCCGGTCGGCCGGCCTCGGTGCGTCGCACGGACGCCCCGCCGATAGGCGCGCGATAGAGATCGCCCGCACGTACGGCATCGATCTCACCGATCATCGCGCCAGTCCCGTGACCGAACCGGATGTCGAGCAAGCCGACGCGATCATCGTGATGGACTATCGCAATGCGGCGATGGCGATGAGTCGGTTCCCCGGCAGTGAAAACAAGATTTTCATGCTGGCCGACTGGCGCCCAGAGAATCAGTCGTCGCGCGAGATCATCGACCCTTATGCACAAACGCACGAGGTCTGTGTCAGCGCATATGAAGACCTTTACCGTACTTCGACCAATCTGGTGGTTGAGCTGACGACGCCGAAGTCAGGCAGGCCAAAGGACTGAGTCTTGGTGAGTAGCTTAGCTCCAAGCGACGCAACGCGGCGACCGCTCGTCAGCGTTGTCATCCCCGCATTCAATTGCGAGGATACGATCGCGCGCGCCCTGGCTTCCGTGCAGCAGCAAGAGTACGACCCGCTGGAAATCATCGTGGTCGACGACGGCAGCACGGACCGCACGCGAGAGGTCGTCGAAAATCTGCGGCTGCCCGACCTGACGCTCATTCAGCGCAAGCAACGGGGCGGCGCCTCGGCGGCGCGCAACGCCGGCATCTTCGCCGCGCGGGGAGAATATGTCGCCTTTCTCGACGCAGACGATGAGTGGCTTCCCGGCAAGATCGCAAAGCAGCTCGCGTTGATCGAGCATGACGACATGATGACATTCGTCACGAACCCGCCGGAGTGGGTTTCGGCGTCGGGCCAGAAGATGGGCATCCTCGGCAAGGAGCGGCCGCCCGCCGAAGGGCCGGACGCATGGAAAACCTTGCTCGCCCACACGTTCGTCGCAACACCTTGCGTTCTCGCGCGGCGGAGCGATCTTATCGCGCTGAATGGTTTTGACTGCACCCTCAAGGTCGCCGAAGACCAGGATATGTGGATCCGCCTCGCCTTGCGCGGGCCGGTCGGATATCTGAACGAGGTCTTGGTGCGCGTGCACGAGCGCCCCGGAAGCCTCTCGGCGGGCAATCCGACGGATGAGATCCGCTACACCCTGCCGATGATCCTCAAACATTTCGAGAGCAACCGTCACCGGCTCAGCCGGGGCGAACGGCGACGCATTCTGGGCGAACGCATGACATCGGCCGGACGCAAACTGTATCGCCACGGCCTGTATACTTTGGGTTTGCGCCACATTCTTCGCGCCATAGCGCTGCGCTACAAGCCCTTCGAGAACCTGCTCTATCTCGTCACGAGCCTTGGCTTTCATCGCCGCCTGCGGCAAGCATTCCTACCCCGGTGAACCAATGCCGATATCCAATCCCACACCGCATCCACGGCCGCGTTTGGCGATCGCGATCGACACCGAAGAGGCGTTCAATTGGGACGAGCCGTTTTCGCGCGAGCACACCTGTGTGTCCCACATGCGGTACGTTCCGCTGTTGCAGGACTTATTCCTCGGCTTCGGCGCAAAACCCACTTATCTGATCGACTATCCGGTCGCCGCTCAGGCCGACGGATACGGTCCGTTGCGGGAATTCGTCCAAGACGGCAAGGCTGACGTCGGCGCGCATCTGCATCCGTGGAACACGCCTCCCCTCGCGGAAGACGTAAACGCCTTCAATTCCTACGCCGGAAACCTGCCGCCGGACCTCGAGCGGGCCAAACTGCAGTGTCTACGCGACACCATCGAGGATGCGTTCGGCCGCCCCCCGCGTGTGTATCGCGCCGGCCGTTACGGGCTAGGACCTTCATCCCTCGCCACGCTGGGTTCATTGGGGTTCGAGGTCGACACGTCACCGACGCCGGCGTTCGACCTTACGGGAGATGGCGGACCGGATTACAGCGACTTTCCAACGGCGCCGTTTTGGGCCGATAAACGCGGCGGTGTCTTATGCGTTCCGTACAGCGGCGCGTTCGTAGGACCCTTGCCGCGCCCGGTCGGCGCGGCGATCCACCGTGCGGTCATGCGCCTCCCAGGCAGCGGCCTTTCCATTGCGCTGCTCTCGCTTCTGAAAATCGTCTATCGCGCCAGGCTGTCACCGGAAGGATTCACGTTAGGCGAAATGCAGGGGCTTACCCGGCAGTTATTGGCCGCTGGAAACGAGATTTTCGTCCTCAGTTTCCATTCCCCCACCATCGAGCCCGGCAACACGCCCTACGCAAAGACCCTCGCCGAGCGCGATGCTTTTCTTGGCAAAATACGCGATTACATCGCTTTCTTCGTCGGCGAGTGCGGCGGCGAGCTGACCACGCTGACGGAGTACCGCGCCGAGCTTATCGCGCGTGAAACCCTAGGCACGCGGCTTGTATGCGGCGTTTCCGATTCGCGCGTCAAAGCCTCCTGGGACATGCAGAGGAGCTGCGTCGCCCCATGAAGCACGATCCGAAACCCGCCCCGGAACTGCGCCGGGCGCCTCTCGAGCAGCGGGCGCAGATCCCCTCGGCATGGAACGAACTGTTCGAGCGCCTGCCGAATGCCTCAATCTTCATGTCGCCGCAATGGATCCAGACGTGGCTGAGCGTTTACGGCCAGCCGTTCCGGGGCGAGTGGTTGTTCTGGTACGACGGCGACCGCGTGGTCGCCGGCGCTCTTTACCTGGCGAGACGTCAACGGTTCGGGCCTCTGGTCCTGAGGATCGCGACTTTGTACACAAGCGCGGAGGACCGCGACGACGGTCCGTACATTGAATTCAACGATATCTTGTGTGACCCCGATTATCGGCACGCCGTGTGCGTCAAACTCGCCGAGTATATTCAGGCGCAAGATTGGGATCGACTGTACCTCTCCGGCTACGAAGACGGATCATTGATTTCCGAAATTGCAAACCTTCTTCCCCCCGAAAAACCGACACTCAAGGTTTGGCGAGCGCCATATGTGGACCTGACCCGGCTGAAAGCCGTCCAATATGAGTCTCTGCTTTCCTCCAATACGCGCTCGCAGCTGCGCCGCAGCGCCAAGCTTTACGCCGAGCGTGGGACCGTCAGTCTCACGGCGGCAACGACCGTCGACGAGGCCCTTTCGTATCTGGGCGCCTTGGCGAAACTGCATCAAGCCTCGTGGATCCAACGCGGTGCGTGCGGCGCCTTCGCTTCTGAACGTTTCCACCGGTTTCACGAAAGCCTGATACGCGCGTGGTGGCCCCGCGGCAACGTCGAGCTGCTGCGCATCAGCGCCGGCGATACGGCGATCGGTTACCTCTATAACTTCGCGCACCATGGAAAAATCTATTTTTACCAGTCGGGACTGTCGAGCGAGTCCGACAACCGGCTGAAACCGGGTTTGACGGCGCACGCCATGGCCGTCAATCACCACGCCGCAGGCGGCAGCCGCGAATACGACTTCATGGCCGGAGATTCGCGCTACAAGGATTCGCTGGCGACGGACGCGCGCAATTTGTATTGGCTCGTGATCGAGCGCCGTACACTCAAGATGCGGCTGGCCGACCTGCTCGCCTGGGGTCGGCGCAGCGCACGCGACTCCGTGTCGCGGCTGCGGCAGATCCTGAAGCCTCGCTAGCTTGGATTTCGAAAACTAGGCGGCCGCCGGCGCGCGCACTGTAGAAGCGGCGCCGGTCCTCACCGGTATTTTCGCGCGTCGTTGGGCCGGATTGACCGCTTCCTGGACCAATCGCCGGACGATTTCGGTCAAGGCCACCAAAGTGAGGAAGCCGTCGTAATAGGCCATCGAAAGGGCGGCGCCTCCGACCATGAAGCCGACCATGCTCACCTCGAGAGCGAATCCGAGATCGCGCGCCCATTTCAGCTCCGGCTGCGCCTTGGTCAGTTTCCTGATGCGGAAGAGGTTCCACCACGTCACGGCGAAAATCAGGAGGTAAATTCCAAGCCCTATGAACCCATGCTCACCGATGACCATGAAATAGATGCTATGCGCAGCGCGTGCCTGGCGGTCGGGCAGGTAGTCGTTCCACACGACCGGCTGCCGCGGTCCCTCGAAACCCGCCCCAAGGGGATTGTCCTTCGCGACTTCCCATGCAACCTCCCAGGCGTCCAGGCGGCCGCGGAAGGATTCGTCCTCCATGACATTTTCAAGCGTATTCAGACGATCCATGTATTTCGCGGGCATCACCATCACGCCGACCATCAACAGGCAGACCAGGATGGGAGCGGTAATGAGCTTGGCCGAGCTTTTGAGCCACAGATAGCCGAGGATCGCCACGAGCGCGACCATCGCACCGCGCGAATAGCTGCCGATGGCGGCGATGAAGGTGAGAAACATGCCGCCGGCCAGAGCGTACCGCAGCCAGCGGTTCGGGGTCTGAAGGCGCAAGTAATTCATCAGCGGCAGCACCATCAAGAGCGCCAGCGCAAGGGTATTATTGTCTTCGATCATCGATTCCTTCGGACCGAAGACGATGTTGGCGCCCCCGCTCAAGAGCACGAAGCCGCCGCCTTTGATACCGTAGTACGCCAGGGACAGCACAAGGACCCAAACCAATCCGTCGATACGCACGCGGTTGGAGACGAGCGCGAGAACCATGACGATCATGATCATGGTCTTGATGGTTCGATCCCACAAAGGAACCGTTATCTCCGGCGTCGGCGCGTACAGTGTGGTAATCGACATCCACGCCGAAAAAATAATCAGAAGCGCGAGGAAGAAACTGGGCTTGAGGTTGCCGCGCTCGCGCGAGAGCACCCAGCCAATGATCGTAACCAGTGCGACGATCATCACGAACGGCTGCTGGTAGGAGAATCCCCATGTCAGCCGATGAGGGTTCATGATCGACAGCCATTCCCACGCGAAAAGGCCGACCAGCGGGAAAGGCACCGACAACGGCACCAAGATCGCGATCGTCAGAACGAGAGCAAGGTCACGCACGGGGGGCTCTCGCTTTCTTCACGCGAGGGCACGCCGCCAATTTCGCCCTCGTGCCGGAAACTATACAGACGCTCCGCCCGTTAGATGACGCGCCGATAACGTTCTCGCGGCGTCGTTTCTTTGCTGCGCTGCCAAGGGTCCTGTCCATGATCAATATTCTGGAAAGTCTGTTGTTTATAGGCTGCTTAGGCGCGATCTGCGCGATCGCGGCGTGGACCATTTCAAACGACAAGCGCGAAAACCCCTACGGCGCTGAAACCAAGGGTCCTAACGCAGGCGGGCGTGAAAAAGCGCCAGGTCGCTCGCGTTTTTTTCGCTCCCGGTAATCTAGCGGGCACACGCTTATGAGTTGTCCTTCACTGCGCGCGTTTCGCGCCGTCGTGATTCCGTGGCTCTAACGCGGCGGTCCTTCCTGGTTGGCGCCGCCGCGGCCCCCATGGCCGCGCGCGCCGCCGAGCCGGGATTACGGGCTGTCGTGCGCCTTGGCGGCGAGACGTTTTCTTATGACGCGCAAGGCGCCGAGGATCTCGGTGCGTTCAGCTCGCCCGCGGGTTTTACGCAGCGCTGCCTTCGCGCCGCCGCCGGACGACTGCCTCTGACCGTCCACTTCCGACCGGATCAGGGCAGTGACCGTCTGGAAGTGGTTTTCGAGTTGGGGCGCGTGTGGGACGCGTCCGCGAAAAATCTCGGGCCCTATCGGGTCGAGATACGGCGCGGCGATCAGACGATCGCGTCCGTCGACGTGCCTCAGCACTTCTGGTTTGGACGCTGGCGGTGGCAATCGGCCCCGCGCCCGCTCGCCGCGGGGATCGCGACCTTACGGGAGCGCGGTCTTATTCCGCCCTATGCGCGCGGACGCGAAAAGTTTTTTGCGCGCGCGCCGGATTCCGGGCCGGCGGAGCGATACAGAATCATGGAACTTGCGGGCGTCTTTCCGCAGATGGGCGCCACGGGCGAACGGCACGACATCGGCCTCGTGACCGAACATCAGGCGCGTTACCTGTGTACGGAAGATCCAAGCGCCCTCGCGACCTTGCGCGCCCAAGCCGAGGCCGCCGGCACCCTTCCCTGGCACATCCGCGATGAACGCACGGACGGGCCGGTCGACCTGGATCGGCACGCGACGATGAGCTGGTACGGCGATCCGAACGTGGCCAAGCCGCATATCCCATTCGCCAAGACGGGCATCAGCATCGATTCCGCGCACCAGCCGGCCCTGGCCTACATACCGTATCTTCTGACGGGCGATCCTTATCATCTCGAAGACCTTCAGTTCGCCGCGAACTACAATCGCGGTGAACTGCCGCCGGCGTACCGGCTCAGCATCCCGCAACCGCGCTCCTTCGCGTGGTCGATGCGCACCTTGGCCCAGGCCGCAAAAGTCACGCCGGAGCGCGTCCCGCGATGGCTTCTGCCCGCAAGCTACTTCCGCGCCGATTTGGAGCGCACGCGCACCTGGTTCGAAAAGGAATATGTGAACAGCCCCGACCCGCTGCGGCGGATCTTCAGAGCCACGGACAATCTTGCCTACTCGCGCGACGAATCGCCGCAGGCTCCGGAGGGCACCTGGATCTCGCCTTGGCAGCACGAATTCCTGGCCGCGAGCCTGGGTTGGATCGTGTTGATGGGCTTCGAGGAATGGCGCGAAGCCTTTCTTTGGCAAATCGGAGGAACTCTTGCGCGCACCGCGGGCCGCAGCGGATGGCACCGCGCCTATCCGTCGCCCTACCGCCTCCTCATCAAGAATGAAAAGTCAGAAGGCGCCGTGGAGAGCTGGTCTGAGGCTTGGCGCATCAGCCGTACGCGCGCGAAATGGGAGGAGCGCGACGACCTTGCATATGAAGATCCCACCTATGCGATCTACACCCGCGGCGCCCTCGCGATCGCCGCGCGCGCCGGCGTGACGGAGGCCGCGGCGCCGCTGACATGGATCACGGAACAGCTGCACCGGAAGGACGCGGCCGTCCCGTACAAATGGCGATTGATTTAAGGCTATTCCGCCGCCATGCGCGACAGCTCGCCGGTGATCCCCTGGAACAGACGGAGCTGTCCGTCGGTCGTGGCGTCCCAGCTGAACCGCTCGGCATAACGGCGCGTCGCCCAGCGGTCCGGCATTTGCCGCAGAAGTTCCTTTACACCCGCCGCGACCCCGGCCGCGCTGCGGTCCGGCATCAAGACGCCCGCTGCCGGTTCGGCGACGACCTCCGGGGTGCCCCAAATTCGGCTGGCGACGACGGGCGTGCCGCACGCCATCGATTCCAACAGGACGTTCGCCCACCCCTCGCGGCTCGACGCGAGGATGGAAATGTCGGCGGCCGCATAAAGACTGGGCAGCTCGCCATGGGGCACCACACCGAGCAGGTGAACCCGGTCCGACACGCCGAGTTTCGCCGCAAGCTCCTGCAACTTCCCCCGGTCGGGTCCGTCGCCGGCAATGAACAGATTTGTGCCCGGAAGCTCGGGCAGCGCGGCGATGATGAGGTGGTGGCCTTTGCGTTCGATCAATTGTCCAACGGAGACCAGGGCAATCCCCTGCTCCATGCCGAATTTGCGCTGCGCAGCCGTGCGCTCACGTTCATCGCGGAACGGCCGGAACAGCTGAAGGTCGACGCCGTTGCGCAGCACCGTCACCCGTTGCTCGGGAACGCCAAGTTCAACCAAAGAATCCTTCAGCGCCTGGCACACCGTGATCATGCCGGCCGCGCGGCCGGCCGCCCACTGGATCTGTTTCCGGGGCAGCGGGAATTTCGGGAGATAATTGAGATCCGTTCCGCGCCCGGTGATCACGACGGGTTTGTTGAACCATTCCCCGAGCATCGCCGCCGCGACCCCGTCCGGATAGAAGTAATGCGCGTCGATGACGTCGAAATCATAGCCGCTGCGAATAATCCGATCGAAGACCGGCCGCATGCTCCACGCCAGGAGCGTCGGTGCGATGCCGACGCCGACCTTCGGGATCACGGGATAACGCGGGTGCACGACATCGAGGCCATGGCGGGTTTCCCGGTACGGCGCCTTGGCGTACTTGGCATAGCTGCCAGCCCAAGCTCCCTTGAAGGGAAACCAAGGGACCGGCGCGACGACCCGAATCTCCGCAGCTCCCGTCGCGGCCAGCTGCCGCAGCCGGTTTTCGACGAAAACCCCGTGGATAGGCTGCGCCGCATTGGGAAATAACGTCGTGAAGGAAAGCAGCTTCATAGGTCCCGCCAACAAAGTTGTAGGCCCGTCAGGCCGTTGCAACAAATAAGCGCAGGTGTGAGTGGGGTGGGAACTCTTCGCCTGCGCGAGAATTGTGATCCCTAATGGCAGGGCGGACTGAGTTGTTCCACTGCCCCCGCCTTCGAAAAGTTGCAGCCATGGTTCTGTTCAAGTTCAGCCTCGTCGTTCCCGAGCGGCCTTACGGCGCTCACGCGCGAGAAGACCTCACCCATCCCACCTGCCTTATTTGATCACCAAAGGGACCTGCATGACCGTTCAGACGAAGACGCACGAACTCACGACCGGAGCTCAGAGCCGTCAATCTGCGCCGCCCGTTCATCCGTCGTGCGTAGGGCAACCGCCCATCCTCGCGGCCAACGCACCGATCCGCGTCTGCCTTGTCGGCGCCGGCGTCATCGCGAACGTTCATGCCGAAGCGCTTAAGGCCGTCAAGAATGTGCAAGCCGTCGCCGTCGTTGAGCCGTCCGCCGAGAGAGGCAAGGCTTTTGCGGAGCGATGGAAGATCGGCGCGGTTTTTCCGACGCTCGCGACGGCGCTCAAGAACGGCGATTTCGACGCGGTCCACATCCTGACGCCGCCGGATTCCCACGCGCAGCTTGCCCGCATGTGCCTGGAGTTCGGACGCCATGTGCTCGTCGAAAAACCTTTGGCTTCCCACCTCGACGATGCGCGGGCGCTGGCGGCCCTCGATGACACGAGCGGCGGCCCGGTCGCCGGCGTGAATCAGAACTTCATTTACCACCCTGCCTTCGCGCGGCTGCACGAGGCCGTTCGTGCGCGCAAGGCCGGGCCGCTGCGGTCCGTGCAAGTCGCTTATAATGTTCCGCTGCGCCAGCTTGCCGGGCGCCAGTTCGGCACGTGGATGTTTCACCTGCCGAAGAACATCCTGCTCGAGCAGGCGGTCCATCCTCTGTCTCAGATCGCCGCCCTTATCGGACCTATTCAGTCGGTTGAGACGACGAAGGCGGAGGGCACGTTCATCAGCCCCGGCGTTCCGTTCTTCCCCGCGTGCGACGCCATCCTGCGGTCGGCCAGCCATTCGGCCCACCTGCAATTTGCCGTCGGACGCAGCTTTCCCTTCTGGCAGGTAACAGCCGTCTGCGATGACGGCGTCATCGTCGCCGATATCCTCAACAACCGCTGTGTCATGCACGGCCGCGGTCCGCTGATGGAGCCGGTCGACATGCTGCAGCAAGGCTTGCGCGCCGCCGGCGTAACGGCCAGGGATGCTGTGGCCAACGCCGGAAACTACGTCCTCGCGCTGGCGAAGCTGAAAGAGCGTTCCGATCCGTTTTATGTCGGCATGAAGGCCAGTATCGCGGCGTTCTATGCCGCGGTGCGCTCGCGTTCCGCCGGCGGCAGCTCGAAACCGATCGCCTCGTTCGCATTCGCCGCAAATCTTGTCGAAACGTGCGAGCTGATCGCCGCCAAGGCGTTCGAGCAGCCGGCGGCCGCGCCCCCGGCCGGCTTCAAAGCCGCCGTCACCCGCGGGGAGGTCGCCGTTCTCGGTGGAACCGGATTTATCGGCACGGCGACGGTGGAAAGGCTGGTGGAAGCCGGTTATGGCGTCCGGGTCTTTGCCCGGAACACCCGCAACCTCGCGCAAATTTTTACGCATCCGCAGGTGACTTTGGTCTCGGGCGATATCCGCGATGCGAAGGCGGTTGCGCGTACGATCGCGGGCGTATCGACCGTCATCAACCTCGCCCACGGCGGCGGCGGATCCACATGGGAGGAAATCCGCAATGCGATGGTGAACGGCGCGCAGGTGATCGCCGAAGCATGCCTCGCGGCCGGGGTTTCCCGGCTGATCCACGTCGGCTCGATTGCCGGTCTCTATATCGGAGACCGCGCACAGCACATCACCTGCGATACACCGCCCGATCCGAACAGCACCGAACGCGCCGATTATGCGCGCGCCAAGGCCGAAGCAGACCGCCTGCTGTTGACCATGCACAAGGAGCGCGGCCTGCCGGTCTGCATCCTGCGGCCGGGCGTGGTCGTCGGTCACGGCACCTCGCCGCTGCACAGCGGCGTCGGCATGTTCAACAACGAACAGCACTGCATCGGCTGGAACAGCGGCACCAATCCGCTGCCGCTTGTTCTCGTCGAGGATGTCGCCGACGCCATCGTGAAAGCGATCACGGCGCCGGCGGCGGTAGGGCGGGCGTACAATCTTGTAGGTGACGTGCGGTTCAATGCGCGCGCCTACATGGCCGCGCTGGCCAACGTTACGGGCCGTCCGTTACGCTTTCATGCGTCACCGATCTGGCAGTTGCACCTCGAGGACTGGGGAAAGTGGCTGATCAAACGCGTTGTCGGGCGCAAGGCGGCAAGGCCGAGCCTGCGCGATCTGCGCTCTCGCGGTCTCGTCTCCAAATTCGACTGCAGCATCGCCAAGCGCGATCTCGGCTGGACACCGGAGAGAAATCCGGAAGCCTTCATCCGCAAGGCGTTCGCACCGTGAACCAGACGGTTTCGTTAGCGCCCGGCCCGGTACCCGTCTCCGATGCCGCCCCCGGGCCGGCGCGCGCGCCGGTGATTCTGCATGTGTTCTCGACCTTTGCCGTCGGCGGTCCGCAACGGCGTTTCGTGCAGCTTGTGCATCATCTGGGAGACCGTTTTCGCCACGTGGTAAGGGCGATGGACGGCCGGACCGATGCCGCCGCACTCCTGGACGAACGGGCCGCGTGCGAGTTTCAACCGCTGGGTTTCGCCCGTGGAAATGCAATCGCGAATATCCGCCAGGCGCGCCGCACGTTAAGCACGCTCAAGCCCGATCTTCTCGTCACCTACAACTGGGGCGCCACCGAATGGGCGGCCGCCAATACCCCTAAAGCCGTCCGCCACATCCACATCGAAGACGGATTTGGCCCCGAGGAGGCGGAGCGGCGATTCCTCCGCCGCTCCCTGTTCCGCCGCCTCGTTCTCAATCGCCACAGCACAGTGGTCGTCCCGTCGCAGTCGCTGAAACGTATCGCGCTGACCGATTGGGGGCTGGACAGCCACCGCGTCCGCTACATCCCCAACGGCATCGCGTGCAGCCGTTTCCTTCGTGCACCGGACCCCGAGCTGGCCGCGCGGTTTCGCGGTGCGGGTGCAGTGATCGGAACGATTGCAACACTGCGCCGGGAAAAGGCCCTGGATCGTATGATCTCGGCGCTCGGACTGGTGCGCGCCCACATGCCGGCCCGGCTGGTCATCGTGGGCGATGGTCCCGATCGCAGCCGCCTGGAAGCGTTTGCGGCCGAGCGGGGCCTTGCCGAGCACGTGACGTTCACCGGCTCTCTGGCGGCACCGGAACGCATCCTAAGAGCCTTCGACGTGTTCGCCGTGTCGTCGGATACCGAGCAGATGCCGCTCAGCGTCCTGGAAGCCATGGCGGCAGGCCGCGCGGTCGTCAGCACCGACGCCGGAGATATCAAAGCGATGCTTGCGGAGGAAAATCGCGCCTACGTGGTGCCCCGGTACGACGTTGCGCTGGCCAGCATGATGATGGCGCTATTGCGCGACGAGGCCTTGCGCCGCCGCCTGGGCGAAGCAAATCAGGCCCGTGCCGCCGCGGAGTTCGACGAACGGCAAATGGTGGAGGCCTACCGCCGGCTCTTCACCGGCGGCGTGCTTCACTAAACGAGCCGTTCTCACTGCAAGGTGGGGTGTGGCCTCGCCCGCGTCATAGCCGCGAGGTGCGGCGCGAACGGCACGACATTCGCCGCCTCCGTTTCGCGTTCGGCCAGGACGGGCAGAGATTTTTCCCAGGCGATCGCGGACCGCAGAATGAGGTCGAGGTCGTTGTATCGCGGCGTCCACGCCAGCTTGTCGCGGATCCGCGCCGGGTCGGACACGACCTGGGCCGGATCGCCGGCGCGGCGGGGACCGATAACGTAGGGCAACTTGCGGCCGGCGATCCTGCTGGCCTCGCGCAGGACGCTGGTCACGGAATAGCCTTCGCCATAACCGCAATTCATGATGTCGCTGTCGCCGCCCTTCATGAGGTACGTCAGCGCCGCCACGTGCGCGTCAGCCAGATCGCTGACGTGGATGAAGTCGCGGATGCAGGTTCCGTCGGGCGTCGCATAGTCATTGCCGTAGACCGTCATGCCGGCGCGGCGGTTCGCGGCAAGTTCACTGACGACCTTGATGAGATTCGTGGAGTTTTGGACGACCTGGCCCGCCCGGCCCTTGGGATCGGCGCCGGCAACGTTGAAGTAGCGCAAGGCCACATAGCGGAACGGAGCGGCCGCCGCGGTGTCCTTCAACATCTCCTCCGTCATAAGCTTGGAACGGCCGTAGGGGTTGATCGGGCGCAGCGGACTGGTTTCCGCGACCGGCTGTACCTCCGGAATCCCATAAACGGCGGCGGTCGAGGAGAAGATGAATTTGTCGATCCCCGCCGCAAGGCATGTTTCCACCAGGCGGCACGTGTTGGCAAAGTTGTTATTGTAGTACTTGAGAGGGCGTTCGACGGACTCCGGAACGCTGATGGAGCCGGCAAAGTGGATGACCGCATCCGGCCGCGTCTCGGCGAACACGCTCGCCATGAAAGAGCTGTTGCCGATATTGCCGATGCGAAGCGGAACTCCCCTCGGCACCAGCTGGAGACTGCCGGTGGACAGGTCGTCGACGATGACGACGTCCCAGCCCGCGTCGCGCAACGCCAGCACGGCATGCGAGCCGATGTAACCTGCGCCGCCGGTCACAACCACCCGGCCCATGGTACCAATACCTGTCTTGCTCATAACACCCTACACACCTGACACAAAGAAAGAGCTAGCTACCCAACTGCTTCAACAGGGCCTCGGCCTGCGGCCGCTCGCTGAAAGCGGCCTTCGTCGATAGCGCCTTCTGGAGAACGGTCTTGGCCTGAACTTTGTCTCCCTTTTTCTCGAGGGCGACGGCGTAGCGATAAGTGATGTCCGAGCGGTCCGGCGCGAGCGCATGCGCCTTGGCGAGGACTTCGGTGCCCTTGGCGACGTCACCTTTTTGAACATGCAGCCACCCGAGGGTGTCGGCGATATCGGGCGAGCGCGGCGCGAGCGCGTAGGCGCGTTCCGCCGTGGAGATGGCCTTAGGATCGTTCTTTTCGCCGTACAGCCAGGCAAGATTATTGAGCACGATCGGATCGTTGGGCAGCGCCCCGTTCATCGCTTCGCTTTCCTTGATCGCTTCGTCGTACTGTTTGGCATTGATATAGTGCGACGTGATCATCAACCGCGTGCTGTAGTCGGACGGATTGTCCTTGGTCCACGATTTGAGCAAAGTGAGCGCTTCCGCTTCGCGGCGATTTTGCGCGAGAGCGGAGTAGAGCCGGCGCAGGACCACCGCCTCCTTCGCGCTTGCCCAGGCCTTCTGGTACGTCGCCGTCGCGTCCGCAGGCTTTTGGGCCGCGGTCTGGAGATCGCCCAGGACCAGGAGCCGGGCGATGGACTTCGGCCGTTCGTCGGTCAGGCGTTGCGCGAGCGCGATCGCCGCTTCGGTCCCCTTCATCTCCCGTTCAAGCATCAACCTGTCGGCCAGCGCGGGTTCATAATCGGGCGAGAGCTCCAGCGCCCGGTCGATGGCAATACGCGCTTCGGTCAAGTAAGCCGCCGCGTTCGACTTCTCTTTCGCGGCGGCGGCGGCGTACGCCCGGCCTAGCCGGCGGTGCGCTTCCGGATTGCCCGCCGCATCGTTCGCCAGCCGGCGGTAGGAACCGATACCGTTCGTGAAGTCGCCGTTGGCGATCTGCGCCCGGCCCAGGAGTTCAATGGCGACAAAGTCATCAGGCGCGGCGGCGGCAAAGTCGCGTGCGGCGTTCAATGCGCGCGCGTTGTCGGGCCGCTGAAGATGCAGTTCGACCAGCTTGAGGCGCGCCTGCGTTGCGGTCGGATCACGCGCAATCGCCGTCTCGTACTGCTTCACCGCGCCTTCATAGTCGCCCGTGGCAAGGGCAAGCGCGGCCAGGCCTTCGAAGGCGGTCGTGTTCTTCGGGTCGATGCGCAGCGCTTCATTGTACCACTTGCGCGCCGCCGCCTGGTCGCCGCGGCGCTCTTCGATACGCGCGAGATTCAACGCCGCAGCCGCAAAGCCCGGGTCCTTGCTCAGGGCCGTGCTGAACGCGGTGCGGGCAGCGTCGACGTTGTTGGTGGCGAGGTGCACCGTTCCCTCGAGATTGTGCGAATTGGGGTCGTTGGGATTCGCCTTGACCATCTCGGCAGCGGTCTTGAGCGCCTTCTCCGGCGCGCGGCTGCGGAGCTGCGTCAGGACCATCATCGTGTTGGCCTGCAGCGAGCCCGGGTTGATGTCGAGCACCTTCTGCAGATCGGCGGTGCCCTGATCGACGTCCCCTGTCCGCAGACGCCCGACCGCCAACGCCAGTTGCGCCGAAGCGTTGTCGGGTGCTTGGGCGACATTCTGCTCGAACATCTGAAGCGCCCGATCGCTCTTGCCGGCGCCAAGATAGGCGTTGGCAAGTTGGGTCTTGAGCTCGACGTCGTCGGGCATGCGAGCGACGGCGGGCTCCAACACTTCGACAGCCTTCGCCGCATTGCCCTGGCGCATGTGCACCGCCGCGAGGAGCTTCACGCCGGCGACGTCTTCGGGCGCGCGCGTGACGTAGCGTTGCGCCCAGGTACGCGCGATTTCGGGACGATTGTCCTGGAACGAGGCGGCCGCAAGGAGGTAGGCGGCGGGCGGGAAATTCTCAAGAAGCGCCGCTTGACCGATCAGCATTTGCGAAGCTTCACGGTACTTGCGGTCGCGCACCAGCATGTAGGCGTTCAGGTAGTGGGCCATGCTGTTGCGGCTGTCTTGTTCGAGGACGTAGTCGATGTCCTGGCGGGCGCCGGCGTCGTTCTGGCGTCCCATTCTGACCACCGCGCGGGCGATATAGGCGCGCAAGTAGGTCGGATAGCGCTGGATCACCGTGTCCAGCTGCTTTTCGGCGCCGGGCAGATCCTTCTGCTGCTGGCGCAGCTCAGCTTTCAACACCTGGAATTCCGGTTGACCGGCGTCTTTCGCCAAAGCCTTGTCGAGCTGCCTTTCGGCGCGGGCATAGTCCGCCTCGAGCCGCAGCAGGACGGTGTCGGCGACAAGGATGCTCGGCCTTTCGCCGTTGAGCGCGAGACCCTGGTCGATCAGCTTGCGCGCGGCGGTTCGCTCCTGAAGGGCGATATGCGCACGGGCCTGCGCCGCCAGGAGGTCAACCTTGTGATCGCCTGTCAGCTTGGCCGGGTCGAATTTGGCGATGACATCGCGGTAGCGTCCCTGCGCGAAATAGACCTGTGCAAGGGGTATGGCGAGCTTGGCCTCGTCGAAGCCTCGCGTGCGCGCCGTTTCAAGCTCCCGTTCGGCGGCGGCGGCATCTCCGGTGCGCAGATAAAGAAGCGCGAGCTCGTAGCGGGCCTGGGAATTGTTTCCGTCGGCAAGAATTGCGTTCTTAAGCTCGATGACGGCCGCCGCGACGTCGCCTTTCTGCACGTGTTTCGCGGCGTTGTCGAAGTGCCGCTGGGATTCGACCGACGGCGGAGCCGCGTGAACGGCCGGGACGAATACCGGCGCCGCCGTCAGCGCGGCCGTCGCCAGGCCGGCATAGAGGGCTTTGCGAAGAGCATGCGTCGAAATGTGCGTCATCATCTGTTCCTCAACGGGTCCTTGGCACGAGGGCTCGGATCTATTTGGCGGTCGCGCGGATGTCGTAGCTGGCCAGAAGGCTGTAGAGCGTCGGGCGGCTCACGCCCAGTATCCGCGCCGCGCGCGACAGGTTGTTGTGGCACGAGGCCAGCGCCTTCTGGATCGCGTCGACTTCCGCCTTGCGGCGCGCCTGCCGCAAGGTGACAAACGCGTCGTTTTCGGCGGTCTCCGGCAGCCCAAGGTCCGTGGGGGTGATCCGGTTGTCGCGCGCCAGGACGACGGCGCGTTTTACCCGGTTCTCGAGCTCGCGCACATTGCCGGGCCAGTTGTAATTGCTGATGGCAACGAGCGCTCCTTGGGAGAAATCCATGCGTCCCTTGCGGAAGTTTTCCGCATAGCGGTGCAGGAACGAATGAGCAAGGACGAGGGAATCCCCTTCCCGCTCCCTGAGGGCCGGCACCGTGATGCTGACTTCGTTGAGCCGGAAATAGAGGTCCTCGCGGAACGTACCCTGGGCGATCATCTCCTGAAGGTTCCGGTTGGTCGCCGAGACGATACGAAGATCCACGGTGATGTCTTCACGGCCGCCGATACGCTGGAACGTCCGGTCCTGGAGGAAGCGCAGCAGCTTGGCTTGGAGCGCCATCGGCATATCGCCGATTTCATCGAGGAAAAGCGTGCCGTTCTTGGCTTGCTCGACCTTACCCTTGCTTTGCCGCACCGCGCCGGTGAACGCGCCGCGCTCGTGTCCGAACAGCTCGCTCTCCAGAAGATTCTCGGGGATCGCGGCGCAATTCACGGCGACAAAGGGACCGCGGTTGCGGTCGCTGCAGGTGTGAACCGCACGCGCGAACATCTCCTTTCCCGTGCCGCTCTCCCCCATGATGAGGAGGCTGACGTCGGTGGGGGCAACCCGTTCGACGACGCGGCAGACGTCGAGCATCACAGACGAGGCGGCGATGATGCCGTCGAGCGCCTTGCTCGCCGGGCATGTCAGACGCCGGTTCTCTTCTTCCAGAGCGTGAAGCTGCCAAGCCCGCTCGAGGATGAGGCGCAGCTGGTCGATGTCGACCGGCTTGGCGAAGAAATCGTAAGCGCCGAACGAGACCGCCTTGATGGCGTTGTTGCGGTCTTCATTGCCGCTGGCGACGACGATCTTCGTGCCCGGGTAGTCGGCGAGGATGGTATCGAGGATGGAAAGGCCCTCGGTGGCGCCGTCGGGGTCCGGCGGCAGACCCAGGTCGAGCACGACCAGCGCGGGGCGCTGGCGGGCCATGATGTTCAGCGCCTCGGTGCGATCGCCCGCGACGTGAACGGCGAAGTCATTGGACATCGCCCAGCGCATCTGGCTCTGCAGACCTGCGTCGTCTTCGACGACGAGCAGATCCCTCGCCGGCACATCGTCCGGGATGCGCGCGATTGCAGTTTCACCCATGGTGGTCACCCATTACTGACTCTCAACTGTGGACCGCCGTTCGCGACGGCGGGCGCCTCGATGGAGGCGGACATGCGCAGCGGGAGACGCACGATCATGCGTGTCCCGGAACCGGGTTGGCTGTCGACCTCGAGCTGGCCGCCCAATTCGCGGACGAGCTGGCGCGTCTGAAACGCGCCGATGCCGAAACCTGAGGATTTGACGCTGGTCAGAGGCTGGAAGAGCTTGGTTTCGATGAACGTGCGATCCATGCCCGGGCCGTTGTCGGATACGACGATGACCGCACGATCCGAACCGCCGGCGCCCGCATCTTTCTCGATGCGAAGCGCAAGCCCGATTTCGCCTTGCGGTCCGGCGGCATCGAGCGCGTTTTGAATCAGGTGATTGAGAACGGTCTCGAGCCGCTCGGGATCGCCGTCGAACTGGACGGGAGCCTTCACGACGTCGACGGCGAAGCGCGGGATCTGGAGGCGCCATGCATCGGCGAGCCGCGTAAGACGGGCCGAAAGGTCGAACCTTATCTTGGGCACGGGCGCCGCGGTGCGGCTCTTGATCTGTTCGAGCAGCGTGCGCATGCGCGTGGCGCAGTGGCCCACCGTGCGCAACATATCCTTCTGGAAGTCGGGGTTGTCGCCGTACCGTTCGGCGTTCTTGACCATCAAGCTCATCTGACCGGCGAGATTCTTGATGTCATGAACAACAAACGCAAAATGACGGTTGAAATCCTCGAAGCGCCGCGCCTGGGCGAGCGACTGAGCGGCTTCCGCTTCGGCGAGGTAACTCGCTGCCTGCCGGCCGGCCGTCTTAAGGAGCTCGAAATCTTCCCACGTCAGGCGGACGTCGACGCGCGGCACGCCAAGCACGGCGATGCCCGCGAGGCCGTCCGTATGCAGCAACGGGAGAACGAGCCAAGCCCGGTTGTGTTCCCGTAACCACTGCGGCAAAGGAATGGAGGCCGGGTCCTCGGCCTCGCCTTTCACCGCTATCGCGCCGGCCTGGGCAGCAAGGGCGTCGACAAATGGATCGTCCGCGGCGATCGCATGAAGCTGATTGCCCATATTGAACGATGCAGCCACATGGAAGGCGCCGTCGCGCGGCGTCCAGATCGCGCCGCCGGTGCTTTCGACAATATTAGCCAATGCCCTGATCGCGCGATCGGGCATTTTGAGATCGGAGGAACTGTCGGAAATGGCGGTAATGAACTGAAGCCACTCCCTCCGATAGTCGTATTTGTAACTGAAGAAATTGCGATTGATGAAGTCCTTCAAACGCGCCTGGACCTTGCCGGACGAGAGGATCACCGCAAGGACGAGGATCGCGCACGTCAGGAAGAGGGACTGCGTCACCGTTCCCCATGCGCCGTCGAAGGCCTGCAGGGAGAAGCCGACCATCGACATGAGGAGAAGGTAGCAGCCCGCGGCGAGCAGGGTGGCGGACCGGAAAACCATCTGGCGCGAGACGTGAAGGTCGATGGGCCAGCTTTTTGAGCGTGCGGCTGCAAGAATCACAAACGGCACGGCGATCGTCTCGACGAACCCGCGCGCACCGTAAGTTTGGGCGTCGACGGCGCCGAACAACGTCGCCTCGGCGTAAATGTAGAAATCGTACATAAAGATGACGCCGGCGCCGAAACAGAGATACTTCACAGCCCAACGCGCTTCCGCGCCGCTGTTGCGGAAAAGGTTTTCGACGAGCAGAAGCCCGACCAGCGCGACGGCAATGCGGGCGATAAAGGTGAGGCGTACCGCAAATTCGGGCAGCGCGCCGCCGACGAGCCCGTAGCTCGCGAGCGCGAGGACGTAAGTGATCGAAATGGCCACGGCGCCCGCGGCCAAGGCGGCGACGTTGGAATCGACGCGTTTGCGATAGGCAATGAAGATCACGAACGCGAGCACCGCGATCCATGCGAGGGAGCGCGCCTGCTCGAGGGCGACCATCGCAAGCCCAACGCCAGGCGAGGACCACACCTGCGATGCGACCACGGCGGTCGCCCATAGGCCGGTCGTCGCGCAGGCGGCCAGCAGCAGCGCCTTGTAGCGATGCTGGGCGCGGCTCACCAGCAAGAGTCCGGTGGCGCCGAAAAAGGCAAGCGCCGCGGCCGCATAACTGATGATGATGACGGTGGCGGTCATGTGACTGTTAGCGCGCGCCTTCTTGCCACAGCACGACCCGGGCGGTCTGGAAGAGCACGACGGCGTCGAGGAAGATGTTGCCGTTTTTCACGTAGTACAGGTCGTAGGCCAGCTTGGCTTTCGCATCTTCGTCGGAGGCGCCGTAAGGGTAGTTGATCTGGGCCCATCCGGTGATGCCCGGCTTCACGCGATGGCGCACATCGTAATAGGGGATCTTCTGCTTGAGCCCTTCGACGAACACCGGGCGCTCCGGCCGCGGCCCGACGAAACTCATGTCGCCGACGAGGACATTGATGATCTGCGGAATCTCGTCAATGCGGGTGCGCCGGATGAACTTGCCGACGCGCGTAACCCGGCTGTCGTTGCTTTGCGCCCAGCGCGCGACGCCGTCTTTTTCGGCGTCGGTGCGCATGCTGCGGAACTTGAGGATCCAAAAGCTCCGGCCGTTAGCGCCGACGCGCTCCTGGCGGTAGAAGATCGGGCCGGGACTGTCGATGCGGATCGCAACCGCCGCCAGCACCGTGATCGGCAGGGTCAGGATCAGGACGAGGCAGGCGACGACGATGTCGAATGCGCGTTTTACCGCCGTCCGCGCCCACGACGTGCGGAAGCCCTCCGAAAAGATCAGCCACCCCGGGCTTACCGCATCGAGATCAATCTGACCGGTCTGGCGCTCCCAGAAGCTCGAGAACTCCGTGATCGAAAGGCCGGCAAGCTTGCATTCCATCAAGGCTTCGACCGGAAGGCCGTTGCGCTCGCGGGACGGCACCACGACTTCATCGGCTTTCAGCACCCGTGCTTGTTCGGCAAGAGCCTTGGGCTGCTCGAGCAGGCGTCCCGGCAGCACCTTATAGGAGCTGAGGCGCTTATGCTTTTCTTCCGTGCCGATCGGGACGAACCCAACGGCGCGGTAGGGACTGCGCGAGCTGCCGTTCAGATATTCGATCTTGGCTGCGCATTCATCGACGCCGACGACGAGGATGCGCCGCTCCAGCGCAGTGCCGTTGAAATTGTAGGCGAAGGCGCGATGACGGAAGAGAAGCGCGGTTAAGAAGAAGCCGGTCGCAGCCCCAAGGGCGATGGCATAGTAGAGCTTGAGGTCAATGTCCTCGACGAGGAACATCTCGGCCAGCGAGATGCTCACGGCCATCAGGAAGTACATGAGGACCGCGACGGTTGCGAGCCGGAGCACGATCCGGTTCGGGTCGGCGCTGATCTCTCTATTATATAGGCCGCAGGCGGAGGCCGTCGCGAAGGCAATGACGCAGAACAGCGGCAGGAGAAACGTCTGCCCGAAAATCTCGCCTTGGTAATCGCCTGCGACGAGATAAAGCGCCATCGCGCGGCTGATGTTGAAGAAGGTGATAAACGCCGCGATCTCAACTACCGCAAAGAGAACCGCGCGTAGCGAAATGTGGTGACCGAACACTCGAACCATAACAACCTCGCTCACCCCGTTCCGGGTGGCGTCTTTCTGCTAACGATGAACTGAAATCGGACGAAGCGCGGTTATCGAGGCGCGCCGACCGGGTGAGCAACTACACGGAACGGGGGATGAGCGAGACGTATCGCGTCCGCCAGCGAGCGAAGCATTGGTGCTCATCAACATCCCCTGTAGGTAACTCTGCGCTTGACAACTGCGGCTGTATAACGAGAGCAGTGATCACTAGTTCCCTTACACTGTTAAGCCTTGTTTCCACTCGCGAGCGATTGCGCAGAAACGCAACCGCCTACATCACTGCGCAAATTGCCGCGCTGTCGCGCTCGTCGACATTTGCGCGACGCCGCGCGGCGACTCTGAAAAACGTTGCGTCAAAAATTTTTTTAAATGCGCGCCGCGCCATCGCCCGCTTCGGCGAAATGCGGCATAAACAAAGCCTATCTTGCGCGCGCTTCGCGGGAGCGCCCCGCCACCAAGCGATCATCACGCGTTGCTGTGCGCGCCGGCGCGAAAATGGCGCACTGCTTGTGCATCAAGATCGCTCCCTCAATCGCCGAGCGCGACAAGAGCATCCGTTGCGCATGGGAAGGCCGCACGCTCAAACCGCAGAGCGGGTGTCCCCGCGCGACTCGCTTGCCGCGCGACCGGCGCTCGAGGTCCGGCCCGCCAAGTGACAATTTTTCCGACACCGGGCCCTCGCCCAAAGCGACGCGATGTCGGGCGGATTTTACACCCGCGTCGGCTTCTCCTTTTGAAACAAGCCCTTCGCTGCTGGCACGCTTCTTGCTGACCTGGAGGTGCGGACGGCATAGGGCCGTTTCAGATTAGGAGTTTGGTTCAAATGTTGGATAACGTTCTCCGCTCTTGGAGGAATCTGGTTGTGGCGGTCGGCGCCATCGGAGCGGCCTTTGCCGTCACTCCGTCGGCCGACGCAGCCACGATCAACTTCGCCTCTTTCGGCATCGGCGGTGCCTTCAATCTTCCGGCCGGCAGCCACCTCGGCAATACCGATTCGATTTTCATCGGTAACGGCGGTTCGGTGTATGTCACGCAAGGCGATATCGGCGACCTCGACCACCTGGTCAACTTCGGCGATCTCGGCAAGCTCAAGGACATCCCGAGCCTGTCCTCGTTCACGCCGATCGGCGGCTACCTCATCCTGAACAGCGGCGTGACGGTGGACCTGAATACGCTGAACGTCGGTGATCGCGGCGGCCCGACGCCGGGCTTCATCGATCTTTGGGGCAATGCCACGGTGCATGCGCCTGGATTTGACGCCACCGAAGCCAAGTACACTTTCAGCGGTACGACTTCCGATAACATCGGTTTCGTCCTTGCGATGCACACCTCGGTACCGGAGCCCCTGCCGGTCGCCCTGCTTGGCCTTGGCCTCCTGGGTCTGTTCTTCACCCGCCGTATGACGGCGAGCACAAGCACCCAGACCGCTGCTTAAGACCAGCTGACGATCCGGACCAACCATGTCCGGAAGGTCCTGCAGAGCCGATCCGAAAGGGTCGGCTCTGCTCCTTAAGAACCCGAGCGATACGCCTATGAATATCAGCACCATCAGGGAGCAGCTGCTCGCGCAGCGCGCCGAGATCGAACGCAGCCTGCACGAAGCAGAACGGGATCAAGAGGTCGAAGTGGTCGGCCGTCTGTCGCGCGCAAGCGCACTTCAAGCGCGCGAACTTGCGTTCCAGAACGAGCGACGACGGTCACGCGAACTCATGCGGATCGACAGCGCGCTGGCCCGCATCGAGCGTGGTACTTATGGTTACTGCGCGTTGTGCGACGAAGAGATTGCGCCCGGCCGGCTCGAGGCAAATCCGGCGATCCCGCTGTGCATCAAGTGCGCACAGACCCGCTCGACGCCGATGTAGCGAAAACGAAAAAAGCCGGACGCGTCCGGCTTTTCCAGAGGCGACGCCCGCGTCCTGCCCGGACCCCCCGGGCAAGACGCGTATCGCAAAAGAGCCGGATTAGACGGCTTCCTTGAGTTCCTTGGCCGCGCGGAAAGCGACTTTCTTGCTGGCCTTGATCTTGATCTGCTCGCCCGTCGCCGGGTTACGGCCCATACGCGCAGGACGCTTGCGGACCTGCAGCACACCGAAACCGCCGATGCGGATCTTGTCACCCTTCTTGAGGTGCTTGGTGAGCAAGCCGACGAAGTCGCCCAGGATCTCACCGGATACCTTCTTCGACAGCTCATGCTTGTCGGCGAGCGTCGCCGCCAGATGCTTCAACGTGACAACCGCAGGCTTATCGGACGATGTGGCCATTTTTCCACCCCTGAATTGTTGATTGGCTAACCCCGACGGACGCCTTGTTTATAAGGATAACAGCGCCGTCTTGGCTGCACTCTTATCGCAGGTCCTTAGGGCACGCAAGCGCCGGACCGCTGTTTAACACATATTTTCCGACATTTTTTGCATGGAGGGTGGCCGATACGCCTTGCCTTTCAAGGCAAATCAGACTTGGCAGCGCATTAACAATTTCATCGCCGAGCGCTGCCGCACATGAGGAGCGCGCGATCCGTTTTTTCCGGTCGCTACCACGCGATCGCGCGCCCATCGTAATTGAGCGCCCGACCGCTTTCGGAACGCGTAAGCGCGTCGATTGTCTTCATCATCGCGCCGACGCTTTCACTCGCGGAAAGGTCGCGCGCCGCAGCCTCGGGGCCGACGGCGGCGCGCCGCATATCGGTATTGACCGCGCCCGGAGCGATCAGGGCGACGATGATCCCATCGCTTTCGAGATCGCTGGCCAGCGCGCGGAACACCATGTTTAGCCCGATTTTGCTGGCTTTATAGAAGTAAGAGCCACCGCCGACGGTGAGCGAGATTTGGCCGGAACCCGAGGTGATGCCGATGATTTTTTTCTGCCGGCTCGCGGCGACATGGGAACGGAATGCGTCGCTGACCGCGAGCGGTCCGTAAGTGTTGACCCCCATCACGTTCTGAAACTCCTCGTAATGGAAGGATCCCAGCTTCTGGCGATCGAGTTCCCCGAGCACGCCCGCATTGTTGATGAGCACATCGATGGGCGTGCCGGAATACTTGGCGGCAAGCGCCTTGATCCCCTCCACATCCACGACATCGAGTCTTTCGATCCGCACGCCTCTATGTCGTGCGGCGAGCGCTTTGAGCTCTTCGGCGCTGTCCGGCGCCCGCGCCGTGGCGATGACGGTCCATCCGCGCTGAGCGTACTGGCGTACAAACTCGAGGCCGATCCCGCGATTCGAACCCGTGACGAGCACGGTTTCGGCGCGCGCCGAAGTTATGCACATGCCCAAAAGCAGGACCGCGAAGATATGCGTGGTTTTCATAGCTCACCCTTGCCTTTTGGGGCCAAGCCGCCCGCAGCCTGTTTCGGCCTGTGGAAAACTATTCTGCGTCCGGCGACTTGGTATCGGCGACCGTCGCGCCCCGGCGGCCGATGGGCCGCGGGCGCCCGGTCGTGGTGTCGCCTCGCGTACGATATTCGATTTCGGCGTTGATTTCCGCGCCTATACAGACGGCATAGGCCGAGACATAGAACCACAGCAGCAAGATGATGCCGGCGGCCAGCGACCCAAAGGTCTCGTTGTACTTTCCGAAGTTCGTGACGTAGAGCGAAAAGCCGGCCGAAGCGAGGAGCCAGAGGAGCATGGCGAAGATGGCGCCGGGGCTCAGCCATTCGAGCTTCGCGTTCGCGCGGCTCGGGCCGTAGCGATAGAGCAGCGCGAGCCCCATCAGCACCAAGACCCCGAGCGGCGGCCAGCGCAGAAGCAGGACCGAGGCCGCGAGCCACGCGGGAAGTTCCATCTGTTCGACAACAGCCGGCAGTCCTCCCAAGACCGCCATCGCCACCAGCATTACCGCCAGGCCCGCGAGGGTGAACCCGACGGCGATGAGGTTGAGGTGGATGAAACCGCGTTCCTCCTGTTCTTCGTAGGCGATGTTCATGGCGGTGATCAGCGCAATCACGGCCCGCGAGGCGCTCCACATCGAGATAATCACGCCGACGGCGAAACCTAAGCCAAGCTCGGCGGGCTCACCGGACGTGAGTTCGCGGACCTGATCGGCCAGAAGCTGATAAGCGTCCCGCGGCAGCACCGATCGGATAAAGCTGAGGTGCTCGACGATGGTCGCGCGGTCGGCGATCAATCCATAAAGCGCAACGATCGCGCCGATGGCGGGGAAAATCGCCAACAGGGCATAGAAGCCGACGCCGGCGGAAACGAGCGAGAGGTTATCCTCCTTCAACTCGCGCCATAACGAGCGCAATATCTTGCGCCAGTCCTCGCGCAGGACCTGGACAGGCGACCGGGTTGGATGGTGTTTCGCTGCGGCGGCATCAGCGGAAGACATGTGAAATCAACTGTTCTTTTGAGTGCTTGTTCCGATGCGCGGGTGACGGCCGTGAATGCGCATGCCCCCGCAGAGGGAGCAGACGCAGCGTCGACCGAGAGCCATCATGGACTTCCTATTCACCGCCGCGCGCGCCGACCGTGCAGGAAGAAAAAACGGCGCCGAGTCCGATGAGAAAAATAGGCGCGTGTGCGGAAGGGTCACCTTCTCGACGGCGGCGCCAAGAAACGGCCGTTCGCACCCAATACAAGCGCCCTGCCTGATCCCCGCTAAGATATTGATCTAACTAGTAAATCGGAATATATTGAGAATAATTATTAATATTATTGCGAATCATTCTTAATTATGCGTATGTTTCCTGCGGTCCAGTGACCCAGGAGAAAGCATGTCCGGCTCCCTTTCTTCGCGACACCTTCGTACGCTCACCACCTCCGAACTTTTTTTGCTCTGCTCGCTGCGCCTCACCGTTGAAGCGACGCGCGGAAAACCCGAACTCGAAAAGACATGTCGCGAAGGATTCGAGATCGCGCGCCTTACCCCTGCGGACTCGCAACATCTCATCGCAGCGGTGCGGGCGATGGGAACCACGGCCCGCCGGCCGATAGATGTGCGGACCTCCTGTTCACCTCACGTAGGCTTGGACGAGGAGCTCATTCTTCAAGTTGTTCTTTTGCTCCAGTATGAAAACGAATTCGGGGCGCGCCGGGTGCTGTGGCGGTTGTTGCCGCCGGCGGCAGCCCGGGTCGTACTCGGGCACCTCGAGGAGGTGGCGCTGGGCATGGCCCGTGCGGGATTGCATTTGCCGCAGCTGCCATATCCTTTACGGCCCTGCCCCGCAGAGGCCCTGGCGGCAAGACAGCTTGGCATTTCGCCAGCGCTGGAATTGACCGACATGTCCTGGCTGAACTGACGCCCGCTATCGCACCCGCCGCCGGCCCGCGCCTGGCGGTTGCACGGCGGTCATTGCCGATTAGCCCACGCGGACTATTTTGCCGCCGGCGCCGGCGGGTACTTGATCCCGAGCTGGTCCAAGTACGTCTCGTGCTTGCCGGGGTCGTAGTAGAACTGTTCCATCTGCGGGCGCAGCAACGTCATCAGATCCTTGTTGAGATGGATCGCGGGCTTATCGCTCGCCACCAGCACCGGTGCGTACTTCTCCTCCTTGGTTTGCACGTCCTTGAAATAGTCCTTGGCTGCTGCGACGAGCGAGGGTGTGGTCGCGATATCGAGGATCGTCATAGCCAGCGCCTGCGCGCCCGCAAGTGCGCCCTTGTGTGCGATCGGCGTGCTCATCGCGATGGCCGCGGTCACATGGTGTCCGGTCGTATTCGGCACATTGGATGGATACCGCATGGTGATGGTGGGCACCGTCCACATGATATCGCCGATATCGTCCGAGCCGCCTCCTGTTGAGACGCCGCGGCTCTCGGGCGTGGAAATCTTCGGCACCTCGGTCGCAAGCGGCTTCAAGGTGAAGCCGTTGGCTTCCTGCACCATCTTGGCGAACGCCTGGTCCTCAGGCGTCCATTTCGGCATTCCCACGCGCACGATGTTCTGATGCGCCGCCTCGGCGAGCGGGCGGTTGCCGTGGTTGGGCGCAGCGTATCCCATGACCTGGCGCGTGACGGTCGTACCCGTCGCCTTGGCTGCCGCTTCGGAGATCGTATTGGCGAGATCGTAGAGATCCTGGATCTGCTTGAAGGTGCGTTCGCGGAAGTAATACCAAACGGAGGCGTCCCCCGGCACCACGTTGGGCTGTCCGCCGCCGTTGGTGATGACGTAGTGCGAGCGCTGGGTCACGGGCAGATGCTCGCGCCGCATGTTCCACGCCACATTCATCAGTTCGACGCCGTCAAGAGCACTAAGGCCGAGCCAGGGCGCGCCGGCGGCGTGCGAAGTCTTACCCTTGAAGCGGTACTCGACCGAGACCATCCCGGTGTTGCCCATGTCGCCCCAACCGACGTTGAAGTCGCTGGACACATGGGTGAAGATGCAGACGTCGACATTCTTGAAGAGGCCATCGCGCACGTAAAAGGCTTTGGTGGCGAGCAATTCTTCGGCAACGCCCGGCCAAAGCATCAGGCGCGCCTTGATGCCGTTCTTGATCATCACATCGCGCGCCGCGAGCGCGGCGGCGATCACAACGGGCATGCCGGAATTATGACCTTCACCATGTCCCGGAGCGCCTTCGAGCATCGGTTTGATCTGCGGCGAACCGGGCACCTGGGAAAGACCGAGCAGCGCATCGATGTCGCTGCCGAGCGCGATCACAGGACCTGAGTCACCCCACGTTGCGGTCCATGCCGTCGGGATGCCCGCAACGCCGCGGGAGATGGTGAAGCCTTCCTTCTCCAGAATTCCCGTGAGGTACGCGGAGGTGCGGAATTCCTGGAAGCCCGGCTCGGCGAAGCTGAAGACGGAGTCCACCATCTCCTGGATCATCTTCGCGCGCCCTTCGACGCCTTCGGTGGCTTGCGCACGCTGACCGGCGGTCGTTGCCAGAGCTGGTGTCAGCGGAATCATCAACGCGGTGCTCACAAGGAGAGCCGCTGCCATTTTCTTCGTCATGTTTGGTTTCCCTGAAGCGCCGTTCATTTCGCCGGATAGCTGATGCCGAGCTGGTCGAGATAGGTCGCGTGCTTGCTCGGGTCGTAATAGAACTTTTCCATCTGCGGACGCATAAGCGTCATGAGATTGTGATTGAGATGGATGGGCGGCTTGTCGCTGGCGACGAGCACAGGATCGTACTTCTGATCCCTGGTCTGCACGTTGGTGAAGTAATCCTTCGCCGCAGTAACAAGCGCAGGTGTGGTCGCGATGTCGAGGATGGTCAGCGCGAGCGCTTTCGCGCCTGCGACAGCGCCCTTGTGCGCGATCGGCGTCGTCATGCCGATGGCCGCCGTCACATGGTGGGCCGTGGTATTGGGAATATTGGACGGAAAGCGCAGCGTGATCGTCGGCACCGTCCACATGACATCGCCGATATCGTCTGAACTTGCATTGACGCCCGAGCCGCGGCTCTCCGGTGTGGAGATCGGCGGAATCTCGGTGGCCAGCGGCTTCAGCGCGAAGCCGTTGGCTTCCTGAACCTGCTTTGCAAACGCCTGATCGTCCGCCGACCACTGCGGCATGCCGACGCGCCGGATGTTGGCGTACATCGCTTCCGCCAGCGGCCGGTTGCCGTGGTTGACCGCCGCGTGGCCGTACACCTGGCGCGTGACGGTCGTACCCGTCGCCTTGGCCGCAGCTTCGGAGATTTCGTTGCCGAGCTCATAAAGCTTGCGCACGGCATCGAAGGTGCGTTCGCGGAAGTAATACCATACCGCAGCTTCGCCGGGCACGACGTTGGGCTGCCCGCCCCCGTTGGTGATGACATAGTGCGAGCGCTGCGTGACGGGCAGATGCTCACGCCGCATGTTCCAGGCGATGTTCATGAGCTCGACGCCGTCCAGCGCGCTCAAGCCCAGCCATGGCGCACCGGCGGCATGCGACGTCTTGCCGTGGAATCGGTACTCGACTGAGACCATACCGGTGTTGCCCATGTCGCCCCAGCCGACGTTGAAGTCGTTGGAGACGTGCGTGAAGATATTCGCATCCACGCCCTTGAAAACGCCGTCGCGCACATAGAAGGCCTTCGAGCCGAGCAGCTCCTCGGCGACGCCGGGCCAAAGCATCAGCCGGCCCTTGATGTTGTTCTTCTCCATCACGTCCTTGGCCGCGAGCGCCGCCGCGACCACGACCGGCATGCCGGAGTTGTGACCTTCGCCATGGCCCGGCGCGCCTTCGACCATCGGTCTGATTTTCGGCGAACCGGGATACTGAGAGAGCCCGAGCAGGCCGTCGATATCGCTGCCGAGGGCGATCAGCGGACCGCCGTCGCCCCATGTTGCGGTCCAGGCGGTGGGAATCCCGGAAACACCGCGCGTGACTTTGAAGCCGTTCTTTTCGAGAACGCCGGTGATGTAAGCGGAGGTGCGAACTTCCTGAAACCCGGGCTCGGCGAAGCTGAAGATGCTGTCGACCATCTCCTGCACCAGCTTCGCGCGCGTCTCGACCCCTTCGGTGGCCTGCGCGCGCTGCCCGGCGGTGGTGGCGAGCGCCGGCGGTGCGAGCGCCGAGCCCAGCAAAAGAACGGCAACGATTTTCTTACCGACCGAAGTCATGCGATCCCCCGATAAGCGAGCCCCGACGCATGAAGTTGACACGAGATTCGGCGTCTTGCCCATCGCTATTACTTACCGGTTTCCAGACGGCCGCCTTGCCCGGGAAGCATTGTCGGGTCCACCGCCCCTAAATGCGCATTCCGCTCTCGCATGCCACTGAACCATAGGGATTGATGGTCATGCGAGTGGAGAGCGCGATTCCACCTTCGTAGAGGCATTCCTTTTCGAATACTTGTTCGCCGAGTTTGTAACGCAGCACCGCGCGGTCTTTGCCGTGAAGGTACAGGACCACGCGTCTTCCCGCCTCATCCGTTGCAGCAAGCTTGCCAGCGTATCGCCTTATATCTCGCCTCTTTTGCCGCTTGGCCTGGCCCGTTTCGATCAAATCCAAGGTCTCGCTCTGTAGGCACTTTTACATCCCTCGCATTGACGTCCGGCCTCACTCCGCGGTTCGGCGGACCAGCCATATGTATTAGGTTATTCCGGTTGGATTCGCCGCCCGCCTTAGAGGAAGAAGCACAATGATCCTCACTCTCTACCTGGCTCGCGTTCTCGGCCTCGCCCTTATCGCGCTCGGCCTCATCATCATGGTGCGGCGCGCCTACTACATGCAGGTCTATCCGCTGATCGTCACAGAGCGAATGACACGGATGGTATTCGGCACATTCGCGCTGGTCGGCGGCCTGTTGCTCGCCCTTCATGACCCGCTGTGGCAGACGCTGCCGTCGGCCGTCATCGCGCTAGTCGGATGGCTGGTGGCGGCGGAGGCTTTGGCTTATCTCGCCCTGCCGGACGAAGCGCTGGCGAAGCTGATCGCCATGTTCAACACACCCGTCGCGTATATCGTCGGCGGCGTGATCGCGCTCGTCCTGGGCCTCTATCTGACCATTATTGGGTTTGGACTTCTGGTCTAGAGCATCCCCCCTCCCCGCCATGGGGAGGGGTTTTCGAGCTTTCGCGAGCTACGGCTGCTCGGCGCGGTCCTTCGCCGGCGGCTGGCCGTTGGCGATGGAGTTCCACAATTCGATGTTCGGATTGCGGAGAATGCGGATGCCTTTGCGCTGCTCGGCGGCGATTTCCTTCACATCCGGCGCCGAGGCGTCTTCGAGCACGAACTTGTCGAACATCGCGCTCATGGAGGTGAGCATCTTCTTCGTGCTGTCGGGGCGGAAGTGGTACCAGCCGTGCGGCTCTTCCGCGTACACAACCCAGTCATACCAATTGCCGTGGATCTCGGCCTGGATGCCGTACTGCTCGATCTGCTGGAACCGCGCCGCTGAATCGCCCTGCGCATAAAGGAACAGCATCGGCGTCTTGACGCGGTCGGCGTGATAGATCAACGAGCGGCCGTAATAGTTCGCCGGGTTCTCCATCGGTGTCTTGCCGATGAGGAACTTGTTCCAGCCTTCCATGCCGGCGTAGGTGGACAAGGTCACGAGATCGGTGGCGCCGTACCAGACCACGCCCGCCTTGAGACGCGTCGGGTCTTTGGTCGCCGCCGCGGTGGTGAAGAAGCCGCCGGTCGAGCCGCCGAACGCGCCGACACGCTTCGGGTCGACCCAACCCTGCCCCGCCAGCAAATCCATGCCGATGAAGGCATCGTGGATATCGTCCTCGCCGCCGCGGGTGAACACAGCCTGCCGGTACTCCTTGCCGCGACCGGTGGAGCCGCGGAAGTTCGGCGCGAAGACGAGATAACCACGGCTGACGAAGTACTGGATGTAGGGATGCCACTGCTGCGGATGCTGGCCGTTGGAGTTGGCGCGGAAGAAAAACAGTGCCGGCAGCTTGTCTCCCGCTTTCGATCCTTTCGGCTTGTAGACGAGGCCGGCGACCTTGCGCCCGTCGAAGCTGGTGTACTCCATGAACTCCGGCCAGACGAACAGGTCGGCGTTGCGGATGGCGGCATCCTGGTGATGGGTGATCTGGCGCTCCGAGCCGCCGGCGGCATTCATCACCCATACGTCGCCGGTCATGCTCGGATCGGAGTGGTAGAAGAAGATCCGGTCGCCCTTGCCGCTCCACATATGCGTGCCGCGGGTCTGCCCCGTAGCCGAAGAGCCGCCGTTGACTCCGCCGCGCGTCGTCAGCTGCTGCGCACGCCCGCCCGACGAGGCAATGCGGAAGATGTGGTACTGGTAATTGAGATTCTTCGTGAAGCTGATGAACTTTCCGTCGGGGGACCAGCGCGGTTCGCTCTGCTCGATATCTTCGGTGAGCAGGAATTTCGCCTCGCCGGTCGCCACGTCGATCAGCCCGATATTGTTGAAACCGTTCCGATCCGAGACGAAGGCGATGGTCTTTGAATCCGGCGACCACTGCGGCGCGCGGTCCAGGGAGTTGAAGGTATCCGGCGTCATCAGCTTCGGTTCGCCGCCGGTCACAGGCAGGATGTAGATGTCGTCGTTGCTCTGATCGTCGTCGTTGGGCTTGCCGTTGCGGGTAAAGACGAAAGTCTTGCCGTCCGGCGACAACTGGGCGTTTCCGCCGCCCGGCCCGATGCGCCGTGTCTGTTTCGTCGCGAGGTCATAGGCGGCGATCGAATTCTGGAAGTACATTTCGGTAACGAAGTAGAGAGTCTTGGAGTCCGGCGACCACATCGGATTGGCGTCGTTGAGCGGATGGGTCGTGACTTGGACCGCCTGACCGCCTTCGGCCGGAATGATGTAGATGTCGCGCACGTTGACGCCGCGATAGTCGACCTCGAAGGCAATCCACTTGCCGTCCGGGCTGAACTCCGGCGCCATCTCGCGGCCGGGCCAATTGGTGAGCTGCTTCGGCGCGCCGCCCGCCGCCGCCACCGTCCACAGATCATAAGTTCCGTTCTTCGCCGACTTGTAGGCAACGAGGTTCCCGTCCGGCGAGACGTCGAACTCTTCCACCCAGACGGTCGCCGCCAAGGCATCGATGGGCAGTCCCGGCCGCGCCTTAGACTGCGCCAGCGCGGTGCCGCTCAAGAGCGCAGACGCAAGCCCTGCGGCGATGAGAAATCCATTGGCCATCGTACCCTCTCAAATCTAACGAACGGTTGAGGCGGTAGCCTGCACTTCCCCCGGCGCAGATGGAAGGGGAATTCAAGCGCTGCTAACCCCTTGAAAGTCTGCACGCGAGGCGCGACGCTCGCACTGTCTCACGAGGGGTACTCACTATGATCACATCTTTAAGGCGCGCGCTTGCGAGCGCGGCATTCGCCGCGGCAGCGATGGCGGCGTCATCGGCATCGGCGACCTGGTCGGTCATTGCCGTCGACCGTGCGACAGGCCGTGTGTCCATGGCGACCGCGAGCTGCGTCGACGTGAAAACCGATCATGAGTACCGCGATCTCACCTTGGTGGTCGTGCCTGGCGTCGGCATCGCCGCCTGTCAGGCCGGCGTTGACCGCACGCTCAAGAATCAGCAGTTCATTTTCGAGCAGTTGAAGAAGGGCGCCGAACCGCGAGCGATCCTTGAACAGATCGCAAGGGACGATCCCGACTTCCAGCAGCGCCAGTTCGGCATCGTCGACATGAAAGGCCGCATGGCGTCGCACACCGGACTCAACAACGGCTACGTTGCGCAGGTCATGCAGGGCCAGGTGCCGGGCACCCAGATTTTCTATTCCATCCAGGCGAACACCATGCGCCCGGGCAAGGTCGTGCCCAACGCGGTTGCCGCGTTCTTGAAGAATGAGGGCGCGCTCACCGACCGCGTGATGGCGGCGATGGATGCTGCGGACGGTTCGGGCGGCGATGCACGCTGCACATGTCCGCCTTACCCGACTGACGGCAGCAAACCCGCGATCGCCTGCTCAAACCGCGTCGCGCACGCCGGGTGGATCGTCATGGCCGACCCGAAAGACCCGTCGGGAGATTCATTCAACAACGGGCAGTACTCGCTGTTTCTGACCGTGCTGCAGCCGGGTGAAGGGCGCGGCCCCAATCAGATCAAGCCGGGAGAAGACTTGAACGCGCAGACGACATTGCGCATGCGTTACGACGCGTGGCGCAAAACGCAGCCCGCCGACTACAAGTAGGAGCCTGCCATGTTCGTTAGGATCCTTCTCGTCGCCGCATTTCTGGCCACGTCCGCGTCGGCACAGCAGCGCCGGCCGGCCCCGGCGCAGCCCATGGTCATGACCTCGAGCGCGTGGAAGGACGGCGGCGTGATTCCGCCCAAACATGCACAGCCGGGCGATGACGTATCTCCACCGCTTGCCTGGAGCCAAGTGCCGGACGGGACCGAGAGTTTCGTGCTGATCATGCGCGATCTGGACGCAATCACCATCGATGGAACCGACATTCACCTTTATTGGATGCTGTGGAACATCCCCAAGGACGCGCGCGCCCTTGCCGAAGCACTTCCCGAAACCGAGGAACTGCCCGATGGAACCCGCCAGATCTCGAGTTCCGGTCCGTGGTACCGCGGTCCCGCGGCACCACCTCCAGGGCCGGCGCATCACTATGCGTTCGAGCTTTATGCGCTGAATGCGAGGCTCGACGTACCGGCTGTCGGTCAATCTCCCGCGGCGACGGAAGCGGCGGTGCGCGCGGCGATGATCGGGAAGATCGTCGGCAAAGGCACACTGATCGGCCTTTTCAAACGCAACTGAACGAAAGTATTTCTACGGCGTTCTTGTTGTCGCCGCGAAGCCCAGGCCTGCCCGTTACGGGCTTCGCGCCGGTTTCAGATTCAATTGCACGAAGGAACGCGTGAATGGCCAAGGTTTTGGTGTTGTATTACTCGTCTTACGGTCATATCGAACAAATGGCCGAGGCCGTGGCCGAGGGCGCGCGCAAAGCCGGCGCAAGCGTCGATATCAAGCGCGTGCCCGAGACAGTGCCGGAGCAGGTCGCAAAATCGGCGCACTATAAGCTCGACCAGAAAGCCCCGATCGCCAAGGTCGAAGAGCTTCCGAGCTATGACGCGATCGTTGTCGGCGTCGGCACACGCTACGGCCGGATGGCGTCCCAGATGGCGGCGTTTCTGGATCAGACCGGCGCGTTGTGGGCGAAGGGCGCGCTGACCGGCAAAGTCGGCGCCGCTTTCACTTCGACCGCGACACAGCACGGCGGCCAGGAGACCACGCTGTTCTCGATCATCGGCAATCTTCTCCACTACGGCATGATCATCGTGGGCCTGCCTTACAGCTTCAAAGGCCAGATGAAGATCGACGAGGTCGTCGGCGGTGCGCCGTACGGTGCGACCACCATCACCGGCAGCGACGGCACCCGCCAGCCGTCGGAAACCGAGTTGGCAGGCGCCAGGTTTCAGGGAGAACTGGTGGCAAGGACGGCCGCAGCTCTGTCCGGCTGAACGACTCGACCGCTTCCCTGGATCGGAACAACCCCGACGGCTCCTAAAATTGAACTGTCGTTGCTATATATAGCCGACAATATACTACTCAGAAATTGTAATAGTTGGCTATATAATAGGGTGACGGATTGTGATGGGCGCCTGTTTTTCGGCGAACAGGCGCACGGCGCGGCCAAGCGCTGACCTCGGCGCGGGACGGACCTGTCCCGGCCCCGGCTGTCACGTCCGGGTTACTTTAGAATCATTTTGATGACCGACCGGTCGTGTTATTTATATACGCAACCCTTGGCGGCGATATTTTCCGCGCGGATTATCAGTCCGCACATTAGAATATGGGAAGCCTGGGACCGGCCTGATCCAAGAGCCGGAAAATTGGCTTCCGGGAGGAGTTTAGACGTGCGTCTGTTTGACTTCGTTTCTCATCGTTCACTTCGTCTCGCGGGCATAACGGCGACGACTGCGCTGGTGCTGGCGAGCTGCTCGCAGCCGGGCGGCGGCGAGGCCGCGCCAGCGGCCGCCGCGCCGGCCGTGGCCGCCCTTCCCGATACGACCTCGGCCGCACGCGTGCGCCTGATGACCGCGAACCAGTACGCCAATGTCATAGCCGATGTGTTCGGCGCCGACATCAAGCCGGGCAGACCGCTCGGCCCCCTGACCCGCACCGATGGGCTGGTCTCGAGTGCAGCGGCGAAAGTCGGCGTCACGTCGGGCGATATGATGAAGCTGCAGCGCGCGGCCGCCGCGGTGGCCTCCCAGGTCGTCGATAACGGCAACCTCGAGCAGGAAATCCCCTCGCACCGCGATTCGCTCGTCCCGTGCAAGCCGAAGGACATCGCCGCGGCCGATGAAGCCTGCGCGACCAAGTTCATCGCCCAGACCGGCCGGCTGCTCTATCGCCGTCCGCTCTCCAAAGAACTGCTTGCCGAATACGTTGCCAAGGCCAACAAGGCCGCCGACAGCAACAAGGATTTCTACGCAGGGCTCGCCGGCGTGCTTGAAGGCATGCTGGTGGACCCGAATGTGTTGATGATCACCGACATCGCCGAGGCCGATCCGAAGAAGCCGGGCGAAAAACGCCTGGACGCCTACAGCGTCGCCTCGCGTCTTTCGTTCTTCCTGTGGAATACGGTTCCCGACGACACGCTGCTAAAGATGGCCGAAAGCGGCGAAATCCTGACCCCGAAAGGCCGGGCGAAGGCCGTCGAGATGATGCTGGCGAGCCCGAAGCTCGAGAACGGCGTGCGCGCGTTCTTCGACGACATGTTCGCGTTTGAAGATTTCGACAACCTGGCGAAAGACGGCGCGGTGTATCCGATCGTCACCGGCACGGCGTTGCGCGACGCTCGCGAGCAGACGCTGCGCACGGTGGTCGACCATGTCGTGACGCGCAAAGGCGACTACCGCGATCTGTTCACCACCAAGAACACGTTCATGTCACCGGCGCTGGCGGCCATCTACCGCGTGCCGACGCGCCCGGGCTGGACGCCCTACACCTTCCCGGAATCGAGCCCACGCATGGGCATCCTGACGCACGTTTCGTTCCTGACGGTGCACGCCCACCCCGCGCGCAGCTCGGCGACCTTGCGCGGCAAGGCGCTACGCGAGCTGTTCCTGTGCCAGAAAGTGCCGCCGCCGCCGCCGAACGTGGATTTCTCCGCGCTCGAGGATCCCACCTCGCCCTTCCGCACGGCGCGCGACCGCGTGAACTTCCATCTCCAGAACCCGGTGTGCGCGGGCTGCCACAAGATCACCGATCCCATGGGTCTTGCCCTCGAGAACTTCGACGGCGGCGGTCAATACCGCACCTCGGAAGAAGGCGTGCCGATCGACGCCAGCGGTACCCTGGACGGCGCCAACTTCAAGGACATCGCCGGCCTCTCGCAGGCACTGCGCAACCATCAGCAGGTCCCGCGCTGCCTGGTACGCCGCGTCTACAGCTACGGCATGGGCGGACCGCTGGCCAACGATTCCAACGACCAGATCGACGCCCTGACGAAAGTATTCGCGTCGAGCGGTTATCGCATTCCCGATCTGATGCGTGCGATCGCTTTGTCCGACGCCTTCATTCGCGTTTCCGAACCTGTTCCACAAGCCACCGCTTCGGCCGCCACTTTAACGCCAAACGGGCCGGCGCCCGCGGCTCACTGATTTGACGAGGAGGACACCATGAATTCGTTTCTCGATACACTGAGCCGCCGCCGCGTGCTGCGCGGCATGCTGGGCGGTTCGGCGGTCACGGTCGGACTGCCGCTGCTCAACATCTTCCTCAACGGCAACGGCAACGCCCTTGCCGACGGCTCGCCCATGCCGATCCGTTTCGGCACATGGGGCTGGGGTCTCGGCATGAGCGAGAAGATCTTCAAGCCGAAGCAATACGGCGCCAACTGGGAGCTGCCCGAGGAAATCGAATCCCTGCGTCCGGTGCAGAAGCACATCAACCTCTACACCGGGTTCAACGGCTTCCGCGACGCCGCGCCAAACCTGTGCCACACCACCGGGTGGATGATCCTGCGTTCCGGTTTCGCGCCGATGACCGGCAACGACAAGCCGGGTGAAACGATCGACGTCACGGTCGCCAAGAAGGTCGGCACAACCAGCCGCTTCCCGATGCTGACCATGACCGCCACCGGCGATCCGCGCGATACCCAGTCCTACGAAAGCGCGACGCTGGTCAACACCTCGGAAGGCTCGGCGCTCGGCCTGTACACCACCGTCTTCGGTCCCGACTTCCAGGATCCGAACGCGAAAGAGTTCAAGCCAAACCCGAAGATCATGGTGCGCCAGAGCGTGATCTCGAGCGTCATGGACAACACCAAGAAGCTCGAGCAGCTGGTGGGTGCCGAAGACAAGCAGCGCATCGATCAGTACTTCACCGGCCTGCGCGATCTCGAAAAGCAGTTCGAGCGCCAGCTGACGAAGCCCGAGCCGCGGCCGGCCTGCGTTGCGCCGAAGCCGGTGCGCGCCGACATCGCGACCGGCGTGGACTTCGAGCTGGTGAACAAGCGTCACCAACTGATGACCGACATTCTCGTGATGGCGCTCGCCTGCGATCAGACGCGCGTGTTCAACATGCTGTATTCGAAGTCGTTCGCTTCGACCACCAAGCCCGACTACGAGAAACCGCACCACACCGCGAGCCACGAAGAGCCGGTGGACGAAAAGCTGGGCTACCAGCCGATGGTGTCGTGGTTCCTGCGCCGTGCGTTCGAGAACTGGGCTTATTTCGTCAGCGCTTTCGACAAGGTGAAGGAAGGCGACGGCACGCTGCTCGACAACGTCGCGATCTATGCCTCGACCGACCAGAGCTTCGCCAAGATCCACTCGATCGAAAACCTGCCGATGTTCTCGGCCGGCCGCGCCGGCGGCAAGCTCAAGACCGGGCTGCACGTCGACGGCAAGGGCACGACCGGCTGCCGCCTGGGCTACACGCTGATGCACGCGGTCGGCGTCGAAGTGCCGACCTGGGGCAACCAGTCGAACCAGACGAACAAGGCCATCGGCGAAATCGTCGTCTAAAAGGTCACGATCGGATGAAGGCCGTTAGTTTCGCATTGACCATGACCCTCGTCCTCGGCGGCGCCGCGAGCGCCGCCGAGACGCGCATGGTGGAAGACTATGCGAAGGTGCCGATGCCGCCCGGCGTTCAGGTGGTGATCAGCGAATTGGAAGGTCCCGTGTTCGCGGACGCGCGCGGCCTTACGCTCTACACCTGGCCGCAGAAGGCGATGCGCATCGGATTTGCCGGCGATCCGAAAGAGAAGTCCTTTTGCGAAGACACGCCGACCACGAAGACCGCGGGCATGATGAGCCCGTGGCCGGGCGGCCTCGATCTGCCGGAAGTCGATCAGCGCAAGTCCTGCGCGGCGACCTGGCCGCCGCTGTTGGCGTCCGATGACGCCCAGCCACTCGGCCAATGGACGGTCGTCACGCGCAGCGACGGCAAGAAGCAGTGGGCTTACAACAAGCAGCCCGTCTACACCTCCATCCTCGACAGCCGTCCCGGCGAGACCAACGGCGCGTCCAGCATCAGCCGCCGCGGCGGCGATGAGCCCGCGGAGCGCGACATCGCGTCCCCGCCGCCGAACGTGCCGCCGGGCTTCAACGTCCTGACCACGCGCGTGGGACGCCTTGTCGTCAACGAACAGCGCTTCTCGCTGTACACCTGGGACAACGACGGTCCGAACAAATCGAACTGTACGGGCGACTGCGCCCGCGTCTGGATTCCCGCGCTGGCTCCGGCTTCCGCGCAGCCGCAGGGCGAATGGACGATTTTCCAGCGCGCTCCGGGCGTGCGCCAGTGGGCGTTCCGCAAGAAGCCGGTCTATACCTTCTCGGAAGACACGGGACGCGCCGGCAACGCGGGCGAAGAAGTTCCGGGCTGGCACAACGTCTACACCCAGCTCGCGCCGCCGAACCCGTCCGAATTCACCGTCCAGATGACCCTGGCCGGCGACGTGCTCGCCGACGCCAAAGGCAAGACGATCTACTATTACACCTGCGGCGATGACTCCCAGGACCAGATGTCGTGCGATCTGATGGACAGCCCGCAGGTCTACCGCATCGCCATTGCCGGCGGCGGCAATCCGGAACGCGCGCGCCAGATGTGGCCGTATGTGCAGGCGAGCGCGAACGCAAAGATCCCAAGCCTTCTGTGGTCGATCGTCTGGGTTGATCCCATGACCGGCCGCGAAGCGGCGGCCAATCAGCCGGGTGCGCTGCGGGTATGGGCCTATCGCAAACGACCCGTGTACACCTACGCCGGCGACAAGGAGCCGGGCGACATGGAAGGCAACGGCATCGGCGAGTGGCAGGGCTACCGCAACGGCTTCCGCGCCTTCTATGTGCGCGAAGCTTTCAGCCGCCGCGGCGGCTAACAAAACGTGGTGAGGTCGTTTGAGATGAGGGAGTCGTTCAAAGTTCTTCTTTTGGCCGGCGTGGCCTGCGGCGCAGCCGGCGCGGCGCTCGCGCAGCAGCGCTTGGTGGAAGACTATGTGCGCGCGCCGACGCCCCCGGGCGTGCAGGTGCGCATCACCGACCTCGAAGGCCCTGTGTTCACCAACGAGAAGGGCATGACCCTTTACGTGTGGCCGCAGAAGGCCATGCGCGTCGGCTTCTCCGGCGACCCGAAAGGCAAGTCGACCTGCACGGACGAAGTCACCAAGCAGACCGCCGGCATGATGAGCCCGTGGCCGCCCGGCATGGACCTGCCCGAACTGGACACACGCCTGTCCTGCGCGGCCACTTGGCCGCCGCTGCTGGCGCCGGAAGATGCGAAGCCGGTCGATCTGTGGACCGTGATTACGCGTCCGGACGGCAAGAAGCAGTGGGCCTACGACCAGCTGCCCGTGTACACCTCGATCCTCGACAAGGCCCCCGGCGAGACCAACGGCGGCTCGGGCACGCTTCCCGACGGCGGCAGCGGCACGCAGCCAGCGCGCCTGCCGCTTGGCCCGCGGCCGAACATACCGCCGGGCTTCAATGTCGTGACGACGCTGCAAGGCCGCATGGTGGTGAACGAGCGCGGCTATTCGGTCTACAGCTGGGACAACGACGCACGAGGCAAATCAAACTGCACCGGCGAGTGCGCCCGCATTTGGATCCCGGCGCTCGCCCCGGCTTCGGCCCAGCCGCAAGGCGAATGGTCGATCATCCAGCGGGCTCCGGGCGTGCGCCAATGGGCGTTCCGCAAGATGCCGGTCTACAGCTTCACCGAAGACACCAAGCGCGAGAGCCTCAACGGCGGCGACGTGCCGGGGTGGCACAACGTGTACACGCAGGTCGCGCCAAAGCCTCCCAGCGATTTCACCGTGCAGGAAACCCTGACCGGCGAAGTGCTGGCCGATGCGAACGGCAAGACGATCTACTTCTACACCTGCGGCGATGATTCCCTCGACCAGCTGGCGTGCGACACCATGGACAGCCCACAGGTCTACCGCATCGCCATTGCCGGCGGCGGCAACTGGGACCGCGCCCTGAAGATGTGGCCTTACGTTCAGCCTTCGGCCAACGCAAAGCCGACGAGCCAGCTGTGGTCGATCGTATGGGTCGATCCCAAGACCGGCCGCGAAGCGCAGGCCAACCAGAGCGGTGCGCTGCGCGTGTGGGCCTATCGCGGGCGCCCGGTGTATACCTATGCAGGCGACAAAGCGCCCGGCGACATCGAAGGCAACGGCATGGGCGAGTGGCAAGGCAAGCGCAATGGGTTCCGGGCCTTCTATATCCGGGAAGAATTTGGCGGACGCCGCGGCTAGCAGCGTCTCAACGAGCGATTGTGAGTGTGGAGGAAGAAATGAAGACGACGTCCAAACTGCTGATGGGAGCCTCGCTGCTGGCGCTCGGGTTCGGTACTGCCGCGCAGGCCGCCGAAGGCGACTCCGTCATCACCGATCGCCGCATCGGCTATGTCACCACCGAATTGCACTGGACGATGTACCAGACGCCGGACGGCAAGGCGGAATGTCCGCGCGGGCTGTCGGGCAACGGTCCGCGTGAAATCTTCAAGACGCTGTTCCCGAACCTCGGGCCGGTCGCAGAAACGCAGCTCGCGCGTGAAGCGATCAAGATGTATCCGGACGATCTCGGCGGAAACAAGTTCGACTACATCACGGTGACGGGAAAGATCGCCAACGGCTTGAACCTCGACGGCAAGGTCGATGCCGACGACTTTACAAGCCCGACCGGCGAGAAAGGCATCGACAACGCCTTCTATCATGTGACCGGCTGCAACTCGCAGTTCCGCGGGCCTGAAGGCCAGCTGCAGCTGTTCGCGAACAAGCAGATCCCGGACTTCGGGTACAACCGCATCCTGCTCGAACTCACCGAAGTCGACAGTCTCGCGGACGATCCGGATGTGACGGTGACCGTCTATCGCGGCCGCGATCCCTTGCTGCTGGATGCTTCGGGCGAAAAGGTCGCCCCGGGCGGCACGCAGCGCGTCGACATGAAGTACGGCCAGAAGATGATCCAGACTTTCAAAGGCAAGATCGAAGGCGGCGTGCTCAAGACCGAAGCCAAGGACGGCATCTGGGCGTGGCAGATTTTCAGCGGCGTGCCCTACTCCATGAAAATCCGCGACATGCGTTTCGAGATGAAGCTGACCCCGACGCGCGCCGATGGCCTGATCGCCGGCTATTACGACGTGGACTCGCTCTACAAGTGGCTGACCAGCTGGTCGACCCACCATCTGTCCTACGGCCAGCTGGAAGCGGCCGAGTTCCATTGGCAGGTGAAAAAGTTCGCCGACGCGTATCCGGACGACAAAGGCCAGAACACCGCGATCTCGAGCGCCATCACGCTCAACATGGCCCAGGTGTATATCGTGCATCCGGACAAGGCCGTCGCCGACGCGACACCGGCGCAGCCGGGCGTGACCCGCACCGCGGCAAGCGAGCGGTAGTAGACGAGAGACTCGACGAACGAAAACCCCGGAGAAATCCGGGGTTTTTTGTTGAGCGGCGCCTTTCCAGCCGCGAATACAGCAGGTTTTTCCAGCGTTTAGCCGCCGTTAACCTTTGCGGCTCACGGTGCGGCCGTCACCGACCGAAAGGACGCCGATGGCCTCTGCCCCCAAGTACGAAGCCGGCATGAGCTACACCTACGACGAATGCTCAGGGAAAGTCTCCGTGACTTTCCGCGGCCGCATCGCCGTCCTGGCCGGCACCTTTGCAACGAAAGAGTATGCGCGCGTCGCCGCCGAGGGGTATTGCCGCAAGCGCGGCTGGAAAGACGGCGAGGAGACGAAAGTCCACAGCTTGCTGGCCTACCGCCGCGCCGTTTAGCGGCATGAAGGCGCCCGGACGCGGGCCGCGAAATTCCGAACGCGAAGGTGCGACAAGGAGGAAGTGGGTGATGCCGCCCCAGTGAGCGGCTAAGCCTCGAACCGGTACGACAGCTTCCCCAGTCCGTCCAATTCGATCTCCGCGTGATCGCCCGGCGACAGCCACTGGACGCTCATGAGCGCGCCCAGGCAAATAATGGAGCCTGCGGGGATATCCCTGCCCCGCGCAGCGCAATGGTTGGCGAGCCAGGCAAGCGCTTCCAAAGGATGACCCATCACGTCGGCACCGCGCCCCCGGCCCTTTTCAACTCCATTCACGCGGGTAACCCCCGCCACGGCCGCGAGGTCAAGCTGACGCCAATCATAGACCGGCGGGCCTAGGATCACCCCCGCATGGAAGAAATTGTCGGCGATCAGCGTCGCAGCGTCGAGCGAGCGCCAATCCTCGTAACGTTCATCGACGATCTCGATGGCGGCATGAACGCAGCCGACCGCCCGGCCCACCTGTTCGCGGTCGAAGGGTGTGTCCTGGACCTGAAGCGGGGCCGATAAGGTCACGGCGATCTCGCACTCCACGCCCGGACGTATGAAATCCTTCCGCGCCAGCGTCACGCCATCGGCGCGCATGGAGGCGCGATACATGTAGCCGGCGCACGGACGATCGATGCCGAGGTACTTTTGCATGGCCGCCGCGGTGCAGCCGATCTTGTAGCCGATCACCGCGCCAAAACCGCTGTCGGACAGGATGAGGCTTGCCGCGTCCTGGACCTTGTAAGCCGCCGCTTCGCTCGCCGGCCTGAGGGTGGACGGAAGCGGTCCTAGCTTGCGCCGCGCCAGGCGTGCGGCGGTGATGAAGGCGGCAGTGGCCATGCACAGAGGATAACCTCCGGCACTTGAAGCCGCACGCGCCTTTCGTCACCCTTAGGCATGCCCGACGGCAAGCTATATCCGGACCTGGGAGGCGCGGCGGCACCACCGGCGGGCGTGCCTGGGCTGGACATCGATCCCTTCTCGGAAGAATTCCTTGCCGATCCCTATCCTTTTCACGCCCGTCTGCGCGACACCGCGCCGTTCGTCTGGCTGACGCGTTACGGCATCGGCGCGATTGCGCGTTATGGGGAAGTGCGGAAAACACTGCTCGATTGGGAAACCTTCTCGTCCGCGCGCGGCGTCGGCATGGCGGACTTCGCCAGACACGGGCGCTTCCGCCTGCCGAGCATCATCCTCGAATCCGACCCGCCGCAGCATACGCGCTCGCGAGCGGTGCTGAATAAAACGCTTTCGTTTCTGGTGATGAAGTCCTTGCGCGAGCGTTTCGCCGCGGAAGCGGATCGGATGATCGACGCGTTGATCGAAAAGCGCGAGTTCGACGGCTGCGCGGAACTGGCCGAGGCTTTTCCCTTACGCGTTTTTCCCGACGCCATCGGCATGAAGCGCGAGGGCCGCGACAACCTTCTGCCTTACGGCGACATGGTCTTCAATTCCTTCGGCCCCCCGAACCGGCGCTTCCTGGAAAGCGCGAGCCGGGCGGAGGCCGCTTTCGCCTGGGTCGAGACCCAGGCCCAGCGCGAGAACCTGGCGGCGGATGGCTTCGGACAGATCTGCTATCAGGCCGCCGACAAGGGTGAAATCACGCACAAGGAAGCGGGCATGCTCGTGCGCGCCATCCTCACGGCCGGGGTCGACACGACCGTCAATGGGATCGGCGCCGCGATCTACGCTCTTGCGCGTTATCCGGAGCAGTGGCGCAAGCTGCGGGAGAACCGTTCGCTGACGCGCGCCGCATTTGAAGAGGCGATCCGTTTCGAATCCCCGGTGCAGACCTTTTTCCGCACCACCACGCGCCCGGCGGAGATCGACGGGGTTCGCCTGGCGGAAGGCCAAAAGATCCTGATGTTCCTGGGCGCGGCCAACCGCGATCCCCGCAAGTGGGAAAACCCGGATGGGTTCGACATCGAGCGTCCGGTCACGGGACACGTCGGTTTCGGCGCGGGCATACACGCCTGTGTCGGTCAATTGCTGGCGCGGCTGGAGGGCGAGGTCGTGCTCGATGCGATGGCGCGCAAGATCAGGACGATCGAAGTTGCCGGGACGCCGGAGCGGCGGTTCAACAATACGCTGCGGGGCTTGAAGAAGCTGCCGCTGCGGGTGACGACAACGTAGGGATAATGATCACGCCCGCGCGTTTCAACACGATCTTCCTCAGGTCCGGTAGCTCGGATCCTTCGCGTCGATGATGCGGCGCAAGGCATCGAAGACGTCGCGGCCGGCGCCGTAATCGGCGTTGAGATGAAGGCATTCGCGGGCAGCCTGGGCGCAGACCTCGGGTGGTACGGGAATATCCTCGCCGGCCATGCTGCTGCAGGCCATCTGGATCTCGCACGCCCGGTTGAGGGTCCACAGGCGCACGAAAGCTTCAGGAATTGTCTGGCCCCAGGTCAGCAGACCGTGATTGCGCAGGATCAGGTGACGCTTGTTGCCGAGGCTTGCAACCAGGCGCGGCTTTTCATCGAGATTGACGGTGATGCCCTCGAAATCATGGTAGGCCACTTGATCATAGAGCATCGCCGCATAGAAATTCGTCATGGCAAGGCCGCCCTTCTTGCACGCCACCGCCATGCCCGCCGTGGTGTGGGTGTGCATGATGCACAGGGCTTCAGGCTTGGCTTCATGGATGGCGGAGTGGGCGACGAAGCCCGCCGGGTTCACGGGATAGCGCGATTGTCCGACGATGCGACCTTCCAGATCGATCTTGACGAGGTTCGACGCCGTCACTTCGCGGTACATCAGGCCGAACGGATTGATCAGGAAATGCCGTTCGGGGCCGGGCACTTTCACGGTCAGATGGTTATAGATGAGTTCGACCCACCCCAGATGATCGAAGATCCGATATGCGGCGGCGAGCTCGACGCGCAACTCCGCCTCGGTCTGGGGAGCGGAGAGATTGACGTTGCTGGCGACGGTGGGAGCGTGCCTCATGGCGTTTGTCCTCTTCGAGAAGTCTCAAGGATCGCGCACCAGCGCTGGCTCTTCAAGTTGGATCAGCGCCTGGGCCGAGCCTACTTCGGCGCGCTCAACGGCGGGATTTTCTGACCCATGGTGACGTTGACGCGCATCTTTCCGTCGGCGCCGCGGGAACAGACGACGCGGTTGACGTTGGGGCCGGGCATATCAGGATTGATATAGTCGGCCCGCAGCACGAGGCCCCATTCCTTGGACCGCGTGTACATGACTTCGTTGAACGTCCAGGCCGTGGCCAGCGGGCCAATGGACTTGAAGCAGGCTTCGCGGAAGGATTCGTCCGCAGCGACGGGGGTTTCGCCTTCCGGGCGGAGCGGAGCGTACTGCGCCGGCGCGGGCTGAGGGTTCGCAGACGGATCGGGGCGCATCCAAATGATGACGCCGACCACCAAAACAAAAAGAACCGTTAGCCCGAGCGCGCGGATCATGGATGCTCAATTTCGATTGTCCGGAGGTGTTCTAGCCGAAAACCCTGCTGCGGCAGAGCCGTTTTTCGATACCGATGAAAGAGACGTCGCGCGGATTACCGACGTCATAGCGAACCTTCGCTAGCGCGCCGCGGCGATCCCGTACAGCCGCTCGAACGCCTCCAGGCCCTCGGGGAGGTCCGAACCGTTGGCCAGCACGCAATTGTGCTGCTCGCCCGGGTTATACAAGTCCTGTCCGGTCTCCCTGCACTGCTGAATCCACGCCGCGCTGCGCGCCCGGCCGGTATCCAGCTCGGTGTGCGCGAAGGACTGCACTTTGCGCTGAATCTCTTCGTTGGTCATGAAGTAGGCAAGATGCCAGCCGGCGTCCGGCAAGACCTTCTTTATGACCGGTCCGATGCGCAACGCATCGATCGTGTGCGCGCGCACAGCCCGGTCGTTGGCGACGAAGGCGTGATACCACTTGTCGCGTTTGATCCAGCGGGACGAATAATAATGCAGCGCCATTTGCAGGCGGTAACCGCGATCGAGCGATTCGTAGGATTGGGGAAGCCGTGCGACAAGGTCTCGCCGCGGAATTTCGTCGGCATCGCAGCCAAGCACGATCCATGGCTCGGAGCCACGCATGCTGGACAGGTACTCGCCGGCGAAATTGCGCTGATACTTCTCGCGAAACCAGGCCTGCGGCTCGGTTTGACGTTTCGGATTCCTGAGCGGCGCAAGGTCGGCCTCGGTCGGTACGGGAAAGCTTGGAATGACGAGCGGTGTGATCTTGCGGCGAAAAGGGGCGAGCTGGGCGGCGCAGCGATCAAGAAACAGTCCGTCCTTCTTCCGGCCGGAATGCGTCTCGCCCGCTTCGACGATGACGAACTCGTCCACCACGTCCCAGAGGTAAGCGAGTCGGAAAAGCGCGATCGCCTCTCCGTTATAGGGAAAACAGTCGATAACTTTCACGAGTCCCTCGAGCCCCAGCCGCAAGCCGTTCGCGCGGAACACCTGCCTATGCCCTACGCGCCAGAGCGGGGCAATTTTTATTTCGCGCGCGCGGAAAAAATGAAGGCCCGGCAGGGCTTGAACCTGCGACCAGAACGTTATGAGAGCGCACGGAGGATTTCGTATCGGCGAGGTTCGAAAACCGGATCGCGCATCCACATCCGCTGGGCGGACGGGCGGCGGCGTTCCGGTCAGACCCCAGGCCGACGGGAACGCCGCGCGTGGACGTAGTCTTATGTCGCCGGGACGCCGACGGCGACCAATTCCGGCAGCCCTTCCATCGCGAAAGAAAATGTTCGGCCTGCGGCGGGGCACAGAGTTTTTTTCTACGGGGATGGCTTTCGCGAACGCTTCCAGAACGCAGCTCGCCCGGGGGCGCAACTTGCATGCTAATCCATTGATCGGAACCCCATTGCCGATACTCTTTGGATGATATGGAACCTTTTGATCCCCCAGCTGGTATGCTGAGAGCTATGGCCTGATCACCAGCAAAGCGCCCGAAACCCGGACGGCGCATTGTCCCGAACAGACGTGACCATTAGGGAGTATTTGATGAGTCGTTGCCTGCGCCTTCAGATCCTATTGGCCGTGGCCACGGGTTTAGCCGCCGGGCTCGTGTCGGCGCGCCCTGCCGCCGCTGAGTCCCGCAGCTATGTCATGTCCAGTTTTTGGCATGCGATGGATACGCGCGAGGGGGATTGCTCAAAGGGCGTAAATCCAAAGATCAAAGAGCAGTACGAACTCAATCTCGCGGCGCTTGGCTATAGCCAGAAACAGATCGCCGCTCTCATGGAGAATTTTGTCGAGGGCGTGGGGGGTGAAGGCGGAGAGTCGGTTCGCAGCCTAATGGCAAATCGCGGCCGCATCGATGGCAAGCCGGTCAATGCCTACATTTATCCGATGGCCGTCGCTGACCCGAAACTCAACCCGATGGACGGCAAATATGCCCACGGCTTCAACTTGGACGGCGTCGGCGCTACCAGTACCTCGCTGGTAGATCCGGAAACGCTTGAGACCGGCGTCGATCATCAGCTCGCGCGCGTGCTTGGATGCATCGAGCCCATGCGCGGCAAGCTAAAGGAAAGCACCGCATTCTGGCTGTACTGGTGGGTCGCGATAAAGGATTCGACGCCCGCCTGGACGATCACCATCAGCGGCGATGATTTGAGCAAGGACGGGCCGATCACCATCAGCTTCGGCCGTGCGATGGAAGCGGTCATCTACAATCGCGATGGCTCGCCGCGTCAGGCTATGACCTATCGTGCAGACCCGGACCCGCGCGTCAACAATAACACCTACAAGGCTCAGATCAGAGACGGCGTCATTACCGTCACCGAGCACGGCAAATTTCGCGCGATCAATGACCAGCTTCTCTTCCCCAAGATGTCGCTCGACAATTTCCATGCGCGGCTGAAGATCCTGCCGAACGGCCTGTTGGAAGGCATCATGGGAGGCTACCAGCCGATCGAGGAGATCTACTTCGCGATGAGCAGCGGCAACAGCACCTCCGAGGAGGGCTTCGGCGCCGATTGGGCAGGCATCTATCATCTGCTCAGGAGATTGGCCGATGCCGCGCCGGATGAGAACGGCCAGAACTGGTCGATTTCGACGGCGTATTTTTTGCAGGCGGCTCCGGCTTTCGTCATGCAGCTGAATGATGCCGATAGGCGTCAGGCCCTTTCGCGCTAAGCTATGAAACGGGATACCCCATTGGAACGGAACCGATCCATGACCCTCAGGCGGACCATAGCCAGTTGCGGTATCGCAGCCGTCGTAGTTGCCCTGCTTGGCGCCGGTGCCATCGCAACAGTGGTTGCGGCCGCCGATAAAGTCCCGGCCGTCAATCAGAAGAACATCACTGTCGCGCCGCCACGCCGGCTGACGCCGGACCAATATGCGAACGTCATCCGTGACGCCTTCGGCACTTCGATCAGCTTGGGCGGACGTTTCGAGCCTGATGTCCGGGCTGATGGATTGGTCGAGATTGGAACCGCCAATGTCAGCGTTTCCTCCGTCGGCATGGCTCAGTTCGACGCAATGGCGCGGGCGATCTCGTCTCAAGTCCTGAATGAAGAGAACAGGGACTTGATGATGACGTGCGCGCCGAAGGCGGTGAAAGAGCCAGACGATGCATGCGCAAGCGAATTCCTGGTGAGCGCTGGCGGTCTCTTGTTTCGGCGCCCCTTAAGCGAAGTCGAACGTCGCCAGTATGTGGAAGCGGCTCAAATCGCGACCAAGGCAACCGGCGATTTTTACACCGGATTGTCTTTGGCCTTGAGCGCGATGCTTGAATCGCCTCAGTTCCTGTTCCGCCAGGCGTCGCTCGAACCTGATCCGGAGAGCCCCGGCCAATATCGCCTGGACGGCTTCTCGAAAGCCTCGCGCCTCAGCTTTTTCCTCTGGAATTCGATGCCCGATGCGGCGCTCTTCGCGGCCGCCGAAAAAGGCGAGTTGCATTCGCGAAAAGGGCTGGAAAGGCAAGTGGCGCGGATGATGGCCTCGCCCCGGCTCGAGAGCGGTATCCGCGCTTTCTTCTCCGATATGTTCCATTTCGACGCGATCGCTGCGGTCACCAAGGATGCGACGCTATTTCCGCGGTTCGATGCCATTGTCCTGGCGGATGCCAAGGAGCAGACACTCAGGACTGTCGTCGATGTGGTATTGACGCGGCGCGCCGATTACCGAGAGGTGTTTACCACACGCAAGACATATCTGAGCCGCGCGCTGGCATCGATGTATGAGATTCCCCTGATCCACAATGTCCCGATCGGCTCGCCGGACGAGATGCAGGAGTACGAGTACCCGGCCGACGACCCGCGCGCCGGAATATTAACCCACATCAGTTTTCTAGCCTTGCACTCGCATCCTGGACGCAGCTCGCCGACGCTGCGCGGAAAGGCGGTGCGCGAAGTGATCATGTGTCAGCGGGTTCCGCCGCCGCCGGGCGCGGTCAATTCCGAGCTGCTCTCGGACACCGGCAATCCGAAGTATAAGACCGTTCGGGACCGTTTGACGGTGCACCAGGAGGATCCTGTATGCGCAGGCTGCCATCGGATCACCGATCCCATCGGACTTGCGCTCGAAAATTTCAATGGCGCCGGCGAGTGGCAGTCCCACGAGAATGGCGTGCCCATCGACGCGAGTGGAACGATTGACGGCGCAAAGTTCACCAATGCCGTCGAACTCGGCAAAGCAATTCACGACCATCCTGCGACGACGTCGTGCGTTGTAGATCGCTTGGCCGGCTATGCGCTTGGCCGGGCGGCTGGAGCCGGCGATCGCGCGTGGGTGACGCAGCTAAAACAGGATTTTGCCAAGGACGGACATAAGATCCCCGAGTTGATACGCCAAATCGCACTGAGTCCGGAATTCTACAGCGTAAGTCTGCCAGAACCGGACGTTGCCGCAGGTCGGCCTGCACGTGGAGGCAAGCAATGAAGAAGCTCACCCGCAGAACTGCGTTACGAGGCGCCCTAGGCGGCGTCGCGGTCACCGTGGGGTTGCCGTTTCTGGACTCCTATCTCAACGAGAATGGGACGGCACTCGCCGCGACCGGCCAGGCGCTGCCGACGCGCTTCGGCCACTACTATCAAGGTCTCGGACTCAATCCCGGAATGTGGATTCCGAAAAAAGTCGGAGCCAATTATGAAAACAATGTTCAGCTGAAGCTTTTCGACCCGTTTAAGGACCGGATGAATATTTTCAGCGGTATGCGCTATTTCCTCGACGGCCGACCCCATGAGACGCATACCTCCACTGTCCAGATCGCCACGACCGGTGCGCTCTTCGACGGCGGAAAGATCGGGCCTAGCCTGGACAGCAATATTGCCGACGTCATCGGAACGAGAACACGCTTCCGCTCGCTGGAGGTCTCATTCGACGGCTCGACCGCCAGCCGCAGCCGTCGCAGCGGCTCGTCCACCAATCCGTCCGAAGGCTCTCCGGCCGCACTGTATGCGCGGATTTTCGGGCCTGAATTCAAGGACCCGAATGCTGCCGATTTCACGCCGGACCCATTGGTGATGGCGCGAAAGAGCGTGCTCTCGTATGTCGGCGACCAGCGGAAGAATGTCGTAGAGCATCTGAGTGCCACGGACCGGGTCAGGCTGGACGAGTATTTCACGGCGGTGCGCGAAATAGAGCAACAGCTGGCGCTGGAGCTGGAAAAGCCGGCGCCTATGGAAGCCTGTTCGGTGCCGGATAGAGTGGACGAGGCCAAGCCCGATAATGTGCTCGATAGCGTGCTCACAAACAGCAAGCTGATGGCGCGCTTGCTGGCTTATGCCATGGCGTGCGGTCAGACCCGCGTCTTTAACGTCAATACCGGCACGAACGGGTGGCGCCGCGCGGGGAGTTCATACTCCTGGCATGGAGCAACCCATGAAGAATCATTCGATCCTGTGCTGGGATACCAAAAAGAGGTCTTTCGTTTCACGACATTTGCGAACGAAGTATTCTTGGAGTTCATTCGCACGTTAGATAGCGTTCGCGAGGGCGATAGAACACTACTCGATCGGACCTTGGTGTTGTGGCAGACCGACCACGGCGATGCCCGCACCCACTCGATCGAGGACATTCCGATCATGACGGTGGGAAGCGCCGGTGGATTGGTGAAGACCGGCATGCATATCGTCGCCGCCGGCGATCCATGTTGCCGTGCCGGCCTGACGGTACAGCAGGTGTTTGGCGTTCCTTTAAACACCTGGGGCAATCGCTCCAACGAGACCACGCGCACGATCACGGAAATCGTCGCCAACCCCGCGCCAAAGCAGCTGTGACGGCCGCACTGGAGATAACATGAATCTTCGTAAAGATCTGCGCTGGGCGACCGGAGCGGCACTCGCGGCGGCGTTGGCTTCTTTCGCCGCCATAGCAGCGGTGCAAAAAAAGCCGGCCACCGAATTTGCTCCGCTCGCGACTCCCGAGGGCATCACCCTCTCACCCCTGGGCCTGGCGGCGGGCTATAGCCTAAACAAGGAAACGGCATCAAAGCTGCCGCGTGAAGAGATCGCCTTCGCCAATGCCGAGGGAATGACGCTTTATACGTACGATAAGGATTCGCCCGGCAAGTCCTCCTGCGTCGACGAATGCGCAGAGATGTGGCCGCCGGCCGTTCCGCTGCCGGGCGTGCAGCCGGTGGCCAATTGGTCGCTGATCGATCGGCCCGATGGATCGGAGCAATGGGCCTACAAGGGCCGGCCCTTGTATTCCTTTAGCGGTGACGAAGATGTGGGCTCTGTTTACGGCAATAGTCCAAAGCGTTTTGGGCGCGGGCCTGCCGTCGGTCCCCGTGGATCCGTGAGAAGAGCGGCGCTTCCCAAGGATAAGCCGCAACCGGACGGATGGCGGGCCGCAATGTTTTACCCGTCGGAAGACGCTCTGTTGCCCGGCGGGTTCGAGATCCGCGAAGTCGAAGACGCCATGGCGTTGGTATTGGTGGAGGAGGCGACCGGCAAGACGCTGTATGTCTTCAATGGAGATCTTGACGAGGTCAGCGGGGCCTGCACGACCGACGCCTGCCGCGAGCTCTGGCGACCGGTATGGGCGCCGCGTATGGCTTTTTCGCCGAAAGGCGACTTCGGCACATTCGACCGTAGCGACGGAATCAAGCAGTGGACCTATAAAGGCCGGGCTCTTTACACTTTCGGCGGCGATCCGGCTTTCGGCTTTGCCAATGGCATGGGCGTTGATGACCGTTGGCAGATCGCGGCCACCGTACGCTACTTTGCGCCGCCAAATGTAACCCTGCAGACCAATCCGAAAATTGGAAGGGTGTTGGCCACGGCCGAAGGCCAGACGCTCTACCGGCGCAATGGCTACATCTACCAGTCCGGCGGCGGCCACAGCCTACGCCGGGGCGATCCAGTTCGCCCTGCCATCGGCCGTGATCTCGGCCCCGACCCGCGCTGCAAAATTGAATGCGAAAGGTGGCGTCCTTTTCTCGCGCCGGCATCGGCCAAACCGCAGGGTGACTGGACGCTGTACACCAGGCCCGACGGCACCAAGCAGTGGGCCAGTCGCGGTTATGCGCTATGGACCTACGACGGGGATAAGGCACCGGGCGATATCAACGGCAATGATGCAACCGACATCATGGTGAGCCACGATATTCATACCGTTGTCGATATCGGAACACCGGCGGACGGTACGTGGCTTCTGTTCTGGATTGCAGCCTATCCATAGCAAGGCCCCGCTCCGGTGTGCCGCCGACAGGACTCTCATTGCAGAATGAGAGGAAAATCGGCGCAAAAGGACCTCGGTTCACAGAAAAATAGTCTCTGTAGGCACACTCACTCGAATATCGGGCGCGATATCGATTGAGCGCAACTCCACGAGGTTGCACAGGTGCAGAGAAAGCATCGCACTTTTTCACGTTAGATAGGGCGTTTTCAGAGGCCGAATATCTTCGGTGGCTTCGGCGGTCTGCCGCGGCAACTGAGATCATTTGAGAAACTTAAACCCCGTCGCCCGTGAAAATGCCGGACGGCATCCGTCGATCGCCGCGGCAAAGCGAATCCGGAAACCCGGATTGGGGAAGCACGAGGGGGAATGATGCTGAGAGCTCAAGACAAGACGAGAGGATACCGCGCCGGATTGATGGCGGCAGCGAGCGGCGCCGCGCTGGTTATGACCGCGCCGGCAGGGGCCGGTGAGGCACAGGCGCAAAGCGTCGAGGAAATCGTCGTCACCGGCTCCCGCATCGTCCGTGACGGATACGACGCGCCGACCCCGGTTTCCGTGCTCGGTGCCGAGGAGCTTGCAGCGCGCGCCCCGCTGAACATCGCGGACGCCGTCAATGACTTGCCTGCCTTCGCGGGGAGCAGAACAACGCACACTGGTAATACCACGACCTCCGGTGGGACCGTCGGTATGAACAGTATCAGCCTTCGCGGCCTCAATGCGAACCGTACCCTGGTCTTGCTCGATGGGCAGCGAATGGTGGGATCTTCCGCCAACGGGGCCGGCGAGAGCGGCGCACCCAACGTAAACAACGTTCCGAACTTGCTGATTTCGCGAGTGGACGTGGTGACGGGCGGCGCCTCGTCTGCATATGGTTCAGACGCCCTCGCCGGTGTCGTGAACTTCGTACTTGATCGTGAGTTCACCGGGCTCAAGGGAGCTGTGAGCAGCGGGATTACCACCTTCGGCGATTCGCCGAATTATACAATATCGCTTGCCGGCGGCACGCCGTTCGCCGGTGGTCGTGGACATCTGTTGGTTTCAGGCGAGCACTCCTGGAACAAGGGTGTCTACGACTATATCCGGCCGTGGACCGAGAACGGTACGGCGATGATGGCCAATCCTCTGTACACGGGCACGGGCGGCGTACCTGAATTTATCATTGCCGATCACGTGGGCCTTGGAACAGCCGCGCCAGGGGGCATCATTACCGCCGGGCCTCTGAAGGGCATTACCTTTGATGCCGAAGGTAATCCACGGCGGTTCGACTATGGAACGGCAGGAGTGTCGAGAGGCTTTATCCAGAACGGCGAGTGGGAACTCACGCGGGGCGACAGAGACGCCGGCCTGGAGGCCAGGCTAAGACGGGACGTGGTATTCCTTCGCACGTCGTACGACATTGCCGACAATGTTTCCGTTTTTGCGCAGGGCCACTGGGGCAATAGCCTCGCGAAGGGTCAAGCCTCGAGTTTTTTCAAGCTCGCCGCCGACAGCGCTCGTATCGATAACGCATTCCTGCCCGAGGGAATTCGCACGCAGATGACTGCGCTGGGTCTGACTCAAATACAGCTGGGCCGCAACAACTTCGATCTTCCTATTCAACGTCCGACCATCGACAGCACGTACCGCGGCTATTCGATCGGTGCCGAAGGCAACTTCGACGCTGCCGGCACGGCCTGGACTTGGAATGCCTACTACCAGAGAACTTCTACTCACAACTCGGTGCGCGTCGTCGATGAAATGATCAATCAGCATTACATCAATGCGATCGATTCAATCCGCGTTAACGGCGTCGCCGTTTGCCGCATCAATGCGGATGCGAACCCGGCCAACGACGACCCTGCATGCGTGCCGTTCAACTATTTCGGGTTCGGCCGCAACGGCGCGGATGCGATCAACTATATCATCGACAACAGTTATGGGCTTGTGCGACTCGTTCAAAACGTCGCTGCCGCTACGGTGAATGGTGAGCCCTTCTCCACGTGGGCTGGTCCGGTTTCCGTCGCCATGGGCGTCGAACACCGCTCAGAGTCGCTTTACGGATTCGCCAGCGCGCGGGATCAGGCAGACGCCTTTTTCTCCGGAAACTATAAAAACTCACAAGGCTCCGAGGTGGTCACCGAAGGGTTTCTCGAGACCGTTGTCCCGCTTGCGGCGAACGAGCCGTGGGCGCGATCCCTCGATCTGAACGCTGCGGTTCGCGCAACGGATTATCGAACCTCGGGCTACGTGACAACGTGGAAGGCGGGCGCAACGTGGTCGCCCATCGAGGACATTCGTGTCCGCGCAACTCAATCCCGGGACATCCGCGCTCCGGGCTTGGGCGACCTATTCCTTGGCGCTAAGTTGTCGAGCGGATCGTCCTTCGACCCCTTCCTCAACGAATCCTATCTCCTATTTAGCGTCGTTACCGGCAACCTAGAGCTTCGACCTGAAAAAGCCGACACGACGGGCCTTGGCGTCGTGCTCTCGCCGCGGTTCTTGGAAGGCTTCAATGCGTCGGTTGACTACTATCGAATCAACGTCAAGGACGCGATCGCAGCGCTCAGCACCCAGCAGATCATCAATCAATGCTTCGCCGGCATCGCTCAACTTTGCGGCAATTTGATCCGTGATAGCAGCGGACGTTTGGAACGGGTCATCGCCCGCCCCGAAAACGTTACAGCTGCCCTTACGAAGGGTCTTGATATCGAGGCCAGTTACAACCTTCCTCTGGCTTCCCTGGTGGAAGGGTGGGACGGCGTCAGCACGTTTCGCCTTTTCGCAAATCGTGCATTTACCAATAAGACCATAAATCCAGCACAGATTCCGATCGAGCAGGAACGGGCGGGCACTGTAGGCGGCGTGCCTTCGTTCAGATACGTTCTTTCGGTAGCTTACCGTCTTGACGCGACGACAGTGACCCTGATCACGAACGGCATCAATTCAAGCGTCTATGACAAGACTAATATCGAGTGCACCACCGGCTGCCCGGTCTCGATCCAAGGCGCGCGTACGATAAGCGACAACGATATAGACGGCATCACCTACTTCGATCTCTCCCTTAACCACAAGTTCCTGGACGACGGGGCAAGATCGATGGAAGCCTACCTGGTGGTGGATAACATCACCAACAAAGGTCCCCCGCCCAACGCCGTGAGCGCGAGCGCGTTCAGCCGATCAGAGGGGATTTATTCAGACGTCCGGATGGGCCGCACGTTCCGCGCCGGCGTCCGCTTTCAAATGTGACAGCAGTGGAGCGTTGACACCAATCGTTTGAACGGAGGACGTGCCATGGCGAATGCGATCAGTCGAGACGAACTCTCGCGTCGCCGGTTTTGCGCATCGGCGGGTCTCCTCACGACGACGGCGATCGCCGGAGGCATGGCGAGCGCTCTGCAAAGCAGGCCTTCGGACGCGGCGGTAGCGGACGGCGCCGAAATCGATCTCGGCGCCCCTGAAGTCGTCGCGCGCATCCAAAAGGGCGATCTCAAAGCGGAAGATTACGCGGCTCGCCTGCTGAAGCGCACCGCGGCGCACAAAAACCTCAACCTCGTGATCACGATCGACGAGGAGCGTGTATTGCAGGAAGCCCGAGCGGTCGATCAGGCGCGCGCGCGTGGTGACAAGTTGGGGCCGCTGTCGGGACTGCCTGTCGGCATCAAGGATCAGATCGATGTTGCCGGCTACCCGACGACGGCAGGCAATATCGCCCTTAAAGGTTACGTCGCCAAGAAGAATGCGGCTGTGGTGGAGACCCTTATCGCAAACGGCGCGATCGTTTTTGCGAAATTGAACTGCGGCGTGATGGTGGGTGGTGGTGGGGGATTCACCGGTTCGACGACGTCCAATCCTTATTTCGGTTTCGCGCGCAATCCATATGATGTGAGCCGCATCCCCGGCGGCTCCAGCGGGGGCTCCGCAGCGGCCGTCGCGGCGCGGCTCGTCCCAGCGTCCATAGGGGAGGATACCGGCGGCTCGATCCGCTCGCCAGCGGCATTCTGCGGTATAGCAGGCCTAAGGCCGTCCACATATACGATCGAGAACGCGCTCAAGGGCGCCCATCGAAAACGCTACAGCGACGAGGGCATGGTGCCGCCTGCGGGATTGCTCGAGACGCTCGGGCCGATGGCGCGCACCGTGGCCGATGTTGCCTTCCTCGACGCCGTCATGACCGGCGAACGGGCCCTCCCTGTCAATCTCAAGGATGTGCGCATCGGCATCCCTGACGGTGCCTATTGGCAACACGACGTGATCGACCGCGGCGTCGCGGCAGTGATAGAGGATGCTTTCAAGAAGTTGCGCGATGCCGGCGCGACTCTGGTCGAGGTCGACCTCAATGCCCTGATCGCGTTCCAGCGTGGACCGCTCGGGGCGGCGATCGGCCGGGTCGATCGACTAGAGGAGTGGCTGGCCGCGAACGCGCCGGATGTATCCTTGGCCGAGATCAACAAGCTTGCCAATTCCTATCCGCCGCGCGTCGCCCCTGATCGCGTCCAACTTTCGCCCGACCAAAGAACGACCATCTTGACGCAGGCGGCACAGCAGTACGCCGACGCCTTCTCGAAGAATGGAATCGCGGCACTGGCGTTTCCCCCGCAGGTGATACCTGCGCCGCTCATCAACTCGAACGGCGATACGTTCGGGCAGAAGATTCTTGTGAACGGCAAATGGGTGGATGAAGCCGAGACGTTCCGTTTCAACGTGGGATTTGGCGCGCAGGTCGGCTCGCCCGGCTTGAGTGTCCCGGCAGGCCTCACCGCAGGTCTGCCCGTTGGGTTGTCGCTGCAAGGGTTGCCCGGCGACGACGCCCGCATCCTCGGCCTCGGACTGGCGGTTGAAAAGATATTGGGACCACTGCCTGCGCCGCAAATGCTTGGATAAAGAACAAGCTGACCGGAGACTGGCGGGTGATCGTCATTAGCCCCAAGCCGTGCACGGGGCCTGATGCTCATGTCCATGCGCGAGAATGCGAGGAGTATCTCAGTGACCAGACCTGAACGCACCTTATTCGCTTTTATCTTCGGATTGGCTTTCGCGAGCGGCGGACTTTCCGTTGCCCCTGCCGCGGAGAGGCCCCCCCGATACCAGGTCGACCCAAGCTGGCCGAAAGACATGCCAAACCATTATGTCATGGCAAATGTCGGTGGTTTGGCGGTTGATGCTCAGGACCATGTCTGGATTCTGTCCCGCCCCCGGAACCTCGAGAAATCCGCGTTCCTAGGGCTTCAAGCCGAGCCGCCGATTTCCGAATGCTGCCGGGCTGCTCCGGCGGTCGTCGAATTCGACGCCAGCGGCAACTTCATCCAAGCCTGGGGTGGTCCGCAGAAACCAGGCGAAACACCGGCCTATGAATGGCCGCAGAGCGAGCATGGAATCACGGTCGATCATAAGGGGAATGTCTGGGTCTGCGGCAATGGCAGCGGCGACAACCATTGTCTGAAATTTACGAGAGACGGCAAATTCCTGCTTCAGATAGGCCGCTCGGGGGCCAGCAAAGGAAGCCTGGATCCCGATAATTTGAACAGGGCGGCTCAGGTTGCGGTTTGGCCCAAGACCAACGAGGTATTCATCGCGGACGGCTACGGTAATCGCAGGGTGATCGTTTTTGATGCCGATAGCGGAAAATTCAAACGGATGTGGGGAGCCTACGGCAACAAGCCCGATGACGCCTTCAAGGAGCCCGATCCGTCACAGCGGGCCGTGGGCTCGCCGCCTGCACAGTTTGGCTTGGTGCACGGCATCGGTATTTCGAAGGACGGCCTCGTATACGTGTCGGACCGTACCAACAACCGCGTGCAGGTTTTCACTATCGAGGGCAAATTCGTGAAGGAAGGATTTGTCGCCAGACCGACCCTCATGCGCAGAGGAACGGCTTTTTCAACGGCCTTCTCCGCTGGCGACCAGAGGTATCTCTTTGTCGGCGATTCGCCCAGCTACAAGGTCAGGATTCTCGATCGCGCATCGCTTGAAGAAGTGTCAGCCTTTGGACGCGGAGGCGCCTATCCGGGCCAGTTCCATGGTCTTCATCTTATCGCTGCCGATTCCCAGGGCAATATTTACACCGGTGATGCGCCCGGAGAGTCGCCCGCCGCCGCCGGGAGGGTGCAGAAGTTCGTCCTACAGAAATAGCCTCAGACGGCGAATAGCCCTTCGGACCCGTTCTCGCGTGGAGCCGTAAGTGCTTGGGAAGAATGGTGGGACCGACAAATTGCGAGATTTGTCCTCCGAAAGTAACGAATTTCGTTACTTTGCGCGAACGCGCTAGGGAAATTGAGTGTGGCGGAGAGGGTGTCCGTCACATCCGCTGTACCCGGCGTTTACCCATTTCGTGAATGGCCCGAATGCTACGCTTGAAAAGCGAGGACTCGTGCAGACCGGATATAATTTCATTTAACTCCCTTCTCAGCCCCACCCGCCAGCGCACTGAAAATCTCAACCGCGCTTTTTGCTCCCCGAACGGCCCCGGCCGTACCCGCGTCCCGTAGGCGGCGAGAGATTGCGGCAAGGGCGGAAAGGTGGCTGGCAGATGCCTGGCCGGGCGTTAGCAGAAGGAAGACGAGATCAACGAACTGACCATCGATGGCTGAAAAATCGATAGCGGGCTCCAAACGCACAAACAATCCGAAAGGCTGCGCGAGTCCCGCAATGCGAGCGTGGGGAATGGCAATACCGTGGCCAACACCCGTGGAGCCGAGTTGTTCTCGCGCCTGGAGCGCCGCGTGAATTTCATTCTCGTCAATTTTCAGCGCCAGCGCAGCTCGACGCGCCAGTTCCTCCAGCAGGGCTCTCTTATCGGGAGCATTCAAACCGGGGATGACATGGTGACGTTCCAGCACGTCGCTAATCTTAAACATTCCCATCCGTTCCCACGCGTAGCCGATAGCCCACGCCTTGCTCGGTAAGGATGTGTTGCGGGCGTTCGGGGTTGATCTCGATTTTCTGGCGGAGTTGGCGCACATAGATGCGCAGATACTGCACGTCTGCCTGTCCTGACCAGACCTCGTTAATGATGAATTTGTGCGTCAGCACTTTCCCGGCATGCCGCACAAGGACTCGGAGAAGGTCGTATTCGCGCGGCGACAGCTTCACGTCCTTGCCACGCACGGTGACGACACGACGGACAATATCCACCTTGAGGTCGCCGCTCTGAAACTCCGGTTCAGATCCCTCTTGTTGCAGGCGGTGTCGGAGAGCTGCGCGAATACGCGCCAGCAACTCATCGATCCCGAAGGGCTTCGAAACGTAATCGTCTGCCCCCAGGTCCAGCGCTTTAACCTTCCCCGCCTCGTCCGTCCGGCTGGACAACACAATGATCGGCACGCGCGACTTGCTCGCGCGGACCCGTTGGATCACGTCGAAGCCGTGAAGATTGGGAAGGCCCAAATCCAGGACGACGACATCCACCGTATTGCGGCTCAGACTCTCGAGCGCTTCATTCCCGTCTTCCGCCTCTAGAACCTCATAACCCTGTGGCGCCAGGCTCGTGCGCAGAAACCTCCGAATTGGGGGCTCATCCTCGACAACCAGTATGCGAGCGATCTGCTGCATCACGCGGCCTCCGCCGGAATGGTCTCGTCCACCGGCACCGGAAGCGTAATAGTGAATATCGCTCCGGAGCGGTCCTTACGATTGGCGGCTATGATCTGGCCTCGCATCGTTTCAATGAAACCGCGACAAATCGCCAACCCCAAGCCGGTTCCAGCGCGCCTGCGGTCCATGGCGTGGACTCGATAAAACTTATCGAAAATGCGCTCCAAATCCTGTTCTGGGATACCTTCGCCCTGGTCAATGACCTGAACGGTGACCGTCTGACCATCGCGCCGGGCGGTCAGCATGATTTCCGAGCCTACGGGCGAATATTTGGCGCCATTGTCGAGAAGATTAAACAGGACCTGTTCCAGAAGGACGGGATCAAGCCGCAACATCGGCAAGTCTTGCTGGATGTCCACGCGGACTTCATGCGCCCCGATGACTTTGCGCGCGCGCTCCAAAGCGCTCCCGACAACGTCGCTAAGATCAGTCAACTCCTCTCGGGGTATAATCTTGCCTGACTCCAGCCGCGTCATATCCAAGAGGTTTGAGATAAACCGATTTAGCCGCTCCGCCTCTTCCTGGATTAGCCCTGCAAGTTCCGACTTGGCGTCCTCGTCCAAGGTATCGCGATAGTTCTTGAGGCTCGTGGCGGCGCCGAGAATAGATGCAAGCGGGGTACGCAAGTCGTGAGAGATCGACGTCAGCAAAGCCGAGCGCAAGCGTTCCGTTTCAGCCGTCAGCCGTGCCGCGTCGATATCCTTTGCGAGATTGATCCGTTCTATGGCGAGCGCGGCTTGATCTACCAGCGCATCCAGCAAGCGGCGGCGGTCGGGCGTCATCAACGGGCCGGATCGATCGGCGTCGAGGCCCACAACCCCGACTAGCCCGCGCCCTGTGCGCATCGGCAGAAAGAGCCAATGGACGCCCGGCAGGGTATCAGCGTCGCGGCCGGCGGGCCGCCCATGCTCCCACGTCCACTTGGCTGCGGCGAAATCGGCCTCGGCCAAGACGTCCTCGGGCGGATACCCCGCGCGCACAGTGATAACACCATCTTCCGGTAACAGAAGCACGACGCGCACCTTGAGCATGAGCGCGATCTGATAGGCCGTCGCCCACAGGAGGTCGTCGAGGACCACTGATCCGGCCAACTTGCGGCTGAACGTGTACAGCTCTTCGGTGGTTCGCGCGCGTTGCCCGGCACTAATGGCTTGCGCGCGCACGCGTGATGTCAAATTTCCCGTAACGATCGCGACGACGGCGAAGAAGAACAACGAAACGACATTCTCCGGATCGCCGATCGTGAACGTGTACAGCGGTGGAAGGAAGAAGAAATTGTAAGTAAGGGCGGACAAGACGGCGGTAAAGATCGATGGCCAGAGGCCATAAGTAACGGCACTTGCCAAAACTGCTGCGAGAAATACGAGCGCAACGTTGGAGACATCCAGGAACTGGCGTAACGCTATCCCGATCAGCAGAGCGGCGGCAATAAATGCGACCGAGCCAAAATACTGCCCCGGACTGACACCGAAAGTCGCTTGGAATTCAAGGTGGCGCCCGTTTTTTTCTTCCGGCGTTTTCTTCAGTCGCTGTTCCGCGATGACATGAACGCTGATGTCGCCGGCACTCCTGATAAGCTGGTGCGTCACGGAACTCCGCCAAAGCTCGGACCAGCGCGAGCGCCGTGATTTAGCAATAACGATGTGGGTTATGTTGTTTGTATTCGCATATTCGAGCACGCCGCTTGGCACGTCGGCGGCCGGCAGGGTCAGGGCCTCCCCACCCAATTGTTCGGCAAGCCGCAAACACTCGGCGATACGATTCTTCTCAGCTTCTCCCAGGCGCAACGACCCCGGCGTTTCGATATGTACCGCGGTCCAGGCGGCGCGGAGCCGATCCGCCAGCCGCCGCGTGTAGCGCACAAGCTCACTGCAGCCAGGGTGCTCGTTGATGCAGACCAGCACGCGCTCGCCCGCTGCCCAGGGGCCCGGAATGGCGTGGGCGCGCATATAGTTGACCATTTGCTCGTCAACACGCTGCGCCGTTCGACGCAACGCCAGCTCGCGCAAAGCCGTGAGATTGCCCGGCATGAAGTAGTTCTGCACGGCACGCTGCGCCTGTTCAGGAACGTAAACCTTGCCTTCTTTCAGCCGCTGAATCAGGTCTTCGGGCGTGAGATCGACGAGCTCGATATCGTCGGCGCGGTCGATGATGGAATCCGGGACGGTTTCGCGAACGCGGATGTGGGTGATTTTTGCGACCACGTCATTGAGGCTTTCGACGTGCTGGATATTGAGAGTGGTGTACACGTCGATTCCGGCGTCGAGAATCTCTTCGACGTCCAGATAGCGCTTGGGATGTCGGCTGCCAGGGACGTTGGTATGCGCGAGTTCGTCCACAAGCACTAGCTTGGGCCGGCGTTTCAGGACCGCATCGAGGTCCATTTCGTTGAGCGCATGGCCTTTGTACTCGATCTGGTGCCGCGGAATGACTTCAAGCCCCTCCAACAAGGCTTCCGTCTCTTTCCGCCCGTGGGTTTCAACTACGCCAACGACGAGGTCGATGCCGTCCCGCCGGCGCCGCTGTGCGGCTTGCAGCATTTCATAGGTCTTGCCGACGCCGGGTGCGGCACCCAAGAACACCTTTAACCGGCCGCGATTCTCCTGGGACGCCTGCTTTAGCAGCGCCTCCGGTGAAGGGCGATTCTCACGGTTAAGCCGGTCTTCCATTACGCAAGTTTAGTCCTCACTGCGCCGACAGGGAATCAAGCGCGAGATTAAGTTCGAGTACATTGACAATCTTATCCGGCGTAAGAAATCCCCCCGGAGCATAAGACCGCTCGCGAACCATGGCTTCGACCTGCGAGGCTGACATGCCGCGCGCCTCAGCCACACGCGCAACCTGATACAGCGCGCCGCGCTCGCTGATGTGCGGATCGAGCCCGCCGCCAGAGGCCGCGGCCAGTTCCGGCGGCAACGGTTTCTCCGCCGTTGCGCCATAGCGCTCGACGACCTCTTTCGCGCGCGTGGTCAAATCTTCGCTGGTTGGCGACTTATTGCTGCCGGCGGCCGAGGTACCGTCGTACCCTGTCTTGCCCGCGTTCGAGGGACGCGGCCAGAAATACTTGGCCTCGGTGAAGTTCTGGCCGATCAAGCGGCTCCCTACGATGGTGCCATCGGCGCGCTTGATGAGCGAGGCTTCGGCTGTATCGGGGGCAAAAACGCGGCCCACGGCCCAAATAGCAGACGCATAACCGGCCACGCAGATGAGCAGCGTCGCGATGACAACGCGGATGCTGGAAAGTGCGGATTGCATAGTCGTTCTCCGTCTCGTCTTATTTCATGAAGATGAAATGCTCGGCGATCGGCCCGAGTGTCGCCGCGGGGAAGAATGTCAGAGCGCCCATGACCAGGATGACGGTGAGCAGCATGATGAAGAAGGTACCATCTTCCACGCCGAGCGAGCCTGTGGTTTCTGCCGTCCGGCGCTTGGCGACCATCGATCCGACGATCGCGAGCGGCAGAATGATGGGAATGAACCTCGCCAGCAACATGACGATCCCGGTGGCAATATTCCACGGCACCGTATTGTCCCCCAAGCCTTCGAACCCTGATCCGTTGTTGGCGCTGGACGAGCTGAATTCATAAAGAATTTCGCTGAATCCGTGGGGGCCAACGTTGTTGAGCGTGCCCGCGCCCCAGGGCGTCGCTGCGAATAGCGCCGTCGGAACGAGAATGAGAAACGCGTGAGCGAGCAACGCCAGGACGGCGAGCTTGACCTCGCGCGATTCGACACGCCACCCCATGTATTCCGGCGTCCGGCCGACCATCATGCCGGCAATAAAGACGGCAACGATGATGTAGAGGAACATATTGATCATTCCGACGCCGACGCCGCCGAAGTTCTCGTTGAGCCACATGCCGATCATGGGAAAGAGGCCGGTCATCGGATTGAGGCTGTCGTGCATGGCGCCGACCGAGCCGTTGCTGGTCGATGTCGTGAGCACGGCCCAAGTCGGTCCCGAGGTCGAGCCGAAGCGCATCTCCTTGCCCTCGAGATTTCCCACGTCCTGAGCGATAGGGAGTTCGGCAAAGGCTTGCGTCGGCGCCTTCTCGAAATAGACGGCAAAGCCGATGTTGGCGACCACGATGCTCAACATGACCCCAAACACAATCGCAGCATGACGGATACGACCGACCATCCGTCCAAACATCCATACGCAAGCCATCGGAATGATGATGATGCAGAAGATCGAGAGGGCATTCGTCCAGAACGTCGGGTTTTCGAGCGGGTGGGTGGAGTTTGGCCCAAAGAAGCCCCCGCCATTGGTGCCGAGTTGCTTGATGGTCAGGAAGGCCGCGACCGGGCCGCGGGCAATGGCCTGTTCAACGCCTTCAAGCGTTGTGGCAATAGCTTTGCCCTCAAAAGTCATGGGCATCCCGCCGAAGACCATGAGAGTCGCAACAATAAGGGCGAGCGGCAGGAGCACAAGGAAGGACGCGCGCTGCACATCGACGAAGAAGTTGCCCACAATTCTACGCCCGCTGAGTGCTCGTGCGAGCGCCGCCAGAGCGGCAATGCCCGTGGCCGCCGAGACGAACTGGAGCCACATCAGTGCGCCGAGCTGCGAGAGGTAACTAAGAGTCGACTCGCCGGAATAGTGCTGAAGGTTGGTGTTGGTAACGAATGAGGCCGTCGTGTTGAAGATCAGGCTGCCCTCGATCGCGCCCATACCATCCGGATTCAAGGGCAGGAATTGTTGGAGCGACAGGATGCCAAAACACACCAAGAACATGGCCACGTTGAACGCCAGTAGGGCAATCAGGTACTGCTTCCAATCCTGCGTGGCGGCAGCAGCCTTTCCGCCGACAGCCTCAAAGGCGCCGGTAAAGCCGCCGGCTTCCCCGGCCGCCGGGTCCATCGCCCATTTCATGTAGCGCCCGAGGGGCCATGACAGCAGGATCGTGCCGCCAAGGATCATGATGACAAAGAGAACGTCGGACATGGGATTTTCCTTCTCGCTTCAGGCGCGGTCGACGGCTGACGTGAGCCAGAACATGAGGGCCAAAATGACGAGGCCAAGCAGCAGATACAGCAACACCATGGGTGCGATCCTTCAGGCGAGGTTCAAAGCAGTGACGAGCATGTCGATGAGCTTGATGCCGGCGAACGGCACAATCAGCCCGCCCAGGCCGTAGACGAGGAGATTTCGGCGCAGGACGGCCGAAGCACCCACTGGCCTGTAGGCAACACCTCGCAGTGCGAGCGGAATGAGCGCGATGATAATGACGGCATTGAAAATGATGGCCGAGAGGATAGCGCTCTCAGGCGTTGAAAGACGCATGATGTTCAGCGCCTGCAACGGCGGATAGAAGGCGAGGAACATAGCCGGAATGATGGCAAAATATTTTGCAACATCGTTGGCGACAGAGAACGTGGTCAGCGCACCCCGGGTCATCAGAAGCTGCTTGCCGATTTCTACGATTTCGATGAGCTTGGTTGGATCGCTGTCCAGATCGATCATGTTGCCGGCCTCACGCGCGGCCTGCGTACCGGTGTTCATGGCAACACCCACGTCTGATTGGGCAAGCGCTGGAGCGTCATTGGTTCCGTCGCCGCACATGGCAATCAGCTTGCCCTTGGCCTGTTCGTCGCGGATCAATTTGAGCTTCGTTTCCGGGGTCGCTTGCGCTAGGAAGTCATCGACACCGGATTCCGCGGCGATGGCAGCGGCTGTCAGCGGGTTGTCGCCGGTAATCATGATGGTGCGAATGCCCATCTTGCGCAGCGCGCTAAGGCGCTCCTTGATGCCGCCTTTAACGATATCCTTAAGATGAATCACGCCAAGCAGGCGCTTGCCCTTCGCCACTGCGAGGGGCGTGCCGCCGGACTTTGCGATACGATCAGCGATGGAATTGATTTCGCGTGGCGCCGGATCACCGACCAGGGCGGTGAACGCGAGGACGGCATCGACGGCCCCTTTTCGGATGTGCGTGCCTTCCACATCGACACCGCTGATACGTGTTTGCGCCGAGAATGGAATGAAATGGGGATTGAGCTGCGCCATCTCACGACTACGGATGCCGTATTTCTCCTTTGCGAGTACGACTATGGAGCGCCCTTCGGGCGTCTCGTCCGCGAAGGATGCAAGCTGCGCGGCGTCGGCAAGCTCCTGCTCGGTTACGCCAGGTAGTGCAATGAATTCAGATGCCTGGCGATTGCCGAGGGTGATCGTGCCGGTCTTGTCCAACAACAAGGTATCGACGTCGCCTGCCGCTTCGACCGACCGGCCCGACATAGCGAGCACGTTGAAGCGCACAAGGCGGTCCATACCCGCGATGCCGATGGCCGATAAAAGAGCGCCGATGGTCGTGGGGATGAGCGCCACAAAAAGGGCAACCAGCGCAAAGATCGATACGTTACCGCCGGCGTAGGCGGCAAAGCTCGGAATAGTCGCAACGGCCAGCAAAAAGATCAGCGTGAGTCCGGCAATCAGGACATTGAGCGCGATTTCGTTGGGAGTCTTCTGGCGTTGAGCGCCTTCAACCAACGCAATCATGCGATCCAGGAAGGTTGATCCCGGCGTTGCCGTGATCCGCACCTTGATCCAGTCGGAAATTACCTGCGTGCCGCCGGTGACGGCCGAGCGGTCGCCACCACTTTCCCGGATCACCGGCGCCGATTCGCCCGTAATGGCAGCTTCATTGACGGAGGCGACGCCTTCGATCACCTCGCCGTCGCTGGGAATGAGATCCCCGGCCTCGACCAGCACAACGTCACCTTGCTTGAGCGTTGTCGCCGCGACAGTGCGCGTTTGTGCGCTCTGCGGATTCGCAATCAGCTTGGCCGTTGTTTCTGTTCGGCTCTTGCGCAATGACGCTGCCTGGGCTTTACCGCGCCCTTCAGCCACAGCCTCGGCGAAGTTCGCAAACAACACCGTGAACCAAAGCCAGAGAACGATCTGGAAGGAAAATCCAAGGCTGCTACCGCCCATGATCAGGTCGCGCCCCAGCAACACCGTGGTCAATAGAGCGACGATCTCGACAACGAACATGACCGGATTGCGGATCATGACGCGGGGGTCGAGTTTCTTGAACGCCTCGCCGATCGCCGGCCCGAGAATCTTCGGGTCCGTGATGGTCGCCGTCGGCATGCGCTTGCGTGTATGGGAAAGTTCCATGGGATTTGCCTTCTAGAAGCGCTCTGGGCGCAGAAGCGCGTAGGTGAGGTACACGAGCAATCCGAGAACCACCGCGCCGCCAAGGATGAGATCGAGCGTCATGAATTCCTCTTGGTCTGGAGTCGATCGTTGAGTTCTCTTTGAACCCTTGTTGAATGGCCGCTAGAAGCTTCGCGAGATCGTCACGACACCCTTGGAACCGCACCAGTGCTTGCCGCCAGGCGCCAGGCAGTTGCCGGCGATATCGGTGTCGTAATAGCGCGCGTCGAGGTTGAACCAATTGTTGACGTTGAGCTTGGCGCCAATGTTCCAATCCCAATAATCCGGCGTCGTCGTGCGGCCTTGGTCGAGGAAGTAACGGTTCAGGCCGGCACTCACGCTGAGCATTTCGGCAACCGGCACGGCGAGGCTGGTGGACACATAGGTGGCATTGCCGGTGCCGCCGAAGTTGTCGGGCGAATAGTTGACGCCGAAGTTCACCGCCGCCACGCCGAAGTCGTAGGCAGCCTTGCCATAGACTTCCCATAGATCGTAATTCAGATCGCCCGCGGCGCCGGGATACCAGTAGTAAATGAAGCCGACATCGTAGGAGAGCTTCTCGCCGATCTTGCCGGCGTAACCGCCGTACAGATCGACCTCCGCGCTCGCCTCGCTGTTGTCTTTGAAATTGAGACTCGACGCCCAGGCGCCGAAGTGAAAGCCAGCCCCCGTGTCCCAATCCAACCCGCCCTGGATGGCGACATTGTTGTTGCTCTGGGAAATGCCGCGGAAGACGTAGTCTGAGGTGATTGCTGCGTTGGCCGTGAAACTACCCGGAATCCAGCTTTCCTGCGCGGAGTCCTCGGCTGCCGTTGCGGCCATCGGCGCAACGGATAACAGCGCGCTTGCCGCAAGGGCCTTTCTTAGCGTCGTCATCGTCTCTTCCTTCACGCTGCGAGAATCGCCGAACATTGCTGCCCCCGCGCCATGTTGCCTTGAGCAAGGTCAACCGGGCAGCACGCGCAAACTGATGAAAGTGGCATATAAATTCGAGAGAGGCCGTGGAGCCGAATTATATATGGGCTCTATATAAACGGCGGCTAACCCTCTGTTTTCTCGCCTATCCCATGGCAGCCGGTGCTAATGGAAAAAGTGACCGGTAGAGTGAAACGATCCCGACAAGCGCCGCACACGCAATCGCGAGATCCAGATTCGTTATTCGTCGCGGCGCCAGGTTTTACCGCTGGCCTCGCGAATTCGGCCGCCAGTGAAGAACGGGAAGCCACGATGTTCCACGGTCTGATCGAGAAATTCTCGATCTAGAATTGGGCGCCTCCGCCGACGATAGGTACGCTACCAATATCTGGGCCGGCCGGTATCCAAGTGCACGAAATTCGATTGCGGGTAGAATCCTACGCCGCCCGCGCCCAGACTCCGGGCCGCATTCTTGAGATCGTGAAGATTTATTCGGCCAATCCTGACATCGATCGCTGCGCCCAACATATGCAAGGACCGCGTGGCGACGCCGTCACTTACCTTTGCGAGCGCAGCGTTAGTTTGGGGCGAGCGGTAGCACGAGATGACTTGGTAAGCCTGAGTGATTTCCAGTCTTTGCTGAAGCACAACGAGAAGGTCCAGAAGATTGGGATCGATAGTGTGGATCGCATCGGTTCTATGATCGCGAAGCACACGGCGGATTTCCAGCGCAGCTTCTGGCAGATACTCGCCGTCAGCCCAGTATGTTGCCTTCAGGCGCTCCCCAGTATGGAGATTTTCGAATGACAGCGTCCGCGGGGGCGTGCCGGCGAAGGTTTGCGTTGGCAGCGCGACCGACGCCGCCATGGCAAACCCGCCGCTGATGAACGCGCGCCGCGACGGAAGTGAGAAGGATTGTGAATTCGTCATGCTGCGCCCCAGCGCAGCCGGTAGATAGTGAGTGGGCGGCGATAGCGCAAGGGGCGCTCGCAGCTGCCATTCACGCCACACCATTATTTTCTATATTTTCGCCGCCGCTATCCCCCCTCGAATCTATATGCCGAAATGGCCACCTTTACCGTGTGACTTCAACGAGACAGGGGTCGAGGCATGTCTCCCGGTTTTATCAAAAAATAGCTCGATACCTCGTCGAATTTCGGCTGCTGGATCTCTGTCGAATTGTGCGGACCCTCCGAAGTTAAAATTAAAGGTTCGGGATGAGTTACGTCGTTGGGACCCGTGGGCTATCGCGCCGCTTGCCTTCTTTCTCGTCGTTGCCGTGCGTGCATACTATGGCGCGTAAACTCAGAACTCACGCTGTAGCAAGTCCTATTGACTCTCGAATAGGTCAACGAATCGCGCGGACGACCTTTGTCGTGGTATTCGTACTGTTCTCTTTCGTCACTGCGTTTTGGGCGATACTTGAGCCAACGACCGCTGTTAGGGCTCTTTCGATCGCGTGCTTGAGCACTTCACTATTTTTCCTTTGTCGTACACAACCTGTCTATTCGACCGCCAGATGTACCCGCGAGAGTGAACGGAGCGTATCGAGATAATCGGCCCACACTTGCATCATTTGAACGCGCTCGCCCCAGAATTCGGCGAGATGGATGTAGGGCTTGCGCGCATCATTGCCTTTACGTGAGTCAACTGGCTCAACACCCAGGTTCCACTTGCCCATTTCATTTAGCAAGGTTGACACCCGGAATAGCCCAACCGTCTGAGCGCAGCAGTCACCGTGTTTTCCGACATCGGCTGATGAAGCTGACGCCTGCCGGTCCCATGTTCAAATCGGAGCCGAGATTATGGGCGCGTACGGAACTGTCGGGATCACGCACGATACGCCGGTGATCATCTATTGTTTCAAGGGCGCCCGCGCCTCTGGAGGAAGCCGCGCTCAAGAATTTCAGCATTTATTTCGGCTCATGGAATGAATGGTCGCGTGATCCTGCGCTTCCCATCAAACACGGCCTGCCTTGCCCGGCCGCTTACCTTACAGCGTAGGGCGCTAAATCGATCAATGGACTGTCGCTACAAGTCCGATAGCGTCTGAAGCAGTCCAAGAACATTTCTGCACTTATGGTGTACTTACGGCGCACCCTCTGAAAAGGAGGTGCGCCGTAAGTACTTGAAAGAGTGGTGGGCCCGGCAGGACTTGAACCTGCAACCAGACCGTTATGAGCGGCCTGCTCTAACCAATTGAGCTACAGGCCCCCAGCCTACGTCCTGCTCGCGAACGCTTGCAGGACCTCGGCGCGGCGCCGCGGCCTTTCGTCCGCTTCGCCCAGGGTCTCAAACACCCGCCTCGCTCGTTCGGAGCTCGGCGCGATAAAAAATGGCCGGCGGTGGGCGCCGGCCATTTGAACCTTTGAACTCTTCCCTTCGAACGTCAGTTGTCGAGGAAGCTGCGCAGCTTACGCGACCGGCTGGGGTGCTTGAGCTTGCGCAAGGCCTTGGCTTCGATCTGGCGTATTCGCTCGCGCGTGACCGAGAACTGCTGGCCGACTTCTTCCAGAGTGTGATCGGTGTTCATGCCGATGCCGAAGCGCATGCGCAGAACGCGTTCTTCGCGGGCGGTAAGACTTGCGAGCACCCGGGTCGTGGTTTCGCGCAGATTGCCGTGGATCGCCGCGTCGAGCGGCTGCACCGCATTCTTGTCCTCGATGAAATCGCCGAGGTGGCTGTCTTCCTCATCGCCGATCGGCGTTTCGAGGGAGATCGGCTCCTTGGCGATCTTGAGAACCTTGCGCACCTTCTCGAGCGGCATCTGCAGCTTCTCGGCCAACTCTTCGGGCGTCGGCTCGCGGCCGATCTCGTGCAGCATCTGGCGCGAGGTCCGCACCAGCTTGTTGATGGTCTCGATCATGTGCACCGGAATACGGATGGTGCGCGCCTGATCGGCGATCGAGCGGGTGATCGCCTGGCGGATCCACCACGTGGCGTAGGTCGAGAACTTGTAGCCGCGACGGTATTCGAACTTATCGACCGCCTTCATGAGGCCGATATTGCCTTCCTGGATGAGATCGAGGAACTGCAGGCCGCGGTTGGTGTACTTCTTGGCGATGGAGATGACGAGGCGCAGATTGGCTTCGATCATCTCCTTCTTGGCGCGCGAGGCTTCGCGCTCGCCCTTCTGCACCGTGTTCACGATGCGGCGGAATTCGGCGATCGACACGCCGGCTTCGCCGGCGATGGCGGAGATCTGGGCGCGCAGATCTTCGATCATCGGCTGATAGCGGGCGGCGAAATCCTTCCAGCCTTTCGTCGTCAGCTTCTGAACGCGCGCGATCCACTTCGGATCGAGCTCGTTGTTGTAATACTCCTCGAGGAACTCCTCGCGCTTGATCTTGCTCTTCAATGCGTAGCGCAGGAGCTGGCCTTCAAGTCCGAGCAGCTTGCGATTGAGGTCGTTCATCTGCTCGACAAGGCCCTCGATGCGGGCGTTGTTGAGATGGACGGCTTCCATCAGCTCCACGAGTTCGAGCTTCAGCTTCTGGAAACGGCGCTCGACGCTCTTGTCGATCTCGCCGCCCTGCTGGAGGGTGACGAGCCGCGCCTCCTGGGACTTCTTGAGCTTGTTGTACGTCGCGGCGATCTTCTCGAAGGCTTCGAGCACCTGCGGCATCAACTGCGCTTCCATGGCGGCGAGCGAGACGGCGGCCTCGTCATTCTCGTCCATGGAGGGCTGGCCCGCCGCGCCGCCCGGCACGCCGAGCGCGGCACCGGGCGCGGGCGCCGCTGGAGCGGGCGCGGTGCGCGCGCCGCCGTTGCCGGCGGGCGCCGGGCGTTTGGCGCCTTCTGCGGGCTCTTCGCCATCGGCGGGCTCGGAGACCACATCGACTTCAAGGTCGGCGTCGGAGGCGAGATCGCTCGAACCCGCGCCGTAGGTGGCGTCGAGATCGATGATGTCGCGCAGGAGCATTTTTCCGTCCTGGAGCGCGTCGTGCCAGGCGAGCAGCGAGCGGATCGTGATCGGGCTTTCGCAGATGCCGCCGATCATCATTTCGCGGCCGGCTTCGATGCGCTTGGCGATGGCGATTTCGCCCTCGCGCGAGAGGAGTTCGACCGAGCCCATTTCGCGCAAGTACATGCGCACCGGATCGTCGGTGCGGCCGACATCGTCTTCGTCGATATTGCCGCCGCTATAGGCCTCGGACTTGGCTTCGCCTTCGCCCGCCTCGGCGGCGGCCTCCTCGGTTTCCTGTTCTTCGCCTTCGACCACGTTGATGCCCATTTCGGAGAGCATCGACATCGTGTCTTCGATCTGTTCGGAGGTCATTTCCTCCGACGGCAGCGCGGCGTTCAGCTCATCATAGGTGATGTAACCGCGTTCCTTGGCCTTTGCGATGAGCTTCTTGATCGACGCGTTGGTGGAATCGAGCAGTGGGGAGTCGCCCGGGGCTGCCGGGGCCGCTCCTTCTTCCTTCCCCTCTTCGCCGGGGGCTTTGGCTTTTGGATTTAACTTCATACCTTCCTGAGACTTCTTTCCGGGCACCGGGGGAGGCGCCACTTTCGCGCCTGGTTTTGCCGGCGCACCCTTGAGCGGGGCTTTCTCGAGCAGTTTCGCGACCGCGCCTTTCACCGCGGCAAGCGGGCCTTTGGCGGCCGCGAGCGCGCCTTTGGCGGGCGGCGCGGATTTCCCGCCCTTCGCGGGGGCGGACTTCGCCGGCGCGGACTTGGACGCCGCTTTGGCGGGCGACTTCGCCGCCGACTTCGCGGACGCCTTGGGCTGCGCCTTCGCGCTCGCCTTGGCGGAATGTTTTGCTGATTTCGGGGCCGCTTTCGCCGCCATCTCTACACCCATAACTCCACGCGGATGTGCCGCCGGTCACCGTGCCGGCCGTCCGCCGTGTGCCTCTGTTTTACGATAATTGCGTCTGCCGATCTCAAAGTTCGTCGCCGTCCTCGTCTCCGGGTGGGCGGACCTGCTTCTGCAGGGCCTCGAACGCCGCGAGCGCGCGTTCCGAGGGATTCTCCGCCAGTTCCAACTCCGCCCGCTTGAGATCAGCTTCTAAGTCGGCCCTCAGGCACAGAGCAAACGTATGATCCCAGCCACTGATCGCCTGCTGTTTGGGTGCCGTAGGACGCGCGAAGCCCGCGTGCACGTAAGTATTTGAATTTAATAGAGTTTCGAGTTCGGCGGCAAACCCTATGGTCGCTAGGTGGGCCTGTAGACCACCGAAATCAAGCTCTGGGTCTTGGGCGACGTGGATTAATGCGGTTTGGCGCAGCAAGTCAAGGCGCGAGTCGGTGAATGCCATGCGCCCCAGCCGCTCTTCGACGTGGTCCAAAATATCCGGGTGAGTCAATAGGGTAGCCAGCAAAATGCGCTCGCGGAGCTTCTGCGCGGCATCGGGATTTGCAACCAGTCGCGGCGGAGTCGCGGGCGCAAAGCGAGGCGGAGTCGGGCCGCCGCGGCCGCGGCGAAAGCCTCCCTTCCCGCCCCGGCTACCGGGCGAGCCGCCCGGAGGCCCCCGGAAATGCTCGAACAGCCGGGTTTTGAACAGCTGGCGGTACTGGGCCTGGACGCTCTCGTCGGCGATCACGCCGGCTTTGGCTTGCGCCGCCCGCTCAAGCCCGGCGCGGCGCTCCGGCGTGTCCGCGGGGTTCTGGGCAAGGAGCTGCTGCCAGACGACCTCCGACAAAGGGATCGCGGCGGACAGGACCGCCTGCATGGCTTCGGGGCCCTCGCGCCGGCAGATGTCGTCGGGGTCCTTACCGGCGGGCATCATGGCGAAGCGCAAGGACAGACCTGGCTTGAGCAAGGGCAAGGCGCGTTCGGCGGCGCGCAAGGCGGCGGCGCGCCCGGCGCGGTCGCCGTCGAAGCAAAGAATGGGTTCGGGCGCGAGCCGCCACAGGATAGCGAGCTGGCCTTCCGTCATCGCGGTGCCAAGGGGCGCAACCGCATGGGTAAACCCCGCCTGCGAGAGGCCGATCACATCCATATAGCCTTCGGCGACGATGACCTCGCGTTTCTCGCCGGCCGCGGCGCGGGCCAGCGAGAAGTTGTAGAGCATCTGGCCCTTGTGAAAGAGCGGCGTGTCGGGCGAATTGAGATACTTCGGCCCGGCGCGCGAAGGCGCGCCATCTTCAGCATGCGGGCCTTCGCCCGCGGGCTCGTCCATGACGCGGCCGCCGAAAGCGACGGGACGGCCGCGCATATCGAGGATCGGGAACATCACCCGGTCGCGGAAGAAGTCGAAGGACTCGCGGCCGTCCCTGCCCGGCGAGACAAGGCGCACATCGAGGAGAAGATCCTCTTTCACGCCGCGGGCAGTGAGCTTGGTCTTTAGCAGATTGCCGTTCGGTGCATATCCCAAGCGAAAGCGCTTGATAGTGGCGTCGGTGAGACCTCGGCCCTTCAGATACTCAAGGGCGTGGCGGCCCTCCGGCGCATACAGCATCTGCTCGAAGAAGGCGCAGCCCGCCTCGGCCGCCTCGCGCAGCTTTGCGTCACGCGCCGCTTCGGCGGCTTCCTGGGGACTTGCGCGCGGCATCTCGAGGCCGGCTTCCTCCGCGAGGCGCTCGACCGCTTCGACGAAGGAGAGGTTCTGCGTCTTCATCAGGAAGGTGAAGATGTCGCCGTGCTCCTGGGTCGAGAAGCAATGGTAGAAACCCTTCTCGTCGTTGACGGTGAAGGACGGCGTCTTTTCGTTGGAAAACGGCGACAGGCCGACATATTCGCGGCCCCGCTTGATCAGGCGCACGCGCCGCCCGACGACCGACGACACCGGCAGCCGGGCGCGGATATCGTCGAGAAAATTCGGCGGGAAGGCCATCACCCCTCACCCGGGCGGGCAGAATCAAGCCCCAAGCTGCTGCTTTACGACGCCTGATACTTTCGAGAAGTCCATCTTGCCGGTGTACTTGTCTTTCAGCACCGCCATCACCTTGCCCATATCCTTGACCGTGGTGGCGCCGGAGGCGGCGACCGCCTCCTTCACCGCCGCGGCGACTTCGGCCTCGTCCATCTGCTTGGGCATGAAGCTTTGGATGATCTCGATCTCCTCGGCTTCGGCCTTCGCGAGCTCGGGCCGGCCGCCCTTCTCGTACATCTCGATGCTTTCGCGGCGCTGTTTGATCATGCCGTTCATCATCTGAAGAATTTCCGGCTCGCCGATGCCGCCGGTATTGCCCGACGGACGCGCCTCGATGTCCTTCAGCTTCAAGGCGGCGAGAATCAGGCGGATGGTGCCGACCTTGCGTTCCTCCTTGGCGCGCAGGGAGTCCTTTAACGCATCGTTCAAACGGGTGCGCAGCATGACAAAAGCTCAGTGTTAGCGTTGCGGGAAAGAGTCAGCGTAACGGATTCGCGCCGCCATGGCAAAATTTTCGCGGCGTTTTCGACCTAGGAATAGATTTCAACAGCCTCTCGAAACCGTGTAAGCCCCAAGCCCTTGACTCACTGGGTCGCTTTGCTTACACCGCGACAGATAGCGTGCGTTTTCGCGGCCCGCGCGCGCCATCCAAACAACGAACGACCTTTCGCACCGTCCCTCCGTTAACTCGGAAGGGCGCAAAGATGAGCGCAAACCTGAAGACGAGTTGACCCGACCGATGAAACAACCCTCCGGTGCCACGGCCGTTCTCGTTCTCGACGACGGTGAGGTCATTTGGGGGCGCGGAATCGGCGCCGCCGGCTCGAAGGTCGGCGAAGTGGTGTTCAACACCAGCATCACCGGCTACCAGGAAGTCATGACCGACCCGTCCTACGCGGGCCAGATCATCACCTTCACCTTTCCTCACATCGGCAACGTCGGAGTCAATCCGGACGACCTGGAAAGCATGACGCCGGCCGCCCGCGGATGCATCCTGCGCGAGGACATCACCGATCCGTCGAACTACCGCGCCACCTCGCATCTCGACACGTGGCTGAAGTCGAACGACTTGCCGGGCATGGCGGGCGTCGATACGCGCCGCCTGACGCGGCGGATCCGCACCAAGGGCGCGCCCAACGGCGTCATCTGCCACGACCCGTCGGGCAAGTTCGATTTGGATGCGCTGAAGGAAAAGGCGAAGGCCTGGCCCGGCCTCAACGGCATGGACCTCGCCAAGGAAGTCAGTTGCCGCCAGACCTACACCTGGACCGGCACACTGTGGGACCGGGAGAAAGGCTACGGCGATCTCGAGAAGGACGGCCGCAAGCCGGAGTTCAACGTGGTCGCGGTCGACTACGGCGCCAAGCGCGCGATCCTGCGCTGTCTCGCCGACGCCGGCTGCAAGGTGACGGTCGTGCCGGCGACCGCGAGCGCCGAAGACATCCTGCGCCACAACCCGGACGGCGTGTTCCTCTCCAACGGTCCCGGCGACCCGGCCGCGACGGGTGAATACGCCGTGCCGGTGATTCAGAAAATCATCGACACCGGCAAGCCGGTGTTCGGGATATGCCTCGGCCATCAATTGCTCGCGCTGGCCTTCGGCGCGAAAACCTACAAGCTGCCGCTCGGTCATCGCGGCGCCAATCAGCCGGTGAAGGATCTGGAGACGGGAAAGGTCGAGATCACCTCGCAGAACCACGGTTTCTGCGTCGACCGCGCGACGCTGCCCAAGACCGTGATCGAGACGCACAAGAGCCTGTTCGACGGCATCGTCGAAGGCATGCGGGCGACCGATAAGCCGGTGTTCAGCGTGCAGTACCATCCCGAGGCCTCACCCGGCCCGCAAGACAGCCATTACCTGTTCCATCGCTTCACCAAGCTGATGGCCGATCAGAAGAAGGCGAAGTGAGCCGATGCCGAAGCGCACCGACATCAAGAGCATCATGATCATCGGCGCCGGGCCGATCGTCATCGGCCAGGCGTGCGAATTCGACTACTCGGGCGCGCAGGCGTGCAAGGCGCTACGCGAGGAAGGCTACCGCGTCATTCTGGTGAACTCGAACCCCGCCACCATCATGACCGACCCGGAGATGGCCGATGCCACCTACATCGAGCCGATCACGCCGGCGATGGTGGCGAGGATCATCGAGAAGGAACGTCCCGACGCGCTGCTGCCGACCATGGGCGGCCAGACCGCGCTCAACACGGCGATGAAGCTGGCCGATACGGGAGTGCTGGCGAAGTTCGGGGTGGAGATGATCGCCGCCAAGCGCGACGTGATCATGAAGGCCGAGGACCGCGAGCTGTTCCGCGACGCGATGAGCAAGATCGGCCTCGAAAGCCCGCGCAGCCAGATGGTGAAGAGCCTGGAGGAAGCGCGCGAAGCGCTGAAGCACGTGGGCCTGCCGGCGATCATGCGCCCGTCGTTCACCCTTGGGGGCGAAGGCGGCGGCATCGCCTATAATACCGAAGAGTTCGAGCATATCGTCGGCACCAGCCTTGCCGCGTCTCCGGTCGGCACGGTGCTGGTGGAAGAGTCGGTGCTGGGCTGGAAGGAATACGAGATGGAAGTCGTCCGCGACAAAGCGGACAACTGCATCATCATCTGTTCCATCGAGAACGTCGATCCGATGGGCGTGCATACCGGCGATTCGATCACCGTCGCGCCGGCGCTGACGCTGACCGACAAAGAATATCAGATCATGCGCAACGCCTCGATCGCCTGCCTACGCGAGATCGGCGTCGACACCGGCGGATCGAACGTGCAGTTCGCGATCAATCCCGAGAACGGGCGCATGGTCGTGATCGAGATGAACCCGCGCGTTTCGCGCTCTTCGGCCCTTGCGTCGAAAGCGACCGGCTTCCCCATCGCCAAGATCGCCGCCAAGCTCGCCGTGGGCTACACGCTCGACGAGCTGACCAACGACATCACCAAGGCGACGCCGGCCTCCTTCGAGCCGACCATCGACTATGTGGTGACGAAGATCCCGCGCTTCACTTTCGAAAAATTCCCGGACGCCGACCCCTTGCTTTCCACCAGCATGAAGTCCGTCGGCGAAGCGATGTCGGTCGGCCGGACCTTCGCCGAGAGCCTGCAGAAGGGCCTGCGCTCGCTGGAGACCGGTCTCACCGGGCTGAATGAAATCTCGCTCGACGACAGCGGCGTGCCGACCATGGACAAGGATGCGTTACGCCTGGCGATGACCAAGGCGCGCCCGGACCGGCTGCTGGTGGCGGCGCAGGCCTTGCGCGCGGCCATGAGCATCGAGGAAATCTGCCGCGTGACACGCTTCGATCCATGGTTCGTGCGCCAGCTGAGAACGATCGTGGACGCGGAAGCCGGCGTGCGCGCAAAAGGCCTGCCGTCCGAGCGCCAGGGCATGCTGCGGCTCAAGAAAATGGGCTTCTCGGATGCGCGGCTCGCCGAGCTGTCCGGCAAGACTGCGGCGGACGTGATGAAGCTGCGCCGCAAGCTCGATGTGCGGCCGGTCTATAAGCGCATCGACACCTGCGCCGCCGAATTCGCCTCGCCGACGCCGTATATGTATTCCTGCTACGAGGGCGATGGACTGAACGCGGCCGAATGCGAGGCCGAGCCGAGCGCGCGCGACAAGGTCGTGATTCTCGGCGGCGGTCCCAACCGCATCGGCCAGGGGATCGAATTCGACTATTGCTGCGTGCACGCCGCGTTCGCCCTCAGGGACGCCGGCTTCGAGACCATCATGGTCAATTGCAATCCCGAAACCGTCTCGACCGACTACGACACGTCGAGCCGTCTTTACTTCGAGCCGCTGACCGCCGAAGACGTAATTGAACTTATCACCACCGAGCAGAAGAACGGGAAAGTCCTCGGTGTGATCGTACAACTCGGCGGGCAGACGCCGCTGAAGCTTTCGCATGCGCTGGAAGCCGCGGGCATTCCGATCCTCGGCACCTCGCCCAACGCCATCGATCTCGCTGAGGACCGCGAGCGGTTCCAACGCCTGCTCGAGGACCTGAAGCTGCGTCAACCCGCCAACGGCACGGCGCGCAGCGCTCCCGAAGCGACCGCGGTGGCGAACCGGATCGGCTATCCCGTCGTCATCCGTCCGTCTTACGTGCTCGGCGGCCGGGCGATGCGAATTGTCTATGACGAAGCGGGCGTGGCCGAATACATCCGCTCCGCCATCAAGGCCACGGGCGACAATCCGCTGCTGATCGATTCCTATCTCTCGAATGCGATCGAGGTCGATGTCGACGCGCTCGCCGACGGCAAGGACGTCTATATCGCCGGCATCATGGAGCATATCGAGGAAGCGGGCATCCATTCGGGCGACAGCGCCTGTGCCCTGCCGCCGCATACCTTGCCCAAGGAGATCGTCGCCGACATCAGGCGCCAGACCGTATCCCTCGCGCTTGCGCTGAAGGTCGTCGGCCTGATGAATGTGCAGTATGCGGTGAAGGACGGGGTCGTCTACATCCTCGAGGTCAACCCGCGCGCCAGCCGCACCGTGCCTTTCGTAGCCAAGGCCACGGGCGTACCGGTGGCGAAGATCGCGGCGCGCATCATGGCCGGTGCGAGCCTCGCCGACTTCGGTCTTGGCGGCGGCAAGGAAGCCGCGCCGCCGAGACACGTGGCGGTGAAAGAAGCGGTATTCCCGTTCAACCGCTTCCCGGGCGTCGACATCGTGCTCGGACCGGAGATGAAGTCGACCGGCGAGGTGATGGGCTTGGACGCCGACTTCCCGCGGGCCTACGCCAAAGCCCAGCTGGGCGCGGGCGTGGCCCTGCCATCCTCCGGGACGGCGTTCCTTTCCGTACGCGAGCGCGACAAGGAGCTGGCGGTGAACCTCGCCCGGCGGCTCGTAGCCCTGGGTTTCAAGGTGATTGCCACGCGCGGGACCCAAGAGACGCTGACGAACCACGGCATCCCGGCCGTGGTCGTGAACAAGGTGGCCGAGGGCCGCCCCCACTGCGTGGATGAAATGATCTCGGGCAACGTCCAGATGGTGATCAACACGACCGAGGGGGCGCAGTCCCTCAAGGACAGCTTTACCATCCGTAGAACCGCTCTAACCCGCAATATTTGTCATTTCACGACCTTATCGGGCGGTGAAGCGGCGGCCACGGCCATCGGCGCCCTCAAGGACGGGGCTCTTGATGTTGCCCCCCTGCAATCCTATTTTAGTCGCTAGTGGACAATCCTGACTGTTAGGCCCGGAGCCCTCGCCACCCTGGCGTGGGCTGTTCTATTTCTTGTGGACGAGGATACGTCATGGAAAAGATTCCAATGACGGCGGAAGGTTTGGAGCCGTTGAAGGCCGAGCTGCAGCAGCTCAAGGCCGTGGAACGCCATGCGGTGATCAAGCAGATCTCCGAAGCGCGCGAGCACGGCGACCTTTCGGAAAACGCCGAATATCACGCCGCGCGCGAGCGCCAGAGCTTCATCGAAGGCCGCATCAGCGAGCTCGAGGACATCATCAGCCGCGCCGATGTGATCGATGTCACCAAGCTGTCCGGCAAGACGGTGCGCTTCGGGGCCTCGGTGACCGTCGCCGACGTCGATACCGACGAGGAGATCACCTATCAGCTTGTCGGCCCGTACGAAGCGGACCTCAAGAAGAACAAGATCTCGGTGCAGTCGCCCTTGGGCCGCGCCCTGATCGGCAAGACCATCGGCGATACCGCCGAGGTCACCGCACCCGGCGGCGCGAAGGGCTATGAAGTCTTGAGCGTAAAGTTCAAATGAGGCTGCACTCCGCGGCGTCATCCTTGCGGCGGTAAGGCGACAGCGTTTACGTCCCCAGCCCGGCCGGCACGGTCAGCGGCGGCTGGGCCGGTTTGTCGCCGTCCACCGCGATCGGCACGCCGGGCAGGTTCTTGGCGCTGCGGATATTCAGCGCCGACTTCACGTGGGCGACCTTCGGCGCGGCGGTCAGCTTTTCCGTGACGAACTTTTGGTAGGCGTCCCAGTCCTTGGCGACGATGCGCAGGAGAAAGTCGGTCTCGCCGGCGAGCATGTGGCACTCGCGCACCTCCGGCCATTCCTTGACCAGGGCTTCGAACGCCGACAGGTCGGCTTCCGCCTGGCTGTTAAGGCCGACGTGGGCGAAAACCGTGACCGCATAGCCAAGCTGCGCCTGGTCCAGCTGGGCATGGTAACCCTTGATATAGCCGGCCTGTTCGAGCGCCCGGACGCGCCGCAGGCAGGGCGGGGCGGAGATCCCGGCGCGGTGCGCCAGCTCCACATTGGTCATGCGGCCATCGGCCTGCAGATCGGACAGGATCTGCCGGTCGATCCGATCGAGCTTTACGCGTTGCATCCATCCCCCAGTATCGTCATGCGACGGCGGCGTCCCTCCGCGGCGCCGCGAAATATTGTTATAAAGAATCCGCCCCTGACGCAACTCCCATAGGGCACGCGCCGCGAGTTATGCTTGGCGCGCAGGCGAACCTGCCCGGCCTTGCGCCCGCAGGACCACGCCCGTATATCTGTCAGCCCTTATTTTGCTGCACCGCAAAGCCGTTTTCCGCCGCCGAGGCGCCGTTCTAGCTATGACAAATACTCATACCAAAGTTCTGATCCTCGGCTCCGGTCCCGCCGGCCTCACGGCCGCGATCTACGCCGCGCGCGCCAACCTTTCGCCGGTGGTCGTGGCCGGCATGCAGCCGGGCGGCCAGATGACCATCACCACCGACGTCGAGAACTATCCGGGCTTCCCGGACGTCATCCAGGGCCCCTGGCTGATGGAGCAGATGCAGAAGCAGGCCGAGCATGTCGGCGCGCGCATGGTCAGCGATACCATCGTTAAGATCGACTTCAGCAAACGCCCGTTCACCCTGGCGGGGGATTCCGGCGATACCTTCACCTGCGACTCGCTCATTATCTCAACCGGCGCATCGGCCCGCTGGCTCGGCCTGCCATCCGAGAAAAAGTTTCAGGGCTTTGGCGTCTCGGCCTGCGCCACATGCGATGGGTTCTTTTTCCGCGGCAAGGAAGTCGCGGTGGTGGGCGGCGGCAACACCGCGGTCGAGGAAGCCCTGTACCTGACCAATCATGCGACCAAGGTCACGCTGATTCACCGGCGCGATTCGCTGCGCGCCGAGAAGATCCTTCAGAAACGCCTGTTCGATCATCCCAAGATCCAAGTGATCTGGGATTCGGCGGTCGATGAAGTGATCGGCAAGGACGCGCCGCCCGGCGTCACCGGTGCGCGCGTGCGCAATCTCAAGTCCGGCGCGATGCAGGAGCTGAAGATCGACGGCTTGTTCGTCGCCATCGGCCATACGCCCAACACTGAACTGTTCAAGGGCGTGCTCGACATGGACGAGAACGGCTATCTCGTCACCAAGGCCGATTCGACGCGGACGAACATTCCCGGCGTGTTCGCAGCCGGCGACGTGCAGGATCACGTCTATCGCCAGGCGGTGACCGCCGCCGGCACCGGCTGCATGGCCGCGCTGGAAGCCGACCGCTTCCTGGCGGGCGGCGCCGGCCACTGAGATTCGTTGGTACCCGCGGCCCACCGAACGATCAGGGCCCGGTTCAAAGGTTGCTGGACGCGCCAGACGCGCGGAAAGGATCTCAAGTGCCACAGCGTCAAAACAGCCGTCTCGACTGGGACAAACTGCGTGTCTTCCACGCCGTCGCGGAAGCCGGCAGCTTCACGCACGCGAGCGAGACCCTGAACCTGTCGCAGTCGGCGGTCAGCCGTCAGATCAGCGCGCTGGAGGAATCGCTCGGCGTCAGCCTGTTCCACCGCCACGCGCGCGGGCTGATCCTCACCGAACAGGGCGATCTTCTCTACAAGACCGTGCACGACGTATTCGCCAAGCTGAACAGCGTCGAAAGCCTTCTGACGGAGACCAAGGAAAGCACCGAGGGTGTATTGCGCGTCACCACCACCGTCGCCTTCGGATCGGTGTGGCTGACGAGCCGCCTCAAAGAATTCATCAGAAATTACCCGGGCATCGAAGTGATGCTGCGGCTGGACGATCGCGAACTCGATCTTGCGATGCGCGAAGCCGATGTTGCGATCCGGTTCAACGAGCCGACCCAACCGGATTTGATCCAACGTCACGTCGGCGCCCTGCGCGCCAATCTCTACGCGTCGGCGGACTATCTGAAAGACCGCGGCGCGCCCGCCTCTCTCGACGATCTGCGCAACCACGATCTCGTGCTGTTCGGCGAAGGCGTCGCACCGGTGCGCACCATCAACTGGCTACCGGAAATCCTGCGCGAAAAAGGAATCACCGCGCACGCCACGCTGAAGGTGAACAACATCTACGGCATCTACCGCGCGGTGAAGGCCGGCATCGGGATCGGCGCGTTGCCGGAGTATTTCCTGCAGGAGGGCCGCGGCCTGGTTCAGGTGCTTCCCGGGGTCGAGGGGCCGCCCATCGAGGCCTATTTCGTATACCCCGAAGAGCTGCGGCAGTCCGCGCGCGTGGCGGTCTTTAGAGATTTTCTCGTGCGTGAAATGGCGAAGGCAAAATCGCAGTTGCGAGTTGTCGCGCAGAATACGCCGGACGAGACGCGCTCGGCCGGCTAGCCGACGCCAAAAAGTCATTTTTCCTAAATAGTTAGCCATGCACAGCATGCATAGGGCACACCCGAATTTAGAGGTGGTCCAAGGCGCGGGTCGCGGCTAGATTTTTTGCATCGCAGCAAACACTGCAGATCCGCGGTAACCGGTCCTCCCCCGGGAGCCGCAGATGGTCGAAAGACCCGTCTCCGGACGTAAAATCAATCGGCCCTGAAGGTCCTCCCCCTTCAGGGCCGAAACTTTTAGGCCCCGCTCGGCTGAAACCGGTCTTGCTCTTTTGCTCTCCGCCTCGTGCCCCCGGTGCGGCTGCGCGCCGCAGCGCGCGCAAACCCTCCGCGGACCGTGCCGCGCAGGATCCGTGTCGTGGGCGATCGTTTGGAGAAAGGCGGCCCAGCGCCAGCATCGCGCCGGGCGCGACAGGCTCGTGGCCGCCGCGGCGGCCGCGATGTCCCTGTTATTTGAGGGCGGCGCAGAAATCCTGGATGCGGGTGCAGGCCTTCGTGAGGGCTTCGGTGGAGGTGGCGTAGGAGATGCGGAAATAGGGCGAAAGGCCGAAAGCGGTTCCCTGCACCGCCGCCACCAGGGCCTCCTCCAAAAGCGCCTCGACGAAATCGGTATCCGTGTTCAGTTTGCGCCCCTTCGGCGTCGTCTTACCGATCACGCCCGCGCACGACGGGTAAACGTAGAAGGCGCCTTCCGGCGTCTGGCAGGTAATGCCCTTTGCCTCATTCAACATCTTCACGACCATGTCGCGGCGCTGCTTGAAAGCGTCGTTGCGCGGCTTCAAGAAATCCAAGCCGCCATCCAGGGCGGCAATGGTGGCCGCCTGAGTGATCGAACTCGGATGGCTGGCGCTTTGCGACTGGATCATGTTCATCGCCTTGATGAGCTCGATCGGACCGCAAGCGTAGCCCATGCGCCAGCCGGTCATGGAATAGGCCTTCGAGACGCCGTTGAGCGTCAACGTGCGGTCGAGGAGCTTCGGTTCGACTTCGCACAAGGTTGCGAACTTGAAGCCGTCGTAGGTGAGATGCTCATAGATGTCGTCCGTCATGATCCAGACGTGCGGATGCTTGAGCAGTACATCGGCAAGCGCGCGCAGCTCGTCGCGCGTATAGGCCGCGCCCGTCGGATTGCTGGGCGAATTGAGGATCAGCCACTTGGTCTTGGGCGTGATCGCGCCGGCCAAGGCTTCAGGCGAGAGCTTGAAGCGGGCGTTTTCGCCGCAGGTGACATAGACGGGCTTGCCGCCGAAAAGCAGCGCGATGTCGGGGTAGCTGACCCAGTAGGGCGCCGGCACGATGACCTCATCGCCTTCCTGCACAGTGGCGAGGAAAGCGTTGAAGATCACCTGCTTGCCGCCGACGCCGACGGTGACCTGCTCCGGCTTATAATCGAGGCCGTTCTCGCGCTTGAACTTCGCGACGATGGCCTTGCGCAGCGCCGGCGTGCCCTGCGGCGGGGTGTACTTGGTTTCCCCGCGATCGATCGCCGCCTTGCCGGCCGCCTTGACGTGGTCGGGCGTATCGAAGTCGGGCTCGCCCGCGCCGAGCCCGATGACGTCCAGGCCCTGCGCTTTCAGTTCCGCCGCTTTGGTGGTCACCGCGATGGTCGGCGACGGCTTAATGGCGGACAGGCGCTGGGCGAGAATCGACACGTGCGGCTCCTCTTGTGAAAGGGGCCGTAACCTACCGTCCCCTGGCCTCCGCCCGCAACCGTCGACTTATTCAGGTTCCATGGGCATTTCTGCGGCCAAAGAGCAGCGTCAGGTTCATGCGCCGGTTGAGGTAACCGTCCTTGAAGCTGAAGGCGTCGGTTTCGTGAAACAGGTCTGAATCGAAGATCACGGCGCGATTGGCGCGGTAGGGAACGGTGATGGAGGTCGCGCCCGCGTCCTTCAGAAAGGCGCGGATCCGCGCTTCGTCGCGATTATAGACCTCCGGATTCCATCCGAGCGGCGCGGTTGCGCTCCAGATCTTGAGTCCGCCACCGGCGGGATCGAGGTTTGCGTCATCCGGCGTGATCCAGAAGTTGACGTTCACGGCCGCCTGATCGGCGTGAATGCCGATCCCTTTCAGGGAACTGTCGTACTTGAACCCCCAAAGAAGTCGCAGGCCGTGATCGCCGATCACCGTGGGAAAGACGGCGCGCAACTCTTCGGCTAGCTGCGCGAGCAGGGGCGCGGCGAAACCGGTCTGGGGCAGTGCGCCGAGGTAGCCGCCCGGGTAGGCCCGTTTCCACATGTCGCGCGTCCAACAGAAACGGCGCAGCGCGGCGAGTCCTTCAGCAGTGAGCAAATTGTCGACGACCACGATCTGCGGGCGTTTCGTGGCCCAATCGCGGGCGACAACCTCAGCATTTTCGCAATTCACGACAGGCCCTGACATACGTTCGCCGGCCTCGACGGCATGCGTGCGAAGATGATCGCGCAGCTCCGCCTCATGACGTTGAACGGATTCACTGTCTTCGCCGGGCTGCAGTGCGTTTTCGCCGCTGCGGCGCAGCGCCTCGAGCCCTTCTTCAATGCGGTGCATCTCCAGCAGGACGCGGCCCCGCATCTCGTGCGCTTCGCCATAGTCGCCGCGCGACCCCAAAGCCTCATCCGCGGCGGCGAGAGCTTCGGGCAGCCGGTTCAAGTAATTGAACGTCGCGGCGCGTTTGACGGAGACGGCCGCGCCGGGCGCCAGCTCGCGCGCGCGGTCGAAATTTTCGAGTGCTTCCGCGTAGCGCTTCAAGGCAAGCAGCACATCACCGCGATTCACCCACGCCGCCCGGTTGTCGGCCTGCAGCTGCAAGGCGCGGTCGTAGCTCGCGAGCGCCTCGGCGAACTCCTCCAACTCGTAAAGAACGGTGCCGCGGTTGACCCAGGCCTCGGCCATGGCCGGCGCATGGGCCAGCGCGTGATCGAGGTCCGCAACGGCTTCCCGAAGATGTTTGAGGTCGGCATGGGCCATCCCGCGATTGCACAGCGCCGGGATGTAGTGGGGCGCGAGCTCAAGCGCCCGGTTGGCGGACGCGAGAGCGTCAGCGGGGCGCTTCAGGTTCAGGAGAGCGCCGGCGCGGGTCGTCCATACCTCGGGGTTTTCCTGGATCGCGAGGGCCTGATCGAAGCTTGCGACCGCTTGGTCGAAGCGCCCACATTCGCCGAGCACGACACCGCGGTTGTACCACGCGCGCGGATCGCGGGGATCGAGGGAGGTTGCCTTGTCGAGGCTCGCGATCGCCTCATCGCGGCGTTCCATCCGGTGCAAGATCGCACCGCGCAACACCCAAGGCTCGGCGGCTGCGGGGTTGGCCGCGTTCGCTGCATCGATGGCCTCCAGCGCCGGCGGAAACCGCCCTTGCTGGTAGCGCACGAGCGCGAGCATACGGTGCGCCGCGTAGTTGTGGGGCTCGGCTGCCGACACTTTGATGAAAAGCGCCTCGGCCTCCGCGAGGCGACCCTGGCGCGCCAAGGCCACGCCCTGTTCGAATTCTTGCGTCATATCGTCACGTTAGACGCCAAATACGCCGGGGAAAAGGTGGCAGGCGGACCAGCGTGACCCTATGTATGATGGCTGCCCAAGCGTCCTTCCAGTCCGAGCCTCATGTCCGTCGCCGTTCCCCTTTATGCGAAACCACCTGCCGGCCCGCGCGCCGCGTACAAGCTGAAAAGCGACTTCACGCCCGCCGGCGACCAGCCGCGTGCGATCGCAGAACTGATCGAGGGGCTGCAAGCCCACGAGCGCGACCAGGTGCTGCTCGGCGTGACCGGTTCAGGCAAGACGTTCACGATGGCGCATGTGATCGCACACACGGGACGGCCGGCGCTGATCCTGGCGCCGAACAAGACCCTGGCGGCGCAGCTTTACGGCGAGATGAAAGCGTTCTTCCCGGAGAATGCGGTCGAATATTTCGTGTCGTATTACGACTACTACCAGCCGGAAGCCTACGTGCCGCGCACGGACACGTATATCGAAAAAGATTCCAGCATCAACGAACAGATCGACCGTATGCGCCACGCCGCGACGCGTTCGATCCTGGAACGGCGCGACGTCATTATCGTCGCCTCGGTGAGCTGCCTCTACGGTATCGGCGCCGTGGAATCCTACTCCAAGATGACGATTCCCTTGAAAGCCGGTGCAACGCTGCCGCGCGCCGAGCTCGTCAAACAGCTGGTCGCACTGCAATACAAGAGAAACGACGCCGACTTCCACCGCGGCACATTCCGCGTGCGCGGGGACGTGGTCGAGATCTTTCCGGCGCACTACGAAGACCGCGCCTGGCGCGTGTCGCTGTTCGGCGACGACATTGAATTCATCCATGAGTTCGATCCGCTGACCGGGGAGAAGACCGCGAACCTGCTCGACGAGGTGGTTTATCCGAAGAGCCACTATGTCACGCCGCGGCCGGCCCTTTCGCAGGCGATCAAGGGCATCAAGGCCGAGCTCAAGGAGCGCCTGGCCGAATTCAACGCCCAGGGAAAGCTGCTCGAAGCCCAGCGGCTCGAGCAGCGCACGATGTTCGATCTCGAGATGCTCGAGACCACGGGCCACTGCAAAAGCATCGAAAACTATTCGCGCTTCCTGACCGGGCGGGCGCCGGGCGAACCGCCACCGACGCTGTTCGAATATCTTCCCGAAGACGCGCTTCTGTTCGTCGACGAAAGCCATGTCGCGGTGCCGCAGATCGGCGCCATGTTCCGCGGCGACTACAATCGGAAATCGACCCTTGCGGAGTATGGCTTTCGCCTGCCGTCGTGCACCGACAACCGCCCCCTGAAGTTCGAAGAGTGGGAGCGCATGCGTCCGGAGACGGTCTTTGTGTCGGCAACGCCCGGCCCTTGGGAAATGGAACGCACCGGAGGCGTGTTCACCGAGCAGGTGATCCGGCCGACGGGCCTGATCGATCCGGTCTGCATCGTGCGGCCCGCGGAAAAACAGGTCGACGATTTGCTGGGTGAAGTCAAAGCGGTGGCGGCACGCGGCATGCGCGTCCTCGTGACCACCCTCACCAAGCGCATGGCCGAGGACCTGACCGAGTACTTCCATGAAAACGGGATCCGTGTCCGCTACATGCACTCGGATATCGAAACGCTGGAGCGCATCGAAATCATTCGCGATTTGCGGCTCGGCGCGTTTGACGTGCTGGTCGGAATCAACCTTTTGCGCGAAGGCCTGGACATCCCCGAGTGCGGCCTCGTCGCCATTCTCGACGCCGACAAGGAAGGTTTCCTGCGCTCCGAACGCTCGCTGATCCAGACCATCGGCCGTGCGGCGCGTAACGTGGAAGGCCGCGTGATTCTGTACGCCGATCGCATGACGGAGTCGCTGGAGAAGGCCATCGGCGAAACCAACCGCCGCCGCGAGAAGCAGCAGGCCTTCAATGCCGCCAACGGCATCACGCCCGAGACCGTGCGCTCACGCATTTCCGACGTGCTGGAGAGCGTCTACGAGCAGGATCGGGTGACGGTCGATACGGGCCTTGCCGAAGAGCCTCACCTCATCGGCCACAATCTGCGCGCCACGATCGACGATCTGGAAGCAAAGATGAAAGCCGCGGCCGCGGATCTCGAGTTCGAGGAGGCGGCGCGCCTGCGCGACGAGATCAGGCGCCTCGAAGCTTTGGAACTGGAATACGGCGGCGAGCGGGAGGCGATCGGCGAAAGTGAAGGGCTCCAAGCCGCGGCCGAGCCGTCGGCACTGCCGAGCCAGCAAGCCCTGCGCAAGGCGATACGACACCCGAAGACGAAGAGCGGCCGACCGACCGGACGCCGGTCCGGATTCAGGCGCTAGGCGACGTTCGCCGTCGGATGCCCGCCCTTGGCGGCTTCGCCGCGTTCGAGGCGCTTATATGACCAGACGCTCATTGGAATCAGCGCGATATACACGAGGCCGATGAAGCTGAGGGTCGCCCAGGGTTCCGTGACCAACAGCGCCGCGATCACAGCCACAAGCACCATCAGCGGCACGACCAATTGCGGCTTCAGCCGTACATGCTTGCCTGAATAGACCGGCACGCGGCTGACCATCAGAACCGCAGAAGCGATGAGGAAAATGCCCGCCACAGCCCAGTGCTGGAAAATGCGTTCTTCCGTGAGGAGCCAGAAGATCAGCGGCAGGATGGCGATCCCGGCGCCGCCAGGCGACGGCACGCCGGTGAAGTAGTTGTGCGCCCAATGAGGCAGATCCTGCCCGACCATGGTGTTGAAGCGCGCGAGGCGCAGGACCGTGCAAATCGCGTGCAAGAGACAAACGGCCCAGCCGATGCCGCCGGCGTCGTGCATCGCCCACAAAAACATGACGAGCGCGGGGGCGACGCCGAAATTGATCGCGTCGGCGAGGGAATCGAGTTCCGCTCCGAACTTGCTGGTCCCCTTCAATAACCGCGCAATCCGGCCGTCGACGCCGTCCAACATCGCCGCGATCAGGATGGCCACAACAGCGCGGTCCCAAAGCCCGGCGAATCCGTAGCGGATGGCGGTGAGGCCCGCGCACAGCGCCACCAGCGTCAGCATGTTGGGAACGATGCGATTGAACGAGAGACTGCTCAATTTGCGTGCGGCGCGTCCGCGCACTTTGAAACGGCCCTGGGCCGGACGTTCGGTGTCCTCCACCAGGGGAACGGGATCCTGGAGGGGATCGCTCATCAGCGGATCTCTCCCGCCCTCTGGGGCTCGCTCGATTCAGCATCGGCGATCACGGTCTCGCCCGCGACCGCCTTTTGGCCGACCGCCACAAGCGGGACGACGCCGGGAGGCAAGTAGACATCGAGGCGCGAGCCGAAGCGGATCATCCCGAAGCGCTGGCCGGTCAGGAGTTCCTGACCTTCGCGTACGTCGCAGCGGATACGCCGCGCAACAAGGCCGGCGATTTGGACGACGCCGAAGTGCTTGCCGTCGCCGGTACGGATGAGCAGCGATTGGCGCTCGTTGTCCTGGCTGGCTTTGTCCAGGGTGGCGTTAAAGAATTTTCCCGGCGTGTACTCTTCCTTCACGACCGTGCCGGCGATCGGCGCGCGGTTCACATGGCAGTCGAAGACGCTCATGAACACGCTGACGCGCATGACGCGGTCGGTTCCCATGCCGAGTTCCGGCGGCAGGGCCGCAGGTCCGATCATCTGCACCACGCCATCGGCCGGGCTGATGACAAGGCCTGAGCGGATCGGCGTGACGCGGTCGGGGTCGCGGAAGAAGTAGAAACACCAAATCGTCAGAGCCAGGCCGATAAGACCGAGGGGTTCCCAAATCAGATAGAGGACGAAGGCGGCAACGGCGAAAATCGCCACGAAGCCGGGACCTTCCGGATGCAAAGGCGGCAGCAGGTAGTCGCGCCAGCCGAGCTCGGTGGATACGATTTTTTCAGTCACATCAGTCATAACGTCCCGGGTCTCCTGTTGGCCGCAGGCGCGGCAGCGTTAGTCATACCACCCGGAAAATAAAAATGAAGCCACGGCGCGCGAGTTTCCCGCACTTCCCGCGGGAAGCGAACTCGATTTGCGCAAGCATTGACTCGTAAAGCCGGTCCTTCGACAACGCGGTAAAGGCTAGCCGCGTTCCTTCGCCGGCAGACTGAAGACCTGGCCCGGATAGATCAGGTTCGGATCCTTGATCTGATCCTTATTGGCTTCATAGATCAGCGTGTAGTTGATGCCTGCGCCGTAGGCCCGGCGCGCGATGCGCCACAGGCTGGTGCCGCGGATCACCGTGATCTCGCCGGCCATCATCTGAAGCTGGCTGGCATCCAGCGCGAAGGGCACTTCGACGCGGGCCATCACGTTGTTGTTGGCGCCGATCTGGTCGGCGCGGATGACGTGCTTGCCGGCGGTGGCCACACCTTCGGGCTGAACCTGCCAATAACCGTTCTCGTCCGCCGTGGCGCGACCGATGAACTTGTTGTCCATATAGATCTGAATCGTGCTGCTCGGATCGGCTTTGCCGCTCAGGGTGAATTTGCCCTGCGCGTTGTAATCCACCGTCTCGATCGTGAGCGCATCGGCGCCTGCGGGCGCCGTGGGTCCCTGCAACACGCGACTGCGCCCACCGGCGCGCGACTGCTCGACGATCAAGATCTCGCCATCGCGCTCCGGTACGGACATCACGACGACATTTTGCGAGTAGACGTCCTCGCCCTTGTCGTCGGTCGACTTCAGCGAGAATTGGCGGGTACCGGGAGAAACCGGCGTTTCGGGAATATAGATCCACTCGCCGCGACCATCGGCGGTGACGCGGCCAATCTCCTTCTCGCCGTCCATGATGATCACGGTCGCGCCCGCGAGCGCGCGGCCGGCCATGACCATATTGCCTTTGGGATCGATGCGGACGACGTCGAAGGACGGAGCCCCCGCGCCCGTGTTCAGTGTCGGCTTACCGCCGAACTGGAGCGGCCCTTGCAGCGTGAAGTTGAACACGAGGGCCGCGGCCACGATCACGACGCCGATCAGCGCGGCGATCACGGGGCGGCTCAGCCCCTTGCGTGCAGGGACTTCATCTACGTGGGATGTGGGCCGCTCTAAGGAAAAATCCACTTTCGTGCCCCTCTTCGAACGTCTTAACCGTGTTTAAGGGATCGCCTTAAGTCATGCAACCGACCGTGGCGGAAATAAGGCCTTTTTCCTCGAAAACGGGCCTGTTTTCACGTTATGTCCGGCAACCCTACGGAACAGAGGTTACAAAAGCGATAAGCGCCGCCAGACCCAGGGGCAGGCTGACCAAGGCCGCCAGAATTAAAGGATACAGCATCGCGCTGATCCGGGCCGCGGGCAGCGGCACGCGCAACGCAGTGGCCTCGGCGAACAGGACCAGCGGCAGGCACAGCAGTGCAAGGCGCATATCAGGGTGCCTCTGTGCCAGGGCCCAGACGATACCCAGCATGGGCGCCCCGGCGATGAGGACCATCCCGTCGGTGATAGAGGTCCCGGTAAGGATCACAAAGATCAATATGCCCGCGAGCGCGGCGGTAAGGACCAGGGAAAGCCCGGCGAGTGGGGCGTCCTGGCCTATGGCCGAAAGCACAGCGAGACCCATCGCAACCAATGTCAGGAGGACCGATAGGCTCAGGGGTCGCCCGCGCATCGCGTCGAAGCGGGCAAGGACGAGGAACGCGACGACAGCCCATGCGCCGGTGAGGACGGCCGCCGAAAGGGCGATCGGTCCTTCCGGGAGCACCGTGCCGGTCACAGATGCGAAAGCGCAGCCGAGAAGGTACACGGCGACGAGGATCGCCGTAATAATCCGGTGCGGCCTGACGGCATCAAGCACAAGACCGAGTAGCGACGCGCCCACGGCTATGTGAGCGACGCGGCGGACGTCATCGACCGGCACCCACCCCGGCCGCACGATAAAAAACCAACCGGCGAAAATGCCGGCCGCGAGGGGAAGGAGCGCGATGCGCGGGGCGCGTTCCTTGGCGAAGACGTGCAGCGCCATGGCGAGCACAAACGCGACCGCGAGCGGCGACAACAGACCGATAGCTGTATTCAAGGACCCGCCCCCGGATGGACCCCGTAGCGCACTAGGTCGATACTAGCGTCGGAACGTGTAGGTGTCGTGGCACGCCTTGCAGGCGCCGAGCACGTTCATGACCCGGGCTTGCATCGCCGGAAGCCCCTCGCGCTCGGCAATGCTCGCAAGGTCGTTCGCGCCCTCTGACAGCGCGGTCAGGCGTTTCGAAAAATCATCCCATCGGCGCCAAATCTCCGGCCGCGCTTCTCCGCCCGGAACTTTCTCTTCAAAAGCTTTCACCGCGGTCTGCGCGCCGAGAGCGATGACGCGCGCGTGAACTGCGGCATTCTCGGCCGGCGCCTTTTGCTGCAGAACGAGGGCCAGCGCGGCGGCCTGCTCGCTCATGGTGCGCATGACGTGCCGGCGGTAGGCAACGGCCTCATCGTTGCGAGGTTCGGCGGCGCGGGCGTCGGCGACGACGAGCCCGAGCACGGCCAGCACAACGCCGAAGCTAAACCTCCCGCGTTCCGTCACCCATCACCTATGTTTTGCAATGTCCTGCGCAGTCACCCTGGAGCCGGTGTTGTTCCAGCTCGAGCGCACGTAATTGACGACGGCGGCGACTTCCTCGTCGTTCATGCGATCGCGGAACGACCGCATGGTTTCCCAAGCCCCGGGCGGATTCAGCCCTTTGGCGGGCTCTGCGCCGTATAGAATGATGTTAATGAGCGAAGCCGGATCGCGTCCCTGGGCAATAGCGCTACCGGCAATGGGCGGCGCCTTCATGAAGCCGCCGCGTCCCGAGGCCGCGTGGCACTCTTCGCAATGCTTTTTATATAGCGCTTCGGCCGCGGTGCGTTCCTCTTCCGTCATCGCCGGCTGCATGGCGGGCGTGTCGGGCGCAGGCGGGAGGCTTTTGAGATAGACAGCCATGGCGCGCGCGTCTTCGGGCGTCAAATGACGCAGGCTGTTGGCGACCACTTCATTCATGGGGCCGAATATACCGCCAAACCTGTTGTGGCCGCCGCGAAGGTACCTCACCATCTCTTCCACCGACCAAGCGGCGAGACCGCCGTTCTTCGTCTGCGTCAGATTCACCGCGAACCAGGGTCGGTATTCGCCTTCGGCCACGACATCGGGCAGGACCGCGCCCCAGAGATGCTGGTCACTCTTTTCCGCAAGGAAAACGTTGCGCGGAGTGTGGCAGGCGCTGCAATGGCCAAGGCCGTTCACCAGATAGGCGCCGCGGTTCCACTCTTCAGACTGGCTGCTGTCGGGCACGAAGCGGCCTTCATCGAAAAAGAGCGCGTTCCAGATTTTCATGCCGAAGCGGAAGGAGAAGATGAAGCTGTTGTCCGGCGGCTCCACCTTCACCGGTTTCACGGTCCGCAGATATGCGTAGATCGCCTTCGCATCCTCCTCGGTGACTTTGGTGAACGAGGTGTACGGGAATGCGGGGAAGAAGCTCCGGTTCGGACCCTGGCCGGTGTGCATCGCCTTGACGAACTCCGCTTCGCTCCAGCGGCCGATGCCGGTCTCTTCGTCGGGTGTGATGTTGGTCGAATATAGCGTGCCAAGGAAGTTGTAAGGCGTCTTGAACGGGAGGCCGCCGGCGAACGGCTCACCGCCGTGGACGGTATGGCAGCTGACGCAATTGCCGAGCTGGGCCAGGTACTCGCCGCGTTGCACCTGAGGATCGGCCGCCGGTGCCGGGGGCACGTCGACGGGCGCGGGCACATCGACGCCGGGCGTCGTGGTCGTCACAGGAGCATCGGAAGCCGGTGCGGCCGGGGCCGGGGCGGGGGCGACTTGCGCCATCCCTTCGGAGAAGAGCGCCCCCACGCACAAGGCTATCGCAGCCCCCTGCACCATCAACTTACGTACCCGCATCGCTTGAAATTCCTTATCAGCCCGGCCGAGCGGGCCGCAAAGTACGTAAATCCGAGCCGAGAGGCAATGTGCCAAAGCAAAAACGCCCGCCTCGGGAGAGGCGGGCGTTGGTGATGGACCGTTCTGCGGCCTACTGTTTCTTACGATAGATGTCGTGGCAGTCCTTGCAGCGGAGCGCGTCGAGGATGTTGGTGAGCGCCGCATCCTTGCCCTGCGCTTTGGCCGTATCGGCCGCCGCGCGCGTCTTCTGCTGAAAGTCCTTCATCTTGGCGGAGAAGTCGTCCCACTTGGTCCAGACCACAGGCAGAGACTCACCGCCTTCGACCTTCGGTTCGAAGCTCTTCAGCGATTGGGCCGCGGCCTCGGCAATCGTTTCGAGGTGCGAAACGACCTGATCGTCCGGCGTCGCGCCCGAAAGGATCTGACCCAGGGCCGCCACCTGCGCGTCCAGCGTGCGCATGATGCGCTGACGGTAGTCGATGACGTCCTGATTTTCGGCGGCGAACGCCGGCGCAAGCGTGCCCACGGTAAGCGTCGCGAAGGCGATCGAAGCGATGAACGTGTTACGGCGAGTCATGATGAACCTCGGATGCAATTGTTCTTATTTCTTCGGGACGCGATAGGTTTCGTGGCAACCCCGGCAGTCGAGGCTGGTCTGGATCATCGGGCCGGCCTTGGCCGCACCGCCTTCGACCGCCGCCTTTTCCAGCGCGGCGAGTTTGGCGACCTGCTCGTCCATGCGCTTGGAGAAGTCGGCCCAGTTCGCCCACACTTCGGCTTTCGCAGAACCGGTCGAACCGTCACCGACGACCTTCGGCTCGAACGCCTTCTTGGCCTGGGTCGCGGCGAGATGCAGCGTCTTGACGTGAGACACGAATTGATCCGCCGGAGCCTTGCCTTGAAGCGTCATGTTCATGGCGGCGGACTGTTCGCCCATCGTCTTCATGACCTGTTTGCGGTAATTCATGATGTCCTGATCATCCGCCTGCGCCGCTACGGGCGCGACGAGCACGGCGAGAGCCAAGCCACACTTGACCAAACGGTTCATTGAGAAGCCTCCACTGCTTCGATTGATTGACCGATGGGTGCGGCCACCTGCCGCCGTGATGCCCACCGCACCCTAAATTCTTGACCGCAAAGCTTTACTAAAGAACAAGACTAGGTGGCAAGAGCGTCCAATTTAGGGCATTTCGGGCAAACCATGGCTGCTCACATAAAAGTGACCTCGCTTTGCGTCTTTTGCGGGGCGAATACGGGCACCCGTGCCGTCTATCGCGACGGCGCGGCAGCCCTTGGGCGAGCGATGGCCGCCAACGCCACGGCGCTCGTGTACGGCGGCGGGCGCGTCGGCATGATGGGCGCCATTTCCGACGCCGTGATTCGCGCGGGCGGGAAAGTCACCGGCGTCATCCCGGATTTCCTCGTCGATAAAGAACTCGCACATCCCGAGGCCACCGAGATGGTCGTCGTGCCGGACATGCATGCGCGCAAGAAGGCGATGTTCGATCTGAGCGAAGCGTTCTGTGTCCTGCCCGGCGGAGTGGGGACACTTGACGAGACGTTCGAGATCATCACGTGGCGCCAGCTTCACCGGCACAACAAGCCGATCGTACTTCTGAATATCGACGGCTATTGGTCGCATCTCGTCGGCTTGATGGACCGCATCATCGAAGAGGGTTTCATGCACAAGGGAAACAGCGCCCTCGTGACCGTGGTGGACCGGCCCGAGGACGTGATCGGGGCGATCGAGGCCGAACTCGCGGCCCCCAAGGCGCCCGCCGCTTTCATAGTTTGACCCCTCCAAGAACCCTGAAAAACCGCGCGGATTCACGGCTTGCCCCCGGCCTTGGCGATGCACTACTTTCGCCGCCACAAATCAAGGTACTCCGGCTTTCCAGAGGGGAATTCCATGGCGAAGATCAAGGTAAAGACACCGGTCGTCGATCTCGACGGCGACGAGATGACGCGCATCATCTGGCAGTTCATCAAAGACAAATTGATCCTGCCTTACCTCGATATCGACATTAAGTATTACGACCTCGGCATCGAAAGCCGCGACAAGACCGAAGACAAGATCACCATCGAGGCCGCCAACGCCATCAAGAAATACGGCGTCGGCGTGAAGTGCGCGACCATCACGCCGGACGAAGCGCGCGTGAAGGAGTTCAATCTCAAGAAAATGTGGAAATCGCCGAACGGGACGATCCGCAACATCCTGGACGGAACGGTGTTCCGCGAACCGATCATCTGCCGCAACGTGCCGCGCCTCGTACCGGGCTGGACTCAGCCGATCGTCATCGGCCGTCACGCCTTCGGCGATCAGTACCGGGCCACCGATTTCAAGGTGTCGGGGCCCGGCAAGCTGACGATGAAATTCACGCCGGCGGACGGCAGCGCGCCCATCGAGCACGAAGTGTTCAACTTCCCGGGCGCCGGCTGCGCCATGGGGATGTACAATTTGGTTGAGTCCATCGAAGGATTTGCGAAGGCCTGCTTCAACTACGGCCTCGACCGCGGCTGGCCGGTCTACCTATCCACCAAGAATACGATCCTCAAGGCCTATGACGGCGTCTTCAAGGACACGTTCCAGCGCGTGTTCGACGCCGAGTTCAAAGCCAAGTTCGACGCCAAGAAAATCGTCTATGAACACCGGCTGATCGACGACATGGTCGCATCGGCGCTGAAATGGTCGGGCGCATTCGTTTGGGCCTGTAAGAACTACGACGGCGACGTGCAGTCCGATACGGTCGCCCAAGGTTTCGGCTCGCTCGGCCTGATGACATCGGTCCTCCTCAATCCCGACGGCACGGTGGTTGAGTCAGAAGCGGCGCACGGCACCGTGACGCGCCACTACCGCCTGCACCAGCAGGGCAAGGAAACGTCGACCAATCCGATCGCTTCGATCTTCGCCTGGACCCGCGGCCTGCAGTACCGCGGACGGTTCGACAACACGCCGGATGTCGTGAACTTTGCGCAGACCCTCGAGAAAGTTTGCGTTCAGGCCGTCGAAGCCGGGCATATGACGAAGGACCTCGCGGTGCTCGTCGGTCCCGACCAGCCGTGGATGACGACGCCCCAATTCCTTTCGAAGCTCGATGAAATGCTCAAAGCGGCGATGAAATAACGGCGCGCGGAATGGCCCAGAACATCAAGACCAGCCTCGCGCCGTTTTTCGAAGGCTATCGTCAGTTCCGCGAGCAGTACTTTCGCGAGAACAAATCAATGATCGAAGCCCTCATGGCCAAGGGTCAGAAGCCCAAGGCCATGATGATCGCATGCTCGGACTCGCGCATCGATCCTTCGCTCAAATTCGGCGTCAATCCGGGCGATATGTTCATCGTGCGCAACGTCGCAAACCTGGTGCCGCCGTACGGACCCGACGACGCCTATCACGGCACCAGCGCCGCGGTGGAGTTCGCGGTCCGGGACCTTCAGGTCGAGCACATCATCGTCATGGGGCACGCCAAATGCGGCGGCATTCATGCCTTGATGCAGCACGAGCGCCGGCAGGACGACTTCATTTCCTCGTGGATGAAGATCGCCGAGCCCGCACGCAATTTCGCCATGGCCAAGAGCCAGGACCCGGCCGTCGCGCAACGCATGTGCGAGCAGGAAGCGGTCAAGACGTCGCTCGCCAACCTGATGTCGTTCCCTTGGGTTGCCGAACGCGTGCGCGCGGGCAAGCTCGAGCTTCATGGCTGGTACTTCGATTTGGAGACCGCGACGCTTTACGTGTGCGACGCGACCGGCGCCTTCAAGGCCGCTACCTGACGACTTCGAGGACGTTCTCGAACTCCATCTCGGGCAGCGTGAAGCCTTTGCGCAACGCGAGGAGCTCTTTTTTCGTCGCCGGCACCATCTTGCCGCCGGATTTCGGCAAAACCCAACGATAAGACCCGTCGCGCATGATGATGGCGAAGCTCTCCTTGCGCCGGGAATACACCCCGCGCATGACGGCCGAGTGTTCGACGTAGGTCACGCGCCAGTTATCGTCCTTCTTGAAGATGAATTCGTGCATCTTGATGAACTGGTCAATGAACGGCTTTTCCACGATCGTCAGATTGTGGATCACCCAGCACAGTCCCTCGAAGTTCCAGTAGTGCGCCAGGCCGACGAAGTTCTTTTCCGCGTCGAAGTACGGAAAGAACGGGAATGAGCGGCAGGCCAGCGAACGATTGTCGCGCTCGCAATATTGCGCACCGCGGCACTCGACCGCGCAGGAATCCGATCCCTTCAGATCCTCGATTTCCGCCTTCTGGTCGGACGTCCGCGCCACAAAAGGCTTCCACATCTTCGTGCGCTTCTTCAAAAGCGCATATTCGCTTTTCTCGACGATGGGGATGGCGTGCTCGGCATCGCAGCACACCGGGACGCCGCCGTTATACGGCGCGCACTTGGCGCCGCAATTGTAGACTTTGGAAATAGGTGCGTGAAAGCCGCTGTAGATTGCGGCGTAGTCGCGGGCCGAGGCCGTCATTTCACAACATCACAACTGAAAACAAACTAGCGCCCCCTGCGCCGTGCAAGAGGTATAGCGCGGCGCCTGCCCCTTGCAAAGCGCCTTCGCCTTTTCGAATTTGTTCCCGCGCAAACCTATTCATGTCAAAATCGCTACATCGCGGGGATCGCATGCAGACATACCTGTGGATCGGCCTGGGCGGGGCGCTGGGAAGCATGGCTCGCCATTGGTGCAATGGCCTGATCGCAATGACGGTCGGCGTTGCCTTCCCTTGGGGCACGCTGGCCATCAACGTCCTCGGATCGATCGTCATCGGCATTGCGGCCGCGACAATGCATGACGGCGGGCGCTTTCCCGCAAGCGAGGATGCGCGGGCTCTTTTGATGGTCGGGATCTGTGGCGGTTACACCACCTTCTCCGCATTCAGCCTACAGACGCTGACGTTGATCCAGGGCGGTCAGTGGTTACCGGCGGTAGGCAACATCGCCTTGTCGGTGTTCTTATGTATCGGCGGCGTTTGGCTCGGTTACCTCACCGGCCTGGCGCTCAACACAACCTAATGGCCGAGCTCGGCGATGGCGGCGTCCAGGCCGCTGAGCGTGAGCGGATACATCCGTCCGTCCATGACCTTACGCATCATTCCGATGGATTCGGTGTAAGGCCAATGCTTCTGCGGAACGGGGTTCAGCCAGACCGCGTGCGGCCAAGTCTCGAGGAACCGCCGCATCCAGAGCTCGCCCGATTCCGGATTCCAATGCTCGACCGCGCCGCCCGGTTGGATGATTTCGTAGGGGCTCATCGACGCATCGCCGACAAAAATGAGCTTGTAGTCGGGCGGATAGGTGCGAAGGACCTGCCATGTGGGGATACGCTCGGTGTGACGGCGGCGGTTGTCACGCCAGACCGTCTCATAGACGCAATTATGAAAGTAATATGATTCAAGGTGCTTGAACTCCGTACGGCAGGCGGAGAAGAGCTCGGCGCAGACCTTCACGTGATCATCCATGGACCCGCCGGCATCCAGAAAGAGGAGCACCTTCACCGCGTTGTGGCGTTCCGGGACCATCTGGAGATCGAGCAGTCCGCCGTGATGGGCGGTAGACCGGATCGTGCCGTCCATATCGAGCTCGGTCGCGGCGCCTTGGCGGGCGAAACGACGCAGGCGGCGCAAAGCGAGCTTGATGTTGCGCGTGCCGATCTCGATGGTGTCGTCGAGGTTTGCGAACTCGCGTTTGTCCCAAACCTTCACAGCGCGACGATGGCGGCTTTCGTGCTGGCCGACGCGCACGCCTTCAGGATTGTAGCCGTAGGCGCCGAAGGGCGACGTACCGCCGGTGCCGATCCACTTGGAGCCACCGGCGTGCCGGCCTTTCTGCTCGGCGAGGCGCTGGCGTAGCGTTCCCATCAGCTTGTCCCAACCGCCGAGAGCCTTCACCTTGGCCTTGTCCTCCTCGGAGAACATGCGCTCGGTCAGCGTCTTCAGCCACTCCTCCGGGATGTTCGCGAGCACGCCTTCGAGCGACGCATCGCCTTCGAGGTCCTTGAAGACCTGCCCGAACACGCGGTCGAAACGATCAAGATTGCGCTCGTCCTTGACCAGGGCCGCGCGGGCTAAATAGTAGAAGTCTTCGACGCTCCAGCCCGCGACGCCCGCCTCGACCGCTTCAATCAGCGCGAGGTACTCGGTGATGGACACCGGCAGCCCCGCCTTCTTGAGGCCGTCGAGGAGGTTCAGAAACACCTAGCGGCCTTCCCTGCGCGCGAGAAACGCCAGGCGCTCGAGCATATGCACGTCCTGCTCGTTCTTGAGGAGGGCGCCATACAGCGGCGGCACGGCCGTCTTCACGTCCTTGGCCTTGAGGGCTTCGGGCGGGATATCATCGGCCATCAGGAGCTTGATCCAGTCGAGAAGCTCCGAGGTCGACGGACGCTTCTTGAGTCCCGGAACTTCGCGGATCTCAAAGAAGACGTTGAGCGCCTCGCGCACCAGGTTCTTTTTCACATCGGGAAAATGAACCGCGACGATGCGCTCCATGGTCTCGCGGTCCGGGAAACGGATGTAGTGGAAGAAGCAACGGCGCAGAAAGGCGTCCGGCAGCTCTTTCTCGTTGTTCGAGGTGATGATCACCACGGGACGATTCTTGGCCTTGATAGTTTCGCCGGTCTCGAACACGAAGAATTCCATGCGATCGAGTTCGAGCAGCAGGTCATTGGGAAATTCGATATCGGCCTTGTCGATCTCATCGATCAGCAGCACGTGGCGGCTGGACGCGTCGAAGGCCTGCCACAGCTTGCCGGGCTTGATGTAGTTGGCGATATCCTTGACCTTGGCGTCGCCGAGCTGGGAATCGCGCAGCCGCGAGACCGCGTCGTATTCGTACAGACCGTGCTGGGCCTTGGTGGTCGATTTGATGTGCCAAGTGAGCAGCGGCATCTTGAGGGAAGCGGCGATCTCATGGGCGAGGACGGTCTTGCCCGTGCCCGGCTCGCCCTTCACCAGCAGGGGCCGCTCAAGCGTGACCGCGGCATTCACGGCCACCATCAGGTCCTCGGTGGCCACATAATTCTCGGTACCGGAAAAGCGCATCGAAGGTTCCTGGATCAAGGGTCACGGACCGCGCCGGATTGGAAGCTCCTGCGCGCAGCAGACGCACGTAGGAACCTCAAATCCGATGGCCACACTAGATGCAATAAATCCTGGGTCGCTTCTATTCCAAAGTTCGCGGCTAACTTTGGAATGCGACCCGGCCTTAAAGACGAAAAGCCCGGCGGGGGAGGACCCGCCAGGCTTCTCTTCAGTCTGCCAATCTTCCGAAGGGAGGAAGGAGATCAGGCAGCCTTCTTCACGCTGGCCTTCGCGAACTTCGGCGTCAGAGGCGCCGTTACGTCCGTGAAGATTTCAGTGGCGAGCTCAGACACGGTCTTGCCTTCTTCGACGAAGGAGGCGAACGAGTCCTGGGCGAGCTTGCTCTGGATCTGGAAAAGATCAGAGACGTTCTTGGCGCCCGCGAGCTTCTTGCCGGCTTCGACGGAATTTTCGTAGGTCTTGCCAGTCAGCTCGACGAAGTGCTTCGCAAGGGTTTCGAAACCCTTCACGGCCGCAGTGTTGGCCTTCACGATGCTTTCGATGCTTTCCTGGCCCCAGGCAGCGATATCAGAGTACGAGGTCATTTTATTTTCGTTCCTTGTTGGTTTGACGGATCACGCGGATCGGTCCGTAAACATCCCTGAGCGGCCGAGCCATTCTCTGCAGCGCAATAGATTATGCTGCAATGCACACAAGATAGGGCGGGACCCGCCCTTCGTCAAGGAAAATGTTGCACTGCACAATAGGGCGGCGGTGCAATCTAAGCTCTTGATTTATAAAGACTAGGCGGCGGCGGATGCGAGCTGGCTTTCGATCGCCTGGAGGGCTTCGGCGGCTTTTTCCCCCTCTGGACCACCGGCTTGCGCCATGTCGGGGCGACCGCCGCCCCCCTTACCGCCGACGGCGGCCGAGCCGGCGCGGACGAGATCCACGGCGCTGATCTTACCGACCAGATCGTCTGTGACACCGACCACGACGTTGGCTTTGCCTTCCATGGTGCTGACGACCGCGATGACGCCCGAGCCGATTTGCTTCTTCATCTCATCGGCGATGCTCTTGAGATCTTTCCCCGGAACATCGGCGAGCACACGGCCCGAAAACGCGATGCCGGAGATCGTCTTCTTGTCTGCGGGTGCAGCGGCGCCGCCACCGCCCGTCGCGAGCTTCTTGCGAACCTCGGAGAGTTCGCGCTCCAGCTTCTTCCGCTCTTCGACCATCGCAGCGATGCGGGCCGGCAAGTCGGCCGGGCCGACACGCAAGACCGCCGCGGCTTCCTTCAGCATGCGCTCCTCATCGGCGACATAAGCTTCGGCGGACGCGCCGGTCACGGCTTCGATACGGCGAACGCCCGCCGCGACCGCCGATTCACCGACGATCTTGAAGAGTCCGATGTCACCCGTGCGCGAAACGTGGGTTCCGCCGCAGAGTTCGACCGAATAGGCGCGGGCCTCGGCGTCGCTCATGCGTCCCATGGCGACCACCCGGACCTCGTCGCCGTATTTTTCGCCGAACAGCGCCATGGCGCCGGCTTCGACAGCCGCATCCGGCGCCATCAGGCGCGTGGTGACCGGCTCGTTCGCGCGCACTTCAGCGTTGACATGATCTTCGACGATGCGGATTTCGTCGGGCGACAGCGCCTTGTTGTGGCTGATATCGAAGCGCAAGCGATCGGGCGCGACCATGGAGCCTTTTTGGGTCACATGCTCGCCCAGCACCTTGCGGAGCGCCGCATGCAGAAGATGCGTCGCGGAGTGGTGGGCGCGAATCGCCGTGCGCCGTCCGCCATCGACCCGGAATTGGGCTTCGTCGCCGACGCTGACGTGGCCTTTCTTCACCGTGCCGAAATGCACAATCATATCGTCGAGCTTCTTGTGCGTGTCGGTGATTTCGATGATGGCCCTCGTGCCGACGGTGATCGTGCCCACGTCCCCGACTTGGCCGCCGGACTCACCGTAGAAGGGCGACTGGTTGGCGATGAGCGCGATCTTCTGGCCTTGTGTGGCTTCGCGCACCGGTTGGCCGTCGACCACAAGGGCAACGATGCGACCTTCGGCCGTTTCAGTGGCATAGCCGAGGAAGTCGGACGCCCCCACCTGTTCGCGGAGATCGAACCAGACCTTCTCCGTGGCCGCTTCGCCCGAACCGGACCAGGCTTTACGGGCCTCGGCCTTCTGACGCGCCATGGCGGCGTTGAAGCCCTCAACGTCGACGCTGATCTCGCGGCCGCGCAACGCATCCTGCGTCAGGTCGAGCGGGAAGCCGTAGGTGTCGTAAAGTTTGAATGCGGTCTCGCCGGAGAATCGTCCGCCCTTCCCGAGCGACCTGGTTTCGTCGTCGAGGAGGCGCAGGCCGCGCTCGAGCATCGACTTGAAACGTGTTTCTTCGAGAAGGAGCGTCTCGGTGATGAGGGCGCGGGCACGCTCCAGTTCAGGGTACTGCGTGGCCATCTCGGCGATCAGCGCCGGGACCAAGCGATGCATCAGCGGTTCCTTGCATCCCATCATATGGGCGTGGCGCATGGCCCGCCGCATGATGCGCCGGAGCACGTAGCCGCGGCCTTCGTTGGAGGGAAGGACGCCGTCGGCGATCAGGAAGCCCGAGGCGCGCAGGTGATCGGCGATCACCCGGTGCGATGGCCGGTTGGGCCCGCTCGGATCGCTGCCTGCAGCCGAGGCAATGGCGGAGATCAGCGACTTGAAGAGATCGATCTCGTAGTTGTCGTGCGTGCCTTGCAGAAGCGCGGTGATGCGCTCCAGACCCATGCCGGTATCGACGGACGGCTTCGGCAGGTTGATGCGTTCGGTCGGCGTGACCTGCTCGAACTGCATGAACACGTTGTTCCAAATCTCGATGAAACGATCGCCGTCCGCATTTTCGGAACCCGGCGGGCCGCCCGGGATATGCGGACCGTGGTCGTAGAAGATTTCAGTGCAGGGGCCGCAGGGCCCGGTGTCGCCCATCGCCCAGAAATTATCGTTGGTCGGAATGCGGACGATCTTGTCCTGCGGGAGGCCCGCGATCTTGGCCCACAGCGCGGCGGCTTCCTCGTCGCTGGAATGAACCGTGACCATCAGGCGCTTCTTGTCGATCGCGAAATCCTTGGTGATCAGCTCCCACGCCAGGCGGATGGCTTCTTCCTTGAAGTAGTCACCGAAGGAGAAGTTGCCCAGCATCTCGAAGAAGGTGTGATGACGGGCGGTATAGCCGACATTGTCGAGGTCGTTGTGCTTGCCGCCTGCGCGCACGCACTTCTGCGAGGTAACCGCGCGGCTGTACGGCCGCGTCTCGACGCCGGTGAATACATTTTTGAACTGGACCATGCCGGCGTTGGTGAACATCAACGACGGGTCGTTGCGCGGCACGAGCGGGCTGGAGGCCACGATCTGGTGTCCATTTCTGGCGAAGAAGTCCAGGAAGGCCGTGCGAATTTCTTTGGTCGTCGACATGCGCGCCACAAATCCAAACAGTGCAGTGAGAACCTGCTCTAAAGCCGGGTTGCCGAGCAGCGTGTTAACACTTTCTAGCCTGTCCGGCGCGGAAGTGTCCAGAAAGCGGCGGAGCGCACCGCCCCATATGTAGGGCCATTACGAAAAAAAACGGGGTTCCGGTGATCCGGAACCCCGCGTTGCCAACAGAAGGGGTCGATGAGGGGATTGTTGGCGAGGGATTTGATCGGCTGAAACCGCCGCCGGCTACTCGGCGTCCTCACCTTCTTCGGGTGAAGCCGCCATGGCGCCCGCGAGCAGACCGGCATTGACGCGGATCTGCTTTTCGATTTGGGCGGCGACGTCCGGATGATCGCGCAAGAAGGTCTTGGCGTTTTCCCGTCCCTGCCCGATGCGCTCGGAGTTGTAGGAGAACCAGGAGCCCGACTTCTCGATGATGCCGGCTTTCTGGCCGAGATCCAGAAGCTCACCGGTCTTGGAGACACCTTCGCCGTACATGATGTCGAACTCGACCACCTTGAACGGGGGCGCGACCTTGTTCTTCACCACTTTGACGCGGGTCTGGTTACCGACGACGTCTTCCTTGTCCTTGATCTGGCCGATGCGGCGGATGTCGAGACGGACGGAAGCATAGAATTTCAGTGCATTTCCGCCGGTCGTGGTCTCGGGGTTGCCGAACATCACGCCGATTTTCATGCGGATCTGATTGATGAAGATGATGAGTGTGTTGGAGCGGGCGACCGAGGCCGTCAGTTTACGCAGCGCCTGGCTCATCAAACGCGCCTGCAGGCCCATGTGGGAATCGCCCATTTCGCCTTCGAGCTCGGCGCGCGGCGTGAGGGCCGCGACGGAATCGACGACCAGGACGTCGATCGCCCCGGACCGCACCAGCGTATCGGCGATTTCGAGCGCCTGCTCGCCGGCGTCCGGCTGGGAAATCAGAAGATCGTCGAGATTGACCCCAAGCTTGCGGGCGTAACCGGGATCGAGCGCATGTTCGGCGTCGACGAAGGCGCAGGTACCGCCGGTTTTTTGCGCTTCGGCGATGACATGGAGCGCGAGCGTGGTCTTGCCCGAGCTTTCCGGCCCATAGATCTCGATGATGCGGCCCTTGGGCAAGCCGCCGATGCCGAGGGCGAGGTCGAGACCGAGGGAGCCGGTGGAGACCGCGGCAATCTCGACGGCGCTCTCGTTCTGGCCGAGGCGCATGATCGAGCCTTTCCCGAAGGAGCGCTCGATCTGGGTCACGGCAGCCTCAAGGGCCTTGTTCTTATCCATTGAATCTCTTTCTACGAGGCGGAGGGCGGGTTCGGCGGGCATGCAGGGCTCCTTGAGTGTCTATTCAGAATTGCCAAGGCGTTCAATTGCGTCCTGAACCCAGAGTGTACATATTTTGTTCTCTCTAGCAAGAATAAATGACGCGATTATATACTTTACTGAAATACGGTATTTAGTTACCGTGAGTGTGACAGGCCGACGTTTCTAGAACAGATTGAGAACGCGCCACGTTGACACTGGAATCAATGGCTTGCAAGCCATGTTCCAGGTCTGTTCCGAGGTGTCGCACTGGACGAAAGAATAAGGCGCGCGAGCAACAGGCGCGCGTTAAAACCAGGTATAGGGAATATTTTAACGGTGACAACAAGATTTCCTCTATGATGGGGTGCGGCATGATGGTACACTGCCTCCATCTCTCGAGGGAATCTTCCATGACAGACGAACGCCAAGCTGTGATTAAGGCTACGGTCGCCCGCCTCAACGGCATGATTGAGCTTTGGAACGCGAACGACGCGGCAATCAAGCATCACCAAGCAGAGATTACGCGCCTTCAGGAGGCGCAGCGGGTTCTCGAGGATCGGGCCAGCAAGTGCCGCGTTACTGGTGAGCTTTTTGACTTCGACATCAAGGAAGAGTTGTCGCGGTTTCAGGCCCTGTCGGCCGAAAGGGCTCCCACCTCAATCCCGGCCACGGCCGCTGCTCCTGCTACCGTTGAAGAATTTATAGAGGCCAAGCTGCGCGAAGCGCATCCGCAGACTTTGCGCGCGCTCGATCTGCAGCAGGGCTATGAGTCCGTTGTGCGGAAGATCCACCCTAAGACTGTTGGAATGTTGCTGTATCGCCTTTCAAAAAAGGGCGCCGTGCGGCGCGTTGGTCGCGCCGACTGGGTTTTCGTGCCGGAAGGTGAGCGTATTTCAGAAAAGCAAAACGCCGACCATGAGGTCGGCGCTGCTGCGGAGTAAGAGTTTCGGAGTGTAGCTCAGGTGGATAGAGCATCTCGGTTTCTAGGTATCCATTGAGAGTGGGGCCCGCCGAGAAGGTCGCCGGTTCGAGTCCGGCCACTCCGATCATTCTACGCTCAGATGATGAGCAAACAACCCGTCGTCAATACACCAAAAAGCATCAAAAATCAATTAAACATCAACTAGTTGTGAAAAAGAGTAGAAAATCGTTCTCCGACGACGAAAGCAACCGAGACATCGCTGAGCGTATGGAACGGGCTATTAGGCAGTCATTGAAGATGCCACCCGCGCCGCGAAAAAAACTAAAAAGGAAGCGGCCGGCTAAGGCCGCTCCTTCTTCCTAAGCGCACGAAACTGCGCCCGAGTGATCCGCTTCTTACGCGGCGCTGACGCGAGGGCGTCGATACATGAGGCGCTTACCTTCCGCCCCTTTCACGGCGCGTTCGGTACGTTCAGCATCGTCCACGCCAAGCGCAGCGCGGTTTGAATACCTGAAATCGAACTCCTGCAAATAACGCTTCAAGTGCTGTTCGCCACAGTGCTGGTACGTGCCGACCATCCCGCGCTTGAAGATCGAGAAAAAGCCTTCCACGGTGTTCGTGTGCGTCTTGCCGCGCGCGTATTCCTTGCGGCTGTGATGCACCGTTTCATGGGCAGCAAACTTCTTGCCTACGTTCGTGTACCACTTGCCTTCATCGGTCATCAGCGTGGTTTCCTTCGCCACATGACGTTCAACGAGCGGCGCGATCTCCTTGGCCTTCACTTCCGCAATGACCATGGAACGGGCCTTACCGTTGCGCTCAACGAGTGTGAGAACCTTTGTCTTTGAGCTGGTACCGCTCTTCTTGCGCCAGCCCTTGCCGCTCACGAACACATAGTTCGGTTCGCCACGGAATGTTTCGTCCACTTCCACCGTCTTATCCTTGCCGCCGAGCGGTGACGGATCTGTATCGCTCATGGCTTCACGGATGCGGTGCGCCATGAACCACGCGGACTTGTAGGTGATGCCAAGGGTCCGGTGCAGTTGATGGGCGCTGATGCCCTTCTTGCTCGATGCCATCAGGCGGAAGCCCAAAAGCCATTTGTGCAGGGGGATATGCGACCGCTCGTAAACGGTGCCGGTGCGGACGGTGAACTTGTCCTGACAGGCACCGCAATAGAACCAGCCCGGACCCATGCTTTCGCCGCCCAAAGCCCGCGCCTGACCCTCAACGCCACAGCGCGGGCAGGTGATAACCGAAGGCCAACGGATGTTCGCCAAGTGTTCGCAAGCGGCCTTCTCGTCGGTATAAATCGGGTGGTTCAGGGCGGTCGGGGTCATGGGTCTATCTCCTTGATCCCAAAGTACCCCTAGGCTGGCCTATCAGTCAAGTATATAATCGCGATAAATGAGAACAAAAAACGAACTTAATTTGTTCGAGCTAAATCATTGATTTATTGGGCGGTGGAAGGCTGCGGGACTTCCCGGACACGTTGTCCGCACGCAACAGGTGGTTCCGAGCGCCGATGTGGGCTTATGCCTCGTCGCCAAATCCTTTCTGCGCGACCCGGCCGGTGAGGCTGGCAAGGCGATCGCACAGGAGTTCGATCACGTAGCGCAAGAGCGGGTCGGCCTTGCTCATGGCGTCGTCGAAGAAGTGCCGGTCGACGACCAGGAGCTCGCAGCCGCCGCGGGAAACGACCGTGGCCGTCCGTTTTCCATCGGCATGCAGAAGGGCGATCTCCCCGAAGATCTCGCCGGGTTTCATACGCGTGACCACGCGCGTCTCGGCATCGCCTTGCGCGGCGACTTCCACTTCGCCCTTGAGGATCACATAGGCCTGATCGCCCGGCTGGCCTTCGAGGAAGACGATCTCACCGGCCGGCACGATGCGGCGCGGAAAAGATTCAACGGGAATCGGAAGTTTCATGGACGCGCCTTTCAACTTAGGCTCCGGCGAGAACTTCCTTCACTTTACTGGCGAGTTGTCCCAGAGAAAACGGTTTCGGGAGGAAATGGAAGTCCGCCGTGTCGACGATGTCGCCGCGGGCCACCTCTTCGGAATAACCCGAAATGACGATAATACGTATTTCCGGACGCTCGACGCGGATCAGCCGGGCGAGCGTACCGCCGTCCATCCCCGGCATCATCATGTCGGTGATCATCAGGTTGACGCCGGTGGTGTCGCGCAGGATATCGAGCGCCTGCTCGCCGGTGCGGGCCTCGAGCACCTTATAGCCCTTGTTCTTGAGCGCGCGGGCGGCAAACACGCGCACCGCATCCTCGTCTTCGACGAGGAGGATGGTCCCTTGGCCGGCGAGATCGGCGCTGGCCAGCACAGCCTCGATGTCGTGACCATTGCCCTTCGCCGCAACGGCGGCGGCGCGGGCCCGCTGCGAGGCCGCCGCGGCCTCGGCGTCTTCCGCCTCCGGCGTGATCCGGGGCAGATAGACCGAGAATCTTGCGCCTTTGCCCGGCGCCGAATCCACCAGGATAAAGCCGCCCGTCTGCCGGACGATGCCGTAAACGGTGGCGAGGCCCAAGCCTGTGCCGGCGCCTGGGATTTCTTTCTTGGTGGAGAAGAACGGCTCGAAAATACGGCCGAGATTTTCGGGCGGAATCCCCGTGCCGGTATCGGCGACGGAGATGCAGATATAGCGCCCCGGCGGCACCTGCTCGGCGCCGAGCTGGGTCGGCTGATCGAACACTTCGGTGCCGGTGGTGATCGTGAGCGTGCCGCCGCCCGGCATAGCGTCGCGCGCGTTCACGGCGAGATTGATGATCATCTGATCGAACTGGCCGGGGTCGACGCGCACGAGACCGAGGTCACGCCCGTGGATCAGCTTGAACTCGATCGACTCGCCAATCAGCCGCGTCAATAGATGCGAGAGCTCCATGAGCGCGTCGGTGATGTTGAGATCCTTCGGCTGCAACGGCTGTTTGCGCGAGAAGGCCAGCAGCTGACGCACAAGGTTGGCCGCGCGGTTGGCGTTCTGTTTGATCTGCATGATGTCGGCGAAGGACGGATCGCCGGCGCCGTGGCGCTGCAAGAGCAAATCGCAGAAGCCGATCATGGCGGTCAGGAGGTTGTTGAAGTCATGGGCGACGCCGCCCGCGAGCTGGCCCATGGCCTGCATCTTCTGCGCCTGCGCGAACTGGACTTCGAGCTCCTTCTGCTCCGTGACGTCGATGAAGTGCGCGACCACGCCCTCGATCTCGCCCTCGCCCATCGGCCCGACGAACACCGAGGTCTGGGAGATGCCCGCGCCGGTCACGCGGACGTCGACGTGGCTGCCGATGCTGTCGCCGGAGATGACCTTGTCGAGCTCGCCGGCGAAGGTGCGGCGGTCGTCCTCGACGATACGCTCGAGCAATGGACTGCCGATCAGGCCGGCGCGCGGCTGCTCGGAAAGCTTTTCGAAGGCGCGGTTGCAGTCGACGATGATTCCCTCCGCATCCGTGATCGCGATGGCGACAGGCGCCGCGTCGAACAAAGCGCGGAAACGCTCGTAAGCGATCCGTCCCGAAGCGCCGGCCGGCTCGCGCCGCATGCCGTCGCGGACGACGAGCGTGCGCGTGCGCGTGACGCCCGCGTCGTCGTAGGTCGATTGCAGCACCAACGCCGACATCGTTTCCCCGGTGCGGGTCTTGAATTGCACCTCGCCTTGCCACTCGCCGTCGGGTTGGGGGCGGTTGGCGCCGGCGACGACGCCGTCGAGTTTCAGCCCGGAGAGCTCGTCGGCGTCGTAGCCGAGCCAATCGGCGAAGCGCTGATTGACGAAACGGAACGAGCCGTCGACGTCGACCGAGTAAATGCCGGCCGGCATGAGATAGAGGAAGTCGGCAAGGTCCTGGCGTTCCTGGTGCAATATGTCCGTGATGGTGCGCCGGGCCGTGATGTCGACCGCATCCCAGAGAAGAAAGTCCTCGCCGATGGGACGAAGCGTGACGTCCAACCATTCAGCCTCGCCGCCGGCGCCGAGCAGCGGAACTTCGGCATGGGCGCCGAGCCTGGTCAGCGCCGCCTGTCGCAGCCGCGCGACCGATTCATCCCCCGCATAGTCGCGCGCGGCGTCGCGGGAGAGCAGCTCCAGGGGCGGAAGTTCGCCGAGCCAATCCTTGGCCGCCGCATTCGACGCCACGACGCCGCCATCGCCCGTGGTGATGAGACGCGGCGCGGCGGACGCATTGACGAGCAGGTCGAGAACGGCGGCGTCGATGCGCGCGCCCTTCTTTTTGCGCGCGCGCCAAACGTGCCCGGTGAGCGCGAGCAGAGCCAGGGCGCCGACGAGAAGCGCCGCGAGCAAGGTGGTCTCAGTTTGCAAGCTTGCCCTTCTTCAGGCGCATGACGTAGCCGATGACTTCGGCGACGGCTTTATAGTGCTCCGCCGGAATCTCCTGATCAACCTCGACCGAGGCGTGCAGCGCGCGCGCGAGCGGCGGGTTCTCCACAATCGGGACCTCGTGGATCTCGGCGACCTGGCGCATGCGTTTGGCGAGGAAGTCGACGCCCTTGGCGACGACAACGGGCGCGGCCATGGTCTCCTGATCGTATTGAAGGGCGACCGCGAAGTGCGTCGGGTTGGTGATGACCACGCTCGCCTTCTGTACGGCGGTGATCATGCGCTGGCGATGGCGCTCGAGACGCAGCGAGCGGATCCTGGACTTTACCTTTGGATCACCCTCGGCTTCCTTGTGCTCGTCCTTGACCTCCTGCTTGGTCATCTTGAGTTTTTCTTTGTGCGACCAGTTTTGATAGACGTAATCGAAGGCCGCCAGCGCGCCCATCACCAGCACGACCAGAAACAGGATGATGACGATCAGGTGATGGATATCGGCGAGCGTGGCTTGAAGGTCCTGGCCCATCAGCCAGTCGGGGCTTTCGATGGTCGGCACGATCAAGAGGCCGATCATGGTGCTGACCACGATGATCTTGACGATCGACTTGCCCGCTTCGACCAGCGATTGGGTGGAAAACAGGCGGCGCAGTCCGGCGATCGGACTGATGTTCTCGAGCCTGGGCGCAATCTTCTTGGGCGTATAGACAAACCCGACCTGACCCATCGTGCCGATGAAGGCGGCGACGACCAGCACGAGAACCGGAAAGGCGAGCAGGACGCCGACACGCCAGAGGATTTGGAGGAAGAGCGGTCCGACGGAATCATTGGTCAGCGACAGCTGCTCGGGACGCTCGAGGAAGGTGCGCAGGTATTGCGAGAGGTCGGAGGCCACCCACGGTCCGAGGATGCCGACGATAACCAGTGCCCCGACCAGCATCGAGACGCTTTTGATCTCCTGAGAGACCGGGATGTTGCCTTCGCTGCGCGCCTTGCCGAGGCGCTTTGCCGTCGGCTCTTCTGTTTTTGCGTCTTTGTCCTCGGCCATGGCCCTACCTCAGGAAGTTGACCATGTTGGACTCGAGGAACTTCATGAACAGGAGCATCATCACGGGCAGCGAAACCATGAGCACGGCGATTCCGAGGATGATCTTGCCCGGGATGGCGACGAAGAAGACGTTGAGCTGGGGCGAAAGGCGCGCCAGCACGCCCGAGGTGATCTGGAACACCAGTTCGTAGACGATGAACGGGGCGGCGAGGCGCAGGCCCATGGTGAAGGCCTGGTCGAGCAGTCGGGCGCCGAGCTGCAGCATGTCGCCGGTAAACAGCGGCTGCGCCGGCCGCAGGAGCGTGTAGCTCTGCACCATCGCTTCCAGGATGAAATGGTGCACGCCGGTGATGAAAATGAGGGCCACGGCGATGAGCGCGAGGAATCCCGTGATGATGCTGGTCTGCTCTTCGGTGACCGGATCGTCTATCAGCGCGTTGGTGATGCCGACCGCGTTCGAGATCATGAAGGCCGCCAGCTCGAGGGCCGACATGATGATCTGGATGAGCGCACCCATGAACCCGCCGATGAGGGATTCCGCGACGATCAGCCACACGAGCTCGGCCGGGCTTTCCGGCTGCGACGGCAGCAACGGCGCGACCAACGGGAGAACCAGGATCGTGACCAGCACGGCGAGGATCAGGCGGATGCGCATCGGCACATAGACGGCCGAAATGCCGGGCATCAGCAGGAAAACGACCGACAGGCGGGCGAAGACCAGCAGGAAGTGGAAGACGTTGATGGCGAGATAGTCGTTGAGAGTCACGGCGTCCCGCCTGACCCTCGGGTTATCCGAGGGCTACGATCTTGTCCATGATGCGATGGGTGAATTCGGTGAGCTCGCGCAGCATCCAGGGCATGAAGATGACCATGGAACCGAACACCGCCAGGATCTTCGGGATGAAAGTGAGCGTCATCTCCTGGATGTGCGTCAGCGTCTGGAAGATGGAGATGGCAAGGCCGACCGTCAGCCCGACGAGCAGCATCGGGGCTGCGACCAGCAGCATCACCATCATCCCGTCGCGCGCTATGTCGAGGACTTCGACTTCATTCATCTGGGCGGGCCTTAAATGGGCATCCGCAGGATTTCTTGGTAAGCGCTCAACACCTTGTCGCGCACGGCGACGACGGTTTCCAAGGTGTGCTCGGCGTTGGCGACGGCCGTGACCACATCCTTGAGGTCGGCTTCGCCGCTGATTTGCTTGAGGCTCAGCTCTTCCGCCTGACGGCCGGTGTGCATGGCCGACTGCAGCGAATCCGTAATCATGTTGGCGAATGAATTCTCAGCCGGCGCGACCGGCGTCTTTGCGATTCCGGTCGCGCTGGCATCGCGCGCGATCTTGGCGGCTTCGCCGTAGGCCTTGACGGCCGAACCGAAATCTATCGCCATGGTCGTCTTCTCCTATCCTACTTCAGGAGTTCGAGCGTCTTCGCCACCATCTGGCGCGAAGTCGCGATCACGTTCATGTTGGCTTCGTACGAGCGCTGCGCCTCGCGCATGTCCATCATTTCGATGAGCGGATTGACGTTAGGCTGCAGAACATAACCCTGCTCGTTCGCGCCCGGATGCGTCGGGTCGTACTTCGACGTCAATGCCGACTGGTCGTTGTAGATCTTCTTCACACGCACGGTGTCGGCTTCCAGTTCGCGGTCGAGCGCGTTGCGGAAGGTGACCAGCTTGCGGCGATAGGGATCGCCGCCGGGCACTTCGGCGGTGGAATCCGCGTTGGCGAGATTTTCGGAGATGACGCGCAGGCGCGTGGCTTGGGCTTTCATGCCCTTCGCCGCGATCTCGGAACTTGCCGACAAGTCGTCCATGGCCATCGGTGCTACTCCTGCAATTCCTTAGACGGCGCTTCCGCCCTTTACGGCGATGCGCAGCATCTTCATGTGCGTCTGCATGAGCTGCACCGCGGTGTTGTAGTCACTGCGAGTGTCGCTCACTTTCTGCATCTGCTCTTCGATCACCACCTGGTTGCCGTCGGGCGATTCTTCAAAGGTCTTTCGTTCGCCGTTCTCGCGGAACGGTTCGGCTTCCGGGATGGTGCCCTTCAAGTGACGGGCATCGGTGCGCGTCACGGGCACGCGGATGTCCATTTCACCCTTCAGCACGTCCTTGAAGTTGATCTGCTTCAAGTCCTTAGGGCGATAGTCAGGCGTGTCGGCATTGGAAATGTTCTGCGCGAGCACCTTCTGGCGTTGCGCCGCCCAGTCCATGCGCGTCAGCGCCATCTTGAAGAGCTTGAGGCTGTTCAGATCCATCGCCCACGTCCTCTCATTCCACCCGGCAAAATTGACCTAGAGACCTTAACAAGTGATGAATCATGGTTAACGAGCTTAACTCGCAGATTCTAAAAGGATTTTCACGGCTTTGGCGCAAGCGTCCTTAAGCCTTTATTAAGCCCGCGGGCAGATATTGCCGGGTATGACCGGAGAGCCCCCGAAAACCATCGCCGTGGCCGTCGAGGAACAGGCCGATGGCCAGGCGCCGAGAATCACCGCGTCGGGACGGGGACATCTTGCGGAAAAGATTTTGGAGGTGGCGTTCGCGGCCGGAGTGAAGGTGCGCACCGATGCGGACCTCGTGCAGGTCCTCGCTGCGGTCGAGGTCGAAAGCGAGATCCCGACCGAAGCCTTCGTCGCCGTCGCCGAGATCCTGACGTACGTGTACCGGGCGAACAGCGAGATGCCGCCCGCCTTTGACTGGAGCAAGACATGACCGATGTCGCCAACCTCGAGAGCGTGAAGGCCGAGCTGCTGAAGGTTGACTCCCTCATCGGCACGGCCATCCGGCTCCTGAGCGAAGGCCGCGTGGTCGAGCTGACGGCGCTGGAAGCACGCACCCGCCAGGTGTGCGACGCCGCCCTCGCCCTCTCGGTCGACGAGAGAAAAGCCTTGGTGCCGGCGATGGAGGGGCTGCTGGGAGCCCTCGACACCCTGACCGCCAATCTCAACGAAAAGTTCGGCGACCTGCCGGCGCTGTCGACCACCGTCGGCGCGGATGCGGCGTCGACCGCGTACGGACAAGCCCTCAAACACTTCGTCACCGAAGGCCGCTAACCCCCTATGGATTTCGCAACCTACTTCAAGGCCTTCCTTGGCCTCGCGATCGTCCTCGGCCTCATCGTGGGACTTTCGTGGCTGCTGAAGCGCATAGGTTTCGGCGATGCCTTGAGAGGCCCGCTCGGCCGCAAGCGCCGGCTGGCCACGGTCGAAGCCGTGATGCTCGACAGCCGGCACAAGGCGGTGCTGATCCGGCGGGACGACGTCGAGCACCTTGTGCTTGTCGGCCCCAACACGAGCCAGGTGATCGAACACGGAATTCCGGCGCCGGCGCCGTCTCCGCCCGCCACGCCGACCGACACGCCACCCAGCGATGCGACTCCCGCGACGCGGTTCAGCCAATGGATCAGACCATGAGCCGCGCGCGCAAATTCCCGATCGCCTTGATGGTGGGATTCGGGGCGCTGCTGCTCGCGGCGCCGTCATTCGCCCAAAGTTTCACCCTCGATCTGGGCGCTACGGATGCGACGGGCCCCAACTCGACCACCGGCCGCATCGTCCAGCTCCTGCTCTTGATGACGGTGCTCAGCATCGCGCCGGCGATCCTGATGATGGTCACATCGTTCACGCGAATCGTCATCGTACTTTCGATCCTGCGGCGCGCGCTCGGCACCAACACCACGCCGCCCAACGTGGTGATGATGTCGCTGGCGATCTTCATCACCGTGTTTGTGATGGCGCCGACCTTTCAAGCCTCGTGGGAGTCCGGCGTGCGGCCGCTCATCGAGGGTCAAATCGACGAGAGCGAAGCCTTCGACCGCGGGACGCAGCCGTTCCACCAGTTCATGATGCGTCACGTACGTGAAAAGGACCTGCAGCTGTTCATGAACATGGCCAACGCGCCGCAGGTCGCGACGCCCGAGGAAACACCGCTGCAGGCGCTGATCCCGGCCTTCATGATCTCGGAGCTGCGCCGCGCCTTCGAGATCGGGTTCCTGATCTACGTGCCGTTCATCATCATCGACATGGTGATCGCCTCGGTCCTGATGTCCATGGGGATGATGATGTTGCCGCCTATGATGCTGTCGCTGCCCTTCAAGCTGATCTTCTTCGTGCTTGTGGACGGCTGGTATTTGCTGGTGGGCAGTCTCGTCCAATCCTTCTCCGGCGGATAGGGCTTCGCCCTAACAGAGCGGTAGCTTGACGTCGGGCGCGATTTGCCGGACCGTCGCGCAATGAAGCGCCTTCTCCTGTCCGCGACCTGTCTTGCCGGCCTTGCCGCGGCTGTTGTCTTTGCGCCGCGTGAAACGCCGCGCGCCGATCTCTCGGACCTGTTCGATCCCGCCGCGATGGCGCGCAACATGTGCGGGACGAATCCCATGGCCGGGATGTTCTTCCCACCGGCCGCGGCGGCGGACACCGCGCCGGCGCCGCGCCTGTGGACGGGGCTCGGCGACCATAGCTTCAAGATCTCGACCGCCAACCCCGACGCCCAGGCCTATTTCGACCAGGGCCTGCGCCACGTCTATGCGTTCAACTACGGGGAGGCGCTTGCTTCCTTCCGCCGCGCCGGCGCGATCGATCCCACCTGCGCCATGTGTTACTGGGGCGAAGCTCTCGCCTTGGGCCCCACGCTGAACGCCGACATGCCCGAGGCCAATAACGCGCCGGCCGTGGCGGCGGCGAAGAAGGCCCATGAACTGTCAAGGGCCGATGTCCCGCGCGAACGCGCGCTGATCGCCGCGCTGACGGAACGCTACTCGGACGATCCAAAGAAGACGCGCCAACAGCTCAACGCAGCGTACGCCGACGCCATGTTCAAGGTCTATCAGCTGTTCGACAGCGATGTGGACATCATGGCGCTGCATGCCGACGCGGCGCTGAACGACAGCCGCTTGTCGGGATGGTGGACGGCGAACGGGCGCTTGCCGACGCCGCGGAACGCCTCGGCGCTGGTGGCGCTCGAGCGCGCGCTCAAGATCGATCCCGATCACGCCGGGGCTATGCACCTTTATATCCACGCGCAAGATTCCGGTCCCCGGCCGGAACGTGCCGAACCGTTCGCCAACAAACTGGCGGCGCTCATGCCCGCGGCCGGACACATTGTGCATATGCCGGCGCATATCTATTTCCGGCGCGGCCGTTATATCGATGCCCTGAACACCAACCTCGAGGCCCTGAAGGTTGATGACGTCTACTTCGCCGAGGAGAACAACGCCGACGGCGTGTATCGGTACGGCCTCTATGCCCACAACATCCACTTCGCTTTCTCTTCCGCGGGCATGGCGGGCGATGCGAAGAACGCGCTGGCCTTGGCGGAGCGGCTGGAATCGCATCTTGCGAAGACCGCGATGCCGCGGCCCGACACTTATGCCGCCGCGGCCTGGTTCCCGCGGGTGCGGTTCGCGGCACCCGATGCGTTCCTGGCACTGCCGGAACCTCCGGAAGCGGCCGTCTATCCTCGCGGCATCCGGTTGTATGCGCGGGCAAGCGCGCACGTATTTAAGGGCGATCTTGGCGCGGCGCGCGCGGAGGTCGAAGCGCTGAACACACTGAGGACGGGAACTGCGCTGGAGAAAATGCTCCTGTCCTCGGGCCGCGGCCCGCAAATGCTCGAGCTTGCGGAGAACGTCGCGCGCGGCCGTATCGCCGCCGCGGAGAAGAGCTGGGACGAAGCGCTGAAACATTTCGGCGCCGCCGCAGCGATCCAGGATCAAGTGCGCAGCTTCGATCCGCCGGCCTGGGACTTTCCCCTGCGCCAGGCCATCGGGCTGACGCTGTTGAAAGCAGGGCGTACCGACGAAGCGATAAAAGTGCTGCGCGAGGCGCTGATGGATGCACCCAACAATGCGACGGTGCTTTATGCCCTGGCCGAAGCTTCGGCGGCGGCAAAGGATTTCACTGCTTCGGAGCAGTATCGCAGTCTGTTCCGCAAGGCGTGGGTGGGCGAAAGCCCGCCGGATCTCGGCAGGATCTGAGTAAGCGCCTCATCGGAACCATTCTCTCCCCGGGCCGTTTTCCGCGTGACTCATTACCGGATTTCGCGCCGTGCAGGCTGGAACGACGCCACGTTTCACTTCCTCCGCGTATAGCGGCGCGGATCAGCGCGCGTACGACCGGTATATCGCAGCGGTCGCATGCGCGTGCTTCACGGTTTCCCTGGTGGTGAACCTGCCGGGCCATCTTCCCTACGACGGTATCGTCGTGTGGTGGGAAGGTCGCCATGGGGTGCACTTCTCGCAACATCCCATTGCACTCGCGCTCTTGTGGCGACTGGCTGATGCGGCCGGGCTCGCGCCCGGAGGCATCACTGCCATTCAGTTGGGTATCCTCTGGCTTGCGGCTTACCTGTTGGTGCGCGCGACACACCCTCACGCGGCCCTCGCTTTTGCCTTCTACGCCGCCTTATTGCTGTGGCCCGCTTTTTTTGCGACGTCCGCACTCGGCGTGAAAGACGTGTTGGGCGGCCATCTTCTGATCCTCGCCGCGGTGATTGCCTTCGCCGGACCGCATCCGTTATCCGCGCGCGGGCTCGCCGTCGTGATGATCCTTGCGACACTTGCCGTTCTGTTCCGCGCGCAATTCGCCGTGGTCTGGCTCGTGCTGGCCGCCGCCCTGACCTGGCGCAATTGGTCCTCGCCCATCGCAGCACGCCTTGTCCGTTCAGCAACGGTCGCGACCATAGGCACCGCCGCCGTCGCGGGCGTGATGGCATCGCTCACCTTCACCATCGGGACACGCGCCATGCCCGACCCGCCGCACGCAGGCCGGAAAATCATGGTGTACGACATCGCCGGCGTGCTTGCGTCACGTCCCACCGCACCTTTGCCGACCTTCGCGGCCCACGGGGTCGATCTCCCCGCGTTTCGGTCGGACGTCCGCGAGCTTTACACGCCGGAACGTGTCGACTGGCTGTGGCGTCCCGAGGAAGCCACCGGCGGCGCGTTCGTTCACGTCAAGGACGTCCCGAACGCCGCGCTGTTCAGCCAATGGCGCGACGCCGCGCTCGAAGAGCCGGCGGCATTTCTGCTTCACCGTGTCCGGGCGTTCGCGCGCGTCTTGGGTTTCGGCGATATTTACGGATGCATTCCGGTCATGGCGGGAGTTTCGGCATTGCCCGCAGACCTCGCCCGCGAAGTCGGCGCCGGTCGTCTGAGCGCGCCGCTGTCCCTCGCCGTCGTCAAACACCGCTATTTTCCCGCCAACTCTCCGGCGTTCTATGCTTGGGTCTATGCGATCGCGGCATGTGCGCTGCTGATCGGATTTGCCGCGCGGCGCCCGCCGTTCTTCGTCGCATTTGCGGCCGGCGCTGCGCTGCTCTACGAACTCTCGTTCTTCGCCGCCCCGCAGGCGTGCGACGTTCGATACTCTTATTACTTGATGATGGCCGTGGCATTCGGCAGCGCGGCGCTCGTCTTCGACGCGGCACGGCGCGTGGAAGCGGCTAAGCGATAAAAGATCTCGGTCGCTCCGCCGGCGGATGGAGACGCGGAATCGCGTTCGCGATCAATAAGGCGGCGCACCCGATACCGAGAATCAAAACCAGACTCAACATTCTCGAACCCCTACCCTGGGGACGAACCCCACCTCCTCCGTGGTAAAGGGCCCGTCTTAATGAAAGGTTACTTGGCCGCGTCCCCCGCCAGGCTCAGCCTCGCGGACGCTTCCAAGACCCTGTTTACAAGCCGAATTACGCCGAGCCAAAAGAACCGCGGATATAATAGTGTGAAGGTCTAAGGGGAGTCGCTTCAGGGGACCGGCGACCATATGACCGATAACCGCTTGTCGCTGTTACGAGCCATCACGCCTCTGGGCGCCGCGCTGCTTGTGCTGAACGGCATGATCGGCTCCGGGATCTTCGCGCTGCCCGGGACCGTCTCCGCGACCGCGGGCAACTGGGCGCCGTGGCTGTTCATTGCCGTCGGGCTATTCTTCATCACCATCGCGCTGTGCTTTGCCGAACTCGCGAGCTATTTCCGCGAAACCGGGGGACCGGTGCTGTACGCCGGCTCGGCCTTCGGCCCGGTGGCGGGATTCGCCGCGGGATGGATGCTGTGGCTCGGACGCGTGACGGCCATGGCCGCCAACCTGAATGTGGTGATCACTTACCTTGGTCCCGTATGGCCGGCAGTAGCCGGGGGCGCCGGACGCATCATCTTCATCGGCGCGGCGAGTGGGTTGCTCGTGATCGCCAACCTCGTCGGCGTGAAACAGGGCGTGCGAACCGTCGCGGTTTTCACGGTACTGAAACTTGCGCCGCTGTTCATCCTGGTCGCGGTCGGACTCACCTACGTCGGCGGCGAAACGATGCCCGGACCCGCCCCCGACATCGCCACCATGGGCGCCGCGGCGCTTCTGCTGATTTACGCCTTCGTCGGTTTCGAAGCGGCCCTCGTGACCGCCGGCGAAACCAGGGACCCGCGCCGCGCGCTGCCGCGGGCGCTGGTGCTGACCATGATCGGCACGGCCCTGCTGTATTGGTTGATCACCTTGGTTTACGTCGCCGTGCTGCCGAACGGCGGCGCGGAGCAGAAGACGTTGGCCGATCTCGCCGCGGTGCTCGGCGGCCCCATGGCCGCGACGGCAATGGCCTTTACGGTGGTGTTCTCGGTGGCGGGCAACATGGCCTCGGCGATGGTGACCACGCCCCGCCTCACCTTCTCGCTCGCCGAGAACAAGTGGCTGCCGAAGTGGTTCGGCCACGTCCACCCGAAGTTCGCGACGCCCGACAATTCGATCCTGCTCTTCGGCGTGATGGTGTTCATCTTCGCGGCATCGAGTGGTTTTGTGTTCCTCGCGGCGGCGAGTTCGCTCGCGCGTATCCTGATATATATCCTTTGCATCCTGGCGCTGCCGAAACTGCGAGGGGCGCTCTCGTCCGAAGCGCGGGAGGAAGCCTATCGCCCTCCGGGCGGACTGCTCGTGCCAGGCATCGCGCTGCTCCTGTGTCTGTGGGCTTGCACCCAGGCGGCGCTCAACACCTGGGCGCTGGTCGCGGGGATCGTTGCCGTCGGATTGGCTTTGTATTGGATCGCGCGGAGGGCCGCGCGGACATAGTTTTTACTCGGGAGGGACTCATGCGACATGCTCGGAAATTTCTCTGCCTTGCCTTTCTTGCGCTCGCCGCCTGTGACCTGCGCGCCGCTTCGTTCGGAGACGCCGAGAAGGCCAAGGTCGACGCCATCGCCGAGGCCTGGGTGAAATCGGGCAAATCCGCAGGCCTCGTGGTCGGCATCGCATCGGAAGGAAAGATGCTACATGCCAAGGGGTTCGGCTTCGCCGACCTTGAACACAATATCCCGATGACTCCCGACGCCATCCTGCGCGTGGGCTCGATCAACAAGCAGTTTACTTCGGCGGCGATGATGCAATTGGCTGAAGCCGGCAAGGTGAGCCTTGAGGACCCGCTGGCCAAATACTTTCCCGAATTTCCCCGCGGAAAAGACGTCACCATCCGCCAAGTGCTGAACCACACCTCGGGGATGTTCAACTACACGGCTCATGACATGCCGGACGCGGCGAAGTGGCGCCAGGAGTACACCACCGAGGAGATGGTGAAGCGCATCGCCACATATGAGCCGGCGTACGATTTCGAGCCCGGCACGGCGTACCGTTATTCGAACTCCGGCTACTATGTCGCCGGTGCGATCATCGAAAAGGTCACCGGCGAGAAATTCGCCGATTATCTACAGAAAAATGTGATCGCGAAGGCGGGGCTCTCCGCCGATACGGCACAGGATGACGACGAGCGTCTCGTGCTGCCGCGGCGCGCCGTCGGCTATGAAGCGGCGCAAGACAAGCCCGGCACGTACCTCAAAGGCGACTTCATCGACATGTCGGTCCCGGGGGCGGCCGGCGCGTTGCGCTCCACGGTCACCGACCTCGCGGCGTGGCATCAGGCGCTGTTGACCGGTAAGGTGGTGAGCGCGAAAAGCGTCGCCGAGATGACGGCGCCGGGGAAACTGAAGGACGGGAAGCTCTCCAGCACGGCGATCTTCCGCCCTACAAATGCACCGCCTCAACAGGCGCGGCGCGATCCCGTGCCGGACTATGGGCTGGGCCTTTCCACCGGCACCCTCAGCGGGCGCAAGATGATCGTGCACACAGGTGGTATCCAAGGTTTCGCCGCGTGGCTTGCTACTTTCCCAGACGATCGCCTCACCGTCGTCGTGCTCAGCAACACCGACAACGGCGCTGCCGTCGCCCGCGACATCGCGCTCGCCGCACTCGGCATTGTCGAGGCGCCGCAGCCATAGTCGGACCCGGAGAGAAAAAAGGAAGGAGGATCGCATGAAACACTTTCGTTTCTTCGTACTCATCTTCGTACTCGCCTTCTCCGGCGCCGTGCAGGCGGCGGATGCCACCGCCGAGCGGCTGGACGCCGCGGTGAAGGCGCACCCCGACTTCAGCGGCGTGATCGTCGTCGCCGACAACGGCAAACCGATCTTCGAAGCGACGCGCGGGCAACGGAATTTTGTGACCGGCACCGCAATGACGCAGGACGCGATCTTCGAGCTGGCCTCCATCACCAAGCAGTTCACGGCCATGGGCGTGATGCTGCTGAAGGAGGAGGGCAAACTCTCCTACGACGATCCGCTCGAAAAATTTGTGCCCGGACTTCCGTACCCCGGCATCACCGTGCGGCATCTGCTCAATCACACATCGGGATTTCCCGATTACGAAGAGATGATGGACGCGCATTGGGACAAGACGAAGGTCGCCACCAACAAGGACATCACCGCCTATCTGAAGCAGTACAAGCCGGCGGCGCGGTCCAAGCCCGGCGAGAAATATGAGTACAGCAACGGCGGCTACGTCATGCTCGGCAGCGTGATCGAAGCCGCCTCGGGCCAGGACTATGCCACCTTCCTCCGCACGCGGATTTTCAAGCCGTTAGGCCTTAGGGACACGGACGTGCGTCCGCCGCAGGAGTGGGACAAGAACCCGCGCTTTGCCCTCGGCCATGTCGTCGACAAGGAGACGAACAAACCAGTGCGCGCGATCGACCTCAAGGAAGTGACCTATGTGGTCTATCTCGGCGGGCGGGTCGGACCGGGGCGGATCAGCTCGACGGCGGCGGACCTATTGACGTGGGACCGGGCGCTGCGCACCGAAAAGCTACTCAAGCACGCGACGCTTGCGGAAGCCTTCAAGCCGGCGACGCTGAACGACGGAAAACCATCCGCTTACGGCTTCGGCTGGATGATCCCGGAACGCGACTCCGTTTTGGGAGATGCGGTGACACACACCGGCGGGAACCCGGGCATCAGCAATCGCATTACCAGGTTCCTCGACCGTGACATGACCGTCATCATCCTCTCGAACAACGCATACAAAAACTCGAATGCTTTGTACGAGGGAATCCTCAGCGCGGTGCGCGGGCCGCAAGGTTAGGGGAGATCTGCGCCGCGCCCACTCCTGCCGGCGCGCCTTAAGGCCTGGCGAAAAGGGCGGATCGAAGCGGATCAGCGTCGGCGCCGGCTGGCCCTTGAAGAACACGCCCACCGCATCGGCGACGCGTTTGTCGGCGTGTGTCGCTAATGCGCCAACGGATCCGGACGCATCTGGAAGTGTGCGACCTTCGGACGCCCGCCCTTCCCGTCTTCGCTGTGCATCGGCGTGCGGTCGCCGGTGGTGGTCCAGATGCCCCGGCCTTTCCAGCCGATGGCGGGGTCGTCGATGCGGCCGTCCAGCCCCTTCATGTAGAAGTTCAACGGATACGGCACGCGCAGCTGAATCATCTTGCCGTCGTGCATGACGATCAACGAGTCGTTGAGGTTGCCGGTCGCCATGGGCACGTCTTCACCGAGGCCAAGCGTGTTGTGCTGGTCGACCCACGAATAGTAACTGGACTCAGCGCTACCCGGCCCCTCGAGGCCCGCGAACTGCGGTCCCGGGAACGGGTAAAGCGTCCACCCCTCGGGGCAAAGCTTTCCCGTGGCGGCCTCCGGTCCATTGAGCGGACCCTTGCACTTGCGGCGATCGAAACTCGCGAAATGGCCCGACGCAAGCGGCGCCCACACCACGCCGTTCTTGTCGATGTCCATGCCGCGCGGCGAATAGCCTGGCGCGGGCGGAGAATAAATCTCGGTGAGCGCGGCCGCAGGATCAGTCGCGTTCTCGACCCGGATGATGTAGCCGGGATATCCAAGCGAGGAGCCCCAGATGCTGCCGTCGGCGGGGTTCGGCGCGACGCCGTAGAAACCCGCCATCACGCGCTTGTCTTTCTTCGGATCGACGTCTTGATCCGGCTGAACATATCCCTCGTCACGTTTTCCGTTACCGTTGGTGTCGACCACCAGCGGCGTCCATCCTTGCGCGGCTGCGGCGTCACCCGTGTCGAGGAATTTCTTCTTGTCGAGCCATCCAAGCACCGGCCCGCCGCCGCTGGTCCATAGGATGTCGTTCTTGTCGAACTGGAGATGGTGCGTCGAATAGCAGGTGTCGACGAGCTTGAATTCCTTCGTGCCCGGATCGTAGACCGACAAATGCCGCCCCGTGCGCTCGGTCGGAAACAGCTTCGCGGAAGGATGGTCGGAGCCTTTCTGGCAGAAAGCGGGGTTTTCCGGAGCGCGGATCCGGTGCGTGAACCAGACGCGGCCTTCGCCGTCGAGCATCGGATTGTGGAGGTTGGCTTTGCTGTCCCAAATCGCCTGCTCGCCGAAATAAACCGACGGCATCATGACCGGCGTCTCCGCCGCGGACGGCGTATTCTCGTCGCGCACCGGCGCCTGGATTTCGGTGGCGGTGTGGGTCTTCGGATCCAGAATCGGGATCATATCGGTGGAAAGTTCGGGCGCGCCGTAGATCGGGCCGTAGGCGTTGACCGTCGGATTGCGTTTGTCGGTCGCTATCTCGTCATGAAGGTAAGCCGTTGGCCGCGACCAGTCCCAGATGGTGATCACGGCATTGCGTTCAAGGCCTTGCGGCCGTTCCGGCTGCGCATGCGGGAGCTCACCGGCGGCGATGCGATCCGTCCAGTCGGCAAAATGCGCGATGGCCTTTGTCGCGTCCAAGCGCGCGATGCTGTTCGTCATGTTCACACCCGCCTGACCCGACGACAGGCGGCGCATCCACGCGTCCGCGGAGGATTCAAAATTGCCCAACTCCGGCGAGAGCGTGCGGGTGGCCTTGCTGCCCAGTTGGTGGCACGTGACGCAGCCATCCGTTTTCACGACGTCGAGCCATTGGCCCTGGTCTTTGGCCTGCCCGAGCGGAAATTCCTCCTTCGCCGGAATCTTCATCATCGAATACCAGTAGATCGCGGGATAGAACTGCGCAGCCGTTGCGGCGTCCGGCGCCGCCGCCGCCGTGATGTGCACTTGTTTTCCCGGCGCCGCCGCCGTCTTGGCAGAGTCGACGAGGCCGTATCCGCGAGCCCACACGGTGTAATTGGCGGCAGGGAGATCGGGAACGACGTAGCGGCCCTGATCGTCGGTGACCACGATGCGGCGGAACCGCGTGGGAAGATCGGTGGTCTCGGCGATAACCCACACGCCGGCTTCAGGTCCTTTCGGGCCCGTCACCACCCCGCCAATATCGTCGGCGTCAATGGCGACCTCGGGCTGATCTGCGCCGCACGCACCGAGCGCCAGCATGATGGCGACCGACGACAAAAGATGCTTTCGCATGGCTGGTCCTCCCCACCGTCCGATTGGGGTCCAAGGTAACGTGGAATCGGGGTTACGGGCTACGTGGGAAAGTGTGTCAAACCGGGCTGCCGGCCGCGCCAGTTACGCCGGATCGAGTTCGGTATCCCAGTAGAGATAGTCCCGCCAGCTCTCATGCAGGTAGTTGGGCGGGAAGCTGCGGCCGATCTCCTGCAGCTCGTGAGAGTTCGGACGGTAAGGCCGGTACGACGGGAACATTCCGGCTTCAGCCGGCAGGCGGTTCCCTTTCAGCAGATTGCAGTCCGAGCAGGCGGTGACGACATTCTGCCAAGTGGTGCGGCCACCCCGCGAGCGCGGGATGATGTGATCGAAGGTCAGATCGTTGGTCGGATGCGGCGTCGCGCAGTATTGGCACTTGAAGTGGTCGCGGAGGAAAACGTTGAACCGCGTGAACGCGGGTGACCGTTCCATCGGCGCATATTTCTTGAGCGAGATGACGCTGGGCAGTTTCATCTCCCAGCTCGGCGAACGGACCATGCGGTCATATTCCTGGACGACCTGCACGCGACCGAGGAACACCGCCTTGATCGTCTCCTGCCATGACCACAGGGAGAGCGGAAAATAACTGAGCGGCCGGAAGTCGGCGTTCAGAACAAGCGCTGGACAGGTTTCAAGCGACACGCGAAAGCACCACTGATATCCCAAACCCTAGCAGCCCAAGTGTAGCAGTCCGCAGCGCAAATACAAAATGTGGTATGAAGACGGGAATCCGGCGCGGGATTAGCAGCTTAGGTTAGACATAAAGAGACATGCCGTCCGAACGCTCAGCTGAAACGACGCGATTTGCCCCAAGTCCGACGGGGCTGTTGCATCTCGGGCACGGCGCTGCGGCCCGCTTTGCCAGCGACGCGGCCGGAAGGGACGGACGTTTCCTCCTGCGAATCGAGGATATCGACCGCAGCCGCTGCCGGCCGGAATTCGAGACCGCCATTTATGAGGATCTTGCCTGGCTTGGCCTGCGCTGGGAGATGCCGGTGCGCCGCCAGGCGGAGCACTTCGAGGAATATAAGAATGCGCTCGCCGAACTGGAGCGGCGCGGACTGCTCTATCCCTGTTTCTGCACACGGGCAGACATCGCCCGCGAGATCGCCGCAGCGGCGAGCGCGCCCCATCTGTCCGGCGGGCCGGAAGGCCCCGTGTACCCGGGAACATGCCGGACACTTTCCTCCGCCGCACAGCAACGCCGAAAAGATGAAGGCACATCCTATGCCCTGCGGCTGCGGATGGACGAGGCGATCAGGGGAGCCGGAGCGCTGACCTGGATGGACCGCGAGCGCGGCATTCAACCGGCGGCACCGGAGATTTTCGGCGACATTGTCCTCGGGCGAAAAGATACGCCGGCCAGTTATCATCTTGCTTGCACGCTCGATGACGCGCTTCAGGGCGTAACGCTGGTGACACGTGGTGAGGATTTGTTCGCGGCGACACACGTACACCGCCTTCTGCAGGCGCTGTTCGCACTTCCGTCGCCGAACTACCTGCACCACAGGCTGGTCACCGACGCCGCAGGCAAGAAGTTCTCCAAACGCGATCACGCCGTGACGTTGCGGTCCGTCCGCGAGGCCGGAGTCCGACCAGAGGAGCTGACGGCGCGGGGTTTCGCGCCGGGTTGACCGGACCGGCCATAGACGCGCCGCCGCTTGAAATCATGCTGTTATGGGAACATTTCAGGGTCGTAGACCTTCCTTAATAATCTAGGCGCGCGCCCATGTTCTCCGAACAATTCCTCGCATTTGCGATCCTCGCCGGCACGATGGTGCTGTTCGTCATCGGGAAGATGCGCTTCGACATCATTGCCCTCCTATCCCTGCTCACGGCGGTGCTGACGGGCGTGGTGCCGTTCGCGAACGCCTTCGACGGTTTCAGCGACGATATCGTGATCATCGTCGCCAGCGCTCTCGTCGTCAGCGCCGGTGTCGCGCGCTCCGGCCTGCCTGAGCATGTGATGCAGCGGGTGGCGCCACACATCAACTCACAACAGGCCGTCGTGATCTTCGTCGTAGTCGCCGTAATGGCGCTGTCGGCATTTGTGAAGAATATCGGCGCCCTGGCGCTGATGATCCCGATCGCGCTTAAAATCGCGGCCCGTGTCGGACTACCGCCCGCACGCATACTCATGCCGATGTCCTTTGCAGCGCTCATCGGCGGCGTCACCACGTTAATCGGCACGTCGCCGAATATCATCGTCTCGCGCTTTCGCGAAGAGACGACGGGCGAGCCGTTCACCTTATTCGCCTTTGCACCCGTGGGCGTCGCCCTTGCGGTCCTTGGTGCGCTTTATCTGTTCGTTGCTTACCGCGCCTTGCCGGAGAACCGTAAGGCAGCGCCTAGTCTGGACGAAGTATTGGACCTTCAGGACTACGCGACGGAGGCATTTCTTCCCGACGGCTCGCCCATGATGGGCCGCCCGCTCGCCGACCTGCTGGGCCTGCTGGGCAGCGACGTCAGCCTTACGGCGATCCTGCGCAAGAACGTGCAGCTTGCGCCGCTGCCGGACGCAAAAATCGAACCCGGGGACATTTTCATCCTTGCCGGCAAGTCGGGCACGCTACAGCACGCGATCAAACGGGCCGGCCTGATGCTCGAAGGCGAACACCGCGACATACCCCGGACCGACGCGAACGAGCATTTACGCAGCATCGAAGCGATCATCGGGCCGGGGTCGCCACTGATCGATCAGTCCGCCCGGCGGATGCGGCTGCATGCCCGGTACAATATCAATCTGCTCGCCGTGGCGCGTGACGCGCGGCGCTTCACCGAGCGGCTGCGCAATATCGTCCTGCATGAAGGCGACGTCCTGGTTCTCCAGGGTGACGCCGTCGAACTGCCCGAACGGCTGCGGGAACTGGGATGCCTGCCGCTCGCGGAGCGGCAGATTCCGCTGGGCTGGGTGCCGTCGACGTTCTTACCCATCGCGATCCTCGCCGCCGCCATGGTGGCCGCGACGACGGCGATCGTTCCCGTGGCAATTGCCTTTTTCGCCGGCGCGGTGGCGATGGTGGCGCTGCGGGCGCTACCGGCCAGGGATGCTTATGAGGCGATCGACTGGCCTATCATCATCATGCTTGGCGCGCTGATTCCGCTGAGTCAGGCGATTCAAGACAACGGCGGCGCCGAGTTGATCGCGGGATGGCTCGCGGGTTTGTCAAAAGGCCTATCCCCAACGGCGGTGGTCGCCTTGATGATGGCCGCCGCTATGGCAGCGACGCCGTTCCTCAACAATGCGGCGACGGTTCTGATCCTCGCGCCCATTGCCGTCAGCTTTGCCAGCGACCTCGGCTACAACTCCGACCCGTTCCTCATGGCGGTCGCGATCGGATCGGCCTGTGATTTCCTCACGCCCACCGGCCACCAGTGCAATACGATGGTGTTTCAAGCCGGTGGCTACCGGTTCGGCGATTATGCGCGCCTGGGCGCGCCCCTGACATTGCTGGTTCTCGTCGCCGGCGTTCCCGCAATCCTGTTCTTCTGGCCGGTCTGAGTCGATCTGCGTGGAGACACACTCTGGCTCGGAAGACCTCACGCTGATGTCATCCGGCGAGGCACTGCCGCGCGTGCTGAACGCCGATACCGCAGAGCCGCTCATCCAGGAGAAATTGTCGCAAGGGGTGTCTTGGCAATGAATCCGGTTCGCACGGGACGCGCACCAGCGCGAATTGTCGAGTGCGGGGTCCGCTTTCAGCTTGCGCCGCTTTCTATCCAAGGAAATGCAGCCGCGTCGGCCGAAATCGGCGGCAAAACAGTATGGCCTTCCAAAAGAAGCCCCTTCTCGAGGCTTCCCCTGACCCGCGCGCTTCGGGCCGGCATTCGAGGCGGAGAGAAATAGCAGTTTCGATCTAGGGGAACTGCGAAAAATTCGCTATTCCTGCCGCCCTTACCCGGGCGGCGCCCGCCGCCTTAGTGATGCCATATTCATGGGTATTTTACCCATGTACAGAGGGGGCTGTTTTGACCGTCAAGAAGCGTTTCCGCATTGGAATTTCGTACGTCTCGTTAGCCGTTTGTGGATCGCTCGCCACGCCGGCTGTCCAAGCCGGAGACGCGGTCATCTCGACGGCGCGAACCAGCCCCGCGGCGACGTCCAGAGCCGACGGCACCGCCCCCGGGAACCTCACCATTGCCCCCGAAGGCAGTATCAAAGTCGGCACTGGACCCGCCGTTACGGTGGACAGCAGCCATACCTTCACCAACAACGGCGCGGTGGAAGTGACGGCCGAGCGCGGGTCGACAGGGGTGCTGGTCACGACCGCCGGCGGCGCGATCACGGGGAACGTCGTGGACAACGGGACGATCAGCGTTCCCGGCCCGACGTCATCCTCAAGCCCCTTGTGGCCCGAATACGTCTTCAACACCGGAATCGAAGTCAGCGGCGCGAATGCTTTCAATGGATCGATCACACGCGGCGCCGGATCGGCGCTGACCGCAGGCGGCAACGGCGCCACGGGCATCGGCATCCTGACGACCATGAGCGGTGCGCTCACGACGGACGGCACGATCAGGGTTGCGCGGCAGGATTCGTTCGGTGTGAAGGCCACCGGCGCTATCGGAAGTTTTTCCAACGGCGGGGCAATCGAAGCCACGGGTCAGGACGCCATCGGCGTCTATATCGGCGCCGGTTCCGCGGGCGAGATCGTCAATCGCGGGTCGATTGTCACCGGCAGCCCGGCGACAACCAATGCGGCGGGTGAAACGGTGCCCGCGGTGCGCGGCGGCCGGGCGCTGTGGATCGCCGGCAACAGCGGTGCGATCTCGATCGCCGGAAACGGCCTCACGAAGGAGCAGGAAACCCTCGCCCTACCGCCGGAAGGGGCGTTGCCGGATGCAAGCCTCTCGGTCCGCGGCAACGGCGAAGCGCTGTTCATCGGCCAAGGCGGACTTTCCGGAAATCGCGACATTACAGTCAACGGGCAAACGGGTAGCGCCACCCCCTCCAGCATCGTCAATCGCGGAGTTGTTTTGACGGAATCGGCGCTGCGTTCGACCACGCCGGTGCGCGCCGTCAACATCACCGGGCTGACGGTCGGCAGCACGGTGTACCGCACGACCCTTGTCGGCGGCATCAGCAACGAGGGTGGCGACATCAATGCACTTGGCCGCGACTCGACGGCGCAGGCCATCCGCATCGGCGACTTCGCGTCCGTCCCTTCCTTGCACAACAGCGGAGCGATCCTGGCGCGCGGCGTCGATTCCGGAGAGAACGCCGACACCGGCGCCCTTGGCAGCGGCGGCGGCGACGCTTATGGCGTGATCATCGAGCAGAGCGGGCGGCTATCCTCTTTGACCAACAACGGAAAGATCACCGCCGATGCGCGCGGCGCTGTTTTCAGCGCCTACGGCATCGTGGACCTTTCCGGGACGCTGACCTCGCTCGACAATCGCGGCAACATCATCGCCGCACGCCGTGGCAGTGGTATCGCCGTCGCGTTCGACCTAAGCCGCGCGCCCGGCGCGACGGTACGCAACTCGGGCACCATGTCCGGGAATATGCTCTTTGGCGCCGGCGCGGACAGCTATCTGAGCACGGCCGGCGTGCTTCTGGGCGATCTGAATATGGGCGCCGGCAACGACACCGTGTCGCTCGCCGACACGACGCTGACGGGCGCGGTCAACCTAGGTGACGGCGCGCACACGGTCACATTCACCAGCAGCACCCTTGAAGGCGGGCTGACACTTGGCGCGGGGACCGCAGAGGTCGATGTGAACGGGACGACAATCAGGATTCCGAATACGTCGGAGGTGCGCTTTACCAACGGCCGGATCCGCGGTGGCTCGACGGTATCGTTCAGCATCAACGCCCAGGATGAGACCGTCGGCGGCATTCGAGCGGCGGGGAACCTTGTCGTCGACGCGGGCACGACCTTGAACACCACCATAACCGGCGCGGTCGTGGACCAATTCACGGTCAATCTGATCGAGGCCGGCTCGCTCACCATGAATGCGGATCTTGGCGGACTGCAACCGGGATCGACGGTGATGTACCAGCGGGAGATCAAGCTCGCACCCGACAACCGAAACGTTCTCCAATACCAGATCACCCGGCGCACGGCGGCGCAGCTTGGCCTCGCCCCAAGCCTTGGCCTGATCTACGACGGCGTGGTGGAAAGCCTTGGTGCGGACACCGAGCTCTCGGGCGTGATGGCCGCCTTCACCGAGCAGCCGAAGTTCGAAGCCGCGCTGTCGGCCATGGTTCCGGACGTCAGCGATGCGGCGCGCCGGTCCGCTCTGACATCGCGCGCGCTTGCGCAGAGCGCGATCCAACGCCGCCTTAGCGGCTTTCCGGGGAACCGCAACGACCCGCTGGGCCGCTTCCGGTCGGGCTTCTGGCTCCAGTCCTTGACCAATTTCGGCAGCGCCGACGATGAGGCAGGAGTTCCGGGCTATTCGTTATTCGCACAAGGCGTCGCCGGCGGTATCGATGCCATCCTCGGCGACCAGACGATCGTGGGCTTCAGTCTCACTCAAACTTTCGGCTCGGCGGAGGAGCGAAACCGCGCCACTGATGCGGTGAAACTCTCGACCACGAGTCTCGACTTGTACGCGCGCGCCAACGCCGATTTTGGATACATTCAAGGCACGATCGGCTACGGCATCAACAAGTATAGGAACAACCGCACCGTCGAGGTCGAAAGCGTGCGCCGCAATACCGGCGCGTCATCTCCCGGATATCAGTGGGGCGCAATGGTCGATGCCGGATCGTCATGGGTGGCGGGGTCCACCATCCTGACCGGCTATGTGCGCGCCGCGTATCACAACGTCTATCGTCATGCCTACGAGGAAGAAGGCGGTGGGCCGGCGATCGACTTGCGCTACAACAGCACCTCGTACGATTCGATCCGCGCCGGCGGCGGCGTGCAGGTCGAGCGCCGCATTCAGTTCAGCGCGTCAAATGCGCTGGCTCTCAATCTGCACGGCGACTACGCGCACGAGTTCAATGACGAAGCCACCCGCGTGCGGGCGCGTTTTGTCGCCGGTACGAACGCCTTCGAGCTTCGGGGCATGACGCCGGCGAAAAACATCCTGAGCGGCGGCGTCGGTGCGGCGTGGGAGCGCCGGCTCTCGACGACCTCGCTCGACTACGACGTGGAGAAGGCAGGTCCCTGGCTCGGCCACCGCGTGACGCTGACGTATCGCCAGAGATTCTAGAAGCCTGACGCTCACGATGGCGGCGGCTGGGGGCGTTCCGGCGTGGTCGGCGGGGTGACCTCGGGCGGGCGCACCAGCGTCGGCAGAACCGTGTCGGGCGGTGTGAACGGACGCAGGATCACTCCGCGGTCGACGATGACATTGCGCACGGCGCTGGCGCCGTCGCGCGGCAGAACCGGTATCATCGCCCGGTGCGGAACAAACGTGCCGCGCGCGAGCCGGCCTTCCAGTTGGACCGGAGAGCCGGGCGTGGCCGGGCGCATTTCGGTCGGCGCAATTCTCAGGCCCATCAGACGTTCGGCAGGAACGAAGGTCTGAACCGACAGATCGCGCACGCTGGCCGTAAATCGAGCCTCAAGCTGCGGACGAATGTCTTCCACCGCGAGGCGTCCCTCCACGGGCCGGCCGGCAACGACCACCGCGTCGCCGGCGGCGAAGCCCGGCTTTGCGATTGCAAGTCCACCGATCTCCAAACCGGCGCTCCGACTTTCACGCAAAGGCCCGGCAACCATCGCACGCATCCCGGCTTGCGGCAGGCGCACGACCGAAGTCCCCTCGATCACGGCATCGGCGCCGCGCAGGCCCGAAACGGCGACCCAATCGCCGACGGTGATCGTGTGGGCGCGAGCGCCGGGTTCCGTAAGGCGAACGGTCTGGCCGAGAAGCGTGAGGGTCTTTCGGTCGGCGCTGATGCTCGACACCGGCCCAAGGGCGGCCAGGCGCACGTCGATGCTGGCCGCGCGCAACGTGCCGCCGACCGCTTCCGCCTCGATGACGACCAATTGACCAAGGTGGAGATCGGCTTCGCGCGCCGGATTTCCTTCCACGGTCACGACCGATGATTCGTCGAGCTCGATTTCATATCCGTTGACGCAGAGCGAGGCGAACCCCGTGATCACCCCGATGATGCCGGCGCGCATGCCGGAGCCGCCGATACCGCGATCGCTTGTCGAGATGCCGCTGCCGCCAAGACCGCGGTCGGAGGCGACGAACTCGAGCGCCGCGGTCGAGCGCGGTCCAGGCGCATCGAGCCGGCACGAGGCAAGCTGCAGCGGCCCCGAGGCGCAGGCGCCGAGCGCGAGGAGAGCGGCTGCGGCCAGGGCGCACCGCACGGCGCGCATCATGGACTTTCGGCCGGATCGTCAGACGACGGATCGTCGGGTCCCTGGTAATAATAGACGCCGAGCGCCATGCGATAGGTAGCGTCCTTCTTGCCTTCGTCGGCGTCGGCGCATTTGAGCGCTTCCTTGTTGAGCGCGAGCAGCGTCTTCATTCCGAGATCGGTCGCCTGCTTCTGCAACTTCTGCACGCTCTCGGCGGTCAGCTTGTCGTAATAGACCGCGCGTTCGAGCAGCGGTTCGCCTTCTCCGAGCGCATTGTGAACGACGGCGGCGATGTGATCCCCGACGTTGCGCCCGAGGAAATAGACCTTTTCGTCGAAACCGCGCTGCGGCACGAACGCACCGGCATTGAGGCGGATATGTTCGTTCTTGTCGATAGCCACGAGCCCGAGACGCAGCCACTCGTCGAGGATGACGCGCGGCGAGACGTCGGTGGACACGCTGCGTACAAGGGCGTCGAAGGAGGGCGCGCTCGCCTTCGCTGCGGAGCGCGGCAGCGGTGCCGGTTCGCCTTTCGCGGTACGGAACTTCTTATCGCCGGTCCAGATGCCGATGAGCCGGGCGCCGAGCGAGACCGAGGTTGGCGGCGTCTTCTCCGGCGGCGGCGCGCTCTGAATGCGGTTGATGTCCTTGCGTTGCAGCCCGGTCACGATGCTGAGGCGGCTGACCGTGGGCACTTCACCGGCCGCCGTCAGAGATTTGTGCGCCTCGGCGACGTAGACCGTCTTCAGGAGGCCGGAAAGGTAGGTGAACGTTATGCCGCGGGCGATCAGCAGGCGAACCAAAGGGCCAAGCATGCGCGTGACGGCACGCACCAGGGCGCGGGAAGGCTGCTTCAGAGAAGAGGTGGCGTGAGGGCCCGTGGACATATGTCTATCTAGCACCGCCGGCCATGCGCATAAATGGGGAAAAAACCCAAGGATTTTGGTTGACGGCCGTTGCCGCGGCTAGATACCCTTTCTGCTCGCTGAAAGGGAGCCCACTGATGTTTATGCGCGCCGCTGTCCTCGTTCTTGCTTGCGCCTATGCCGTGCCTCTCGCAGCAGCCGGACGCCCGAACGTGCCGGTCGCGCCACCGGGCGTCGCCATGCGCGATCTGCCGTCTGCAGCGGGTGCAGTGCGCCCGGCTGTCCGCGTGGCGCCGTCACGCGGGGACTTGCCACGGACCACCATCGTCAGGCCGGACAATGTCGTGACCCGTCACCTTCCGCCCCCCAGCGATGTGCGACCCAATCTGCCCATCGATGGTCGGCCCATCATCCCGATCCTGCCGGGCCGTCCGGAAAACCGCCCGGCGCCGCCCGCCGATTCCATGCGGCCGCTGCCGATCGAAGGCGTGCGTCCGCCGCCGATGCCTATCCAACGGCCCGTCCGTCCCGCGAACTGACGCGGATTCACGCTTCGGGTATTACCTGGCCCCGCATTCGGGGCACGTCCATTCCATGTTGACCGGTCGCATCGGGTGAACCTTGTTCGCCTTCGGCTTCATGAAGTGATAGATCTCGCACTCCTTCCTGAAAGCCATCTCGGGATCGTCGAAGAGTTCGTACTTGAAGCGATTGGCTTTGCCGATGAAGCCTTTGAGCACACGGCGTACGTCCGTATCGGAGCGGCCGACATAGAGCATCTGGAACTTGCCCTCTTCGTTGAGGACGCCGAGCGCGAAGACCCCTGCAGAGATGAATTTCACCTCTTTGTCGATGGACTCTTTCGTGAGCGGAAACGACCCCTTCAGTCCCGAGCCGGCTGCCATCCCATCATTCTCCCAACCCCCGTTTCGACACCTTACTATAGACATCGCTTTGGGCAAACCTGCCGGTTGAAGACGCATGGGTTGGAGACGAGTCGAATTCGGCGAGGACGCCTTGGCCCGGAAGCTTCCCGAGGCATTGAAGGAAACTTTCGCCAGGGCCTTCGAAGCGGCGGGGGCGCCGGGGAACGCTGCTTTGTTTGAACATCGCGAAGGCAACCGGATCCAGTATTACTTCTCACCCGGCGCATCGGCCCTGCTCGAGAGCACCCTCAGCACCCTCGGACCGAAACGGGCAGGTGCCCCGCCCGCCGGTGCGCGGCTGTTGGTCGGCAACGCCGAGACTTGGAAGAAGCAATAGCGTGATCACGCGAAATACATGGATCGGTATTGGCAGCGGCGCCGCTGCCGGTGCGTTATGGGGGCTTGTGTTTCTCGCCCCGGAGGTCACGCGCGACTTCAATCCGCTTCAGCTGGCGGTGGCGCGGTATACGACCTACGGCCTCATCTCGGCGCTGCTGATCGCACCGCGCTGGCGCGCGATCGTCGCGACGCTCGGTTTTCACGAGTGGCGCGCGCTGCTCTGGATGAGCTTTGTCGGCAACATCGTTTACTTCTTCCTGTTGGGCACAGCCGTTCAGTTGGGTGGCGTCGCCATGACCTCGGTGGTGATCGGTTTCCTGCCGATCACAGTCACTTTGATCGGCACACGAGATCACGGCGCGGTGCCGCTGCGCCGGCTATCGCCGGCGTTGGTTCTGGGAACCATCGGCATCGTTTGTATTTCGATCGAAACGCCGCCTTCGGCGGCCGCGCGCGATGAGGCGACGAGGTTGATCGGTGTCGCCGCGGCGCTCGGCGCGCTGGCCTGCTGGACGGCCTTTGCCGTGGCCAACTCGCGCTGGCTGGCACGCGTGCAGCATATCTCGGGGCACGATTGGAACTTGCTCGGCGGCGTAACGACCGGATCCCTGGCGCTGATATTCCTTGGGCCGGCTTTCTTACTGGCGCCCGCAATCCACGCGACCGAGGATTGGATCCGTTTCCTCGTGACCGCGGCCGGGATCGCGCTCACGGCTTCGATCATCGGCAATATGTTCTGGAACATCGCGAGCAGATATCTGCCGCTGACTCTTATCGGTCAAATGATCCTGTTCGAAACCCTGTTCGCGCTCCTGTATGGCTTCCTGTGGGAACGCAGGCCGCCCACGACGCTGGAAGCGACCGCCATTGTCCTTCTGGTCACAAGCGTCATCCTATGCGTCCGTGCGCACCGCCCCGCGCCCGTGCATCCCGAGACCGCTTAACTCTCGAGCTCTTCCCGCAGGATCTCTATTTCAAGCCATTCATTCTCCGCAGCCGCGAGCTCTGCTTCGGCTTTATGGAGGGCGTCGGACGTTATGGCGAAACCCTTGGGATCGCGCGCATAGAATCCCGGATCGTCGAGCTTCGCGTGCCCGGCGGCGACCTCCATGCGCAGCTGGTCTATTCGGGAGGGCAGAGTCTCGAGGGCATGTTTCTGCTTGAAAGAAAGTTTGCGTTTCTGCTGGCGTTCCACGGGCGCAGGCTCGCCCGCCTTGTCGGCCTTTGAAGGCGACTTAGCGGGTAGTGAGAGCGCGGTGACACCCCGCCCGCGCTGGGCGACCATATCGGAATAGCCGCCGGCATAGAGCTGCCAGCGGCCGTCGCCCTCGAAAGCGACGATACTGGTCGCGACACGGTCGAGAAAATCGCGATCGTGGCTCACCAGCAGCACAGTGCCGGCGTAGTCGGAAAGCATTTCTTGCAGAAGGTCCAATGTCTCGAGATCGAGATCGTTGGTCGGCTCATCGAGCACCAGCACGTTTGACGGACTTGAAAGCGCCCGCGCGAGCATCAGCCGCCCGCGCTCGCCCCCGGAGAGCACACTGACTGGCGTATTTGCCTGCTCGGGCGTAAAGAGAAAATCCTTCATGTACCCGACGACATGGCGCGGCTTGCCCGCCATCATCACCTGGTCGCCGTGGCCGCGGGTCAGGTTCTGCATCAACGTGCCGTTCACATCCAGCGCTTCGCGCTTCTGGTCCAAGGTGACGACGTCGAGGTTCGTTCCAAGCTTGAGCGTCCCCGCGTCCGGTGCGAGCTGGCCCGTGAGCATCTTAAGCAGCGTCGTCTTTCCGGCGCCGTTCGGGCCAACGATGCCGACGCGGTCCCCGCGCAAGACGGTCAACGTGACGTCGCGCACAATCGGACGGTCGCCGAAGGATTTCGAGAGCCCCTTGGCCTCCATCAGGAGTTTGGACGAGAGCGGACTTCCGGTCGCGGTCATCTCCACCGTGCCGAGGACACGGCGCGCTTCGCGCCGCTCGCGACGGAGATCTGCGAGTTGCGCAACGCGCCGGACGTTGCGCTTGCGGCGGCCGGAGACGCCGTGGCGGATCCAATGCTCCTCGGCGACGATCTTGCGGTCGAGCTTGTGGCGCTCGAGCTCTTCCTGCGCGAGGACCTCGTCGCGCCAATCCTCGAACGCCGCAAAACCCTGCTCCAGGCGCCGGACCCGTCCGCGGTCGAGCCACACAGTCACATTCGATAGGTTGGTGAGAAAGCGGCGGTCGTGACTGATGAGCACAAGAGCCGAGCGCGAACGCCTGAGTTCCTCTTCCAGCCATTCGATCGCCGGCAGATCGAGATGATTGGTCGGCTCGTCGAGCAGCAGAATGTCGGGCGCCGGCGCGAGCACGCGCGCTAGCGCGGCACGGCGGGCCTCCCCGCCGGAGATTGATTTCGGGTTTTCCTCTCCCGTCAGACCGAGATGATTGAGGAGGGTTCTCGCCCGGTGCGGATCGTCATGCTCGGCGAACCCGGACTCAACGTACGCAAGCACGGTCGGATAAGCGGAAAGATCGGGCTCCTGCGGCAGGTAGCTTACCGACACGCCCTGCTGCACGACGCGTTCGCCGCGATCCGGCTCCACCAGCCCGGCGGCGATCTTCAGCAGTGTCGATTTTCCCGACCCATTGCGGCCGATGAGACACAGCCGCTCCCGCGCGCCAATGGCGAGCTCCGCGCCTTCCAAGAGCGGCGTCCCGCCGAAGGTGAGATGTATGTCTTGAAGCGTAAGAAGCGGCGCGGGCACGAGGTTTTCTTTCAGGTCGAGCGCCGCGTTTAACCACAGGTTGATCGCCCGCGCCACAGCGGAGAGTTGCCGAAATCCAGATATCGCGTACATTCCACCAGTCAACGCGCTGGGGGGCGCATGGCCGAAGACGATTCACCGCCGAAGGATACAGGCACGCCTGCGCCTGAGATGCGCGGCGGCATGAGTTGGGGCGTCCGCAAAAAGTCGCGCGCGCGCCGCACGAAGAAAGAAGTTGCGCCGCTGCCTCAGGTCACGCGCACCTTCATGTACCCGGAAGAAGCGGCTCACTGGTTCACCGGGGACCTTCTGGAAGTGTCGGGATTCGTGCGGCCGCACATGCGCCACCGATCGGGCTACTCCCACTATCGTCCCGTGCTGACCAAACCTGACCCGTGGTACTTCGCCGGCCTTGTCGCCTTGGAGGCCTGCAAGATCATGGACTACTTTTCCCCGGAAAAGGCCGATGCATTGTTGCGCGAGGTGCTGGCGCAGGCCGATGCCGCCAGCGAACGCCATGAAGTTCGGGTGTCACACCTCGTGCTGGGGGTAATGGGCCGGCTCGGGATGGGCGCGCTGTTGCTGAAGGCGGCGGTGCCCGACATCCTCATTGCCAAGGTGATGCGCCTGCTCCTCGGTTCACCCCGGGCCGCCATCCGGCTGATCCCCAACCGCGACGCCCACGAGCAGGTCACCTCCGCGCTCAAGATCGGGCAACCGGTGTGGTGGAAGATGTTTGTACGCCGCTACAGCATCAGGCTTCCCGGCGAAGTCATCCCCGCGCCCAAGCGCAAACTGGTCCCGCTCGCGCCCGCGCCGGACGAACCGCCGACCGTGGAATCGGCAGTTGAAGCGTCGGCCGCCGCTTAGACCGTTCGGTCTAAAAACAACCTTGTTATGAAAATTAGTAATCCGATAGAAACCTTTGGTTGTTATGAGCGTTATGGGCTCATTATCCCAGGTTAATGTGTGCAGCACTCCCATGTATTCGCTTTATTACGAATGCGCTGACGGGCGCCTGGAATGGATCTGCGACGTGAACGATGCGGCGCGGGCCCGCACCATTGCGCGTTTCTCCTCGCGGGACGGGCGCACCGTCACCATCGTGCGGAGCTTCGACGACGGCGCGACCGGCGTGCTTGGCTCCTTCCAGCGCGGAAAGCCCGACGCCGTTACGGCGATGGGGCTCTAGGGGTCAAATTCTTCTGCTGTCGTAGGCCCAATGCAGGAGCGCCTGGCGCTGCCGCTTGCGGCACCAGAGATCGCCGGGCTCACAGTTTTTCCGGATCTGACCGATATGGCGGCGGATCGCTTTCCAGCGCTTGATCTGCCTTGCATCCTCGGCCGGCAGGCGGCGGCCCATGTAGTAACGGCAGTACCATTGGAACCAACCGCGCGGGTCGTCCTCGCAAATCCATCCCTTGCGCCTCCACTCCGACAGCGGCTGGCTTGCGTCGACGCCGAAAAAATTCAAGGCGCAATCCCTGCCGTTGGGGGAAAGCCGGGCGCGCGCGAACCAGTCGGCGGGGAATTCCTTGCGGCAATCCGTCATGTACTTTCCGCAGAACACACCAAGGCGCAGCATCTGCTTCGGAGTGAGGTCCGGCTTGAAGTCCGGATGAAACTCTTTTCCGACGGGTGCGCTCAGCTCGTAGCGGTACCCCTTCTGCATCTTGTCTCGTACGACGACGACTTTCTTCTTCACAGCTTCACATTCGCGAGCGGATGATTGTCCGCGACCAGACGCCGCAGGCGCTCATCGAGCACATGCGTGTAGATTTGGGTGGTCGAAATATCGGCGTGACCCAACATTTGCTGCAAGCTGCGCAGGTCCGCGCCATTGGCGAGCAAATGGGTTGCGAAGGAGTGACGCAGCACGTGGGGTGAAACGCGTGACGGCGAAATGCCGGCGGCGACCGCGATCTCCTTGAGCATCAAGGCGAACCCGGCGCGCGTAAGGTGGCCTTCGCGGCTGTCGGACGGGAACAGCCACCGCGAGCTCTTGGCGTTCTTGGGAATATAGCTGTCCCGTACCGCGAGATAAGCCACGAGCGCGGCCACGGCCGCCTCCCCGACCGGAACCATGCGTTCTTTGTTACCTTTGCCGCGCACGATAATTGTCGGTTTGTTGCGCGGCAGCGTCGCGAGCGGCAGCGCGACAAGTTCGGAAACACGGAAACCCGTCGCATACAGGAGTTCAAGCAGCGCCGAAGCGCGCAAGGCTTGGCGACCCTCGAGACCCCGTGCGGCGGCGAGCAGGCGCTCGACCTCTTCCCCGCCGAGGTATTTGGGGAGCGGATGGCCGAGGCGCGGGCTATCGAGCGCAGCGGCCGGATCGTCGCCGCGCAGGCCCTCGGCATAGAGGAATTTGTAGAACTGGCGCAAACAGGACAAGCGTCGCGCCGCCGTGCGCGGGGCGAGACCCGATTTATTCATATGGCCGAGATAACTGCGGAGCTGCTCGGATGTCGCGGTGGCGGGATCGTTTTTCAGAACCGCTGCAACATCGTCGAGATCGCGCCGATAGGCTTCAAGCGTATGCGGCGAAGCGCCGCGCTCGACCGCGAGCATCTCGAGAAAATTCTCGGTCTGGGGCGTCACAGCCCTTCGACGAGCAGGGCTTCGACGGCCAAGGCGCGGGCGTCGTGTTCGCGGCCGACGGACATCAAGGCCGCGATGACATCCTGGAGAGCCGCGGGTTCGACCGACGACGGCCCGTCTTCCCCCAAGGCCAGCAGCGCAAAGACAACCGTTTCACCGACACGCATGTCCTGCTGTGCGAGTTTAAGTCCGTTGACGACGCGCGGCGGCGTGACCGCCATCGTGACCGGCGGCGCCGGACTGTCCATCGCCGGCAGCCAATCGGCGCTGGTGATGGGCTCGCCGACGGCGGCAAGAATATTGAGCAGAAGGCCGTGGTATTCCGCGCGGCGATCTTGCGGAACGGTCTCGCGCCAAGCCTGTAGCGCCTGCGGCGGAAGCCGACCAGGAGTCCCCTCGGTCATCAGCCGGTCGATCGGCCAAAGTCCATCGGCGACCTGGCCCGCCTCAATGCTGGTGCGCGCCATGGAGCGCGCCAGCTCTAGCCACTCGCGGCCCTTGTCCAACTCCCCGGCGGCGAGGAGCACCCGGGCGGCGGGGCCGGAGAACCAGATCAGGTCGGGGGTCGCATTGATCTCAAGAATGAGCGGCGCGTAGATGCGGCCGACGGTAATGAGATCCGGCCCGTTGCGGCCGCGGTCGGCGCGCGTAAGATCGATGGCCCGGGCGATCACTTCGGCGCGCGCGGCGGGAACGGTCTGCGCCAGCGCGGTCTGGAAGAGATGAACGCGCTCCCGTACGGTGGCGACCGTGATGCTTGCGAGCGGCGGCGGCGCTTCGTCCTTCACGTTGAGCTGCCGGTAAAGAAGTCGCAACCGTTCCGCATCGAGCGTCCCCGCGCCCACGGCGCGCTCGGCCACCACCACGCGCGACTCCTCGGCAAGTTTGCGGCGCTCGGCGCGCTGGGCCGCCGGCGTCTTATCCGCCTTATCGTCAGGTGGCGGCGCGATACCTGAAACGACGGCGAGTGTCGTCGGATCGCCGGTTTGGATCAGGGCGTCGGGAACCGGGCCGCCGGCCTTGGCGAGCATCATGAGGTGCACGGGTTCGGGCCGGCCGGGATTGGGCGGCGAGAGGCGGCGGTTGCCGTTCAATAGATCCACCGTCCAATAGAATAGCGGATCCTGCACACCTTGCTCGCGCAAGACGGAGAGGCCGAGAGAGGCGGCGCTCGGCTGATTGTTTGCGAAATTGCAGTAGATCTGAACTTTCTGCCAGTAAGGATCGCCCGTTGCACCCAAAGCGGTGGCCGCTTCGCCGCACGCGACATTGGTGCGGCCAGTGATGAGCGAGCCGTCCGCGCGCAACTTGCGCAGCCCGTCGGTCATCTGGTCGGCGGGAATAAGATCCATCAGCGCAAGCGCGTCATCCCAATTCCCGATGGCGGCAAGCCCGATGAGGCGTGTCTCAAGGAGCCACTGCGCGGCGGGAGCCGGCGGCACGGGACTTGCGCCTTCAACGCCGACCACCGGAGGTCCGGCGGGCACCGAAGACGGCGGCGGCGCCGCGGCCGAGAGCAACAGCGCGCGTGCGAGGCGCCGCTGCGCAAGACTGTCCATGCGGCGCGGCAGTTGCGGCAGCACGCGGCGCAGCAGTTCGAGGTCGGTGCCACGCCACATGTCGGCGGAAAATCCGCCGCTGGCGGCATCGATAAGGCCGATACGGTCCATGCTCGGCGCATCGAGCGCGCTTGCGGTGATCGAAGGCGCCGAAGACTCCTCGGCCGGCACAGCGTCGTCGGGAAGGGGCGCCGGCGCGGGGCCGGCATCGGGAGCCGCGGGGGGTGTCTGCGCGGGGAGCAACGACACCGGCGCGTTTTGCGCAAATGCGGCGCTTGAGATCAGCAGCCCTGCAATCGCCGCCCATCGCGCCCCATGGCGCCTATTTGTTGAAACGCTCATTCGGAATCACTTTTTCAATGGTGGTCGTCGGCGCCGGCATATCCCAAGTGGTAAGCACGACGGCTCCGGCCACCAGGAGCGCCAGCACCCCGAGAACGACGAATTTCACCATGCCCCAATAGCCTTTATTTAACGGTCGTAAGCCAACAACAGACAGTAGTGAATGCGTGTGATAATGTCCATGCAACCAAAGACTTAATTGAATAGCCACCACGTTGTAACGCGATCACATGGGCGAGATGGGCCAGGCACAAAAGGCGGGCGAGCGACACAGCCCAGCCGGCGCGCGCGCGCTAGACCGCACCGTCGTGCTCGTCGGCCTCATGGGCGCGGGCAAGAGCTGCATCGGCCGGCGCCTGGCGAGCCGCCTCGGCATCTCCTTCGTCGACGCCGACGCGGAGATCGAACAGGCCGCGGGCTGTTCGATCTCGGAGATTTTCGAGAAATACGGGGAACCCTACTTCCGCGATGGGGAGCGCCGCGTGATGACACGGCTTCTTCACGGCCCGCCGTGCATTCTTGCCGCCGGCGGCGGCGCCTTCATGGAACCGGAGACACGCACGCTGATCCGCGGCAAGGCGATCTCGGTCTGGCTCAAGGCCGACCTCGACACCTTATCGCAGCGCACGAGGGGCCGCACGCACCGACCGCTGCTCAACGGCAGTGATCCGCGCGAAGTCCTCTCGCGTCTGATCGAGACGCGCTATCCGGTATACGCGCAGGCGGATATCGCTGTTGAGACCGGAAACGATAATCCGACGGTCACTTGCGGGCGTGTGATCACCGCGCTCGAAGAATTTCTCGGCGCCGCCCTGATCACCAAAGATTGACGATGCCGCACGCCCTGACGGCCCCTTCTCCTCCCGACACCGCCGTGGTGGCCGTTCCCCTCGGCGCGCGCTCCTACGATATACATGTCGGCTGCGGACTTCTCGCGCACACCGGTGCGCTCGCCGCGCCGCTCCTTGTTCAGCCGCGCGTCTTCATTGTCACCGACAGCCGCGTGGCGCCGTTGTACCTCGAGGCTACGGCGCGCAGCTTCACCGCCGCCGGAGTCCGCACCGATCACGCGATCGTGCCCGCCGGCGAGGCCAGCAAGAATTTTGCGCATCTCTCGCGGCTTGTCGACGACATGCTGGCGGCGAAGTGCGAGCGCGGCACGATGATCGTGGCGCTGGGCGGCGGCGTGATCGGCGACCTTGCGGGATTTGCGGCTTCGATGCTGTTGCGCGGCGTCGACTTCATTCAGATCCCCACGACCCTGCTTTCCCAAGTCGACAGCTCGGTCGGCGGCAAGACTGGCATCAACACGCGCGCCGGCAAGAACCTGGTCGGAAGCTTCCATCAGCCGCGCCTGGTGATCGCCGATACGGACGTACTCGGCACCCTTCCCCGCCGCGAGCTGCTGGCCGGTTATGCCGAGGTGGCGAAATACGGCCTGCTGGGCGACGCCGCATTCTGGACCTGGCTCGAAAGCAACGCCACGGCGATGCTCGCCGGCGATCCGATCCTTCTGCGCCATGCCATCGTCACGAGCTGCGCGGCGAAGGCGGCCGTGGTCGCTGCCGACGAAAAGGAGGGCGGTGTGCGCGCACTCCTCAACTTCGGACATACCTTCGGGCATGCGCTCGAAGCAGAGATGGGTTACGGCGAGGCGCTTCTGCACGGCGAAGCGGTGGCGATCGGCATGGTGCTGGCCTTCGAACTGTCCGCCCGCCTCGGTCACTGCAGTCCGGCCGACGCCGCCCGCGTGCGTGCGCACCTCGAAAGCGTCGGACTGCCCACGCGTCCGCCGCGCAGGAGCCCACGCGGCGCGGTGACCGCCACCGGCCTCATCGCGCACATGAGCCAAGACAAGAAAATGAAAGACGGCGCCGTAAACTTCGTTCTCGCCCGACGTATCGGGCAGGCGTTTCTTTCCCGCGACGTTCCGACGGCCGCCCTTGAGGCAACCCTCTCGGCGGCATTGACCGACTGAAACTCCCTGCCGAGGAACCGGCCATGATCATCGTCCTTTTCACGGTCCTGTTGCTGCTGACCGTGGCAGCATTCTTCTCGCTTGCGGAAACGGCGCTGACGACCGCGTCCAAACCGCTGATGCATCAGTTGGAAAGCGAGGGCGATGCGCGGGCCGGTACCGTGGTGAAGCTGCTCGACGAGCGCGAGGAAATGATCTCGACGGTTCTGCTTGGGAACAACCTTGTCAACATCCTGGCCTCGGCGCTGACCACGAGCCTCATGATCGAGATGTTCGGCATTGAAGGCGTGGCTTACGCAACCGCCATCATGACCGTCCTTGTGGTCATATACGGCGAGATCCTGCCCAAGACCTATGCGCTTCTGCACACCACGGCCGCGGCGCTGAAGTGCGCGGGGGTCATGTATGTTCTGATGCGCCTCTTCTGGCCATTCAATTGGGCCATCGAGTTCTTCGTCACCGGTGCGCTGCGGATGTTCAAGGTGAGCACCACGCAGACCCGCACCGCAACCGAAGTGCTTGCGGAGCTGCGCGGCGCCATTGAAGTGCAGATGGCCGACAAACAGATCATCCACGAGGTCAAACACGAGCGCGCGATGCTGCGCAGCGTACTCGATCTCGCCGAATACACGGTGAGCGACGTGATGATCCACCGGCAGAAGTTGGTGACGATCGACGCCGACCTGCCGATCGCCGAGATCATCGAGCAAGTCGCCGCCTCGCCCTATTCGCGCATCCCTCTGTGGCGCGAACAACCGGACAACATCGTCGGCCTGATCCACGCGAAGGCGCTGTTGCGGGCGCTCGAGTCCGCCGAAGGACAGGCGGAGAAGGTCGACGTCGTCAGCCTCGCGATCAAGCCGTGGTTCATTCCGGCGACGACCACGCTGCTTGACCAGCTGAACGCCTTCCGCGCGCGCCGCGAGCATTTCGCGATGGTCGTCGATGAATACGGAACGCTTCTCGGCGCGCTGACCCTGGAGGACATTCTGGAAGAGATCGTCGGCGACATCCGCGACGAACACGACGTTGCCGTCGCCGGCGTGCGGCCCCAGACCGACGGCTCGTATTTGATTGACGGCAGCGTAACCCTGCGCGACCTGAATCGCGAGTTCGATTGGAATCTGCCCGACGAGAAGGCCTCAACTGTAGCGGGTTTTGTTCTCTACGAAGCGCGTACCATTCCAGGCCCGGGACAGAAGTTTCTTTTCCATGGTTTCCGCTTCGAGGTTTTGCGGCGGTCCCGCAATCAGTTGACCCTGATCCGCGTGACGCCGCCGCGCGCTGCGGGCGGTGCAGCATCCCCCAAATCCGCCAAGGCCGCCTCCTGAGCGGCATTGACCGCCTGACAGGCGAGGATCACACTTGACGCTCGTTCTTGAGGAGGTCTGCCAAGGTCCTCATGTTCAAGGACCGCGTCGGACTCGGCTGTCACCTTTCAACGGCGATCGAAGGAGCGCGCCATGATCCGAAGGATTGTACCTGACGTCATAAGCGACCAGGTTCTGCAGAAAGTTGGTCCGCGCGACACTGTGCGCACGGCCGCGCGCCTGATGCGCGACAATAAGATCGCCGCCGTGCTGGTCATGGACCTCGACCGACTGGTCGGGATCGTCACCGAACGCGATATGACTGTGCGCGTAGTGGCGGCGGGCCTCGATGCCGATGCGACACCGGTGCGTGAGATCATGACCGCCGATCCCGACACGCTCGCACCCGGAGATACGGCGTCCGACGCCATCCGAATGATGAAGAGCCGTAATTACCGTCACCTGCCGGTGGTCGAGAGCGGCCGCGTGGTCGGCATGGTGTCGGTCCGCGATCTCTACGCCGTCTACAACGGCGAGCTGGAGCAGGACCTCAAGGACCGCAACGCCTTTATCTACGGCGAAAGTTACGGCGCGGCCTAATCCTGCGCATAGCAGCCAACGAGTCCCTGCACTTGCCGGGGTATGCCCGCCCGCGTATCTAGTTGGAATGCCCTTATCCCCCGTTACCGAACGCGAGCGGATCCATACCCGCACGATCACCTGCGAAGGTCACGAGCGGGACGATGGACTGTTCGATATCGACGGCTGGCTGACCGACACCAAGAGCTACGATTTCACAAGCACCGATCGCGGCGAAGTGAAGGCGGGCGTTCCGGTGCACGGCATGGGTCTGCGGCTGACCATCGACGCCGAGCTCAACATCCGTGAGGTCGCCGCGGCGATGGATTACACGCCGTTCAGCATGTGCCCGTCGATCACGCCGAATTTCCAGCGGCTCGTCGGCCTCAATCTCGGAAAAGGCTTTTCGCGCGCGGTACGTGAAGCTTTGGGCGGCACGCAAGGCTGCGTGCACCTGGTCGATCTGTTGCGGCCGATGGCGACCACGGCCTACCAGCTTCTAGCCCCGTCGACGTACAAGGCATTCAAGGAGAAGGAAAGCCGGGGCGAACCGGTGAAGCCCTTCTTCATCGGCCAGTGCCACGCCTGGAAACACGACAGTGCGGTGACGCGCACGCAATTCCCAAGTCTTTACCAAGAGGAGGCGTGACGGATGCCGCTGCCGCCTCCTGCGCCGCGCAAGTTGAGACATACGCGCACCGTCGTCTGCGAAGGTTATGAGCGGGCCGATGGACAATGGGACGTCGACGGCCGTCTGGTCGATGTAAAGACCGATACGATCGAAAGCTGGAATCATGGATTGCATGCGGCCGGCAAGCCGGTCCACGACATGTACCTGCGCCTCACGGTCGACAACAAGATGACCATCACCGCCAGCGAAGCGGCGATGGACTCCCATCCCTGGAGCATCTGTCCGAACATCGTTCCGAACTTCGCCCAGCTGACCGGGCTTGCGCTCCGACCAGGCTTCACGAAGAAAGTCGGCGCGCTGCTCGGCGGTATCAACGGATGCACGCATTTGGGCTCGCTGATCGGTCCGGTGGCCACCACCGTGATGCAGACCATGGTGCGCGCGCGGATCAAGCGCATGAACGAGGAGCAGGCGCAAGGCCGGCCGCGCTCCATGCCGCACTTCCTGAACACGTGCCACACCTGGGCGGCCAGCAGCCCGATCGTGAAGCGCGAGTTCCCGGAATTTTATAAAGGCGAGTAGCGCACTATTCGCCGGGCGCGGTGAGCTTCAACGACAGCGCATGCACGCGTTCGCGCAGCTCCTCGGCAAGAATACCGTAGACGATCCGCTGCCGCTCGACACGCCCCTTGCCGGTGAACACCGCGGATTCGATCGTGACGTTGAAATGAGTTTCGCCGCCGCCGTCGGGATGCGCGCCGGCATGGCCGCGATGGCGCGCGCTGTCGTCTTCGATCTCGAGCCGCAAGGGCGCAAGTTGCTTCGTAAGCTTGGTACGCATGCGATCGGCATAGCTGTTCATAGCAACAGGACAAGCACAGGCCGTTCAAAGAAACAAGATTGCGCGTTTTTAGGCGGCTCCCCATATTCAACCCATGTCCGAAACACGTGATCGTTTCACCTGTTCCGCAGCGCAAGAACGTGCGACCGGCCGCTGCGATTGGGAAGGCTGTGCCGCCGCCGGCGAGTTCCGCGCGCCAAAGGACCGCCGACTCGCCGAGTATTTCCGGTTCTGCCTTGAGCACGTACGCGCCTACAACGCGCGGTGGGATTTTCACGCCGGCTGTTCCGTGGCCGACCTTGAAGCCGAGATCCGCAGCGCCGCGACATGGGAGCGCCCGACCTGGAAACTGGGAACACTGGGCGCCGGACATCGCAGCGGGCGCCCCGGCGCGCGTGTCGCCGATCCCTTTGGATTTTCCGCCGGAACCGACTTCGAGGACCGTCGGAAGACGCGATCGGAGGACGCGCAGGCGCGCGCGACACCGGGCGGCGCCAACGCGCGCAATCGCGCACTCAAAGTCCTGGACCTCAGCGGGCCGATCACGCTCGAAACATTGAAAGAGCGCTACAAGGCCCTGGTGAAGAAATACCACCCGGACGCCAATGGCGGTTCTGCCGAGGCCGAAAACCGGATGAAGGTCATCAACGAGGCGTACCAAACCCTCCGCGCCGGATTGCTCGCGGCGGTCTAACGCCGCGCCCGCGGGCATTTTCGGCCTTTCGGCGCGCTGATGATATCCCCATATAATTCAGGCCTGTAAGGCGGTCTTGGCCGGGGTCACCTTGGCATGCCATAAGACCCCTTCTTTACGAGAGGTTGCGAGACAAGGGCATGGGCAAGCGGAACGAAAACGTGCGCGACGAGCTGGGCATGACCGTGCCCGACCGGCAGGTGTCCGTGCGCGACGTTTTCGGCCTGGATATCGATATGAAGGTTCCCGCCTTCTCGAACCGCGGCGATCATGTGCCGGACATCGATCACGCCTACCGCTTCGATCATGACACCACTCTCGCAATCCTCGCCGGCTTTGCGCACAACCGGCGCGTGCTGGTGCAGGGCTATCACGGCACCGGGAAGTCGACGCACATCGAACAAGTCGCCGCGCGGCTGAACTGGCCGTGTTTGCGCATCAACCTCGACAGCCACATCAGCCGCATCGATCTCATCGGCAAGGACGCGATTGTGATCCGCGAAGGCGTCCAGGTGACCGAGTTCCGCGAGGGCCTGCTGCCGTGGGCGCTTCAGCACCCGATCGCCCTGGTGTTCGACGAATACGACGCGGGCCGGCCGGACGTCATGTTCGTGATCCAGCGGGTGCTGGAAGTCGAAGGGCGCCTGACGCTGCTCGACCAGAACAAGGTGATCCGCCCGCATCCGGCGTTCCGGCTGTTCGCCACCACCAACACCATCGGTCTTGGCGATACGACCGGCCTCTATCACGGCACGCAGCAGATCAACCAGGGCCAGATGGACCGCTGGAACATCGTCGCCACGCTCAACTACCTGAAGCACGATGAAGAAACCAATATCGTACTGGCGAAGGTCAAGGGCTATGAAACCGCCGCCGGCAAGAAACTGATTTCCGCCATGGTCGAAGTGGCCGACCTGACGCGCAACGGGTTCATCGCCGGCGATATCTCCACGGTGATGTCGCCGCGTACAGTGATCAGCTGGGCGGAGAACAATCTCATCTTCAACAACGTCGGCTATTCGTTCCGCGTCACCTTCCTCAACAAGTGCGACGAAACCGAACGGCCGGTGATCGCCGAGTACTATCAACGGTGCTTCGGTGAGGACATCTCGGGCAGCGCGGTCGAAGCGGTTGCCTGACAAGAAGATCACTTTCCAGGACAAAGGGCCGATGAAGCCGCCCTATTCCGGTTCGGACAAAGGACTTTCGCGCACCGAGGCTTTCAAGTCGGCGACCACGGCGGCCGTTAAAGGGATCGCCAACAAACGCGAACTGACGGTGGTCTATTCACCCATCTCCGCCAACCAAAAAGGGCCGGCGTCAACGGGCGAAGTCCGCCTGCCTTCGCCTCCGCACAAACTCACGCGTGAGAATGTCGTGCGCCTCCGCGGCGCCGCCGACGCGGCAGCGCTGAAGCTGCGGCATCACGACGCCGGAGTCCATGCCCGCCGCATGCCGGCGAACAAGGATGCGATCGACGCTTACAACGTGATGGAGCAGGCCCGGGTCGAAGTGCTAGGCGCGCAGCAATACACGGGGGTCTCGGGCAACCTCGCCGGATCCTTGGAGCAGCGCCTGTCGCTCGAGGGTTATCAGGCCGCACGTACCTACGAGCAAATTGACCGCGGCGACGCCTTGCGCGTTCTGATCCACGACGCCTGCCATGGCGCCCCATTGGGCGCGACGGGCGCGCACGTGCGCGACATCCTGAAAGAGGCGTTCGGCGCAAAGCTCGAAAAGCCCCTCGCCGCGCTGGCCGCAAACCTCCACGACCAGAAGGCCAGCGCCGATATTCTGCGCCAACTGATCGAAGCGCTCTCCCTCGAGAACGACGACATCCGCGAGCTGGAGCGGGACGACGAAGAGGAGGGCAATGACGAGGTCGAGAATGACGCCCCGCGCGAGGAGTCCGAGGCCGACGAGAAAAAGGATGAAAGCAGCGACGGCGGCGACGAGCGCGGGCAGACGCCGGCGAGCAGCGAGACGCAGCACGCCGAGGAAGCGGACTCCGATCTCGAGGCGCAGGGTCAGCCAAGTATCGACGCGGCGGAGGCCGATGCGGAAGCCAAACAAGCCCGCCCGCGCCCCGGGCACAACGCCGGCGCCGGCGGCGAGCGCTATAAGGTGTTCACCACGCGCTTCGATCAAGTCGAGGACGCAGCCAACCTCTGCGACGCCGAAGAACTGATCCGCCTCCGCCTCCAGCTCGACCGCCAACTGGCCCATCTGCAAGGCGTCGTGTCGCGCCTCGCCAACCGTCTGCAACGCCGTCTGCTCGCCCAACAGACGCGTAGCTGGGAGTTCGACCTTGAGGAAGGCCTGCTCGACGCCAGCCGGCTCGCCCGCATTGTCGCCAATCCCATGCACTCGTTGTCGTTCAAGCGCGAGAAGGAAACCGAGTTCCGCGACACCGTGGTGACGCTGCTGATCGACAACTCGGGCTCGATGCGCGGCCGGCCGATCACGATCGCGGCGATGACCGCGGATATTCTCGCGCGCACGCTCGAACGGTGCGCGGTAAAGGTCGAGATCCTGGGGTTCACCACCAGCCAATGGAAAGGCGGGCAATCGCGTCGCCTGTGGACCGAAAGCGGCAAGCCGGGCAACCCCGGCCGCCTCAACGATCTGCGCCACATCATCTATAAGGCCGCCGACACACCCTGGAGACGCGCGCGGCGCAATCTCGGCCTGATGCTGCGCGAAGGCATCCTCAAGGAGAATATCGACGGCGAGGCGCTGGCGTGGGCGCACAATCGCCTGGCGATGCGGGGCGAGCAGCGCCGCATCCTAATGGTGATCTCGGACGGCGCGCCGGTGGATGATTCGACATTGTCCGTGAACCCGGGGAATTATCTCGAGCATCACTTGCGCCACGTGATCTCGTACATCGAGAACCAGTCCGACATCCAGCTGCTGGCGATCGGCATCGGCCATGACGTAACGCGCTATTATCGGCGCGCGGTGACGCTGATGGATGCGGACGAGCTCGGCGGCGCGGTCATGAGCCAGCTCACCGATCTTTTCGAAGAGGACGCATGGCGCAGCAAGTCGATGCTCGGGGCGCCGACGCTGTTCTGATCTAGGGGCGGTGTCCCGGGCCGGAGGCCGCCCACGCTTTGGTCCACGGATGACGCGAGAAGTGTTACGCCGCGTTTGTGAGCGCCGCCGAACGCCCCGTGAGCAGATTGCGGTCCGACGAGATCGCGTCGCTCAGGAAGTCGAACACGGCACGGATGCGGGCGCTGCGGCGCAAATCGGCATGCGTCACGAGCCAGATCTCGATCTCGTGCTTGAAATGTTCGGGCATCAGGCGTTCGAGCGTCGGCTCCGCGTCCGCGAGCACACAGTCATGAGCGCCGATGCCGATACCGGCGAGCGTCGCACTGAGCTGGCCGACGAAGCTCGACGAGCGGTGCACGATTTTCTCCGGCGTGAAATGGCGCTCGAGCTTCTGCACCCCGGGATGGGTGCTCATGCTTTCATCGAAACCGACGTGATAGTGGTCTTTGAGGTCGGCCGGCTTCGACGGCCGTCCATAGCGCTCTAGATAGGCGTCCGAGCCGTAGAGGCCCATGACGAGGTCCCCGGCTTTCTTAGCGATCAGGTCGGGCTGGTCCGGGCGGAACATACGGATGGCAATGTCGGCTTCGCGGCGGATCAGGTTGACCGTGCGATTGTCGACGAGCACTTCGACGCACACGCCGGGATAAGCGGCGTGAAACGCCGCGAGCTTGCGCGGCAACCACAGAGAACCGAGTCCCTCCGTCACGGAGATGCGCACGGTTCCGGTCAGCGTCTGATGGGCCGCCTCGGCCTGGCGTTCGATCGCGAGGGCTTCCTCTTCGACCCGGCGCGCGCCGGCGAGAACCTGTTCGCCCGCGTCGGTCAGGAGGAGTCCGCGCGGGGTGCGCTGAAAAAGCTGCGCCTTCAATTGCTCCTCAAGCGCGGCGATGCGGCGCGACAAGGTCGGCTGCGACAAGCGCAGTCTTCGCGCGGCTTGCGAGAGGCTTCCCGTCTCGGCCACGGCGATGAAATCCCGAAGAATGCTCCAGTCTAGGGTATTCATGATATTTGCCGCTCATATTCCGTTTTAAGGAATGGTATTCACGAATTTCTAGCCTATTTTCCCACGCGTCTGAAGCGAGAGCTTCGGGAAGTCTTCGCCAGGAGATAAGCCATGGAAAAAAAGGCATTTTTTAGGCTTTCTGTCGCGGCCATTGCCGCCGGAGCCGCGGTTTTCGCCCTCGCGCGCCCCGTGCACGCCGCCGAGGCGCAGCTGATCTGGTCGGCCACCTCGGCCCTCGTCAATCAGTCGACGGAAGCGCTTGAGGCGGGCCGCCACGCTCATGCGATCCGGTTTGCCAAGGACGCCCTCCGCAGTAAGACCGGTGCCGCGAATCACCTGATCGCCCGTCACAACCTGTGTCTCGCGTATATCGCGCAAGGCAAAGGGGCCGAAGCGAAGCCGTTCTGTGATTTGGCACTAGCCACCCAAGCGCGTTATCAGATGAGCGAACAGAACGGCCGCTGGGTCGTCTCGCACGAAGAGAGCGCCAATGACGCCGCCACGCTCGCTGCCGCCGTCCGCATCAACGTCGCGCGTGCCCAAGGGAGCGCGCGGGCGGAAAACCGCTAGGCTTTCCAAGCACGGGTAATCGATGGTCCATGTCTCGATCACCCGCCTGCGAATGGTCAGCGGCAAGTACATTCTGCCGCTGGTGTGGCATACGTTCCTTGTGAACCGCCAGATCAAGGCGGCGGACGGATGCCTTTCGAGCGAAGTGCGCGGCGGCCCCGACAGAATCTTCTGGACCAAAAGCGTGTGGCGCGATGAGGCGGCGATGCGCGCTTTCATGGCCTCGGGCGCACACATGAGGGCTATGCCCAAGCTCAAACATTGGTGCGACGAGGCCTCGGCGGCGCATTGGTCGCAGGAGAACGAGACCGTTGCCTGGGCTGAAGTCAAAGGACGAATGGCGCAGCATGGCTGGACATCGAAGGTCTTGAAGCCCTCGCCCGCGCACGCGTCCGGCTCCCCGCTCGGATCGTCCCAATAAAAAAGCCCGCCGTCGGCGGGCTTTTTGATTCTCGGTCAGGCAACGCCGATTAGGCGGCCTTCGCCTGGGCGCGCTTGATGCGGCGCTTGATGGTGAGCGCGCTGTCCTCCAGCTTCGCGTCGGGCGTCGAAAGCAGGAAGGCGTCGAGCCCGCCGCGCTTCTCGATGGTGCGAAGACCACTCGACGTGACGCGCAGGCGCACGCGCTGATTCAGGACGTCGGAGATGAGCGAGACCTGATGCAAGTTCGGCAGGAACCGGCGACGGGTCTTGTTGTTGGCGTGACTGACGTTGTTGCCGCTTTGAACGCCGCGGCCGGTGGCTGCACAACGGCGTGCCATGGCTAGAATTCCCTTATAAATGCGGGGGTATGCCGGCCCTAGAGGCTTGGGGCATCCCGGAAAGTCCGGCGTTGTACCTGCTGATGGCCATCCGGTCAAGAGACTCCGCTCCCAAAGCTTTTACCAAAAAGCCTGCGATTTCAACGCTTTGGTACCGGAGCACGCGGACGCTTGTCCGGCCCCTGTGCCTCGAGGAGCTCGCGGATGCGCACAAGCGCGAGGAAGCGCTTCAGATCGGAGGTCATCAGCCGCTTCAAAGCGCCGTCGGCCTGGTGAAGGCTGAGAAGGCGCTCGGTGGCCTTCGGATCGCGACTGGGCTTGGGTACCTTCGCGCGCAACTCATCCAATTGGGATTCGAGCACATTGCGGACATGGCTGCGGCCGGCGCGGTGCGCGCTTATCGCCTGCTTGAGCAGGGCGGCGCGCTCCGACGGTGGCAATACGGTCTTTAGCTTGGGCCGCGGCGCGACTTTCTTCGCCGTGGGAACCCTGAACAGCGCGCGCAGGCCGGCCCACATCAGGCGTCGGGTCCGACCGGCTCGAGACGCCGCGAGATTCCGTCGAGGCGCTCGCGCAGGGCGTCGCGCTCCTCCGGCTCGGCGCGCGGCGGCACCGGCGCGGCGATAGCGGCCAACTCGTCTGCCTGCTTGAAGAGGCGATAGCCGCGCCCGAGTGCACCGTCTTCGATCACCGCACGGAGCAACTTGTCGCCGGCGGCAAGGTCGGCGAGCTGCTCATAGCGGCGCACAAAGCCGGCAAGGGCGGCGCGCGCCGCGGGATCCCGCGCGGCAGCCTCACCGACGCGCTCGGCAATATCGGGATGCGCCCCGGCGAAATTCAGGAAGGCCTGCACGAACACCGTCGTATCTCCCGCGCCGAAGCGCGCCCAGGCCGCGCCGGCGGCTTCGCGCTTCACAACCCCGAGGCGCTCGGCGAGCACCGCGGCGCTGGACGCGAGATCCTGCAGCGCAAGTTTGCGCGTCTCGGCAGAAAGACTGTCGGCGGCGTGCCGCTGCATTTCGGCGACGGAGCGGGCGAGCGTCTCGGCCTGCTGCTGCGTGCGGTGCTCCTGGCCCGCGAGTTCGGCGAAACGCGCCATCATTCGTTCCGCATCGCGGCGCTGCTCGATGACGACCAGAATGAGCCATAACGCCACCAGCGGCCCCGCAGCGGCCGTAAGGAGGGCCGCCAGTGCCACCGGCTCCAGCGCCGTCACGGCGGGCCAGGACATCTGCGCGAGATAGAGGCCGACGATCGCCAGCCATACGACCGTGGCAGCGACCGCGACGATGAACGGGATTCGATCTTTCATATGGCAATACTAATCGAAAGTCCGCTTAGATTGAATCGATGTTTCTTGGAGAGGGCAGGCGATGAGTTACCTCGAGAAAGTAAATCTCTGCAATCGCTGGCGGCCGTCGCGCTTTGCGCCGCTGACCGTCGCCAATACTCAGGTCGGGTGGCTGACGCATGAGCGCGTCGAAGTGCTTCAGTCATATTCCGAGGTGTTCGCGCCAGCCGGTGGCGGCATCGCGTTTTCTTACCAGCTCGCAACGGCAAAGGCGCGCACAGCCGCGCTCAAGAAGATCATGCCGGCGTTGGCCGCGAGCGGGCATTTTCCGGAGCCGCGCGGCGAGCTGTATGCGGTGAAGAACCGATGGAGCGAGAAGGAGTTTTTCCGGATTGATCGCGGTCTCGTGCCCGCCTTCGGCGTTCGCGCTTACGGGGTGCACGTGAATGGCGTCGTGAAAAAACGCGATGGCCTGCATCTGTGGATCGGCACGCGCGCCACCGATCGCATGATCGAGCCCGGCAAGCTCGACAACATGGTTGCGGGCGGACAGCCGGCGGGGCTTTCGCTGATGGAAAATGTGATCAAGGAAAGCGCGGAAGAAGCTTCGATCGGCGCGCGGCTCGCCGGAACGGCAACCCCCACAAGCGTCATCACGTACGCCTGCGAGCGTGACGGCGGCTTTCGGGCCGATACCCTGTTTTGTTACGATCTGGAACTGCCCGCCGCCGTGAAGCCGAAGACCTCGGAAGAAATCATCGCTTACAGTTTGATGCCCGTGGAGGAGGCGCTGCGTATCGTCCGCACGACGAACCGCTTCAAGTTCAACGTCGCGCTTGTCATCATCGATTTTGCGGTCCGCCGCGGCCTGATCACGCCCGATACCGAAAAAGATTTTGAAACCATCGTGTCGGGACTGCACATGTATCCGCAACCGGTTGTGTAACGGTCTAAGTACGCCTCCTACATGTGGCGTGTGGTTGACTTTTTAACCTTCCGCCGTCATTTCTACGCGCCTTTCGCGGCGCAAACTTAATCCAAGGTTCACAGGACCCGGCGCTGCGTCCTAAGATTCCGGAAAAACCGGAACGTGACTGTGGAACGTGGGTAGGCCATGCACTTTCTGGACTTCGAGAAGCCGATTGCCGAGTTGGAAGGAAAGATCGCCGAGCTGCGGCATCTGTCCGACACCGACGGCATCAACATCGCCGAAGAGGTCAGCCGCCTCCAGACGCGGGTCGATAAAGATCTGCGCTCGGCTTACGCCAAGCTGACGCCCTGGCAGAAGACTCAAGTCGCGCGCCATCCCGACCGACCTCACGCGGTCGATTACCTCAAAGCCATGATTGACGACTTCATGCCGCTCGCAGGCGACCGCAGCTTCGGCGAGGACGCTGCGGTGATCGGCGGGCTCGGTCGTTTTCAAGGGCGCTCGGTGATGGCGATCGGCCTGGAAAAAGGGCGCGACACCGAAACACGAATCAAACACAATTTCGGCATGGCGCGGCCCGAAGGTTATCGCAAGGCGCGACGCTTGATGGAGCTTGCCGATCGCTTCGGCATTCCGATCATCACCTTCGTCGATACCGCGGGCGCCTATCCGGGCGTGGATGCCGAGGAGCGCGGTCAGGCGGAAGCCATCGCCCGCTGCATCGATACGTGTCTCAATGTGCGCGTGCCGCTGATTGCAGTGATCATCGGCGAAGGCGGTTCGGGCGGGGCGATTGCACTTGCCACCGGCAACGTCGTCCTGATGCTCGAGCATTCGATCTACTCGGTGATATCGCCCGAAGGCTGCGCTTCCATCCTGTGGCGCGACAATGAACAGGCGAAAACGGCGGCGGAAGCGTTGCGCCTGACCGCCCAGGACCTCGAACGCCTCGGCGTCATCGACGGAATCATCGCCGAACCTATCGGCGGCGCCCATCGTCAGGCCGAAGCCACGTTCGCCGCCGTGCGGGAAGCTATCGACATGCACATGAACCAGCTCGTGCGCATCGATCCGGGACAGCTGCGCGCGCGGCGCCGGGACAAGTTCCTGATGATGGGTCGCAACGGGCTCGAATAACAACCCGCGTCTCAAGCTCGCCACGCCCTAACGAGTTCAGCCACGGATTGGTACCGGTCGTCCGGATTGGGACGGCATGCTTTCACCATGATCAGGTGCTGCTGCGGATGACCGCGGAAACTTTCTGCGCTTAGATTTCCCCCACCCAGAAACTCGGAGATCATCCGGCCAAGGTTGAACACCGTCGTGCGCTCATCGATGCGGGCGCCGCGCTCGAATTCCTCGGGCGCCATGAAACGGGTCGAGCCGAACAGACGTCCCATGTCGTTCGTGAACGGTCCGAAGTGGTAGCTGTCGAGATCGATCAGCCGGACTTTGCGAGCGGCAAAGTCATAAAGGATCGCGCCGTCATAGAAATCGCAGGCCACCCAGCCGCCCGCGCAGAGTTTCAGGTGCGCGTCGAGGATGACATCGATTGCGGCACGCAATTCATCCACAGGCCGCCGCCGAAACCTCTGGAACGCGCTCTCTGGATCGTTGCGCCGCGAAGAACCACCCACAAGTTCGCCGTTCACCCAGTCGTAGATCAGCATCGGCCCCCACGCCGATTCTGCGACACCGCGAAGTTCGACCAAGGCGGGATGAGACACCGCTTGCGCCAAACGCCGTGCGTTCAAAAGAAGGCCGACGCGCGCGGCGTGCGGTAGGAAAGGTTTTGAATCGGCTGGGTCCCCTGCCGTTTTGACGAACCATCGCCGGCCGCTCGCAGCAACCCCGAACGAGACGTTACCGGAATCCTGGGTGCGGGCATCGAAGGTGGCGAATATTTCGCCCACGCGCCCGAGATAAACCGCGGGCGGAACCTCTGTTCTCGCGTCGAATGGCCAGGCGCTCACTGCTTCTCCGCCGCCGCTAGCGCGGCGCATAAATGATCATCGCCGCGCCCGCCAGACAAAATCCGGCACCGGCGAGATCCCACCGGTCAGGCGGCGATCTTTCCACCACCCACATCCAGAGAAGCGAAGCGGCGATATAGACTCCGCCGTAGGCCGCGTAAGCCCGACCTGCAAACGGGCTTTCGATAATCGTAAGCAGCCAGGCGAACAGGCAGAGGCTGGCAATGCCCGGAATGATCCAAAGCGCCGAAGCACTCAGCCGCAGCCACGCCCAGAAGGCAAAGCAGCCCGCGATTTCAGCGGCGGCGGCTGCTATGTAAAGGAGGGCCGGCTTCATCTGTCGCTTCTAGCATGACTCTTCTCTGGATCACATTCGCGACCGGGTTCGGGCTTGGGCTCGCCATCGCCATGCCGGTGGGACCGATCTCCCTCCTATGCATCCAGCAAGCGCTGACGCGCGGGTTCGGCGCCGGGATCGCGGCCGGTCTTGGCGTCGCCTCGGCCGACGCGGCCTACGGCGCCATCGCAGCGTTCGGCTTGACCGCGATCACGAATTTCCTCGTTAACCTGCAGGTCCCGCTGCGCGTGCTCGGCCTGTTGGCCATGCTGTGGCTGGCATTCCGCATCTGGCGCGATGCGGACGCGCCGAAGCATCTGGCCGCCGGCGTGCGTTCGGGCGCGGCGACGACGGCGCAAATGTTTGCCCTGACCATTGCCAATCCCATGACCATCATCACCTTCCTCGCGCTGTTTGCAGGCGCGGGTGCCGGGATGGCCGGCTACGACTTTTCCGCGGCCCTTACGGCCGGAGTATTCGCCGGCTCGTTCTTGTGGTGGGTCGTCTTGTCGTGGATCGTCGGAATCGTACGCGAGCGCATCAATGACCGCTCGCTCGGCTGGATCAACCGCGCCTCGGCACTGATGATCGCCGCTTTCGGGCTCGGGATCGCGATCCAGCTCGTTCAGGGATGATAGTGCGACCAGACGGTCCAGCCGCCGATCAAGATAAAGCCGATCCCGGCGATGAGCTTCAGCGGAATCCCTTTCAGGTACTCCTGCGCCATCGTTCCCGCCACGACTGCGATGGCCGTCGATAGCACCAGGGCGCCGGCTGCCGCGAAGAAAATTGCCCAGCGCGAGGCCGGGCTGTCGGCGGCGAAGAGCACAGTGGCCAGCTGGGTCTTGTCGCCCAGCTCCGCGAAGAACACCGTGGCGAAGATCACCAAGAGCTGGCTCATAAGCTTACTTTCCCAGGGCCTTTACTCCAGGAAGCTCTTTTCCTTCCATCCACTCGAGGAAGGCGCCGCCCGCCGTCGAGATATAAGTCAGCTTTTCGGCGACACCAGCGGCGTTCAAGGCCGCGACCGTATCGCCGCCGCCAGCGACGGAGATGAGTCCGCCCCGCTGCGTCAACGCGGCGGCAGAGATCGCGACCCTGTTGGTGCCCGCGTCGAACGGCTTGACTTCGAACGCGCCGAGCGGCCCGTTCCACAGCAGCGTCTTACATGCGCCAAGTTTCGCTTCCAGATGACCGGCGCTGGCCGGACCGATGTCGAGGATCATCTTGTCGGCAGGAACCGCATTGATATCGACGACAGCCGTCGCCGCACCTTCCTTGAACGCGTCGGCAACCACGGCATCGGTCGGCAGCAGAATCTCGCAACCCGCCTTTTTGGCCTTGGCGAGAATGCCGCGCGCAGTATCGGCGAGATCCTTCTCGCACAGCGACTTTCCAACGTTGATGCCTTGGGCATTCAGGAAGGTGTTGGCCATGCCGCCCCCGATCACCAGCATGTCGACCTTCTCGACGAGGTTGTTGAGGACGTCGAGCTTGGTGGAGATCTTCGCCCCGCCGACGATAGCCATCACAGGCTTCTTCGGCTTCTCGAGCGCTGCCGTCAGCGCCTCAAGTTCGGCCTGCATTTGCCGGCCGGCATACGCCGGCAGCACATGTGCGAGCCCTTCGGTTGAAGCGTGAGCGCGGTGGGCGGCCGAAAAGGCGTCGTTCACATAGATGTCGCCGAGCGCCGCAAGCTCCTTGGTGAACGCGGGATCGTTTGCTTCCTCGCCGCCGTGGTAGCGCAGGTTCTCGAGCAATGCGACTTCGCCCGGCGCCAGCGCATCGACCGTTTTCCTGGCTTGTGCGCCGATACAGTCGTCCGCGAAAGCGACCTTTGCGCCGGTCACTTTCTCAAGCACCGCCGCGATCGGTTTCAAGGACATCTCGGGCACGCGCTTGCCTTTAGGACGATCGAAGTGCGACAGCACCACCACCTTCGCCTTGTTCGCGATCAAATCCCTGATCGTCGGCGCGAGACGCTCGATGCGGGTCGCGTCGGTGACGCGACCCTCCTTCATCGGCACATTGAGATCGGCCCGCACGAGGACGCGCTTGCCGGCAACCTCGGCCTGGTCGAGTGTCTTGAACGACGGCATGGACGACCTTGCCGCTTAGAGCAACTTGCTCATTGCGACGAGCGTGTCGAGCATGCGGTTCGAGAAACCCCATTCGTTGTCGTACCAGGACAGGACGCGCACGAAGTTGCCCGGCATGACCTTGGTCTGGGTCATGTCGAAGGTCGACGATGCCGGGTTATGGTTGAAGTCGATGGAGACCAACGGCAGATCGTTGACCGCGAGCACGCCTTTGAGCGCGCCGTTGAAGGTCTTGCCGGCGGCGGCATCGGCCATCGCCTGGTTGATCTCCTGTTCCGTCACCGTCTTTCCGAGCACGCATTTAAGATCGACCACGGAGACGTTCGGCGTAGGCACCCGGATCGACGTGCCGTCGAGCTTGCCCTTCAATTCCGGGAGCACTTCGCCGACTGCCTTGGCGGCGCCGGTCGAAGTCGGGATCATGCTGAGGGCGGCGGCGCGGGCGCGGCGCAGATCCTTATGCAAGGTGTCGACGGTCGCCTGATCCCCGGTATATGCGTGGATCGTGGTCATGAAACCCTGCTGCAGTCCGTAAAGCTGATGAAGCACGTAAGCGACGGGCGCGAGACAGTTCGTGGTGCAGGAGGCGTTGCTGACGACCGTATGCTCTTTTTTGAGCTTGTCGTGATTGACGCCGTAAACCACAGTCAGGTCGGCGCCGCCGGAGGGGGCCGAGACCAGCACCTTCTTTGCGCCAGCGCCAAGATGGATCTGTGCCTTCTCCTTATCGGTGAATATGCCCGTGCATTCCGCAACGATGTCGATGCCGAGGTCTTTCCACGGCAGCTTGGCAGGATCGCGCTCCTTGAGCACTTTGATCCGCTTGCCGTTGACGACCATGTCCTCGCCTTCGACCTTCACATCCGCGGGAAGGGGCCCGTGGACGGAGTCAAAGCGCAGGAGATGGGCGTTGGATTCCGCCGGGCCGAGATCGTTGATGGCTACGAATTCCACGTCGGAACGCTTGGCTTCGACCATGGCCCGGAAGACCATGCGGCCGATGCGACCGAACCCGTTTAGAGCGACTCGAACTGCCATGGGGTGCTTCGCTTCCTTATATATAAGTGGGGATGTGGCCCCGGAGCGGCCCGGAACGGGCCAAGGGGATCCCGCGTCAGAACGGGCCCGGAAATACAATAGTCTTCCGCTGAATCCAAGCGTGCTCGCGGGATACCTCCAATACCGGCATTGGGGCGACAGGTGAGTTCGGCGAAGCCTTCTCCCACCGCCAAAATCTTCCGGGCCGCCGAGAAGCCGCAGGCCCTGTCGGATGCGGATTTCTTGAAGCTGAAGGACGCTCTGCGGCTCGACCTGATCAAACTGCAGCAGAGGATTCGCAAAGACGCCCGATTTCCCGTCATCGTGGTCCTGGCCGGGGTCAAGGGCGCCGGGGTCATCGACACATTGAACGTCATCAATACCTGGATGGACCCGCGCTGGGTCGAGGCCCACGCTTTCGAAGAGCCGAGCGAAGAAGAGCGCGAGCGCCCTCCCTTCTGGCGCTATTGGCGCAGCCTGCCCGCCGCCGGCGCCATGGGCCTTTACCTGGAAGGGTGGTACGGGGAACTACTCGGCATCGACCCGAGCCGCCCGGTCGGTCGCGGCGATGACCGGCTGCGTCACATCGCCGCGTTCGAACAGATGCTGACCGACGATGGCGCCCTGATCCTGAAATTCTGGCTGCATCTCAGCGACCGCCAACAGAAAAAGGGCGCGGACAAGGAGAATACGAACGATCCGGTGTTCGGACTGCGGCCCCCCGACCACACCTGGCGCGCGCAGCCGCCCTACAGCGTGTACTGCAAAGCCGCGGCGCACATCATTGCCAGTACCAATACCGACAGCGCGCCATGGCATATCGTCGCGGGGAAAGACGCAAACCATCGCCGGTTCACCATCCTCGATGCGTTGCGGCAAGGGTTCGCCGCTCACATCGCGCGCAGTGCGCGCAAAAAAAAGAATGGGCGCGCGAGCACGGCGCGCACCAGCAAAGGCAGCGACGTGTTGGCCGATGTCGATCTCGGCCGGTCGCTGAGCGAGAAGGACTACGCGCGCGCATTCCATGAACAGCAGGCGCGGTTATTCGGCGCCCAGCAGGCTCTGCGCACTGCGAAGATCCCGAGCGTCCTGGTTTTCGAAGGTTGGGATGCCGCCGGGAAAGGCGGCGCCATCCGCCGTCTCGCTTATGCCCTGAGCGCCTACAATTATAAGGTCGTGCCCATCGCGGCGCCGAGCGAGGAAGAAAGAGCGCATCACTACCTCTGGCGCTTCTGGCGTTCTCTCGGACGGGCGGGCCACATCACCATCTTCGATCGAAGCTGGTACGGCCGTGTCCTGGTCGAACGCGTCGAAGGTTTGATTCCGAAGTCCGCCTGGCAACGCGCCTACGATGAGATCAACATGTTCGAGGAGGAACTCACGTCCTCGGGCATCGTACTCCTGAAATTTTGGTTGCACATCAGCCGCGAGGAGCAGTTGAAGCGGTTCAAAGTTCGCGAGAAGGAAGACGCCAAGCGGTGGAAACTCACCGAAGAGGACTGGCATAACCGGAAGAACTGGAACGGCTACCTGAGCGCCGTCAATGATATGATCAGGCGCACATCCACCGAGGCGGCGCCGTGGCAGATCGTTCCGGCAAACAGCAAGCGCTACGCGCGCGTCCAGGTGATGGACACGGTCGCCATTGCTTTCGAAAAGGCGCTGGCGGAGCGCAAGCGCCGATGACGTACGAGCCGGTCCTGACTGTTGAAGACCTGGCGCTGCGGTTCGAGAGTCACGAAGAGGTGCTCGACGCGCTGCGCAGTATCTCGCTCTCGATCGGGCCGAGCGAGATCGTAGGGGTCGCCGGCGAGTCGGGATCGGGGAAATCCCTGACCGCCCTTAGCATCCTGCGGCTTCTGCCGCCCCAGGCAAAAATGAATGCGGCGAAACTCGAGGTGTTCGGCCGCGACGTGCTGGCGCTGTCGCCGGCGGAGCTTCAGGACCTGCGCGGCGCCCACGTCGCCATGGTCTTTCAGGAGCCGATGACGGCCCTCAATCCGGTTCTTCGCATCGGCGAGCAGATGTGCGACGTGATCCTGCGCCATACGACGTCGACGGCGGAAGACGCGGTGCGCTTGTCGCACGACCTGCTCGGCGACATGAAGATCGAAGACCCGCCGCGGGTGTTCGCGTCGTATCCGCACGAACTTTCGGGCGGGATGCGTCAGCGCGTAATGATCGCGATGGCATTTTCCTGCCGTCCACGCCTCATCATCGCCGACGAGCCGACCACGGCCCTGGACGTCACGGTCCAGGCGCAGATCCTCAACCTTCTGCGCGCGCGTGCCCGCGCCACCGGCACGGCGGTCCTGCTCATCAGCCACGATCTGGGCGTGATCGCGCAGATCTGTGACCGCCTCTACATCATGCATCAGGGCCAAATCGTCGAGAGCGGCCCGGCGCGCACGGTTTTGCGGCGCCCGCAGCATGCCTACACGCGCCATCTTCTGAACGCGCTGCCGGAAGGCAAGCCGCCGCGGACCCGGCTTGCGGTGCAGGGTGACGCTGTCCCGCCGTTGCGCACGGCCATCGCCTCAGCCCAGCCACTGCTCACCCTTGAGAAAGTCACCATCCGTTATCCGCAGCAGCGCAATATTCTCGGTCGGCCGACAAGTCACCACACGGCCGTCGATAACGTCTCGCTGGTCATCCGCGAAGGCGAGACCTTAACCCTCGTCGGTGAGTCCGGCTGCGGCAAGACGTCCCTCGCCCACGCCATCGTCGGTCTCACACCGCTTTCGGCCGGACGCATCTGCTACCGGGATACCGGCGGGAAGCGCGATTGGCGGCGCAACGTGCAGATCGTCTTTCAAGACCCGCAGGGGTCGCTCGACCCCCGCTGGCCGGCATGGCGAATCATCACCGAGCCCCTCACGGTCGGCGCGCGGATCGGCGCGACCGAACGGCGCGATCGGGCAGCGTCGCTCTGCCGCAGCGTAGGGCTCGATCCCAAAGTGATGGAGCGGCGCCCGCACGAGTTCTCGGGCGGGCAACGCCAGCGGCTCGCGATCGCGCGTGCACTGTCGGTCGAGCCCCAGCTGCTGATTCTCGACGAGCCGACCTCCGCGCTCGACGTGTCGATCCAGGCGCAAATTCTCGACCTTCTCCTCGACCTGCAGGACGAGAAACGGCTCACGTATCTGTTCATTTCCCATAACGTCGCGGTCGTGCGGCATATCTCCGACCGTGTCGCGGTGATGAAAGGCGGCCACATCGTCGAAGAGGGCGACACGAACGCGGTCTTCGCCCATCCCCAGCACGCCTATACCCGCGCATTGATCAGCGCCGTGCCGCAGCTTCTGACCTGACCGCCCAAGACGGCGACTGCGCGCGACTCGCAACCTAAAAAGTTGCAACGGCCCCTTCCCATGAAACGTTTTACTTGAGACCGAGGGGCTCGATTTTAGCGCCCCCTGTTGAAACTGAAGGGGAATTTCCGGGGCTTTGCGAGCGTTCCGATAGGTTTAGCCCGCGTTAACGATTGTAACTCGAATATCCCGGCGATCCTGCAACTTTGATAAGGTAAGGGGTACCCGAACGGCACCTGCCCGGGCGGGAAGCGATAAGGGGCAAGAATGCTTCCGGCTACACCCGATCCGATGCGTGCCGCGCTGAATCGCGTGACGTTTGGAGCGCGTGACACGGATGTCGCATACGCGAATTCCCTCGGCTGGACCGCATGGGTCAACGAGCAGCTGAACGCTCCTCCCGGAGATGATCCCGACCTCGCGACGCACCTCGCCGCGCAGACGATGCGCATTCAATACGCCGCGCCAAACCCGGCGACCCAACCGAACGGGACCTGGGTGGCGACCGATGAAATGCGGCCGCTCAACTACCTGAACCAGACCATTCCCGAACTCTATAACGTCGCGACGCGCGCGGGCCGCGAGTTCGCGAACCAGGAACGTACGCGCATCCGCCAAGAGCTTTTGGCCGCGACGTGGATCCGCAACGCGCACAGCCGCTATCAGCTGCGCGAGTTCATGACGGACTTCTGGCACAACCATTTCAATATCGGAAAGAACGAGAACGAAATCTGCACGGCGCTACTGCCGGTCTATGACCGTGTCTCGATCCGCCCGCATGTGTTTGGAAATTTCCGCACGATGCTGGAAGCGAACGCGAACGCGCCGTCGATGCTGCTGTACCTCGACAATTACCTCAGCACCTCGACCACGCCGAACGAAAATTACGCCCGCGAGATCATGGAACTCCATACGCTGGGCGAAGACGCTTACTTCGGAGTCGGCGACACCGGCATCGTACCGCGGGACAGCTTTTTCAATATTCCGATCGGATTCACGGATCAGGACGTGATCCAGGCGTCGCGCGCCCTGTCTGGCTGGACGATTCAGACAGGACAGCGCGTCGGCACGACGACGCTGCCCGCGACCGGCGAGTTTGTTTACAACGCCAACCAGCACAACACGCGCGCGGGGTTGATCCTTGGCGTCGATATGGCGCCTTTGACGGCGCCGCAGGCTCAAGGCCGCCGGTTCCTCGACATCATCGCGGCCCATCCCGCCACGGCGCGTTTCGTCTGCGCCAAGCTGTGCCGACGTATTTTCGGCGAGGCCCACTCGGCGCATGTACTGCCCCGGGCGATCTCGGCCTGGAATCGCTACGCCGCGATGCCTGACCAGATCGCGCACGTTCTGCGCGCCATCCTGCTCGAAGGCGACGACGTGTTCACACAGCTGCCGCTCAAGGTTCGCCGGCCCTACGAACGCCTTCTCGCGTTGTTCCGCACCACCGACATGGTGGTAAACGCCGCGACGACCATGACCACAGTGCTCGACCCGCTGAACGACGCGCTGTTCGCCTGGGGCGCGCCCGACGGACGCCCGGACGTGAACGACTATTGGCTTGCGACCGGCGCGACGCTGACGACATGGAATCTGCTCTTCCAGTTCCCGAACATGACCTCGATCCGAACCTCGCTGAGCGCCCAGACGCCCGCCAGCGCGACGACGGCAACGGCAGTCGTCGAATACTGGGTCGGACGTATGATCGGCCACGAACTGCCTGCCTCGGTGATGAACGTACTGGTCGGGGATCAAACCAGCGCGGCAGGCGTCATCGGCGCGCGGAACACGACCAGCAATACCGCCAACAACGTCGAGATTGCCCATCGCCGTCTCGTCTCGTTGATCGCTACAACCGAACAGTTTTCCCTCAGGTAGGTCCGTTATGAGCATCTCCCGACGCAACCTTCTATCCGCGCTGTCCGCCGGTGTCGGTTTCGCGATCGCGCCCGGCGTCCGGGCGACTTTCGCGCAAAGCGCTCCAAGCGTCCCAAGCGCGGCGCGCGACATCCTGGTCGTCGTGTTCCAGCGCGGAGCCTGCGACTGGCTGCAAATGATTGCCCCGGCCGGAGATGCCGATTACATCGCCAATCGCCCGTCCATCCGGGTGCGCACCGATGGCAATACCCCCGGCATCGGGCTTGCGACGATGAATGGGGTCGACCTTTATCTCAATCCGGCCGTTCCCGAGCTCAAGACTCTGTACGATTCAGGCAAACTCGCCTTCGTACACGCCACAGGTCTTTATACCCAGGACCGCAGCCATTTCACTTGCCAAGACAATATGGAGAAAGGAACGGCCGACGCAGATCCCGCCCAGAATTCGGGCTGGCTGACGCGCCACACCCAGTCCGTCGGTGTGCCGGACGATCTTTCCATCGTCAGTTCAGGCTCGACCAACGCCGTGTCGCTGCTGGGCCAACCGGCGGCCGTGGCGATCGCCGATCCGAACGGGTTCAACGTCTCCGGCGGCACCGCCAACGCCAATATCATCCGCCTGCTCAACAGCTCGGGCAACGCGTCCCCGTATCAGACCGCAGCGCTGAAGACGCTCGACACCATCCGCGACGTCCAGGCCGGCCTTGCCGGATTCCAGGATCCGTCGGGCAGCGCGGGCTATACCGGCGGCCCGTTGTCGAACGCCTTGCGCGCCGTCGGGCGACTGGTGCGCATGAACGTGGGCCTGGACGTCGTCACCGTCGATCACGGCGGCTGGGATCACCACAATAATCTCGTGAACGAGTTCAATGCGCGCGCGACCGAGTTCTCGCGCTCGATCAACGCTTTCTGGACAGATATGGCGAATTACCGCGACCGCATCACCCTCGTCACCATGACGGAGTTCGGGCGTCGTTTCCGCGAAAATGCAAATCAAGGCACCGACCACGGTTCGGCTTCGGGCATGCTGATCCTGGGCGGCAGCGTCAACGGCGGACGAACCTATGGCGTGTGGCCGGGCCTTCGCGCCGCCCAGCTCGACAGCGGCGATATGGCGATTACGACCGACTATCGTCAGGTGCTCGCCGAGCTGCTCGTCAAGCGTCACGCGGAAACCGACATCCGCAGGGTGTTTCCGACCATCACTTATTCGCCGATGGGCATCGTAAACGCCTAACCTGTTTTTCTCAGTTCGTATCGCCGGTTTTCCGGCGCTCATCTGTTAAGAGGCCAGAATGGCTACTCCCCATCGCATCGCGCTGAACCGTGTGACCTTCGGGGCGCGCGACCTCGACGAGATGAACGTCAACTTCAACGGTTGGCGGGGCTGGGTCGAGAACCAGCTGAACGCGCCGCCGGGCGATGATTCCGACCTTGCCGGACATCTCGCCGCGCAGACGATGCGCATCAATTACGCCGCGGCCAACCCCGAGCGCCCGCGCGAAACCTGGGCCGCGCTCGATGAAATGCGCGGCCTCAACTATATCGGGCTTCCGCCCGCGGAATTGTGGAGGATTCACACCAGCGCAGGCTCGTCGCTTTCCCCCTCGGAGCGCACCCGGGTACGCCAGGAGCTTGCGGCCGCGACCTGGATCCGCAACGCGCACAGCCGTTATCAGCTACGCGAATTTATGGTCGACTTCTGGCACAACCATTTCAACATCAGCAAGAATGAGGCCGAAGGCGCGACGGTGCTTCTTCCTGCCTTCGACAAGGTCATCCGCGACAACGTGTTCGGAAATTTCCGAACCCTGCTCGAAGCCACCGCGACGTCGGGTTCCATGCTGATCTACCTCGACAACTATCTCTCGACGTCGAGCACACCGAATGAAAACTATGCGCGTGAGATCATCGAGCTTCATACGCTCGGCGGCGAAGCTTATTACGGCGTTGGAGACACAGGGTCCGTGCCGATGTCGGCGACCGGTGTGCCCGTGGGTTTCACCGACCAAGACGTTCTCCAGGCCTCTCGCGCCCTGTCGGGTTGGACGATCCAGTACGGACAACAGGGGCCGGGCGCGGTCCGATACCCGAATTCAGGCGAATTCATTTACAATTCCCGCCAGCACAACACGCGTGCGGGCACCTTCCTCGGCCGCAACCTCGCGAACCTCGTGGGCGACATGGCGCAAGGCCGCGCCGTGTTGGATTCGATTGCGACGCATTCGGCCACCGCGCGGCATGTCGTCGGCAGGTTAACGCGTCGTATCTTCGGCGACCGGGCTCCCAGCAGCGCGTTCGACCGGGGCGTCGCCGCGTTCAACGCGAACCGCGATGCACCGGACCAAATCAAGCACGTGCTGCGCGCGATCCTGCTGCACGGAGATGAAGTGTTCAATCCCGAAATCACCAAGGTTCGCCGCCCCTACGAGCGCATTCTCGCGCTGGTGCGGACGACCGACATGGTGTTGACGGCGAGTACGACCTACCTCACCGCGCTCGACCGTTTGACGGATGCGCTCTTTGCCTGGCCGGCCCCGGACGGACGGCCGGATTACGACGGATTCTGGCTGGCCACCGGCGCCAACCTCGCCACGTGGAACCTCCTGTTCCAAGTGCCGGCGTGGGCTTCGGTCCAGACAAGTCTGGCGGCGCAAACACCGATGACGGCGCGGGAGTCGGCCACCGAGACGGTGGAATATTGGGTAAACCGGATGGTCAGCGGGCGGCTTTCCGAGAGCAACATGAACATTCTCGTGGGCGATCAGGCAGGAGCCAACGGCGCGCCGACGATGGTGCGCACGCGGCGCTCCGCCGCAACCATTGAAAACGCCTATAGGCGCCTCGTCAGCCTGATCGCGACCACGAACGCCTTTTCGGTTCGCTGATCACGCCGCCTTGGCCGGCGCGGCGCTGCGGGTGTTGTAGAAATACCCGAGGACAATCACGACAATCACAGCCAGCTGCGCCATCAGCGAATAAAGCGACGGGTAGATTCCGAGCATCTCGATGCGTGGGAAATCCACTACGCTCGGCGGCAAGTGGCCGCCTTCCTGAAGCGCGGCGACGCCCTTGCCGGCGAGGACGACGGCGAGGATCGCCACCAGCGCCGAGCTGGCGGCAAAGAATTGCGAAATCGGCAGGCGCTTGCTGGTGCGCAGCATGACGACGGTAATGACCACCAATGCCGCGACACCGGCGATAAAACCGCCAACAATCTCACCGACGTTTCCGCGCGCCCACAGCGCGATGTAGAAAAGGATCGTCTCGAACACTTCACGATATACCGCCACGAAGGCGAGACCGAACAGGAACCAAGCCGAGCGTTTGCTGAGCGCCGAGGAGATGCGCTCCTTGAGGTAGGCCTGCCAGCGGCCGGCCAAACTCTTCTGATGCATCCAGATGCCGACGGCGAGAAGAATGACCGCAGCAAAGAGGGCGGCAAAGCCTTCGGTCAACTCGCGGCTCGCGCCATCGATGTCGAACGCATAAGCCGCGAGCCCCCACGTGACGAGACCGGCCGCGAGCGCGGCCGCCCAGCCGCCGTGCACATAGGGCAGAACGTCGCGCCGCTCGACTTTGCTGAGAAAGCCGATCATCGCGACGACCACGAGTAAAGCCTCGACGCCCTCGCGCACCAAGATGGTGAACGCAGCGATGAAGGCAGTTGTGCTGTCGTCCGCGGACGGCGCGAGCGCCGCGTCGGTCGCATCGAACAGACCGCGCAGAACGGCGGCCTGCGCGGCGACCTCGGCCGCCGGCGCTTCAGCGGCTATGCGCGTGCGGTATTGGCCCATGGCCGTCTCGACGCGGGCGAGAAGATCAGAGTCGCGCGTGCGGAGAAGCGCTTCCACCGGCTCGAACCCGTCGAGATACGACGATAACGCCAGCGCCCCGGCGGCGCCGGCGTCACCGGCTTCGTAGGCCTTGACGCTTTCTGCGAGGCGTGTGCGTGCAACGGTGAGGCCGCCCGCGGCCGGCCGATCGGCGCGGGCAGGATCGTTGCGCAGAAATGCGTTAAGGGCCCGCGCCTGGTCGGCGCCGACCACGGCCGCAAGCTTCTCTTCGGTGATCGCCGTCAGGGTCGCGAGATCAGGCACCGCCGCGCGTGCCGCCGCATTGTCGTTCCAGAGTTTCTCGCCCTCGGCGCGGAGTTCGGGCGTCGCGGACATGTTGCCGACGTAGAAAGCGAGCGCCCAGCGCTGATCCTCGGGCAAGGTGTCGAACGAGGCCATGCCCGTGTCGGCGACACCCTGGGTAATGACTTCATACAGCGCGTAGGCGCTGCGTACCTTGGCGCGCGCGTGATCGGTGAAGTCGATCGGCGGTGGGTCGAGATGCACACCCGTTTCGCCGTCGCCCCGGCCCTCCATGCCGTGGCAGGCGCCGCAATGCTCACGGTACAGCGCCGCGGCGGGCGCAAGATCCGGGGCTTTTGCCGGCGCCACCGGGATGGGGTAGATCGTCACGATCGCCGCACTCAGGGCATTGGCGAGATTCGCGACATCCGCCGGTGAGGCCATCCCGGCAATGGCAGTCTTTAAGGCTTCAGCTTCGGCGACGAGCGCGGCCTGTCCTTCCCGCGCCGGCAAGGCGCCGATGCGCTTATGTGCGAGGGCGGCGAACTCCGTCATTTCAGCGTATTCGCCCTCGTTCTTGACGGCGCCGTTCTCCACCGCTTCGACGTAATCGACCGCGATATAGTCGACGAGCTGCCAGATCTGACGCACATCGGCTGTCGGATCGCCAACCGGCGCGCTCGTTTGGGCTATGGCAGGAAGCGCGAGCGCAGCGGCGGTCGCCAAGACGACCGCCATTAAAAATCGACGGAAAAAGAAGCCTCGCGCCCGCATGCCGTCCTCGCAGCCAGTCCACACCACAACACCCATCTGAACCGGTGTATTGCAATTAAGAATGGTTCGCAAGGCTATTTGGGGAAGCAGGGCAGACGCGATCGCATCTGCCCCGCGAGCGGTTCGGCGGAGTTACTTACCGCCGCGCACCAAACGTACCGCGTTGCCCGAAGTCTGGTAGCCGTTGAAGGTTGCGCCGCCACCGAATTGGACGAGCCAGGCCAGGTCGCGGTCGGTTTGGGTGGAACTCCAATACCAGAGCTTCACCGGATCGAGATTGGGGAAAGCCTCAGGGTTGATCGATGGGTTGCAGGCTTTGGAAACCAGCGTCTCGAGTTCCTCGCGCGTCGGCAGCCGCCAACCGCCGCGACCCTGTTTCGACGCATCGCGCCAATTGAACTCCCGCACCGTCCCCGTGCAGCCCTGACCATCTTGCCAGGTTTGCCCAAGGCTGCAGCGCTGCCACGTCAAACCGGTTTCTTTATCGAGCACTTCAGCGCCCCGCATTTCATAGCGGGTCGCCGGGATCGGATCGCGTTGCGGATCGCAGGCGGGCGCAGCCGCCAAGGCCGGCGAGATCAAGACTGCGCCGATACCGCAGGCGGCGACAACTTGCTTCAGCATCACTGGTTCTCCCTCACTAACGTCATGCCCGGACGCCCGGCGCCCGAGTGCACGCGGCACCCACGACAGGGAACGTCTGACCGCATGGCGAGATAATCTCGCCATGCGCGTCGTCAAGTAGGGTATCCCGGTGATTAGCCCCGCGGGCGGCGGCTGTCGCGGTCGGCCTGTTTGGCAGCTGACTGCAGTCCGCCGACCGTATTCTGGATTTTGCCGGCGGTTTTCTTGGACTTGCCGTCGAGAATCATCTTTCGATCGCCGACGGCCTTGCCGGCTTTCTCCTGGGCCCGGCCGGCAACGGTCTTTGCGGCGCCGACAACTCGGTTCTTATTCATCTGAAAGACCTCTGACATTCGAAACAACAATGGTGCGGCGGCCAATGCCGAGATCGTTCACCGCCATGCGCGCCGACGAAGCCGGCACGGGTGAGGTCATGACGATGCGCGGCTGGGGCGCCGACGGCGCGATCTGAGTCATCGGCTGTGTCTCATCGATCAGCAGGCTGAGCTCGCGTGCAGACGGTGCAGCGTTGGCGACATAGCGCTGGGTAATGGACAACGGTGCGGACGGGGCGGGCGCAAGGTCATCGCTGTCGCCGGCCATCGACAAAGTTGATTGGGCGCCGGCCGAAGTGGACACGAGAAACGAAAAAGCACAGGAGACGAAGCAAACGACGCGGAACATGACACTTACCAAAACAAAACGAGAGCAGCACGTGCACATTCAACGGACGCCCGACCGCGAAGTTCCACGGCGACAGCTTAAAAACCCAGCAAAATCAGGCGAAACCGAGGCGGTGCGGCGAGCGCCCGGGCTCGTTCAGTGCTTGAGCGGCACCGGCTGACCGTCGCGAAACGCGGCGATGCTTGTGTGGCCACCCTGCGACTGTTTCATCACGACCACGGGACTGGAACCATACTTGGACGAGAAGCGCGCGACGACGCGCGCACGCTCTTCATCGGGCGCTGCGCAGAACCATTCGAGATGACCATCCTGTTGCTCGAGGAAAAGCGCGTACATGAATAATTCTCGCAGGGCACAGACACGAAGTTCCTAGTCATGACTCAACGCGGAAACGTCGTGAAAGTTGCCGCGCGCCGTTTCCGCCACCGACACTATTGACGTGGATTCGGGCAATTTCTGCGCACGCGTGCCCCAATGTTGCCCAGGTTGCCGACCGAACCAAATTCGCGCGCGTGCGTTTATGAATCAGTTCTTACTCGATAAGCGTTTTAGTCATGATCCGCGAACCCCAGTTTCACGCTCTTAAACTCGACAATCCGTTCTCAGGCAGAGTGGCCAAACAGTTCGACGCGCCGTTCGCCCACCAGCGCGAGCTGTCATACCGCTGCGGCGTGTGCGGTCAGCGCGTCAATGCGCGGGACCTCGGCCAGGTGTTCCATCATGAAACCCCCGGACACCGTCCAATTCCGCCGCAGCTCGTCAACTAACGTCCTCACGAGTCGCAGGCCGACACCGCCGCCGGGGTCGCCGGCCTATCTCCGTCGCGGGCTGGCCGGTTGCGCGGTAAATTTCTTGAAAGTGTGGCGGGAACCTTCCTCTCTTTTACGCGTTCGTCCGTCTGAGGGATTTTTGCCCAATACACGTAATTATTGTATTGGCGCAACACTCTGAAATATAAATCAAAAGACGCTTTTGTGACCTTGCGACGGGCGCATCCTGTCGCCTAGGTTGCAGGCGTCTGCGAGCCCCCTTCGCATACGCTTTATCGGAGAAAAATCATGAAAAGACTACGTTTCGCGATCATGGCATCGGCGGCCTGTATCGCGATCGCGACCTCGGCACACGCGGTCGACCCCGGTGGCTACTTCTCGCTCGGCGCCGGCCTCAACCTGCCGACAAAAGACCGGGTTGATTTGACCGGCGTTCCCACCTCGAGCCCCGACAGCAAGATCTCCTTCGACAACGGCTGGCTCGGCGTCATCGCCGGCGGCGTCAAAATGGATTCCGGTTTCCGGATGGAGCTTGAGTTCGGTTATCGCGATGCGGACCTGAAAGGCCTGCAGGCCTTCCCCGCCAGCGGCGACACCGAAACCTGGCACCTCGGCATCAACGGGATCTACGACTTCCAGCCCATGGGCGGCGTGGTAACGCCCTATGTCGGTCTCGGCCTCGGCTATGCGGAGACCGAGCTCAATCGCGTGCAAGGCCTCGGTCCCATCTACGACAACACCGACACGCACCTGCAGTGGCAAGGGATCGTCGGCGTCGAAGGTCCGATCGGCGACCGCGCCGCATGGTTCGTCGATTATCGCTACATCGCCGTCCCCAATCTGTCGTTTGCATCGAACGGCTTTGAGTCGATGACCGACTACGACAACAAGAGTCACAATATCCTTTTCGGCGTCCGGTTCTCGTTCGCGAAGCCTGAACCGCCGCCGCCGCCGCCGGCCGCGGCTCCGCCGCCTCCGCCGCCGCCGCCACCCCCGCCGCCGCCGCCTCCGCCGCCGCCTCCGCCGGTGCCGCAGAAGTTCCTCGTGTTCTTCGACTTCGACCGCTCGAACATCCGTGCGGACGCAGCGAAGATCATCCAGGAAGCCGCGGCCTATGCGAAGAAGACCGGCAAGGCGCGCATCTCCACGACCGGCCACGCCGATACGTCCGGTACGCCGGCGTATAACCTCGCACTGTCCGAACGCCGCGCCCGCGCCGTGAAGGCCGAACTGCTGAAGCTCGGCTTTGGCGACGCCGAAGTCGTCGTGATGTTCAAGGGCGAATCTGAACCGCTTGTGGCCACCGGCGACGGGGTGCGCGAGCCTCAGAACCGCCGCGTTGAGATCGTGATGGATTAGGTTCGCGCTGAACGCCGACCGCGAGGCCGGCGTTCACCAGCAACTTATGGGCGCCGGCAGCATCGCGGTCGGCGCCCATTTGTTTTGCTTCCAAATAACGTTCGCGTAATCGGCGAAACCGGAAACAAAAAGTAGCGGGTTCACGTTTCGGTCTTCGAAACCTTCCCCGGCTTGGCCGTGAGACGGCCGGACACGGCAAGAGAAGGAAGGCAAGAGTTGAGGCGCGTAAGCCGATGCCATTTCACGTCACACACACTACGACGCCCGAAGAAGCCGTCGATATGGCCTACGAACTAGGCACGTCGCTGCGCGCGACCGGATGGCCGCGTTCGCGGGAGCAATACGCCCGGCAGCTTTGGGTTGACTATGAGTTCCGCAACGATCCGCTGCGGCGATTTCTAGATGCGGGCTTTACGGCCGGCTACACGGGCGGCCGTAAACCCGACCCCAAAGATCTGCACTAACGGGGTGCGCGGCGGATTACTTGGTTGCGGCCGGCAGCGCGCCGTCGATCCGTTTTGCCTGCTCAAGGTGATCTTTGACGTGCGTCGTCATGCTGCGGGCGAAGCTTCGGAAACTGTCTGATCCGGATTGAGCGAATTCCGTGTGCAGATTGAGGGCTTCTCGGTGTCCGGCGATCTGCATGCTCATGTACAGCTTGTTGAAGTCCTCCATGCCGACGTTCATCAAATTATCGAGCATGGCTTGCCTCTCCGAATCGAGCGTTTTCGGAGGCTCGATCCCAAGCTTTGCCTTATCGAGCTCGACCTTCAGTTTATTGGTCGAATCGGTGTGTTCGGACACCATGTGCTGCGCGAATTGGCGGATGGCCGGGTCTTGCGACCGTTGAAGCGCGAGCTGGCTGGCTTTTACTTCGAAAAGATCGGCCCTTGCGGCGTCCTCGACATATTTTTTGAGATCGACGGTATGCGGCGCGGCGGGCTTGGTCGCCTGTGCTACCGCCGGGCCTGCGAGCAACGCCGCGACGGCAAAGGTAAGGGCGCGGTTCATATGCTTCTCCGATGGGACGTCCGTTGAAAACACCACGAAACGACAAGCGCCGCCCGATATCGGGCGGCGCTTCCGCTTAGTCGATTGCTGGATTAATCGACGTCTACGATGATGTCGGGGTTGCGTTCCGGCACGATGACGGTCGTTCCGGCCGGCGCCGGGGCCACGACCGCCGGCTGCACGATGCGGGTTTCGCGATGCGTGCACGCCGAAACCAGAATGGCGGTTGTAAGGGCAAGAGCAAGTCCACCAAAGGTCTTCTTCATGACATATCTCCTCTCTCTTCGCTCCCAGCCGTTCGTTCACGGAAGTCACAACGCGGGGATCGTGCCGGTTTCCGGGCAAGATTGAGGACGTGTGGCTTCAAGATTGGCACACGCGATACGACTGAAGCGTTAAGAGGGCAGAGCAGCAAAGACTCGCGTCAGCGTCAGGATTTTCTCTTCGTCGCTTCACGCTCGAGCAGCGCTCGCTTGCGGGCCACGCCCCATCGATACCCAGACAGAGCGCCTCCTTTGCGCACGACCCGGTGACACGGGATGGCGACCGCGATCTCGTTTGCGGCGCAGGCGCTCGCGACCGCGCGCACGGCCGCCGGCGCCCCCACTTTCTTGGCGAGCTCCGTGTAGGTGACGCTTCGTCCTGCCGGAATCTTCCGCAGCGCTCGCCACACGCGCTCTTGGAAAGCGGTGCCGCGCACATCGAGCGGCAGATCGAGGCCGATGGCCGGCGCCTCGACGAAGGCGATGACTTTCGCGACGGTCTGTTCGAAGGCAGCATCGCCGCGAGTCAGCCGAGCGTTCGGGAAACGCTGCTCGAGGCCACGCACGAGGCGGCCCGGGTCATCGTCCAACGAGATGGCGCAGAGCCCCTTGTCGCTCGAGGCGACAAGAATGGCGCCGAGCGAACAATGACCTACGGCAAAGCGGATGACGTTCCCACCCCCGCCGCGACGGTAGTCGGCTGGCGACATGCCAAGAATCTCATCCGCCTTTGCATAGAACCGGCTGGTCGCATTGAAGCCTGCATCAAACGCGGCGGCCGTCACACTTCGGCTTGACTGAAGCTGCGCGCGCACGCGTTGTGCGCGGTGCGCGTCCGCATAAGCCTTCGGCGTCAGGCCTGTGACCGATTTGAACATGCGGTGAAAATGGTAAGGGCTTACGCCCACAATCTTGGCAAGGGCCGTCGTGGCGGGCTTTTCCTCCGCGCATTCGATCACGCGGCAGGCCCAGGCGATGGTCGCGGCGCGGCGCGCCTGCACTCCTGGCCCAGTGGGTTGGCAGCGTTTACACGCGCGATACCCGGCGACTTCGGCTGCGGCCGGGGTGGAATAGAAAGTCACATTGCCGGGCTTGGGGAGACGGGCGGCGCACGACGGCCGGCAATATACGCCGGTCGTTTTCACGCCGTAGTAAAAGCGACCGTCGGCGCTTGCATCCCTCGCGACGACTGCGGCCCAGCGGGGGTCCTGCTCGGTGGTCGGTACGACCGGTTTGCGAAGCGCGCTCATGGGGACTCCTTTAGCATGTTCCGATGTTCCGCGGAAAATTGGCAGCGTTGCCCCTGCCGCGCATCCCGCGCCTTGCTTCCAAATTGAGATTCCGCCGACGACCGGAGTAGCTCGCGGGGGTGTGAGCCGCTAATGTCGGCAGAATGACCACCTCAATCCCCGGCGCACTCGGCGCCACAGCGACACCGGGTGACGACGGGTTCTATTTCCCACCCGACGACGCCCGGCATGCGCAGATGTGGATGGCATGGCCGCGGGGAGAAACGCTGCAAAAGTCCGTCGCGGCGCTGGTGCAAACCATCACGCGATACGAGCCGGTCTCGCTGGTGGTGAGGCCGGGCGAAGAAGCGGCGGCGCGCGCGTCGTGCGGGGCCGTGACCATCGTCGCTCTCGAACACAGTTCGCCGCGTCTGCGCGACATCGGTCCTAATTTTCTGATCGATGGAAAGGGCGGAAGCGCGGCGGCGGACTGGGGATTTAGCGGATGGGGTCGCCGAAGGGACGCTGGCGAGGATGCGAGATTTGCTCACGCCCTGCTCGGTTTCAATGAAGTCCGCCGCTTTCGTACGCCGTTGACGCTTGAAAGCAGCGCGTTTGTCGCGGACGGCGAAGGCACGCTGCTCGCGCTGGCCGAGTGTGTGTTCGACGCGAAGCGCAATCCGGGCGTCTCGCGGCTCGCGGCGTTCGGCATTCTTCAGAAGTGGCTCGGAACCGAACGGGTGATTTGGCTCGACGTCGCCCTGCCGGCCGATGAGCTTTGCACCGATGTGCGCGCACTCGCAGCGTTTCTTGCGCCTGGGATCGTCGCGTTGTCGACGGCCCCGGAGGGCCACCCGCACGCGGAAGCCCTCACCAGCGCGCGCGCCACCCTCGCCCGTTCCAGGGACGCGCGCGGCCGCGCATTGACCCTGGTGGACCTTCGTGTACCGAAAATCGCGAAAGGCGAAAAAACGCTGCTCCTGAGCTACACCCACTTCCTCCCGGTCAATGGTGCGGTCCTCGTGCCGGTGTTCGATGCGGAGAGCGACGAAAATGCACTTGATGTCTTCACCCGCGCATTCCCGGATCGCGCGGTGGAACCAGTCCCGGCCCGCACATATGCGGAGCACGGCCTCTCGCTGACCAGCCTTGTCTTGCCGCAGCCGGCCCGGCTTCTGCAGCGCGACCGCGCGACGACGCTGCCGCGCTCCGCCTGGGCGAATCCCATTCCCGACGTCGACGCGCTTCTGCAGAAGTACATCGACATGGCGAAGGAATAACGGCGAACGCGCGTTAGCCGGCGAGGAAATCGGGCGACTTTTCGGGAGGCGCGGAGGGCGGTTTGATGCGGGTGCGTCCCTTCGCGAGCGGCTTGGCGCGCCGGCCGCCGGCCGCCGACATCCGTTCTTGGAACGCCGCGTCGCCCAAGGCCCAGCCGCGGTTGGTCGCTTCCCGGATATTCTTGAGCGCGTCTTCGCTCAGCCCTTGCGAAAACAGAGCGCGATACGCCCGCGCCTGTTCGGCGGGACCATCGCCGAGCGAAAGATAAAGCCGATGAGGTGTGATGAGCGGGTCGGCTTGACCAAGCGCGTTCGCCCGGTGACTTGACCACCGGTAGGCGCCGGGATCCGGGGCGATGGCGGCGCGAACGGGGTTGAGCTCGATGTAGCGCGCGACACGCATGAAGTAGGCCTGCGTGTCCACAAGCGTGGCCCGGTAGCGCCCCTCCCATAAGGTGCCCGAACGCTCCATGCGCCGGTTGAGGTAACGCACATAGCGGCGGCCGACCGATTGCATGGTGCGGGGAAGACTCTGCGGTCCATCGGGAGAGGCCAGCAGATGGATGTGGTTGGGCATCAGCACATAGGCGTGGACTTTGAGCCCATAGCGCTCGGCGGCATCCCCGAGCCAGCCCAGGAAAAAGGTCGCGTCGTCGCGGGTATGAAAGATGCGGCTCTTATTATTGCCGCGCTGGATGACGTGAAGGGGCTGGCCGGTTACGAAATAACGTCCGAGGCGCGCCATTTAACCCCCTGAAATCACGTATGATATATGTCTCATGAACTGGGGCCAGAGTAAACGAGAGAAATGGACTCTGACCCCACAGAGGCTAGGCAAAATTTGCCGATTTAAACCGCGCGTTAACCACGAAAAGCGACTGTGGAGGGGCTAGGGGGCTAGCGGCCTCCCGCGCGGGGACTTGTGGAGCGCGGGAGGCCTTACCCCTCAAAGATTTAGCCGCCGCAACAGAACGTCAACGCGCGGCCACGGGGTCAAGAGGGTGAGTATGGCGGAACAAGCGCAACCAACCGGGGCGAACGTGCCCGCGCCGGCGTCATTGGCTTCGCAAGCGACCGCCGTTCCAAGCTTCAATTTCGGACAGATGAGCGACCGGATCGTAGCGTCCTTACGCCGCGGCGATCTCGGCTTCGCGCTCGGCCTCGTCTTGATCATGGTCGTCCTGATCATGCCGCTGCCGCCGTGGCTCTTGGACATCTCGCTCGCCCTCTCGATCACGCTCTCGGTCCTGATCCTGATGACCGTCGTGTTCATCAACCGGGCGATGGAGTTCAACTCGTTCCCCGTAGTGCTGCTGATCGCGACCCTTCTGCGCCTCGCGCTGAACCTCGCCTCGACCCGCCTCATCCTCAGCCACGGGCACGAAGGCACTCATGCTGCCGGCCAGGTGATCCAGGCCTTCGGCGGCTTCATCATGGGCGACAACTTCATCATCGGCGTGATCGTGTTCGCGATCCTCACCCTGGTGAACTTCATGGTGATCACCAAAGGTTCGACGCGTATCGCTGAAGTGACCGCGCGCTTCACCTTGGACGCGATGCCCGGCAAGCAGATGGCGATCGACGCCGACCTGTCCGCCGGACTTATCGACGAGCAGGAAGCCAAATCCCGCCGCGAGGACCTGCAGAAGGAAAGCGACTTCTTCGGCGCCATGGACGGGGCCTCGAAGTTCGTGCGCGGCGACGCGGTCGCCGGCCTCATCATCGCGGCCATCAACGTCATCGGCGGCATGATCATCGGCATGGCGCAGCGCGGACTGCCGTTCGGCGAAGCTGCCGACACATATACGCGCCTGACCGTCGGCGACGGCCTCGTGACGCAAATCCCGGCTCTCGTCGTCTCGACCGCAGCGGGTCTTATGGTCTCGAAGGGCGGCATCAAGGACACGATGGACGCCGCGCTTGCCACCCAGTTCACCAAATACCCCAAAGCGCTCGGCATGAGCAGCTTCCTCGCCATCTGCATGGCGGTGCTGCCCGGAGTCCCTGCGCTTCCCTTCCTGCTGCTCGCCGGCGTGACCGGCGGCATCGCGACCTTCGTCACCTTCCAGAACGCGGCCCAGGCCACCAAGGCCAAGCAGCTGGAAGAGATCAGGTCGAAGCAGGAGGTGCCGGTCCAGGAAGAGCCGATCAGCCAGGCGATGAAGATCGACATGGTCCGCCTCGAGCTCGGCTACGGACTCCTGTCGCTGATCAACAATGAGAACCGCCGCCTCACCGACCAGATCAAGTCGCTGCGCCGCGCGCTGGCCACCGACATGGGCTTCGTAATGCCGGCGGTGCGCATCCAGGACAACATGCAGCTGCCGGCGAATTCCTACGCCGTCTACATCAAGGAAGTCGAAGCGGGCAAAGGAGATCTGCGCCCGAACATGCTGCTGGTGATGGATCCACGCGGCGAAGAAATCTCGCTGCCCGGCGAACGCACCAAGGAACCGACGTTTGGTCTGCCGGCGCTGTGGATCGATCCCGCGAACCGCGAAGAAGCGCTGTTCCGCGGCTACACCGTCGTCGATCCTCCGACCGTCATCACCACGCACCTCACCGAAGTCGTGCGCGACAACATGGCGGAGCTGCTCTCCTACACCGAAACGCAGAAGCTGCTGAACGAACTCGACAAGGAACAGCAGAAGCTGATCGCCGAAGTCGTGCCGTCGCAGATCTCGGTCGCCGGCATCCAGCGCGTGCTGCAGAACCTTCTCAACGAACGCATCAGCGTCCGCGATCTTCCGACGATCCTGGAAGGCATTTCGGAAGCCTGCGCCATCACCCGCAACGTGCTCATGATTTCCGAGCACGTACGGGCACGCCTCTCGCGCCAGTTGTCCGACAAGAACGTCGACGAGAACGGAGTCATACCCTTGGTTGCTCTTTCGCCCGAATGGGAGCAGGAGTTCGCCGAGTCGCTGACTGGTCAAGGCGACGACCGCCAGCTATCCATGGCGCCCTCCAAGCTGCAGGAGTTCATCACGGCGGTGCGCCAGAACTTTGAGCGCTTTGCGATGCAAGGGGAAACACCGGTGCTGCTGACATCGCCGACCGTACGGCCTTACGTGCGCTCGATTATCGACCGCTTCAGGCCGATGACCGTGGTAATGTCGCAGAACGAAATTCATCCGAAGGCGAAGATCAGGACCGTGGGTCAGATCTAGTTTTTGGCAGGGGCCAGGGCGCGCCGTTAGCCGCGTTCCTGGGGCGGGGAACGGATGCGGCTTAAGTCGTACAATGCACCGACCATGGCGGAAGCCATGCGGATGGTGCGCGAGGAACTGGGGGACGATGCGATCATCGTCTCGACCCAGCGGTCCTCCGACGGCCAAGGTGTGCGCATCACCGCCGCGCTCGAAGATCCCGCCGATGAAGACGCGATCGCGACCGCGCTCTCGGGCAAGAACACGACTCCCTTCGCGGAGAAGGTGCGCGAAGCGCTCGCGTACCACGGCGTGCCGGCGCGCCTGATCGAAAAGATGGTGCAGGCCGCGATGGCGGTCGAGGTGGGTTCGCCGACGATGGCGTGCGCAACGGCGCTTGAAGACCACTTCGACTTCGCGCCCCTGCCCGAGCGCAAATCACCCCGGCCCTTCATGCTCGTCGGTCCGCCGGGTTCGGGCAAGACCATCACGACGTCCAAGCTGGCCGCGCGCGCGCGCCTTGCGGGCCGACCGGTCGGCGTGATTACCGCCGACACCATTCGCGCCGGCGCGATCGAACAGCTGCAGGCTTTCACCAGCATCCTGGAAGTCGAACTGCGACAGGTGCGCGGCCCCGATCAGCTGGGCCAGGCGGTCAACGAGATGATGAACCGCTATGACCTCGTTTTCATCGACAGTCCCGGCCTCAATCCGTTCAGCCAGCACGACATGGACTATCTCAAGAACCTCGTGAACGCGTCCGACGTCGAGCCCATCCTGGTGCTGGCCGCCGGCGGTGACGCGCAGGAGGCCGCCGACATCGGCGAAGCGTTCGGCGCCTGCGGCGCGACCCGCCTTCTCGCCACCCGGCTCGACATGACACGGCGTCTGGGGGCGATTCTCGCCGCTGCCGACGCCGGCCAACTGATGTTCAGCGAAGTGAGCCTCAACCCGCACGTCGCGACCGGCTTATGCGCGGTCAACCCAGTTTCGATGGCGCGGCTGATCCTGCCGCCCGAAGAAGAGCTTCAGCCGCGTGTGGAAGAGCCGCCCGCGCAAGTGCTGCGACCCACCGGCATCCGTTCAGAGGTTAAGAGATGAGTGCACCCGTTCCCCCCGCTAGCCTGCGCAACGCGCTGGGGCCTGTTCCTGCGCCCGGACAAAATGCCGGTCCGCGCCTCGCGGGCCGTCCGGCGGCGGCGGCCAAGCGCGGCCGCCTGATGGCGGTGGCGTCGGGGAAAGGCGGCGTCGGCAAGACCTTTTTCTCGATTACCCTGTCGCATGCGCTCGCGCGGCGCGGACAAAGGACATTGTTGTTCGACGGCGACCTGGGCCTGGCCAATATCGATATCCAGCTTGGCCTGATGCCGCAGTACGATCTCGGCAGCGTCATCGCCGGCAAGCTCGCGCTCAATCAGGCGGCGATGCAGTACGAGCCCGGAGGGTTCGACGTCATCGCCGGACGTTCGGGATCCGGCACACTCGCCAACATTCCGCTCTCGCGGCTTCAGATCATGGGCGAGGACCTTGCCCTGCTGGCCAACCGGTACGATCGCGTCGTGCTCGACCTCGGCGCCGGCGTGGAGAAGTCGGTCCGCCAACTGGCCAAGGCGGCCGACACGATCCTCGTCGTCACGTCGGATGAACCGACGTCGCTCACCGACGCGTACGCCTTCATCAAGATCACCGCCATGGAGCGGCCGCAGACCGACATTCGCGTCGTCGTCAACGCGTCGAACTCGACCCGCGAAGGTGAGCGCACCTATCAGACCTTGTTCAAGGCCTGCCAGGGATTCCTGAAGATCTCGCCGCCGCTCGCCGGCATCATCCGCCGCGACGCGCGGGTAAGAGAATGCATCCGCAACCAGACGCCGATCCTGATCCGCTCGCCATCGTCGGAAGCCGCGATGGATGTGGAAGCGATCGCCGACCGTCTGCTGGCGCCGTAAGCCCGGAGCGCGATGACCACCGTCCCGCCGCCGAACGTTGCGCTGCCGCAAGTGCTGGCCGCGGCGGCGGCGCCGACGACGATCGTGATCCCGCAGCCGCCGCCGGCGCTCGCCGCCGTGCCGGTGGGAACAACCATTGAAGCGATCGTCACTCCTCCGCCGCCGCCTCCACCCACGTCCGCGAGCGCACAGGCGGCCGCACCAGCACCTGCGCCCACTCCGCCTGCAAACTCTGGCGTTCCGATCGTAATTCTGCACACGGCGGTCGGCGACATATCGGTGCGCCTGCCCGTGCCTCTGCCGGACAAGGTACCGCTCGAACTGGAGGTCGTACGCGCAAGCCCCCAACAAGTGACCGTGCGGGTCATCACGATCGACGGAACGTCGGCGCTGCAGTACCTCGCGCAGAGCCGCATGCCGGTTGCCGCGGGCGACGGTTTGCCCTCGCCTATGCCCGCGTTGAAGAGGCCGTTCCCGGCGGGGCCTCAGCCCTTGTTGCCGGGACTAAGCTGGACGCCGGGCGGTCCTGCCCCCTTCGTTCAATTGGGGACGATTTCGGCGGTCGTCACGCAGAGCCCGCCGCCGCTTGAAGCGGCAATGGTTCCATCTCCGCCAGCCGCCTTTTCGCCGAGCGCGCCGGCTGTGGCGGCATCGGTCGGCCCGACGCTCGCATCATTGCCAATCGGAAACGGGGGTGAGCTGTCGCTCAAGATCGTCAGCGTGCAATTGCCCGGAGCGCAAATCGTCGCCGCACCGTTGCCTGCGGGTCCGTCCGCGCCGACAATGCAACCCGCATCGCCTCCTCCGCTCCCGATGCCGACGCCAGCCCCGGCGCCCGGTTCCGTTGCCCCCGTCCCGGCCCCGCAGCCCGGACTGGTGATCGCCGGTCCTCAAGGGCTGCCGCCTGCCGCGCCGGCGCCGCCAGGCGCGGTACAACCTGCCGCGCCGATCGCAAGCGCGATGGCCGTGGTCGTGGCGAATGTGGATTCAATTCCGGTGGTGGAGATCGAGGGTCGTCAGTTGCAGCTCAACGTGCGCGCCCATCTGCCGGTCGGCACGAAGATCGTCTTTGACGTGATAAGCGCGACCGCGCCGCGCCCAGGTGCACCGCTGGCGTTGCCGCTTCCGGCCGGCTCGCCTCCTTTATCGGGACCGGCCGGCGCGTATGTCGGCTGGCCGACATTGAGTGAATCTCTCAGCGTCCTTCAGCGCAGCGACCCGATCGCCGCCCAGCAACTCTCGCAGGTCATCCCCGACGGCGGGCCGCGCACGGCCGCGGCGGTGATCTCCTTCGTACAAGCCATGCGTTCGGGCGATGCGCGCCAATGGCCCGGTGACGTCACATTGCGCGCCTTGGAGCGGGCAAGCCCACGCGGCGCGCATCTCGCGGCGACGCTGTCCGGCGAAGTCGCCGAACTTTCCGCGCGTGCCAGAGAGACCGGCGCAGAGTGGCGCGCCCTGCCCGTTCCTTGGAACGCCGGCGGGCAGATCGAGCGGGTCACGCTGGTCACGCGCCGCGAAGGCGAAAGCGAGAGCGAAACGGCGAAGGGAAAAAAAGCCGCCGGTGAACGCTTCCTTATCGAAGTCAATCTATCTCGGTTGGGACCGATGCAACTCGACGGCATGTTCAAGAAGGAGAGCCGGTCGTTCGATCTTGTGATGCGCACCAAAGCCGCCCTCCCCGAACAGATGCGCAAAGACCTGTTGGGGCTTTTTGCCGACGCCAACGGGGCCATGGGCCTTAAGGGCGGGCTGACGTTCCAGGTCACCAAGAAATTCGCAGACCCGTTGGGCGCCGGAAATTCACCTGATAAGTCGGGCCTTTGGGCTTAAGCTGACGTCATGACCAACCTGACCCGGGATCCCAAGGGCTATTACATCGCGCTCGGCATTGCCGAAGACGCGGACGGGGACGCCATCAAATCGGCCTACCGCCAGAAGGCGAAGAGACTTCATCCTGACTTCAATCCCTCGCCCGTTGCCGCGAAGCAGTTCCATCGGCTGCACGAAGCATACGATACGCTCAGCGATCCGGAGAAACGCGCTGCTTATGACCGGCCATGGAAGACGGCGCAAAAACATGAGCGACAGGAAAAACCGCGCTCACAGCCGCGCCCGGAGGCGCGGCGCGAGGCACCGCCACCTCCGGAAACGCCGAAGCCCGCGGCCGCGCGCACACGGACAAGCCTCGACGAACCGGCGCTGTGTCAGTGCGGCAAGATCACCGCCCAGCCGCGCTATGTGGTGTTCGATCTTGTGTGGGGACGCCTGAAGAAAGTGCAGAAGCGGACCGTCGCGGCCATTTACTGCCGCTCGTGCGCGGACCGCGCCGCGGTGAAGGCGTCGCTGATCACCTGGCTGGCCGGATGGTGGGCGTGGCCGAGCGGCCCCAAGGAAACAGTGAAGGCACTGATCAACAATATCCGCGGCGGACGCAAACCCGCCGACCGCAACGCGCGGCTGTTGCTGCGCCAGGCGCGCGCCTTCCGGGCGCGCGGAGAGCTCGACCTGGCGCGCAGCGCCGCGGGACAAGCGCTGATGTTCGCCAAGGCAACGACCCTGCGGGGGGACGTCGAGCAGCTCCTGACGGCGCTGGGCGGCGCATCGCGGTCGATCAAGGATCGTTGGGCCAAGCCGGGCTGGGCTCCGATGGCGCAGGTCCTGCCCCTGGCCATCATCGTCGGCGGACTGAGCACGCTCGCCGCCTACTCGACTCCGGCGCCGCTGACACAGATGGCTGCGCAATCGTTTGAGCGCGTGCGCGCGATCCTTGAGCCCGCGCCGTCTGCAACGACCACGGCGGACGTCGTCGGGCGCGTCTATAGCGTGACCAAAGAAGGCGGCGCGGTGCGCACCGGCCCGGGCGCCAGCTATCAGATGGAAGCGATCCTCAAAAGCGGGACTCTGGTGCTGGCCACCGAGACTTCGCCGGATGGAGAGTGGCTGCGGATCGTGACGTCGGACGGCACCGCAGGATTTGTGGCGCTCGCGGATGTGACGGCCGAGGTGCCGGCCGACGCTTTGACCGATATCGGGGCGTTCGGCCCGCCGGCAAAGGCGAACTAGTTGGTCTCCAGCGCCACACGGCGACGGAAGAGGTTAAGACCGACCTCGTTAAGGTCGATCTCTTCGCGGCGGTTGTCCTCAAGCTGCTCGGCTTTGTCGCGGTTGGCTTGCGTGACTTCCAAGGTCTTGGACCGGCGATAGGCTTCGGCGAGTTCTTCCTGGGCATAAGCGACGCGCGCCTGGACCTCGCGCAGCGCATCCGCAAGGCGGCCGCGTTTTTCGTCGCTGAGGCGAAGATATCCTGGGAGCGTGCCGCGCAATTCCACGGGCGCGGTATTGGCGAATTCCACTTCGGCGCGGATCTCGGCTTCCAACGCCTTCTGCCGCTCGATCACCGCTTCCTCGTGACGCAGCAGCGTCGCCAGCGTCCGCCGCTTCTCGTCGACATCCCACTTCCGCAGGCGGATCAGGTTATGGAGGGGCTTCTTAGCCATCTGCCGATTCCATTTTTTTGAGCGCGCTCTTATCGAAAAACCGGCATCCACTTTTTCGGAGCGCGCGCGTATCCCACTTCCGCAGGCGGATCAGGTTATGGAGGGGCTTCTTAGCCATCTCTCACCTACCGCGCCGCGGGACGAACGCGCACGCCGACCGAACGCGGCCCGGCGCCGGCGGGCGCGGCGCGTTGCGGAGCACCTTCCGCGGGTCCTTCTTCCGACGCGGTCCGCGGTTTCAAAACTTCGGCGAGGCGTTTGTAGCAAGTCTCGAGATCGGTGTGATCGTCCTTGCCTTGCCGCAAGAATTCCTCGATACGCGGATAGTAGAAGATCGCTTCGTCGACTTCCGGGTTGGAGCCCTTGCGGTAAGCGCCGAGGCGGATCAACTCGGCCATATCTTCATACGAAGAGATGATCTTCCGCGCCCGCGTGATGAGCGCGTTCTGCTCGTCGGTGTTGCAGGCCGGCATGGTACGCGAGATCGACCGCAGGATGTTCATGGCGGGATAACGTCCGCGCTCGGCGATGGAGCGGTCCAACACGACGTGGCCGTCCAGGATCCCGCGGACGGCGTCGGAGATCGGTTCGTTGTGGTCGTCCCCTTCCACCAGCACGGTGAATAGGCCGGTGATGTTGCCGGACTTGCGCTTGCCGGGGCCCGCGCGCTCCAGGAGCTTCGGAAGCTCGGCGAAGACCGTGGGAGTGTATCCCTTGGCGGCGGGAGGCTCGCCGGCCGAAAGGCTGATCTCGCGCTGCGCCATCGCAAAGCGCGTGACCGAGTCCATGAGGCAGAGAACGTTCTTCCCCTGGTCGCGGAAATATTCCGCGACGGCCATCGTCAAGTACGCGGCCTGGCGGCGATTCAGCGGCGGCTCATCGGAGGTCGCCACGATGACGACGCTGCGCGCAAGGCCTTCCGGGCCAAGATCGTCTTCGATGAATTCGCGGGCCTCGCGTGAGCGCTCGCCCACCAGGCCGACGACGGTGACGTCGGCGTTGGTATAGCGCGCCATCATCGAGAGTACCGTCGACTTGCCGACGCCCGAGCCTGCGAAGATTCCCATGCGCTGGCCGTGACAGCTGGTGGCAAAGGTGTTGAGCGCGCGGATGCCGAGATCGAGCTTGCTGCCGATGCGCTTTCTTGTATGCGCGGGCGGCGGCGTGGCCTTGATCGGATAGGCCACCGCGCCGACACCGAGCGGACCGCCGCCGTCGACGGGCTTGCCCATGGAGTTGATGACGCGCCCGAGCCACGTGTCGTCGGGATGAACCGCGGGCGCGGCGTCGGCGATCTCGGCGCGGCAGCCAAGGCCGATTCCTTCCAGCGCGCCGAACGGCATGACGAGCGCACGGCCGCTTCGGAAACCCACCACCTCGCAGATGACCTTGCGGCCGTCGCGGGCGATGACATTGCAGCGGTCGCCGACCGAGAGATTGTTTTGAACGCCCGAGACTTCGATGAGCAGGCCCTGAACGGCGGCGACCTTACCGAACACGTGATGCGTCGGGATGCGCTCAAGCTCACTCAATAACGATGTAATATTAACCACTTAGCTATGCCCCAGGACCCGCGCCGCGCTCATGAGGTGAGCCTAGCCGGGCGGCCGTTAACAACTCCCCAAAAAAGTAGGCAATTTTTGCCCGTCAGGATGGGTAGCGTTAACCTTTGCTAAAGGTTAATGAGGGATCGTTAAGACATTGCACCGTCGGCGGGCAACCAGAAGGGGGTCCGGCGGCAAGGTTTCGTTAGGACAGGGGGGTAACCCATGTTAATGTCATTAACGGAATGTAGTGTGCGGGGTAACTCGGGGGCACAACATCATGCGTATCCTTCTCGTTGAGGACGATCCCTCAACCGCTCAAGCCATCACGGCCATGCTTCGTAAAGAGGACTGGGTCATCGATTCGACCGACCTCGGGGAAGACGGTCTCGATCTCGGTAAGATTTACGATTACGACCTCATTATCCTGGACCTGATGCTCCCGGACATGGACGGCATGGACGTCATCCGGCAGCTGCGCAGCTCCAAGATCGCCACCCCGGTCCTGATCCTCTCGGGCCTGCAAGAGGCCGAAAAGAAGGTCCAGGGCTTCGGCGTCGGCGCCGACGATTACCTGACCAAACCCTTCAACCGCGACGAACTGATCGCCCGAGTCCAGGCGATCGTGCGCCGCTCCAAGGGCCATGCCCAGCCGAAGGTCCAGGTGGGCCGCCTGACCGTGAACCTGGAAGCCCGCACGGCCGAAGTCGACGACGCGCCGCTTCACCTGACCGGCAAGGAATACGGCATCCTCGAACTGCTGGCGCTGCGCAAAGGCACGACGCTGACCAAGGAGCAGTTCCTGAACCATCTCTATGGCGGGATGGACGAGCCGGAGCTGAAGATCATCGACGTGTTCATCTGCAAGCTGCGCAAGAAGCTGGCCACGGCGACCGGCGGCGAGAGCTACATCGAGACGGTGTGGGGCCGCGGTTACGTGCTGCGCGAAACCGAAAGCGCAGAAGCAACCGCGAGCGTGAAGAAAGCCGTCAACGCGTAAGCATCACAAGCTCACACAAAGGCGCCAGTCGAAAGACTGGCGCCTTTTTTTATTTGCTACCCCGCCGCCGCACGCGGCCAGGCTTCACGCACGGTCTCTAGTGTCTCCGCGGCACCGCGAGGGAGGGAAGCTGCGCTTTGTCCAGCCGGTGCACGGCGTAGATGCCGAGGTCGCGGTTCACCGGCCGGAAGGCCGCCGAAATGCCGGTCAAAGGTTCCTGCGTGCCGAGGTAGAGGACCCCGTCATCGGCGAGGCTGCGGCTGATCTTCTGCAACAGGTCGATCTTGGCCTGGAGGTCGAGATAGACCATCACGTTGCGGCACAAGATCACGTCGAACCGGCCCAGCGGATAGATATCATCCAGCAGATTCCAGGTTTGGAAACTCACCATGCCGCGGAGATCGTCGTTGAGCTGCCAGCCGGTATCGTCCTTGGTGAAGTTCCGCAGCAGCGCCTTGATGGGGAGACCGCGCTGAACCTCGAATTGCGTGTAGTGCCCGGCGCTCGCCGCAGCGATAGCGGAGGCCGACAGATCGACGCCGACGATCTCGGCGCGCCAGCCTGACAGCTGCGCCGCCGCCTCCCGCACCGACATGGCGATCGAATAGGCTTCCTGGCCGGTCGACACGCCCGCGCACAGGACCCGGAACTGACGGCGCTCGCGCCGCGCCGCGACGATGTTCGGCAGCACGATCCTGCTGAAGTGCACGAAGGGCTTCCAGTCGCGGAAGAACGCCGTGTCCTTGGCCATCATGGCATCGACCGCGCTCGATTGAAGGGTGGCATCGCCGCCGCGCAGCGCCGCAACCAAGTCGTGGAAGGATTTGAAATTGTGCTGACGCACCACGGGCATCAGGCGGTTCTCGAGGAGATAGCTCTTGTCGCGGGTGAGCACGAGACCCGAGCGTTCCTTCATCAGCCGTGCGGCGTATTCGAAGTCGTCGGGAACCATGGCGCCTTATCCCAACAGATCGAGCAGGAGGAACTTCGAGCGCACGATCTCGCTGTCGAAGGGCTTCATGATGTACTCGTCGCCGCCGGCCGCGAGCGCCTCGCGGATGAACGCGGGCTCGTTCTCGGTGGCGCAATATACGACGGCGACTTTCTCCCCGCCCGGCATCTTGCGCAGCTCCCGCACGGTCGCGACGCCGCCGAGATCGGGCATCTCGGTATCGATCAAAAGGACATCGGGCATGCGAATCGCACAAGCGTTGAGAGCCTTGCGGCCGTTCTCCGCTTCGTCCACCTCGAAGCCGAGATCCTGAACGATCTTTGCGGCGACACGACGGATAACGCGGGAGTCATCGACCACCAGGCAGAACTTCATGACACGGCCGGAACATCGGCACGGATGGATATCCCATCGGCGAGCGACGTAAGAACAAGCGTGCCACCGGCGGCGCGCACCATGCGGCCGGCGAGGTAGGCCTGCACCGTCTTCGCGTTGAGTCCCGCCGCCGAACCGTCGGTCGCCGCGGCGCGCAAATCGTCGCGGGCGCTGACGGCACGCCCGCCGGCGGTGCGCGCGGTCAAGGTCACCTTCACAGCTGTGCCCGTCTCAAGCGCGAGCTCCAGACTGCGGCATCCGGGCTGGGCTTCGAGCGCCAGCAGGCACAGATTGAGCAGCGCCTGGGTCCAATTGGCGCCGAAGGCGCGGGAGGCCTTGTCGAGCGCCGCCGGCGCGGGCCAGGCTACCTCGATGCGCGCCCCAGGCCCCGCGGTCGCGGCGATATAGCCGTCGACGAGTCCCTTGAGATCGCCCGTGGTGTTTTGCGAAAGGCCCATCGCGGCGCGCAGAAATTTCAGCTTGCGCGAGGCGGCGCTCGAGCTGTCGCCGATGAGGCCGATGGTTTCGGCGTCGGCCATCGCGGGATCGTCGCCGATGAGCTCGACCCCCGCCGCCACCGCCCCGATGGGACCTGCCAAGTCATGGCAAAGGCGCGTGCACAGAAGCTGCGCCAGCTCCAGGTCCGAATCGTTCATAGTCCCCAAAACCCCAGTCCCCACACGGAGCGGAGTTTAGCAGGGCAGACAGCGGGCTCCAAAGCCGATAAAACGGAATAACACCGAATTAACAGGTAGATAGCGGAATTGTTGCATGCACGAGGAGCTGACGCCCGGTATGCTTGTGAGAAACCCCGATCAGCCCGAGTGGGGGCTGGGACAGGTGCAATCGGCAGTCGGTAACCGGGTGACGGCGAACTTCGAAAATGCCGGTAAACTGACCCTGAATATCGCCGTGGTAAAATTGATCGTGGTCGAGGACGACTCGCCAAGGTCCCAAAAATAGCTATCTAAGAAAGATGATCGATCCGTTCGGCCGTTCCATCAGCTACTTGCGTGTCTCCGTCACGGACCGCTGCGACCTTCGCTGCGTCTATTGCATGTCGGAGAACATGAGCTTCCTGCCGAAGAAGGACCTGCTTTCTTTGGAGGAGCTGGACCGCCTGTGTTCGGCCTTCGTCGAGCTCGGCGTGCGCAAGCTGCGCATCACCGGCGGCGAGCCCCTGGTCCGGCGCAACATCACCTCGCTGTTCGACAACCTCGGGCGCCATCTGAAGACCGGCGCGCTCGACGAGCTGACCCTCACCACCAACGGCACGCAGCTGCCGACCTACGCCGCGCACCTCGCCGCGGCGGGCGTCAAGCGCATCAACATCTCGCTCGATTCCCTGGATGCGCGGCGCTTCAAGGAGATCACGCGGTGGGGCAACCATGCGCAGGTGATGGAGGGCGTGCGCGCCGCCAAGGCGGCAGGCCTCAAGGTGAAGATCAACATCGTCGCCATGCGGGACGTGAACGAGGACGAGTTCGACGACTTCGTCGCCTGGTGCGGACAGGAAGGCTTCGACCTCGTGTTCATCGAAACCATGCCCATGGGCGAGATCGACGGCGACCGCACGGCGCAGTATTTGCCGCTGTCCCTCGTCCGCGCGCGCCTTGCCCAGCGCTGGACGCTCGAGCCCATCCCCGACACCACCGGCGGGCCCGCGCGGTATACGCGCTGCAAGGAGACGGGCGGGCGCGTCGGTTTCATCACGCCGATGACCCATAACTTCTGCGAGTCCTGCAATCGCGTGCGATTGACCTGTACCGGAACGCTCTACATGTGCCTCGGCCAGGAGGATGCCGCCGATTTGCGCGCGCCCTTGCGCGCCAGCGAAAGCGACGAGCTGCTGAAGGCGGCGATCCGCGAGGCGATCTCGCGCAAGCCCAAGGGCCACGACTTCGTCATCGACCGGCGTCACAAGCGCCCGGCGGTGGCGCGCCATATGAGCGTGACCGGGGGCTGAGAAAGTCAGGCTGGGGACGGATCACCGATGAAATTCTCCCGTGTCGCATTCGTGGCGGCGGATACCGCGCCGGCCCAGGACTCGCTCGCCGCTCTGACGGCGCGCTATGGGCAGCACGATCCGAAGAACGCCGATGTCATCGTCGCCCTCGGCGGCGACGGTTTCATGCTGGAGGCGCTGCACACCTATATGGACGTGCACGTGCCGATTTTCGGCATGCACCGGGGTTCGGTCGGCTTCCTGATGAACCGTTTCGACGAGACCGATCTTCTGAGCCGGCTGGGCCGCGCCGCCGCGTTCACACTCAATCCGCTGCGCATGACGGTGACGACGGCAAGCGGCAAGCAGGAGGAAGCGCTGGCCGTGAACGAGGTCTCGCTGCTGCGCCAGACGCGCCAGGCGGCGAAGATCCGGATCTATGTCGATGGCCGCGAGCGCATGAACGAGCTGATCTGCGACGGCATCCTCGTGTGCACGCCGGCGGGCTCGAGCGCGTACAATCTCTCGGTCCACGGTCCGGTACTGCCGGTGGATGCCAACGTGCTGGCGATGACGCCGATCAGCGCGTTCCGTCCGCGCCGCTGGCGCGGCGCCCTGCTGCCCCGCACCGCGACCGTACGCTTCGAACTCCTGGAGGCCGACAAGCGGCCGGTCTCGGCCGTCGCCGACCGCGAAGAAGTGCGCGACGTAGTCGATGTGACGGTGCGCGAAGACCGCTCGATCGGGATGAAGGTGCTGTTCGATCCCGAGCATAATCTGGAGGAACGCATCGTCGCCGAGCAGTTCGAGCCCTGAGGGCTCTCCGAACATGACGGGACGGCGTCATGTTCCGCGTGCGGCATGCGGCATGCGGCAGAATCTCGAAATTCTCAATGCGCCGCTGCAGCTTAGTGTGATTTTGCATCGTGCGGCAGTCGTGCGGCACATGCGGCGGATAATCGCGGAGTGGCTCCGGTTCACTCCCTCACTCCATGTAACGAAAAAAACGTCCGCCGCGCGCGACATTGTGGCGGAGGAGCGAAGTTTCGCGACCTGCCAAGGATTTGCGCGCCGGCCGATCGCGCGACATTTCACGCGACATTACGCGACATTGTGGCAAAGAGGAAAATGAGGACTGTGTCCTACGGCCGTCACCCGGCTCGGAAGATGCACCGGGGAGAGGACCGTGGCCGGCCTCGCCGGCCTTGGCGAACGGACGCCGAGCCCTGCGGACTCGGCTATGAAAGCAGACTGCCACCCTGCTCCAACCGGCGAACAAAGTCAACAGAAAAGGGACGGTCGCGGCGCCAGGGCGCCGGATCAGGCTTTTGAAATCCGCGCCGGACCCGCGCTAGACTAGGCTTGCGCCCGAAGGCGAGATCGCATGAGCGGCGAAGAATCGCTGCCCGCGGAGTTATCCGAGGGGATTTCATGGGCGATATCACGCTCAGCGCCGCCACGCGTGTGAACATCCTGTCGCTGCAGCGTACGCAGACGCTGATCGACGTCACGCAGACACGCCTGGCCACCGGCTTGAAGGTCAACAGCGCGCTGGACGACGCGCTCGCGTTCTTCACCGCGCGCAATCTTTCGAGCCGCGCCGGCGACCTTGCGACCATCAAGGACGCCGTCAACAACGGCATCAGCGTCGTCAGGGCCGCGACCCTTGGGCTGGAAGCGATCGAATCGGTGCTGAAGCAGATGGACGCGCTCGCGACCTCGGCGATCTCGGCGACCGAAAGCACGACGCGGGCCGAGCTGGCGAGCCAGTTCAACGAATTGCGCAGCCAGGTCGACAATCTTGCCGAGGATTCGAGTTTCGACGGGATCAATCTGCTGAAAAGCGGCACGCCGCAATTCGAGGGCGGCGCGGACAACCTGACCGTCACTTTCAATGAGCGCATCGCCGAGGGCACGGTCAATCGGCTGATCGTAAGCGGGCTCAACGCCGCCGACTACGCCGACATCGTCGGGTCTGCGGCGCTGGCGACCGGCACCGCCGGCGCGACCGATGTCTGGGGTCAGACGGGGACCGCCGCCATCACCGCAATCAACGCGGCGATCACCGAACTCGATGCGGCGCTGGTGACGGTCAGATCGGCCGCCGAGACCTTCGGCACCAACGCGGCGCTGCTGCAGATCCGCCTCGACTTCACGACCAGCCTTATCAATACCCTGGATAGCGGCGCCGCAGAGCTGGTCAACGCCGACCTCAACGAAGAGTCGGCGAGCCTTCTCTCTCTCCAGACCCGCCAGCAGCTGGGTACGATCTCGCTATCGATTGCCCAGCGCTCGGAGCAGGCGATGCTGCGGCTGTTCTAGGCGAGGCGCGCTAGTCCAGATGGTCATCGGCGTGAGAACAGACAATCCCTGCCGGCGGAGAACGGCCATGGAGCGCCCGCCTTCGCAGGCGATGACGCCAGGTGTGCAGCTTTGCAGGCCCGAGCGCGGCAGAGGGGGATGCACGTGTCGCCGCAGAGCCTGCTGTTAAGCGTCCTGGCCTATTTCGGTCTGTTGTACGCGGTGGCGTGGCGCACATCGAAAGGGGCGCACAACGCGGATTTCTTCATCGGCGGCCGCAACAGCCCCTGGCCCCTCGTCGCCTTCGGCATGATCGGCACCGCGCTGTCGGGGGTCACCTTCGTCAGCGTTCCGGGGTCGGTAGGCGCGGATGGCTTCACTTATCTGCAGGTCGTGCTCGGCCAGACACTCGGTTACGTGATCGTGGCCTTCGTCTTGTTGCCGCTCTACTACCGGCTCGGTCACGTCTCGATCTATGCCTGGCTCGAACGCCGGCTCGGCGATTGGGGGTGGCAGACGGCGGCGGTGTTGTTCATCATTTCGCGCACGCTCGGGGCGACCGCGCGCCTTTACCTCGTCATCCGCATCCTGCAGGACATCAGTTTCGGAAGCCTCGGCATTCCGTTCGCCGTCAGCGCTTTCGTGATCATCGGCATGATCCTTCTGTACACCTGGCGCGGCGGCGTGAAGACCATCGTGTGGACCGACACCCTGCAGACGGCAGCAATGCTGTTCGGCCTTGCGGCCTGTATCGTTTTTCTGGTGAAGGCCCTTCCCTTCACCCTGCCGGAGATGTGGCGCCAGGCGGAGGGCGCGGGCCTGACGCGGATCTGGGGCACCGAGCCTGACGGGCGCGACTTCTGGCTCAAACAGCTTCTGGCGGGCGCCGCCATCGGCCTCGCCATGACGGGCTTGGACCAGGAGCAGATGCAGAAGAACATTTCCGTGCGGACGCTGCCGGAATCGCAGGTCAACATGATGGTGACCGGCATCGCCATGCTGCTGGTCGTGGCGGCATTCCTCGCCCTTGGGGCGCTGCTGACGGTTTTCGCGCAGCATGTCGGGTTGGACGCGCGCGGCGACCGCCTGTTCCCGGCGGTGGTGATGGGCTATCTGCCGGTGGGACTGCAATTGGTGTTCGTCATCGCCCTGATCTCGGCGCTGTTCCCCAGCGCCGACGGCGCCCTTACGGCGCTGACGTCGTCGACTTGCAACGACGTGCTGCGCTTCGAGCGCCGGCGCGACTTGGACGAGGCGGCACGGACGCGCCTGCGCATGCGTATCCACCTCACCTTCGCGGGGGTATTCGCACTTCTGACCGTCGTGTTCCGCTGGATCGACGACCCGAGCATGATCGGACTGATCCTTAGAATCGCCGCTTATACTTACGGACCGCTGTTTGGACTGGCAGCTTACGCGCTGATCGCGCGACGGCCGGCGCAAGGGCCGTTGATCGCCGCAGCCGCGGTGGCCGCGCCGCTCCTGTGTCTCATTCTCGACGCGACGCAGGCGAGGATCTTCGCCACCTACCGCATCGGCCTCGAAATGCTGCTGATCAATGCCGGCGTGACCTACGCCCTGTTGGGGCTGGTGTCGCTGAAATCCCGCGCTACCAGATAAAGCCGGGGATCATGTAGGTCGGCATCTGGCCTTCATTACGCGCGAGGGCTTCGGCCTTCGCAGGATCGGCGGGCGCGCCGTACCGCACACCGAGGGCTTCGGCGTGAATGCCGCCGGTGCACCAGATCGACGCAAGCCCGCTGGCGCGCGCGCCTTTGACATCGGTCTCGAGCGCGTCGCCGACCACGGCGACGCGGCTTTTGTCGGCGAGGCCGAGCTTGTCGACGGCAAGCGCATAGATCGCGGGATCCGGCTTGCCGCGCAAGGCGACGTCGCCGCCCATCTGCTTGTATCGCGCGGCAATGGCCCCGGCGCAGACGATGGGACGCCCGGCGCGGATGACGACAAAATCCGGATTGGCGCAGACCATGGGAAGGCCGCGCTTCGCGGCCGGCTCGAGCACCGCGAGATAATCGTCGACCTTTTCGTCGAGACTGATGGGACCGGTATTGACGATGAAGTCGGCCGCCGCGAGATCCGCCACGATCGTCAAATCCGTATCCTCGAACACGCTGCGGTCCCGCTCCGGACCGAGGTGATAGGCTTTGCGGCCGAGCGCGGCGAAAAAGGGATCGGTGCGTTCGATGAGCGCTTCGCGCGTCGCCTCGCCAGAGGAAAGGACTTCGCCATAAAGCTCACGCCCGAGGCCCATGCGCGTCATCGCTTCGACCAGCGCGTGGGCGCGGCGCGGCGCATTAGACAGCAGCAAGGTTTTTTTCCCGGCCGCTTTGAGGGCGCGCAACGTGTCCGCCGACGGCGGATAGGGGCGCTCGCCGTCATGCACGAGACCCCATAAGTCGAGAATGAAACCGTCGAAGTCGCCTTCGACGTCACGCAAACCGGAGATCGCGCGCAATGTCATGACGGCGAAACTCCGCGCGGCGCTCGTACCTTGCCGTTTCGCAGCCGCATCGGCGTGTCGGGCTCCGCCTCATGAAAAACGGTAGCGAGCCGCGACCGTAAGTCGGAGAGCGCTGCACGGTTTGCAGACAGCTCGTGTGCGGAGCGTGGGACCTGCTGTAAATTTTGAAAGAGATCCAAAGTCATAGAAGATCGGATATAGGATTTTGACACAACACCGACAGCGGCAGCGGCCTCACGGCCAAACAAAAATCACGTGCGTTGTCCGCACCCTTCTTTAAATTGACGCGTTGTAGAACGGTTCATTTCCGGGAAGCAATTTGCTTCTTGTTCGGACATCGAACGGATATATTGCCCGCGCCGGTGGTGCTTTTCACGACGGCCCGTCGGGAGAGCAGCACATCGCGGGGATTTTTTGTCAGCGTTAAAATAAAAAACCGTGCGTAGCGACCCCAAGCTTTCAACACGGGGCCTGGCGCGCCTGATCGAACAGGTGGGCAAGGCTGCCTATAATCTCGGCTACACGCCCGGACTCAATCCGGCGCAGTGGGCGGCGATGCGCTATTTCGACGAGGCGACCGTCGAGCGCCGCACCGTGACCGGCTTCGCCCAATTCCAGGGAACGACCAAAGGCACCGCGTCGCAAACCGTCGCGGCGCTTGTGCGCAAGGGATATTTGCGCCGGGTCGGCGACAAGCAGGACCGGCGCGTGCACCGCCTGATCCTGACCGACCAGGGCGAAAGCCTGCTGCGCGGCGATCCGCTGCAGCAGCTTTCGCGCGCGCTCGAGACTTTGACGCAGGAAGAGCGCTGGGCGCTGGCCGTGAACATGGAGAAAGTGCTGCGCCAGCTGATCAAGCTTTAGTGCGTACAGCTCCCGTCCGACCGGACGATCAATGCCGAGATCAGCGCGCTTCAAACGGACTTCGGCCGCTTGGCCGGCTATTCCGGTGCGACCTCCATGCTTTCGATGCGAAGCACGTTCCGTCCAAACACTGATTCAGTCGCCGGACGCCGGCGCGGCGTTATAAACGCACATCGCCATCAAGATCGCGATTTTACGGACCACGTCCTGAGCGATCATGGAATGTCGACAAAGGGTAGCTTCACTTTCCTACGGGCGAAGACCTGGCGCGCGGCATAGAACGGGATATACGGGTAAGCGGCGCGGATACGGCACACGAGCTGCCGCAATTTTCGAGACCGGTGGGACCGTTGCAGCCCCAGCAACATGGCGGCCGCGAAACCCACGACACGAGCGCTGTGTCAATTGTCGGTGCCCCCCCGCGTCATCGATTACGAAGTTCGCGTGCTTTGCGGGATGGATCCCGGATCGCGCCTGCTATGCTCCTTCGGAGCTGCGCAGGCTTGTCCGGGATGACGAGCAGAGGTGATGGAGCTAGTGATGGAATTAGGGTCGCGCGCGGTGTGCCAGCCCGGCTGCGCGTGCATGTGACGCGCGCGCCGCCTCAGCCGGACAGGACGGTGTCGATCGCCTTCAACAGTTCGCTGCGTTCGAACGGCTTGTAGACCACCTGATTGGCGCCGAAGGTGGCGGCGAGCGGCGCGGTGTAGGTGAGCGGCGCATTGGGCGCGCCGCCGGAGATCACGACGACGGGGATGTTGTTGCCCGCGCCGCGCAGTTCCTTGAGCAAAGCGATGCCGTCCATCTCCGGCATCCAGATGTCCGAAACAATCGCGTCGAAACGTCCGGCCTTTAGGCGCACCAGGGCTTCCTTGCCGGACGAAGCGTCTTCGACGCTATGGCCGGCGGCGGTGAGAATCTCGCGAACCGAGAGGCTGACCTCCGGGGAGTCCTCGACGAGCAGGATGTGCGCCATATGTAAGGAACCGGAGAGAATGCGGAAAAATCAGGCTGAAGCCGACGCGCCGTCCTCAACCGAAGCGGTAGGAATATATATCATCGCCTTCGTTCCGCGATCAACTTCGCTGTCGACTTTGAGCGCCCCGCCCCAGCCGGTCACTATGCTGTAGACCACCGATAAGCCGAGCCCGGTGCCCTTGCCGGCGACTTTGGTGGTGTAAAACGGCTCGAAGATGCGCGAGAGCGTGTAGGAGTCCATACCACATCCGTGGTCGGCGACCGCCAGCTCGACCCAGCGCCCGGGCGCGACCGTGAGCGCGGACGCCCGCGCGGCGTCGAGCTCGACCGCCTGGAGGCTCACCGACACGGTGCCGTGACCGTCCATAGCGTCGGCCGCGTTGGCGACAAGATTGAGCACGACCTGCGAGACCTGCGTCGGATTGACGACGACGATCGCGTCGCCGGCGCGCAGGTGCTGGTCGAGCACGATGCCCGGCGGCAGGCCGCTCTGCAGGAGATTGAGCGCGTCGGAGACCAGTCCGGAGATCCTGTGCGAGGCGAGCTGCGGCGCATCGCGGCGCGCAAACGTGAGCACCTGGCGCACGACATCGCGGGCCTTGCGTGCGCTGGAGGCGATGACCTCGAAATATTTCCGGACCTTCGCAGGTTCCTTGTCGGCGAAGTCCTGGCCCAGGTCCGCGAGCGCGAGGATGGGCTGAAGCAGATTGTTGATTTCGTGCGCGACGCCGCCGGAGAGCTGGCCGAGGGCTTCCATCTTCTGCGACTGCAGGATTTGGCCGGCCTTCTCGCGGTCGAGGGTGATGTCGCGCAAATTGAGGACGAACACGGTCGCTTCGCGGCCGGGATAATCGCGCACCGGCGCGATCTGCGCATGGGCCAGGAAGGTGCCGCCGCCACGCTTGGCACAGGTGAGCTCGAAGGCGCCGGACGCCGAGGCGGCGAAGGTGCGGAGCACCGCATCCCAACTGTCGCCGGTTTCGGATGCGGCGCGCAGCGTTTCCAGCCCGCCGTCGCTGAGCGAAGAGGTGTTGTAGCCGGTCAGGCGCTCGAACTCGGCGTTGGCATAGAAGATCTCGGGCCGGGCGCGATCGGTGGTGACCACCGCGACGCCGATGGGCGAGGCGTCGAGCGCCTCGTAAAGGATGGCATTGCGGCGAAGCAATTGTTTCAGCTCCTGCTCGCGCTGCTTGCCTTCGGTCACGTCCTGAATGGTGCCGAAGGACGCATAGGGCTCGCCGTCGGCGTCGAACAACACGCGCGCATCCACCCGCAGCCAGCGCACCGCGCCGTCGCCGCGGATGATGCGGTATTCGGCGCCGCGCACGGCCTTGCCGTCGAGCTGATCGGCATAGATGCGTTCGTAGGCCTCGCGGTCATCCATGTGAACGAGATGGCGATACTTGCCGAAGGCGTGCGTGTACCCGTCCGGCGAGACGCCGTGGATCACATACATATGCGGCGACCAATGCACGGACGCGGTCTGCCAGAGGATTTTGTATGTGCCAAGCTGGGCGATGCGGGTGGCCTCCTCGAGCCGCGCTTCGCTTTCACGGATCTCGAACTCGGCGTTCTTCATCGCGGTGATGTCGAAGGCCGCGACCACGGTGGGGCTTGCCGGCGCATCCGGCGCGAGCGGGTAGCAGTAGATCATGTACCAGCTGAGCCCGAAGGGCTGGACGAAGCTCGTGGATTCCCCCGCGGTCCGGCGCGCGCGGTCGAGGAAGACCTTGTAAGCGCCGTCGACGGGCCGCCCGACGGCGACGTCGGCGGCCGCACCGAGGATATCCTCGGCGCGTGTATTTGCGGCGATGACCGTGTCGGTGTCATCGACCACGATCGCCGCGGCCGGAAGCGCGGCAATGAACGCCGCCGCGTTTGGGCCGCCGTCAATCCGAGGCGGGGCTTTGGACTCCGCCGATTTTGTAGCAACAGGACTCATCTAGAGGTGCCGGCGGCGGCGCGGTGGTGCGATTCTCACATTCGCGTCCGGTATGTCGCGCTGTCGTGCGAATGTCAGAGTCATGGGACCACAAGTCATCTTTTAATCTAAGGAGCATGTCGGATTTGACATCGCGGCGTCGCGCGCGGCAAACGGAACAGCGTAGGTCAAATCCGCTCCACTAGCGCGTCAACCGCACCTTGAACGGCTTCATCATCTTCTTGATGTCGTCGTCGAGCACCACGTCCGGCGGCGCGGCCTCGGGGAACAGGGGCTCGCCGTAACCGAGCTCGGTTTCGTAGATGATGCTTTCCAGATAATCGGCGACACCCGAAAGCTCGGTAGCGCGCTTTTTATCAAGCGCGGCCGCCTTGCGGATCTCGGCCGCAGCGCGCATCACCAGAATATCGACTGCCTTGTCGTGCTCGCCCATTCCCTCGCCCCAATGCGTTCAACCGTTCAAACTACGCGGGTTCAGGGGACCCCTATATGAGGGTCATTTATAGGGCCTTAAGGTTAACCAAACAATTCGGGCTTCCACCTATGGCCGACGGGCGTGCAACGCGTGCAGCCCTGCAAATGCAGATCAACCCGCGGATGCCGCTTGCAAGAATCTGAATGGAATCAGCGGGGTGCGCGCACCCAGGCCAGCGCCTCCGCCTGATGGCCGGCGGTGAAAAACTCAAAGTGACCCGGCGGCAGGCATTCGCGCAGGAGAAGCGCGAGCCCGGCCCAGGACGGACCGCCAACGATGGCTGCGCGCTCGCAGCGATGCGCATTGGCGGCCAGGATCGCGCCCGTTTCCCAGCGGGAGGATTCGTCCCAGTCGAGAAGGCGCGAGAGATCGCAGTAAAGACGGAAGTGAGGGTGCGCTTCGAGGATCGAACCCATCGCCGGTGCAAAGACGTCGGTGTAATCGGATTCGGTGAGCGTACCAACGGCACGAAAGAACACGATGTTGCGCTCGCGTTCCGGGGTCGTTTCCAGCATGGACGAATGAACCTATGACTACCTACTGCGCCGCCTGCAGTTCGCGTTCGGCGGCCGGCAAGTAAACGCTAAATCGGCTGCCCTCGCCAACAGTGCTGTCGACGGTGGCGGCGCCGCCCCAGCCTTTGGCGATTCCGGAGACGACGGCAAGACCGAGGCCGGTCCCCTTGCCTTGCGGCTTGGTGGTGAAGAACGGGTCGAAGATCTTGGCAACCAGGTGGGCGGGAACGCCGGGTCCGGAATCCTCGACGGCGATCCGGCAGTAGCGCCCGGGCGCAACGCCGGACGCTTTCGAGATTTCACCGGAGACAAGGACATCTTCGACCCGCACCACGATCTTGCCGCCGTCGGTCATGACGTCGGCGGCGTTGGCGATGAGGTTGGTGACGATCTGCGCAAGGCCCGTACGCTCGGCCCGGGCGCGGAAGACATCGCCGTCCGCGGCAAGCTCGATGGCGGTGCGCGCGCCCACGGTTCCGCTCATGAGATCGATGGTCTCGCGCACGACGGAGAGGACGTTGAGGTCCTCCTGGCCCGGCGGCGTATGACGCGCGAACGAGAGCACGTTCTTGACGATGAACGTCGCGCGCTCGGCGGCGCGGGTGATGCGCGTGAAGTAAAGACGCAGCCTCTCGTGGGCCTTGGCTTCCTCCGCGCCGAACGCCGCATAGATCAGGATCGGCTGGAGGAGGTTGTTGATCTCGTGCGCGAGCCCGCTGGCAAGGCGCCCGACGGCGCCCGCCTGCCGCCGGCCTTCCTCCAGATTCCGTTCGCGCATGCTCTCGGTCACGTCGGCGCCAAGGCCGCGATAGCCACAGAACAGGCCTGCGCGATCGAACTGGGGATGGCCGGAGAGATTGAGCCAGCGCGGCTCGCCGCACCCGTCGAGGATCGGCACGAGGATATCGCGAAACTTCGCCCGCTCTTCGATCAACCTCAGAAACGGAACAAAGTCATGGTCCGCCGCGACGTCGATGGCCGGCGCTGCGCTGCCCGGCGCATCGTTCAGGGCCTGCAGGCGGAAATTCTCGATGACCTTTCCCGTGCCGGCGCCACAGTCCCACATGTAGTCCGCGCAACATTGCACAAGGCCGCGCAGGTCGGTCTCAAACCCGTCGTTGTGTTGCAGGTCGGTGGAAGCCGCCCGTCCGTGGCCCAGCAGAACGAGTCCGCCGAGAACCGCGCCGCCGAAAGAGGCGACGGTGACGAGAAGAATGTGCGAGGTGACGGGAAATCCGGTGACATCGGCGAGCGCGGCGACACCGAGGGCGGTCGATAGACCGCCCGCGACCGCGAGGATCGCCCCTTTTGATAATCGCCTGTTCCCCGCCGAGCTCATGGCCAGATTCCCCTCGTGCCCCGCGCCGATCCTAACGGTGCGACGCGGCGGGCTCCATGCAGCGGAAATGGAAAAGCCGGCGGACCCCCGCGTTGGCCGCAGGTCGCGGTCCCGGGCGTTCAAATGCTCAAATACTGTGTATTTTCAAAGCCATAGCTCCCGGGCTGGACCGGGAGGCGGAGGATTCCTATTGTTGAGGCGTTAAGGCCAGAGGAGCCCGGAGCCGTCATGGAGCCGAGAGAAGCCAAATTCAAGATCGGTCAGGTCGTCAGGCACCGGCTGTTTCCGTTCCGCGGCGTGATCTTCGACGTCGATCCCGAATTCGCGAACACCGAGGAGTGGTGGCTGTCGATCCCCGAGGACGTGCGGCCGAGCAAGGATCAGCCGTTCTATCACCTGCTGGCGGAGAATGCGCAGACCCACTACGTCGCCTATGTCTCGCAGCAGAACCTGCTGGCCGATGAATCAGGCGAGCCGGTGCAGCATCCTGAAGTGGGCTCGTACTTCGCCGAGTTCCGCGGGAGTCATTATGTGATGCGGCCGAGCTACGCCAATTAGCGCGGCGCTAAGCCTTATTCCTGTTTAGCGGCCCGCTCGCGGGCCGTATTAAAAAGCGCCGGGTTTGTTCAGTTCCAGATGCTTCGGCATCACCTGCACGCTTTCGAGCATGCCCGGGCCGTGATGGGGCTGGATGGCCTGCGCCGGGGCGAATGAAAATCCCCGCGTAAGGAAAAGAGACGTCGCGGTGACGTGGCTGTGCTGCGGGCCGTGGCCGATCATGTCGACCTGGATGAGGTCGTGCCCCCGCAGATGCGCGGTGATCGCGGGATAACGCTCGGCGTTGTCGAGGATCACCATGCCGCCGGCGGCGAGGTACGGCAGGCAATGCATGCCGCAGTCGAACCGCCAGCGGCCGTCGATGACGATCACGTCGTGCGGCGCGTCCTTGACCACCGCTTCCACGTATGCGCGGCCGGTGGCGAACAGGATCTCCGTGTTCGGCAGAGGCACCGCGCGCATCTTTTCGAACCATTCGGGGTCGTGCTCGACGGAGACCACGCGCAGCGCCCGCGCCGCCCAGTAGCGCGTGGAGTTGCCCGCGCCGTATTCGAAAATGCGCTTGTCCGAAAAGTCGAGCTGATTGAGAAAACTGACGGCGGGATAGCTGACCCACGGGATCGGGGACCCGTCGGCCCACGTCGGCGCGTTTTCCTCGACCGTCCGGCGATGCCTGAAAAAGTCCCGAAGATGCGCGAGATTGTCCATACCGGCCGTCGGAAACATTTGGAAAAGGAGGCAGGAGGCGCTTAGATTTGACGCGCGCATGTCTCGCGCATTCTTTCAGCTCCCCCGATTGTAGAGGACACCATGGCGATCAAACAAGGCGACAAGCTGCCGGCTGGCAAGTTCCGCACGATGGGCCCGGAAGGCCCGAAGGAAGTTTCCACCGATGAAATCTTCAAGGGCAAGAAAGTCGTGTTTTTCTCGGTGCCCGGCGCCTTCACGCCGACATGCTCGAAGCAGCACCTGCCGAGCTACGTGAACAACTACGACAAGATCAAAGCCCAGGGGGTGGACACGATCGCCTGCATGGCCGTGAACGATGCCTTCGTGATGGACGCCTGGGGCAAGGATAAAGGCGTCGGCAACAAGGTGCTGATGCTGGCCGACGGCAACGGCGAGTTCACCAAAGCCATCGGGCTTGAACTCGACGCCAGCAAGTTCGGCCTGGGCACGCGCAGCAAGCGCTTCTCGATGGTCGTCAACGACGGCGTGGTCGAAAAGCTCAACATCGACGAAAGCGGTTACAACCTTTCGAGCGCCGAACAGACCTGCGGGATCTGAGACACAAGAACCTCCGGATCCTTGTGCGCGCCGCGCGCGCGCAAGGAAGACCCTGAGTATGGATCGGCGGCGCCGTGCGATACCGTGCGGCGCCGCATTTTTGAAGAGGGGGCGGTCTCGCCGATGCAGAGCGTCGCGACCTGGGAGAATCTTGCCACCGACAAGCTTTACGCGGGCGACCTGCTGTCGACCGCGGCGCAGTACACGACACATATCGGGCTGACCCTCAACGAGCCCAATGCGCGCAATATCGGCCACGACCTCATCCGGCCGATGCCGATTCCGGCCGAACGCATCGCGGTCTACCAGGCCGAAGACGTCTTTGAGCACATTCCTTACGAGGCCATCGATCCGATCTTCGCCGACATCTTCCGTGTGCTGAAAAAGGGCGGCCTGTTCCGCCTCAGTGTTCCGGATTATCGCTGCGACATCCTGTCCGCGCGTTGCGTGCGCAATGCAGACGGCGAGATCGTCTTCGATCCGGGCGGCGGCGGGCGGTTCGAGAACGGTATCGTGACCGGCGGCGGGCACGTGTGGTTTCCGACCTATGAGACGGTGAAAGCGCTGTTCGACCGCTCGCCCTTCGCGGCACGCGGCACCGTTAATTTCCTTCACTATGTCGATGCCGGCGGGACATCGGTGCTCAATCCCATCGATTATGCGCTCGGCTTCGTGAAACGCACGCCGGACCACGACGCGCGCGTGGCCCATCCGCGCCGGGCGATGTCGATCGTGGTCGACGCCTGGAAGACGTGAGGGATTACCGCGGCAGCGCGAGGTGCCAGGCCCAGGCGTCGCCGATCTGCGACATGAGATCCGAACGGCGCGGCGCCCAGCCCAAGATGCGGCGGGCGCGGTCGGAGTCCGCGACGAGGACCGGCGGATCGCCTTCGCGGCGCGGTCCGATCGTCACCGGAATCGCATGCCCGGTGACCCTGCGCGCCGCGTCGATCACCTCGCGCACCGAGAAACCATGGCTGCTGCCAAGATTGAAGACCGCGCCGCCGCCATGGCCGATGGCATGACGCCAGGCGAGCACGTGGGCGTCGGCAAGATCGGCGACATGGATGTAATCGCGCACACAGGTGCCGTCGGGCGTCGGATAATCGTCGCCGTTGATGGTGATCGCGGGCGCGCGGCCCAATGCGGCGTCAAGGACACGGGGGATGAGATGGGTTTCGGGGTCATGCCACTCGCCGGTCTCGCCGTCAGGATCGGCGCCGGCGGCATTGAAATAGCGCAGCGCCACCCAGGCGAGACCGTGCGCGCTGTGCGCTTCGGCGAGCAGCCGCTCCATCTTCAGCTTCGAAACGCCATAGGGGTTCACCGGCCTGCACGGCTCGTCCTCGGAGACGGGAACGCGCACGGGATTGCCGTAGACGGCCGCGGAACTCGAGACGACGAGGGTGTTCACGCCGGCATCGCCCATCGCGCCGACAAGGCTCGCCGTGCCGCCGACGATGTTGTCCTCGTAAAGCTGCGGCTTCTCGACCGATTCCCCGACGAAGATGAAGGATGCGAAATGCATGACCGCGTCGGGACGATATCGCGCCATCACCTCGGCAAGCCGCGCGCGATCGTGGATGTCGCCGATTTCGAGCGGCCCCCATTTGACGAGCGCGCGGTGGCCGCGGATCAAACTGTCGTAGGTGACGACCTTATGGCCGGCGCGCGCCAGCGTCTTACAGGCACAGCTGCCGACGTAACCGGCGCCGCCGGTGACGAGGACGGTTGCCATCCTTACGGGCCCGTGCCGGCGGCGGCGCGGTCCTGCACGCCATAAAGGTCCGGATCGGCCGCATAGCCGAAAGTATCGATGTCGACTTCGGCGCGGCGGCGCACGAACTCGAACATCTCGCGCGTATAGCAGCGCGGCCACGGCAGATGCTGCGAGCGGTTGTGATGACCGAGCGGGACTTCGATGCCGACGTGGCTGCACACCTTGGCGAAGTCCTGGGCAAGAGTCTCGAAGCGGCCGATGAAGTCGACGATGATCTTGCCGTCCTCGTCGGCCACAAAACGGCGCTGAACGCCGTTCGCAGCGCGGCTGCCGTTGCTGTTCAACAGATAGTCCTCAAAGTTCCTGGCCTTGATCGCGCGCTGATGGCCGGGGAACTCGGGGTGCTCGAGGTTGAAGTGATAGAGCGACAGCTCGAGATCCCACGGATTGCACACAAAGGCGAATTTGAACATCCGGCGAAACACGTCCGCGCCCAGGGCCGAACGCAATTCGGCGGCGGTGGCGTGCCGGTCGAGGCTGAAGATCGCGGGGCTGATGCCGATGCTTTCGAGCAGAGCCGCGCGCTCGCGCGGCGGACGGTCGATCAAAGATGCCCGCACGTCGTGAGGCCAGAGCGACTTCTCCATCGACATCCCCGCCGTTTTGACGACGTGGACGAAGATGAACTGCCGGGTGAAGGAGACGATCATGGGGCCAAGCTCGGGCGCAGAAGAGGCGACTTGCAGTGTGGTCCCGGTATCAGCAAAAAGTTAATAAAAAAGACACCGGCTGCCGCATAATGTCCTACCCACCCGCACTCCGAGGCCGCCGTGACGTCTTCGACCACCGAGATCATCCTGAAGAGCGCCGTCTCGGCCGACTACGACGAGTTCTACAGCGACGGCGCCAGCGCCTGGCGCGAACTGGGCGCAAAATTCAAAGCCAAGAATATCATCGAAGTCTGCAACCGGGGGAATTTCAAGCCGCGGCGGATCCTGGAAGTGGGCGCCGGCGAAGGCAGCGTGCTGATGCACTTGCGCGCCGCCGGCTTCGGCGAGGAGTACCACGCGCTGGAGATTTCACGCTCGGGCATCGCGGCGATCGAGAAACGCGCGATCCAAGGCGTGAGCCGGGTGTCCTGGTTCAACGGCTACGAACTGCCCTACGAAAACGACGCCTTCGATGCCGTCATCCTGTGCCACGTCCTCGAACATGTGGAATATGAACGGGTCCTGTTGCGTGAACTGCGGCGCGTGGCGCCGCGGCACCTGATCGAAGTGCCGCTCGATTACAGGCCGGGCGTCGACAAGAACTACGCCCATTGCCTGAGCTACGGCCACATCAACGTCTATTCGCCGACCCTGATCCGGTTCCTGCTGCGCTCCGAGGGGTTCGCGATCGATCAGGAGCTCCTGACGATCGTGCATGAAGAGGTGATGGAGTACATCGAGTTCGTGACCGAAAAGAAGGAACGCACGGCCTCGGCCGTGGCAGAGTTCCAGAAACGCATGTCGGACCGCGCGCTGAAATTCTATACCGCGCCTTCAAAGGATCACGCGGAAGCGATGGCCAATGCGATCACGCTGCTGACCAGCCGCGACGCGCAAGGGCTGAAAGTCTTCAGCAAGGCTTAGGGATCAGGTGCCGCGATTCTTCCGGACATTCTCGAGCAAGCGCTCGTAGAGAGCGATGTAAGCGCTGGCCTGCACCTTCGGCGAATGTCTCTCCTCCACCAGGGCCCGGGCGCGCCGTCCGCAGGCGGCGAGGCGCTCACGGTCGGCGAAGGCGGTGATGAACGCGGCGCTGAGGGCCGGGACGTTGCCGGGCGGCGCAAGAAAACCTGTTTCGCCTTCCTTGACCATGTCCGGGATGCCGCCCACGTCGAACCCGACGACGGGGGTGCCGCAGCTCATGGATTCGAGCATGGTGTTGGGAAGATTGTCCTGGCGCGAGGGCACGGCCGTGAGGTCGGCGGCGCTATAGAGCGCGGCGACCGTGGCGTCATCGCCGATGTAATTGACCATCGCGACGCGCACCGGCCCGTCGACGGCGACGTTGTTCTTGTCGCCGACGCCGATGAGAAGGATATCGCGCCCGTCCGGAACCAGGGACAGGGCTTGCACCAGCTCCCTGAAGCCTTTGCGCGCGAGACCGACCTGATGGGACATGAACAGCACGATGCGCGCGTTCTGCGGCAAGCCCAGCGCCGCGCGCGCGGCCGCCTTGCCGGTCGGCTTGAAAAGATCGGTCTCGATGCTGTTGGGGATGCAGGTGCCGTCGTACTTGCCAAACAGCGCGCTCGCGCGCGCGACGCCGACCAGCCAGTGGCTCGGCGCGACGATGTGCAGGCGGTCCGCCGGCCAGCCGGCGAAGATCGAGGCCTTTGAATCGAAGATGCGCGTGGTCAGGTCCTCGGGCGCGGACGAGCCGAGCAGCGGACAGGCGCCGCAGCGGGACTGAAACCGCCCGCAGCCCTGGTCGAAGTGGCACCCGCCCGTGAACGGGTTCATGTCGTGCAGCGTCCAGACGACCGGAACGTCGATGCGCTCGGGCGTAAAGAACAGCCGGTAGTCGACAAAGCCTGCGACCCAGTGGAGGTTGATGATGTCGGCGCGGGGTCGCTGGATGAAAAAATTCTCGTCGCCGTCGACGCGCTCCTGGCTGAACTGTTCGATATCCGGACTGCGCGTGTCCTTGTAGGCATCGTAGGCCGCGTCCAGCTCGGCCTTGCACGCCGCGCGGTGAGCGACGGCGGCCGGGGAAGGATCAGGAATGAACTTGCGCACGGTCTCGTCGCGCGTGCGCTTGTCGCGCACGAAGTAGGTGCTGTTTGCGCCGACGGAGATCAAACCGCGATGGAGGCGGTAGGCCGCGCGGGCGGCGCCGCCCTGAACATCCAAGGTGTTGATCTGCAGAATACGCACGGCGGCTACTTGAACGATCCGTATTGAAATTCGGGGCGGTCCGCCGGCACCAGGAAGAAATCCATTTGCCAGAAACTGCGGTCGTAGGCGCGGAACAAAGGCTCGCCGATATCGATGCAGCGAAAGCCGAGATCCTCGAGCAGATCGAGCATGGCTGGAAAACGCTTCTCGCGCGCGCCGAAATTGTAGGCCTCGATCACGATCAGGCTGGTGTCCTTGAGCGTCGTCCCGCAGCCCTTCAGGATCTCGCGCTCGAAACCATGGGTATCGAACTTGAGGAGAATAGGCCCCTTGAGGTCCTTTTCCGCGCGCTCGCTGTCGACGCTGACCTGCGGCACGCGCACGCCTTTGGGATCGCCCTCGGACGTTCCGGCGCCGCCGAACGGGTCCGGGGAGAATTGGAAATGACCGACGCCCTTCAGCGGGCCCGCCGCGGCAATGACGTAGCTGTAGGCCGGATCGGCCGACAGTTCGTGAAGCTCGCGCTGCCAATGATGATTGGCCTCGACGAGGTGACACCTGGCCGCAGGCCAGACCGTGCGGGCCATCTTCGACCATTCGCCGCGCGCCGCGCCCAGATCGATGACGGTCGCCACCTCGACGCCGCGTTTCCGGATGCGCAGGAGCGCGTTGCGATGGGAGAGCGCGGCCTTGGCGAAACGCTCAGGGTTGGCTTCGGCGAGCTCCTTGGTGGACTCCAAGAGAGCCCACATCATGCGTTCGGCGGCGGTCTTGGGGATGTCCACGGGGTTCGTCCCTTCTAGAAAACGAGGCGCTGATTCAGCGCCGTCTTGAGATCGCCGCGCGGAAGGACATGAAAAGGCCGCTCGACGACGTGCCAGGAACTGCGTTCCTGCTCCGGAAACCGTTTTTCGGCGTAGATGCCGGTATAGCTTGCGGATCCCTCGACGACCCGCGGAACGTAGTTCAGCTTCGTTCGCGCCGCAGTCAGCGCGGCTTTGCATTGCTGCACGTAGGTCTCGCGCTGTCCACGGCTGAGTTGACCGGCGCTATGGATACGGAAAGCGCCGAGCGGCGCATCGACGCCGACCAGCGGCGCCTCGGCCATGAAGGCCGTCCAGAGCGCGAAGTCGCCGGCGAGCGAGGCGCTGCGCAACGCCGGCTCACCGGCGCGCGCCCACAAGGACCGGCGGAAAAACGTGGATTCCTGTTGAATGAACTCGGTGGCGTGCCGGTCGCCCGCGCCGCCGAAACCGAAATAGACGCCGTCGAAGAACGCCTGCTGTGCGTAGCCGGGAACCTTGCGCAGATAACGAATGTCTCCGTCCGCGTCGATGGCGGCCTGCGTGAGGGTGCTGATCCACTGAATTTGCGGAACGTCGTCGAAAATGCGGGTGATCAGGTCGAAGGCCCAGGGGAAGAGCGTGTCGTCGCTGTTGAGCCATCCGAGGATCTCGCCGTCGGTGCGCGCGAAGCCTTTTGCGATGGCATCATACATGCCGCCGTCGGGTTCGGAGACGTAGTCCGAGATGAGACCCTTCTTGGCGTGGAGGAGGTCCAGCGTGCCGTCGGTGGATCCGCCGTCGATCACCACATACTGGAGATCGAAGCGGCCGCGTTGGTGCTCGACCGAGGCCAGGGTCGCGGCCAGGGTCGAGACGCGGTTGAAGGTCGGTGTGATGAGGGAAATCTTGTGCGCCATCACGCCCCCCTCCCGAGCGCCTTGTTCATGATCTCGGCAAACCAGGCGGCGCGAGCCGAGCGCGCGTGCTCGCGCATGCATCTCTCCTGGCCGCGGCGGGCGATCTCATCGGCGCGTTCCGGCATCATGAGATAATAGTTGATCTTCGCGGCGAGCTCCTGCGGCGTGCGGAAAGTCTCGACCTCCTCGCCGGGCTCGAAGAAGGCGGAAAGCTCGGGATGATGCGTGGTCAGGAGAAAAGCGCCCGCGCCCGTGGCCTCGATCAGACGCATGTTCGGCGGCTGGCCGTCGAAGGCGTCGACGTCGATATTGACCAGGATCCGGGCATTGCGGATTGTGCGCAACATTTCGGTTCCCCAACGAGCGCCCTTGTTCATCTGCTGCGTCAGCGGAGACAAGGCTTGCGCGCGCGGCGTGAACACGCCGAACGAGAAGCCCGGTGCCTCCCGGCTCATTTCCGCGATCATATCGATGTATTGAACCCGGCGCAGATGCTGCGGCGTCACCGAGCCGGAGAACACGACATCGTATTTGATCTGGCGCGGTTCGCGGAGGACCGGCGAGTCATCTGGAAAACCGGGATGAAAACGCTCCACCGTGCGCGCGCCTTTTGATTTGGCTTCCGCGAACATGCGGTCGAAGCTGGTGAGGATCAGATCGTAGGCGGAGAGATCGGCGCCGGCGGGGAGCGGAAATCCGCGCCAGCCCGCGATCACCGGCGGCCTCTTTTCGACGGCGCGGAAAAAACCGGCGTGAAAGGTCACGACGTCGTTGGTGTAGAAGACGTCGGGCGCGAAATCGTGGATCTGCCGCAGCGTCGCGAAGGCGCAATCGACTTTCCCGCCCACCGCATAACCGTGCTCGCGCAGCCACGCGCCTTGGGTAAAAGGATTGTTGGCGACGACGTTGAGGGTCTCGAAACCGTGAGCGATCAGGGGCCGGGTCCATATGTGCGTACCCGAGAACTCGTCATCGAGCAGCGCGTTCATCTGCGCCTCGTAGGACGCGGCCTGCAAATGCGGACGGGCGGCGTAAAAGTCCCTCAGAAAGTCCGGATAGAAGGTGTTGACCTGAAGGAAGCGGGGCACGGGGAGCCTCGAGTTGCGGCCGGCGCTGCGGCTTGTGGCGAGCCGCCATGCGCGTTGAAGCGCCCTTCGCGAGAGGGCGCCGCCCTCATATATAATTAACTAAAGGTGTCTAAACGATTAATCGGTGCGAAACCGTTTAAATCATCCCGGATGTTGAGCCAGCAGCTTCTCGAGATCGCGTCGAACCTGGCGCCGAACGTGCCGACATGGCCGCGGCGCAAGCCGGGCCTGTTCATGGCCGGCCATCGCGTCATCCGCTATGCCGACCTTCACAGCTTCTATCACCAGACGCGCCAGATCTTCGGCCAGCGGCTGTACAATTTCCGGGCCTCGAGCGCCGCGCCGGTGATCCTGGATTGCGGCGCCCATATCGGGCTTGCCTCGCTGTTCTTCAAGGAACGTTTCCCCGCCGCCCGCATCACCGCTTTCGAAGCCGATGCCGCGCTCGCCGATATCTGCCGGCAGAACTTCGCGGCGTTCGACGCCGCCGACATCGAGGTCGTGGCGGCGGCGGTGTGGACCCATGCAGACGGAGTCGGCTTCGCGCAATCGAACGACGATGCGGGGCACATCGCCGGCGCGGAGGATGCGACCGCCGTCCGGGTGCCTTCGGTGCGGCTGCGGTCGTATCTCGACCGCCCGGTGGACCTCCTCAAGCTCGACGTCGAAGGCGCCGAGTTCGATCTCATCGAAGATTGCGCCGACATGCTCAAGAACGTGCGCAACATCGTGATGGAAGTGCACGCCATGGGCGATGCCCCGGCCCCGATGGGCCGGATGCTGGCGCGGCTTGAAGATCTCGGCCTGCGTTATGTGCTCGGCGACCTGCACCAGGCGACGTGGATCCCGGCGGGAACGACGCCGCCGTTCGAACACTGCCGGACGGAAAAGTACATCCTCACCGTGTTTGCGTGGCGGCCGTGAGCGATCCAGGTTTCAAAGTCGACGACACCGCGAAAGGCATCGGGCTCGCGCTGGACGCGGAGAATGGCGAAATCACGCTGCGTTATAGCCCGCCCCATGAGGCCTTTCATTTCAGCGCCACACTCCGCCCCAGCGAGGATCTCCGCCGGACCCTGAGTCTGCTGTCGGCAGGCATTGCCATGCCCGTAGCGGCGCGCCCGCCCGCCATGGCGACGCGGCTTTCTCAACTTCCCGCACGCGCGGGAGGCGCATCGCAGACCGTCGGACGCCGGATCCAAAATCTGCTCGAGTGGCTACTGCATTCGAAAGAAAACACGAATTACACCTACGACCTGACGCCGCTCAATCTTGGACATCTTGCAACGATGGTGTCCGTCGTGACCGGGCGGCCCTGCGGCGAGATCGAGACTTACCTTGGCGAGCCCGGTTCGGACGCGGCGCTGGAAGGACACTATGCCTCCGGCATCGCCGCGCTGCCCCCAGCGCAGTCGGCCCTGGCCGATCCCCTGCCAAAATGGTCGCGGCGTCTGGGGTGGTATGCGGTCGTGCGCGCGATGAAACCGCGCCTGGTCGTCGAAACCGGCGTCGACAAGGGACTTGGCGCGCTGCTCCTGTGCGCGGCGTTGCGGCGCAATGCCGCCGAGGGCCGGGCCGGCCGCTATATCGGCACCGACAAAAATCCTGCCGCTGGATACCTCTTGAGCGGACCCTACGCCGAACATGGACACGTGATGATCGGCGATTCCATTGCCTCGCTGCGCACCCTCGCCCAGCCGATCGACGTCTTCATCAACGACAGCGACCACAGCGCCGATTACGAATACGCCGAATACCAGACGATTGCGCCGCGACTGCACGGCCGAAGCGTGCTGCTGGGCGACAACTCCCACGCCAGCGACAGGCTGATGCGATTTGCCGCCGAGACGGGACGGCAGTTCCTGTTTTATCGCGAAGAACCGGACGGGCACTGGTACCCGGGCGCCGGCATCGGGTTTGCCTTCACTTCGCCTGCAGCGCCGCCGTGAGCAGAGCCGCGGCCGTATGCACGCATAAGCCGACGATATTGGTGTAGGAGCCGTTGATCCACGGCACGAAGGCGCCGGCGGCGCCCTGGATGCCGTAGCCCCCCGCCTTTCCCTTCCACTCGCCGCCCGCGACATAAGTGTCAATCGCCTGCGCCGAGAGGCGCGCGAACATCACCTGGGTGACGACCATGCGCTGCCAGGTGCGTCCGCGGGCGATGACCGCGATGCCGCCATAGACGCGGTGGCGGCGTCCCGACAGAAGCGAAAGGCACGTCCGCGCTTCGGCCTCCGTTTCCGTTTTCGGGAGGATGCGCCGGCCGCAGGCGACGACGGTATCTGCGGCAAGCACGATGGCGTCCGGATGCGCGGCGGCCGCGACCTTCGCCTTATGGAGCGCCAGGCGTTCGGCATGCAGGCGCGGCAGCTCGCGGTCGTGCGGGCGCTCGTCGATATCGGCCGGAAAGACGAGGTCCGGCTTGCGGCCGATCTGCTCCAGCAGCGCGAGGCGGCGCGGCGATGCGGAGGCGAGCACGAGATTCAAGTCAGTCATGGGTTCATAGTCGCCTAATGGTCTTCGCGTGGGAAGAGCTCGAGGATCTTCTGCTGGAGCTGATCGCGCACTTGGCGATAGGCCGAAAGGCGCGCCGCGCGCGTGCCTTCGACGCGCGTCGGGTCGGGAATGTCCCAGGCGCGCAGGTCGCAGTGCATATAACGAATGAGGCCCTCGGCCCGCTGCCTGGCCTCGGGTGAGAGCGCGATCATGAGCTCGAAGGAATCCGGCTCGATGTCGGTCAGGGTCTTGGGCCGGTGGCGCGACATGTCGACGCCGATCTCGCGCATGACTTCGACCATGAAAGGATCCGATACCCCTTCGCTCACGCCGGCGGAATCGACAAACACGCGGCTGCCGTGGAAGCGCTTCATGATGCCTTCGGCCATCGGGGAACGGACCTGGTTGAGATTGCAGCAGAAGAGGATGGCGGAGGGAAGGACGTGCACGGCGCTTACCCCCGCATATGCAGAATGCAGAGCAACGTGAAGAACCGGCGCGACGTGTCGTGGTCCAGCGTCACGTGCTCGCGCAGCCGTTCCTCGAGCATCACCGCGCCTTCGTTGTGGAGCGCGCGGCGGCCCATGTCGATCGCCTCAATCTGCGACGGCGATGACGTCTTGATGGCGTCGAAGTAGCTTTCGCAGACGACGAAGTAATCTTTGATGACCGACCGGAAGGGCCGGATCGCGAGGACGAGTTCCTTCTGCGGCGCGCCCAAGTCGTCGCGCACGTCGAAGACGAGGCGGTCCTCGCGCAAGGCAAGGCGCAGGTGATAGGGCCCCGGGCAGCAGCCCTCGCCCTTGAGCGTGAAGGTGTTCTGCTCGAGGAGGTCGAAGAGCGCGACCTCCCGCTCATGTTCGACTTCCGGGCGGCGGCGCAGAAACGAGCGCTCATCAAGCTCGATTTTGACGATGGAGCGCGGCCGCTCGCTCATTCGAGCTTAGCCGCCGGAGATGCGCTCGATGCGCGCGCCGCAGGCGGCCAGCTTTTCCTCGAGCCGTTCGTAGCCGCGGTCGAGGTGATACACGCGGTTGACCATGGTTTCACCCTCGGCCGCCAGTCCGGCCAGGATGAGCGAAACCGACGCGCGCAGGTCCGTCGCCATCACGGGCGCGCCGGACAATTTCTTGCGGCCCCGGACAATGGCCGAGGCCCCGTGCACGTTCACTTCCGCGCCGAAACGCGTGAGCTCGGGCACATGCATGAAGCGGTTCTCGAAGATGGTTTCGGTGATCATCGAAGCGCCACCGGCCGTAGCCATCAAAGCCATCCACTGCGCCTGCATGTCGGTGGGAAATCCCGGATAGGGTTCGGTCATGACGTCGACGCCCACGAGGTCACCCTTCTCGGCGGCGATGGTGACGGCGTTGTCGCCGGCCTCGACGGTCACGCCGGCCTGGCGCATGGCAACGAATACGGATTCCAGGAGTTCATAGCGCGTGCCGGTGAGCTTCACGCGGCCGCGGGTGATGGCGCCGGCGATGGCATAGGTGCCGGTCTCGATCCGGTCCGGGATGACCGCCACGCGCGCGGCGCGGAGCGACGAGACGCCCTTGATGCGCAGCGTACCCGACCCGATGCCCGAGATCTCGGCGCCCATGGCGTTCAGGCAGTCGGCGAGGTTGCCGATCTCCGGCTCGCGCGCCGCATTCTCGAGGACGGTGTCGCCTTTGGCCAGCGCCGCGGCCATGAGCAGGTTCTCGGTGCCGCCGACCGTAACTTTGGGAAAAACGATATTCGCGCCTTTGAGGCCGCCGGGCGCCGTCGCGTGAATGTAGCCGCTCTGCACTTCGATCTTCGCGCCGAGCGCTTCGAGCGCCTTCAGATGCAGGTCGACCGGGCGCGTACCGATGGCGCAACCACCCGGCAGCGAAACCTTGGCCTCCCCCATGCGCGCGACCAGCGGACCCAGAACCAGCACCGAGGCGCGCATGCGGCGCACCAGATCGTAGGGCGCCGTCACGCTGGTGATGCGGTCGGCGGTCAGGGTCATCGTGCGGCCCGTGGCGCCGGCGTCGGTCACGTTGCTGCCGGCGCCGAAGTCCGAGCGGTCGACGCGCACCCCATGCTGACGCAAAAGGTTCGCCATGGTGCCGATGTCGGCGAGCTCGGGCATGTTGGTGAGGGTGAGCGGCTGGTCGGTCAGCAGCCCGGCGGCCATGAGCGGAAGCGCCGCGTTCTTGGCGCCGCCGATGACGATTTCACCGTGGAGAGGTTTGCCGCCGTGGATACGGATGGAGTCCAATGGAATTACTCGTCAATGACCGACGGCTCAAGCCAGCGTGAGCGCCGCGGGAGGGACCGCTTGTAGCGTAAGGCAGGCGCCAGCCTCAAGTTATCGCTCCCTTTTTGGCGGCGCGGCCGCTTCACGCGCGCGCTCTTGGGCTTTGCGACGCTTCAGGTTCTCCCGCAGCGCCTGGGCGAGCCGGTCCTGCGCCGCGCCGGACTGCGGCTTTCCCTGCGCGCTCGGGGGCGGCTTCCTCGGTCCGCGCGTGGTCATCGCAAGTTTCCACTCGTCATAGGATATCCCTGTAAAATCAGGCAATAAGAGGTACCGGACGCTTGCTTGCGCCGCCAGGGGGCTTATGGCATGTTCCGCGCCGCTTTCGGGCCGCCCAGCGTTCAGAGCCGGCCCTCACGCCCATGGTCCTGCTGCCGTAGCTCAGTGGTAGAGCACCCCCTTGGTAAGGGGGAGGTCGGTAGTTCAATCCTACTCGGCAGCACCATCCGCGGCAGCCAGCGGCACCAAGCACTTAGCGCGTTCCGAGCGCGCCCGAAAACTGCACGTCCCACGACTTGTCACAGTGTTTGTCACAGTGACGGAGGCTAGTCGTGGCGACAATTCGTAAACGCGGCCGGCGTTGGCAGGTGCAGATACGATTGGCTGGAGTGGCGCCGGCAAGCGCGACATTTGCTAATCGGCAGGAGGCGCAGAAGTGGGCGCGCGAAATGGAAGGGCGCGCGCCGGTGGCGCCAGCCGCGCAGCCACCCGTCGATTCCGATCTGCTCACCCTGCGCAAATTGATTGAGCGTTACCGGGAAAACGTTACGGTCCACAAGCGCGGACGGCTGAATGAGGAATGCTACCTCACGGCTATTCTGCGCGAACCGTTTGCGGACGCGCCCCTCAGCGCGCTAGATGCGAGCGCTTTTGCGGCATACCGGGACCGACTCGCTCGCAGGATCAAAGGCGCCTCTGTCAGAAAATATCTTACGTTGCTCAGCCACATCTACACCATCGCCCGTGCCGAATGGGCGATTGCGGTAGCGAATCCGCTGGCCCACTTGCGGCGACCGCCTGCCGGATTGCCCCGAGATCGCCGGCTACAACCCGGAGAGTGGGACGCACTGATAGTGGCAGCGGACGCCTGCCGAAACGCCGTCATGCGGCCACTCATTGAGTTTGCAGTGGAGAGTGCGATGCGGCGGGGTGAAATTCTCAGGGTTGAGTTTGCGCACCGGAATGCCGAGCGCCGCACCCTGCACATTCCGACTACTAAGACCGCCCGACCGCGAACTATTGCGCTAACGCCCGCTGCATCGCGCATCCTCGATGAGCAGCAGGCGAAAGGTTACGTACGGCCCTTCCCAACGACGGGCAACGCGATCCGGTTAGCATGGCAGCGCATAGTAAAACGCGCAGGCATTCATGACTTGCACTTTCACGACCTGCGCCACGAAGCAATCAGCCGGCTTTTCGAGCGCGGGCTGACAATTCCCGAAACTGCCCTCGTTTCAGGGCATAGCGATCCGCGCCAACTCTTTCGCTACACCCACCTGCGGGCGGAGGACGTTGCGGCAAAACTGTGGCGATCCGCCGCAAGTGCGGCCCCTTAGCCAATATGCCGGGTTACGGCGCATGACTGTTCCGGTAGCCAGTCGCATGCCTTAGATGGTTACGCACTTTCAACCGCCCCCAGGGGCCAACTTGGAGTGCAACCATGACAACTACCCGCCAATACAGAGCGCCACATCTGAAACTTAAACCGCGTCCGCGCGCCCATCCTCTCGCCGCGTTTATCTACGACGAGACGCAGCGGCAAGGCCGGACCCTGCGCGAAGTCGCTGACAAAACCGGCCGGGAGTATACGAACATTGTGAAGATGGGCGGGCGTAAAGCGCCCACTGTGGACGTGCTTTCGGACTGCCTGCGCGCGTTGGGCTATCGCCTGCTGCCCGTCCCCGTCGAATTGGCGCCGAGCAACGTTCGGTTAGAGCGCGTTGTGCAGCGGCTGCGCGCCCAACAGCAGAACGCGGCCTAGTCCCATGCAGCAGTCAGAGACAGAAGCGATATTTCCCGCATACGGGCTGCCGGCGACGCGCGCCAATCTGTTGGAAGCGATCCGGGCGCCGCGCCGCGATAGGACCGCGCTGCGCATCATGTACGCGAACGGACATAGCGACCGCACATGGCCGTTTTTCAAATGCGCCATCTATATCCGGCCGGTGGAATTCGGCGATTTGCTTCTAGGCGCCGTGAATGGATTTAACGCCGTCGCGGTCGTCCGCTCATTTCCCGACTATCTCGAAACGGACCCGCACCTGCGCTTTGGTATTCGCTTAAACGAAAATTATGCGGACCTGGACTCGCCGATAAGCCGGGATGAGCAGCTGCTGCGGGCGCAAATGCTAGAAGCGCAGGGGCTGCTGCCGGCGAATTGGCATCCGCGCGCGTTTCGCGGCGCGTGGCGCTCGCGCGCTGACGCGGGCTTAACGGCAGAAGAAACCGCGATCCTAGACTTTAATCCGCTGTTGGACGATTGGCGCCGGCAGCTAAACCCACCGCCCGACTTAGTCACTGCGCACCGGCCGCTCCGCGCACCGTACTTCGAACGGCTGATAAAAGTCGGCTACCCCGAACGCGATCCCGAATGCCCGAAAGAAACAGGCCCCACGGAAGGCAATCCGCAGGGCCAATCACATCAACTTTTCTAAGAAGGCAAATGCACTATGAACATACAATCTCCCCCTGCGGAAATCCAGGGGCGGGCGCCCGCGCCTGCGGAACATTTCAGCCAGTACGCCGCAGCCGGCTTTACTCCCGATCTAGTACCGATAGCGCCCCCCAATGCAGCCGTGTGGAATCCCGCGTCCAACTTCGCTAGCTCGCTCGGAAAAGTGCCGGGCAAGTTTGCCGGCGGTAAATGGGTCGGCTTCGGGAACTACACCGCCTTAACTGCTACCCCGGAAATGCTTGAACAGTGGCGCGTATGGCCGGGTGTCGGTCTAGGCATCCAATGCAGGCGTGTTGTCGCGATAGACGTGGATGTGACGGACGCCGCATGGGCGGACGCGATCCGCGCCGGCATTCAAAAGAAGCTTGGCCGGACCGTCGAGCGGGTAGGGCGCGCGCCAAAATATCTGCGCCTGTATCGCCTGCCGGCCGGCAGAACGCTCAAGAAAATGCGCGTGGCGTTTACGCTTCCCGGTTCGGACACCGAGCACGCGGTCGAAGTGCTAGGGACCGGGCAGCAGTTTGTCGCGGAAGGCCTCCACCCCAAGACCGGCAGGCCTTACGCGTGGCGCGGCAACGCTTCCCCCGCGAGCATTGGCCTAGACCACCTGCCGGAAGTAACGCCCGAGCAAGTCGCAGACTTTATGCGCGAGTTGCAGGAACGCTTAGCCGCGAACGGCTGCACAGTGAAGAGTGCGACCCACGCCACGACAAACGCGGCGCGCGACAGCGTTGACCAAACCAGCCTGCAGGCGCCGGCCGCCGCGATCATTGCCGCGCTCAAACTGATTCCGAATGACTTGTCCTACGACGAGTGGTTACGAATGACGGCCGCCGTTAAGGCTGCAGCCGGCGAAGAAGCTTACGCCGCGTATGAGGAATGGTCGCTGCAGTGGCCGGACAACACTCCCGGATTGGTCCGGCAGAAGTGGGATAGCTTTCACTCCCCGTTCAAAATCGGCGCCGCGCATGTGTTCAAAGCTGCTCGCGCATTCGGATTTAACGATGCGGTCCTGGACTTTGGCGGAACGGTCGAACAGGCTGTGCAAGCCGGGACTTCCGCCACGTTGCCAGCGCAGCCGGCCGCGAGCGATCGCGTGCCCGAACCGGTGGACCCTGCCAAGCTTGAAGAGACTCTACGCGCGGACCCGCCCAAGCTCCACAGCCCGGACATAGCCGAGTCCGTTGCGCGGCTGCAGCAGGCGGACCGCGAAGCGTTCGCACGCCTGCGCAACAAGCTGACAGCAAAAGACGGACCGTATAAGGCGCGAGAGTTTGACGGCGCCGTGAAACGCGGCACCACACTCGCCCGCGCCGCAGAAGTGACTCGGGCAGGGGCGCGTGCGCAAATTCACTACGATCCCGCGCGCCTGTATGACTGCATTGAGCAGGTTGAGGCCGCCATGGTCCGCGATACCGAGCGCGGCCTCGTGCTGCGCTATGGCAATGCACTGTGTGCGGTCGAAATGACACAGCCGATAACCGCGCAGGATATGGCGGACGAAAACTTCCGCAGCACGCCGCGCGTAGTCCCGTTCAACCTGCATTCGCTGCGTAACCGCGTGGCGCAATCGTGCGAGATACAAAAGCAAAGCTCTGCCGGCCTGTGGGCGCCCACGGCGTATCCGAAAGAATTGGTTGAAGGGCTGCTCGCAACGCGCGCCGGCAGCGCGGCGCCGGTCCTTACGGGCGTGATAGCGGCGCCAACGGTGCGGCCGGACGGTAGCCTGCTGCTGACACCTGGGTATGACGTAGCAACAGGACTATTTGCGCACTTTGATCCGGCTGAATTTCCCGCGATCCCGGACAATCCGACACAAGCGGACGCGGCGCGCGCCTACCGATACATTCGAACGGAAGTTTTCGCAGACTTTCGCTTCGCGGAAGAGACGGACGCGGCAGTGGCGGCTGCAGCCCTGCTCAATGTGCTGACCTGCCGGACGCTGCCGGGAGATAAACCGCTATTCGCGTTTACGGCACCGATCCAGGCCAGCGGAAAGACCAAGCTAGCGGAGTTGTGCGCAATGCCGGTCCTTGGTCGCGCGCCCGAAATGCTGTCATGGGATGCGGACGCAGCCGAGCAGCGGAAGAAGCTGGTTAGCGCGCTGCTTGAGGGCCACTCCGCGCTGCTGCTGGATAACGTTAGCGATGGGACGGTATTGGACAGTCCGACACTAGCCGCAATGGTGACTTCGAAGCTCTTCCGCGACCGGCTGCTAGGGAAAAACCGAACGGTCGAAGTTCCGACCAACGTCACAGTGATGTTTACCGGCAACAATATCCAAGGATCAAAGGACCTGACGTCGCGGACGCTCGAATGCTACTTGGACCCAAAGACCGAGAATCCCGAACACATGACGTATAGCCGCGACAACCTGCCCCGATGGGCGCTTGAGCAGCGCGGGAAGATTGTAGGCGCCTGCCTGACGCTATTGCGCGCTCATGCCGGCGCCGGCCGGCCGCGCATGGAGCTGAAACCGTCTCGCTTCCCCGAATGGGACGCGACCATCCGCGCCGCGCTGGTGTTCGCAGGGGCTGCCGATCCCGCCGCGAAATTCCTGAAACCTCTTTCGACTGACAGCGAGCTAGCCGCGTGGGCGGACGTGCTGGCAGCGTGGCACGGATCGCGCGGTGCGGTGCCCGTCGCTACGGCCGAGCTTGCGGACCTGCTTTCCACGGCCGGCGCAAGCGCGGACTTTGGGGAGAGTGCAGGGCGGCTGCGCCGCGCGCTCGAATCCTGGTTAGGCTGCGCCGGCAAAGCGGGCGGAACGACAAGCCAGCGCATTGGGAAACGCCTGCAGAGTTACCGCAACCGCGTGTGTGCCAGTTTGCGACTTGAGTCCGTGTTCGATACGCACCGAAAGGTCCAAACGTGGCGCGTTGTGCGCGCAGACAACTAACGACGTTTCGAACGGTCCGATTTGCGGGGGATGCGGGTATTTGCGGGTATTGTTTTTAAGCTTATTGAAGAGAAATTATTTTTGCGACGTATAGAAATAAAAAAGAATCATAGAGAGTGGCCGGAATGAATACCCGCAATACCCGCATCCCCCGCACCGACTGAAATCACCCCCTGCTCGCGACGGCAGGCTTACTTTGTAAGTCGCGAAAGTTTCCGATTTGCCGGCGTAAGTGCGCCGTTTCGGTTAACTCACTAGGCCTTGGCGAGACTGACAACCCGTCAGCGCGGCCGATACCATCGCGAATTAGACAGATTGTCCACTCGCAGCCGGCGCCTCCCGTGGGGGCGCGATCCGGTCATAGGGCATAGTGCGCGCAGTGTTGTAGCCGCACGCGGGGCATTCAAACACCGGTTCTATTCTTGGTTCGCCCCCGCGGGGCCGGCGCGCGCCTACCGTCAGCATGGCCGTAGGCGGGAATGCGCAGTGGCAAAGCTGATAACCGAGCGCCTTTGCGAGTTGCGCTTCCGCGACTTTGGCGGCTACTTCCGCCTGCTGCAAAGCTTCGTCCGCTGCCTTGTTCTCCAATGCCGTGGGCGCGCCCGGTGCGTTGCGGAAGTCCCGAAACATTTTCAGCACGCCCGCGAACGCGTCCACAGCCTGCTTTAGCGCGCCCGCGCCTTGTTGCCACTCTTGGGGTGAACCGAAATCCATGCGTCCTTGCCTCCCGGCGAAAGTCCGCGATTGTACCTTAGGCGGCTTCCGCGATCACGCGCTGCACTACGGACACCCCGACTTCGAGATCGCGCGCAATCTTCCGAATGCCGGTCCCCTTCTTGTGCGCGGCGCGGATTTTCGCTTCCGTCTTTTCATCCGTACGCGGCCGGCCTAGCTGCGTTCCGTCTGCTCGCGCCCGGGCCAGCCCCGCCTTAACGCGCTCTTGAATGATCGCGCGCTCAAACTCTGCGAACACGCCCATCATTTGAAACATCGCCTTTCCGGCCGGCGTAGTCGTATCTAGCCCCTGCTGGTGCAGGTACAGGTCGACTCGCTTCGCGTGAAATTCCCCCAGCAGGGCGATTAGGTCCTGCAGCGACCGGCCAAGCCGGTCTACTGACCACGCTGCCACTAGGTCAAAGTCCTTGCGGGCCACACCGCGCAGCAGCGCGTCTAGACCCGGGCGCTTGTCGCGGCCTTTGGCGCCGGAAATGCCGGCATCCTCGAATGTGCTGACTATCTCCCATCCGTGGCGCTTCGCGACCGCCCGCAATTCGCGCCGCTGGTTCTCTATCGTTTGATCCGCCGTCGAAACTCGCAGGTACAGGGCAACGCGTTTTGTCATGGGTACACTCCCGGCTGTGTTGTCTTACGGACCAACTGTATGCGATGAGTGTACGGAAAACAACTCATTTCCGTACAGGCAAAACCGGCTGGCGCGAAAGCAGCAATTCCGGGCGCTTAGCGCGGCGCGATCCGGCAGGGTTATCCGTACACCCAAAAAAGTGACGGGCCAGCGCATCACCTGCGCCAGCCCGCAACACTTCCGCGATCCAGAGTCAGCTAGCGGCGCGCTTCAATCCCACTCGCTTCCTGAAACATGCGCCAGCCCGCCTGAGAGCCAAGCCACTCCATTCGCCAGCCCGCGCGAATCAACACGTCGCGCGCGCGATCCGCTTCTGGGTTCCCGGGCGGCCCGAATGCTTTCTGCACCGCCTGCTGAAACGGCATTGGTCCTGGCTTGCGTCTCTCAGTCATATCCACCTGCATTGCGCGATACTCGCTCAGCGACACGACGTTGCCTTCCGTATTGTCCATTGGTCCCCCGCTTGTCTAGTGACAGTGCTAGGCTGCAGCGTTGGCCGGCCGTTTGTCGCGCCCGACTTTGGGCAAGCAGCCGGCGCAGACGCAGCGCGCAGAACTGAGAAGCGGTTGGCCGCTGGTTGGCCGTTGTCGGTCGCGCCGCGCCCCGCGACTCCGCGCGGCGCGCAGGAGCTACCCCCCGGGTACACCCCGGATCGCGCGCAGAATCCCTATGCCTGACGGCGCGAGGAAATTTATGTAAATTTCAAACCAAGTGGACAACCTGACACAGCGACGGGGGATCAAATGTCAGACGCTTATCTCGCATTTCTTCAAGGAGTAAATCACAACACCGCCGTGAACCTCGTCAGCACGTGCGCTGCTTGGCGCGCGCAGGGCGTAAGTCGTGTTCACCTAGGAATCGCCAGCGGCGGCGGAAGCCTGAATGCCGGATTTACGGCTTACGCTCAATTGCGCGGACTGTCCGGCCTCACCTTTACGACCTACAACTTAGGCCATTGCAACAGCGTCGCGCTGTTGTGGTTCGTCCTTGGTGAGCGACGCCTTGCGACGCCTGTTTCCTCGTTCTTGTTTCATCCGACCAATTGGACATTCGCCGAGGGGGCTACAGTATCCTTCGCGGTTCTGGCGGACGCGTACAACACGCTTCGGCAACAAGAGAAGCTTTTGTACGACGAAGTCTCAAAGGCGTCCGGTGTAAAGCGTTCCACCATTGCGACGTGGTACAAATCATCCAACAACTTGCCCGCGTCCGCCGCCGTCTCGGCTAAATTCTGTCATGCGATCGCGGAATTTGATGTGCCGGCCGGGGCGATCTTTTACCAGATCAATTAGTGGGACACGCTTTGCAGCCATTGCGCAAATTCATCGGACCCGACATACGAAAGCACCGATATTAGCGCTGCAGTAATCAAGCCTGAGACGACCGCGACCGCCGTTTCTGGGCCGTGCTTTTCGAGTAGGCCCGGCTGCCTATCTACGAGAAATACGCGCGTTTGTCCGGCGCGGTCCCGCGCAGCTAGCAGAAGCACCATCAAGCCCATTGCGACAACCAAGAACACTGCTCTCTGTGGCTTGTCAAAATCCGGCGTGTACATTGAAGTGGCGAACGCGACGCACAGGAATGCGACGAGTGCCGCGATTTTCACGTAGCGCGCAATTCGTGACGTGTGTGGCTGGAAGAAATCTCGAAACGCCAATGCAGCGCCCGCCGTCCACGTCTCATCATCGCTTTGTACGGTGACGCGGTTGCCATTCCGCTGACTAATCTGCACGGATATCGACTTCTGAATCGCCGTCGTATTTTCCGTTCGTTGGATAAAGAGGTTATCTATCTGTGCCGGCAGGTCATCACTTGCCAGCCAGTGCGCTTCGTATCGCCGAACGGTCCGACCGGCAAAAGATGCGGTAAGAATCGTTCCGAAACTGTGCGGAATGGCTTGGCTCATTCGTGCCAACAGATTGCGAATTTGTGCATTCGAAAGCGTCACGGCTTGCAGGTCGTGCTCGCGGATAATGAGCTGCGGTGGTGTCCCGGACGGGGGAATGACTGGCGTTGGCGGCGACGCGGGCGCCGCGGCTGCCGGCGAAGATGCGCGCGCAGCGTTACCACCCCCTGCGAAACTTGGCTGTGCCGGATGAAACATGACCGTGCCAGCCGCTCCCGTATTTGCTTTCCATTTCACCCACCACGATCCGGGCGGCGATGATTCTATTGTCGCGTCCGCTAGGACTGGCGTCGCACGGGCCTGCGGGTTCTTCTCGGAAAATGTTATCGTCTTGCGATCCGCAGAAAACGCGCCCTCTGCAATTCCAATTTCCCCCGCAATGTTCACGTGCAGTTGGGCTTTCAAGTCGGAACCGATGCTGCTGACTTCCATGTAGCCGTTACCCACGTGGCTGCCCCGTATTTCCGCGAGCCACGAACCGACGAAAGCCGCGTCGTTCACCTGAATGCCGTCAGTCATTGCGCCCCCTGCCCAAGGACTATTCCCCTAGAATAGCGTGTCACACCCGTCACAGCGGACTGCCTTTTTAGGGAATTTTCTTGCGAGCCTGTCCGACTTCCGGCAGCCTAATCGGCGACACGTCCTGGAATGTGCAGAACGGAAAAACGCGGCTAATTGTGTTGATGTGCGGGGCTTGTAGTCATTGTCTGGCGCCGCCCCGCAGCGGCTGAGAGGCCCCTTGGTAAGGGGGAGGTCGGTAGTTCAATCCTACTCGGCAGCACCATTCTCAAGACCCGACAGAAATCGCCACGGGCTCAAGGCACAATCCTATAAACAGGCTTGTATTCGCCCGACAGCTTCATGCGGTTCTGGGCGACGAATTGCGCGAGCAAGGCGTCCAGCGGCTCGACCAGCGCGCGGTCGCCGTGGATCTCAAACGGACCCCTCTCCTCGATCTGGCGAATTCCGGTTTCTTTGACATTCCCCGCGACGAGCGCCGAGAACAGGCGCCGCAGCGCGACCGCCCGGGCATGGACGGGCTGATCGAGATGCAGGTCGAGGGCGGCGACGCTCTCGTGCGTGACGTGGAACGGCATCTGGAAGCCGGGCGGAATCATGAGGTTCCAGTTGAAATTGAACGCTTCGCCCGTGGCCTTGCGATGTTTGTACACGCCGTCGAAGCCTCGCATCATGGCGCGGGCGACTTCCGCCTCGTCGTCGATGATGATCTGGTAGCACCCGCGCGCCTCGGGGCCGAGCGTGAGAGCGATGAACTCATCGATGCGATGAAAGTAGGCCGCGGCGGACCGCGGACCGGTGAAGATCAGCGGGCACGGCTCCTTTGCGTTGGCCGGATCGAGCAGCGTTCCGAGCAGGAAGAGAATCTCTTCCATGGTGCCGACGCCGCCGGGGAAAATGACGATGCCGTGGCCGAGGCGGACGAAGGCCTCGAGGCGCTTCTCGATGTCGGGCATGATCACGAGCTGATTGACGATGGGGTTCGGCGGCTCGGCGGCGACGATGCCCGGCTCGGTCAAGCCGATATAACTGCCGGTCTTGATGCGCTGTTTGGCGTGACCGATGTTCGCGCCCTTCATCGGGCCTTTCATGGCGCCCGGTCCGCACCCGGTACAGACATTCAGCCCCCGCAGCCCGAGCTCATACCCGACGCGCTTGGTGTAGTCATATTCCTCGCGCGAGATCGAATGGCCGCCCCAGCAGACGACGAGGTCGGGCTTGTTCTGCACGCCGAGGACGCGGGCGTTGCGCAGGATATGGAAGACCGCATTGGTGATCCCATCGGGCCGCGTAAGATCGAAGCGGCCGCTTTCGACAACTTCATTGGAGATGTAGACCACGTCGCGCAGGACCGCGAACAGCAGCTCCTTCACGCCGCGGATCATCTGCCCGTCGACGAAGGCGATCGCCGGCGCGTTGATGACTTCGACCTCGATGCCGAAGGACTGCTGGATGATCTTCAGTTCGAAATCGTGGAACTTCTCGAAAAGCTGGCGCGCATCATCGCTATGGCTGCCGGCATTGAGCACGGCCAACGCGCAGCGGCGCAGAAGCGGATAGAGACCGCCCTGCCCGCGGTCGAGAAGCTTGGCGACTTCCTCGTGAGAGAGGGTTTCAAGGCTGCCGCGGGGCGCAACGCGGGCGTCGACGAATTCGACGGATGCGGGAACCGCGGCTTTGGCGGTGACGGTGTGGTCGATGGCGGCGTCGTGACGGGGGATCGGAAACGGTTCTTGTGACATGGCCATACATATCTCGAATTGCGCGATGCGCGCGAACTTTTTCTAGCGAACGCCGTTACCCTGGCATGAAACTCATGTGCCGCAGCCTGATCTGGATCGCCGCGTATTTCCCGATGGGCCGCCTCACCCCGAAGCTGCTCGACCTCGCGCTCCGCGGCTACGCGACGCGATAGTCAGCGCGGAAAACCGGGCCCTGCCAGGCAACCGCCGGCTCGCGCAGCCGGTGCATTCGCCAAATTCCTTTCTCTTCGACTTCACAGCAGGCGGGAACATGCCCTATAGCTGCGGCCATGAAACCCGCCAACAGCGTCTATTCCGGTCTGCCCACCACCGTCTTCCAAGTGATGTCGACGTTGGCCGCCGAGCATGACGCCATCAACCTCGGCCAGGGATTTTCCGACGACAACGGCCCGGACGACGTTCGCGCCAAAGCGGCCGAAGCGCTCGAGAAATCCAACCAGTACCCGCCGATGATGGGTATTCCCGAGCTGCGCAAGGCGGTGGCGGCCAATGGGAAGCGGTTCTTCGGCGTCGAGGTGGACTGGACCGAAGTCATGGTCACATCGGGCGGCACCGAATCCCTCGCCGCCTGTTTGCTTGGTCTGATCGAACCGGGCGACGAAGTCATCGTGTTCGAGCCGTTCTATGACTCTTACCTGCCGATGATCCGCCGCGGCGGGGGAATCCCCAAGATCGTGCGGCTGATGCCGCCTTCATGGGACCTGCCGCGCGACGAGCTGGCCGCCGCCTTCAGCGCCAAGACCAAACTCATGATCCTCAACACGCCGATGAACCCGTGCAGCAAGGTGTTCCGGCGCGACGAGCTCGACTTCATCGCCGGCCTTGTGCAGCAGCACGACATCTACGTGATCTGCGACGAGGTCTACGACCACCTGGTCTACGATGGAGGCAGGCATATCTCCCTGATCACGCTGCCGGGCATGCGCGAGCGCTGCCTACGGCTCGGGTCGGCGGGAAAGACCTTTTCCCTCACCGGCTGGAAGGTGGGATATGTAAGCGCCGCGCCGGCGCTGCTCGCGCCCGTCGCGAAAGCGCACCAGTTCCTCACCTTCACCACCGCGCCGAACCTGCAATGGGCGGTGGCGTACGGCCTGGGGAAGCCCGACTCCTATTTTCACGGCTACCGCGATTCCCTGCAGCGGCGACGGGACCTCCTTTCCGCCGGCCTGGCCGGGATCGGCTTCAAAGTGCTGCCCTCCCAGGGCACGATCTTCGTGACGGCGGACTTCGCCGAGCTTGGCTTCAAGGGCGACGACGTCGCCTTCTGTCACGAGATGACGGCCAAAGCCGGCGTCACGGCGATCCCGGTCAGCGCGTTTTATGAGGGCAAGGGGCCGGATCACTTCGTCCGCTTTGCCTTCTGCAAGAATGAAAAGCTGCTCGAAGCCGCAGTCGAGCGCCTGGCGCGGTATTACAAATAAGCAGGCTTTGCCGCGACGGACGCGCAAGCCAGGGGTGATTCTTCGCGCGTTGCGCGATGAGCCTAAAGGGATGGTATATGACCTCTGACCGGCGCGTTATGATGCGACCTCTGCTGTCCGAGATGCTTCACCCGCAATGATCTTCGTTGCCAGCCAGGCGCCCGCGAGGCGAACCAAGCAAGGGGACCTGCTTGTCCGCCCTGCGCTTGCTGCTTTGATGGCGAGCTGGATCGCCGCGCCGGGCGCGGCCCTCGCCCAAGACGGCGCGGGCAACCAGAGCATCACGCTCTTGGTTCCGTATCTCCTGCTCGCGGTCCTTGCGGGCGCGCTTGTTTTCGGAATCGTGAGAGCCTTGCGCCGCGGCCGCGACCTGAGTTCGGTGAATGAAAAATTATCTTCGGAGATCGAGGGGCGGGCCGCGGCGGAAGTCGGGAAACGCGAGAGCGACGAAAATTTCCTGAGGTTCGTCGAAGGCGTGACCGACTACGCGATCTATATGCTCGATCCGAAGGGCTACGTGACGACGTGGAACGCCGGTGCGGAGCGCATCAAGGGCTATACGGCCAGCGAAATCCTTGGGCGCCATTTCTCCTGTTTCTACACGCCGGAGGATCAAGCCGCGGGCATACCCGCAAAGGTGCTCGCGACGGCGGAGCGCGAAGGCCGGTACGAGGCCGAGCAGACCGTTCGCGTACGCAAGGACGGAAGCCAGTTCCACGCCAGCATCGTGATGGACCGCCTGACCGATCCGTCGGGTCGGCTGATGGGCTATGCCAAGATCACACGCGACATCAGCGAGCGCGTGCAACAGAACGCGGCCCTGGAGGAAGCGCGGGCGGCGCTGGCGCAGTCGCAAAAGATGGAGGCCATCGGCCACCTGACCGGAGGCATCGCCCACGACTTCAACAATATGCTGGCGGTGATCATCGGGGCGCTGAACATGATGCAACGGCGCATCGCCCGCGGCGATTACAATGTCGAGCCCCTGGTGAACGCGGCCGTCGAAGGCGCGATGCGCGGCGCGCAGCTGACGCACCGCCTGCTGGCTTTTGCGCGCAAGCAGGTGCTGGAGCCCCGGCCCATCGATGCAAACAAACTGCTTGGCGGGATGTCGGATCTGGTCCGCCGCTCCCTTGGCGAGACCATCCAAACCGAAATCGTGACCGAGGGCGGCCTCTGGCGCATCTACGCCGACGCCCATCAGCTCGAGACCGCGATCATCAACCTGGTGGTGAATGCCCGCGATGCCATGGCCGACGGCGGCAAACTGACGGTCGAAACGGCCAATGCATCGATATCGGAAAGCTACGCCCGGACCGCCGGCATCGAGCCGGGGCAATACGTGGCGATCTGCGTGACCGATACCGGCAACGGCATGCCGCAGCACGTCATCGACAAGGCGTTCGATCCGTTCTTCACCACCAAGACAACGGGCACCGGCCTGGGTCTCAGCCAAGTCTACGGTTTCGTCAAACAGTCGGGCGGGCACGTGAAGATCTACTCCGAGCAAGGCATCGGCACGACGGTAAAGATCTACCTGCCGCGCTACTTCGGCCCGAAAGAAGAGACCGCGGCCGTCCAGCCGGCGGCGGCGCCCATGGCGAAGGCCGGGGAAACCATTCTCGTGGTCGAAGACGAACCCGCGGTCCGCAGGCTGACGGTTCAGAGCCTCGCGGACCTCGGCTACACCGTGGTCGAGGCTGAAAGCGGCGTACAAGCGCTGGGCCTGCTGGAAAAACACCCAGATCTCGCGCTCCTGTTCACCGACGTGGTGATGCCGCAGATGAACGGCCGGCAGCTGGCGCACGAAGCGACACAACGCCGGCCGGGCCTGAAGGTGCTTTATACAACCGGCTATACCCGCAACGCCGTGGTGCACAACGGCGTGCTCGACCCCGGTGTGAAGCTTTTGCACAAGCCGTTCACCCTGGACGCATTGGCCAACGCCGTTCGCCGCGCTATAGACGCGTAATGAACGACCTTTCACCGCGCACCCTCACATCGGCCGCCGACCTTGCCGCGGCCGGGCTCGTCGCCGCGGACGAGGCGGCGGAGGTTGCCCGCGTGACCGCGCGTTATGCAGTTGCCATTCCGCCGGCGGTGCACCACCTGATCAGATCCGCAGCGCAGGCGCCCGCGATTGCGCGGCAGTTCGTGCCGTCGGTCGAGGAACTCGAACTCTCCCCCGGCGAGAACGCCGACCCGATCGGCGATCATGCGCACTCGCCGGTGAAGGGGATCGTTCACCGCTATCCCGACCGCGTGCTTCTCCTGCCGACGCTGACCTGCGCGGTTTACTGCCGGTTTTGCTTCCGGCGCGAAGACGTGGGCACGGAAGGCGTCCTGACGCCGGCTGAAATGGATGCGGCGCTCGCCTATATCCGTGCCACGCCCAGCGTGTGGGAGGTGATCCTCACCGGGGGCGATCCGCTCGTCCTGTCGGCCCGGCGTCTCGGCGAGATCGTGCGCGCGCTGGACGCCATACCGCAGGTGCAGGTGATCCGTGTGCATACGCGCGTGCCGGTGGCCGCGCCGGAGCGCGTCGGAAGCGCCTTGATCGCGGCGCTGAAGGCGACCGGCAAGGCCGTCTACGTCGCGATCCACTGCAACCACGCCGAGGAGCTCACGCCGGCGATGCGGGCTGCCTGCGCGCGCTTGAGCGATGCCGGCATTCCCCTGCTGTCCCAAACCGTGCTTCTTAAGGATGTGAACGATTCCGCCGACGCGCTGGAGGCCCTGATGCGCGCGCTGGTCGCGGCGCGGATCAGGCCGTACTATTTGCATCAGTTGGATTACGCGCCGGGCACCGGACACTTCCGCGTGCCCCTCGAGCGCGGCCGGGCGATCGTCAAAGCGCTTCGGGGCCGCCTCTCGGGACTGGCGCAGCCGACATATATCCTTGATATCCCCGGGGGCGCCGGGAAGGTCCCGATCACCGGCGCCTATGTGACGGAAGAGAATAAAGGTTCGTACGGGATCGAAGATCCGCAAGGAACCTTTCACGCCTATCCTCCGCGCGCTGAATAAGGCCGTTTCTTCCCTTGTAAGCCCGGTAAGCGGGTGATGAGATCGGACCTCACCTCATCGGGGTCACGCATGGCCAATATCCATCACCAGATCGTCATCGTCGGCGGCGGGGCCGCAGGCATCACCGTGGCGGCGAGCCTGCAACGGCACAAGCACGAGCTGGCGCTCGATATCGCCATCATCGAGCCTTCCCACGAGCACTATTACCAGCCCGCGTTCACGCTCGTGGGCGCCGGAACCTACGACCTCGCGGCGACGCGGCGGGTCGAGGCAAACCTGATCCCGGAAGACGTCTCGTGGATCAAAGACGCGGTCAGCGCTTTTGCGCCGGAAGCCAACACCCTTACCCTCGCGTCAGGACGAACGGTTACTTACGACTATCTTGTGGTCTGTCCGGGCCTGCAGCTGAACTGGGGCGCGATCAAAGGCCTCAAAGAGGCGATCAATCGCGGCGGCGTCTGCAGCAACTATTCGCCGCAGACCGTCGAATACACCTTCGATTGCATGCAGGCGCTGAAGCCCGGGTCGAAGGCGCTGTTCACGCAGCCGGCGATGCCGATCAAATGCCCGGGAGCCCCGCAGAAGGCTGCCTATCTCGCCTCCGACTTCCTCAAGCGCAAAGGGATCCGGCAGTCCGTCGACGTTCGTTTCCTCACGCAGACCCCGGCGATCTTCGGCGTGCCCTTCTATGCGCGCGAGCTGGTGAAGATCGCCGCCGCACACGGGATCACCGTCCACTATCAGCATAATCTCGTCGAGATCGACGCCGCGCGGAAAATCGCGTCGTTCGACATCGTCGGCGGCGACAAGCAGGGCCAACGTCTCGAACTTCCTTACGACATGATCCACGTCACGCCGCCGCAAAGCGCGCCCGATTTCGTCAAGGCGAGTCCGCTGGCCAACGCCGCCGGCTTCGTCGATGTCCATGCCAATTCCCTGCAACACACGAAATTCAAGAATGTGTTCGGGCTGGGCGACGCGTGTTCGACGGCGAATTCCAAAACCGCTGCCGCCGTCCGCAAGCAGGCGCCGGTCGTCGTGCGCAACCTGTTCCACCTGATCCGCAAGGGCGGGATCGAAGAGGGCTACGACGGCTATGCCGCCTGCCCCCTGACAACCAGCTACACCAAAGTGCTGATGGCGGAATTCATCTACGGCGGCAAGCCAACGCCGACGCTGCCCCTCAATCCGGCGCGCGAGAACACGCCCAACTGGCTGATCAAGAAGTACGGACTGCCGCGGCTCTATTGGGATTACATGCTGAAGGGCCACGAGGCCTTTCCCGCGCATAATACCAAATTCGTCGACCCCGGCGTCTGATCGTCTAGGCGCTTTCCCTGTCGCGCGCCGGCATGAGCCCATGCTTGCGCAAGAGATTGCGGAGCTGGTGATAGCCAAGCCCCAGCCGCTTCGCGGCGGCGCGTTGATTGTGACGCGCGTCTTTGAGCGCGCGCGTGAGCAGATCGGCTTCATACGCCGCGACCGCCGCGCGGAAGTCATCGGGCAACGCGGCCGGTAGCGATGATGTGTTCGGGCCGGAGGCCGGCGCAGACGACTGGGGCGAGGCCACGCGCGAACTCGGCCGGAACGGCGAGGCGAAGGGATCGAAGACGATGCGGTCGATGGGCTTATCGCGGTCGAGCCAACCCGCGACAGCGCGCTCCACCACGTTCTTGAGCTCGCGCACGTTCCCGGGCCAGGCATAACCTTCAAGCGATCCAACGGCCGAGGCGCTGAAACCGGGAAACATTTCCCAGCCGAGATCGGCGGCCATGGCCCGGCCGAAATGCTCGGCGAGGAGCGCAACATCGCCCGCCCGCGCGCGCAGCGGCGGCAGCGTCAGGACGTCGAACGCGAGGCGGTCGAGCAAGTCTTCACGGAAGCGACCTGCCCGGGCCTCCGCCGGCAGGTCAAGATTGGTCGCCGCGACCACGCGTACGGAAACCGAAATGGTTTCGCTGCCGCCCAGACGCTCGAACTCACCATATTCGATCACGCGCAGGACTTTCTCTTGCACCGGCAACGGCGCATTGCCGATTTCATCGAGAAAAAGCGTGCCGCCGTCCGCGAGCTCGAAACGCCCCAGCCTCCGCTTGGCCGCGCCGGTAAAGGCGCCCGGCTCCACGCCGAACAACTCGGCCTCGAGCAGCGTCTCAGGCAGGGCCGCGCAATTCAATTTCACCAGGGGGCCGGACCAGCGGCGCGAGAGGAAGTGCACGCGCGCCGCCGACAGCTCCTTGCCGGTCCCGCGCTCGCCAATAATGAGGATGGGCCGATCCAGCGGCGCAACGCGCGAAAGCTGGTCCAGATGACTTAGGAAGACCGATGATTCGCCGAGGGGAGCGGGGAGAGCCACGAGTTAGCGCTTTTCGACATATGTTTGGGTATTTTTCTCATTTATTGGCGGTTTTAGCAACCGTCATTGCCATAACTCTGAAAATAATCGTTTCGCATCAGGGAGTTATCGCTCCGCAAACGCTTGGCACAGGAGTTGCAAAAGTTAGACCATACTCACTTCGGAGGGCTCTATGGGTATCTTTTCCCGGCTGACGGATATCGTGAACGCCAACATCACCGCGCTGCTCGATAAGGCCGAGGACCCGGCCAAGATGATCCGTCTGATCATCCAGGAGATGGAAGACACGCTGGTGGATGTGCGGTCCGATGCGGCGCGGCTGATCGCCGACCGCAAGGAAATCCGCCGCCGGCTCGGGCGCCTCGGCGACGCATCGAACGAATGGCGCAAGCGCGCCGAGCTCGCGGTCACAAAGGACCGTGAAGACCTGGCGCGTGCGGCGCTGGTCGAGAGCGCGAAGATCGCCGACTTGGTCGCGATCCTCGAGCGCGACGATGAAGCGTTGAAAGAGCGGATGGGCGAACTCGACGCGGACATTGCACGGCTGCAGACGAAGCTCGCGGAAGCCAAGGCCAAGCAGGCCAGCTTGCTTGCCCGAGCCCAGACCGCCAACGCGCGCTTCGCCGTGCGTGGACATCTGTACGACGGCCGCGTCGACAACGCCGTCGCGCGTTTCGATCAGGTGGAGCGGAAGCTGGACGAGCTGGAAGGCCGCGTGGAGGCCTTCGACCTCGGCGGCGGCAGCGCGACCCTGGCCAACGAGATAGCTTCCCTTGAAGCGTCCAGTAAAATCGATGACGATCTGGCCAAATTGAAGGCCAGCATGGGCCTGGGCACGGCGCCAAAGCCGGCCGCCGCGGGGGACAAGTAAATGAGACATCACCGCCGTAGAAAGCTCTATCTCGACAAGGAGAACGCGAAGATTTCGGGCGTTTGCGCCGGGATCGCCGACTACTTCGATTGGGATGTGACGGTCGTCCGCGTGATCTGGGTGGCCGCGACGATCCTCACCGGCTTCTGGCCGTTGATCGTCGGTTATGCCGTCGCGGCGTGGATGGTCGATGCGAAACCGCGCGGCCTTGGCTACCACGACGACGGCGGCTACGCCGATGCACGCGCGGAAATCGATGAATCGCGGCGCGCGGCATATCACCGCCAAGCGCGCACGTGGCAGTTCTCGGACGTGAAGAACCGTTTCGATCGCGTCGAAGACCGGTTGCGCACGCTCGAGCAGTGCGTCACGTCACGCGAGTTCCAGATGGATCGCGAGCTTCGGGGATTGGGGCGCGTTTAGCGCGCAAAGTGGGACACGTGGGTCGAGGGATTCGAGGCGATCATGATGGACTATATCGCTTTCATGCCGTTCATAACGGCGATCGTCATCGTATGGCTGGTCTTCCACTATCGGAATCAGCGCAAGGTCCAAACCATGTCGTCGAGTGAAGAACAGCAGACCATGGAGCGGATGATCGCGCTGCTGGAGAAGATGGAAAGCCGGATCATCACGCTCGAAAAGATCCTCGACGCCGAAGATCCGCGCTGGCGTGAAAAAGTACCGCCGACGGAACACCTATAAGCTCCGGAACACCGTTAAACGGGAATTCGGCTCGGAACCCTGGTTTCGGGCCGAATTCTCGCTTTATCTTCCTGAGATGAATGATAGGGTAGCTCTCTCGCGGAATGGTTGCTTATCCCTGCCAGCCCGTCTGCGCCCTAGTTGAGACTCCGTTCGCGATGAAAAAGTTCGATAAAGACAAGCTCACGGACGTCGACGTTTATCTTGGCGAACCGAACGAGCAGGTCCGCGAAAGCATGCGCGCCATGATGCGCGGCGAGGGCTTCAGGCGCACGCGCACCTTCGCACGCATGGACGATCTTCTGAATGCGATCAAGGAAGCGCCGCCCGACCTTCTGATCGCCGCGGACGACATCGACGGAGCGTTGTTCGACACCATTCGCGACATCCGCCACTTCAAGCTCGGCCGCAATCCTTTCATCATGATCACCTTGATGGTGCGCCCCGAAAGCGACGATGCCGTCAAAAGGGCGGTGCTGGCGGGCGCCGACGATGTGATGATCAAGCCGGTCGCACCGGGCAAACTGCTCGAGCGGATCGCGCACCTTACCTTCAATCGTCTGCCGTTCATCGCTACCACGGACTACGTCGGTCCAGAGCGCCGCAAACCCGGCGGCGACCGTCCGTCGAAGATCCGCCAGCTCAACGTGGTCAACACGCTCAAGTCCAAGCTCGAGGGCAAGCGCCTGACCCAGGCGGAGCTATCACGCGAAGTCGAGCAGAACATGAACGAGGTCATGGCTGCACGCCTCGACAGCCATGGTCTCAAGCTCGGCTGGATCTGCGGCCTGATCCTGAAGGCTTATGAAGAGAAGAACATCAACAAGGAGCTTGAGGAACGCGTGCTTATCCTCGTGAGCGTCCTTGAAGACGCAGCACGCACCGCGCGCGTTCTCGGCGAGCCGGAGCTGGCGCAAATCTGCACCCAGATGGCGCGCGAGGTCGAGGAGCTGGCGGAGAAGTACCAGGACCCGACCGAGCACCAGATCGCGACGCTTCGCAAGCTGACCAAGGCGTTCGAAATGGCCAAGATCGCGAAGATGGGCCCGGCGCCGTATCAAGAGGCCGAGGCAGCCGCGAACCCGCAGACCGCGGCCGGCTAATACTTGCCGCTTCCGATTAAACGAATCCGCGCTATGCGGGCATCGCCGCGCCCAACCTGACCGGCACGCGCTTTCGCCCCCATGCGCCCGGCGGGCCGTCAAACACGCCAGCGCACGTCGCGCCGCAGGACGCGCAGGCCCCCGCATCGGTGAGATTCCATCGCGTGATCTCGTACCAGTCGCGTCCGATCACAACCTGGCCGCAGCCGTGGCATAGCGTGCTGCCGCCCGTCTCATCGTGAATATTGCCGGTATAGACGTAGCGCAGGCCGACACTCCGGGCGATCTCGCGGGCACGCTGAAGCGTTTCCGCCGGCGTGTGAGTCTTTTCGCGCATGCGATAATCCGGATGAAAGGCCGTGAAGTGAATCGGCACGGAATCGCCGAGCTCCGTGACCACCCAATCAGCCAGCCGCTTCAATTCCTCCGTTGCATCGTTCTCGCCGGGGATAAGCAGTGTCGTCAGCTCGACCCAGCACGGGGTCTCGCGATGCACGTACTTGATCGTCTCCAGAACGTTGGCCAGCTGACCGGTGCAGAGGCGTTCGTAAAAACTTTCCGTGAACCCTTTGAGGTCTATATTGGCCGCATCCATGTGCTGATAGAATGCACGCCGCGCCTCGGGCTTCATGTAGCCGGCCGTCACCGCCACGGACTTCAGCCCGACCGCGTGACAGGCCTTCGCCGTGTCGATCGCGTATTCCATGAAAATGACGGGATCATTGTAAGTGAAAGCTACCGAACGGCAGCCGGCGAGGCGCGCCGCCTCGGCGATGCGTTCCGGCGGCGCCTGATCCATCAGCGTATCCATCTCGCGCGACTTGGAGATGTCGTGATTCTGGCAGAACTTGCAGGTGAGGTTGCAGCCCGCCGTACCGAAACTCAGGATCGGAGTGCCAGGCAGAAAGTGGTTGAGCGGCTTTTTCTCGATCGGATCGACGCAAAAGCCCGACGATCGGCCATAGGTCGTCAGCACCAACGTCTCGCCGGAGCGGGCGCGCACGAAACACAGACCGCGCTGACCGTCCTGCAGCTTGCACTCGCGCGGGCATACGTCGCACTGCAGCCGCCCGTCAGGAAGGCGGCTCCAATGTGCAACCGCGGGGCCAGAGATCACGTCGCCCGCTGGGGCGCCGGCACTGGTGGAAGGAGCGTTATTCATTCATCATATATGATAGCCGAGGGGCCGCTTCGCGAGGTCCGGAAAAAAGCCAATGGCAAACATCCCCACGACAACACGTCCGGCAGCTTTGGCCGGCCATTTCTATCCGGCGGATCCAGACGAGCTGCGCGCGACCATAGCGGGCTTTATGGCCGGCGCTAAACCGCCCGCGCGTCCGCTTCCCAAAGCTCTGATCGTTCCACACGCCGGCTACGTCTATTCGGGCACCGTTGCGGCAAAGGCTTATGAGCGGCTGGACGGGGCCGCCGATCAGATCAAGCGCGTCGTCCTGTTAGGCCCTACGCACCTCGTTTACGTCCGCGGACTCGCCGCGCCGCGCGCGACCCATTTTGCGACTCCCCTGGGAAGCATTGTCATCGACCGCGACGCATTGGACGACCTGGCAAACCTGCCGCAGATCGTCTTCAGCGATGAGGCGCACGCCATGGAACACAGCCTGGAGGTGCAACTCCCTTTCCTGCAACGCGTCGCGCCGCATGCGAAACTGGTGCCGCTGGCCGTGGGCGACACCTCCCCGCGCGCCGTGGCGGACATCATCGAGCGCTTCTGGGACGACGCGAGCACGCTGATCGTCATCAGCTCCGATCTCAGCCATTTTCATTCCTACGATGATGCCAAGCGGCGCGACAGCGCGACGGCGGCGAATATCGAGCACTTCGCCGATGACGATCTGAGCGGCGAACAGGCCTGCGGTTTTCTTCCGATCGCGGGTTTGCTGGCGGCGGCCAAACGCCGGGATGCGAGGATTGAGCGCATCGACCTGCGCAATTCTGGCGATACGGCGGGACCCCGAAACCGGGTGGTCGGCTACGGATCATGGGCGGTCTACCAGGCAAAATGACAATCGACGCCGACATCGTCGCCGCGCACGGCGCGACGCTGTCTAACGTCGCGGCCGGCGCCCTGCTGCATGGCCTGGAATACGACGCTCCGCCGACGATCTCTGCCGCGCGCTTTCCCGACGCATTGCGGCTGCCGCGCGCGACGTTCGTCACCCTCGAACACGACGGCGATTTGCGAGGGTGCATTGGTTCGGTTATCCCGCGCCGGCCTCTGGTCGAGGACGTTGCCGCGAACGCCTACGCCGCCGGCTTTCGCGACCCGCGCTTTCCTCCGCTGACGGATGCGGGTGTCGGCCGCCTGTCGGTCGGGATCAGCATCCTTGGCCCCTTCGAAAGCCTTGCCTGCGCAACCGAAGACGATCTGTTTGCGCAAGCGCGCGCCGGCATCGATGGGTTTGTGATCAGCGCCGAAGGACACCGCGGTCTGTTTCTTCCCCAAGTCTGGGACTGCCTGCCGACCCCTGGAGCCTTCTTCGACACCTTGCGGGAGAAAGCCGGCCTTCCGCGAAAATATTGGTCCTCTCAACTCCGCATTGAACGATTTCGGGTAACTTCAATCCCAAAACGGTACATCGCCGACCTTCAAGGCGGCGGAGAACGCGCCAGCGGCTTGCGCCGGCCAAATCAATAATCGAAGATACGGCCTCGAAAACCACCGTTCATGTTCAGTCCGCCCGCCGCAGTGCACCATGGCCAGTCTCGACCGCGAGAACTTGAAAAAGTGCACCGTCTACATCGGCGAGATCAATTATCACGAGCGCAACAAGCTGCGGGACATGTTCCTCGCGCAGGGGCTGAAGCAGGTGGTCTGCCACGCCAACTTGGATAGTCTGCGCGGCTTGATCGTCGAAGTGCCGCCTGACCTGCTCGTGCTGGCCGACAACTTCGACCCGGGAATCTATGACCTGGTGCGCGACATCCGGTTCCAGCGGCTCTCGGACAATCCGTTCATGCTGATCAGCATGCTGGTTTCGCCCACGCGGCGCGAAGCGCTGGACCTCGCGATCGAAGCAGGAGTCGACGACATCATCATCAAACCGGTGTCGAGCGATCGTGTCCAGGAACGGCTGCGGCTCGTGACCTTCCACCGCCGACCCTTCATCGCCGTGGATGGCTACGTCGGTCCCGAAAGAAAGACCGAAGAGCGCACGACAGGCGTCAAGCGCTTCCCGGTCGTCAATACGCTGCTTGAGAAGATCAACGGGCGCGAGATGGACAAATTCGCGCTGAAGGCCGCGGTCGAAGGATCGCTGGAGCGCGTGCTGCAGGCGCAGCTCGATTCACAGAGCTTCCGTTTGGGCGAAGTGTGCGAACGCCTGGTGAAGGCCTATGATACTCAGATGATCGGCGAGGAGGTTCAGACCGACCTTCACACCCTGGCCGACGTGCTGCGCGACGCCTCGAAAGTGGCGGAAAAGCTGCGCGACAGCCAACTCTCGCAGCTTTGCCTCTCGCTCGCCGCAAATGTAGACGGCATCGCCGATCACTATGACGAGCCGTCGTCGGTCGAAGTCGATCTGATCCGGAAAGTAACGGCAGCCTTCAGCATGGCGATGAAGCCGGCCGGCGCGCGGGACGGCGCCAACGTCGCTTAGCTAGACGTGCCAGTTCGCGACCAGGAATTCTGAAATCTCGGGCTTGATATTGTACCACCGTGCGTCGTTCTTGGTGGCATCGATGACGACCAGCTTGTCGTCCATATTCATGGCCGCCCACACCTTGTTGCCGACGTATTGGGCGTCGAGGTCGCCGTGGATATAAAAAACGGTTTTGTTGATCCGCGCCCACGCGCAGCCGAAGGCCTCGATCGTCTGCGATATACGATCGTCCCCGCGTTCCGGGCGAAGCAGTTCATAAGCGACAAAGATGTTGCGCGGCTGTCCCATAGTTTCCCCGAGACGTTCCTGAACGTCTTCTTCGGTCGCCCTGTGACGCGCTTTCTCCACCGAAAACAATGGGATAGAGAGGTTTGCGGACGCAGGCGAACCCTTCATCGCATAAGGTAGCAGGGGAAAATTGACGCTTGGTTAAGGCTAGATTTCGCGCCGCCCCTTCACGCGCGGCGTGTACGGCTTCGCGCCCCGCCCGGCGGTCGATTCGGGCGGAAGGCTCGCACCGCATTCCGCGCCGGCGGGGCATCATCACAAGGTTGCCGTAATCGCCGGTGTTATTGCTATAAGGTGCGCCGCGGTCCGGACCCCTCAAGGTCCGGCCGCGGTTTTCTCACCCGAGGGGGATTGCGTTGATGGCCGGCGGAGCTGCTTCGTTAAAGAGGTTCGGATCTTATCTGCTGCTGGCGACGGCCCTGTCTTCGCTGACCGTCAAAGTTGGACGCGCGGGCGACTTGACGGTCACAACGGCGCGCACGACGCCTGCCTCGACCGCCGCCGGCGACGGTAACGGTCCGGGCAATATCATCGTGGAGTCCACCATCACCGTGACGGAGCCCACCGCCGTCACGCTCAACAGCAATCATTCGGTCACCAACCGCGGCGGCATCACGACGTCCGCGGAGCAGAATGCCACGGGCATCCTCGTGGACCTGTCCGCCAACCGAAGCGGCGCCGTCCAGAATTTCGGTCAGCTCGTGGTCCAGGGCCCGCTCGCCGGCAGTGCGTTGCTTAACGCGGCGACGTCGAATGCCGCGATCCGCTTGACCGGCCCGGGCACCTTCACCGGCCCGATTTCCAACGAAGTGGGCGGATTGATCGGTGTCGGCGGCAACAGTTCGACCGGCATCCTGATCGGATCGACGCTGCTGGGCGATCTCACAAACAACGGCCTCATCGAAGTCACCGGCGCAGATTCATATGCGATCCAGTCGACGGGGCACATCGTCGGCAACGTGAACACCGGCGGCGCCATGTCGGCGGCCGTCAGCAATGGCGTCGGCGTGTATGTCGGCGGCGGCATCGAGGGTGCGCTGGTTCACGGCGGGGCGCTCACCGTCGGCAGCCCGGAACGCTTCGTCAGCCCGGATGGAATTCGCATCGAACGCACCGCGCCCCTGCCGGCGAAGGCCGGGTTCTGGGTCGCATCGAGCATCACCGACGGCTTTCAGCTTGCGGGCAACGGCTTCACGCTCGTCCAGCAGAACACCGATGCGAACGCCGCGGCGGCCCTGCCGCTCGATTCAAGCATAGAGACGTTCGGACCGGGTTCGGCGGTGCTGATTTCCCCGGGCGGCCCGAGCGGGGCCGCCAACATCGTCATCGGCCGGCGCGGCGACAGCGAGTTTTCGTTCCTGACGCAGGGCATCCTCACCTCTTCGGGCGCCATCGCCGGCACGAATGCCGTCACGATCAACATAGAGGGTCAGTCGATCGGCGGAACGAACTACACCACCACGTTGACCGGGGGGTTCTCGAACGCGGGCGGGGATATCAGCGCCGTCGCACTCGATGCCACCGCCACGGGGGTGCGCGTGGGCAATCTCGCGATCATGCCCACCTTCAACAATGCAGGCGACATCAACGCCGCGACCACCGATTCGACGACGAATACCGCGACCGGTGTCGTCGGCACGAAAGGCGGAAACGCCTACGGGATCGTCATTGAACAAGGAGCCCAGGTTCGGACCGTCCTCAACAGCGGAAAGCTGAATATCGTCTCCGACGGAATCACGTCGGGCTCATACGGCATCGTCGACCGCTCCGGATCGGTGACGACGTTCCAGAACACCGGCGATATCACGGCGACGCTGCCGGCGGGCGGAACAGGCGAGCGGGTTGCCGTGGACTTCCGCGCCAATACGGCGGGAATGGCCTTCAGCAACACGGGCAACATCACCGGCGAGGTCTTCCTCGGCGGCGGCGTTCAGACGCTGACGATGAGCGGCACCGGTAAGATCGACGGCGCCGTCACTTTCCAGGCCGGCAACGCGAAGACCGGCGCGAGCTCCGTCGACATCAACGGCGGCACGATCGCGGGGCGGATCGCGCTCGGCAACGGCAACGGGCGGGTGACGCTGGCGAACGCGAAAACCATGGGCGGCTTCACCATGGGCACCGGTACGCTGAGCCAGTTCAATGTGACTGCGTCGGAAATCTCCTTGCTCAGTGCCGGGCCGTTGCGCGCGGAATCCGCAAGGTTCGACGGCGGCAGCCGGGTCAACTTCGATATTTCGAGCAATTCCGGTGCGCCGCTTCTGGCCGCGAACGGCAATGTCAGCATCTCGGGCGACACCAAGCTGGTGACCACGATCACCGGCATCCTGGAAGGCCGGCAGGTCTATACGCTGATCGATGCGGGCACACTCACGCTGGGTGCTCCGCTCAACCAGATGACCGAAGTCCCCGTGTCATTCATGAACAATATCGCCTTCGGACTGGCGCCCAACGACCCCAGCATCCTGCAATTGACGGTCGAGCGGCGCTCCGCGGCGGCGCTGGGACTGGGGCCGAACATGTCGGCGATCTATGATGCCGTCGCTCCGGCGCTGAACCAGGACCCAGGCGTTGCCACCTCGCTCTCCGGCCTTGCGACGCAAGCCGAATTCCTGAGCGGCTTGCGGCAGCTCATGCCCGACAGCAGCGGCGCGATCCTGCAGACGGCGTTGAGTTCCGCCGACGCCGCCAGCGGCATGATCCGCCGCCGCCTGCTCGGCGTTGCCCGCGGCGGCGCGCCGGATCATTCACGCGGCGATATCGCGAGCTTCTGGGTACAGTCGCTCGGCAACTACGGCGATCAGAATGCCCGCGGCGAGCAAAATGGATTTTCGTACTGGGGTCTCGGCATCGCTCTGGGCGCCGACTTCCCGGTAACGCCGAGCGGGAATACCACCCTCGGCGTCAGCTTCGTCGAGTCCTGGCATTCGGTCAGCCTTAACGTCTCTCAACACTCGCCGGTGCAGTTCTATTCGACGCAGCTGCACGCCTATATGCACAACAAGAGCGGTCCGCTCTATGTGCAAGGCCTGGCCGGCGGAGCGTACAACACCTACGACCAGCCGCAGCGCACCGTCACGTTCGGCGGGCTCGACCGCAAAGCCGTCGGCAAATGGAGCGGCTACCAATTCAACGGCAGCCTCGAAGCAGGCTATCTGCTCCAGCGCGGCGTCTATGAGTTCGGCCCCTATGCGCGCCTCTCGTACCTGAACATCACCGAAAACGGGTACACCGAGACCGGGGGTGGGCTCGGGGTCAACCTCGATATCGACGACCGCAAGGGTGAATCGCTGCGCGGCGCGGCGGGTTTCGTCGTCAACCGCAACTTCCTTCTATCCTATGACTCGTATGTGGAAGCCCAGTTCCGCGGCAGCTTCACGCGCGAGTTCATGAATGATCCCGTCCTCGTCTCGGCGCGTTTCGCCTCGGGCGGTCCGACCTTCACCAACATCGGCAACGTCTGGGGGGAAAATCGGTTCACGACCGGCTTCGGCATCGCTCACAAGGACAGCTATTCCTCGGTGAGTCTCGATTACGACGCCGAGATCAGTTCCGGCTTCCTTTCGCATACCGCCGCCGTGACCATTCGCTTCAGGTTCTAATGCCCCGATCCCGCGTCGTTGCCGGCTTATTCCTGGTTGGAGTTGCGCTTGCCGCCTGCGACGGGCGCCGGGGCCTCGAGCGAGACGGCTCCCTGATCGTGGACGAACGCCCGGACGGCACGCGCGTTGCGGTGCGCGCAGGACGCGATCCCAACGCCGCCTACGTGCAAGCCACCGAGCTGAAAGCGAAAGGCGACTGCCCGACCGCAATCGCATTGCTGCGCCCCGTCGCCATGCTGGGACCGGGGTATGAGAATGCGCAGACCGCGCTCGGCGAATGTTTGCTCGCGCAGGGCGAACATACCGACGGCGAGATTTGGCTGACGCGGGCCGCGGACGCCGGCTGGCCCGAAGCTCAGGCTGCCCTGGGCGCGCATCTTGCCGCGGGCGCGCCCGCGCGCAATCCGGACGACGCGGCCTACTGGCTCGCGCTTTATGAGCTCAATGCGAACAAGGCGCGTGTCGGGTTTCGCGCACCCGACGCGAAGCTTTTGTCCGGCGCCCGCGCCGCGCTTTCGGAAGAGCACATGGCCGCCGGCCGCAAACGTGCGGCGTCATGGCAACGAAAGCTCTGGATTCCGCCGGCCGAGGCCGAAGGGCCCGGTCTCAAGCCCGCGCAGCGCGCCCCGGCTGGATTGCGGCCCTCGCCGCGGTAACGGCAGGGCATTTGCCCTCGTCTGACATTCGCGCTATAGCCCGGAACCCCGTTTTCCGAGCCTTCAGATGCCACTTCAGTTGTACAGCACGCTGACCCGCCGCAAGGAGGAGTTCAAGCCGGCCGATCCGAACCGGGTGACGATGTATGTCTGTGGTCCGACGGTCTACGGCTACACGCACATCGGCAATGCGCGGCCCGCGATTGTTTTCGACGTGCTCTACCGCCTCCTCAAGGATCGCTATCCCCTGGTCGTCTATGCGCGCAACATCACGGATGTCGACGACAAGATCAACGCGACCGCCAAGCAAGAAGGTGTGTCGATCGACGTCATCGCCAGGAAGTTCGCGGAAATCTGGCACGAGGACATGGACGCCATGAACGTCTTGCGTCCGACGATCGAGCCCCATGCGACCCAGCACATCCCGCAGATGCTGCACATGATCGAAGAACTGATCGAACGGGGGCATGCCTACGCCGCCGAAGGGCATGTGCTGTTCCATGTGCCCAGCTACGAAAAATACGGCGCGCTTTCAGGCCGCCATCGCGACGACATGATCGCGGGGGCGCGGGTCGAAGTCGCGCCGTACAAGAAAGACCCGGCGGATTTCGTGCTGTGGAAACCCTCGCCGCCGGATCTTCCGGGGTGGGACAGCCCGTGGGGCCGCGGCCGCCCGGGCTGGCATATCGAGTGCTCGGCGATGATCGACGCCCATCTCGGCGAAACCATCGACATCCACGGCGGCGGACACGACCTGATCTTTCCGCACCACGAAAACGAGCTCGCCCAGAGCACGTGCTCGCACGGCGGCACCCGCTTCGTCGGCATCTGGATGCACAACGGCTTCCTGACGATGAACCGCGAGAAGATGTCGAAATCCGTCGGCAACATCATCAGCTCGCGCGAGGCTCTGCGCTCGACGCCCGGCGAGGCTCTCCGCTGGGCTATCCTGTCGGCGCACTATCGCCAACCCCTCGATTGGTCCGACGACACGACGGCGCAGGCAAAACGCACGCTCGACCGTCTTTACGGCACCCTTGAGCAGGTGAAAGACGTAAAGGACACCGACGAGGATCCGCCCGAGGCATTCATGGCGGCTCTGGAAGATGATCTGAACACACCGGCGGCGATGGCTGAAATCGCCGCGCTCGCGCGTGCCTTGAACTCGGCGACGGACGAAAGCGACAAAGCGCGCCTCAAGGGCCAGCTGCTGGCCGCCGGCGCATTGCTCGGCGTCCTGCAACAGGACCCCGCCGCGTGGTTCGCAGCCTCGCCGAAGGCAAAGCTTGTCGACGTCGCCGAAGTCGAGCGGCTGCTCGCCGCCCGCGCAGAGGCGCGCAAGGCGCGCAACTTTGCCGAGGCCGACCGGTTGCGCGCCGCTCTCGACAACCTGGGCGTCGTGATCGAGGACCGGCCGGACGGCGCCAAGTGGCGCATCAAGGAATGAGCGAAACCGCCGCCGCGACCGCCCGCTCGATCGCCATGCTGGAAAAGCTGGTGGCTTTCGATACCGTTTCGCGCAAGTCCAACCTCGCTTTCATCGAATTTGTGCAGGGCTTGCTTTCCGAGCGCGGTATCGAGAGCCGCCTGGTGTTCAACGACGAGCGCACCAAGGCCAATCTCCTCGCCTCCGTCGGCCCGGACGTCGAAGGCGGGGTCGTTCTTTCGGGGCATACCGATGTCGTGCCCGTGGACGGCCAGAATTGGGCCACCGACCCGTTTGCCGTCACCGCAAAGGACGGGCGCCTGTACGGCCGCGGCACGGCCGACATGAAATGCTTCCTCGCCATCGCCCTCGCGTCTCTCGATAACATGAAGGCTGCATCTCTCAAGGTGCCGCTCCACTTTGCCTTCACATATGACGAAGAAGTCGGCTGCCTCGGCGCGCCCTCGCTGATCCGGTTCCTCAGTAAAGAGCTGCCCGCCCCACGCGCCGTGATCGTCGGCGAGCCGACGGACATGAAAGTCGTCAGTGCTCACAAGGGCATCACGACCATGCGAACCACCGTCACGGGACACGAATCCCATTCGTCGCAGACGCACCGCGGGGTGAGCGCCGTGATGTATGCCGCCGAGCTGATCCAATACCTCCGCAGCCTGAACGACGAAGCGGCGGCGCGCGGCCCGAACAATCCGTTATTCGAACCGCCCCACACCACCCTCACCGTGAACGTGATCGAGGGCGGCACCGCGATCAATATCATGGCCGGCAGCTGCGTCTTCCAGTGGGACGTGCGCGCCCTGCCGGAGGACAAACCGGACCTGTATGTGCGCCGGTTCATCGACCATTGCGCGGGCAAGGTCCTGCCGCGGATGCGGGCCATTGCGCCATCCTGCAATATCGAAACCGCGCAAAGATCCGGAACGCCGGCGCTGAGACCCGAGCGGGAGTCGGAAGCCGAACGGCTTTGCCGGATGCTCACCGGCGACAACGAGACGCGCGCGGTCGCGTTCGCCGCCGAAGCCGGTCAATTTCAGCAGCAAGGAATGTCGACGGTGATCTGCGGCCCGGGCTCGATCTCGCAGGCGCACCAGCCCAATGAGTATATTGAGATGTCGCAGGTCGAGGCCGGCACCAAGTTCATGCTCGACCTGATCGGCCACCTGTCGCGTTAGAGACCCCGCTCAGCTGCCGCCGGCTTTTTTCATGATGCTCTGGCCGGTGTCGAATCGCGAGGCGAGGAACTTGTATGTCGCCTGCAGCGCGCGATCGACGTCCTGACTGCGCACCATGGCAAGGTTCTGCCACTTGGCGATGACCGGGTCCCATTCCATCAGGACGTAATGCAGATCGTCGCGGGCGCGGCGTACGGCGCGGACCACGTCGTCGAGGGACATAAGGGCGTTCATCACGTCGGCGGTCTCCGCATCGACGTTGTTGAGGATATTGTCGGCCTCATTGACGCCGCGCGCCATCAGGAGTTTGACGCGGCCGACGTCCGCCGAGCCGCGAAGATCGGTATACACCTTGGTCAGAGCTTCGACGTTCCCTTGAATCTTCCTGAGCTCCTGCGCGCGTTCGCGCAGGGCTTCGATGTAACAGATTTCCCGCGCGAGGGTTTCGATCAGATCGACGACCTTTTCGGCCTGGTCGGGCTCATACCCGAGCGCAGCGGCGGCGCGGCCGAACGCGTCTTTTAGGGCCTTCTTGTTTTCCTCGAGTCCGACGATTTTCTTGAGCTCGTCCTGATCGGCGTAGGCGATGGTCTTGCCGCCCATCCAGGACAGCAGCTGAACCTGAATGCGGTCGCGGGCGATCTGCTTGTGCTTGCGCGCGACGGTCCATGACGCGGTCCCGTTGAGGATTTCGTTCGGGATCTCGTCGCCGGGACGAATGTCGGGAACGTGGCGGAGGCCGGCGGCCGCCTGCTCGATCAGTTTGTCGTCATGGCTACCCTCGGCGACGTGAAACGTACGCCGCAGGTCCTTGAGCGACACATAACCTTGGCCGGTACCCATATCGACCGCGAACATCGGCTGCTTGTCCTTGCCTTTCAGGACAAAGCACGCGCCGGGCGCCTGAAAGACTTTGCCTTGGAAATCGAAGTGGGTATTGCGCGCCGGACCTGCGTAGCGAGGCTCTGAACCGCTTCCGTGAGACTCTCTACTCGTCATGCCGTGCCCGTGAACCGGCCCTGCGTCACGCTGGAAAGGCTCGATCCTGCGAAGCGCATCAGCGCGCGGCAGGCTGGAGCGGGTGAAGGGAATCGAACCCTCGCCTAAAGCTTGGGAAGCTTTCGTTCTACCATTGAACTACACCCGCATCGCCAGCGCCCTGTGAAAATAGCGGTTTTTGGGCGAGAGACAATCGGAAACCGGAACCGAGGCGGACTCGAGGGGCTAAGTATTCGCCGCGCGCCCATCACGGCCGTACTTGTCGATTCCCGACAAGAACTTGATGACGCCGGTGTCGCCGACTTTGTCATTGATGGCATTGTCGTCGAGAAACAGCGTCTGAGGCTGGCGACCCTGGCTTGCCATGTGGGCATAGGCCGACAGCAGGGCTAGTTGATCGACCCCCCAGCCCCACGCGCCGGTATTCTTCATGTGGATGATGTAAGCGGCCACCCGGCGCGCAAACTCGAGGCCGAGCGTTGTGGCCGCGATGCCGACGCAGGTGGCTGTCATCTTCAGGTTGAGCGAAAACTCGGTCGGCGTTGTTCTCAGCGCCAGGTCCCGGCCCGACAGCAATGCGAACACCGGCCGAGGGTCGCGCAGAAGCTGTGCATCCGCGTCGATCAGGAACATCGGCCGGGACGATGCCTTCAGCTCCTCGTACAGACGGACGAACCGGATGGCGTGATAGTATTGCCGCGCATATGAGACACCGCGCGCGGCCGCCCCCGATGCCTCAGCGGTGAGCTTCGCGCGCACCAAAACAAGCGGCTCGAGCAACCGACGTATGCTCGTCCAGTCGGCCGTCGTTCCGTCCAGAAGATGCACGTGCACGTCCAGCGGCAGCTGGGCGGCTTCCAGCTGCCGCAGGAAGGGCAAGGTAAATCGGTGGAAGTAGTTCGGATCGCTGCCGATGAAGAGCGCCGCCTCGCTGCTAGCCTGCGGCGAGAGGAGGCGTTCGACGCCAACCAGACCGCCGAAGATCTTCTCTTCGCTCATGGCATCCAACGCGGCGTGGAAGGCGGAGCCAAATGCGGCGAAATCGGCGACGCTGCGTTTTTCCCCTCCGCGCAGTTTCGCAAGACACGTCTCGGCATTCTCCCAATCACCTTCGGCGGCGGAGACGCAGGCGAGATCCAGCCATGCGGTCACGCGCTTGGTTCCCCGCGCGACTTCATTCAAAAGCGCCTGCTTCAGCTGCGGCAGGGTCTCGCCGTCCGGCCATTGATAAGTGTCCGGCCAGGACCTGCCGTAGGCCGGCAGGCCGAGACGCGCGCGCTGCAGAGCGGCGCGGTGAAATGTGATGCGGACCAGAACGTAGGCCAGCCGGGCGGGATGATGATTGATCGATTCGAGGTGGCTTTCGAGCACATCGATGGCGTGCTCGTGCGGCAGCATGCCGGCGTAGGCGGCGACAAAGTCGGTCGCGTCGGGGTAGGCCGCAACGCCGCGCGCCATGACCTTGCGCGCCTCGTCGACAAAGCCCGCCGTCGCCTTGAGCTTGGCTAGGATCTGATATGACGTGAGCGGCGCTTCGCCCGGCGCCAAGGCAATGAGGCGCTCCAAAGTACGCTCCGCGCCCGCGAAGTCCTGATTTTGGTACTGAATCAAATACAGCGTGTCGAGCAATTCGACTGTCGGCTCGGTCTCGGCCGCGGGCGCCAGCAGGGCGACGGCCTCCTCCAACCGGCCGCGCTTACGCAACAGGTTTGCGAGCAACAGCGACACACGCGGATGCTGCGACTCAGCGAGCGCAACCCGCAAGACCTGCTCGGCGGCGTCCAAGTCGCCGGCGGCCATGGCCGCCTCGTATTTCTGTTTCATCGACATGAGGCGTTGGAAAACGTAAGGCCCGAGCCGCGGCTAGAGGTCGAAAACGGGGCTGCGTAGTTGCGATTGTTTGGCACGGCCCGGGAGGTTACAGATGGGGAGCGCACATTTCAAATCTGCACGGTTGCAATGGTTTCGGAAAAATCCGCGAAGGAGCAGGCGTTTGAGCTCGTCGGAGCGGAAGACTGGGAAGGCGCATATGCGGCATTCCTGGACCTTGTGAACCGGAACGGCAGCGAAGACACAGACGTGTGGTACGGGCTGTCACTCGCGCACGCCGGCCTGGGCAGACGGGAGCAAAGCGACGCCGCACTCGAGCGCGCCTATCGCCTGAATCCGAAAGACCCGCGCGTGGCCGCGGCGGTGGGGCTTCGGCTCTTGGAGAACGGCGCGGCCGAACAGGCCGTCCAGATCGCGCAGAAAGCGCTGACCCGCGCGCCGGATGACGCTTCCCTCCTCTTCCTGCTGGGCGATGCGTATGACGCGTTGGATCAAAAGAGGGCTACGCTAAAAGTGTGTAGCCGGCTGTCGGCCCTGCGTCCGGACGATGTACTGCCGCGGCTGAAGGCGGCGCGTGTGCGTATGCGCGGACTCGATCTCGCGGGGGCCGAGGAAGAGTTTCGGGCGGCGCTCGCCGTGGACCCTGTAAATGCGGCCGCCCTCGAAGGTCTTGCCGACGTCTGGAGGCTGACGGGAAAGGTCGACGACGCGCGGGACGTTCTTATCGCCCGTGCGAGCGCAGATCCCGATCCTCGGCAAGCGGCGATTTTTCGATTCAAGGCGGCGGCGACACAACCGGTCATCGCGCGCGACAAGGAAGAAATCGGCACCGCCCGCGCACGCTATCTTGCCGCTCTCGCGGCGGGGCCGGAAGCACCGATCGAAGATCCCTACGCCGCGGGGCTCGGTCCGAACTTCTTCCTGAATTACCAGGCGATGAACGACCGCGCGGCGCAGGAGGCGCTCGCGGCTTATCATCTTGCGGCGACGCCGTCGCTCGGCATGCAAGCCGCACACCTGGGGCAGGCCACAGCCGGCCGCCGCATCCGCGTCGGCATCGTCAGCGCGTTTTTCTCGAAGCATACCGTCGGCTATCTATCGTACGGACTGATCGCCGGCCTCGACCGCGCTCGGTTCGACGTGAAGCTCTTCCGCGTGCCGCGCGCGTCCCAGGATTCCACGACGCCCCGCTTCGCCGCCGCTGCGCCGCTGATCGATCTCCCCGCCGACCTGGCGGCCGCGCGCGCGGTCATCGCGCGCGAAGAGCTGGATATCGTCCATTACCCGGAAATCGGCATGGATCACTTCAGCTACTTCCTCGCCTACGCGCGGCTGGGGACACTGCAAACAACCAGCTGGGGACATCCCGTCACGACGGGTCTGCCGCACATCGACCTGTTCCTGTCGGTGGATGGCATGGAGCCGCCGCGTGCAGACGAGCACTATAGCGAAGCCTTGGTGCGGCTGAAGAACATGTCCTTCGCCGGCGAGACTCCGGCGCCCCTGCCGACGCGCAAGGAGGACTGCGGTCTTGACGAAGGTCCGGCGTACGTGTGCGCGCAGAGTCTCTATAAGGTGCACCCGGACTTCGACGCCGTCGTGGCGAAGATCTTGGCCAAGGATTCCCAGGCGAGAATCTACTTCGTCAGCATCGGCGGTCCCGCCGACGCGATATTCAAGGCGCGCCTTTCAAACGTCGTCGGCGGCGACATCGACCGCGTCGCGGTGCTTCCGCGCACGACGCCCAGCGGCTTCCTCAAGCTGGTCGGCGCGGCCGATGTTGCCCTGGATGTGCCGCAGTGGTCGGGTGGAAAGACGTCATTGGAGACCTTCCAGATGGGAACGCCGATCGTCCACATGCCCGGCGCGTTCATGCGCGGACGACATACCCTTGCGTTTTACCGGCGCATGAACGTGATGGCGCCGGTCGTGCACGACGCCGAGCGCTACGCCGAAATCGCGGTGCGTCTCGTGCATGACGCGTCGTTTCGCGCAGAAATTCGCGGACAAATCGAAGCCAACCGCGTAAAGCTGTTCGACGACTGGGCCTCGATCCGCGAGATTGAAGACGTTTGGTTGAGCGCGCTGGCGGTTCGCACTTGAGCGGCTTGGCGCTGCCCGCCGTTTCTGGGACTATTCGTTACTGCATGCCGACGAACACGGGACGCTAGGTATGGAACTCTGGCCGCTTGCCTGCGTGACCTTGCTTGGAATGATTCTCGCGGCTCTATCCATCATCGACCTGCGCACGGGATATCTGCCCGATCCGCTGCAGATCGCCCTTGCCGTGACCGGCGCGGCCGTGGCCATCGCGGGTTCACCCGTCGGGGTGTCATGGCAAATGGCGCTCGCCGGGGCTGCGGTCAACGGCGCAGTTTTCTTTGCCATGCGCTGGATCGTGAGCCGTATGAAGGGCCGCGAAGCCATGGGATTCGGTGACGTAAAGCTCGTGGCCGCCGGCGGTCTCTGGGTGGGCCCGTTGGCGCTGCCTTACATCATGGCCGCCGGCGGCATTCTGACCCTTTTGGGCGTAGCGCTCGTCAGCCTCGTCACCAGGCGCGCCATTTGGAAAGGCGAAATGCCGCTGGGCCCGGGGCTCGCGGTCGGAATCTTCGCCTGTTTTGTAGCGGCGCTTTTCAACCTTCCCGGCGTTACGCTGTGAACGGACGTCCGTGCCGGATTAATTATTATTCAGTATAAGGTTTCCGGCTGGTCCCCTCACCGCCACCCATTATTCTCCCGCACTTCACCTCATGAGCAATCCATTCCTCCCTTACGGCCGCCACATCATCGACGATGACGACGTCGCCGCCGTTGCCGCGGTTCTGAAATCCGATGCGCTGACCAACGGCCCGGTGACCGACCAGTTCGAACGCGCCCTCAGCGAAGTGACGGGTGCGAAAGAGGTCGTCGTCTGTTCGTCCGGCACCGCGGCTTTGCATCTGTCTGTCCTCGCTCTTGGACTAAAGCCGGGCGATCAGGCCATCGTACCGAGCCTGACCTTTCTTGCCAGCGCGAATTGTGTGCGCTACGCGGGGGCCGACGTTGTTTTCGCCGATGTTGACGCCAACACCGGACTGCTCGGCCCGGCGCAGCTCGAAGAAGCGATCGGGCGGGCGCGGCCGGGCGCGGTAAAAGCCGCCATTCCGGTGCATCTCAACGGACAATGCTGCGATATGGCCGGCCTGAGAACCGTGGCCGAACGTCACGGCATCACCCTTGTCGAAGACGCCTGCCATGCGCTCGGCGGGACCTACGCCGGGCCTGCCAATGCGAGCACGCCCGTCGGCGCCTGCCGCGACAGCGTCGCCGCCTGCCTTTCATTTCATCCCGTGAAAACCGTTGCGATGGGCGAAGGCGGCGCCGTCACCACGAACGATCGAAAGCTGGCCGCTATCATGCGGCGGCTGCGCAGCCACGGCATGGAGCGCACGCCGGCCGATCCCGCATACCCGGAATTCGCGCGCGATGAGGACGGCAGCCCAAATCCCTGGTTCTACGAGATGGCGGAAATCGGGTGGAACTTCCGCTCCAGCGACATTCATTCGGCGCTTGGGTTGAGTCAGCTGAAGAAGCTGGACCGTTTCGTCAAGCGCCGCGCCGAGCTGGTGGCGTTATACGACGCGGCCTTGCGCGGCCATGCGCCGCTGGTAAAGCCGGTGAACCGCGTCGGAGGAGAACCAGGCTGGCATCTTTACGTGGCGCTGATCGATTTCGCCGCCGCCGGCAAGAGTCGTGCGAAGGTGATGCGCGAATTGACCGCCGCGGGCATCGGCACGCAGGTCCACTATTTTCCGGTGCACCTACAGCCTTATTATCAGCACCTGTACGGCGCCCAGAACCTGCCCGGCGCCAGCGCCTACTACGCGCGCTGTTTGAGCCTGCCCCTGTTTCCGGCGATGTCCGACAACGACGTCACGCGCGTCGTCGATGCGCTTGTGCATGTCTTGAAATCGTGACACGAACTGAGCAGCTGTGCCCGCTTTAAGACTGGATACTGACCTTGAGCGACCAAAACCGCGACCTCGTACTTACACCAGAAGACATCGGGATTATCCGGAAGATCCTGCTCGCCATCCCGAAAGATATGCTGTTGAGCGAATCGGTTCGCCGGTACGTGGCGCAAAGGCGCTGGGAAAAAGACCGCAAGAAGCATCTCGAAATTTTCCAGCATCAGAACCTCGGCGCGATGCCGGGTACCATCGAGCATAATCGCCGGGAGCTCGACGAAGCGCTCTTCGGGTCGAGCAAGCGCACGCTAAGGCTTCTGCATCCGTTGACAGCGCTTGAACCTTGTTACAGCCGTCCCGAGGAAACGCGGGTCCTTTCGATCGGTCCGCGAACCGAAATGGAACTGCTGCACCTCATCGGCCTTGGTTTCGATATGAACAAGGTACGGGCCGTGGATCTGATCTCGTGTTCGCCGTGGATCGACCTGGGCGACATGCATCAACTGCCCTACCCCGATAAGTCCTTCGACGTGGTCCTATCGAGCTGGGTTCTCAACTACAGCAACCAACCTCAACTCGCCGTGGACGAGATGTGCCGCGTTTGCGTGGATGGAGGGCTTATCGCCATCGGCCTCACGTACGATCCAAAATTCGGCCGGCACCACATCTCAAACGCGCCCGGCGAAAAGGACATTGTCGGATCGATGCAGCGCAGTGCCGCAGACCTCGCCGATCTCATTGGCGACAGACTTATCCAAATCTGCTTCCAGGACGAGCCGCAGCGCGATGATGAGAAGGGCGCGGTGATGCTGATCGCGCGTATCAAGCATTGGAGTCGCTCTACGCGCTTTGCCAATAATGCGGCGTCCTAGCCGCGCGGCAGCCGGCGCCTAGACGTAGAACTGGCGCGTGGCGTAGCGCACCAACGGGTCAAGCTTGTCCGTCGGCACATTCAATTCCGGGGGAAGGTCGAGGTCCGCGCGCACAAGCGGCGTGATGGCCTCGTTGTATTTCGGCATCACGCCAAAGAAGATCTCGAATGCCAGACGCGGGCCGGTCGTCGGGCGGGTCCCTTTGTGAAGACCGCGCGTGTCCTCCAGGAACGTCGTCCCCTGGCGGCCGGTGAAGAACTTGATTTCGCTCTCCGGGAAAAATCGCCGGACCTCCTCATCCGTCTTGCGATGCTGCTCCATCCATTGCCAAAATTTTTGGTGCATCTCGGGCTGCGATGCGAAACGTTCTTGCGTCAGCGGGCCCAAAATATCGACCTCATGCGTCCTTTCGACATAGGCGTGCGGTCCGGTTCCGAGATCGACGTCCGTCAGATAGGTAAAGAGGTTGCATGACCGGAAATCTCCGCGGTCATGGTGAAACATCTGCATGCCTTCAGGCGCGCCCGGCGGCGCATACGACCACCATAACGAGATGATCCCGATGGTCGGCGGCGCACCGAGGTAGTGGGTCATCATCCGTATCAAGCGCTCATCATGGACGAGCCGATAGATGGGCGCACATCCCCCGAAATCCAGAAAATGGAAATGCGCGAAGTTGGCGTCGGGCGGCACCTCCGGAAACGGAACTTCGGCCTCGTTGCCATAAGCGCTGATGCCGACTTTGCGGTTTTGCGTGAACCGTTTGATCTCAGTGATATCCTCGGCCGAGAACACGTCGGGGATGAAAGTATAGCCTTTCTTGGCGAGCGTCTTGACGATCGCCGTTCCGTCCGGGTCGAGGGGCGTCTTCATGCTGCGGATTTGGCGGACCAGCTTGTTGCGGACGAAATGCGCGGTGGCTCGTCCGACCTCGTCACGCGAGTGCTTGCTGAGCCCGCCCTTCAACATCATGAGATAGAGCCCGCTCAAGTCGTCGGCCGAGCGCAGGAAGGTGCGATCGAAAATATCCGGAGCGTTGGCGGAGGCGGAGTGTGTAGGCGCAGTGTCGTCCATCGCGTCGAAGGCCTGATAGTGGGCGGGCGGCTTGTTTATAACCCATCGCTCGGTTACACAACAGCAGGCCCGCACCCGGAGCGGGCGCGCCCCGTGGACTGGCACTTCTCAATGGCCATTTCGCCTCCTCTGATGACGCCGCGTTGCCGGCTCGAGCCTTTCACCCACAGCCATTTGACCGACCGCTATGTTTCCTGGCTCAACGACGAGGAAACGATGAGGTTCAGCGAACAACGGCACCATCACCACAATCTTGAGTCGTGCCGCCGCTATATGGCTTCGTTCGAGGGATCGCCCAACTATTTCTGGGCCATCGTCGAGGTCGAGCGGGGTCTAGGCCATATCGGGAATATCAATGCCTATGTCGATGAACGCAATGGCGTTGGCGATATCGGCATCCTGATCGGCGAACGCAGCGCCTGGGGACGCGGTTATGGCACCGAGGCCTGGGTCCGCGTCTGCGAATACCTCCTGCGCGAACGGAACCTGCGCAAGGTGACGGGCGGTACGCTGGCGACGAACAAGGGCATGCTCGCGATCATGGACCGGGCCGGAATGCAGGAAGATGGCCGCCGGAGGCGTCAGGCGGTGGTCGATGGCGACGAGGTCGATATGGTTTACGTCGCCCTCTTTCGCGACCCGTGAGCCGATCAGACGGGCCGCATCATAAACAGCGAATCATCGAGCGGCTGAAGCTCCACGTTGGCTTTAAGGTTATGGAACTTGCACATGCGCTCGTAGAGCGCCACAAATTCCTCCATGGAAATGGAAAACTTGTCTTTCAGAGTCTCGTGCCGCTTATAAGGCTGGTAAGGCGCCCGGAAACGGAACTTGTAGGGGCTCTTAACCTGTGCGCCGTGGCGCAGCAGCAATTGTATGAGCTTCTTTGCGATCACGCGGCCGGACTGGCCTTCGGCATATCCCGGAAAATATTCACCCAATACGTTGCGATAAGTTTCGGCGTTGTCCACGATCGGGCCACGCCCCTCGGTCAAGTAAGCTGAGATCGCCTCCGCGGCGGCCTGCCAGGTCGTAAACGTGGGATTGGCCCAGTTGACGATGCGATCGAACACCGGGTGTTTCGAGGGGGCAACGTTCACGCAGGGCTTGTCCATGAACCCGGCCTCAAGACCGGTGGTGCAGCCCGTATGCACGATGAGGTCCGCGGCCATGATCCAGGGATGAGGATTGGAGCGCGGCACGACGACGGCATTGGGAGCCGCGGCCAACAGCTGCTGCCAGGATTCGGGGCGCTCGCCGGGGTGCGGCCGCAATACGATTTTATGATTCGGGAGATTTTTGATCGCCCATTTGAGCAGAGGCCGCATCTCCTCGAAATTTTTCCGTTCCCAGTCGATTGCGGCCTGAAAGCCGCTGACGCTCTGGGGATCGTTGGGATCAAAGGCGCCCGCTTTGGCTGCGATGGCCGCCACGGCATCGATGCTGTTCCAGATACTGTTGAGCGTCCCGTAATTGGTGTTGAACAGCACGAACGGACCGTGCTCCTCGCGGATGGCCGCTGCCTCCTGCGCGAAGGTCGCGCGGCCTTGGGGAGCCAATAAGTCTATCCGCGGGTTTCCGACCACTTCGATCTTATCGGCGAAAAGAGGGAAGCGGCGAGCGATCGCGGCCTTATGATGCTCATTTTGCGCGAGGAACAGGTCGCAGTTGTCCGCCGCGATCGGACCAAAAGCGAGCATGAAGCAGATGTCTTCCATGCACAGCAGCACCTCTTCATCCGTCGCCGCCACGAGGTGGCCCAACTCTTGGAAGTTCGCCATGTTCTTGGCCTGGATGTCGTTGACCGTCTTGAACAGGACGACCCCGGGCGGAAGCGCCGCGACGTTGTGGAAAAGGCTCCATTGCTGGCCGATGATCACCGGAAAGCCCCGCTCGATCATATGAGCGGCGATCAGGATCCTTGATTCCAGTTCGCGGTGCTTGACCTCGACGGTCAGGTAGGCAATAGGTTCCATCGGTACCATGGCGGAAGGGAAATGGGCGCGCAGTGCAATTTCGCGCGAATTTCTGCGCCTCTACGGGGCCCGCGTCTAGAGCAACCCTTTTGGAATTGCAACTAGTTCATTTGGCGCTGCACCGAAAAACAAGGATGTATCCGTCCTAATTCGCCGCACCGGCCTTTTGGGGGCTAAGTCTCAACGCATGTTCGACAAAACCAACATCCTGATCACGGGGGGCACCGGCTCCTTCGGGCGCAAATACACGGAAACGCTGCTGAAGCGTTTCTCGCCGAACAAAATCATCATCTACTCTCGCGACGAGCTGAAGCAGTCGCAGATGCAGCAGGACTTCCCCCAGGACTGCATGCGCTATTTCATCGGGGATGTGCGCGACCGCGATCGCCTCTCGATGGCGATGAGCGGCGTCGACTACGTCATCCATGCGGCGGCGCTGAAGCAGGTGCCCGCGGCCGAATACAATCCGATGGAATGCATCAAGACAAACGTGAACGGCGCGGAGAACGTGATCCACGCCGCGCTCGCGCACAGCGTCAAACGCGTCATCGCGCTTTCCACCGACAAGGCCGCCAATCCGATCAATCTGTACGGCGCGACGAAACTATGCTCGGACAAGCTGTTCGTGGCCGCCAACAACCTCGTGGGGAACGATCGCCCGACGCGTTTCGCGGTCGTCCGCTACGGCAACGTCGTCGGTTCGCGCGGGTCCGTCGTTCCGCTGTTCCAGCGCCTGATCCAGCAGAAGGCCGACCACCTTCCGATCACCGACGAACGGATGACCCGCTTCTGGATCACCCTTCAGCAGGGCGTCGACTTCGTGCTTGAGAACTTCCGTCGGATGCGCGGCGGTGAATTGTTCGTGCCCAAATTGCCGTCCATCCGCATCACAGAACTTGCAAAGGCGATGGCTCCGGGCATGCCTATCCGCGTGATCGGCATTCGGCCGGGCGAAAAACTCCACGAAGTGATGTGCCCGTCGGACGACTCCCACCTGACGCTGGAATTCGACAAGCATTATGTGATTCGCCCCGCGATCACGTTCTGGGGCGGGAACAACCCCACCTATGATTCGGATGCGCTCGGCGACAAGGGGCGCGACGTGGTGGAAGGCTTCGAATACAATTCGGGCACGAACCCCCACTTCCTGACCGCCGAGCAGATCCGCGAATTCCACAAGGAAGCAGGCGTTGGGTGAGAACACCCCGCGCCGGCGAACAGATGGATCGAAGTCTCGTCTCGCGCATTGCGCTCGGTTCGGTTCAATGGGGAATGGACTACGGCGTTGCAAATGCCACCGGCAAGCCGGGCGCCGCGCAGGTTGAACGCATGCTCGCGGCCGCCCGCGCCGCCGGGATCGGCCTGATCGACACGGCCTATGCGTACGGAGACGCCGAGAGCCTGATTGGAAAGCTCTCGCAACATACTGCCGCCTTCGAGGTCGTCACGAAGACCGGCCCCCTGCCGGCGGCCGCCTCGCCGGAGACCGCTTCAAGCGCGATCGCCGACATGTTTCTCGCCTCACTCGGGCGTCTTTCCCGACCGTCAGTGCATGGCGTGCTGGTTCACAATCCCAACATTCTGCTCGGCGCGCTCGGCGGCGCCGTTTGGTCGGCTCTCGAGCAGGTAAAGAAAGAGGGACTGGCCCGGAAGATAGGCGTATCGGTCTACGAGCCCGACCAGCTCAACGCGATCATGGCGCGCTACCAGATCGATATCGTTCAACTGCCTTGCAACGTTTACGACCGGCGCTTCCTCCGAAGCGGCGCCATCGCCGCCGCCAAGTCCGCGGGCGCCGAGGTCCACGTGCGAAGCGCCTTCCTCCAGGGACTGCTGCTGATGGACGCCGCGCAGCTGCCGCATCACTTCGCCCGCATCCGCAGCCATCACGCCCGCCTGCAAGGCTGGTGCAGGGACAATGGAACCACCCCGCTCCACCTGGCTCTGCGCTTCTGCCTCGAGCAATCGGGGGCGGACAATGTCGTCGTCGGCGCCGAAACGGAGCTTCAGCTGGAGGAGATCCTCGCCGCGGCGGGGAAACCACTTGCGGCGGAGGTCCCAGAGGCGTTCGAAGTACAGGCGATAGAGATCCTTAATCCCTCGCTCTGGAAACTGTGACATCATGGCCGAAATGCCGGAACGCGCCACGACTTCCCCCGACCCGTTTGAAAGCGCGCTGGCGCAGGCGCAGCATGCGAACCAGCAAGGCGACTGGGCCGGCGCGGAGACCGCGCTGCGCAAGTGCCTTGCCTTGCAGCCGTCCAACGGGATCGTCTTCGGATACCTCGGCATGTCGGCAAGCAAGCTCGGCCGCCGCGCCGAGGCGATCGAGCTGTTCGAGAAAGCCGTCCAGCTCGGAACCCGCCCTATTTTTATCCTCGCCCTCGCCGACGAGTACGAGGCCGCGGGCATGCTCACCGACGCGTGGGCGCGCTACAAAAAGTTTCTGAAGTATGAACCGACACATGCTGCGGCGCTGATGAAGCTCGGCGGCGTGAAGGACCGTCTGGGGGACAAGCCGGGGGCGCGCGAGTGCTACCGCCTGGCCTATGAGGCCAATCCGGACGACATCATGATCACGCACAAGTATACGAACGCGATATGGGCCAAGGATCCGGAGAAAGCGTTGCGCCTCACCGAACGCCTGCTCGAAGTCTACAAAGACGACGTGCAAAACCTTTCCGCGGTCTTGACCCACGTGATCTGCCAGAAGGAATGGTACGAGCGGATCAAGCGTGGGCTGATGCCGTATCACTGCAGCCGCGTGGACGAGCTTTTCTTCGATCATGCGCGGGACTACGTGAAACAGCTTGAAGCGACCAGTTCTCAGCTGGTTGCCGCTTATCCCGAGTCCGAGTCCCTGAGACTGATGCTCGCGACCGCCCGTTTTGCGCTCAAGGATCGCCACGGCGCCGAGGCCATCATCCGCACGGCGGTGAAGAAGACGAAAGGTCACATCTATGAGACGGTCCGCTTCGCGCCCGAGTTCTACGATGAATTGCGCGCCATGCCGGACGCCGATATCGCGCGCGGACTTCCACCGCGCATCGAAGTCACCCCGCCCTGTCCCGACGCGAACGGCGTGTTGTATCTGTCCTGCAATTATACCTATTTCTACGCTTTCGCGTTCCCGATGATCGTATCGCTGCGGGAACGCTCGCCCGCCACGCCGGTCCATGTTCACATCATGGACGCCGACCAGGAGCAGACCGATTTTGCGCTCGCCGTGCTTCAACGGCTGACGCCCCTGAAGTTCGCGCTGTCGGTCGAAAGGCCCAGGCTTAAGCCGAATTCGTCGCAGGCCAAATGCTACTATCACGCCGTGCGCTTTATTCGTTACTACGAGCACCTGAAGCTCTACGGTTGCCCGCTGTGGCTGATGGACGTGGACGCGGTCATCAACCGCGATCTAAAGGATCTTTTCGCCGAAATAGGGTCTTGCGACGCGGCGATGCGTATCCGGCCTGGCCGGCTCGAACCTTGGAATCAGTTCAATGCCTGCATGGTCGCGGCAAGTCAGTCGACGACATCGATCGAATATTTTCGCCTGATTGCCGCCTACATCGCGCATTTCCAGCAGAACAACAGCCTGCGCTGGGGCATCGATCAACTGGCGATGTACGGGGTCTACGCAGACATGGAAGACCGCGGCACCGCCCCGAGCCTATGCCTTTTGGGCGAGCGCGAAGTTGATTACGACTACCGCGAGGACGGGTTTGTGTGGTGCAACTCCGGCGCCGGCAAGTTCAAGCACCTTGAGCGAATCTCAAATCCCAAGGCCATGCCGTTCGCGGACTTCGAGGAGAACAGGTTCGTCGCCGCATTCGAAACACTCTGGAGCGAGTGCCAGTCGCTGACGAACAGCGTGTTAAGTGCAGTCGTCGCAAAGCCTTCATGATCCTAGCGGTCCTGCAAGCGCGGATGGGTTCTTCGCGGCTTCCCGGCAAGGTGCTGATGCCGATTCTGGGAGAGCCGATGCTGCTGCGCCAAATCGAGCGAATCCGGCGCTGCAAATTGGTGGACGGCCTGGTTGTAGCGACCAGCACCTCGAGGACCGACGATCCCCTGGCCGACATATGCCAGGCGCGAGGCATTCCCGTCGGCCGCGGCAGCGAAAACGATGTCCTGTCCAGGTTCATCGACGTCGCCAAACCCTACAAGCCGGCCGCGGTTGTCCGCTTGACCGGAGATTGTCCGCTGACCGATCCGGAGGTCATCGATGCCGTGATCGCCACGTTCAAGAACGGCGCCGTCGACTACGCCTCCAATGTCGAACCCGCCACGTTTCCAGATGGCCTCGATACCGAGGTCATAAGCTGGTCCGCTATGCTCCAAGCCGACCGCGAAGCCGTCCTGCCATCGCACCGCGAACATGTGACTTTGTATATCCGCTCGAAACCCGAAACATTCCGCACGGCCGCATACACGCGCACGCCCGACCTTTCCCATTTACGCTGGACGGTGGACGAGCCGGCCGATCTCGAATTCGTGCGCCGGATTTACGAAGCGCTGTATCCGGCCAAGCCTGATTTCGTCACTGCGGATGTTCTTCACCTGCTTGAGGCCAATAGGCACCTTGCGGACGTCAACAGAGGGTTCGAGCGTAACGAAGGATTGAGAAAATCCCTCGAGGGCGACGCGGTTTTTTTGGCCGCGCGAAAGAACAGTTCCGGTTCGAATCCATGAAGATCGTTTTCCGCGCCGATTCGTCCTTGCAGATCGGCACGGGGCACGTGATCCGCTGCCGCACGTTAGCCAGGACATTGCGCGAGCGCGGCGCGGAGGTCACGTTCGTCTGCCGCGCCCACGAGGGAAATGTCGCTCATCTGCTCGAACGGGACGGGTTCCCCATGCGCATGCTGCCGGTCGCAGGCAAAGCGCCGGCGAGCCCGGACCCTTACGCAAGCTGGGTCGGCGCCACGGAGGAGCAAGATGCACGCGAGACCTCGGCTGCGATCGACGGCTCGTCCGATCTCCTCGTGGTGGATCATTACGGCCTGTCCGCCGCGTGGGAGAAAGCCATGCGCGGCGCATTCGGAAAAATTCTTGCGCTGGACGATCTCGGCCGGTCCCATGCCACCGACGTTCTCATGGATCAGAACTTTTCTCGCACGCCCGAAGCGCGTTACGAGGGCCGTGCCGGCGACGCCGCGCTGCTCCTGGGCCCGCGCTTTGCCCTGCTTCAGCCGGAGTATGCCGCGCTCGCCGCGGCGCGCACACCGCGTGCAACGGCGGTGCGCCGCATCCTGATTTTTTTCGGGGGAGTCGATCGCGAAAATCTCACCGGGCGCGCCTGGGCGGCGGTGACCGCCCAGTCCTTCGACGAGATTGTTCTGGACCTCGTCCTCGGGACCGCCGATCCCCATGCCGAGATCTTCGGCGGCAGGGCG
>JBFWOJ010000003.1:0-291696 GCA_050250575.1 Rhodospirillaceae bacterium | reverse complement strand
TTGATGAGCCCTTCGAGCAGTTTTGTTCCCAGGCCCATTTCCCGGTACTCGGGCAGCAGGGTCATGCCGATGTCGCCGCAGTGCTTAAGCGACGGGACGCCGTTGCCGAAGACGCTGGCCATGCCGACGACACGCGTTCCATCCACCGCCACCAGAAAAGGTGTCTTGTCCCGCACGCTGTCGCGCAAGATCGCCTTCACCTCGGAAAGGGGCGGCGCTTCCAACTCCACCGCGTACTTGTGTTCCTTCGCGCAAATGTCCCAGCAGCGCCTGAGACTCGCGGCGTCCTTAAGCACCGCCGGTCTGACAGTGGCTCCCATGTCACCCCCTAGCGCCCCTTCTTCTGACGCTCGAGCGCCAGCCCCAAAATCCGATTCACCATCTTCCGGAACGAAAGCTTGTCGTGCTTGGCCGCCTGCGCGAACTCTTCGCTCTCGGCGATGTCGGGATTGGCGTTCGCCTCCAGGAAGTACGGCACGCCCTCGGCCGACAGGCGGAAGTCGATGCGCGCATATCCGTCCAGCTCCAGCGTGCGGTAGATGCGTTTGGCCAGCCGCTGCAGCTTCGCCGCCATCTCGGGCCCGAGGTCCTTGGCCTGGCGGGACTTGATCGCGTGCTTCTTCTGGTACGCGGCGTCGTGTTTCACCTTCTCGGTCGCGATCGCCGCGCCGTCGCCGGCCATGTCGCCGAAGTCCAGTTCCCACACCGGCAGCGCGCGCAGGCGCCCGTTGCCCAGCACGCCGACGTATAATTCGCGCCCGACGATGAACTGTTCGGCGATCGCCGCCGTGCCGTAGCGCTCGTGCAGGAATTCGACGCGCTCCTTCAGGCTCGCATCGTCATCCACGCGCGAGGCTTGCGCGATGCCGAGCGAAGCGTCCTCGCTCAACGTCTTCACGATCACCGGGAAGGCGAGCCGCTTCGGCCGCACCACTTTGCGCCCCTTCGGGAACACCACGAACGCCGGCGTCGGCACCCGGTGGTAGGCGACCAGCTTCTTCGCCAGGTCCTTGCCGCGCGACAGCATCAGCCCGCGCGGATTGCACCCGGTGTAGGGGATCTGCAGGAGCTCGAGGTAGCTGGCGACGTTCTGGTCATAGGCGGTGTTGCCGTGGAACTCTTCGAGCAGGTTGAACACGATGTCCGGCTTGAAGCTCTCGATCTCGTCGCGGATCGGCTTCAGCTCGTCCTGCACCCCGATCGCCTTCACCTCGTGCCGGTTCTTCTTCAGCGCCCCGATCACGCTCAGCTCGGTCTTGAAGTCGAGGACCTCCTGGTCCGAGAACTCCTTCAGCGGTTTGTCCGGCGGAATCTGGTCGGGGTGCAGCAGGATGAGGACCCTCTGGGGCTTCATGGCGCCGGCCTCATAGCGCGATCCATTCGCGGCGCGCGCGGTGGTACAACAGCTGCGCCGTCTGCGCCGTCAGCAGCACCGCGAAGTTCATGAACAGCTCGTTCTCCTTGCCCGGCGCGCGCAGCTTCAGTTCGCGGCAGCGGCCGATCATGCGGTCGATGATGGTCTCGATGGTCAGCTGGTAGGCGCCGGTCCATTGCGACACCAGCGGGCGCAGCTTCGAGCGGTTGCGCCGGATGAACGAGGCCGCCGTCGGCGCGCGCTTGTCCTCCGGCAGGCTCGAGAAGATGCGGTGCAGGTCGCGGTCGTAGGTCTTCGGGAAGTCGACCGCGTAATAGGCCCGCTTCTTTTCGTAGTGCTCGCCCAGCGTCTGGGTCAGGCGGTTGATGGGATCGATGCGCAGTCGGCGCATCGGCACCGGGCGGAGCGAGCCGATTTCCGCCATCAGCTCGTCCACATACTCCAGCTTCTTGAGCGCGCCCCAGCCGGCGTACCGCCGCCGCCACGCCGACTTCGGGTTCAGCCATACGGCGAAGGTCTCGGCGAAATCCTCGTCGGGATGGCTCTGCGCATACCACAGGCGCAGGTTCTGGACGTAGTTCTTGCTGCCCGGCTTCGGGCGGTAGTGGCTCGGATATTTGGCCGAGGATTTCCCGAATAATTTCTGCCAGCGTCGGCGCCGCTGCAATTGGTAGCGCTGCTGGATCACATGCCCCGCTTCATGGCGCAGGATGCGCATCGCCTCGCGCATCGTTCCGCCTTCCACCTCCAGCACCATCTTGCGCTCGAGGCGCAACAGCCGCGGGTGGGCGAGGTAAAAAGGGATCGCGATCCCCGGCGTGTCCTTGGGCACTGCGAACCATTCGTCCGAGATCCACGCGTGCGGGCGGAATCGGATGCCGCGCTGCTCCAGCTCGGAGTTCAGCTCCGCGAGGCAGCGCTCCAGCCACGTGCCCTCGACCTTCACCTTCAGGTCCTTCAGCCGGACCTTCAGCAGCGCCTTGTCGGACAAATGCGTCCAGCGCTTGGCGCGCGGCTTTACTTTGCGCGTGCGTCTCTTGCGCTTACCGGCGGCTTTGCGGCGTTTGCCCGTCATGGCTCTATAATGAAATCAGCCCTTTAGCGGAGCAATACGCTTCTCGCGCCCCACCCACGGCAGCGCAAGCAACGACAGCCCCACCAGGGCCCCGAGCAGCAGCCACGCCTCGTTGAAGCTCATGGTCGCCGCCGCCCGTTCCACCATCGGCGCCGCCAGGCTCTGCGTGTACTCATCCATCGGCCCGAGGGGCTCTCCGGTGAACCGCTCCAGCGGCAGCCCGACGAAGGCCGCCATGTCGCGGTCGCCGGCTTCCAGCTTGGCGACAATGGCGGCCGCGTGGTCGGCCGTGCGCGTTTCGACAATGGTGTCGATCAGGGCCAGGCCCACGGCGCCGCCGACATTGCGCATCAGGTTGAACAGCGACGAGGCTTGCGGCACGTCGTGGGACGAGAGATGCCCGAGCGCGAGCCGCGTGATCGGCAGCAGGCAAAACAGCAGCGCGACGCCGCGCAGCAGCTGCGGTGCGAACAGCTCCTCGAAATCCCAGGCCGGCGCCGCGAAGCCGTTCATGATCAGGCCGGCGGCGAACAGGGCGAAGCCCGCCGCGGTCATGGGTTTTGCCGCCCAGCGGCGCTCGAGGAACGCGGCAAGGGGCGCTGTGATCAGCTGCGCGGCGCCCGTGACCATCATGATCGTCCCGATCGCCAAGGATCCATGTCCGCGCACGTGGCCGAGGAACAGGGGCATCAGGTACACCGCGCCGAACAGCGCCATGCCGAGCACGAAGCTGAACCAGGCGCCGATGGCGAAGTCGAGGTCGCGGAACGCGCGCACCTCGATCAGCGGCTCGGGCACCTTCAGGCACCGCCGCACCAGAAGCACGCCGCTCGCCAGCGTCACGGTCAGCAGCGAAAGCGAGGCGCCGCTCAGCCAGCCGCGCCCCGGGGCTTCCTTGAGGGTGAGCTCGAGCCCGGCGAGGAACACGACCGCGAGTGCGAGGCTCGCCATGTCGGTCGCGCGCAGGCTCTTCCCGTCGGGCGTATCGATGCGCACCCACGCCGCGACCACGGCGGCCGCGATCAGGCCCGGCGCCACATTGATCAGGAACAGCCAGTGCCACGACAGATGCTCGGTGATCCAGCCGCCGACGAAGGGACCCAGGGTCGGCGCCAGCATCGCGAAGGTTCCTGCGATCGCCGTGGCGACGGCCTGGCGCTCGAGCGGGAACATCAGGAACACGGCGGAGAACACGGTCGGGATCAAGACGCCGCCGAAGAATCCCTGCACCGCGCGCGCGGCGTACAGCATCTGATAGCTGGTCGAGGCCGCGCAGGCGGCGCTCGCCAGCACGAAGCCCACCAGCCCCAGCGTGAACAACCAGCGCGTCGACAGCGCGCGGGCGAGGCGGCCTGTCGCGGCGATCGCGATGATCTCGGCGATCAGATAGATGGTCTGCAGGTAGCTCAGCCGGGTCGGCGGGATCGCGAGGTCCGCCTGGATCTCGATCAGCGAGCTCGCGACGATCTGGATGTCGAGGATGGCGAGGAACATCCCCACCGCCATGGCGAGAAAGCCCGCGTACGATGTGATCGAGGAGGAGCCGGGCGTCATACGCTCTCCACAAAGTTAAATGGGGTGAGACCCCAATTAATTCCCCGGTCGGGCGCCGGATCAAGGCTCGGCTGCGCCGTGTCCTCACCCTACGGTCTCTGGCTCGGTCTCTATGCCGTAGCCGTGATCGCAAACGTTTTGCTTTCAAATTGAGCTCGGTCCCGAATCTTTTGTAGACTCGCCGCCTCGCAATCAAGGGGAGGCGCAGATGATCGGATACGTTTGTATCGGCACCAACAATCTCGAGAAGGCCACCGGCTTCTACGATCAGCTTTTGGGCATTCTTGGCGCCAAACAGACATATAAAGGTGAGCGCGGCATCGGCTGGGGCACGGCGCCCGACAAGCCCATGCTCACCGTCCTGAAACCCTTCGACGGCAAAGCCGCGTCCGTCGGCAACGGCACCATGATCTCGCTCGCCGCCGCGAACCCGGACCAGGTGAAAGCGCTCCACGCCAAATGCATTGCCCTCGGCGGCACCTGCGAAGGCGCGCCCGGCGACCGCGGCGGCGGGTTTTACGGCGCTTATTTCCGCGATCTCGACGGCAACAAGCTCGGCGCCTACTGCATGACCTGACGCGCGCCCGGGCGGACGAGCCCGGGTCCCACGTTCAAAAGGGGAGGGGACGATGAAGAAGCAACGCGCCGTCATCGCGGGCGCGCTCGCGATGGCGCTTCACGGTGCGTCATTCGCCGCCGATACGCCGGCGAAAGCCGCGAAGCCCGAAGGCCTGCCGCTCTGGGCCTGGGGCGTCACCACGCCGCCGCCCAACAATCTTCCCGGCGAGATCGCTCCGGCCGGCGCGCCGGGCAGTCCGACCGCGCCCCGCGCCGCCGTCACCGAGACGCCCAAGGTCTCGATCGAAGGCGCGATCGCGCAGTTCAGCCGCAGCCAGGTCAACAACGCCTTCGGTCCGGCCGACTGGTTCCCCGGCGATCATCCGCCGATGCCGCGCATCGTCAGCCATGGGCGCGAGGACGCGAACATCTTTGCCTGCGCGCTCTGCCACATGCCCAACGGCAAGGGCCGGCCCGAGAACGCCAACGTCATCGGCCTGCCCTATGACTACTTCATGCGCCAGATGCTCGATTTCGCCGCGGGTCACCGCAAGACCTCGGACTCGCGCAAGACCAACACCGGCCTCATGATCCACTTCGCCCAGCAGATGACGCGCGAGGAGATGGAAGAAGCGGCGCGCTACTTCACCTCCATCCCGTCGACGCCCTGGATCAAGGTCGTCGAAGGCGACACCGTGCCCAAGACCGAAGCGCGCGGCGGCGTCTTCCACACCATCGTCGGCGAGAAGGCGGGCACGGAACCCATCGGCAACCGTATCATCGAAACGCCGATCAGCTCCGAGCAGTTCGAGCTGCGCAATCCGCGCGTCGGTTTCATCGCCTACGTGCCGACCGGCAGCCTCAAGAAAGGCGAAGCGCTGGTCACCACCGGCGGCGGCAAAGTCACTGCCTGCACGGTCTGTCACGGCGCCGATCTGCGCGGCCTCGGGCCCGTGCCCACCATCGCCGGCCGCTCGCCGAGTTATGTCGGCCGCCAGCTCTACGACATGAAAGTCGGGAACCGCATCGGCCCGTGGATGCCGATGATGGCGCCGGTGGTGTCGCAACTCACCAACGACGACATCCTCATCATCTCCGCCTATCTCGCGTCGCTCGATCCCTAACGCGCGGTCACGAGTCCGATGCTCCGGCCCTACAAAGTCGTCGACGTCTTCTCCGCCGCGCCCCTGCGCGGCAATCCGCTGGCGGTCGTGCTCGACGCGAGCGGGCTGTCGACCGCGGACATGCAAGCCATCGCCGGCTGGACCAATCTGTCCGAGACCACCTTCTTCCTGCCGCCGACGAATCCCTCGGCGTCGTACAAGGTGCGTATCTTCACGCCGCGCAATGAACTTCCCTTCGCCGGGCATCCGACCCTCGGCAGTGCGTTTGCCTTTGTCGAAGCCGGCAAGGTGACGCCCCACAACGGGAAGCTCGTCCAGGAGTGCGCCGTCGGCCTCGTCCATCTCACCGTCGACGGCGCCAAGATCGCCCTTGAAATGCCCCGCGCAAAAATCGCGCCGCTGCCGGCGGAGGACGCGGACGAACTCGAAGGCCTGCTCGCCCGCAAGATCGTGCGCGCGCCCGCGCCCGCCCTGGTCGATGTCGGACCGGTGTGGATCATCGCCCAGCTCGCCACCGCCGCGGACGTGCTCGCCCTGAAACCCGACCTCGGCCGGCTCGAGAAACTCGAGCGCAAGCACCGCGCCACCGGCCTCACGGTGTTCGGTCCCTACGCCTCCGGCGACGTCGCGATCGAGGTTCGCACCTTCGCGCCGTCGGCGGGCATTCTCGAGGATCCCGTGTGCGGCAGCGGCAACGGCAGCGTCGCCGCGTTCCAGTTCGCGGCAAGTCCATCGCCCAACGGCATGCGCTACACCGCGGCGCAAGGGCGCTGCGTTGGCCGTGAAGGGCGCATCGCGATCGACATCGACGCCGGCGGCAAGATCATGCTCGGCGGCGCGTGTGTAACCACCGTCGACGGCACGTTGTCGTACTAAGCAACGACGCGCGGCGGAAGGAGTGTCTGCCCCCTGTTCTTCGCGTTGCGAACGTGAAATCTGACGTTGCCGAACCAAGCCGGCCTTTTCCACGTTCCCCCTTTATTCAGGTCAGTTTCGCCCGGCGCTGAAGGTTCTTGGTTGTGCTCGCTCCTTTCTTCCTCGCGTTCGCGCTCCTCTCCGCACCCGTCATGGCCGCGGGCTCTCCCGCGGTCGTCGTCCAGCAAGGCAAAGCTTCCATCTACGCCGACAAGTTTCATGGCCGCCGCACCGCGAGCGGCGAATTGCACGATCAGAACGCCCTGACGGCCGCCTCGCGCCTGCTGCCGCTCGGCACGCTCGCGCGCGTCATCAACCTCGAGACCGGCCAGGCGGTGACCGTGGAGATCACCGATCGCGGTCCCTATGCGCAGGGACGGATCATCGACCTCTCGCGCCGCGCCGCTGGCCGCATCGGCCTCTCGCTGCGGCAAGGCGTTGCCCCGGTCAAGGTCGAGGCCCATGTCGCCCGCCAGCCGACGCCGGAGTTGCGCGAGGAGGTCGCGCGCCTCGCCGCCGTGCGCGCCGCGCCCAAGCCGCGCGATCCCGTTGCGCGCGCGATCAAGCAGCCGAACGTGCGGCGTGGCGTCCGCGAGAATTTTGGCAGACAATAAACAATGACTCCCGAAGCCCCTTATCCGCCGCCCGTCTATCGCGGACCACCCGAAGCGCAAGCCCCGGAAGCGCAAACCCCCGAAGCGCAGGCCAAAGAGGAACACGACCTCACCTGGCTCGCCGGCCTTCTGGATTCCCGCTGGCGCATTCCGGGCACCAACTGGCGCTTCGGCGTCGACGCCATCGCAGGCCTCGTCCCGGGCGCGGGCGATCTCGTCGCCGGTCTTGCCGGGCTGTACATCCTCTCGGCCGCCGCCCGCGCCGGCGTGCCCAAACACGTGATGGCGCGCATGATCGGCAACATCGCCGTCGACACCATCGTCGGCAGCATCCCCATCCTCGGCGGCATCTTCGACATCTTCTACAAGTCGAATAAGAAGAACCTCGCCCTCTACGCCAAGCACAAGAACTCTTAATGGGGTCAGACCCCGTAATCTCCATCTCCTAATGGGGTCAGACCCCGTAATCTATGGGGTCAGACCCCGTAATCTCTCGCAAATCTCTTGCTCAGCGGGAGCCGTCCACACATGACATCGTAAATCAGCATTGAGAAGCACCGGGTGCGCGCCGTTCCAAAAGCCGATTCACTCGGCGCATCTGTCGGATCATGTCGGACTGTGCCGGCAAATCGAGATCTTCCCTCAACCTGCTGGCGCGCTTACATCCGCTAAGCGTCGGATGTCGGACGTGTCGGACAAGCGGCGCCGCGCGCTATTCCCGCGGCGGCCCCTCCTTTCCGATGGCGCTCACGAGCACGCCGTCAGCACCAGCGCGCCGCCGGCTCCAACGGCTAATGCGCGTGCTCACGCTTGGCTTTGCGCTCCGCCTTGGCCGCGGCGATCGCGCTCTTGGCATCATCCTCTTCCTCGGGCGGCGGCAGCACCGCGTTCATCCCGAGCGATTTGATCCACAGCTCGCGGCCCCAGCCTTTCGAATGATAGAGGTGCTCGTCCTCCTCATCCTCCACCTCGTCATAGGCGGTCTGCAGGGCCGCCTTCACGTCCTCGCTCGTGTCGAGCCCGCGGGCGCATTCGCCGATCAGCTGCCAGTTCATGTGGTCCTTGGTTTCGGCAAGCACCACGCAATCGCACGCCACAAGCTCCGCCGCCGCGGGATCGCCTGCGGCCAGGGCCATCTTCATCGCAACCACCAGCGCCTTGCCGGTATGCTCCACCACCCTGCATCCGGGCGTCAGTTCTCCCGGATCGACACCGGCGGCGCGGCAGGTGCGTTCCAGAACCTGCACATGCTTGAGCGTTTGCTCGAGGTAGCCCGTCCATTCCTCGCGCAGCTCGTCGTCCAGCACGCATTCGAGCGCGGTACGGTAAACCAGAACGCCGCCCTTTTCGTGCTGCAGCGCCTGCAGCAGCAGTTCTTTGACTTGGCTCGGGATCATCTTGGACCTCCTTGTGCTAGACGCGCGGCGGATCGGTTTCGCGCTCGAAGTGGCGATGTTTGGCGACCGCGGCGATGAACGCGGGCATCAACCGTTCGCCGTCGCCGCGGAGCAGACCCGGATCCTTCTCGGGCGGAAACCCGGCGGCCGCGATCAGAGCGTCGGCGCCCTCGGGCAGCAGGATCGCCTTGCAGTGGCGGTACTGATCCTTCAGGAATTCGATCGCATGCCCGTTTTGCGCCAGGGTGGCGACAGCGTCGTCGCCGCCGGGAATCACCATCGCGTCCCACAGCACAGACGGCGCCGTCTCCATCGTGATCTCGACGTCGATCGGATCGCCGTTCGCGCTTTGCACCTGGCCGAGCTTCACGCCGATGAAGCGCGGCACCGCGCCTTCGTCCGCCAGCATCCTGTGCGCCGCCATGGCGGCGGCGCCGTCGACGCCGTCGGCGACCAGGACGGCGATGCGGCGCGTGCGGATGCCCTCGGCGCCAGGGCGGGACTGGAGCGACAGCGTCGGCGACTGCACCACCTCAGGCTTGGGCGCGCGGATCAGCGGAGGCAGCGGATCGGGTAGAGCCGTCATGCCGATGCCGTCTGCGACCGCCTGGGCGAGCTCTTCGGCGACATTGCGCAGCTGCGCCACGACGCGCTCGCGAACCGCCCGCGTCTGCACTTTCGTCAGCTCGAAGCGATAGGCGCGGATGATGTGCTTTTTCTCGGGCTCGGTCTGGCTGTTCCAGAACAAGGTCGCCTGATTGTAGTGCTCGGCGAAGCGCTCGGGCTTACCGCGCACCTTGTCGCCGTCGCGCTCCAGCGGCGAGCGCGGCACCGAGGTGAAGCCCATCTTTCCCGCCTGGAACGGGCATCCGCCCGCCAGCGAATTGGGCTCGTAGGCCACCCGGCCGCGGTGGATCGCTTGGCGATGGAATCCGTCGCGCTGATTGTTGTGCGCCTGCGACACCGGTGCGTTGATCGGGATCTCGTGGAAGTTCGGCCCGCCCAGGCGCGTGATCTGGGTATCGATGTAGGAATGGATGCGGCCGGCGAGCAGCGGATCGTTGGTGAAGTCGAGACCCGGCACGATATGTGCCGCGCAGAAGGCGACCTCCTCGGTCTCGGCGAAGAAATTGTCCGGATTGCGGTTCAGCACCAGCCGGCCGACGGGTCGCACCGGCACCAGCTCTTCCGGCACGATCTTGGTGGCATCGAGAACGTCAAACGAGAATCCTTCGGCGTCTTCGTCGGTGAACACCTGCACACCGAGCTCGTACTCCGGATAAGCGCCGGCCTCGATCGCTTCCCACAGGTCGCGTCGGTTGAAATCGGGATCGGCGCCCGAGATCTTCACCGCCTCGTCCCATACCAGCGAATGGGTGCCCGCGATCGGCGTCCAGTGGAATTTCACGAACCGGGCTTCGCCTTCGGCGTTGACGAACCGGAAGGTATGCACGCCGAAGCCCTGCATGGTGCGATAGCTGCGCGGGATCGCGCGGTCCGACATCACCCACATCAGCATGTGCGTCGATTCCGGCATCAGCGAGACGAAGTCCCAGAAGGTGTCGTGGGCCGAGGCCGCCTGCGGCATCGCATGATGGGGCTCGGGTTTGACCGCGTGCACGAGGTCCGGGAATTTCATCGCATCCTGGATGAAGAATACCGGGATGTTGTTGCCGACGAGGTCCCAGATGCCTTCGTCGGTGTAGAACTTCACCGCAAAGCCGCGCACGTCCCGCGGCGTGTCGGTCGAGCCGCGCTCGCCGACGACCGTCGAAAAACGCACGAACACCGGCGTGCGCTTGCCGGCTTCCGCGAACAACGAGGCCCGCGTCAGGTCCGTCAGCGGTTCGTAACATTCGAAATACCCGTGGGCGCCCGAGCCGCGCGCATGCACGACCCGCTCCGGAATCCGCTCATGGTCGAAATGCGTGATTTTCTCACGCATGATGAAGTCTTCCAGCAGCGTCGGCCCGCGCAGGCCGGCTTTGAGCGTGTTCTGATTATCGGCGATGGGAACGCCGAGGTTCGTGGTCAGCACCCGGTCGGCGGAATCCACCCGCACGCGGTCGAGCGGACCATTGGTCGGATTGAAGCTCATCTGCGGATTGCCGCTGCCGACCTTGGGCGAGGGGTTCATCTCCGACAGCGTGCTCGCACCGACCGCCGGATGGGGCGGGCTCTCATGCGCGCCCGCGTCCGCGCCGTTCCTGCCGAACTCCGACGGCTTCAGCGCATTGAACGGGAAGGCCTCGGCCAGCATTTCCGTCCCGGCGACCTTCGCGGTCGGAGCGTCGGTGATGGCGGGCGCCGCGGCGATCCGCGCCGGTCCGCTCACGGTGGCCCGCGCCGAGGTCTTCGCCGGCCCCGGCTTGCCGCTCCTTTGGGCGGCACTCTTGGGTTTCGCCGCCGCCGCTTTTGCAATCGGCTTTGTCGGTGCGGGCGGCTTGGTCTTGGACGCCGCTTTCTTGGCGAACGCTTTTGATGTCTTGGGTTTATTTTTCATCTTGGCCACGGTCGTCTCCAGAAATGCGTCCGGGCGCGCACAAGGTGTCGCAACGCGATCGCGGCCCGCGAGGAAGGATGGGTTCGGAAGTGCGGCGCCTCTCCCGACGCCGTGAAGACCTAACCGATGCGATTTGGAAAGGTTCCAAGAAGTCGCGGCTAAATCTCCGGGACAGTGCGAGCCGGATCGACGCTCGACGCCGCGAATCCTCGATCGCACGCCGCCCGCGCCGTGGCTACTCGCGCGGCTGACCTTTCTTTCTTATTTCGCTGACAAGCACGCCCGCCAGCACCAATCCTCCGCCGAACCACCCCAGCACGCCGAGTCGCTCGCCCGCGGCAAGGCCGACCAGCGCCGCCCATACCGGTTCGCTCGCGTAGATGATCGTCGCCCGCGCCGGGCTCACGAATTTCTGCGCCCAGTTCATCGTCAGTTGAATGATGGAGCTCGCAAGTCCGAGAGCTCCGGCGACCGCCAGGAGTTGCCACGGTACCGCCGGCGGCGAAACCTCGCCGAACACCGGCATCAGCGTGAAGGCGAGGACGGAGGTCGCGGCCAGTTGGATCGCCGTCACCCGCCGCGCGTCCACCCTTGGCGCGAAATATCCGATGAGGAGGATCTCCCCGGCAAATACGAAAGCGCTCGCCAGCGTGATCAGCTCGCCCCACCCGAGCGCGTCGAGACCCGCGCCGTCCGTGCCTATCAGGGTCATGCCGGCGAAGGCGAGACCGGCGCCCGCCCACGTCGCCGCGTTGGGCGGACGGCGCAGCAGCGCCCACTGCAGAATCGGCACGATCGGCACGTAGAGCGCGGTGATAAAGGCGGACTCCGAGCTCAGCACGTGCCGCAGGCCCTCGGACTGCAGCGTGTACCCCGCGCAGATGCTAATGCCGATGGTGCAGCCGGCGAAGATCTCGTAGCGCGTGACGTCTTTGAGACTCTTGCCGGCGACGATGAGGGCGACCGCCGCCGCGATCGCGAACCGCAGCCCGACGAAAAACAGCGGCTCGCTCAAACTCATAGCATATTGAACTGCCAGGAACGTCCCGCCCCAGACGATAGTCACGGCGAGAAGAGCGGCCTCGGCGCGGAACTGCAAGTAATACTCTCCCGGTCCGTCTGTCGTTCGTCCGTCCGCTTTTACATCGAGAAATTTACTTTCACCGACGGCGCGGAGCGTTTCGCCGCGCCGTGATACACCGCCTCGACATTGTTGCCGTCGGGATCTACGACGAAGGCGGCATAATATCCCGGATGGTAGGGCCGCTCGCCCGGCTTGCCGTTGTCCGTGCCGCCCGCGGCCAGCGCCGCCGCATGGAACGCCGCGACCTGCGCGCGGCCGCTGGCCTGAAACGCAAAGTGACTGCGTCCTGTGAGATGGCCTCGCGCCGCCGGACTGTCTTTGGACGAAATCACCAGCTCATCGGCCCAGAAGAAGCCCGGGCCTTCGCCGCCGATGGGAATATCCAGTGTCCTGAGCACCGCTTCGTAAAAGCGCCGGCTGGCGGCGAGGTCTTTGACCACCAGCTGAAGGTGATCGAGCAGGCGGCCGCGGTGGAGTTCAAAGGCTTCCATATATGATTCCTCCCCAAACGCTAAACCTTGACGGCGCAACAGCTTGTCATGCCCTGTAAATCCTTCGCAATTCCTGCGCAGATGTTGCCGGCGCGCACCACTTCACATTGAGAACGTGTAACCTTTCAGGTTCGCGCTAGGCGGCTTTCGGCGCTCCTTATATAAAGTCGGCGGGGTCGCGGCGTTGGGCGGAAAGTTGTATGACCAGCATGTCCAAAGGGCCGCAGGAGGCAGCGCGTAGCGTTGAGCCTCCTTTTCTATCGACGTCGTATGAACCGCGCGGTCTGCGCGCCGTTCCTCGCACATTTCTCATCGGCGGAGCGATCGTCGCTCTCGCGCTGATCGTCGGCGCCTTCGTGGCGTTCCGGCCGAAGCCGCCCGCGCCCGCCGCCGGCGCATCGCCGCCCGTCCTCACGGTGACCGCCGGCACGCCGCGCAGCGTCGTGTGGCCCGAGACCGTCGAGATCTCCGGCGCGATCGTGCCCTGGCAGGAAGCGATCATCGCGCCGCAGATCAGTGGGCCGCAGATCACCGAAGTGCTCGCCGAGGTCGGCGATCAGGTGAAGAAGGGCGATGTGCTTGCGCGCCTCGACAAGGCGCTGTTGCGCGCCGACGAAGCGGTGCTGCTGGCGTCCTTCGAACAAGCCGATGCCAACTTCAAGCGCGCCCAGGCGCTGCGTCAGAACGGTTTCATCAGCGAACAGAACATCCTCTCGCTGGAGACCCAGATGAAGATCAACCGCGCCCAGTTGGAAGCCAAGCGCGTGCAGCTGCGCTACGCCGATATCGTCGCGCCCGATGACGGTGTCGTGAGCGCGCGTAATGCGACCCTCGGCGCCGTGGCGACACCGAACCAGGAGCTGTTCCGCCTGATCCGTCAGAACCGTCTCGAATGGCGCGGCGAGCTGTCGGCCAGGCACCTCACCACCGTCAAGCCCGGGCAACAGGTGAAGCTGGTTCTGCCCAGCGGCGGATCCGCGCTCGCCACCGTGCGTCAGAACGCGCCGGCCCTCAGCGCCGATGCGCGTCTCGGCACCGTTTTCGCCGACATCGCACCTGGCTCCGAGGCCGCGGCCGGCATGTACGCCACCGGCCGCATTGTCATCGAACAGCGCCCCGCGCTCGTCGTTCCGGCGGAAGCGGTGGTGCTGCGCGACGGCCGCACCTATGTGCTCGAGCTCGAAGGCGACGGCGCGGAGCCCAAAGTCATTCTGCGCGCGGTCGAGACCGGCCGGCGCCAGGATACCGAAGTCGAGATTGTCAGCGGCATTGTGCCCACCGCGCGCCTCGCCGTGCGCGGTTCCGGTTTCCTGAATGACGGCGACCATGTGCGCGTCGCCGCCCCCGCCGCACCTTCGAAATAGGCGAGGGCGCATCTCATGAACTTCGCCACCTGGTCGATCCGCAATCCGGTCCCGACGATCCTTCTGTTCGCCTTGCTCTCCTTCGCCGGGCTCTACGGTTTCTCGCGTCTGCCCATCCAGAACTTCCCCGACATCGATCTCCCCATGGTCAGCGTCACGCTGGCGCTGCCCGGCGCGGCGCCGGCCCAACTCGAGACCGAGGTCGCCCGCCGCGTCGAGGACTCGCTCGCGAACCTGCAAGGCCTGCGCCATCTGCGCACGACCATCACCACGGGCCGTGTGAACATCAACGTCGAGTTCCAGCTCAACAAGAACCTCTCCGACGCCGTCACCGAAACCAAGAATGCGGTCGACCAGGCGCGCGGCGATCTTCCCAACGATGTCATGCCGCCGGTAATTACCGCGCAGCAGATCCAAGGCGGACCGACCGCGGGTTACGCGGTGTCTTCGACACGCCTGGATGAAGAAGCGCTGTCCTGGCACGTCGATGACACCATCGCCCGCGCCATTCTCGCCGTGCCGGGCGTGGGCCGCGTGGAACGGATCGGCGGCCTCCAGCGCGAGGTTACGGTCCAGATCGATCCAGTGCGCATGGCCGGGCTCGGCATCACCGCCGCGCAGGTCTCGCGGGCGCTGCGCCAGGTGCAGCAGGAATCCTCGGGCGGCCGCGCCCAGATCGGCGGCGGCGAACAGGCGGTGCGCACCATCGCCCTCGCGCGCCGCGCCGAAGAGCTCTCGGCGCTGCCGATCGTTCTTCCCAACGGCAAGAGTGTGCGGCTCGACGAAGTTGCCACCATCTCCGACGGCACCGGCGAACGCACCCAGGCCGCGCGCCTCAACGGCAAACCTTCGGTGGGCTTCCGCGTCTACAGGTCGCGCGGCTTCGACGAAGTTGCCATGTCCCGCGGTGTCAAGGCCGCCGTCGAGCAGCTGACCGCCGCCGATCCGACGCTGACCGCCGTAAAGGTCTTCGACAATACCGAGTTCACGCTCGCGCAGTACGAAGGCTCGCTTGAGCTCCTGTTTGAAGGGGCGATACTGGCGGTGCTGGTGGTATGGCTGTTCCTGCGCGATTGGCGCGCCACGCTCATCTCGGCGACCGCGCTGCCGCTCTCCATCCTCCCGGCCTTCGCCGCCATGCAATGGCTCGGCTATTCGCTCAACACCATCACCCTGCTCGCGCTCGCGGTGATCGTAGGGATATTGGTCGACGATGCGATCGTGGAGATCGAGAACGTCGAGCGGCATATCAATCAAGGAAAGCCGGTCAAGGAAGCCACCATCGATGCCGTGAACGAGATCGCCCTCGCGGTCATCGCCACCACCATGACCCTGGTCGTGGTGTTCCTGCCGACCGCCGTCATGAGCGGCGTGCCGGGCCTGATCTTCCAGCAGTTCGGCTGGACCGTGGTCATCGCCGTCCTCGCGTCGCTGCTGGTCGCGCGCATGTTCACGCCCATGCTCGCGGCGCGCTTCCTCAAGCCCAAGCACAAGCCGGAGGATACGACCGGGCCCATCATGCGGCGCTATATCCGCGCCGTCGACTGGTGCCTCACCCACCGCAAGACGACGCTCGCCGGCACGCTGGCCTTCTTCATCGGCTCCGTTTCGCTCGTGCCCTTCATCCCCTCGGGCTTCATACCGCAGGGCGATGCCGGCATGACCAATATCCGCATGGAGCTTCCGCCCGGCAGCAATCTCGACCGCACGCTGGAGACCGCCGAGCAGGTGCGCGCTGTGCTCGCCGCGTTCCCTGCGGTAAAGGACACCTTCACCGTCATCGGCGCCGGCACCTTCGGCAACGGTCCCGGCGAAGTGCGCCGCGGCAATATGCTCGTCGTCATGGCCCCGCGCGGCGAGCGCCCGGTGCAGAAAGAGGTCGAGCGGGAGATCCGCCGCGCGCTGCAGCAAGTCCCCGGCGCGAAGTTCGACGTCGGCTTCGGCGGCCAGGGCGAAAAGATGCAGCTCACCCTCACCAGCGCCGATCGCAACGCGCTGGTCGCCAGCACCCGCGCGCTGGAGCGCGAACTGCGCGCACTTGGACTCTCGAACGTCAATTCGAGCCTCAATCTCGAGCGGCCGGAGATCGTCGTCCGTCCGAACCCACAGCTCGCCGCCGAGCGCGGCGTGACGGCCGCGGCCATCGGCGAAACCCTGCGTATCGCAACCGCCGGCGACTTCGATCCGCAGGTCGCCAAGCTCAATCTCGATACGCGTCAGGTCTATATCCGCGTGCGCATGCCCGACGAGGCGCGCACCGACCTCAACACCATTGCCAACCTGCGGGTGCCCGGACGCAACGGACTGGTGCCGCTCTCCAGCGTAGCGGACATCACGCTGGAAAACGGCCCGATCCAAATCGACCGCTACGACCGCTCGCGTTACGTCAACGTCAGCGCAGATCTCAACGGCATGGCGCTCGGCGAGGCGCTCGACAAGGCGATGAACTCGACGGCCATCAAGACTCTCCCGGACGGCGTGCACACCATCCGCACCGGCGACGCGGAATTCGTCACCGAACTTTTCCGCGGCTTCAACATCGCGCTCCTCACCGGCTTCGTCTGCATCTTCTGTGTGCTGGTGCTGCTGTTCCGCGACTTCCTGCAGCCGGTCACCATCCTCTCGGCGATCCCGTTGTGCGCGGGCGGCGCTTTCCTCGCCCTCCTGATCGGGCGGATCGAGCTCAGTCTGCCGGCGATGATCGGTCTCGTGACGCTTATGGGCATCGTCACCAAGAACTCGATACTTCTGGTGGACTACGCGGTCATGGGTGTGAAGGACCACGGTCTCTCGGTGCACGCCGCGCTGATGGAGGCGTGCCGGAAGCGGGCGCGTCCGATCGTCATGACGACGGTGGCCATGATCGCCGGCATGATACCGATCGCCCTCGGTCTCGGTGAGGACTCGAGCTTCCGTCAGCCCATGGCCGTGGCGGTGATCGGCGGCTTGATCACATCGACGGCGCTCAGCCTTTTGATCGTGCCGGTCGTGTTCGTCTATATCGATCGCTTCGAAGCGTGGATGGGACGCATGCGCCGCCGTAAATCCTCGCCCGCTCCTGCGCCGGCCGAGTAGTTAGGCGCTCGTTTCCGAAGTGGTTTGCGCAAAGGCCGGCAGCGCCCGCAATCGCGCATCGATCGCGGCGAGCCGCGGCACCGGCGCGAGGTCGCAGCGGAAGCGGCGGGCGTTCACCATCTGCGGCGCAAGACAGATGTCGGCCATGGTCACGGTATCGCCGAAGCAGTAGACGCCCTGCTGCGGTGATCGTTTGACCAGCTCTTCCAGCGCGCCGAAGCCGGACATGATCCAGTGCCGCGCCCAGGCCGTCACCTTCTCCTCGGGCTGCGCCAGTTCCGTGCGCAGGTAATTGAGCACCCGCAAGTTCTGGATCGGATGGATGTCCGCCGCCACCGCCAGGCTCATCGCCCGTACGACGGCGCGATGAAGGGAATCTGCCGGCAGGAGCGCCGGCGCGGGATAACGCTCATCCAGAAACTCGATGATGGCGAGCGACTGCGTCAGCGTCGTCCCGTCGAGGGTCAGGGCCGGCACCAGCTCTTGCGGATTGATCGCCTTATAGGCCGCGCCGTGCTGGGCTCCGCCGTCCTTCACCAGGTGGATCTCCTTCCTGGTGGCCTCGAGTCCCTTCAGCGCAAGCGCAACGCGCACCCGGTAAGCCGCCGACGAGCGGACATAGTCGTAAAGCTCAAGCATATGGTTTGACCGTCTGTTCGATCGCCCCGAAGATCGAATGGCCGCTCGCATCCAGCATTTCGATGCGCACCGTATCACCGAACTTGAGGAACGGCGTCGAGGCCTTTCCGTCCCTGATGGTCTCGATGCAGCGCCGCTCGGCGATGCACGACGACCCGACGTCATCGTGATTGCGGTTCGCCACCGTGCCCGATCCGATGATCGTGCCGGCGCCGAGCTTGCGCGTCTTCGCCACATGGGCGATCAGCTGGCGGAAGTCGAAGGTCAGATCGGTGCCTGCATTCGGCCGGCCGAAGGGCTTTCCACGCACGGTGCTGATCAGAGGCAGCGAAAGCTTGCCGCCGTCCCAGGCGCTTCCGAGTTCGTCCGGCGTCACCGCCACCGGCGAAAAGGCCGTCGATGGCTTGCCCTGGTAGAAGCCGAAGCCCTTGGCGAGTTCCGCCGGGATCACGTTGCGCAAGGTGACGTCGTTCAGAATCATCACCAGCTTGATGTGCTTGCTTGCCTCGGCCGCGTTGGTTCCCATCGGGACATCGTCGGTGATCACCGCCACCTCGGCTTCGAGGTCGACACCCATGTCTTCCGAAACCACGACGATCGGATCCCGCGCGCCGAGCATGTCGTCGCTGCCGCCCTGATACACCAGCGGATCGGAGTAAAAGCTCTCCGGCACCTCGGCGCCGCGGGCCTTTCGCACCAGCTCGACGTGCACGATGTAAGCGCTGCCGTCGACCCAGTGGTAGGCCCTGGGCAGGGGCGCTGCGCATTCTTCCGCCGAGAACGGCTTGGTCGCGGCCGTACCGCTCGCGATGGCGTCCGCAAGACGGCGCAGTTGCGGCTCCGCATTGCGCCAGTCGTCCAGCGCCGCTTGCAACGTGGGATAACGCGCGCCGGCGTCGAGATAGGACGAAAGGTCGCGCGAAACGACGACGAGCCGTCCGTCGCGGCCGTGTTTCAACGAGGCGAGCTTCATTTGCCGTGAGCCTTGCGCGCTTTTTCGTGCACCCAGGCGGCGTGCTGTGGCGCTTTCTTGGTCCGGCTCCACTCCTCGAGCATGGCGGGGGCCACGCGTTTAAGCTCGGCCTGTTCTTCCGGCGTGCCGGTATCGACCGCGAGCTCGACGCGATGGCCGTTGGGATCGAAGAAATAGATCGACTTGAAGACGCCGTGGTCGGTCGGGCCCAGCACCTCGATGCCCTTGGCCAGCGCCTTGGCCTTCACCCGATCGAGGGTCTCGACGTCGTCGACCTTGAAGGCGATGTGCTGCACCCATTCCGGCGTGTTCTGGTCGCGGCCCATGGCCTTCTGCTGCGGCAGCTCGAAGAACGCGAGCACGTTGCCGTTCCCGGCGTCCAGGAACACATGCATATAGGGGTCGTAGGCGCCGGTCGACGGCACGTGGTCCTCCGCGAAAGCCACCTGGAACTCCATGTCGAGAACGTCGCGGTAGAAGTCCACCGTCTCCTTGGCGTCCTTGCAGCGGTAGGCGACGTGGTGGATGCCTTTGAGCATTGTCATGGCGGCCCCGATTACTTCGCCACCTGCAGGACGCCGCGGCGGATCTGATCTTCTTCCATGGATTCGAACAGCGCCTTGAAGTTGCCCTCGCCGAAGCCTTCGTCGCCCTTGCGCTGAATGATCTCGAAGAAGATCGGCCCGATCATCGTGTCCGTGAAGATCTGGAGCAAGAGGCGCTTCTCGCGATCGTCGGTGTGCCCGTCGAGCAGAATACCGCGCGGGCGCAGTTGGCCGATGTCTTCGCCGTGGCCCGGCAGCCGGCTCTCGACCATTTCGTAATAGGTGTCCGGCGGCGGGTCCATGAAACGCACGCCCTTCGCCTTCAGGATGTCGTAGGTCGTGACGATGTCCTTGGTCGACAGAGCGATGTGCTGGATGCCTTCGCCCCGATAGCGGCGCAGATATTCTTCGATCTGGCTGGCGTCGTCCGAGGACTCATTGATGGGGATGCGGATCTTGCCGCAAGGCGCGGTCATGGCGCGGGACTTGAGCCCGGTGTGTTTGCCCTCGATGTCGAAGTAGCGGATTTCGCGGAAATTGAAGAGGCGCGAATAGAAGTCTGCCCAAAATTCCATGCGCCCCTTGTAGACATTGTTGGTCAGGTGATCGATCTCGGTGAGGCCCGCGCCCTCGACATTGGCCGCGGCTTGTTCGTCAAACACGAAGTCGACGTCGTAGATCGACCCGCGCTTATACCGGTCGACGAGATAGATCTGCGAGCCGCCGATACCCTCGATCGCCGGAATATTGAGTTCCATCGGCCCGACGGTGCTCGGGGCATCGGCGGCGCCCAGTTCCAGCGCGCGCTTGTGGGCATAGGCCGCGTCCGCCACGCGAAACGCCATCGCGCAGGCGCTCGGGCCGTGCTCGCGCGCGAAACGTTGGGCTCTGCTTTTCGGCTCCGCATTGACGATGAAGTTGATGTCGCCCTGACGGTAAAGCACGACGTCCTTCGACCGGTGCTTCGCCACCTTCACGAAACCGAGGGACTCGAACACCTGGCCCAGTTGCTTCGGGTCCTCCGCCGTATACTCGACGAATTCGAAGCCGTCGGTTCCCATGGGGTTGGCGGTTGAAATTTGGGCGCAGTCGGGGCGGGCAAGCATGAAACCTCCGCTGGTTGGAATATCCGACAATTATAACGCGCAGCCTCCGCACTATTGTTGCTAATTGCGGCCTCCGCGGCCTACCATCGGCACAAAATTGCGCAGCACGAAACAATTGCGCAATCGGGGGAAGCATGCCTTTCGATACGTTCGATCTCAAAATTCTCGCCGCGCTCCAGGACAACGGCGGACTCTCCAATCTCGAGCTTGCAAAGAAGGTCGGTCTTTCGCCGTCGCCGTGCCTGCGCCGCGTGCGCGCGCTCGAGGAGCAAAGTGTAATCCAAGGCTATCAGGCGATCATCGATCGGCGCGCCATCGGGCTCGGCATTCGCGCCTTCGTCGAATTGAAGCTCGAGCGTCAGTCCGAGGCCGCCACCGAGAAGTTCATCGCCCGGGTCATACGCCTGCCCGAGGTGATCTCTTGCTACCTCATGACCGGTTCCCACGACTATCTGCTTGATGTCGTCGCGGTGGACATGGAGGCCTACTCCGACTTCACGACAAAGAAGCTGATTTCCCTTCCCGGAGTTGCTGAAGTGCGCTCCGGGTTTGTCCTCAAGGAGATCAGCCATCGCGGCGCGCTGCCGCTCGATCACCTGACCGCGCGCGGGCGTTAACCGAACTCGTTGGGCGTCTTGGCGAGATACTCCATCTCTGCCGGCGTGCTCGTCCGGCCCAAGGCCGCGTTCCGGTGCGGGAAGCGCCTGAACGCGGTGATCAGGGCCGCGTGGCGGTCGGCGTAGTAGCCCACGCCCGGGATCGCGTTCTCCAAGGGCTTGATCAGTTCCACGCTGCGCTTCTGCATCGCCGGATCCTCGGCATGCTGGAACGGCATATAAAAGAACAGGCGCCGATGCGGCGCAACCTGGGCGTCGAATCCGCGCTCCACCGCAAGAGCGGCAATCTGCTGCGCCTTGGCATCGCTCTCGAAGGCGCGCGCCGTACCGCGGAACAGATTGCGCGGAAACTGGTCGAGGGCGATGAGAAGGGCGAGCGTGCTTTCGGCTGCGTCGCGCCAGCGGTCGTACTGTCCGTCCGCCGCCTTCTCATAATCGGTTGCGAATCCGTCGCGGATGCTGCGGTCGAACGCGTCATCGGCCCGGAACCAAAGTTGCTCGGCGACCACCTTTTCCGAGAACCAGAAATCGATGATGGCGCGGGCGCGCGGCTCCATCGTTGGTTTCGCTGCGGCCGGACGATGAGGCTGACGAGCTTGCGGACGATGGGAAGAACGACGAGCAGGGTCGGATAGGCGACCAGCCAGCTCACGCCCCAGGCGCTCATCCACACGCCGAAGAAATCCTGCGGGATCCCGACGGCGCGCAAGGTCGCAATGCCGGACACAATGAAGCTCATGAAAACCGAAAGGATGAGCGGCATCACGAGCGGCGCCCACGATGCCGGTAGCCGGTGGTCTTTCAGCGGTGCGGTGTTCCCGGTCATGGCGGCGTTTCCTTAGCAACTTATTTGGGCGCCGCAAATTGACATTGCAAATTGGTCCGCCGTTCGCAAACTTTCGTTTTCCGATGAACTCTCCCACACCCGTCTGGATAAACTTCGCAACGTCCGAGTACCGGCGGACCGGCGCCGCGTTCTTTCTCGCCGGCTTTGCGACCTTTTCGATGCTCTATTGCGTGCAACCTCTGCTGCCGCTGTTTGCCGCCGACTTTGGCGTATCGCCGGCGGAAAGCTCGCTCACCCTTTCCCTTGCCACGGGCACGCTTGCGGTCTCGGTCGCCGCCGGCGCCGCCTTCTCCCAGGCGATCGGCCGGCGCGGCCTGATGTTCGCCTCCATGGCCCTCGCGGCGATGTTCAATCTTATCGCCGGCATTGCACCTGACTGGCACACCATCCTCGCCGCGCGCGCCCTCGAGGGATTCGTCCTCGGCGGCTTGCCCGCGGTCGCCATGGCCTATGTCGCCGAGGAGATCGAGCCCGCGCATCTCGGGCGGTCGATGGGACTTTATGTCGCCGGTACCGCGATCGGCGACATGATGGGCCGGATCGGGATGGGCATCCTCAGCGAATTCTTGTCGTGGCGCGTCTCGATCGTCGTACTCTCTCTTTATTGCTTCGCCGCGGCCGTCGGGTTTCGCCTGCTCTTGCCGCCGTCGCGCAATTTCATTCGCCGGCCCGGCCTGAACGTCGGCATGCATCTCAGCATCTTCCGACGTCACCTTTGCACCCCGGGTTTGTTGCGCATCTACTTCTGCGCCTTCTTCGCCATGAGCGTTTTTGTGACGCTCTTCAACTACACGACTTTCCGTTTCAGCCAGGCGCCCTACCTCCTCAGCCAAGCCGCCATCAGCACAATCTTTCTTGCTTACGGTCTGGGCGCGGTCTCGTCGTCGATCGGTGGGGCGCTGGCCGATCGCTTCGGCGCCCGCCCGCTCTTGCTTTGCAGCCTGGCGGCCGTGATATGTGGAACATTACTGACACTGGCAGACCCGCTGATCGTCGTCGTCATCGGGCTGGTGGTGATGACCATCGGCTACTTCATTGTCCACGCGGTCAATAGCGCCTCCGTCGGTCCCCTCGCGGGCGAGGCCACGGGGCACGCGTCCGCGCTCTATCTTCTCTTCTACTATCTGGGGTCCAGCATCAGCGGGACGGCCGGAGGGTGGATGTGGGAGCACGGCGGCTGGCCGGCGGTGGTTGCCTTCACCGGCCTCTGCGGGCTCCTCGCGCTGACGCTCATTTTCACGGCAAGGCCGCGACCGACAGGACGGCCGGCGGGCGTCTGACGGTCAGCGACGGTACCGCCGCCGGTCTTGCCAATAGTCCTCGTCGTCGTAGGTGTCGTCGAAATACTCTTCTTCGAACGGCTCGCGCGCACGGCGTTCGCGCCGCGCGAATTCACGCTCGGCCTTTTCCTGTTCGCGCCACGCCCGTTCCGCACGGCGCCGTTCGCGCCGCTCCCATTCGCGATTGCGGGTGCCCTCATACGAGCGGTCGTCCCGGTCATAGGACCGGAAGTCGCGGTCCTCTATGACGATATCGCCGCGATCGCGCGATGCGCTTCGGCTTTCCCGCGTCCGGTCGGACTGGCGCGGGTCCTCCTCCCACACCTCGATCTTGGGCGCGGGTTCGGCGCGCCGCGCCGTGCGCGGCTGCTCCGGCGTGATCACGGGGCTCGACAGCGGCTCTTCCGCCTGCGGAGCCTTGTAGCGGGGCCGCAGCTGACCGCTCCAATCGCGCTCGATTTCGAACTTCGGAGCAGAGGGATCGGCCGGAGGCGGGAACAACGGTTCAGCTGCCGCGCTGCTTGCGACACCCAGGGCGCAATATAAGAAAGTGACAAGCTTCATGCCCTGAAGCTGCCAGCGAATTGTGCCCCGAATATGGTGTTTAATGCACGGCGTTCAGCCCGACCGCGAAAGCCGCGCTGACGAGCGCGAGGTACAGTGCGCACCCGAGGATGTTGGCAAGCACACCTTGGCCGCGTGCGCGCATCGGGTCGAGGAGGGCGAACAGGTAGCCGCCGCAAGCGCCGGCGGGTACGGCCAGGGTCAGGGGCAGAAGCCAGTACGCGTCGGGCGCCGCGGTCCCGAGGCCGGCGCGCAGGAAAATCACGCCAAGAACGAGTCCGAGAACCGCTCCCCAAATCATCCGCGGCCATTTCTTTGGCGGCTTATAGAATAAGCGCTGACGCATCGGTGGATTCCCCCTTACGTGAACAACAAGAATCGACCAACCTTTCACGGCCAAATCCGGCGAAAATGAGACGCCGACAAAGGGGACTGCGCCGGCCTCCGCAGGCGTTGAGAACGGTGACGCCCTCACGCGCTTTCCTTTATGATGATGGTGGAGTGCGCCGGGGGATGACCAATCGGCAAAGGCGATATGCACAAGCCGGCGATGCCGCTCCCTTGGCGGTGTCCGAACGCGGAGCGAGGTGAGCACATGGGCGATTTCAAGCTCGGGCCTGTCGGCCAAGTTGCGCGTCGCGTCGGCGATATCGCGTCGGCGACCACATGGTACCGCGACGTGCTCGGCCTTCCGCATCTCTACACCTTCGGCCCACTGTCGTTTTTCGACTGCGACGGCGTGCGCCTTTTCCTGCAGCAGGCGGAAGGGGCGAAGGAAAATTCGATTCTCTATTTTCGCGTCGGGCAGATCCACCCAGCGGTTGCGGCCCTCAAGGAGAGGGGCGCGGTCTTCGTCAGCGAACCGCACGTGATTCATCGGCATCAGGACGGCACCGAGGAGTGGATGGCCTTCTTTAGCGATCCCGATGGCCAGCCTCTGGGGCTCATGAGCCAAGTCAGAACCTAGAGGCACGGTTACAATTCGCGCCCTGGCCGCGAGCCGCGGCGCGCCGCAGCTCAGTATACGTTATGTTGAACAGGCACTTAGCCCCAGAGACGCCGCGTCTCACGCGGCAGTCGGGGCGGGGTGGCCGGCTTCGACGTGCGGTGGGAAAGCCCGCGCCAGTGCCGGGCGCCACATCCGCCATTTGAATGAAATCCATATTTTAACGAATGACAACGTGCCCGTGCTTCTCCTAACCCCGCGGTTCGGTGTAAACTCTGCGCTTCGGAGTAGGGCGGAAACGCCGTGCCGGACCCTCTCTTAGTTAGTGCGGGTGAGGCCGGAGCGAGGTAGCCTGTCCGTCGGGAGGATGTTAATGCGATTTTTATGCGGCACGGCACTCGCCGTGGTTTCCATTTTCGTTGCGGGCGAAGCTCTCGCCCTTGAGACGCGCAGTTACGTCATGTCGGGCTTCTGGCATGCGATGAACACGACGGACAAGGATTGTCCCGACGGCCTCAATCCAAAAATCAAAGAGCAGTACGAGCAGAACCTCGCCGCTCTTGGTTTCAGCGCGCGCGAGATCGCGAGCCTGATGGAAGGTTATGTCGAAGGCGAGGAAGGCGGTTGGGACAAGGACCGCGTCGGCAATCTCATGCATTACCGCGGCCGCATTGACGGCAAGCCGGTGAACGGCTTCGTCCATCCGTACGCCGTCGTCGATCCGAAGCTCAAAGTGAATCAAGGCAAGTTGGCCTACGGGTTCAATCTCGACGGCCAGGTCAGTGCCGACGATTTCGAGGATCCCATGACCGGCGAGAAAGGGGTCGACCACGAGATGGCGCGCGTGCTCGGTTGCATCGAGCCCATGCGCGCCACGTTGAGAGAAGGCTCTGCTTTCTGGCAATTCATGTGGACCGCGATCAAGGGGATTGCGCCGGCGTGGACGATCACGTTGTCGGCTGAAGACCTCGACGGGGACGGACCGGTGACCATAGCCATTTCCCGGGCCATGGAACCGACGAAGTACAACGGCAACGGCAGCGCGCGCTACGACATGACTTTCCGCGCCGACCCCGATCCGCGTGTCGCAAACAATGTCTATAAAGGCATGATCAAGGACGGCGTGATCACCATCACCGAGCCCGGCCCTTACCGGAATTTCTCCGATGCGCTGCTCTTCCCGCGCTTCGAGATGGAGAACTTCCACGTGCGTCTCAAGAAAAACGCCGACGGTTCTCTTGACGGACTCATCGGCGGCTATCAGCCGATCGAGCAAATTTATTTCGCCCTCGGCAACGGCAATTTCGATTCCGAGAACAACTTCAGCCCGGAACTGCCCGGCATGTACCATCTCATGCGGCGCCACGCCGATGCCGGCGAGAAGGACGGCGTCAAGTGGTCGATCTCGGCGACCTATTACATTCAGGCCGTGCCGGCGTTCGTTCTCCCGGCGAAGCCCACCTCAATCGCAGCGCGTTAGAAGAGTTTGGAATGAAAATCAGTTCGATCACCAGAATGCCGGCGCGTTGGGCCTTCGGCGCCGCCGCCGTGGCCCTGATCGCGGGTGCTGCTGTCACGAGCGAGCGGCAAGCGTCCGCGGCGGCTCCCGCCGCCGCTCCGGCGCAAGCGGCCGGCAAAGCCGTCATCCGCCGTCTCACGCCGACGCAATATGAAAACATCATCGACGAAGTGTTCGGGCCATCGATCGAACTCGGCGGCCGCTTTGAGCCGGATGTGCGCGTCAACGACCTGATCGAAATAGGCACCGGCCGCGTCAGCGTCTCATCCGCCGGAATGCAGCAGTTCGATATCATGGCGCGTGCGATTGCCGGTCAGGTGGTAAGCGAACGCAACCGCGACATCATGATTCCGTGCAAGCCGCAGTCGGCCGATGCGCCTGACGACGCTTGCGCCAAGCAGTTCCTCACCGGCGTCGGCCGGCTCCTGTTCCGTCGTCCGCTGACAGACGCCGAAAGCCAACGTTTCGTTGCCGCGGCGAATGTCGGAGCCAAGGAGACCAAGGACTTCTACACCGGGCTGTCGCTCTCGCTCAGCGGCCTGCTGTCTTCGCCGCAGTTCCTGTTCCGGCAGGTCACGGTCGAGCCGGATCCTGAGAAGCGCGGGCAGTATCGTCTCGACGCCTATTCCAAGGCCTCGCGTCTCAGCTTCTTCCTCTGGAATTCCATGCCCGATGCCTCGCTGCTGGAAGCCGCCGAGAAGGGCGAGTTGGACACTCGGCGCGGCCTGACGCGTCACGTTGATCGCATGATCGCCTCTCCGCGCCTTGAAGCGGGCGTCAGTGCCTTCTTTGCCGACATGTTCCGCTTCGACAGTCTTGGGGCCCTCGCAAAGGATGCGACGCTCTATCCGAAGTTCGATTCCATCGTAGCGGCCGACGCTCAGCAGCAGACCTTGCGCACGGTGGCCGATGTGCTTGTGCGCCAGCGCGCCGACTATCGTGAGATCTTCACCACGCGGAAGACCTTCCTGACGCAGGCCTTGGCCTCGGTCTATAGCGTGCCGCTGATCAACGACGTTCCGAACGGCTCGCCCGATAGCTGGCAGGCGTTCGAATTTCCGGCGGACGATTCGCGCGCGGGAATTCTGACCCACCTCAGCTTTCTGGCCTTGCACTCTCACCCCGGCCGCAGCTCGCCGACGCTGCGCGGCAAGGCGCTGCGCGAGATCATGCTCTGCCAAAAGGTTCCGGCGCCTCCCGGCGATGTCACCTTCACTCTGGTGCAAGAGGTGAACAGCCCGGTTTATCGCACGGCGCGCGACCGCCTGACCGCCCACGCGAGCGAACCGATGTGCGCCGGCTGTCATAAAATCACCGATCCGATGGGCCTTGCGCTTGAGAATTTCGACGGCAGCGGCGCCTTCCGGGAGACCGAGAACGGCGTGCGCCCTGATACCAAGGGTTCGCTCGATGGCGTTGCCTTCGACGGGGCGGCCGAGCTCGGACGCGCCCTTGCGCAAAATCCGTCGGCGACCAATTGTCTCGTCGACCGTCTCTCGGCTTACGCCATGGGCCGCACGCTTTCAGGTCCTGAAACAGCTTGGGTCGCCGAGCTGAAAAAGAACTTCGCGAAGGACAAGTATGTCGTTCCCGAGCTCATGCGCCGTATCGCCTTGAGCCCTGAGTACTATCGCGCGCCGGCGCCTGCGGTCGAACAGACCCAGGCTGCGACGAACGCGCGCTCCACCAACGTGCAATAACGGAGGTCTTGATGGCCAAACTGCCACGCAGAACGGTGCTCCGCGGAACCCTCGGCGGTGTCGCCGCGACCGTCGGTATTCCGTTCCTGAACTGCTTCCTCAACAACAACGGGACAGCGCTCGCTGCCACCGGCGCCGCGCTGCCGGTCTGCTTCGGCCATTGGTTCCAGGCGCTCGGCTTCAATCCGGGCATGTGGATGCCGGCGAAAGTGGGCTCGGGCTACGAGAACAATGTCCAGCTCAAGGTTTTCGACAAATTCCGTGACCGCATGAACATCTTCAGCGGCATGCGGTACTTCCTCGACGGCCGGCCGCACGAGACCCACACCTCGACCGTGGAAATCGCCACCACCGGCGGCGTGTTCGACGGCGTGGTCGGCCCCAGCCTGGACATGAAGATCGCCGACGTCATCGGTAACCGTACGCGCTTCCGCTCGCTCGAAGTGAACCTCGACGGCTCTCGCCGCAGCTGGAGCCGCCGCAGCGGCAACTCCGTCAATCCGGCCGAGCCTTCGCCGCTGGCGCTTTATTCGCGCGTCTTCGGGCCCGACTTCAAGGACCCCAATGCCGCCGATTTCACGCCCGATCCGCTGGTGATGGCGCGCAAGAGCGTACTGTCCTATGTCGGGGATCAGCGCCAGGACCTCGTCAGACAGCTCGACGCTTCCGATCGCGCTCGCCTCGACGAATACTTCACCTCGGTGCGTGAGCTCGAACAGCAGCTGGCGTTGGAGCTGGAAAAACCCGCGCCGATGGCTGCCTGCACGGTCCCGGAAAAGACCGACGAAGCGAAGCCCGGCAGCGTCATCGAGGACGTCGTCACCAACGGCAAGCTGTTCGCCAAGCTCCTTGCGCATACGCTGGCCTGCGGCCAAACCCGCGTTTTCAACGTCGGCGTCGGATCGCTCGGTTGGCGCCGGGCCGGCAGTTCCTACAGCTGGCACATTGCCACCCACGAGGAATCCGTCGATCAGTCGCTCGGCTATCAGAAAGAGGTGTTCAAGTTCCTGACCACGGCGAATCAGGTCTTCGCGGAATTCCTGACGGCGCTCGACAGCGTCAAGGAAGGCGACGCCACGTTGCTGGATCGCACCCTGGTGCTGTGGCAGACCGACCACGAGGACGCCCGCACCCATTCCATCGAGAACATCCCGATCATGACCGCCGGCCGCGCCGGCGGGCGGGTCAAGACCGGCATCCATGTCTCGGCGGCCGGCGATCCGTGTACGCGTGTGGGCCTCACGGTCCAACAGATCATGGGCGTGCCGCTCAACGAATGGGGCGACCGGTCCAACAAAACGACGCGCACGATCACGGAAGTGATCGCCGATGCGCCTAAAGCCATTTAGTCAACGGGAGAGATTGTCATGAGCAAGCGTTCCGTATTCTGGATCGGCGGAATTTCCGCCCTGGCGCTGATGGTCGGCGGCGCGGCGATGTCGGCGCAGCGTACGGCGCCGGTGGAATTTTCACCGTTGGCGACGCCCCAAGGGATCACGCACCAGCCCCTCGGCCTGGCCGCCGGCTACAGCCTCAGCAAGACGGCCGCGACGAAGCTGCCGCGCGATAAAATCGTCTACGCCAACGCCGAAGGCCTGACGTTCTATACCTACGACAAGGACCTGCCCGGCCAGTCCACCTGCGTCGACGAATGTGCCAAGACCTGGATCCCGGCCGTCGCTCCGGCCGGCGCCGTCGGCACGGTCGATTGGTCGGTGATCAAGCGCTCGGACGGCGCCTCGCAATGGGCCTTCAAGAACAAGCCGGTCTACACTTACGTCGGGGATAAGGATCCCGGCTCGGTCGGCGGCAACAGCCCGGCGCGCTACGGCCGCGGCGAAGGCATCGGGCCGCGTGGCCGCACCAGTTCCTCTATCCCGAAAGACAAACCGCTGCCGGAAGGCTGGCATGCCGTGCAGATGTATCCGGTGGAAGATGTCGCGCTGCCGGGCGGCTTCGAGATCCGTGAAGTCGAAGACGCCATGGCCATGGTTCTGGTCGATGAATCCACGGGCAAGTCGCTTTACGCCTTCAACGGCACGCCGCAGCAATCGATGAAGGCCTGTGCCACCGACGCGTGCCGCGACGCATGGAAGCCGCTGATTGCGCCGCGTATCGCCTTCACCCGCGGAGACTTCGGGGTCGGCACCCGCGAGGACGGCGTCACGCAATGGACCTACAAGGGCCGCGCATTGTTCACGTATTCCGGCGACCTCTTGTTCGGAGACGCGAACGGCATCGGCGCGCATAAGATGTTCGAAATCGCCGCTCACCGGCGCTACTACGCGCCGCCAGAGGTGACCGTTCAGCATACTTCGAAGCTGGGCAAAGTCCTGGCGACGGCCACCGGTCAGACTCTCTATCGCCGCAACAGCCATATCTTCCAGTCGGGCAGCGGGCACTCGCTCCGGCGGGGCGATCCGATCCGCCCGGCCGTCGGCCGTGACCTCGGCACCAACCCGCGCTGCACCATCGATTGCGAAAAGTGGCGTCCGTTCCTCGCGCCTGCCGACGCCAAGCCCTGGGGCGACTGGGGCGTGATGACCCGCGAAGACGGAAGCAAACAGTGGACTCAGCGCGGGTACGCCCTGTGGACCTACGATGGCGACAAAGCGCCCGGCGACATCAATGGCAATGACTCCTACCAATACGTCATGAGCCACGATGCCAACACCGTGGTCGATGTCGGTACGCCCATCGACGGTCCTTGGGCGCTGCTCTGGATCGCCGCCGCTCCGTAGCGCAGGGCCGTTATGGGGGTAGGGAAGCTTTCGCGCCGCGCGCTGATGAAAACATCAGCCGCGGCGTTTCCTCTGATGGCCACGCCGGCGGGCGCCGCAGCACCGGTGGTTTCGGCGGTTCCGGCTCAAGAGACAGGCGGGCTTCTCGAACTCGGTGCCGTCGACGTCGTCGAACGCATCCGTAAAGGGGAACTGCGCGCCGAGACTTATGTCTCCGCCCTCCTGCGCCATCTCGATCAGCACAAGAACATCAACGCCATCGTCGCCATCGACCCCGCGCGCGTCCTCAGCGAGGCCGCTGCGGTGGACAAGGCACGGGCGGGCGGTGCAAAGCCCGGTCCGCTTGCCGGCCTTCCGATGGTGGTGAAGGATCACACGGACGTCGCCGGTTATCCGACCACGGCGGCGGTGCCGCGGGCCGCACTCGGCAACCGTGTCGCTCCGCGTAGCGCTCCTGTGGTTCAGAAACTCCAGGACAGCGGCGCTATTATCTTCGCCAAAGCCAATTACGCCGGCGGGGCGACCGGAACGAACCGCTATTTCGGCGCCTCACGCAATCCGTACGATCTTCGCCGAATCTCCGGCGGATCGAGCGGCGGCAGCGCCGCCGCGGTGGCGGCGCGGATTGTGCCAGCCGCACTCGGGGAAGATACCGGCGGGTCCATACGGCTGCCGGCGGCACTGTCCGGCATCGCCGGACTCCGGCCTTCGACCTACTCTCTGCAGAATTTCATCGAGGGAAAGAACAACCCGAAGGCTTGGCGCAAGCGCTATTCCAGCGAAGGCGTTGTCCCGCCGACCTCGGTCGTGACGCTGACCCTGGGGCCGATGGCGCGCACGCTGAGCGATGTGGCGTTCATCGACCAGGCGATTACAGGCGAGCGCACGCCGGCATTGAAAGCCGCAGGAATCAGACTCGGAGTGCCGCGCGCCGACTACTGGGAGCGCTATCCCCATCAGCCGAATGTGAAGACCGTGTTCGACTCAGCGCTCGCGCGTCTCAAGGATGCGGGCGCGACGCTGGTCGAAGTTGATCTGCATGCGCTCATGAACCTCGACGAAGGCGCGAACGTATGGGATGGAATTTTGGGAGACGTGCTCGCACGATCAGAAGGGGCCCAGGAATTCGACGAATGGCTCGCGGTAAACGCGCCGGGCATCACTCGGGCTAAATTCCAGGAATGGGCGGTGCCGATCGCCTTGCGCCGTGAACCGCGGACGCTCACGCCGGAGCAAAAAATAGACATCGCGCGCAAAGCCGCCGCCGCCTACGAGGCTGCGTTCACCTCGAGCAAGATCCACAGCCTCGCATTTCCGACCTCTCTTGTGACCGCCCCGTTGGTCAACGAGAACGGCGATACGGCCGGCCAACTCATCTCGGTGAACGGCAAGCTGGTTGAGGAAGTTCATGCGCTCGCCTGCAACACGTTCTGGGGGCCGCGCATCGGAGCGCCGGGCGTCAGCATTCCCGCGGGTATGGCGGATGGCTTGCCGGTTGGACTGTGCCTCCAGGCGCGACCCGGGGAAGATCTGCAGGTCCTCGCCCAGGGGATCGCACTCGAAGCGATCCTCGGCCGGCTCCCGCCGCCCACGTTTGCGACGAGTGCGGTCTAGGTCTCCACGGCGCCGCGCACTTTGTTGATGTGCTCGCGAAAGCTCAGCGCGGGGTTCGCCGCGCGCTGCCTGATGAAGTCGCCGAACTTCAGTTGTTCGCGCAGTGTACGCCCGGTGCGCATCTCGGCACGCTGTTTCTCCTCGCGTCCTGCGATCAGTGCCGCTTCGCCCAATACCTCTTCGATCGTCTCGCCTTCGGTGACGATCACGCCATCCTCATCACCGACGATGATGTCGCGGTCCGTGACGGCGAAACTTCCGAGCATGACGTCGCCAGGTGCCGTCGGCCTCATGCGCGTCGGACCGAACGGGAAGTGGCCGAGGCTCCAGACCGGAAGGCCAATCTCGCGCAGCTGGGCCGTATCGCGATGGGCGCCGTGTATGACCAGCGCCGCTAGGCCGGCGAGCTTTGCTTCTGCGGCGATCAGATCGCCGATGCAGCCTTCATCCAGGCGCGCTTCGTTGTCGGCGACAAGGATATCCCCCGGCTCGGCATGTTCGAAGGCGGCCAGGAAGACATCGACACTCCCGAAATGTTTGGCCGGAAGGGCGCGGCCGATCATGAGCCCGGGCGTTCCGAACGCGGGTTTCATCTCCGGGGGACCGAATCGCTTGGGCAATTTCAGTTTGGTCAGAGCGTCGGCCACATGCGCCGCGCCGATTTCTTGCAAAGCTGCGGGATCGAACCTCATTCCTTCGTCCTCCGTCAAAGCTCCAGCTTCATTCCATGATGGGTCGAGCGGAAACCCAGGCGCTGGTAGAACCGCTCGGGGCCGTCGCGATTTCGATCGGTGGTGAGTTGGACCAGGGAACACCCGCGCGCCCTGCAATGTTCAATCACCCAGTGACGAGTTCACGCCCGTATCCGTGACCGCGGAAATCGCGACGGATCCGCATTCCCTCCAGCTGTCCGCGCCAGGACGCCCCGCGCGACAATCCGGGAATAACGGAAATCTGCACGCAGCCTATGATGGGCCCATCCAGTTCGGCCACGACAAGCAGCTGATTTGGATCCTCGGAGATCGCCAAGAACATTTTCTGATATTCGGGCAGACTTACGTCGCGGCGGCCCGCGAGCGCATCAGCCTCAGGGAGTTCAATAATCGCCGGAAGATCGGAGAGCTCGGCTTTACGGATATTCATTGGGACTTGCGCAGGCCCGCCAGTAATAGCGCGCCGTTAAGCGGGTCGCCCATCGCCGGCGACAGACGGGCCGCGGTGCGCTCCCGGAGCCAAGGGCACATCCGCGGCGCCAGTCCGCCGGCGAGAGCGCATCGCGGTGCCCCCTTGAGGAAAATGGTCTCGATGAAGGTCTCGACGTGGAGCGCGGCGCTCTCCACAATCGAACGCGCGATCTCATCGTCGGCTTCGGCGAAGTCAAAGACGACGGGGGCGAAAGCCGCGTAATCTTTGGGTGTCGCGATATCCATCCACGCAATCACCCGCGGCGTTTCGTGACTGAAGCGACTGGTGATCGCCGCGCTCAGGGGTGTGGGCTTGGTTCGCCCGTCCAGGGCGCGCAAGGCGTGCCGCACCGCGCTGAGGCCAAGCGCCGCGCCGCCGCCTTCGTCGGAGATGGGAAATCCATATCCGCCGATGGAGAAGCTCCCGCCGTTGACCTTGATATAGGCGATGCTGCCCGTGCCAAGGATCAAGGTCGCGCCGTCGCCGCCGTTGTGAGCTCCGAGATTGGCTATGGCGGCGTCCGTCTCCCAGCGTACTTTCGCGAACGGGAGATCCAAATTCGCCAGGGCTTCGCGGACACCGGGCCGCGATATTCCGGCAATGCCGAGTCCGGCGCTGATTCGCTCTCCTGCGTTTTGAAGCCCCGCCTGATGAAGCGCATGGCCGCACGCCTCCATGAGTGTCGCGCGCAACCTCTCCATGCCGATCCGCGCGTTAGCCGGTCCCGCCTCGCCGGCGCCCAGCACCTTCCCGCTCGCGTCCGCGATTCGCGCGCGGCAGTGGCTGCCGCCGGCGTCGACGCCGAGATAGAGATCGATCATTTCCGGCTCATCGCTTGACGCAAGACGCCGTTGGCCGCGGCAATCGCCGCGCGCGCTTCTTCGAGGCTTGCACCGCGCGCCACCAGCACCGCCGTGCGGATGTCCCCGTCGGTCTGGATGAGTGCGGCCTTCGCCGCCTCCGGCGAGCTGCCGGCAATCGCTCGTACGATCTCCATGGCGCGTTGCACCAGCTTCTTGTTCGAGGAGCGCATGGCAACCATCAGGTTCCCGTGCACGAGACCCAGGCGCAGCATGACCGCCGTGGACAACAGGTTCAGTGCGATCTTCTGCGCTGTGCCGGCTTTCATCCGGGTCGAGCCGGCGATGACCTCTTCGCCGGTCGGCAGCAGGACGCCGAACTCGGCCGCTTTCAGCAGGGGCGTATCCGCATTGCCCGTCACGCCGATCGTCAGCGCGCCGGATTTGCGCGCCGCTTCCACTACGGCGACGGTGAACGGTGTCTGACCGGATGCCGCAACGCCGATGACCACGTCATCGGCGCCGGTTTTGGCCTCAGCGATCAGCCTGCCGCCATCGTCGGCATCGTCTTCGGCGTCCTCGACGCTGGCGGTGATGGCTAGCTGTCCCCCGGCTAACAGGTAGACAAGCCGGTTGTCCGGCCAATCGAACGTGGGACCAAGTTCCACACCGTCCTGCAGCGCGATGCGCCCGGAGGTTCCGGCGCCCGCATAGATCAGGCGTCCCTTTCCGCTGCGCAGGCGATTTGCGGCCGCTTCGGCCGCGGCGGCGATAACTGCAGTCGCTGATCGCACGGCGGCGGCCGCAGAGAGCTGGCCCTCGAACATGGCTTCGACCGCATCGGCAGTCGGCCACAGATCGAGGGTTGCGTAACGCGCGCTGACGGTTTCGGTTTTCGTCATGGGGTCAGGCTCGCACGCCGCCGATCCAGGTCGCAAGCACGTCCATCCCGTCAGCGGTGCAGCTGTCCACGTGGACGAGATCAGCCGCGAGGCCCGGGGCAATCCGGCCGCGAAGGCCGTCGATGCCCAGGAACGCAGCGGGTGAGGCGCTTGCCAAGGCCACAGCCTTCGCCGGCTCAAGGCCGACGTCGGACATCATATTGCGCACGGCCCTGGCCATGTCGAGGTGCGCGCCGGCAAGGGTTCCATCCGGTCCCGTGAGCCGTCCATCCCTGGCCGTGACTGGAGTCTTCCCGAGCATGAAAGTTGTGCCGTCCCACCCCACCGTCGGCATGGCGTCGGTCACCAGAATAAAGTTCTCACATCCCTTGGCGCGCAATGCCACGGCAATGGATGCGGGATGAACGTGGTGCAGGTCGGCGATCAATCCGCACCAGCTCGCTTGGTCTTCCAGCGCGGCGCCGACCATTCCGGGCTCCCGGCTCGTGAACGGCGTCATTGCATTGAAGAGGTGCGTGAAGCCCGACAGCCCTTCCGCCAGCGCACACCGCGTCTCATCGTAACTGGCCGCGCTATGGCCCGCGCAGACGATGGCGCCCTTGGCCTTGAGCGCGGCAATCGTGCCGGGCGGTGCACATTCCGGAGCGAGGGTGACGACGGTTCGGCCGCCACACAGGCGCGTGAGTCTTGCAATGGCGCTGTCGTCTATTTTCTGGATGCGCTGGCGGTCATGGATGCCGGCGCGCGACGGATTGAGGAATGGCCCCTCGAGATGAATGCCGAGGACACCGGGCACTTGCTGGGCAAGGGCCTCTTCCACGGCATCGATGGCCTTGTCCATGACGGCAAGGTCATCGCTGATGAGTGTCGGCAGAAACCCTGTGGTACCGAATTTCCGGTGCGCCGCGCCAATGGCTCTGATCCCTTCCACAGTCGGCAAATCATTGAAAAGCACGCCGCCGCCGCCGTTCACCTGGCAATCGATGAAGCCGGGCAGCAGGTCGCCATCTTTGAGGTCGACGTGCTCGCAGTCGCTGGGCACCTCGCCTTGCGGCACGATCGCGGCAATACGATCGTCGTCGACAACTAATGCATGACCGCCAATGAAGCCGGCCGGTATCAGAATACGTGCACCTACGAGTGCAAAGCGGTTCATACTGTCCTGGTGACCTTGTTGAGGTAGGGCGGGCGGTCCGGATCCAGTCCGCGAGCGAGAGACAGTTCTACCACGGAGGCATAGAAGCTCGGCAGCCAGACAATGGGCGCGAGCGCGCCGAGACCGCCAGGCACGGGCAGCGCCGTCACGCCATTTGCCGAGATTTCAAGGCCTGCGCACAGCACCTCCGCGCCGCGCTGCGCAAATCGTTCCGCAAGTGCGATGACTTCCGGCCCCGCCTGATCGGGCGGCGCCAACATCAGGACCGGAAGTCCGTCGCGTACGATCGCGGCCGCGCCGTGCTCGACTTCAGCCGCGCTGAACGCTTCGGCGTGCAGCGCGCAGGTTTCCTTCAGCTTCAGTGCCATCTCCTGCGCGACGCCGAAACCCGCGCCGCGGCTGACGACAAAAAGATTGTGCGCGGTCAGGAAGGAGCTCGTCATGGCGGACCAATCCAACAGCGCGGCGTCGCCCAGATCCGAAGGCAAGTTCCTGAGCGCTGCGGCCAAGGCCGCATTGTTCGACCAGTGGTGCACCAAATCAGCGATGGCGGCGAGGCTTGCAATACAGGTCTTTGTCGCCGCGACGCTTCTTTCCGCGCCGGCATGAAGAGGCACGACAAGTGAGGCCGCCTGGGCTAGCGGAGAGCCCGCATCGTTGACGATCGCGACGACGCGCGCCCCGGCTTGGGCGGCTGCGGTAACGGCGGCAATGATGTCCGGGCTGCGGCCCGATTGTGAAACCGCGACGACGAGCGCCGTGCGCAGATCTCGTGGCGGCGCACCGGCGACCGACACCACGGACGGCGCCATCGATGAAACCGGCAAGCGCAGATACTGCTCGATGAGGTATTTGCCGAACAGGGTTGCGTGATCGGAGCTTCCGCGCGCGCAGGTCAATACGACCGAGGGGGGTTGCCGGCGCAAAGACTCGCCGAGTTCGGCGAGAACCGTACGGTTGGCGGCGAGCATCCGGCGCACCAACTCGGGCGCCTCCGCCGCTTCTAGGGCCATCAATGGCTTCTCGCCTGCCGTCAAGTCGAGTACTCCTTAGAGCATAGATATTATCCGGGGGGTGCAGGTGGACGCTACCGCGACCGGTATCGAGCGCGACACCGGCGTGAGCCGCCGGACGGTCGGACTGTTCGGCCTGCTGGGTTTCTCCTCAGGGCTCCCGTTCCTGCTTTTCTCATCCGTTTTGTTCCTGCGCCTGAGCAACAACGGCGCGTCTCTTGGCGTTTTGGCGTTCTTCGCCTGGGTCTCGCTCTTGCCGACCTTCAAATTCGCCTGGGCGCCCATGCTCGACCGCCTGACCGTTCCGGGCTTCGGCCGGGTGTGGGGCCGATGGCGGAGTTGGATCCTTCTGTCTCAACTCGGTGTCGTGGTCTCGCTGGTCGGGCTAGGTTTGACGAACCCCGATCGCAATCTCGCCCTTACCGCCTTGTGGGCGCTCCAGCTCGCATTCTGGGCTACGACCCTGGAGGCCGCGGCGGACGGCTGGCGCTGTGAACTTGCCCATGATGAAAAGTCCCAGGCGCCGCTGGTCTCGGCGGCATTGTGGGGCTACCGCTCGGCGATGGTGGCCGCGGGCAGCATCGCCGTCCTGATCGCCGGCCAATCCGATTGGGGCGTCGCCTATCTGACGATTGCGCTCGCGGCTTTCGTCGCTTTCCCCATGGTGCTCGCCACGGCGCCGGAGCGCACGGGTCCAAGAGCGCCCGCCCTTATTGCAGGGCTCATGGTGACCGTGGGTCTAGTCTCCGTTGGCTTGGGCGCGACCGCGCTGATCGGTTTCGGTGTGCTCGAACTTGCGGGGGCGCTCGGCATTACGCCGGAAAGTCATGTGACACGGGTTGTGCTCATCCTGTGCGGCCTGCCTTTTGTCATCATGATGCTCGCAATCCCGCGCATCCGCGCGCTTCGTGCGGACAGCGCCCTCCTCACCTCGCCGGCGCTCGGACCGTACCTCGAGTTTTTTCGCGCCTGGGGCTACGCCGCCGTCGCCATCCTCGGCTTTGTCTCGATCTACCGCATGGGGGACGTACTAACCCTGACGCTGGCAAAGCCGCTGATGTCCTCTGTCGGCTATAGTCTCACGCAGATCGGCATCGCGGACGGCGCTCTGTCGCTCCTCGCCAATATCATCGGTGTCGGTGCCGGGAGTGTCGCGGCGGCTCGCCTGGAACGGAACAGCTCGCTTGCGCTCGGCGCGGTTTTTGCGGCCCTCGGGAACGCCGCGTACGTCTGGCTCGCCCGCATGCCGCCGTCGGACGTCGTCATCTATGTCACCGCCTTTGCCGACAACTTCGGCAATGGCATGGCGGCGGCGGTATTCGTGATTTATCTCTCGGTTCTGGTGAATCCCAAATACCCGGCCGCGCAGTACGCCTTCCTTGCCGGCTTTGCCTTTCTGGTGCCCCGCCTGTTGGCGGGCGCTTCCGGCTCCATTCAAGGCGATATCGGCTATGATGGCTTCTTCGCGCTGTCAGGCGTTCTCAGCCTCGCTGCGATAATCTTCGTCCCATTTCTAAGATTCCATCGGAAGGGCGTGCCATGAGAAGCGTCATCCTTCTTGCCGCGGCCCTTGTCCTGGGTTCTTCTGCCCCCATGGCGCAAGTGCTCACCCTTGAGGACGCTGTTGCAAAGTCCGCCGCTACGGTGGAAGCCGCCGTTGCCCACGGCCGCATCCCCGGCGCGGTTCTGGTCATTGCCGTGAACGGCCAAGTCCTCGTCGAGCGCGCTTTTGGACACGCCCATCTCAACGATTTCGCCGGCAAGCGTATCGCGGCGCCGCGCGCGATGGAGACCTCGACCGTGTTCGACGTCGCCTCGGTCACCAAGGTCATGGCGACGACCATGGCCGCGATGTTGCTGGTCGATCAGGGCAAGTTAGAGATCGATGCGCCGGTCTACACGTATCTTCCGGATTTCCGCGGTCCGGACCGCGACAAGATCACCGTGCGCCATCTTCTCACGCACACGAGCGGACTGGTGCAATGGCAACCGCTTTATTATCAGGCGTCCAATCAGGCCGAGACTTACGAGGCCATTCGCGCGGTGCCGCAGCAGTGGCCCGTGGGCGAGGGCTATCACTACAGCGATCTCGGGTTCATGCTCCTCGGCTTCATCGTCGAACGCGCGAGTGCCGCCCGCCTTGATGTATTCATCGAGCGCGCGCTCTATGCACCGCTCGGCCTTAAGCACACCGGATTCCTGCCCCAAGACCGCGGACTGACGAACTTCGCGGTCACTGAAGCGGGCAATGGCTACGAGCGCCACATGGTGTACGGGCCCAACTTCGGCTACGGCTACAAGGGCGATCCCACGTCGTGGAACGGCTGGCGGTCCTATGTGCTCGACGGGGAAGTGAACGACGGCAACGCCTGGTACGCCAACGGCGGTGTCGCCGGGCACGCCGGCCTGTTCTCGACCGGCGCGGACCTGCGCATTCTGCTCGAGCTCCTCCTCAACCGGGGCACATCTGGGGGGCGTCAATTGATCCGGCCGGAAACCGTGGATCTGTTCCTGAAGCCGGGCGCGCACCTCGGCTGGCGGCAGCCGGACAATATGCCGCCGGGTGCCTTCGCCCATACCGGCTTCACCGGCACTTACGTGCTCGGCGTCCCTGAGGCGAAGCTCGCGTTTGTGCTTCTGACAAACCGTCAGAACGCGGCCGCGGACGAGAAGGGATACTTCTTCGATGTCGGGCCGCTTCAGGAGGCGGCCGTGCGGCCGCTTCTCGACGAATTACTGGCGCCGCAGGTAAAGCCATAGAGTGAGCGGCGCCATGACGGCCGTGAGCACGGCCGGTGCAAGCAGCGCCATGAGCACATCCGTCACCGTGGCTCCCTCGTTCATCAGCCCGCGGACCGCTGTCGTCATCAGTGTCACGGGATTCACGTTTACGAAGGCACGCAACCAGCCGGGCATCGTGGCCGGATCGACCATGATGTTCGATGCGAACACCAGCGGAAACAGGAAGGTGAACCCGGCGGTCATCACCGTCATCGGCGTGCGGATCAGCAGTCCTAACACGATGAAGATCCACCCCATGCCGAAGCCCATCGCGAACAGCAGTAGAAACGCCGCGACCACGCCGGGGAATCCGGCGCCAGGCCGGTAACCCAACAGAAGGCCGATGGCGAGGATGATCGCGCCGGCGATGAGATGGCGCAGCACGTCGCCGACCATCAGCCCGGCGAAGGGGGAGAGCGGCCAGATCGGAAGCGACCGGAACCGGTCGAACAGCCCTTTGCTCAAGTCCGTCGACAGGCCCATCCCCGAATAGACCGCATTGAAGGACACCGTCTGCACCAGAATGCCCGGCACGAAGATCTGCAGGTAATCACGCGGGCTACCGGCCAGCGCGCCCCCAAACACGAACGTGAACAGCAGCGTGAACATGATCGGCGTCATGACCAGGTCGAACAACTGCTCCGGCACGTAACGAAATTTGAGGACGGCACGCCAACCGAACACGAGGGCGTTGGAAAAGCCCGAAGGTTTTCTGGGGCGGGCGATGCCCAGAAGAACGGCGTTGGTCTGGTTCACGGCGTTTTCTCCTCGGCTTTCTCGCGGCCTGTGAGACTGAAGAAAACCTCGTCCAGGCTCGGCACGCCCATCTGGAAGTCGGCGACTTCGATGCCCTCGACCGCAAGAGCGGCAATCGCCGTCGCGGCGGAATGGGCGGTGCCGGCTACGACGGAAAGTTGACCGCCGTCGGCGCTGCGCCGCACGGGATGTGCGAGGCGCGCTTCCAGAAGTTGGGCCGCACGCTCGATATCGGCGCCGTCGGCAAGATGAACGTGCAGGAAACCCGAGCCCACCTGCGCCTTGAGCTCGCGACTCGTGCCTTCGGCGATTTTCTTGCCTTTGTCGATGACCGCGATGCGTTCCGCCAGCTGGTCAGCCTCTTCCAGATATTGCGTGGTCAGGAGGATCGTGACGCCCGACTGCGCGAGACTCCGGATCATGGTCCAGACCGATTGGCGCGCCGTCGGATCGAGCCCGGTGGTCGGTTCGTCGAGAAACAATACGCTCGGCGTAACGACCAAGGATGCGGCGATGTCGAGCCGTCGCCGCATGCCGCCGGAATAATCTTTCACTTGGCGTTTTGCCGCGTCGGAGAGATCGAAGGCGGCGAGCAGATCGTCGGCGCGGGCCCGCGCCGCGGCGCCTACAAACCCCCAAAGCCGGGCGAGCAGCACGAGGTTGTCATGGCCGGTGAGATCCTCGTCCAGCGACGCGAACTGACCGGTCATGGCGATGGCGGCGCGCACTTCGTCCGGCGCGTGCACAAGATCATGGCCCATTACGCTGGCGCTGCCGCCGTCGGGGCGCAGCAAGGTGGCGAGCATACGCATGAGAGTCGTCTTGCCGGCGCCGTTGGGTCCAAGAATGGCGAAAATCATGCCGCGCGGCACGTCGAGGTCGATGCCGTCGACAGCGTTCACCTCGCCAAAGCGTTTGATGAGCCCTTTCGCCGAAACGGCGAGCTGGTCGTTCATGGACCTTCCCCGCGGAGGCGCCGAGAATACGCAACGGCACGGCCCTCTCAAGCGCCGAAATTGAAAGGGGAGCCTGCGAGCCTTTGGGCCCTGCGCCGGGCGGAACGGGGAAAATTCTTCTATGGAAGGGCACTTTCCTAGCGGCCGCTCGCCCGGAAAAGCCTATATAGTAGAGCGTGGAACCGGCCACATTGACCCGCGCGCGGCCCTTACTAGGTTGGAATACCTATCAAGCACCAGGTACCTCGCATGACGCTTCCTCTCTTTACCAAAGCCACGTTGACCGCCATTGCCGTGGCCTTCTCGAGCGCAGTGTTCGCGCCGGTCGCCACTGCGGACACAATTGAGCCGCGGATCAAGGATCGCCGCATCGGCTATGCCATGACCCGCCGTGCGTGGGCCGTGCACCGCACCCCGGGCTTCAAGATCGAATGCCCGACGGGCCTCAACGACGGTCCGCGTGAGCAATTTGCGCAGCTTTTCCCCCAGGACAAGGGCCAGAAGTGGACGCTGGTGGAGACCCAGCTTGCGCGCGAAGCCGACATCTACTTCCCGGGACGCAATGAAGACGGTTTTGTCTTCAAGGACGCCCAGGGCAAGGTCGCGCCCGGCTTGAACCTCGACAACAAGGTCGACGCTAACGATTTCACCAATGCTGAAGGCACCAAGGGTGTCGACAACCAGCTCTTCCGCGCGCTCGGCTGCTTGGCGGGCTGGAACGGCGACGGCATCCCGTTCATCAATTTCCAGGATACGACGTACCTGCGGCGCCACATTTCCAACCGCTACATGTTCGAGATTTCGGAAGTGGACGACCTGACCAACGATCCAGAAGTGATCGTGACCACGTACCGCGGGCTCGATCCTCTACTTTCCGATTCAACCGGCGAAGGTTTCATTCCCGGCGGCACGCAGCGCGTGGATGAGCGTTTCGGCAAGATTTATCAGACCCGCCTCAAGGGAAAGATCGTCGACGGCGTCCTCATCACCGAGCCGGCCGACGGCCTGATTCCCAATTCGATCGCCTTCGACACCAGCGCTCACCAGCTCCTGCGCGGCATGCAGTTCCATCTCAAGCTGACGCCCGAGCGCGCCACCGGCGTCATCGGCGGCTACGCCGACATCTACAGCTGGATGCTGCAGTTCAAGACCAGCTGGGGGACGCACCATGCCGCCTACGGCCAGGTCGCCTCTCAATCGCTCACACGCGCCATGTACCGGCTCGCGGACGGATATCCGGACGAAACCGGTCAGAACACGGCGCTTTCGGCGGCTCTCGATGGCGATTGGGTACAGGTCTACATCCAACATCCGCCGAAGTCTGTGGCGGTGAACGAGACCGCGCCGGGTGCGGCCGCCAGCGCGGCCGAGCGGTAAATCGGAACAAGAGGACACGCCGCCGGATCGAATCCGGCGGCGCTCGTCTATCAGTAAAAGGAGCAACGATCAGCTCTTGCCGTCGTCATCCTCCTCTTCATCTTCGTCTCTATTTTCGTCCTGGCTCCCGCCGCGCAAAGCGAAGCCGGCGGTGAGTTCCGTCAACGCCTCGCCATCCGCGCCTTCGACATAGCTTAGCGTCATCTGCGCGTCCGAGCCCTCGACGGTGACGCTGAGCGCGGCCGTTTCTGGCGCGATCGGCGCCGTTGCGCCCGCGGCTTCCTGCCTTCGTTTAGGATGCGGATCGCACCTTCGAGGTCGGTCGCGCCCGGACCTGAGATGTATCCAAGTCCGCGCTTCGGACTGGCGAGCCGGCGACAAGCGGTCAGGTTGCTCACGACGCCGTTGGCACCCGACCAGCTGACATGCTGCACCTGGCCTTTGAACGTGGCCCGCACGTCGGCAACGAAGCGCGCATCGTCTTCAGCCTCCGCATCTCCGAGGATATCTGCGACGGAGACCTGTAACGCCCCATGCGCTGGAATCATGGCGCTTTCCCACGCCCCACTTGTTCACCGCTTTTGGCGTCGAACAACGTCACCGCAACAGTGCCGTCGGTATTCCCGAGGTTCCGCAGCCGCAAAAACGATTCGTCGTCGTCTACGCTCAATCCACTCAACACGGCGGTACGACCGATGGCGCCGCCCTCACCGTTATCCGTGTCGTGGTGGCTGCCCGGATTGGAGTTGGCGGTGTCGGGCGAGAGTTCACGGCTGAGACCGGACGCCGAGTTCTTACCGCGATCCTCCGGCGGACCCTTTGCTTGCAAGGCGGAAGAAAGCGCAAGTGCGACTCCGCCTGCTGTCAAAGCATGCCAACGCGCGGCAAATCTGCAACGACGGAAATTCATCCTGAAAACTCCCTGGAGAACGCCGTCCGGGCCTGCGAGAACGCCGGGCAGGAGCGTTGGTTGCCTAAGGTCAGCGCCTTCACGCGCGAAGGCTTTCCAGTGGTTGTGGGAGTTCAAAGGTCCATAGAGGTTGGTAAGCACCAACGCTACCAGGTGGATTAGGACGAAAGACTACGTCAGGATTCCCACAAGCTCGCGCGCAAGCGGCGCAAGGCCAACGAGGGCGAAAAGCTCGACCGCGCTATGTATCGCCAGCAGTGTGGAAAACGGCGAAAATTCCCTGATTTTCCGGTTGTCATTCGCAGGGCCAAGCCAAGCCTTTGATTTACGTGACATACCTTCGGTTGAAAGCGCCGAGGGTGGGCAGTAAGGTCTCCGCCTTTGTTCACTGCGGCGGTGGCTTGCCATGATGAGCACCATTCATAACACGGTCCGATCGCGCCATTAGAGCGCCGTAAGACCGTGCGCACGAGGTCCACCTCCGTGCGGCTTATGGAACTGAACCGCCGGCCCGGGCGTACTGCCTTGGGCCAATCCGCATTGAGATATGAACTGGAGCCGGCGCGTTCTGCCGGACGAGCCACATGTCAGCCAATAGAAAGCCGCGCGCGCATGCAATGCGCGACGTCCTCAGATTCACCTTTCGCCACTGGGCCAAGCAGCCCGGCTACGTGGTCCTTATCGCCGCCGCGATGAGCGGCGCGACCCTGACCGAGATTTTCGTGCCTGTGGTCGCCGGCGATCTCATCGACGCTCTGATCGCAAATGCGCGGGAGAACATCTTCGGCCTGTTTGCGGTGATGGCCGCGCTTGGACTCGGCATGGTGCTGTTGCGCCATATCGCATGGATGTCGGTGATCTCGTTCACCTTGCGCATCATGAGCGATGTCGCGAACGACACCTTCCACCGCGTGCAAAGATTTTCGACCGATTGGCATGCCAACACCTTCGCGGGATCGACCGTGCGCAAGATCACCCGCGGGATGTGGGCGCTCGACCTCTTGAACGACACGATCCTGCTCGCGCTGGTTCCGTCCCTGGTCGTGCTCACCGGCACGATGGTGTTGCTGGCGGCGCAATCGCCCCTGCTTGGCGTGGTCATGCTTGTGGGCGCGGTCGTCTATGTCGCCCTGACGGTGACCTTGGCCACACGGCTCGTCGCGCCCGCCGCATCGCTGTCGAACACCTGGGATACGCGCATGAGCGGCGCGCTCGCCGATTCCATCAGCTCCAACGCCGTCGTAAAGGCGTTCGGGGCCGAGACGCGCGAGGAATTCAGCTTCGGCCGGGTGATCGAGAAGTGGCGCCGGCGCACGGATCGCACCTGGACGCTCGGCACATGGTCGGGCACGACGCAGATCGCGCTTCTTTGGTTCGTGCGCCTCGGTCTGATCGGATCGGCGCTATATCTGTGGATGCAGGGCGAGGCGTCGCCGGGCGATGTCGCTTACGTGCTCACCAGCTATTTCATCATGCACGGTTATTTGCGCGATATCGGCCAGCATGTGCAGCACCTGCAGCGTTCGGTGAACGACATGGAAGAGATGGTGGCCATGTACGCCGAGCCGCTCGGCATCGAGGACCGCGCCGACGCGAGGCCCGCGTGCCTCACCGCCGGCGAGGTCAGGTTCGACCGCGTGACCTTCCGTTACGGCGGCCATGACACGGCGTTGTTCGAGGACCTCTCGGTCCTGATCCGCGGGGGCGAGCGCCTCGGGTTGGTCGGCCACTCGGGCTCGGGCAAGACGACCTTCGTCAAGCTGATCCAGCGTCTCTACGATGTGACCGGCGGCGCCGTGCTCATCGACGGTCTGGACGTGCGCGCCGCGACGCAGCAATCGCTGCGCGCGCAGATCGCCATTGTGCAGCAGGAGCCGATCCTGTTTCACCGCAGCCTCGCCGAGAACATCGCCTACGCCCGCCCCGACGCCCCGCGGGCCGACATCGAGCGGGCCGCGCAGCTGGCCAACGCCCATGATTTCATCGTCCGGCTTCCCAAGGGCTACGAGACGCTGGTCGGCGAACGGGGTGTGAAACTCTCGGGCGGCGAACGCCAGCGGGTTGCGCTGGCGCGCGCCTTCCTCGCCAACGCGCCGATCCTTATCCTCGACGAAGCGACCTCGAGCCTCGATTCGGAGTCCGAGGCGCTGATTCAGGAGGCGATCGGCCGGCTGATGAAGGGACGCACCGCCATCGTCATCGCGCACCGTCTCTCCACGGTCCGGTCCCTGGACCGCATCTTGGTGTTTGATCGCGGGCGTGTGGTCGAAGACGGCAATCATCAGAGCCTGCTCGCCAATCCGGCGGGTCTTTACCGCCGCCTTTTCGATCGGCAGGCCGGCGCCATCGGCGACCCGGTCGGGCTGATCGACATGCCCCGTCAATCAACGACCCAGGAACTGGTCGACTAAGGAGCTGTTCGAATAGGCTTTTTGCAAGGAGATGTTACAAATTAGGGGCTTTTGGCGTCCGGTATAGGTTGCCTAAGCTCCTGATTTTGTTGCAGGATGGCGCGCCTTTTCGATGTCCATGGAGGACCCAGATGCACCTCACAAAATTGGGACTGTTGAGCGTCGGCTTGGCCATGACTCTCGCCGCCTGCTCCGAGCCGGCAGGAACGCTACCCGCGGCGTCCGCCGCGCTTGATGCGGCGAACACCACGTCGATCAGCTTTAGCGGAACCGGGAAATGGTATCAGTTTGGCCAGGCGCCGGTTCCGAATCAGGCGTGGCCGGCCTTCGATGTCGCCGCCTACACCCAGACCGTGTCCTATACAGATCCGCCCGCCGCCCGGGTGGAGATGACGCGCCTTCAGGTCGTCGACCCCAATCGCGCGCGCCCTGCGCCGGTCGAGCAGAAGATCGACCAGTATGTCGTGGGCGAACTGGCGTGGAACGCCCCGCCCGGCGGGGCGGTCACGGCGCAGCCGGCGACGGTGCAGGAACGCACCGTGGAGATCTGGGCGACGCCGCATGGTTTCCTGCGCGCGGCCACCGCCAACAAGGCGACCGTCACGGCGGCGGACGGCGGCTCGACCGTCGCCTTCTCCGTCGGTAACGTGAAATTCACCGGGTCCATCAGCCCGCAAAACGAAGTCACGCGCGTCGCCGCGGCCTTCGACAACCCCGTGACCGGGGATACGCCCGTCGAATTCACCTACTCGAACTATCGCGACTTCAACGGCGTGCGTTTCCCCGGGCGCATTGTGCGCACGCAAGCCGGACATCCGGTTCTCGAGATCGACGTCGCCGCGGTGACCAAGAACCCGCAGGTTTCCTTCGCCGTGCCGGACGAAGTGAAGAGCTACCAGGCGCCGGCGGTCAACGTCGAAGTCGAACAGCTCGCCGACGGCGTTCACTACTTCCGCGGCGGCACCCATCACAGCCTGGTCATCGAGCAGGCGGACCACATCGTCGTCGTCGAGGGCCCGCAAAGTGAAGCGCGAGGACAAGCGGTGATCGACAAGGCGAAAGAGCTGATTCCCAACAAGCCGATCCGGTACGTCATCAATACTCACGCGCACTTCGACCATTCGGGCGGTCTGCGTCCATTTGTGGCCGAAGGCGCGACGATCGTGACCCACGAATCTGTGAAGCCCTTCTACGAGGCGGCCTGGGCCAATCCGCGCACGCTGAATCCGGACGCCATGAGCAAGGCCGGCAAGGCGGCGATGTTCGAGACCGTGGGCGACAAGCACGTCCTTACCGACGGCAAACGGCCGATTGAGATCCATGCGATTCAGGGCAGCGGCCATGCCGACGGCTTCCTGATGGTCTATCTCCCCAACGAGAAAATCCTCACCGAGGCGGATGCCTGGTCGCCGCTGGCCCCGGATGCGCCGCCGCCCGCCACGCCGAACCCGTTCAATGTCAACCTGTACGAAAATATCGAACGGCTTGGGCTCGACGTCGCCACCATCGCGCCGATCCACGGCCGCCGCGTCACGATGACCGAACTGCGCCGCGATATCGGCGTACCTGAACCCGACCCCAAGGCAAAGGCGAAGGCCAAAGCGAAGTAGCCGGCTTCCGGCGATGAGGAACGGGGCCGGCGCAAGCCGGCCCCTTTTTTTGTCCGCCGTTTATGGCCTCCGGAGACCCTGGACACTCCGCCGTAAACATCGAAAATGGGAGCGCTGCCGCGGTATGGGGTCAGGTGGACAGTTCTCGCGATACTTCGGATGAGTCTCGGGCGGTGGGAGCAACCTCTCCGCCGCAGCGGCTGTTTTCCCCCAAACCGCTGCCGCTCCAGATCCGCCTGTTGGTTCTGATCGCCGGCACCCTGGTGCCGATGCTGGTGCTCACCGCCACCGTCGTCTATCAAAGCTACGAGCGCGCCGCAGAGACGGCCGCCGAGCAGGTGCTGCAAGTCACCCGCGGCATGATGATCGCCGTCGATCGCGAACTCCAGAATCAGACGGCCGCTCTCGAAGTCCTCGCCTTGTCGCCATCACTGCAGAGTGAAGACTTCGCCGGATTTCGCCCTGACGCCGAGCGCTTCCTCACCCGTTTTCCCGAAGGGACGGCGATCTCGGTGGCCGAGAAGAATGGAGTCCAGCTCTTCAGTACATACCCGGGTGGCTTACCGCCGCTGGCGCGGCCCGAGGTGCTGGAAACAATCGCCGCCGTTTTTGACGGACGCGGCGCGCAAGTCTCCAACGTTTACCTCAGCCGCCGGACCGGTCAGCCGACGTTCACCGTCACCGTTCCGGTCATGCGGGGGAACGAAGTCCTCTACGCGCTGATCTTCAATCCGCCGCGCACCACCTTCGACGAGCACCTGCGGCGCCTCGATCTCCCGTCCAGCTGGGTGATCGCGATCTTCGACCGACTCGCCCATCACGTCGCGCGTCGTCCCGCGCTCGCGCAGGATGCCATTACGTCGGCCTCCGATTCCCTCGCGGCCGAGCTCGCGATCCCGGGTCGCGAGCGGTTGACCGAAACGACTTCGGTCGAAGGCACGCGGGTGCTGACCGGTTTCACGCGTTCGCTGGGCACGGGCTGGGTGGTGGCGGTGGGACTGCCGGTCGAGGAATATAGCGCGCCGACGCAAAGATCTCTGATGACCACCATCGCCATCGGCGCGGTGTTCATCGTCATCGGAGGGTTTTTTGCGTTCAGAATCGCAAGTCAGCTGGTGCGCGCCGAACGGCACCGTGAATTGCTTGGGAACGAGCTCAACCACCGCGTCAAGAATACGCTCAGTTCAGTGCAGGCGATCGTGTGGCGCGGCCTGCGCAATTCGGGCGCGACGCCGGAAGCCCGTCAAAGCATCGATGCCCGCCTCCAAGCGCTGTCGAGCGCGCATAATGTGCTTAGCCGCAAGAATTGGGAAGGCGCGCATCTCGAGGACCTGGTGAAGTCGATCACCGCGCCCTATGCCGGCGCCCAGTCTGCACGCGTCCGGCTGAGCGGGGCTGACGTGGCCCTCGCGCCGCGGGTCGCCATTGCACTTGCCATGATCGTCAATGAGCTTACGACAAACGCCGCCAAATATGGCGCCCTCTCCAGCCCGAGCGGGGTCGTGAAGGTCTCCTGGATGCGTGTGGGCGAATCGCGCCTGCGCCTCGAATGGGTCGAGAGCGGCGGTCCGGCGGTCCAAGCGCCGAGCCGGAGCGGGTACGGAACGAAGTTTATCGAGCGGGCGGTCACCGACGAGCTGCATGGCAATTATGTCGCCGTTTTTCCGCCCGAGGGAATGAGGTGCGTCATTGAAATCCACCTTTAGGTAACGCGATGCCAAAATCGGATCTTCTCGCCGGATTGGATGTTCTCTTGATCGAGGATGAGACAATGGTCTCGTTCCTGATCGAGGAAATGCTCGAGCAGCTGGGCGCCGGCACCGTTCGCCACGCTGCGCGCCTCGACGCCGGTCTCGGCCTCGTCGCAGCGAAGTTGCCCTCCATCGCCATTCTCGATGTGAATATCGGCGGCGAGACGGTTTTTCCCATCGCCGAAAAGCTGGAAGCGGCTCGCGTTCCGTTTGTGTTTATTACCGGGTACGGACGCGAAGGGGTCCATGGCCGGTGGGCGGCCCATGACGTCCTTCAGAAGCCATTGACCGTGCAGGAATTCGAGCAAAGCCTACGCAAGCTGATCGGGCGTTAACGCGAGCGACTGGTCGCCTTAACGTCTGCATGACAAAACCTTAGGGAAATTTGCAGAGCGCGGGAGTTTCCTGGCCTAAAGACGCTGCCGCCCCTATAACTCTGCGCTCGCGTTCTCCGCACCGGGGCCATGTTCAAGCTCTTCGAGCGCTTCCTCAAACCGACCGAAGATACCGCCGGCGAGCCGCCACCGCCGGGGCTCGTTCCGTTCTACTGGCACTTTGTCCGTCAGACCCGCTGGCTGCTCATCGCGCTGTTCGTGGTCGGCTCGCTGGTCGCTTTCCTCGACCTCCTCATTCCGGTCTTCATCGGCAAAGTCGTCGAGCTCGTATCGCGTCACACTCCCGAGGTCCTGCTGCACGACTATTGGCCGCTTCTGCTCGGAATGGCCGCCGTGCAGATCATCGCCCGCCCGATCGTGTTCGGCCTCCAGGGCCTTGTGACCAACCAGGGCCTCGCCGCGAATTTCCAGAATTTGATCCGCTGGCAAAGCCACTGGCACGTGGTGCGTCAGGGGTGGACGTTCTTCCAGAACGACTTCGCCGGCCGCATCGCCAACCGCATCATGCAGACCGGCCCCTCGTTGCGGGAAAGCGTCGTCGCCTCGCTGAACGCCGTCTGGTACCTGCTTGTCTACGGCACCAGCGCGGTCGTTCTTCTGGCCAGCACCGACTGGCGTCTCACCCTGCCGATCCTCGTTTGGTTCACGGCTTACCTCCTGCTCCTGCGTTACTTCGTCCCGCGCATGCGCGATCGCTCGCGCGCGGTATCCGAGGTCCGCTCGACCGTGACGGGCAAGGTTGTCGACAGCTACACCAACATCCTCACCGTCAAGCTTTTCGCCAAGCCGCGCGACGAAGACGCGTTTGTGCGGGCCAGTATCGATGAGCACACCGTGATCTACCACCGGCTCCTGCGCCTCATGACGGTGTTCGGCTTCATTTTGACGGTGTGCAACGCATTGATGGTGGTTTCGGTCGGCGCGCTCTCGATCGCCCTATGGTCGGTCCGTGAGATTGACGTCGGCGTCGTGGCTATGGCGCTGCCGCTCGCCTGGCAGATTGTCTCGATGTCCGGGTGGGTCGCCGGCAGTATCACGACCATCTTCGAACAGGTCGGCACCGTCCAGGACGGCATCAAGTCGATCGCCACGCCGCGCACCATGCGCGATCGCCCCGACGCGCGGCCGCTGCACGTCAGCAGGGGCGCTATCGTGTTCGAAGATGTCCACTTCGGCTACGGGACCGCCAAGGGGGTCTTGCACGGGATCGATCTTGCCATCCGGCCGGGCGAGCGCATCGGCCTAGTCGGCCCTTCCGGTGCGGGCAAGTCGACCATGGTCAACCTGCTGCTGCGCTTCTTCGACGTCGACAGCGGGCGGATCTTGATCGACGGGCAGGACATTGCCGGCGTCACGCAGGAATCTCTGCGCGCCAATATCGCCATGGTCACCCAGGACACCTCGCTGCTGCATCGCTCCATCCGCGAGAACATTCGCTACGGCCGTCCTGACGCCACCGATGCCGAGATCCGCGCCGCGGTCGAGCGCGCACATGCCACCGAATTCATCGAAGCGCTGGAGGATTGGCAGGGCCGCAGGGGCTTCGATGCGCAGGTTGGCGAGCGCGGCGTCAAACTCTCCGGCGGCCAGCGTCAGCGCGTTGCGCTTGCGCGCGTGATCCTGAAGAACGCGCCGATTCTCGTTCTCGACGAAGCGACCTCCGCCCTCGATTCCGATGTCGAAGCAGCGATCCAGGAGCAATTGGCGTCGCTCATGGAAGGTCGCACGGTCATCGCCATCGCCCACCGTCTATCGACCATCGCCCAGATGGACCGGCTGATCGTGATGGACCATGGGCGGATCGTCGAAACCGGCAGCCACGCCGCCTTGCTCGCGGCGGGCGGGACCTATGCGCGTCTGTGGAAGCGCCAGTCCGGCGGATTCCACGGCCAGGACGCGCGGCTCTCCGCCGAATGACCGGCCCGACCGTCTACAGCTTCCAACTCACGGCGTTGAACGGCGCCCCGCTCGACTTGTCGTCGTTCCGCGGCCGGCCGATGCTGATCGTGAACACGGCTTCGAAGTGCGGCTTTACCCCGCAGTATGCGGGGCTTGAGGCGCTGTGGAAGGAATGGCAGGGCGAGGGTCTCGTTGTCCTCGGCGTGCCTTCCAATGATTTCGGCGCGCAGGAGCCGGGCAGCGCCATCGAGATCGAGACCTTCTGCCGCGACCGCTACGGCGTCACCTTCCCCATGGCGGCGAAAGTCGCCGTGAGAGGCCCTAACGCCGCTCCGTTGTTCAAATGGCTGGCGCGCGGGGCCGGCCTGCCGGGCCGGCCATGGTGGAACTTCACCAAATATCTGGTCGCCCGCGACGGGCGGCTCGCCGATTGGTTCTTCTGCGCCACGCCGCCGGACGCAGGGCGCGTCCGGCGCGCGATTGAGAGAGTTGTTCGCTAGCCCGGCGGGTTGTGCTTCTTCACGAAGGCGAGGCTATGCGTCAGCATCTCGATGCGCGTCGCCTCGCTCGAGAGCCAATGGTCCTCGCCCTTCATCCGGATGAACTCGACCGGCTTGTCGGCGCTTTTGAGGGCGCCTTCCATGATGCCGCTCTGCGAGATCGGCACGACGGTATCGTCTTCGCCGTGAATGAGAAGAATGGGTGCGTCGGCTTTTGCCGCGAAGTTGGAGGGCGAAATTTCCTCCATCACTTTGTCGCCGGCATCATCAGCCCCCGTCACGGCACGGCGGTAGCGCGTGGTCGCGCTCTGTGCGCCGTATCGGTCGATCGACCAACGGAACATGGAACGCACATTGGCCACGCCCGCGACCGAGACGGCGCAGCGGTACAGGCCTTGCTGCAGTGTAACGCCGTAGAGCGCCGAATAGCCGCCGTAGCTGCCGCCAACGATGCAGGCCCGCTTCGGATCGGCGATACCAGCGTCGATCAGAGCTTTCAGCCCGTCGGCGATGTCCGACTGCATCTTCTTCCCGTATTCGCCGTAGCCGGCTTGGCGGAACGCGCCGCCGTAGTCGCCCGAGCCGCGGTAGTTCGGTTGAAACACCGCGTAGCCCGCATCGGCGAAGGCCTGCGCCCACCAATCGAATTGAATCCGGTCGAACGGCCCGATCGGGCCGCCGTGCGGAAGCATGATGACGGGCAGATTTTTCTGAGCGCCTTTTGCGGGCAACGTCAGAACGCCCTCCATCTCAAGGCCATCCTGAGCTTTGTACTTGAACATCTGCGTGGGACCGACGCGATCGGGGCGGATCGCCGGATAATCGTAGCCCAGCACTTTCGTGGTGCTGGTCGTCATGTCGACTTTCCAGAAGGTCCCGGAATCGCGTAAGCCGTCGGAGCGTACGATGGCCGTGGTCAGCCCCTGGTCGAACGAAATCAAGCGGAGGTTCAGGTTGGGGAAGGTCTTGCTCAAGTTGCGCCAGCGCGCGTCGAGGGTGGGGTCGAAAAAGATCGCGCCCGGCCTTTCCTCGACGCGGGCCCCGATAAGAAGGCGCGTGATCGGATCGTAGATCCAGCCGACCACGTTGTTCTCTTCCAGAAGCAACGTGTGCTCGCCGGTGGCGGCATCGATCTCCTGCGCCTCGTCGACATCGCCTGTGTGATCGATGACGAGATAAGTCCCCGGTCTGCGGCCGAGACCGACGAGGCCGATGTCGGCGAGCGCGGTCTTCGTCTCGCGCACCGGCTTGTTCTTGCCTTCCCCGCTGTGCAGGCGCCAAGTGCCGTCCTTGTTGAAGTAGATGGCCGTGGCCGCGACTTTTCCATCACCGCCGATCACCCAATCCGACCTGCCGGTCTCTACCGCGCCGGCTTCGCTGCGGACTTCCCCGTCGTCAAGGTCGACGCGAAACAGCTCGATGTCCATGGAGGGGTCCCAGGTGTAGCCCGCGCGGGTGCCGGTGGCGCGGCGCAGCGGAATGCCGCCGAAGTAGCCGAACGCCTTGTCGCCGACGATCGCCGTCCCGTACGTCCCGAAGACGGCGTCGGCGACCTTCGGATCTTCGGCGAAGATGTAGCCTGCCTTCTTGTCGCGGACATTGAGCCACAGCACGTTCGCGATCTCCGCGGTCGTACCGAAGGTGGCCATCATGTTCTGGAAGTCGGTGACTTCGAGGAAGAGGTGATCTTCGCTCGCCCATTGCAGTCCGCGGACCTTGGCTGCGGGCGGCAGCGGCAAGTGGAACACGACCTTGTCGTCGGCGCTCATGACCACAAGGCCGCGCTTGCCTTGGATGATCGTCACGAAGGCGTAGCGCGTGCCCTTCGGCGACAATTCGATCGAGTCGAGCGCCGGAAGTTTTCCGTAGATATCGGCGCTCGCGAACGCGCCTTGCGAAAGGGCGCACGAAGCTGCGATCACCATCGCCGCAAAAAGGTTTCTCATGATCTTCCCCGGTGCGGCCGCGCTTGCGGCCGTTTCTCACATGTTTTTCGTCTGGTCCCAGCGACCGATTTTCCGAAGATCCACACGCTGCAAACGGGAAGCAACCGCCGCTCTGCTACCGCGACGGCATCTGGGCTTGGCGCCTAAGGTACCCCTTTATAAACAATGTTAAAAACGGCAGATGAAATTGTTGTGATGTCGCCCCGGTTCCAGGGCGCGGGAGGCGCGGTCAAGGCAGGAACAAAGCTTTCCAAGGGCCCGTTACGCCTTCGGCTTTCAAGGAGGACTCCGATGCCCACATCCGCAGGACACACCACCGCTATTCTGGCTTCAAAGGTCAAAGGGACCGCCGTCTATGACGCCGCCGGCGATAAAGTCGGGCATGTTGAAGACGTTGTGCTCGACAAACTCTCCAACGGCATCATGTTCGCGGCCGTCGGCTTTGGCGGCGTGATGGGTATGGGCGAAAAGTTCGCGCCCGTTCCCTGGTCGGTGCTCGACTATTCCGAGGACAAGAATGGATACGTCGTGCCGATGAGCAAGGAAGAGCTCAAGAAAGCGCCCGCTTACGATCTCAAGGACCTCGTGCAGGGTGATGGCCAGGCCGGCAAGGTCCGGGACATGAGTTTCGATTATTTCAAGGTTCCGCGCTCCGTTCACTGACGGGCCATCGATTTCACGGAAAGGCCGGCCCCGCGCCGGCCTTTTGCTTTCTCATCAATGGGTTGTGAATTGGCCTGGCTGTGACACAGCCGTGACATACCTCCCATGAGGCCGTGCTATCTGGCCTTATGGATCAGTTTGCGCTCATCGGCGCCTCCTATAAGTCCGCCGGGGTGGACCGGATCGGTCAACTCGCCTGGCCCAAGGGCGAGATCGAGGAACGCCTGCGCGCGCTCGCCGCGCGGCTGGGCGTGCCCGAACTCGCCTACATCGGGACCTGCAACCGGATCGAGTTCGTTCTCGCCGGCGACGACGGCTTGGCGGTACAGGCATGCCGCGACGCCTTGGGGGAGGTTTTTGCCGGCGCGCTCGAGAATGCCGACGTCCGACAGGTGTTCCGCGCCTGGACCGGCGAGGGTGCGGCCGAGCATCTCTTTCTGGTGGCGGCGGGGCTCGACTCCGCGCAAGCCGGCGAGCGTGAAATCTACAATCAAGTCCGCCAGGCCTGGAGTATCGCCAAGTCCGCCGGCACTTGCGGTGCGCAGCTCGATTATCTGTTTGCCGAGGCGCTACGCGCGGCGCAAGACGTGCATAAGGAGATCGCCGGCGCGGTGAATGTAGAATCGCTCGCCGACTATGCGGTGAAGCGCGCGCTCGAGCATGTCGATGGCGCTCGGGGTCGGGTCGCGCTGGTCGGCATTTCTCCGATGACGCGCACCGCCGGGCGCGCGTTGGCCGCCCAAGGCCTTCCGGTCACCGTTGTCAACCGCACGTTCGAGACCGCGCAGGAGCTTGCTGCCGAGTTGCACGGTGCGGCGCGGCCGCTCGATCAATTCCTGACTGAGCCCGGCGCGATCGACGTCGTCATCACGGCTGTCGGCGGCGCCGAGCCGGTCATCGACCTCACCGTCGCGGCCCGTATTGCCGCCGCCGCGCCTGAGAGCGGCACGCTGGTCGTCGATCTCGGTGTGCCGCCGAACGTCGATCCCGCCGCGGGCCTGATCGCCGGTCTCACCCGTCTCGGCATGGATGCGGTCATTACCGACGCGGCGCTCGGGCGGAGCGAACGGCTGCGCGAGCTGGCCTCGGCGCGGCTCGTCATCGACGATCATCTTGAGCGGCTGCGCGGCGAGTACGCCATCCGCGAGGCATCCTCCCTCATCCAGGACCTCACTATGCAGTATCAGCGCGCGGCCGTCGAAAGCCTGCGCCGCCTGCCGAAGTCCGACGCGACGGAAGAGGGGTTGCGGCGCTGGGCCGAAGCCTTCGCACGCCGTCTCGCCCATGCGCCGCTCAAGGGTTTGCGGGCCCTCGCAACCGAATCAGGACCCGCCGCGGTACAGGCCTACCTGCGCGGCGTGCAGGATGCGCTCCACGGTGAATCCGCCCGCCATCCCCTCAACAAGGAGAAGACTTAAGTGACCGACACCAACACTGCGCTGTTCGAGCGCGCGCGCCGCTTCATCCCGGGCGGCGTGAATTCCCCCGTCCGCGCGTTCCGCTCCGTCGGCGGTACGCCGCGATTCATCGCCAAGGGGGAAGGCGCCTATGTCACCGACGAGGACGGCAAGCGCTATCTCGATTTTGTCGGCTCCTGGGGCCCGCTCATTCTCGGTCATGCGCCGCTCGAGGTCGTCACCGCGGTCCAAAAAGCCGCGGCGCTGGGAACGACCTACGGTGCGCCGTGCCGCGGCGAAGTCGAGCTCGCCGAGCGCGTGGTCGCTGCCTATCCGGGCCTCGAGCAGGTACGTTTCGTGTCCTCGGGCACCGAAGCGACCATGAGCGCGATCCGCCTTGCCCGCGGCGCCACGGGACGTGACCTCGTTGTCAAGTTCTCGGGCTGCTACCACGGTCACGCCGACCATCTCCTGGTCGCGGCGGGCTCAGGTCTCGTGACCGCCGGTCAACCGTCGTCGGCCGGCGTGCCGCGCGATTTCGCCGCCCTCACGCGCGTCCTGCCTCTCGACGACGATGCGAAGCTTGAGGCCTTGTTCGCGGCCGAAGGCGCGAGGATCGCCGCCGTGATCATCGAGCCGGTGCCCGCGAACAACGGGCTCCTCCTGCAGCGCCCGGAATTTCTCCACAGGCTGCGGGCCCTCACCAAGCAACATGGCGCGCTGCTCATCTTTGACGAGGTGATCTCGGGTTTCCGTGTGCCCAAAGGGTGCGCCGCGGCTTACTACGGCATCACGCCGGACCTTGCGACCTTCGGCAAGGTCATCGGCGGCGGGCTGCCGGTGGGGGCCTACGGCGGTACGCGCCAGCTCATGGCGAACATCGCCCCCGAAGGCCCGGTCTACCAGGCGGGCACCCTGTCCGGAAATCCCGTGGCTATGGCGGCGGGCCTTGCCACCTTGCGGATCCTCGAGCGCGACGGCGTCATCGCCAAGCTTGACGAACTGGGGGCCGTGCTGGAAACCAAAGCCACGAACGTGTTGAAAGAGAGCGGCCGGAAGATCGGCTTTTCGCGCATCGGCTCGATTTTCTGGCTCTCGTTCCAGGACGGCGAACCGCCGCGGTCCGCCGAGGCCGTCGACGGCGCCGCCGGTGCGCGCTTTGCACCGCTCTTCCAGGCGCTGCTCGACAAGGGTATCTACATTGCACCCTCGGCCTACGAAGTCGGCTTCCTGTCGGCGGCGCATACGGAGAAGGACATCGATACCTTCGTGGCGGGCTTGGCCGAGGTGATAGCGACCCTTCCGCGCTAAGCGGACCAAGGAACACAAGCCATGGCCCATCCCTTCCGGTCAGATCCCGTCCGCTTCCTGCACATCGTCATGATCGCGCTGCAGGTCTTTTCCGTGGCCCAGGTGGTGTGGTGGCTTGTCGACCAACGGTCCTACGTCCAGGACCGTACGCACCACGTGCGCACGCTCTACACCTACGACGTCGCCGCCGGACAGCGCCTTGAAGCCGCGGGTGTCGGCGCCGCGGAGATTATGAGCATCTTCCCGCACCTCATCGTCGCCGGCGAAGAGGTCTCTGTGAGACCCGAGGCCATTGCCGATCTCAATGAATCCCAACGCAGCCGCATCAGCCAATACACGTGGGAAAGCGGCTTCTTCCTCGTCGTGCTCGCGGCCGGCATTGCCGTTCTCTGGCGCGGTCTTGCGGGTGAGGCGGAGGTGCGCCGCAAGCAGGACAATTTCCTCGCCATGGTGTCGCACCAGTTCAAGACGCCGCTTGCCAGCTTGCAGCTCTCCCTCGAGACCATGTTGCGCCGCCAGCTGTCGCCCGAGCGGTTTCAACAGCTGTCGCAACGCATGCTCGACGACCTGCGTCGCATGGAGAATATGGTCGCCAAGATCCTCGACAGCGCGCGGCTCGATCGCGGCCGCGTGCAGCTGAACCGCGAACGCATCGGCGTCGCCGAAGCGGTGCGCCATGTGCTCGCCAATGTCGAGGAGATTTCCCGGCGCGAGAACGTCGCTTTTACGGTCGATATTCCCGCCGATCTCGACGTTTTCGCCGACCCGGTCGCGACCGACGGCGTTTTGCGCAATCTCGTCGACAACGCCATTGCCGCCGTCGCGCCCATGAAGGGCGGAACCGTCGCGATTGCGGGCCGACGGATCGGCAGCGCGGTCGAGCTCTCGGTCAAGGATACAGGCGTCGGGTTCGCGCCGGCGGACGCCGAACGCCTGTTCGAGAAGTTCGTGCGCCTGGAGACCACCGGCGGCCGCGACGCCGCCGGTACCGGCCTCGGCCTCTACATCGTGCGGCGCTTCATGCATTTCGAGAACGGCGAAGCCAAAGCCTACAGCGAGGGGCCCGGCAAAGGCGCGACCTTCACCGTCACGTGGCCGTCGGCAGTGACGCAGGATGCGGCATGAGCGACGGGCACCGCATCCTTGTCGTTGAAGATGATCTTCACCTCGCCGAAGGCATGGCCGAGAATATGCGCGCCGAGGGTTATGCCGCTGATACCGCGCATGACGGGCGCGCCGGTCTCATCCAAGCGCTCGCGTCCGACTACGACCTGTTGATCCTGGACGTCATGCTGCCGCAGTTGGACGGCTTCTCGGTCTGCAGCGAGCTGCGTCAGGCGGGCAAGAATACCCCCGTTCTTTTCCTCACCGCCCGCGGCGATCCTCAGGACCGAGTCCGCGGATTGGAGGCGGGCGGCGACGACTACCTGACCAAGCCTTTCCACCTCGACGAGTTCCTGCTCCGGGTGAAGGCGATCCTGCGGCGCTGGGATTGGTACAAGCAGTCCATGAATAAACCGGCATCCGGCGGCGTGCTCCGCTTTGCCGGCAACGAAGTGAATTTCCGCACCTTCCGCGCCAGGTCGTGGGACGGTTCATTCCATGATCTGACGGAAAAGGAAGCGATGATCCTCAAAGTCCTCGCCGAGCATCCGGGTGACGTGGTGGCGCGGGACGACCTCCTCGAAAAAGTCTGGGGCTACGAAGTGTTTCCGTCCACGCGCACCGTCGACAATTTCATCCTCCGCCTGCGCAAGATCTTTGAGCGCGCCCCCCATGAGCCCAAGCACTTTCTGACCGTGCGCGGGGTCGGTTATCGCTTCCTGCCCGAAGGAGAGGCCGCATGAGCTTGCGTATCGGGACGCGTGGTTCGGCGCTCGCGTTGTGGCAGTCGGAGGAGGTGAAACGCCTCATTCGCCTGATCCCCGGCGCCCCCGCCGTCGAGCTTGTCATCATCAAGACCCGCGGCGATCTGCAGACGGACGTTCCGCTGTGGTCCACGGAAGGGAAGGGTTTTTTCACCGCCGAGCTCGACCGCGCGCTCCTCGACAAGGAGGTCGATCTCGTCGTCCACAGCCTCAAGGATCTCGCCACGGCCATGACGGAAGGCACGTCCCTTGCCGCCGTGCTCGAGCGCGAAGATCCGCGGGACGCGCTGATCTCGCGCAACGGCCTCGATTTCCGGAAGCTGCCGAGCGGCGCACGGATCGGCACGTCGAGCCTGCGCCGCAAGGCGTTCCTGGCCAAGGCCCGGCCCGACCTTAAGCAGGTGGAGCTGCGCGGCAATGTTCCGACCCGCATCCGCAAGCTCGACGAGGGCGAGTACGACGCCATCATCCTCGCCACCGCCGGCTTGAAGCGGCTCGGGCTCGACAATCGCATCACCCAACGGCTCGAAACGGAGCTGTTCCCCAATGCCGCGGCCCAGGGCGCCATTGCCGTCTGTGCCCGTGCCGACGACCACGAGACGCTGCGCTGGCTGCGGCCGCTCGATCATGGCGCCACCCGGGCCGCGGTCGAAGCCGAACGCGCGATGTTGGGGCGGCTCGAAGGCGGCTGCCAGGTCCCGCTCGGCGTGCTGGCCACCGTGAACGGCGCGACGCTTTCGCTCTACGCCGCCGCATGCAATCTCGACGGTTCCGACTTCGTTTCGGTGACCCGCGCCGCCGCCGCGACCGACCCCATGGCGCTCGGACTCGCCGCGGCCGGGGATTTCATCTCAAAAGGCGGGGACGCTGTTCTCGCCCAAGCTCACGCGCGGCGCATGGCCGCCACCGTATCCGCTCCTTAAGGAAGTTCCGCCCGTGACTGATAAGCCTTCGCTTCCGCCGTTTCTCGCCGCCTGCCGCCGCCAACCCGTGTCCCACACGCCGGTTTGGGTCATGCGCCAGGCCGGCCGCTACCTGCCCGAATACCGCGCCGTGCGCGCCAAGGTGGACTTCGCGGCGCTGACGCGAACGCCCGACCTCGCGGCGGAGGTCACGCTGCAGCCGATCCGCCGCTTCGCTTTCGACGCGTCGATCATCTTTTCCGACATCATGGTGCCGCTCGAGGGCATGGGTATTGATCTCGATTACGCGCCCGGCCCGGTGATCGCCCAGCCGATCCGGACGATGAAGCAGGTGGAGGAGATGCGCGCGCTGGAACCTCAGCGCGACGTGCCCTTCGTCATGGAAGCGATCCGCCTGACGCGGGCCAACCTCCCGGCGCACGTGCCCTTGATTGGTTTCGCCGGCTCGCCGTTCACGCTGTTCGCTTATCTCGTCGCCGGCAAGCCTTCGAAAGAATTTTCGGTGCCGCGGGCGTTTCTGCATGCGCAACCGGAGGTCTCGGCCCGTCTGCTCGATCGCCTCGCCCAGGCGATGATCGTCTACCTGCGGGCGCAGGCGGCCGCCGGCGCGCAGGCGCTGATGCTGTTCGAATCCTGGGGTGGCCTGTTAGGGCCGTATGATTTCCGTCACATCGCCTTGCCCCCGGTCAAACGCATCTTCGAGGGGCTCAAGGACCTCGACGTGCCGCTGATCTACTTCGCCAACAACTGCGGCACCATGCTGGACATCATTTCCGAACTGCCAGTCGATGTCGTCGGCCTCGATTGGCGGGTACCGCTCGCCGGGGCGCGCAAGCTTCTCCCCGGCAAGGCCATCCAGGGCAATCTCGACCCCGCGGTGCTGTTTGCGCCAAAGGCAACCCTCGAAAAACGGGTTGATGAAGTGCTCAGCGACGCTGGACCGGCGCCGGGGCATATCTTCAACCTCGGCCATGGCATCTGGCCCGAGGTCGATCCCGACGCCGTCAAACGCGTCGTCGACTATGTCCACGAGCGGACCTCAAAATGAGCGCCGCTATGTCCGAAGAATTCATCGCCGACGCGGTCTCCTTTTTTCGCGGCCTGCAGGATCGCATCTGCGCAAGCTTTGAGGCGTTCGAACCGGCCGCGAAATTCGAGCAGACCGAATGGGAGCGCGGTCCCGATCATCGCCTGAAAGGCGGCGGACGCATGCGGGTCATGCACGGCGCAGTATTCGAAAAGGTCGGCGTGAATGTCAGCCACGTCTGGGGCAAGCTGTCCGATCAGGGCAAGGCGCAGGTTCAAGGGGCAAGAGAGTCCGGCGGCGCATTCGTCGCCAGCGGCATTTCCCTCGTCAGCCATATGTCGAATCCTTTCACGCCGACCGTACACATGAATCTCCGGTTCATGCAGACGAGCAAAATGTGGTTCGGCGGCGGCTCTGACCTGACGCCGACTTTCCCGTTCGACGAGGACACTGCGGATTTCCATGCCGCGCTGAAAGCGGCCTGCGACAATTATCGCCCGGGCGCCTACCAGGAATACAAGGAATGGTGCGACCGCTATTTCTATCTGCCGCACCGGAAGGAGCCGCGGGGTGTGGGCGGCATCTTTTTCGACGACCTTGACAGCGGAGATCGCGAGAAGGACTTTGCCTTCCTGCGCGACGTCGGCGCGGCATTCCTCGAGGTCTATCCCAGGATCGTCGCGCGGCGGAAGGACATGCCCTTCACCGAAGCCGACAAAGACAAACAGCTTGTGAAACGCGGCCGTTATGTGGAGTTCAACCTGGTCTACGACCGGGGCACGAAGTTCGGCTTTGCCACCGATGCCAATCCCGACGCGTATCTTATGAGCATGCCGCCAGTGGCTAAATGGCCCTAAGCCCGGGGCAGGGGATCGACAATGCTCTTTTTCTGGATCAAGGCGCTGCACATCATTTCCGTCATCGCCTGGATGGCGGGCCTTCTTTATCTCCCGCGCCTGTTCGTCAACCACGTCGGGCTCGCGCCGGGGTCCCAAGCCTCGGAGATGCTGAAGGGCATGGAACAACGGCTGCTCCGCATCATCATGCGTCCCGCGGCGGCGGCTACGGTGATCTTCGGCATCGCCATCCTGTTCCTGCCCCAAAGCCCGGTCGATTGGTCGCAGGCTTGGATCTACGTCAAGCTCGCCTTCGTCGCGGGCCTCGGATTCATGCACGGCCGCATGGAGCGCTGGACGAAGGACTTTGCCGCCGACGCCAACACCCGTTCCGCCAGGTATTACCGCATCGCCAACGAGCTTCCGGCCGTGTTCATGATCGGAATCGTGATCATGGTCGTCCTGAAGCCGTTCTAACCGGCCGCGATCGGCTAATCGGCCGAGCGCGGCTGGCTGTCCTTCACGATCGGCAGATTGCGGATGCGCCGGCCTGTGGCCTTGTACATGGCATTGAGCAAGGCGGGCGTGACCGGCGGAGCGCCCGGCTCGCCGACGCCGCCCCAGAAGTCATAGGACGGCACCAGCACGGTCTCCACCAGCGGCATCTCGGCCATCTTCACCATCGGATAGTCGTGATAGTTGCCCTGCTCGACGCCGCCGTTGCGGATGGTGATCTCACCATATAGCGCCGCGCTCAGCGCCCAAGCGACGGCGCCTTCGGTCTGGGCCTTGACCGTGTCGGGGTTCACGACGTGACCGCAATCGATGGCCGTCACCACGCGATGCACCTTCGGGTGGCCGTCCGGCCGCACCGAAGCCTCGACGACGCTCGCGACGAAACTGCCATAGCCGTCCACCTGCGCAATGCCCTGGAACACGCCTTGCGGCAACGACCGGCCCCAGCCGGCCGCTTTCGCCGCGGCGTCCAGCACCGCGAGCTGCTTCGGCGCCTTGCCCAGAAGTTTGCGGCGGAACTCGTAAGGATCCGCGCCCGCGGCTTCCGCCATCTCGTCGACGAAACATTCGCGGAAGTAGCCGTTCTGCGAATGGTTCACCGAACGCCAGTACCCGACGGGCACGTGCGAATTGCGCATGCCGAAATCGACGCGGCGGTTCGGTACGTCGTAAGGGTTGTCGGTGAAGCACACGAGGAAGCCGAGGTCCGGGCCCTTCTTGAGCGCTTCGGGATTCGCCGTTGCCATGATCGAGTGCCCGGCGATGCGCGTGTCCCAGGCAATCGCATTGCCGGCGGCATCGAAACCCGCCTTGAACTTCGCCGCCGAGATCGGGCGATAGTAATCGTGACGGATATCTTCCTCACGCGACCAGATCACCTGCACCGGCTTTCCGAGCATCTTCGAAAGGGTCACCGCTTCCGGCACGTATTCGAGCTGCCCGCCGCGGCGTCCGAAGCCGCCGCCAGCCATCACTGGATGCACCTTTACCTTGGCGATGTCGACGCCCGCGGCGCGCGCCGCCAGGTTGAGAGTCGCCTCGATATTTTGCGTCGGCGCCCAGATTTCCACCAGTTCGGCCGTCACGCGCGCGGTGCCGTTCTGCGGCTCCATCGGGACGTGGCTGAGATACGGCGCGTGATACTCCGCCTCGATTACCTTCGCTGCTTTAGCAAAGGCGTCGGCGACATCGCCTTCCTTCGCGCCTTCGACCGCGTCCGTCGCAGTCAGGCCGCTGTTGACCAGGTTACGGATGTCGGCGTGGTTCACGTTTCCGTTGGGCCCGCGGTCCCATTCGATCGGCAGCGCCGTCAAAGCCTGCGAAGCTTCGAAATAGCTGTCGGCCACCACCGCCACGGCGGTGTCGAACAGCGGAACGACCGCGCGCACGCCGGGCATCTTCTTCACGGCCGCTTCATCGAAGCTCTTCAGCTTCCCGCCGAAGGACGGCGCATGCTCGACGGCGGCATACAGCATGTCGGGCAGGCGCACGTCGATCGCAAACACCGGCTTGCCCATCACCTTGTCGGGGATTTCAAGCCGATTGAGCGGCTTGCCGACGATGGTCCACTCGGTATGCGGTTTGAGCGCGACCTCCTTGGGCGGAGTCACGCGCGAGGCCGCGGCCGCCAGCTTGCCGTAGGTCACCGTGCGGTCCGAAGGCAGGTGAGTGATCACGCTCTTTTCGGCTTTCAGCTCGCCCGCCGGAACCTTCCACTGCTGCGCCGCCGCGGCGATCAGCATCTCGCGCGCGCTGGCGCCGGCTTTACGCAGGTATTCGTGGCTGGTGCGTACCGCGCGGCTGCCGACGGTCGCAGTTCCGCCCCAGATGCGGCCACGCTGCACATGTTCCGTCGGATTGATGAACTCGGGCTTCACCTTGGACCAGTCGGCGTTCAGCTCTTCGGCGACCAGCATTGGCAGCGCGGTGAAGGCGCCTTGTCCCATTTCGGAATGAGCCACGCGGACGATGATGGTGTCGTCGGGTTGGATCACGATCCAGGCGTTGACTTCAGGCGCCGCGGCCGCCGCCTCGGCCTCCGTGGCGGGCAGCGAGAAGCCGAGCACGAAGCCGCCGCCGACGGCGGTCGAGGCGGTGAGGAACAGTCTGCGATTGAGGGCGAAGTTCATGATGCGGCTCCTCAGGTCTTGGCGACGGCGTGGATCGCCGCGCGTACGCGCGGGTAGGTGCCGCAGCGGCAGATATTGGTCACCGCGGCGTCGATATCCGCATCGGTTGGCTGTGGTTTCGCCGCGAGCAGGGCGGCTGCAGCCATCATCATGCCGGGCTGGCAATATCCGCACTGCGGCACTTCATGGGCGATCCAGGCCTGCTGCACCGGATGGCTCCCGTCAGTGGAGAGCCCTTCGATGGTGGTGATCTTCGCGTCGGCCACCATGCTCACCGGTGTCACGCACGCGCGGGCGGCGGCGCCGTTGATATGGACGGTACAGGCGCCGCACTGGGCGATGCCGCAGCCGAACTTTGTGCCCGTCATGTTGAGTTTATCGCGCAGCACCCACAGGAGCGGCGTCGATGGGTCGACCTCGAGGTTTTGTGTCTGGCCGTTGACGTTCAGCGTGATCATCTGTGGGGACCTCCGGATGGGTCGCGGGAAGGGCCGAGTATAGCCTTGTTCCGGGGCCCGGGTCAGCCGCTCCCAAACCCTTACCCCCTCGCTTTTTCCCTGATTCGGTGGCAAAGCACCGGCCCATGAATCCGCCGGTTTCCCGCCATCCGCGTCTTTATCTCCAGCCCCGCGCCCAGCGGCGTCTTCAGTCGGGCTACCCGTGGGTTTTTTCCAACGAAGTGAAGATGGATGCTGCGGCCAAAGGCTTGGCCCCCGGGGCGCTCGTCACCATCGCCGATGCGGGCGGCGAACTCCTCGCCACGGCGCAGTTCAATCCCCGCACGCTCATCAGCGCGCGGGTTCTGGCGCACGCCCCCGACGTTCCCGTCAATACGGCCTTCGTCCAAGGCAAGCTCCAGACCGCATTGGCGTTGCGGGACCGTCTCTTTGCGCGTCCCTTCTATCGGCTGGTGCACGCCGAGGCCGATGGATTGCCCGGCCTGGTGATCGACCGCTTCGGTGACGTCTTTGTGCTTCAGCCCAACACCGCCGGAATGGACGCGCTGGTGCCGCTGCTCGTCGAAGCGCTTCTCCGCCTGACCAAGCCACGCGCGATCGTCCTGCGCGGCGACACGCCCGCCCGGGGCCTTGAAGGTTTGAACGAGGACGTCCGCCTCGTCCACGGCCAGCTCGACGGAGATGTGGCGGTGGAAGAGAACGGCGCGACGTTTTACTGCGATCTCACCTCGGGCCAGAAAACCGGGTGGTTCTTCGATCAGCGCGACAATCGCGCCTTCATGGGTCTCCTCAGCAAAGGCGCGAGCGCGCTCGATCTTTTTGCCCACACCGGCGGATTTGCGATCGCCATGGCGCGCGGCGGCGCCGCGCCAGTCACCGCCGTGGACCGTTCCGCGCATTCTCTCGAACTCGCGGGAAAAGCCGCCCATGCGAACGGCGTTGCCTGCGCCTTCGAAAAGGCGGACGTGTTCTCCTTTCTCGAAAACGCAGCGCGCCGGAAACGGACATGGCAGGTGGTTGTGGCCGATCCGCCGGCCTTCGTGAAATCCAAGAAGGACCTCAAGGCCGGTTTGCAGGGTTACCGCAAGCTCGCGCGCCTCTGCGCCGAAGTGACGGCGCGCGGCGGATATCTCCTCATCGCCTCCTGCAGCCACAACGCGCCGCTCGATGAGTTCACGGCCGCCGTGGCCCGCGGGTTGGGCGACGTGAACCGCTCCGGCAAAATCATTCGCACGGCCGGCGCGGGGCCCGATCATCCCGTTCACCCCCTTCTGCCCGAAAGCGCCTATCTCAAGGCCCTCGTATTCCATCTCGATTAGCGACGGAGAACGACATGCCCAAGATTGATCTCGCCGCCGTGCCCGCGCGGAAAGGCTCGACCTATCCAAAGCCGTTCGATGCGCCGTGCGCGGAACGCGCGCGTCAGCGCCTCGGGGATGCGGGCGGCCTCTCCGATTTCGGGGTCAATCTCATGCGTCTGCCGGCGGGCGGCTGGTCCAGCCAAAGGCACTGGCACTCGCACGAGGACGAGTTCGTCTATGTGCTCGAAGGCGAGCTGACCTTGATCGAGGACGGCGGAGAAACCCTGATTCGTGCCGGCGAATGCGCCGCCTTCCCGAAGAACGCGGGTAATGGCCACCACTTGGTCAACACGTCGAACGCGGAGGCGGTCTACCTCGACATCGGCACGCGTTCGCCAGACGATCAGGTCATCTACTCCGACATCGACATGATGATCCCGAGCCGCGCGGCCGGCTTCGTGCGCAAAGACGGCACGCCTTATCCCAAGGCCTAAACCAGGACCGCGACGAGTCCCGGAACGTCCTTGCCCGCTTCTTGGCGAGTAACCGCGTCTTCCAGGCGCGCGACTTCAAAGTCGCACGCGTCGGCGAGGCGCCGGATATAAGCCCGGCTATGGCTGTAGCGCTGCTCGCGGCCGAGGACGTAATCGCCGTCCTCCGCGCGCTGAGTGGTGAAGGCGAAGACGCCGCCGAGGACAAGCTTCTTTCGCACCGTCGAAAACAGCTGCGCGAGATCTCCGACGTAGACAAGGACGTCCGCGGCAATGATGAGCTCGCACGGCTCGTCGAGGGCGAGGAGTGCCGCGCTCATGTCGCCGGACTCAAGGTAATCGTAGATTTTACGCGCCTGCGCCCTTTTTACCATGGCGGGAGACAGATCGACGCCGCCCAGCCACTCTGCCGCGTCGCGAAAGGCAACGCCCGACAAGCCGGTACCGCAGCCGAGATCAAATACGCGCGAAAACATTCCCGGCCACACACGCGTCACCGCGTCCTTCAGGACCTCCGGGCCCCGGTAATTCAGGCGCTCGGTCAGAGCCGCGTCGAAGCGCGGAGCGTACTCGTCGAACAGGCGAGAGACGTACGCGCTCGGCAGTTGCGCCGGCGTCGGCGCCGCACCCAGAAGCGACAGCCGCGCGCCGGCGCCCATCGAGTCAGAAGGATCGGCTGCCAAGTAGTCCCGGTAGGCGCCGGCAGCTTCGATCGTCTTTCCCGCCTCCGCCAGTGTTTCCGCCAGCGCAAATCGGCCTTCCGCCCACGCGGGCGCGAGTTCGAGCGCTTGCGCGATGACATCGGCCGCACCCGCGGCGTCGCCCTCTGCGCGAAGCGTCTGCGCGTAAGCGTAGCGGCGGTCGGCGGTGAGGTTGCCCGAGGACATGTTTCACACTCTCAGCCATTGCGTAGGCGACTTCCAGACAGTATGTGAGCAGCCCATGAATACATCGCCGCTCCGCCAGCCCGCAGAATGGGACCGTCACAGCGCCGTTTGGTCCGCTTGGCCCAGCGCCGCCGAGCTTTGGGTCGACGACCTGGAACCCGCGCGCGCGGAAGTCGCCGCGCTGTTCAAGGCCATTGCGGACGACGGGAAGGGCGAGCCGCTGAAGATCGTCGCAAACGGCGTCGAAGCCGTCGCCTCCGCCCGCGCCGCGCTGGCCGGCAGCAATGCCGAGGTGATCCCCGGCGTCTTCGGCGATATCTGGTTCCGCGACATCGCGCCGATCTTCGTGAAGAACGGCGGCAAGCTCGAAGCCGCCTGCTTCAGGTTCAACGGCTGGGGCGGCAAGTACGTGCTGGAGGGCGACGACAAGGTTGCCGCTTTCGTCGCAAGCGAGGCGGGCACGCCGGCGATCTTCAACGACTGGGTCCTCGAAGGTGGCTCCATCGACGTGGACGGCCTCGGGACCGCGCTGACCACGCGCCAGTGTCTCCTCAATGAAAACCGCAACCCGACCCTTTCGCAGGCGGACATCGAAGCGCACCTCAAGAAAGGGCTTGGGATCGAGAAGCTGGTTTGGCTCGGCGATGGTCTCGCCAACGACCACACCGATGGCCATATCGACAATATTGCCCGCTTTGTCGCGGCCGGCGTTGTCGTGTGCATGGAGCCGTTCGGATCGGATGACCCGAACCGGGACGCGCTCAAGGCGATCATCGCCGACCTCAAAGTGGCCCGCGATGTGAATGGCAGGAAGCTCGAAGTCATAACCGTGCCGTCGCCGGGCCGCATGGAGAATGAGGACGGCGAGGTGATGCCCGTCAGCTCGATGAACTTCTACATCGGCAATACCACCGTCGTCGTGCCGCTGTACGGTGCGAAATCCGACGACGCGGCGGTGGAGGCGATCGGAAAATTGTTTCCGGGCCGGCGTACCGTGGGCCTTCCGGCGAACCATGTTATAACGGGCGGTGGTTCGTTCCACTGCATCACGCAGCAGCAGCCTGCCTGAGGACGCCGCGCGATCCGGAAAAGTGGATACCGGTTTTCCGGCAAGGTCGCGCGCGATACAATGGAATCACTATGGCAAAACTGACCGTTGCAGCTATCCAATGCGCTTTCTCCACGGACATGGAGAAGAACATCGCGCGCATCGAGGGCTTTGTGGAAGAAGCCGCCAAGAAAGGCGCGCAGGTGGTCCTCCCGCCCGAGCTGTTCCAGGGGCATTATTTCTGCCGCGAAGAGAAGGAGCACCACTTCGACACCGCATTCCCCGCCGACAGTCATCCGGCGGTGACTCGGCTGCAGGCGCTCGCGAAGAAGCTGAACGTCGTCATCCCCACGTCGATCTTCGAGCGCGAGGATCATCATTTCTACAACAGCCTCGTCATGGTCGACGCCGGCGGCGAGAACATGGGCACGTATCGCAAGAGCCATATTCCGGACGGTCCGGGGTATGAGGAGAAATTCTACTTCCGGCCCGGCAATACCGGTTTTAAGTCATGGAAGACGAAGTTCGGGTCGCTCGGCGTCGGGATCTGTTGGGACCAATGGTTCCCCGAAGCCGCGCGCGCCATGATGCTCAAGGGCGCCGAGATCCTGTTCTACCCGACCGCGATCGGCTCCGAGCCCGATAACCCCGAGCTCGACACCAAGGACCTGTGGCAGCGGGCCATGATCGGACACGCCGTCTCGAACGTCGTTCCCGTGGTGGCGGCTAACCGTGTCGGCACCGAAGACGATCAGGTGTTCTACGGCTCGTCGTTCATCTGCAACCATCGCGGTGATAAGCTCGCCGAGATGAACCGCACCGAAGAAGGTGTCATCACCGCGACCATCGATCTTGATGAAGTGCGCCGCGCCCGCGCGGCCTTCGGATTCTTCAGGGACCGCAGGCCGGAGCTCTACGGCGCGCTCACCGAGCGTTGATTTCCCTTAGTGCCTGACCCGCACATAGCGGCCGGGGGCGGTTTCGATCGGCTTCAGCTTGCCTGCGCCGACTGCGCGCGCCTCGACCGGCGTCTGGTCGCCCTGCGCCCGCATCCATGATTCCCAGTGCGGCCACCAGGAGCCTTCTTTCTTGGCCGCGCCCTCGAACCAGGCATTGGGCGCCTGCGGAAGCCTCGCGTTGATCCAGTATCCGTGTTTGTTGGCGGCGGGCGGATTGATCACACCCGCATTGTGCCCGGAGCCGCCCAGCACGAATTCAACCGGTCCGCCGAACAGCAGTGCGCCCGCATACGTCGCGGCCCAGCCGGACACGTGATCGTCCTTCAGCGAAACCAGCATCACCGGCGTCGTGACCTTGGAAAGATCGATCTTCACGCCTCTGATCGTCAACGCTCCCGGCTTCGCGAGGCTATTGTCGAGCAGGATTTGCTTGGCGTAACCGGCAAGGAAGGCCTCGGGGATGCGCGCGCCGTCTCCGAACCAATGCAGGATGTCCGAGGGCGGTGTCTCGCGGTCCAGCAGATAATGATTCACCACCGAGGACCAGATCAGGTCGTTTGAGCGCACCAGGCTGAACAGGCGTTCAAGGTCGTGCGCTTCGACGTAGCCATGGGTCTCGAGGTAGCGGTTGAACGCGGCCATCTGGCCTTCGTCCACGAACACCGACCATTCGCCCAGCTCGCGGAAATCGAGCAGCGTTCCGATCAGCGTCGCCGACCCGACGCGGTCCTTTTGCTTCGTGGCGGCGAGATAGCCGAGGGTGATCGCGCTCAAAGTGCCGCCCAGACAGAATCCCATCAGGTCCACTTGGCGCTCGCCCGTCGCCTGTTCGATGGCGTTGATCGCCGCGACCGTTCCGTCCGCGATGTACTCGTCAAGGCCTTTGTCCCGCAAGGAAGCGTCCGGGTTGACCCAGGAGATGACGAATACCGTGTGCCCCTGGTCGACCAGCCACTTCACCAAGCTGGTGTGAGGCTGCAGATCCAGAAGGTAGTACTTGTTCACGAGCGGCGGTACGTAGAGCACCGGACGCTTCGCCACCTCGCGCGTCGCCGGGTCGTATTGGATGAGCTGGAAAAGCTCGTTTTCAAACACGACACTGCCCGGCGTGGTCGCGAGGCTGACGCCGACTTCAAATCCGCCGGTCGTATGCCGGCGGACGAGGCCCTTGCCCTCCGCCACATCGGCCAACAGCTTGGCGATACCGTTGAGCAGGTTCACGCCGCCGCGGGCCATCGTCTCGCGGATCACCAGCGGATTGGTGTGCAGGAAGTTCGTCGGCGCGACCGCGTTCAGGAACTGACGCAGGTAGAAGTCGACTTCGGCGCGAGTCTTTTCGTCGAGCGTCGACTGCGCCACCAGCTCGGTCAGCTGTTTGCCTGCGAGCAGATAGGTCTGACGGACGAAATCGAAATAGGGGGTATCGCTCCACGCCGGATCGGAGAAACGGCGGTCGCCTTTTTGCGGCTCGATCACCGGTGCCGCGTCTTTGCCGACGGTCCGGTTCGCCATCGACGTCCACAGCGCCGTCCATTCCTGCCACGCGCGCATCTGGGCGTCGGCCAGCAAGTGCGGCTGCGTCAGAAGAGTCACGCCGAATTGCGCAAGGGTGCGCATCGGCGCGATCGGGTCGTAAGGCAGCGGAGCGTTCGGCGTGAACGCGCGCGTCGCTGCCGCTTGCAGCGCTTTCTGGGTGTTGATGAAGATATCTGCGAGTGCGGCGTGGACTTTGGCCGGGTCGGGTGCGACCGGACGGGGTCCGCTTTCAGTTGCGGCCATGACGCCTGCCGGAAATGGTTACTTGGTGTCCGAAGCGAGCAGTTCGTCGACGACGATGCCGTCCTGGGGGTCAATGTAAAGCAGGCGCAACAGTTCGTCCGGGTTACGGCAGGCAACGTTCGACGAAACGACGGTCATTTTCGGCGCGGCTTGGCGGCCGACGGGTTCGATCTCGAGGTCGGCATCCTGGGTCTTGCGAAGAGCGGCGGCGGTCATGAGCTGGTTTCCCGTTGCTTTGGTGGCGACGGTGTCTCACATTTACATCGGTGCTTCTACGTTGCGTTCCGAGCATTGGTTGGGCGGAAATCCACATGCCCTCTGAGTTCGACTGGAACAACCTCCGCTCCTTCCTGGCGGTGGCGCGCTTTGGGCGGTTGACGGTTGCCGCCGCCCGCTTGGGGTCCGATCACACAACCATTGCACGGCGGATCAACGCGTTAGAGGCCGCTCTTCGTACAAAGCTGTTCGATCGCAGCCACCAGGGCTATGCGCTCACATCGCAGGGAGCCCAACTGCTGCCCCTCGCTGAGAGCATGGAAAGCTTGGCTTTGAAGGCGCAGGACGTTGTGGGCGAGGCCGATCTTTCAATTGAAGGTACCGTTCGCGTCGGCGCGCCCGAAGGCTTTGGAACCTGCTTCCTCGCGGGACGCGTGTCCAAGCTCTGCGAAAGACACCCGGGACTGGTGGTGCAAATCGTCGCGGGCCCCAACACCTACAGCCTCTCCAAACGCGAAGCCGATATCGCCATCGTCCTCAGCCAGCCTCCCGAGGGGCGTCTCGTCGCGCGCAAGCTGACGGACTTCAATCTCGGTCTCTATTCGTCGCGCGCTTATCTCGACAGCGCTCCGCCGATCGAAAGTCCGGCCGATCTTAGCGGCCACCGCTTCATCGGCTACATCGACGATTTGATTCATGCGCCGGAGCTGGACTACCTTCATCAGATCAATGCCGACATCGTGCCGCAGATCGAAAGCAGCAACCTGATAGCGCAGTACAAGGCCACTCTCTCCGGCGCCGGCATCTGCGTGCTGCCGAATTTCATCACCAAGGAGTACGGGGGCTTCGTTCCGGTGCTGCCCGAGACGGTGCGGCTCACGCGGTCGTTCTGGATGGTGACGCCGATGGATCTGCGCGACCTCGTCCGCATCCGGCTGGTGGCGAAGTTCATCGCTGACGAGGTCCGCGCCTCGCGCGATGTGTTCGAGCACACCGGCGCATCGCGCCATCACGGCGACGGCCGCACCGGAAACGGCGGAACCTACGCTGCCGGTGCGCCGGCGGAGTGAAACTCCAAAAACCCGATGATGTCCTGGCGCAGGACGTATTTCGGTTCACGGTCGGGAATGTTGAAAAAGCCGTGGAAGGCGCCGGCATAGGTCTTGAACACGACTTTGTGCCCGTCCTCCTGGAGATGCCTGGCGTAGAGTTCACTCGATTTCAAGATCGGGTCCTCCGCCCCACAGACGATGAAACACGGCGGGTGGCGGTCGAACTTCAGGTCCATCGGCGTCACCGCATTGTCCGGTGCGATGTCGTCGGCAAGAGCTCTCGGTCCTGCGTAGGCTTCGAACATCGTCGTAATGCCCGGAACCTTGGATTGCACGACGGAGTGCCGGTCGAGGACGCCATACAGGGATGTGACGCTCACGGCGTCCGGAAGTTTGTCGGGCTCGCACCAGGCATCGACGTCCTTCAGCAGATCGGGATTTGAAAGCAGAAGAGCGGCCATCACCGCCATATTGCCGCCCGCCGAATCTCCCATCAAATGCACGCGCCGCGCCTCCGGGAACGAGCGCTTGATGAAGACAAGAGCCGCGAGCAATGAGCGCAGCGGTCGCGGATGAGGATGCTCCGGCGCTTTCGGGTATTCAATGTTGAAAACCGGATAACCGGCCTCGGGCAGGAACATGAGATCGTGGCTGTAGAAGTCCTTGGTGCCCATCATCCAGCCGCCGCCGTGGATGAAGACGACGGCGTCGCGCGGCCGGTGGCCGGGCAGTGGCGCGTGATAGCCGAGGATCTCTTCGCGGTGCAGGCCGTACCGCACGGTTCGCCAGTCACGCGGATGTGCGCCGCGCGACAAGCGTACCGTGCCGCACAGCGCGCCGAAAAACACACGCGTGCCGACGACCGCAAGATGCTGAGCCACCGTCAGCGGATTGGATCGTGTGCGGCTGTCTTCGACGGGCGGGAAACCGCTCTTCGTTGCGTCAGCGCCGCTGGCGAACTGGTTTTTTGGCGTAGGCTTCAACCTGTTCCATCACGCGCAGAAGGTTACCGCCCCAAAGCTTGGCGATCTGTTCCTCCGTATAACCGCGGCGCACCAGTTCGAGTGTGACATTTATTGTTTCAGCCGCATTCATCCAGCCGCGGATGCCGCCGCCGCCGTTGAAGTCCGACGAGATCCCCACATGGTCTATACCTATACGTTTAATCGCGTATTCCATGTGATCGACCAGGCTCGGCACGCCCGCCTTCGGCCATGTGTTCTCGATGTTGGCGAGCTCCGCGTCGTAAGCCTGCCTTTGGCCGAGACTGAGGCGATCGAGGTCCGCATCCCCGCGCAAGCCCATGGTCTTCTGCAGCGCAGCGATGGCCTGGGTCTTCTCCGGCGAGACGGCCCGAAGGTACGGATCGAACGCGACGATCTGGACTACGCCGCCGTTGCGCTTGATGGCATCGAGCACGTCGTCGCTGACGTTGCGCGGGTGATCGTAAACGCCCTTGACGGACGAATGGCTGGCGATCACCGGCGCGCGCGAAAGCGAGATGATATCGAGCGCGGTCTTCATCGAGGCATGGCTGATGTCGGCCATGATGCCCAGGCTGTTCAGCTTCTCGACCACCTGTTTGCCGAGCGGCGAGAGGCCGTTGTGCTCGGCCTCCGGTTCTTTCTTGGTCCGGTTCGGCTGCGCGGAATCGCCGAGATCGTTGTGGCCGTTGTGCAGAAGGCCCAGGTATCGCGCGCCGAATTCATGGTAGCTGTCGAGCAGGCGGACGTCCTTGCCGACGGCGTAGCCGTTCTCCATGCCGATGACGACCGCCTTCTTGCCGCTCGCGACGATGCGGCGTACGTCGGCGGCCGTTCGCGCGAGCTCCAGATGCTCCTTGTAGAGATCGTCGGTCGCGCGGTGGATAGCGGAGAATTTGGTGAAGGCGTCGGCCGCCGCTTTCGCGTAACCGGCCACGGTCCGCTCGCCCTGGCCCATGTAGACGATCAGGAACGGGACGTCCATTCCGCCCTCGATCATGGTCGGGATGTGCACCTGCTGGCCGCGCACGCCCGGTTTCATCATGTCGTAGGCGGGCGAGGCAAAGTCGAACGGGATGTCGACATGCGTGTCGACGGAGATCACGCGGGCCTGGATTTCCTTGGCCTTAGCGAAGGTCTCCGCGTCGGATTGGGCGAAGGCCGGGGTTGCGAACAACAAGCCGACGAGAAACGCGACGCGGATCATGATCCTATCCCCCGAGAGAACTCCAGAACGCCTCTAGTATCTTATCCGCCGCCAAGGCCGGAGTCACTTTGCCCGCGGTGATGCTCTTTTCCATGTCGTGGGCCAGTCTCTTGACCTTGTCGTCGGCCCGCAGGCGGCTCATCAGGCGGTCGTCGATCATCGACCACATCCAGCGGATCTGCTGGGCCTTGCGCTTGGTCTCGAACTCGCCGTTGTCCGTCATGGTGCGCCGGTAGAGCTCTACTTTCTCCCACAGCTTATCAAGGCCTTTGTTTTCGAGTGAGCTGACCGTCACCACCGGCGGGGTCCAGACCGGATTCATCGGCGTGATGATGCGCAAGGCGTGCTGGTAGTCCGTTGCGCTCATCTTGGCGCGGTTGATGTTGTCGCCGTCGGCCTTGGTGATGGCGATCATGTCGGCGATCTCCAGCACGCCCTTCTTGATGCCTTGCAGCTCGTCACCGCCGCCGGCGATCATCAGCACCAGGAAGAAGTCGACCATCTCCGAGACCGTGATCTCGCTTTGGCCGACGCCGACGGTTTCAGCGAGGATAATGTCGAAGCCGCCGGCTTCACAGACGAGGATGGCTTCGCGCGTTGCGCGCGCGACGCCGCCGAGCGTGCCGCCGGTGGGCGAGGGGCGGATGAAGGCGTTTTCATCCTGCGAGAGCCGCGCCATCCGCGTCTTGTCGCCGAGGATCGAGCCCCCGGTGCGCGAGGACGTCGGATCGACCGCCAGCACGGCGACCTTGTGGCCTTGACCCGTCAGCATCGAGCCGAAGGCGTCGATGAACGTGCTCTTGCCGGCGCCGGGCAGGCCGCTGATGCCGATGCGCAAGGATTTGCCCGTGCGCGGCAGAAGCTTGACCAGCATCTCTTGGGCGAGCTTCTGGTGCTCGGCGTTGCGGGATTCGATCAAGGTAATGGCGCGCGCGAGTTTGGCGCGATCGCCCGAGATCACGCCGTCCACATAGTCGGAGACCGACAGGGTTGGTCGCTTCGCGCGCGTCTTATCCCCCATGCGCACGTGGTTCAGTGCCCGAGCGTTTCGTTGAGCTTGTCGAGCAGGCCGACCGCGGCTTCGCCGATGACGGTGCCAGGCGGGAAGATCGCTGCGGCGCCGGCCTGATAGAGCGCGTCGAAGTCCTGCGGCGGGATGACGCCGCCCACCACCACCATGATGTCCTCGCGCCCCAGCTTTTTCAGCTCGGCCTTCAGCGCGGGAACCAACGTCAGATGACCGGCGGCGAGTGATGACGCCCCGATGATATGCACATCGTTCTCCACCGCCTGTTTCGCGGCTTCCGCCGGCGTCTGGAACAAGGGGCCGATGTCGACGTCGAAGCCGAGGTCGGCAAAGGCGCTGGCGATGACTTTCTGGCCGCGGTCATGGCCGTCCTGGCCCATCTTCGCGATCAGGATACGCGGGCGGCGCCCTTCCTTCTCCGCGAAGGCTTCCACCATTTTCAGAACCTTATCCACGTTCTTCGCGCCCACTTCCTTGCGATATACGCCCGAGATCGAGCGGATCTCGGCCACGTGACGTCCGTAGACTTTCTCGAGCGCGCCGGTGATTTCGCCCACCGTCGCCTTCGCTCGCGCCGCGGCGACCGACAGCGCCAGCAGGTTGCCCGTTCCGGTCTTGGCCGCTTCGGTGAGAGCGTTGAGCGCCGCATCGACCGCCTTCTGGTCCCGTTCGGCCTTGAGCTTCTTCAGCTTGGCGATCTGAGCGCCGCGCACGGCGCTATTATCCACCTTGAGGACGTCGATGTCTTCTTTCTCGGTCAGTTTGTACTTGTTAACGCCGACGACGGTCTGGCGCCCGGAATCGATGCGCGCCTGGGTGCGCGCCGCGGCTTCCTCGATGCGCAGCTTCGGGATGCCCGCTTCGATGGCTTTGGCCATGCCGCCGAGCCCTTCGACCTCCTGGATATGCGCCCAGGCTTTCCTGGCGAGCTCGTAAGTCAGCCGCTCGACATAGTAGCTGCCGCCCCACGGATCGACACTCCGCGTCGTGCCGGTCTCCTGCTGGATGAAGAGCTGGGTGTTGCGGGCGATGCGCGCCGAGAAGTCCGTCGGCAGCGCGAGCGCTTCATCGAAGGCATTGGTATGAAGCGACTGCGTGTGGCCTTGCGTTGCCGCCATGGCTTCGACGCAGGTCCGCACCACATTATTGTACACGTCCTGCGCCGTCAGCGACCAACCCGACGTCTGGCAGTGCGTGCGCAGGGCGAGCGATTTGTCGCTCTTCGGATTGAACTGCTTGATGAGCTTCGCCCACAACAGGCGCGCGGCCCGCATCTTGGCCACTTCCATGAAGAAGTTCATGCCGATCGCCCAGAAGAACGAAAGTCTGGGCGCAAATGCATCGATGTCGAGCCCGGCTTTCATCCCGGCGCGCGCGTATTCCACGCCGTCGGCGAGCGTATAGGCGAGCTCGAGGTCGGCGGTCGCGCCCGCCTCCTGCATGTGATAGCCGGAGATCGAGATCGAATTGAACTTCGGCATATTCTGCGAAGTGTAGGCAAAGATGTCCGAGATGATGCGCATGCTCGGGGCGGGCGGGAAGATATAGGTGTTGCGCACCATGAACTCTTTCAGAATGTCGTTCTGAATGGTCCCTTGAAGCTGCGCCGGCTTCACGCCTTGTTCTTCCGCGGCGACGATGTACAGCGCCAGCACCGGCAGCACCGCGCCGTTCATGGTCATCGACACGCTCATCTGGTCGAGCGGGATGCCGTCGAACAGCGTACGCATGTCATAAATGGAATCGACCGCCACGCCGGCCATGCCCACATCGCCGACGACGCGCGGATGATCGCTGTCGTAGCCCCGGTGCGTCGCGAGGTCAAAGGCGATCGACAGCCCCTTCTGGCCGGCGGCGAGATTGCGCCGATAGAAGGCGTTGGAATCCTCCGCTGTCGAGAAGCCCGCATACTGGCGCACGGTCCAGGGTTGGGTGACGTACATCGCCGGATACGGTCCGCGCAGGAACGGCGCGATGCCCGGCCGCGTGTCGAGGAAGTCGAGGCCCTCGAGATCGGCGCTCGAATAGAGCGGCTTCACCGGAATGCCTTCGGGCGTCTCCCAAGTGAGGTCCTTGCCGCCCGCCGCGGCGCTTGCCTGTTTCGCCCAGTCGTCGGCGGAAAGGCCGCCGGAGTTGGAGGTGGATGACAGGCCGACCTCGGCGAAGTTCGGGATGGGGGCAGTGACTTTGTTCATTGCCGTACCTCTACTTTACGACGCGGGCGTGCAAGGTCTTCAGGATGCCCAGCACATCGCAGCCGATGAAAATGAAATCGTCGACCCCGGCGGCGCGCAGGCCTTGTTCCAACTCACCGCCGCGCCCCGCAAGATGCACCGCGACCGCGCCCGAGCCCTTCAGCGCCAGCGCCACGTTGGCCGCATGTTCGGCGTAGACCGCGTCGGTCGAGCAGATTACGGCGAAGCTCGCGCCGCTCCTGCGGAAGTCCTCGGCGATCGCCCCTGCTTCGTACCCGCCGGCGCCGGCGATGGTCTCGAAACCGCCCGCCTCGTAAAAGTTCTTGGCGAAGGTCGCGCGCGCCGTGAACTCGGCGATAGTGCCGATGTTCGCCAGGAACACCTTCGGGCGCGCGCCGTAGATCGCCTTGAAGATGTCGGCCTGGTCGCGCAGCTGCTCGAAGTCCTCGGCCAGCCGCAGCGCCGGGAACGGCGTGATCGAAGCGCCGGTGCCGCCCTTCAGGGCGGCAACGTAGCTCAAGACCGGTTCCGCCGCGGCGGCGACGAAGGCCTCCATCAGTTTGCCTCCGCCGGGCGCGGGGAAGGAAAGCGCCTGGCCGGCCGGCGGGACCGCCGGGCGGGAGGGTGCCTCCGCCGTCTTTATCGGCGTCTCGTGCACGTTGGGAAATTCGCTGACGCCCGTGATCGGGTCTTTGCGCCTGGCGATGTTCTTGGCGCGTTCCGCCTGCACCGCCGCGATCCTCGCGGCAACGACGCCGCCCATCAGGGCCGCGGTCATCCCGCCCTCGCGCTCGATTTCCTGGAAGAAGCTCCAGGCTTTCTCGGCCATCTCGTCGGTCAGCTTCTCGAACATCCAGGCGCCGCCGACCGGATCGATCACTTTGCCGAGGCCGGACTCCTCCTGAAGTACGACATGGGTGTTGCGGGCGATGCGCCGGGCCAGCTCACCCGGCAAACCGAGCGCGCTGTCGAACGGCAGCACCGTGACCGCGTCGGCGCCCGCGATCCCTGCGCCGAAGCAGGCAACGGTCGAGCGCAGGATGTTCACCCACGGATCGCGCTTGCTCATCATGCGCGGCGCCGTCACCGCGCTCACCGGTGCGCTTCGGCAATCGGCGCTCGCGCCGCAGGCTTCCGTCACGCGCGCCCACATCTTGCGCAGCGCCCGGATCTTCGCGACCGTGAGGAACAGGTCGGCGTCGGCCGTGACGGTGAAGGCGATTTGCCGCATGGCGGCGTCGATGCCGAGCCCCGCATCGGTCATCGCGCGCAGGTACTCCACGCCCGCGCCGAGCACGAGGCCCAGCTCCTGCGCTTCGGATGCGCCGGCCGAGTGATAGACCGTCGAGGTCGCATTGTAGGTGCGCGCCTTGGGAAGGTTCTTCGACGCATACACCGCGAGGTCGGAGATGCGCGCCCGCGCGGTATTGGGATCGCTGGTGATGCGCCCTTTCGCGGCGAAGGTCGCGAGGATATCGAGGCCGAAGTTGCCCGCGAAGGTCTTGGTCTGGCCGCGCTTCTCCAGGAGCTTGATGAGATAGGCGGCATAGGCGAGCGACGGGTAGCCGTCGAGCACGACTGGCGCGAGGTCGAGCATCACGCCGTCCAGGGTGCGCTCGAGATCGGCGAGCGATTGCACCGCAACGCCCCCTTTGCCCTCCACATCCAGTTTCAGAAGGATGGAGGTGACGCCGTTCTCGAGGTCCTCGAGGATCTCCTTGTTGGCGACGGCGGGGTCGGGATGCCCGTGTGCCTGGCGAATGTCCCAGCCGTTCGCCGCGCTGCCGAGCACCGTACCGCCGCGCACGAACGGCGCGCCGCCGGGCATCCCTGAGGGATCGGCATGCGCCGGCCAGTCGGTGCGGGTGTAAAGCGGGCGGATCGAAAGACCGTCGTAGGTCTTGGCGACGAGTTTTTTCTCGAACGGCGCGCCGGCCAGCACCTTCTCCAGGAGTTTCATCCACTGCTCGTCGCTCGCCGCCGGGAAGTCGCGGGCAAGGTGAAGCGGTTCGCTCGAAAGGGTCTTTGTCGCCAACGGAACTCTCCCGGGAAATCGTCTGAAACGGGGATTTTCCTAGCGGCTGGCACCCCTTGCGTCAAACGCAGGCCGCACAGCCCCAGCCTTGACGAAACTGAAGGGCTCTCGGGCCATTGAATCGCTGGATATACTGCGGGAATGCAAAGCTTCGACCGCCCCAGCGACCCTGCCATCGCACCTTCCGCCTGGGTCTTGCGCTGGCTGCACCTGATTCGCCCCGGCGGGCGCGTGTTGGACGTGGCGGCGGGCCATGGGCGCCATGCCCGCGCCCTCGCCGCGGCGGGTTTCTCGGTGCTCGCGTCGGATATCGATATCGGCGAACTTTACGGCGCTCCGGGCGGAATCGACGTGCGCGCGGTCGATCTCGAAAATGGCCCCTGGCCGTTCGCCGACGACGCCTTCGACGGCATCGTCGTTGCAATTATCTCCATCGCCCGCACTTCCCGCACATCGTCCGCAGCCTCGCGGCGGGCGGCGTCGTCATCTTCGAAACGTTTGCCCAGGGTAACGAGCGTCTCGGCCGCCCGCGAAACCCGGACTTCCTGCTGGCGCCCGGCGAACTCCTGCGCGCTTTCGAGGCCGCGCTTCACGTCGTCGCCAATGAACACGGCGAGGAGCGCACGCCGCGGCCCGCCGTGCGCCAGCGCATCTGCGCCGTGAAGGGAACCGCGCCGGCTCATTTGCAACCGGCGTAATTGGCAACCGCAAATAGGCTTTGGGCGTTGTTGCGGCGGCGAACGGCGGGCCACAGGGGAAGGTCCTGTGACGCGGCAATATCTGTCAGCACGACGGATTGGTCACGCCGCGCCCAACGGTGCCTGCCTGCCGTTCGTCGCATCTTGATTCCCGGGCGCGTGCCGGTTTAGTTGGCGACATGGCGCTCCACATCATCAAGCTCGCGGTCGGGATCGACGACGTCGAGCATCTCATCAGAGTTCAGAAGAAATTGCGGCTGCCCAGCGGCAATCCCCGCTGCCGCACGCGCCATGCGCCGCGCGAGGCGCTGAAGCTGATCGAAGACGGATCGCTCTACTGGGTGATCGGCGGCTATATCATGGTGCGCCAGAAGGTGTTGAAGCTGCACACGCGCAAACGGGACGGCAAGCCGGAATGCCTGATCGAGCTCAGTCCAGATCATGTGCTGGTGGAACCGACGGCGCGCCGTGCCTTTCAGGGCTGGCGTTACCTCAAGGCGGAAGACGCCCCGCCGGACATCTCCAAGGCGCGCAAGAAAACCTACGTCGATCCCAAGATGACCAAGGAGATGCAGCGCGAGCTGCGTAAACTGGGCCTGCTCTAGGCGTCTTCGAACTATCCCGATGGATATATCGACGCTATAGTTGCGCCATGTCGCGCGCGCTGCTCTTTCTCCTGTGTCTATTTTCCGCGCCGGTGCAGGCGCAGGACAGGCTCCTCGTCTTCGCCGCCGCGAGCCTGACCGAAGCGCTGACGGATATCGGCGCCGCCTACGCCAAGACCGGCGCCGCCGCCCCGGTGTTCTCTTTCGCCGCAAGCTCGGCGCTCGCCCGTCAGATCGAGAGTGGTGCGCCGGCCGCGCTTTTTATCTCGGCCGACGAAGAGTGGATGGATTATCTCGCCGCGCGAAAGCTGATCGACCCCCGCTCGCGCATATCGTTCCTGGGCAACACGCTGGTCCTTGTTGTTCCTGCGGGCGAGTCTTTGGGCGTCGCGGTCGTGCCGGGATTTGACCTCGCACGCGCTCTGAAGGGCCGGCGCCTGGCGTTGGCCGATCCAACCTCGGTTCCTGCGGGCCGTTATGCGCAATCGGCGCTGACATCGCTGGGCGCATGGCCGGCGGTTGAACCGCTCGTGGTGCGGGCCGACAATGTGCGCGGTGCGCTGCTGTTCGTCGCGCGCAAGGAAGCCGCCGCCGGGATCGTCTACGCCACCGATGCCGCGCTGAGCGATAAGATCGAGATCGTCGGTACGTTCCCGGCCTCGAGTCACCCGCCGATTTCGTATCCCACGGCCATCGTCGCGGGCAATGACCGCCCGGCGGCGCGCGCCTTTCGCGATTTCTTGCTCGGCGATCAAGCGAAGGCGATCTACCGCAGATACGGCTTCGCCGTCCGCTAGCGCTGGGGGGTCACGATGTTCGATCTGACGCCGGGGGAGATCGAAGCGCTGCGCCTCAGCGTGAAGGTGGGTCTCGTCAGCATGATCGCCAGCCTGCCGGTCGGCTTTGGGCTGGCCTACCTGCTCGCGCGCTGCGAATTCCCGGGCAAGAGCCTGGTGAACGGACTCGTTCTCCTCCCCCTCGTCCTTCCGCCGGTGGTCACGGGCCTCGTGCTGCTGATGTTGTTCGGCAGCAACGGCCCCGTCGGCCAATTCTTCGAGCGGACCTTCGGATTGACCTTCGCCTTCCGCTGGACCGGGGCTGCGCTGGCCGCTGCCATCATGGGACTTCCCCTGATGGTGCGTGCCATGCGGCTATCGATCGAGGCGGTTGATCGCCGGTTCGAGCTCGCCGCCCGCACCCTCGGTGCGCGGCCGTGGCGCACCTTTTTCACCATCACGCTCCCGCTTTCGCTGCCGGGAGTCATGGCGGGCGCCATTCTCTCGTTTGCAAAAAGCTTCGGCGAATTCGGCGCGACGATCACCTTCGTCTCCAACATTCCCGGAGAAACCCAGACCCTGCCCATTGCCATCTACAGTCTGCTGCAAACCCCCGGCGGCGATGGTCCGGCGCTCCGCCTCGCCGTGCTGTCGGTAATCGTTTCCATGCTCGCCATCATCGGCGCCGAATGGGTCGAGCGCCGCATCAAGGCCGCGCGCCGGACATGAGTTTTGATATCGACATCGAAGCCAGGCGCGGCGGTTTTGCGCTCACCGCGAAATTCCACGCGGGGCGCGGGATCACCGTGCTTTTCGGACCCTCGGGGGCCGGAAAAACCTCGCTCCTCGATCTCATCGCCGGAATTCTCACCCCCGTTCGCGGCCGCATCGTCGTCGATGGCGCGGTGCTTTACGACTCCGCGCTCCGGATCGATCTTCCCCCGGAAAAAAGGCGGGTGGGATACATCTTCCAGGATGCCCGCCTGTTCCCGCACCTGTCGGTGCGCGCGAACTTGCTCTACGGCCATGCCCTCACGCCGCGGGAGCGGCGCTACGCGCAGCTCGATCCCATCGTCGATCTCCTCGGCATCGCTCACCTGCTCGGCCGCGCGCCGGCCTCCCTTTCCGGCGGCGAGCAGCAACGCGTCGCCATCGGCCGCGCCATCCTCGCCAGTCCCCGGCTGCTTCTCATGGATGAACCGCTGGCCTCCCTCGACGAGGCGCGCAAGCAGGAGATCCTGCCCTACATCGAACAACTGCGCGACGCGCTCAACCTCCCGATCCTCTACGTGACCCACTTGGAGTCGGAGGTGAAGCGCCTGGCCGATGGGGTGATCAGGATTGCGGAAGGCCGCGTCAAAGCCGCGGCGGCAGGCTAGTCGCTCGACGGCGTCGCGTTGGCCGCGATGGCCGGCGGCGTCAGGATGTGCAGCGCATTGAAGGCCTGCGAGGGCCGCTTCGGGCGCTTCACCCTCACCTCCTCCTCCGGCCCTTCGGCGTCTTTGCGCAGGCGGCGCATGGTGCGCGCGACGGCGGCGATCCGGGAGCGGGCGGGGCGGGGCAGGTGCGGGATCATCGTGACGAGGTCCCTTTCAGACAGGGCTTCTGGGGATTTGGGTTCCCCATAACGCCGGCATGGGCAAAAGGTTTACGGCGTCTCAATATATCGAACAAATGAATTATTTGTGGAGCTAAGATCGAATAAATCGATATAGTGCGCGGCTATGGATCTCGAGCAGGTGCGCACATTCCTGGAAGTGGTGGAAGCGGGCAGCTTTGTGCGCGCCGCCCAGGAGCTCAACGTCACCCAGTCCACGGTCAGCGCGAGGATCAAGGAGCTTGAGCTTCTTTTGGGACAGTCCCTGTTCGTGCGCCGCAAATCCGGGGTCATGCTCACGCCCGCCGGCAAGCGCTTCCAGCCCCATGCCGCGACCTTCCTGCACGTGCTCCAGCAGGCGCGGCAGGATGTCGCCCTGCCGGCGCAGATGGCCGCTGTGCTCAACATCGGCGGTCAGTTCAGCCTCTGGGAACGCATCCTGCTGGCCTGGATCGGGCGCTTCCGCGCCTCGCGTCCCGATGTCGCCGTGCGCGCCCAGGTCGGTACGCCGGAATCGCTGATGCGCTATCTCGCCGACGGTCTGCTCGACTTCGCGGTCATGTATGCGCCCGAGGCGCGTCCGGGCTTTCGCATCGAGAAGCTGATGGACGAAAGCCTCATCATGGTCGCGACGCGCGCGAATCACGGCGGCCCCGGGGAAGCCGATTACGTGCATGTCGACTGGGGTCCGGACTTCGACGCGTGGCACTCCGCCCAGTTCCCGCGCTACAGCGCGGCCGGCCTTCACGTCAGCCTCGGCGCCCTGGGCCTCAAGCACATCCTCGTGCACGGCGGCGCCGGCTACTTTCCCGCGCGCGTAGTCGCCGACGAGCTCTCGCGCAGGAAACTTTTCACGGTGCGTCACGCGCCGGAGTTTGTACGGCCTGCCCACGTGATCTATGCGCCCGACGCCGCCAGCACTGTGCGCACCGCCGCGCTGGAGAGTCTGCGCGCCGCCGTGGCCGTGGACGCGGCGGCCTAGTTGCACGGGCGGTCGGGCAAAGTGGCCGCGCAATCATCGGGGCTCACAATGCGTACATCGATCGCGGCGGCGCTCACCGCCGCCATGACTCTGCAGATCGCGGCGCCGGCGGCGGCCGGGGAGTTCTTCAATCGCAATACCATTCTCGGCTGGCGTCAGCAGAGCGGTCCCGCCGTGGTCGCTTATGTGCGCGCCCCGATCGGGCCCCGCACATTCAAGGCGAAAGCGCGCATGGGTCTTGCCGTGGCCGGGCCGCGCGCGTACAGCCCGGGCCAATCTCCGCTTTACAGTCAGGGTTCGCAGGTGCTGGATTTCGCGCTCATCAGGGGCGATCGCGATGCGCGCTGGAGCGCCCAGCTTGCCGTGGGCAACGGCGTTGCCTGGACGAACAACAGGGACAGCATCCACAGCGGTCAGGTGAACCTGATGGAAAGCGGCCTCAGCTGGGTCGCGGTGGGAGCCATCACTGTCGGCCTTGCGGTCGCAACCTTGTCCATGATCGAGAAGGACGGGCAGGAGTAGACGGCTTATACGTCCTCTGCTCCCTGCCGCTTGGCCATGACCTCATCGAATCTAGGCATGGTGGCGTGATCGTCCGCGCTCACGCCCCGGCCGCTGAGCGCCACCCACACCGTCTTCGCCAAGATCTTCAGATCGAGCCAGAAGCTCAGATTATCGACGTACCAGACGTCGAGTTTGAACCGCTCCTCCCATGACAGTGCGTTTCGCCCGTTGACCTGGGCCCAGCCGGTGAGCCCGGGTTTGACGTCATGGCGCCGGCGCTGTTCGGCGTCGTAGTAGACCAGATACTCCGGCAGCAGCGGACGGGGGCCCACGAGGCTCATATCGCCTTTGAGGACATTGAACAGCTCCGGCAATTCGTCGAGCGACGTCTTGCGCAGGAACCGTCCGAGCGGCGTGAGGCGCGTGCTGTCGGCCAGCGCTTTTCCGTCCGGGCTCCGGCTTTCGCTCATGGTGCGAAGTTTGATGATCCTGAAGAAACGCCCGCCCAACCCCGTGCGCTGCTGGGTGAAAAACGCCGGCGCTCCCATTTTCAGCCAAATCGCCAGAACGAGGAAGAGAATGAGCGGCGAGAGGATGATAAGCCCGGCCAGCGAAACGATGATGTCGAGCGCGCGCTTCGCGCGCAGGGACCGTCTGCGTAAGACCGTTTCGCGGGGGTCGGCCGCCACAACGTCCTGAATGAGGCCGCGGAACTCGGAGGCGATTCGCTCGAGATTGAAGCGCCCCTCCGCAAGTCCGCGCGCCTGCTGCCCCGCGCGCCGCAATCCGTCGGCATCCGTCAGGAAGTCCGTGATTTCCCGGGCGGCGGTGGCCGGCGCGTTCGTCGGCAGACTCACGCCCGCGCCGCGCCCTTCGATCACGTCCCGCTGCCATCCGTGGCCGAGCAGAAGCACCGGCTTTCCGGCCGCCAATGCGTCGAGAATGAATCCACCGCGCGCGTCCGGGCTGCAATCGGCAAGCGCCGCAATCGCGTTTCGGATCAGCACCTGCAGGTCCTTCCGCGGGATCGCGCCCGTGAAGGTCACCGATGTGCCGAGAAGGTTTTTATCTTTCGCCATCGCCTCGAGCGTGGGCCGCGCCGGCCCGTCGCCGCAGAACACGAAGCTGAGCGGCTCATCGGCAAGCGCAGCGATGATCTCGATGGCGCGCTCCAGACCGCGTCCTTCCGTCATCGTGCCCGCGAAAACGACGAAGGGCCGCGGGCCCCCGGATTCCGTGGTGGGCAGCAGGAGCGCAAGGCGCGCGGGCAATGCGTTGGCTGCTCCGCTCTGCGTGTCGCAGCCAAGCAGGCTCACCGTGATCTTTGTCTCCGCGATCCCCTCGGCCACCAGATCGTCTTTGAGCCCTGGCGTGACCGTCGTGAGCCGCCGCGCGGTTCCCGCGGCCAGACGGTAGAAGCTGCGCGCCACCGTGCGGCGAAGCTTCCCGCCCAAGGGCGCGGTCATAGCCGCCGGCGCCGGCGCGCCGTGCATCACGTCGAGGATCATGGGAATGCCTCGCCACAACGCGAACAGCGCGATTATCGGCAGCAGTCCAACCGGCCGGTCCGCCACCACGACCGCATCGACATCCTTGAAACCCCAGACCGCGAACATCGCCGCGCGCGCGAAGGCCCGGCGCGCGCTCGCATTCTCGGGCCGGCCGAATTTCGGCGCGCCGCTGTCGACGACCCGAAGTGTGATGTTCTTGTCGAGCGGCACGGCGTCGCGCTTGGAGGCGCGCGCCAGAATGCTGACGCGATGCCCGTTCTGCGCCAGATGGTAGGCAAAATCGGCGGTGCGCGTGATCCCGGCTTCGTCGCGCGTGCGAAAATCGGGATCGATCAGCAGCACGTGCAAGCAAGACGGCGATTTATTCATGGATTCGTTATACAGGCGGGCGCGCCATGATGGCTAGGCTTACGCCTGCGTTGCCTCATCCATGACCGCGCGCAGCGCTTGCGTCATGAAAGTCATGTTTCCCGCCGTCAATGTCGGGTGAACGGGTAGCATGACCGTGCGATGTTCGATCGCCGCCGCGCCCGGATGTGCCGGCTGCGGGCCGGCAGTGCTGAACGCCTGCTCCCGCGAAATATCGGGGCAGGCGCCCGATCGGGCCGGCACGCCTTTTTCGATCAAGGCGGCGCAGATCCGGTCGCGCGACCAACCGGGCTTCAAGGCCTCCGGCGTCACGAGGAAGTAATACTTGTAATAGGCGTGCGTGAGATGCGGCGGGACGCGCGGCACAGTCACGCTGTTCAATCCCGTCAGCGCTTGATCGAACGCGCTCGCGTTCGCGCGCCGGCGCGCCGCCCACGCCGGAAGCTTCGCCAGTTGAGCGAGTCCGATGGCGGATTGCAGTTCCGTCAGGCGCCAATTGGTGCCGAATGAATCGGCGACCCATTTGAACGCGGCGCCTCCATTAGCCTCTTGGGACCGTGCGAAATTCTTTCCGTGATCGCGGTGCGACCACATGCGGCGATATAATGCTTCGTCGTCGGTAACCACCATGCCGCCTTCGCCGCCGGTGGAAATGATCTTGTCCTGGCAGAAGGAGAAACAACCGGCGCGGCCGAAACCACCCACGGGATTTCCATCGATGGCCGCACCATGCGCTTGCGCGCAGTCCTCGATGACGGCGATCCCCTTCGCCCGGGCAAGCGAGAGCAGCGGAGCCATATCGACGGGCCAGCCGGCAAGGTGCACGGGGATGGCCGCCTTAGTGCGCGAGGTCAGCGCCGCCGCCAGAGTGTCGGCGGTCATGTTCTGCGAGACCGGATCGACGTCGGCGACCACCGGCCGTGCGCCGCGCATGGCGACGGCGGCGGCGGTGGCGATGAAAGTCCGAGCCGGCACCACGACATCGTCGCCCGGTCCGATCTCGGAAGCGGCCAGCGCCAATTCCAGAGCGACCGTCCCATTGGCCACCGCAAGGCCGAAGCGCACGCCGCAATGCGCGGCATAGGCCTTCTCGAATTCCAGGCCGCGGTCGCCTGTCCAGTAATTCACCCGGCCCGAGGCGAGGACGCTTTCGACGGCGGCGATCTCGTCGCCGTCGTAGTAGGGCCAGGGCGCGAGGTTAGGATCGGGAATTGCTATGTGAGCCATGACGGAAGGGCCGCGCGTTAGGGCGCCGGCTTGCGGGTGAACAGAACGACGTTGCGGCCCCTGTAGCGGGTCGTCCCCGCGGCGTCAAATCGCCCTTCGATGTCCTTCTTCAGCGCGGCGGTCGAGGCATCGTCCTGAAGCAGGATGACGTTGTAGTCCCGTTCGATCCAGCGCCGCATGATCTCCTCGTTCCACAAGCCGTCGGCTTCGACCGCTGCTCGCACGGACTCGCGCATGTCGCCGACCAGGCTCTGGTTGATCGTGCGCCGCGTGCCTTTGAGGTCCAGGCTCTCGGCCGGCATGGCGTGGCCGGCCGCGGCAACGGCGTAGGGAAGCGCGGCAAGGTCGGTGCGGCCAAATCCTTGGATCACAAGAACCGGCTGCCTCGTCTTGAGGTGGCTGGCGACCCAACGCGTCAGGACCGGGATTTCCGACAGCTCGGGAGCCGCGGTCACGCCGTCCAGCATCGGTCGCGGGAAAGACTTCGCCGCCGGGTGCGAGGCGAGCGCCGGCGCGAAGGTATTGAGGGCGACGGCGATGAAAGCGCCGAGCACGATCGCGGTCCCGGCGCCAACGTTGTGGCGCCTCGCCCAGCGCCCGCTCATTGCCAGGGTCAAGGCGGCGGCAAGCGCGCCCACCGCGGCGAACGCCGGCGTTGCGGCGTGCATGCAGGTCTCGCAGGCGCCTTCGCTGCTCGCGGCCAGATAGTGAGCGAGCGCCAGCCAAAGGAAATAAAGCGGCGCGGCCCATAGGATCTTGAGCGGCCCGGACGCGGCGCCGAAAAGTGCGATCGCGAGGATCAGCGTGCCAAGGTTCGGCAGCATGAAACTCTCCAGCAGGCCTTTGAGGTTCGCAGCTTCGAAGGCTGCGCCGAGGCTCCCCATCGCATGGGTGCCCCGTGCGACCAGCGTATAGTCGGGACCAAGCAACCCCGCGTCGCCGAGGAACGGGCCGAACACCGGAAGGTCGAGCGCGAAGGCGGCAAATCGTTCGGGCAGCAGCACCACCCCGACCGCTGAGGTGACGGCGAAGGCGCCGACGACAATCAGGCTTTGCAGCGCGCGGTCGCGCCCGAGGGCGGCCGCATACAGCGGGATCAGCACGATGACGGCGAGGAACATCTCCTGGCGCGTGAAGTAGAGCAGTGCGCAGACGATCCCCATCAGCGCGCTGACCATGGGCCGCGGTCGCCCCATGCTGACGACGATCAGCCAGATCGCAACCAGATGAAGCAGCGACACCGCCGCGGCGGACGTGGCCGTGCCGAAGAAGAAGGAGGTCGAGGGGGTCGCAAGAAAAATGAACGCGGCCGCCGCGGCGACCAAGGTATTCGCGCTCAGTCGCCGGCAAATGGCAAAGAGCAGAAGCCCGCTGGCGGCGCCGAGTCCGATCGAGAGTAGCCGGCCCGAAAGGTGACCGGGGCCGAGCAGACGCTGCCAGAAGCCGAGCTCGAAATAATAGAGCGGCATCTCGGGCGGTACGTCCGCCGGGCTGTAAGGCACGACCGCCCCGGTCGCGTACCACCAGCTGCGCACCAGCGCCGCGACCTCTTCGGTGAAAGTCTGGGCGTTGAAGAGGGTAAAGACGCCTATGGCACCGTAAGTAGCCACTGCGAGCAGGGAGAGCAGAGCGGCCGGGGCCCTGCGCCGTACTTGCGATCCTGCTCCGCCTTCGGGCATAGCTCCCCCAAGCATCTGCCGGTAACCCATTGACGGCCCTTACGAATTAAGGGCCGGTCCCGACTCGCCCGTCTCTTGTGTTCTCGGGTCGGATGACGCCCGGACAGCCGCGGCGTCCCCACCGAGGCCAATCGCTAAGATTTTGATAATACACGATTACTTAAGCGATCGACAGGACAATCCCGATGCGGCGCGTCCTTTGCTCGTGGCGTCGGCCGCATGGTGCTGAATCTGGTCCCGCAAGATTCGCGCCGGGAACCTGATCGAGATGCGGCCCTTAAGTCAAATATTCGACAGCGGCCTACAGAGTTTTCGGAACGTGTTACGCAAGACCCCCCGACCAGTCACGCATTTCGGAAACCGGGCGCTGGACAGAGCGTTCCCCGGCCACCATAATGCCCAGCGATCACACGGCAAAAAACGCTGGATCAACCGGCGTCATGGTTCTCACGGGTTGGCGCGCAACAGGGCCTTGTTGCGCGCGTTTGTGTTTGTGTGCCGTGACAAGTCCATGCGTTTCAGTTCCTTCCATTTGACCCGCCCGATCATCCTCCTTGGAGCGCTGCTTGTGGCCGCCCTGACCGCGTCGCCGACGCGGGCGGGTGTTGAGGATGTGTTGCGCGAGGTCGGTGAGGACGGACGCGCCCAGGTGCTTGTGCGCATGAAAGCGGACGGCGGCGGCGCCGTTCCGTGGTCGCCGCGGCTGTCCGTCTCCCGCCAGCGCGTCGCCGTCGCGACGGCCTTCAACGAAGCCGCTCCCGCCTTCCGACGCGCCCGTGTCGGCGGCCTCAAGCACTTCCGCACCATTCCCTATCTCGCGGCGACCGTGACGCGCGAGCAGGCGATGGCCCTTGCGGGTGAAAAGTCGGTCGAAGGGATTTTCCTGATCCGGCGCGAGCGCCGCGCGGAATTGAAGGCGCCCGAGGGCGCGCAGGCGGCGGGCCTGACGGCCGCGCAGCTGTCGATCGATCTCGGCTCGGCGTGGGATCGTGGCTTCGACGGCGCCGGCTTCGCCGTGGCAGTGATCGACAGCGGCATCAACGTCAATCATCCCGCGCTCGCCGGGAAGAACATCGGCGATGCGTGTTTCGCCAACACCTTCGGCACCACGACCATTGCCCAGTGTCCTTCCGGCGCGACGCCGCAGGTCGGACCGGGCGCGGCCTCTTACTGCCCGGCCGATTCCACCCGCTGCGATCACGGCACCCATGTCGCTTCCGTGGCGGTCGGCAATGACGGCGCGCAGTTCGGCGTCGCCCGCGGCGCGAGGATCGTTCCGATCGACGTCTTCTCGCTGGTGACCGATCCGGCCGAATGCAGTCCCGATCCGGCGCCCTGCGTGCTCACCGATTCACTTGCCGTGCTCAACGCGCTCGACTACGTCAACGAGAAGGCGCTCGAGCTGCGCATCGCCGCCGTGAATCTTTCGATCGGCGGTTCGTTCCGCGAAGGGTATTGTGATGACGATCCGCGCAAGTCGGTCATCGACATGCTGCGGCAGAAGGGTGTCGCGGTCGCCGTCGCCGCCAGCAACGGCGGCCAGACGGGAAAGATCACGACGCCCGCTTGCATCTCCTCGGCCATCGCCGTCGGCGCGACCGACAACGGCACCAGCGTTGCGTCCTTCTCGAATTTCGCCAGCATGCTCGACTTCGTCGCTCCCGGCCTCTCGGTGTCCGGCGCCAAAGGCTCGGGCAGCGGATACGGCACGCGCAGCGGCACCTCGATGTCCGCACCTCAGGTTGCCGGCGCGTTTGCGGTCCTCCGCCAAGCGTACCCGACCCTTTCGATCGATGCCCTTGAAGCCGCGCTCAAACTGACGGGTACGTCGGTCACGCGGCCGGATTCCGGCGTCAGCGTTGCCAAGATCCAGGTGGGTGCCGCGCTCGACCGCCTCCAGGGCGTCAATCGGCGCATGTTCAACAACATCCTCGCCGTGGACTCCCATCACGGAGAGTCGATGCTGCGTTTCTTCAATCCCGGCGATGCGCCGGGGAATGTGAGAGTGACCCTGCGTGACGGCGAGTCCGGCGCGTATGTCGGGGATTGGACGTCACCGACGATCCCCGCCCACGCTTCGCTGCAGTTCAGCGCGAAGAGCATTCAAGCGAATGCGATGCGTGGCGGCTTTCCCGTCGTGCCGCAGCTCCGCGCGTACTTCAATTTCGATGTCGCCAGTACGTTCAGGGGTTCTGCCCAGCACGTGTTGTTCAATACTCAGTCCGGCGTCATCTCGAACCTCACCAACTGCGGTACGGCGCTCCCGACCGACAATGCAAAGCAGCTCATGAATGTTCATTCGGGCGCCGTCGTCGGGTATCAGTCGCGCATTCGCGTCGTGAACACCGGGGCGGCGCCCGCCGCGGCGACGCTCTCGTTCTACAATGCCGGCACCGGCACGAAGATTCTCGATTGGCCGACACCGGAGATTCCTAGCGGCGCCGCGTTTGAAGTCCCGATCACGTCGCTGGAGGCACGGCTGACTCTGCCCGCCGGCGGCTTGGACGGGGGCAACGGCACCTACAACGTCACCCTCGGCGGCTTCAGCGGCTATCTCCAGCATTTGGTGGAAAACCTCGAGCCCGGCGCGCTCGTCGATATGACGGCGAAGTGCGACCTCGCCGTCAGCGGCTCGGCTTTCACCGCGCCTTGACCCGCGGCGCATGTCACTACGAGCGGCGGCGGAATTTCCGCTGCCGTGGGCGTGCCAGCAGCGTCACGGGTAGCCTGACGATCTCGTAGGCGACAAATCCCAGCAGCGCACCGAACACCGTGTAAAAGATCCCCCCGGCGTCCCGCGGCATGCGCGGTATGAAGCCGCGCTCGGTTTCGGCGACAAGCCGCTCCTCCCGGTGCCGCATGAGAGCGTAGGGCTTTGCGATCGCCCAAGATCCGGCGATGGCGTCGTGTGCGGCTTCCAACTGGTTGAAACGCGTCTGCGCGGTGGTCTCCAGCTCGGTTCGCACCACGTCGCTCATCAGCTTGTAGCGCAGTCCGGTCTTGACCTCATTTAACCGCGCGCGGGCTTGCTCCAGGTCGCGCGTCAAACGCTCCTCATATTGGCTCATGAAGGCATGGCCTTGGCTCGCGGCAACCGCCATCCCGGCAACGAAGATCGCCGCGATTAGCACGTCCACCTTGCGCCAGAACCACTCCACGTCGTCGCGCCCCTTTGAACTAGGGGGCTATCTTACCCCCGCCCTGTTAACTATAAGGCGATCGCACCGAAATCCGCACTGCGGATTTTGATGCAATCCCGCGGCTTGTTCGCCGAAGCTCGAAGAGTGAAGGCGGAAGGGACCGTTCAGCGTGTCCTGGCGAGACTGATCCTATGCGCGTCGATCTGTTCGATTTCGAGCTGCCGGAGGGCCGCATTGCCGACCGCCCCGCCGTGCCGCGCGACAATGCGCGGCTGCTCCATGTCGGGCGCTCAGGCCTGCGCGATCTCAGGATTTCCGATTTGCCGACATTGCTCCACACCGGCGATACGGTCGTGCTCAACGACACGCGGGTGATCCCTGCGCGGCTGCTCGGCAGGCGCGGCGTCGTGCCGATCGAATTCCTTCTGCACCGCCGTATCGCGCCCGATGCCTGGCAAGGATTCGCCAAGCCGGGAAAGCGCCTCAAGGTGGGACAGGTGGTGGAATTCCCGCAAGCGCTGACGGGTGAAGTCATGGCGAAGGACGCGGCGCTAGTGACGCTGCGATTCAACCGATCGGGAGACGCGCTGACGGCGGCCTTCGAACGCGTAGGTCACGTCCCGTTGCCCCCCTACATTCGTCGCGCCGACGACGCCTCAGACCGGCGCGATTATCAGACGATGCACGCCGCAAAGCCCGGTGCAGTGGCGGCGCCCACCGCGGGGCTGCACATGACCCCGGCCTTGGTCGGCGCGCTGGATGCCAAAGGTGTCACCCGGACCTATGTCACCCTGCACGTCGGAGCGGGGACTTTTCTTCCGGTGAATGTCGAGGATACCAGGGACCACGTCATGCACGCAGAGTGGGGCGAGATCGGCGCAGCGGCGGCCACGGAGCTTGCGGCGACGCGGGCCGGCTCACGTCGCATCGTCGCCGTCGGCACCACCTCGTTGCGGCTGATGGAAAGCGCCGCAGCGCAGGGCGGGACGATCGGCCCGTTTTCCGGCGAAACATCGCTCTTCATTACGCCTGGCTATCGCTTTAAGACAGCGGACATGTTGCTCACCAACTTTCATCTGCCACGTTCCACGCTGTTCATGCTGGTTTGCGCCTTTGCCGGCATCGACACGGCGCGCGCCGCCTACGCCCACGCCATTGCCGAAGGCTACCGCTTCTATTCTTACGGCGACGCCTGCCTCTTCGAGCGCGCGCCATGACCGGGAAATTCTCGTTCACGGTCCTCGCACGCGACGGCGCCGCGCGCCTCGGCAAGCTTATGACCGCCCATGGCGCCGTCGATACACCGGTGTTCATGCCGGTCGGGACGGCCGCGACGGTCAAGGCGATGTTCCCCGAGACGGTCGCCTCGACCGGGGCGCAGATGATCCTGGCCAACACCTACCATTTGATGCTGCGGCCAGGGGTCGAGCGCATCGCGCGCTTTGGCGGCGTCCGCCAGTTCATGAAGTGGCCCGGCCCCTTGCTCACGGACTCCGGCGGCTACCAGGTCATGTCGCTCTCGAAGCTGCGCAAGATCACCGAGGACGGCGTCACCTTCCAGTCGCACATCGACGGCCTTAAGCATCACCTCACGCCAGAGCGCTCCATCCAGATTCAACATCGCCTGGACGCCACCGTGACGATGGCCTTCGATGAGTGCACGCCGTTTCCGGCGGAGAAGGCCCAAGTCGCCGACAGCATGCAGATGTCCATGCGCTGGGCGAGGCGCTCGAAAGAGGCCTACATGCGCCGCGACGGCTACGGCCTCTTCGGCATTGTCCAAGGCGGAATTCACGGCGACCTGCGCGCCGAGTCCGCCGATGCCTTGAAAGCTATCGGGTTCGACGGATATGCCGTCGGCGGACTCGCGGTCGGCGAGGGCCAGGACCTCATGTTCCAGACTCTCGATCATACGGTCCCGCATCTCCCTCAGGAGGCGCCGCGTTATCTGATGGGCGTCGGCAAGCCCGCGGACATCGTCGGCGCGGTCATGCGCGGGATCGACATGTTCGATTGCGTGCTGCCGACGCGTTCCGGCCGCACCGCGCAGGCCTTCACCACGTCCGGCGCGCTCAATCTGCGGAATGCAAAACATGCCGACGACCAGCGCCCTCTCGATGAATCGATCGATTGTCCCGCAAGCCGCGACTACAGCCGCGCCTATTATCACCACTTGATCCGCAGCGAGGAAATTTTGGGGCTGATGCTGTTGTCATGGCACAACGTCGCCTACTATCAGCACCTCATGAAAGGCTTGCGAGACGCCATTCGCACGGGAACGCTAGGCGCCTTCGCCGCGAAGTTCACAAGCGATCAGGCAGGCAAGGAAGATGAAGGCGACGCATCCGCCTGACCGCGAAACGATTAGGTCGTACGCCCGCGGGCTGGGCTTCGACGTCGTGCGGTTCACGCGCGCCGAATCCTCGGCGGCCACGCGGCAGAATCTTCGGGCCTTCCTCGAAGGTGGGGTCTTCGGCGACATGCAGTGGATGGCCGCCAACGCCGACCGGCGCGGCGATCCCCAAGTGCTTTGGCCTGAAGCCAGGACCGCCATTGTCGTGGGCCTCAACTACGGGCCGTCGACGGAAGATCTCGCGGCGACGCCCAAGGATGCCGGCGTCATCAGCGTTTATGCGCGCAACGACGACTATCACGACGTCATCAAAAAGAGGCTGAAGCAACTCGCCGCTTGGATTGCAGACAATACTGGCGCCGGTGTGAAGCTTTTCGTCGATACCGCGCCGGTGATGGAAAAGCCGCTCGCCGAAGCGGCGGGCGTGGGCTGGCAAGGCAAGCATACGAATTTGGTGTCCCGCGACTTCGGCTCGTGGCTTTTCCTCGGCGAGGTGCTGACGACCTTGGAACTCGAGCCCGATGCCGGGCAGAGCAACCACTGCGGCGCCTGCTCGCGCTGCCTCGATATCTGTCCTACCGGCGCTTTCATCGGCCCGTATCGGCTCGATGCGCGCCGCTGCGTCTCGTATTTGACCATCGAGCATAAGGCGATGATTCCCCGCGCGTTGCGGCCGCTGCTCGGCAACCGCATTTACGGTTGCGACGACTGCCTCTCCGTCTGTCCGTGGAACAAGTTTGCGCAGGCCGGGCGTGAAGCGGCGTTTATGCCGCGCGCGGCGCTGACCGCGCCGAAGCTTGCCGAGCTCGCGCGCCTGGACGACGCCGCTTTTCGGGCTCTGTTCTCGAAGTCGCCGATCAAGCGGATCGGCCGCGCGCGTTTCATCAGGAACGTGCTGATCGCTATTGGCAATAGCGGGGAAACGGCGCTGGCGCCCGTGGCGCAGGAACGATTGCGCGATGAATCGCCCTTGGTGCGCGCTGCCGCAGTGTGGGCCGTTTCTCGCCTCGCGCCCGCGCTTTTCGCACCGCTGCGCGACGCGTATGCGCAGGACGAGGACGACGATGGCGTGCGCGAGGAGTGGGCAGCCGGAACATCGGTCTGAACCTGAGGCGATGGTCTTACTGTTGGACCGCGAGCGCGCGGGCGAGTTGGCTCAGGGCTTCCTGGTGCCGCTGGTTCGAGATGCTCGCAAAGTTGCGGGCGAGCTCCAGACACATTCTCTGACGCGGGTTCATCGCGTCGTCGTCCGCCCCGTCGAGGCCTTCGAAGAAATAGGTGATGGGGACATTGAGCACGCGCGTGATCTCGTACAGCCGGCCCGCGGAGATGCGGTTGATGCCGCGCTCGTACTTGTGCGCCTGCTGGTAGGTCACGCCTATCATGTCGGCCATCTGCTGCTGGGACAGGCCCAGCATGATCCGCCGTTCGCGGATTCGGGCGCCCACATGCCGGTCGATGGCGCTGGCGCGATTCGCAGGAGTGGATTTTACGGTACCGCCGTCCATATACGCGTCTCCCCAACCTAAGGTGCAGTAATTGCAGGGTTTTTCGACCCTGCGCTTCTGCGGGACCCGTTTTCCCCCGGTCCCAACACTGCCGATTGTAAAAAGCGCTTTAGGCGGATACCCGTAGTTTCTTGTGAAAAATTGTTATCCGGCGTTATGCGATTGTTAAAAACGCAGGGGTTTTGTTACGAACGGGCCAATCTACTCCCGGTCTTTAACCAATTTGGCGAGCTGGGCCTGCATCGCGTTCAGCTGCGCCTTCAGCTCGTCGATGTTCTCGGACTTGGCGCGCTCGGATTTCTCCTCTGCGCCCCCCGATTTTTGCGGCATCTGGCCGAACGGGTTCAGCATCTTCATGGCGCTTTCGAACATCGCCATGTTCTGGCGGCCCATCTGCTCCAGCTGATCCATCGGGAAGATGCCGCGAAAGGCTTCGGTCATGGCTTTCCGCATGTGCGTTTCGTTCTGCGAGAAAGCTTCCATGCTGCTTTCCAGATATTTCGGCAGCAACCCTCCGAGAGAATCGCCGTAAAAGCCGATGATTTGCCGCAGGAATTTGATCGGCAGCAGGTTTTGACCCTTGGCTTCCTGTTCGACGATGATCTGCGTCAGCACGCTGCGGGTGATGTCCTCGCCGGAGCGCGCGTCGGTCACCACAAAATCCGTGCCGGCCTTGATCATCTCCGCCAGGTGGTCCAGCGTCACGTACGTGGACGTCGCAGTGTTATATAGCCGGCGGTTTGCGTACTTTTTGATGACAACCGGCGTTCCCGGCGTATCGTTCTGCTCTGCCATGGTCGCCCTACGTCCCCGTCCATGAACTATTGTGCTATGCACACTAGCACAGATGAGTATCGACAAAACAACCCGAGAAAGCCGCGCGTGAGCGAAGAAAACAAAGCCCCGCCGAACTTCGACGCACTGGCGAAAAGGTACCTCGACCTGTGGCAGGAACAGATCGCCAAGCTTGCGAAGGACCCGGCCAAAATAAGCGACGCCGCAACCGCTTGGTCCCAGATGGCCGCGTCCTTCCTGAAAGGCGCTCCCGCGTCCACCCCATTCACGGCCGCTTTCCATGACCCTCAAGCCGCAGCTAGCGCGCACCGGCCCACGCCCGCTTCCGCTCCATCTGGCCCTGGAGGGCTGGATCCTCTCCAGCTCCTTCGCCGGCTTGATGACATCGAGCGGCGGCTTGCCGCGCTCGAATCAAAGCCCGCCGGAAAGCGATCTCGCGCATCTGGTGGCCGCCGAGGCGGTGGGCCAAAGCCCTGATGCATTACAGGATCCGTGGCAGGCCCACGTCGATCCCGTCCGCTTTATCGATTCCCTGACAAGAGAATCGGCCGCGCGCATGAGCGGGTTTGTCGAAGGCGTGCGCGCCTACCAGGCCCATCCGCATCGCCGCACGCTCGATCCGCTTCCCGCCGTGTGGAAGCGCGGTGCGGCGCAGCTAAGGTCGGCCGGCGGCGAAGGCCCGGCCGTGCTGTTCGTGCCGTCGCTCGTCAACCGCTCCTACATCCTCGACCTTGCCGAGGGCCGCAGCCTCATGCGTACCTGCGCGCGCGAGGGGCTCAACGCTTTTCTTCTCGATTGGGGCGATCCGACGGACGCCGAGCTCGCGTTCACGGTAACCGATTACATGGAAGGCGTTCTTATCCCTGCCCTCGAGGAGATCACGTCGCGCACGGGCGAAAAGGTTCGTCTCGCGGGATATTGCATGGGCGGAACGCTTGCGGCCGCCGCTGCCGTCTTGCGGCCTGACCTCATCGGCAAGCTCGCGCTGCTGGCGGCGCCCTGGGATTTTCACACCGAAAGCGCCGCGGCCCGAGCGCTCATGAAAGCGATGGAGGCGCCGATCTCCATCATGATCGAGGCGGAGGGGCGGGGCTCCGTCGACCTGTTGCAGGCGATGTTCGCTTCGCTTGATCCGACCCTCGCGGGCCGCAAATTCCGCGGCTTTGCCCGTCTCGACCCTGCGTCCGAGGAAGCGCGGCGTTTCGTCGAGCTGGAAGATTGGCTCAACGAGGGCGTGCCGCTGGCCGGCCCGGTGATGAAAGAGGTCCTGTCCTCCTGGTATGGCGCCAACGCTCCCGCGCGCGGTGTGTGGCGTGTGGCCGATACGCTGATCGACCCCGGACGGATTACCGCCCCCACGCTCGCTCTGATTCCGGGCCAAGATCGCATCGTGCCTCCGGAGTCCGCGCGTGCGCTCGCGAACGCCGTTCCCGGAGCGGAAGTACGCGACGTGCCGTTTGGCCACATCGGAATGGTGGCCGGCGGATCGGCGCCGAAGCGGGTTTATGCGCCGTTGATCGAGTGGTTGCGCGCCGCATCGTGACTGAGACGCTGGAAGCGGCCGCCCAGCAGTACAGTGGCGGCGAGCAGACCGATGGCGAGGCCCCACCATACGCCGGTCGGACCCATCTCGAGCTTAACCCCCACCAGCCACGCGACCGGGAAGCCGACGCCCCAGTAGCTGAAAGCGGCCAGCATCATCGGCACACGCGTATCCTTGTAGCCGCGCAAGGTGCCCGCCGCGATCACCTGCGCGCCGTCGAACACCTGGAAGGCGGCGGCGACCGCGAGCAGGCTCACCACCATTGCAATGACGTCGGCATCCGTCGGCACAGCGGGGTCTAGATTGAAGAGCAGCGCGAGCTGCCGCGGCACGGCCAGGAATGCACCGGCCGCCATCAGCATGAATCCTATGCCCAGGGCGAAAGCGACCAGCCCCGCGCGCCGTGCCGCGGCGGGGTCCTGCGCGCCCAGGTGAAACCCGATGCGCACGTTCACCGCCTGGGAAATCGCCATGGGCACCATGAAGGTTGTCGAGCATAAGCTGATGGCAACCTGGTGCGCGGCAAGGGCGGTGTTCCCGAGAATGCCCATCATCAAGCCGCTGGCCGCGAACAGAAGCAGTTCGACCGCGACGGTGCCCGCGATCGGCCAACCGATGTGGAAAAGCTCACGAACGATCGCCCAGTCGACGGAGCCGCTGAAGAGATGGCTTCGCATCATCGAAGCGGACCTGATGATCAGCGCGGTCGCGGCCGCCATGACCCACAACGCAATCGCGCTGGCCGTCGCCGACCCGAGGTAGCCCATCTCGGGCAGACCCCAGGCGCCGTGCAGGAGCCCGTAATTCAGGAAACCGTTCAGGAGCAGCGCGGCAAGTGTTACCGCCATTACGACATGCGGGTGATTGATGGCGGCCAGGTAGTTGCGCTGGGTGGCAAGCCACAGGCTCGCCGGTGCGCCCAGGAGGAGGATACGCTCGTAGACCCCCACGTCATGCGCCAACTGACCTGGTTCCCCGAAAGCCAGCAGGATGGGTTCGAGGAACGCGAGAACCAACATCACCGGCAGCGATGCGAATAGCGCGAGCACCGTCCCGGCGCGGAAGGTCGGCGAAATCCGCGCCACGTGACCGGACCCGCGCGCATGGGCGATGAGAACGCCGACTCCGGTCATGGCGCTTTGCATGATCGCGGTCGTCGTGAAGAATAGTCCGGCGCCAAGCCCTCCCGCCGCGAGCGCGTCCCGCCCCAATGAGCCCAGCAGGATCGTATCCGTGAGGCCCATGCCCATTTGCGCCACGGCGGCGGCGGCCAAGGGCGTCGCGAGCCGCAGCGTCGCAGACGTTTCTTGCTTGAATGACAGCGGGTCGGACGACGATTTCATGGCAGTTTTGCGCGGAAGGCGGGCGGGATAGGGGATTGCCCCTATTGCTGTCAATCTACGACACCGGCATTCAATCGTTGCAATTCTCTTGCGTCGGCAAGGCAGGGGCTTTCCGGCGTCCTGTTCACACCCCTATTATCAAGACCAACAATCAAGCACGGGGATTTCTGAAATGACTGCACGCGTGGCTTTGGTGACCGGTGGGACCCGGGGCATCGGCAAGGCGATCTCGGTTGCGCTCAAGAAAGCGGGCTACAAGGTCGCTGCCAACTATGGTGGTGACGACGGCGCCGCCAAGGCGTTCAACGCCGAAACCGGCATCCCGGTTTATAAATTCGACGTCAGCGACTTCGAGGCCTGCAAGGCCGGTGTGGCGCAGATCGTGAACGACCTCGGCCCGGTCGAAGTCCTCATCAACAACGCCGGTGTCACCCGCGACGGCACGCTGCACAAGATGGATCCGAAGCAGTGGCAGACCGTGATCGACACCAATCTTGGCTCCTGCTTCAACATGTGCCGTCTCGTCATCGACAGCATGCGTGAGCGCGCTTTCGGCCGGATCGTCAATGTCGGCTCGATCAACGGGCAGGCGGGGCAGTATGGCCAGGTGAACTACGCGGCCGCCAAGTCGGGCATTCACGGCTTCACCAAAGCCTTGGCGCAGGAAGGCGCGGCGAAAGGGATCACCGTCAACGCCATCGCGCCGGGTTATGTCGATACCGATATGGTTCGCGCCGTGCCGCCGCCGGTGCTGGAGAAGATCATCGCGCGCATTCCGGTCGGCCGTTTGGGCCGCGCCGAAGATATCGCGCGCTCGGTCATGTTCCTCGTCGCCGACGACGCCGACTTCATCACCGGCTCGACGCTGTCGGTCAACGGCGGCCAGCATATGTACTGATAACCTCGTGGCGAGCTTTTACCCTGGTCATCCCCGGGCGCGCGTTTCCGCGGGTCCCGGGGATCCAGGGTTCCGAAATCAGGCGTTGCGGGTTGATGGCAGCGATTAGATGTCCGCGCCATTAGAAGACGCCGCCCAACTGCTCTACGTGTTTACGCTCCTTGGCGTGGCGGTCTTCGCCTGCAGCGGCGCGCTCGCCGCCGGGAGGCGCAATTTCGATCCGATCGGCGTCGCGGTTCTTGCCATGGTGACCGCCACAGGCGGCGGTACGCTGCGCGACGTCCTGCTCGACCGCACCGTGTTCTGGATCTCCGATGCGACCCACATCCTGGTGTGTCTCGGCACCGCCGCGGCAACGTGGATTTGGGTTCGATTCTTCGCGCCCCCGGACCGCGCGCTTTTGCTGGCCGATGCCATGGGACTTGCGCTCTTCGCCGTCATCGGGGCGCAGATCGCAGAAGGTCTGGGTTCAGGCCCCACCATCGTCATCTTGATGGGCGTGATCACCGGTTGCGCCGGTGGTCTGCTCCGTGACGTGTTGACGGCCGAGGTGCCGCTGCTCTTCCGCAAGTCGGAGCTCTACGTCACGACCTGCGTCGTCGGGCTGGCGCTCTATGTACTCCTCCGGCGCCTGGGCGCCGATGCCGACCTTGCGGGAGGGTTCGGTTCGGCCACCATCCTTGCTCTCCGGCTCGCATCCATCCGCTGGAAGATTATGCTTCCGACGATGCGGGTCGGAAAGGACCGAACGGACTGTTAGAACACGTCCTTGCGCCGGCGCACCTCGGCGAACACATCGACCGGATCGCGTCCAGCCATCCCCATTGCCGCCGCCAGCTCCGGTGCATCGGCCCGCAGGAATGGGTTCGCGGCCTGCTCTTCGCCGAGCAGGGAAGGAACGGAATATTTCCCCGCCGCGCGCAGCGCTTTCACCTCTTTCTCGCGTTTCCTCAACGCTTCGTTCTGCGGATCGACGGTCACGGCAAAGCGGATGTTGCTTTCGGTGTATTCGTGCGCGCAATAGATCCGCGTCGACGGCGGCAACGCCCTCAGCCGCTTGAGACTCGCCCACATTTGCTGCGGAGTGCCTTCGAACAGCCGGCCGCATCCAATAGAGAACATGGTATCGCCGCAGAAAAGGGCGTCGCTGTCCTTGAACCAGTAGGCGATGTGGCCGCGGGTGTGTCCCGGCACGAAGAAGACTTCGGCCTTTTCTTCGCCCAGGGCATAGACGTCACCATCCATCACCTGGACGTCCATGCCCGGAATGCGGTCGGGATCATGGCCCGGCCCCACGATAACGCAGCCGGTCGCCTCCTTGATCTCCATATTTCCGCCCACATGGTCGGGATGATGGTGGGTGTTGAGGATATGCGTGATTGTCCAGCCCAGGCGGTTCGCTTCGGCAAGGACAGGCTCGGCCACCGCCGGATCGACGGCGGCGACCGCCCCGCTCCTGGGCTCGCGCGCGAGATAGACGAAATTGTCGGAAAGCACGGGAATCTGGCGGATATCGAGCATGGAGGCCTCGCAGTCATCGCGCGAAAATAACGCGTCGCGTTCGAATATGGAGCTTCTGTGGGTCTTACGCCACACCGCCGAAAATTTCCCGACCTTTCGACAACGAAACGTGCCGCCCAAGCGTTGGATGTGTTATCGAGGGATTATCGCGCGGGTTTCCGCGAATGGGACTCCGCGTCAAACCGCCGGGTGAAGGTTTGCGTGCGTGAGTTTTTTTAAGCCCGTAACACGTCGTTTCTTGGTCCTCGGCCTCGCGGCTTCCAGCGTCTTTGCGGCGTCGGCGCTCTATGCCCAGGACATGAAGGTGATGCGGATCGGCGCCGGCCCGACGGGGGCGACGGATTTCCCCTTCGCCGGTCTGATTGCCAACGCCATTTCCAATCCGCCGGGGTCGCGCGAATGCGAGCGCGGCGGTAGCTGCGGCGTTCCCGGCTTGATTGCCGTTGCTCAAACCACCATCGATGCTGCCGAAAATTTGCGCGCCGTCGCGCGCGGGGATCTCGAGCTCGCGCTCTCGCAGGCGGACACCATGGCTTGGGCTTATGGCGGGACCAGTGCCTTTCAAGGGCAGGAACCGATCCGCAATCTGCGCATGATCGCGCGGCTATACCCCGCCAATGTGCATCTGGTGGTGAAGAAGGGCTCGACCATCAAGGGCGTGCCTGATCTCAAGGGGAAGAAGGTTGCGATCGGTGGTGAAGCCTCGGCGACGGCCGGCACCGCGAAGCTGATCCTTTCCGCCTACGGCGTAAAGTGGGACAGCCTCCAGATGCGCTATTACGATTTCAACGCCGTGACTGGGGCGCTGGAGAAAGACGAGGTCGACGCCTTCTTCATGATCAGCGGCGCGCCGGTGCTGGCGCTGGAAGACCTCGCGGGCCGCACGCCGATTTCCTTCGTTCCCATCGACGGCCCGATTGCGGAGAAGCTGCCGAAGATCTTCCCCTATTACAGTCAGGGCACCATCCCGGCCAAAGCCTACGGCGACAACCCGGCGACGGCCACCCTCGATGTGGGTTCGGTTCTGGTCGGGCGCGACACGCTGAACGCCGATCTCGCGTATGGGATCACCCGCGCCATCTGGCACGATCGCAACCGCGCGCTGTTCCAGAAGGGTCATCCGCGCGGGCAGCTGATGGACCGCCAGCTCGCTGCCCGCGACATGGGCGTGCCGATCCAGCGGGGCGCGGACAGATTTTATGTTGAAAACGGATTGATGGAGCCCCGGCCGGACATTCCCGTTTCTGTACCGGAAAAACCGATGCCCTTCAGCCCACGCAAGGCGCTCCTCGAGCGCGCCTTCTTTCATAGACAATCGTGACTGTCAGCCGTCCGCCGATCTGATACCTTCGCGGCCGTGAAAACTCCTGCGCTCTCTCTTTTGGCCGAGGCCGATGCTTCGGCAGTTCCCATTATCGCCGTGGCGGCCGAGCGCTTCGACGCCATGAACGCCGCGCAGCCGGAGCGCGTTCGCGCCTGGCTTGCCTCGACCGGGTTCAAACCGGACGCGGGGTCGGTCGCGGTCGTGCCGGACGAGAGCGGAAAGATCGCCAAGGTGATCCTCGGCCTCGGCCGCGGCGACGATCCATGGGTCACCGGCGGTCTCGCGAAATCCTTGCCGAAGGGCCTGTATGCGCTGGCCGAGGTTGCCGGCGCGCCGCCCGCCGACTTTCCAACATGGGCCGCACTCGCCTGGGCGCTCGGCGGCTACAGCTTCTCCCGCTACAAGTCGGAGACGGCGCCTGAACGGGCGAAACTGGTATGGCCCGAAGGCGCGAACCGCAGATATCTCACCAGCGCGATCGAAGCCGCATGTCTATCGCGCGATCTCGTCAATACGCCGGCGGCCGACATGCTGCCCCATCACCTCGAACAGGCCGCGCGCGATCTCGCCGCCGCGCACGATGCCTCCTTCACCGTGACGACGGGCGACGAGCTGCTGCGGGCCAACTATCCCATGATCCATGCGGTCGGCCGGGCCAGCGCGAGCGCGCCGCGGCTGCTCGACATCAAATGGGGGAGGGCGTCGGCGCCGAAGGTCACGCTTGTCGGTAAAGGCGTCTGTTTCGACACCGGTGGCTTGGATCTGAAACCGGCGAGCGCCATGGCGCTGATGAAAAAGGACATGGGCGGCGCTGCCACCGTGCTGGGGCTCGCGCATATGATCATGGCGCATAAGCTGCCGGTCCGCCTGCGTGTTCTCGTTCCTGCGGTCGAAAACGCCGTGGCCGGCAACGCATTTCGTCCAGGCGATGTTCTCGCGACGCGTAAGGGCACGACTGTCGAAATCGGCAATACAGATGCCGAAGGTCGTCTCGTGCTGGGCGATGCGCTCGTCGAGGCCGTGTCCGAGAATCCGGCGATGCTGCTCGACTTCGCAACCCTGACCGGCGCCGCGCGCACCGCGCTTGGGCCGGAGCTGCCCGCGTTCTTCACCGACGACGAAGACCTCGCGGCGACGTTCGCCAACGCGGCACGCGATACGTTCGATCCGATTTGGCGTCTTCCGCTGTGGAAGCCCTACCGCAAGATGATCGACAGCAAGGTCGCCGACATCAACAATGCCGGCGATTCACCTTTCGCGGGCGCCATCACCGCGGCGCTTTTCTTGAAGGAATTCGCGACCCCGAAGGACGGCGCCGCGCCGCCGTGGGCGCATATCGATACGTTTGCCTGGAACGCCGGCGACCGTCCCGGCCGGCCGCAAGGTGGGGAAGCGCTCGCCCAGCGCGCCGCGTTCGCGGCGATCGCTGCGAAGTTCGCAATCTCGATCCAGCATTAAGTCAGCGGCTGCGCCACGCGGTCGAATTTTCGTGAAGGCCGAAAGGTCCGCCGAGCGAGTCTGCGTCCGTCGCAAATGGGTTCACGACGCGGAGAGCGTCGAAGCGTCGGCCGTCTTGATAATCTTCGCTGAAGTAAATCGAAACGCCGGCGCGCTGATATGTGGCGATGAGCATTGCGTCCCAGAACGGCAATTGATGGTGCTGGTGCATATTCATCGCCACGCCTGTATCGGCCGTGCTCGGGATGCAACAGTAAAAGCTTCGGACCAATTGTGGACACGTGTCGATGCTTGCGTTGCGCGCACGAGAACCGTTCGAGTTGCGACAAAATAGAACTCCGTCAGTGCTTGCAGCGCGAGAACACCGAGACCGGATTCGCCTGCTTGCTCGAGGATACGGCTGCAATTGCATGCTTGCGCGTATCTTGGGCCGGCGACATCGCGTAGATGAGAATATTGGTGTCGAAGCCGGCCTTCATCGACGGTAGAGTTCGTCGCGATTCATAGGACTCGTATAATCGATCTCCATTCCCTCGCGCATGAGTTCCTTCAAGCGTTCGAGCGCAGCTCCTTCGCTGCTCCTGAGACGGGTCGGGAGGCGCAAGGACGGCGACGGGCTTCCCATCCTTGGTAATCGTGATGTGTTCGCCGCTCTCTACCCGCTGCAGGAGTTTCGAGAAATACCGGTTGGCGTCTGTCGCAGTTACTTCGGCCACGGCAAGCCTATAGTAGTGAGAAGTCACTACTATAGAGGCGGCGCTGCTCATGGTAGCAGCGACCCAATGTAGTGCGTCGAGCTTGGATCGCGGTGGCGCCGGAAAACGGCAATGACCGAGCCGACGATCAGGATCGTGAACCAGAGGACGATGAGCACATCGTCGGCGCCGCGTTCGCCGAAATGGACGAGCAGGCCGATGAAGGTCCACAAGGCCAGGAATAGCAGGAGTTTCTTGCGCCGGCTCAAAGGATTCTCCACAGGATATCCGCGAGTGTGCGGGACAATAAAAAAGGCGCCAGCTTTGCAGCCGGCGCCCTCAATGTTTTTGGTAACGGCCCTAGGCCTTCAGCTTCGCCGTTGAATCGTGCGTGACGGGCACTTCGAGCCGCTCCAGCATCTCCTTGGGAACGACCTGCCAGAAGTTGCGCACCTCACGGTCCCAATTCACCAGCAGCTCTTCCGCCCATGGTGAAGAAGTCTCCTTGTGATGCTCCTTCACGAGATTGCGCAACAGAGTCTCGTAATGGCCCACCTCGATGCGCTGGTAGATCACGCTGTCCTTGTTGATGCGGTGCTCGAACAGCTTCTCGCGGTCATAGACAAACGCCATGCCCCCGGTCATGCCGGCGCCGAAGTTGGCGCCCACCTTGCCGAGGATCACCGCGACGCCGCCGGTCATATATTCGCAGGCATTGGAGCCGCAGCCTTCGATGACCGTGGTCGCGCCCGAGTTGCGCACGCCGAAGCGCTCGCCGGCCTGGCCGGCCGCGAACAGCTTGCCCGACGTTGCGCCATATAAGCACGTATTGCCGATGATGGTGTTGTCGGCCCAGCGATAGGTCGCCGAGGTCGTCGGACGCAGCACGATGGTCGCGCCCGAAAGGCCCTTGCCGACGTAGTCGTTTGAATCGCCCCACACTTCGATCTTGAGACCTTGAACGCCGAAGGCGCCGAGCGACTGCCCGGCCGACCCGCGCAGGCGGATCGTGATGTGACCGGGCTGAAGGCCGGTCATGCCGTACTTGGTCACGATCATGTGGCTCAGCTTGGTGCCCACCGCGCGCTGAACGTTGCGCACATTGTAGGTAAGCTGCATCTTTTCGCCCTCGTCGAGCAGCGGCTTCGCGTCGGCGATGATCTGTTCGTCAAGCGTGCCCGGCACCTCGTTGCGGCCCTTGGTCATGTTCCGCGTCGGCAGCCCGCCGGAATCCGGCTGCACCAGCAGCGGATTGAGGTCGAGGTCGTCGAGGTGCGCGGCGCCCCGGCTCACCTGGTGCAGCAGGTCCGTGCGGCCGATGATCTCGTTGAGGCTCTTCACGCCGAGGCTTGCGAGAATGTCGCGCACTTCTTCGGCCAGGAAGCTGAAGAGATTGACCACCTTCTCCGGCGTACCGGTGAACTTCTTGCGCAGTTCCGGGTTTTGCGTGCACACGCCGACCGGACAGGTGTTGGAGTGGCATTGGCGCACCATGATGCAGCCCATCGCGATCAGCGAGGCTGTGCCGACGCCGAACTCCTCGGCGCCCATCATGGCCGCGATCACCACGTCGCGCCCGGTCTTGATGCCGCCGTCGGTGCGCAGCACCACGCGGTGGCGCAGGCGGTTCAGCGTCAGAACCTGATGCACTTCGGTCAGGCCCATTTCCCACGGCAGGCCGGCGAACTTGATCGACGTCTGCGGGCTGGCGCCCGTGCCGCCGGAATGTCCGGAGATCAGGATCACGTCGGCGTTGGCCTTGGCGACCCCGGCTGCGATGGTTCCGATGCCGCTGCGCGCCACGAGTTTCACGCACACGCGGGCCTTCGGATTGATCTGCTTCAGGTCATAAATGAGCTGAGCGAGATCTTCGATCGAATAGATGTCGTGGTGCGGCGGCGGCGAAATCAGGCCGACACCCGGCGTCGCATGGCGCAGGGTCGCGATCTCGACCGTGACCTTGAAGCCGGCCAGCTGACCGCCTTCACCGGGCTTCGCGCCTTGGGCGACCTTGATCTCGATCTCGCGGCACTGATTGAGGTATTCCGCCGTCACGCCGAAGCGGCCCGAGGCGATCTGTTTGATCGCCGAGTTGGCATTGTCGCCGTTCGGTGCCGGCTTGTAGCGCGAACGCACTTCGCCGCCTTCGCCAGAGTCCGACTTCGCGCCGATCCGGTTCATGGCGATGTTGAGCGTGCCGTGCGCTTCGGGTCCGAGCGCGCCGAGCGACATGCCCGGCGTCACGAACCGCTTTCTGATTTCGGTCGTCGATTCCACGAACTCCGCCCCGATCGGTTTGGTCGCGGGCCGGAAGTCGAGAAGGTCACGCAGATGGATCGGCGGCAGTTTGCGCACGCCTTCCGAATACTTGAGGTAAGTGACGTAGGCGTCCTTCTCCACGGCCTGCTGCAGGATGTGGATGAGGCGGCCGTCGTGGCCGTGACCTTCGCCGGACCGCGCGCGGTACCGGTAGAAACCGCCGACCGGCAGGGTGACGACGTTGCCGCGGAAGGCCTTCTGGTGCTGCTCGATCACCTTCTTCTGGATGCCGGCAAGACCGAGACCGGAGATGCGCGAGCTCATGCCGGGGAAGAATTCCGCCACCAGCGAGCGCGAGAGACCGATGGCTTCGAAGTTATAGCCGCCGCGGTACGAACTGATGACCGAGATGCCCATCTTCGACATGACCTTGAGCAGGCCATCGCCGATGGCTTTCTGATAGCGCTTGAGGACGTCTTCGAGGGTGTGATCGCCGAACAGGCCGCGGCGATGGCGGTCCGCGATCGCCTCTTCGGCCAGATAGGCGTTGACCGTAGTCGAGCCGACGCCGATCAACACGGCGAAGTAATGGACGTCGAGGCATTCACCCGAGCGCACATTGACCGAAGTGAAAGTGCGCAGCTTCTGGCGGATGAGGTGCGTATGCACGCTCGCCGCCGCCAGGATCATCGGCAGTGCCGCGCGGCCCGCGCTGACGTTTTCATCCGAGAGGATGATATGGCGCTTGCCGGCGCGCACGGCTTCCTCGGCTTCGGTCTGGATGCGCTGGATCGCGATGCGCATCGCATTCTCGCCGTCTTCGATGCTGAAGGTGCAGTCGATGTCCCAGGCGGTGTCGTCCATGTACTTGCGCATGGCTTGGAACTGTGCCGTGGTCAGCATCGGGCTCGATAGCTGCAGGAGGTCGCACTGGTCCGGCGCTTCGTCGAGGATATTGCCCAGGTTGCCGAGACGCGTGTTCAACGTCATGACGCGGGTCTCGCGCAACGAGTCGATCGGCGGATTGGTCACCTGGCTGAAGTTCTGCCGGAAGAAATGGTGCAGGCCGCGATAGTTGTCGGACAGCACGGCGAGCGGACTGTCGTCGCCCATCGAGCCTATCGCTTCCTTGCCGTCGAGCGCCATGGGATGAAGGATTAGCTCCAAGTCCTCGAGCGTCTGGCCGAAAGCGAACTGGCGGCGTAGAAGCTCTTCGCGCGAGAGCGTGTGCTTTGCAGTCTTGTTCTTGATGATCGAATCAAGGTGCGTGGTGTTCTTGATCCACTGACCGAAGGGTTGCTTCGCGGCCAAGGAATCCTTCAGCTCTTTGTCGTGGTAGAGCTTGCCTTCCTTGAGATCGACGCCGACCATCTGACCCGGCCCGACACGGCCTTTCTCGACGACGTCGGCTGTGTTGACCCGCACCATGCCGGTTTCGGAGCCGACGATCAGCAGGCCGTCTCGGGTAATCGTGTAGCGCATCGGACGCAGGCCGTTGCGGTCCATGTAGCCGATCACCCACCGGCCGTCGGTCGCGCACATGGCGCCCGGGCCATCCCACGGCTCCATCACAGCATTGCAGTAGCCGAAGAGATCGCGGTGGTTCTCGGGCATCACTGCGTTCTGGCTGATGCTCTCCGGCACCAACAGGCAGCGGGCCATCGGCGCGCTGCGGCCGGCCCGGCACAGCAGTTCGAACACGTTGTCGAGGGTTGCGGAGTCCGAGCCGCCCGGCTGGATGATGGGCTTCAGGTCCTCGATCTGCGCACCGAACGACGGATGGCCGAGGCGGCACTCGTGCGCCTTCATCCAGTTGATGTTGCCGAGCAGCGTATTGATCTCGCCGTTGTGGGCGAGCATGCGAAACGGCTGGGCGAGGTGCCAGGTGGGGAAGGTGTTGGTCGAATAGCGCTGGTGATAGATCGCAAACGAGGACACGAACCGCGCGTCGTTCAGGTCCGGGTAGAACGAGGTCAGCTGTTCGGCCAGGAACATGCCCTTGTAGATGATCGAGCGGGACGACAGCGAGCAGATGTAGAAGCTGTTGATGTGATCTTCCATCACCCGCTTCTCGATGCGCCGGCGCACGAGATAGAGGTTGCGCTCCAGATCGTCGCCGGTGAGGCCGCGCCGGTTGGCAATCATGATCTGTTCGATCTCGGGGCGGGTGGCGTTGGCCTTTTCGCCGATGACAGAAATGTCCACCGGCACTTGGCGCCAGCCGTAGATGGTGTACCCGGCGGCGAGGATTTCGCTCTCGACGATGGTGCGGCACACTTCCTGCGCGCCGAGGTCCGACTTAGGCAGGAACACCATGCCGACGCACAGCGTCTCGTTGTCCGGCATGACGTGGCCGGTACGGGTCACGTGCTCGCGGAAGAAGGCCTGGGGAATCTCGAGATGGATGCCCGCGCCGTCGCCGGTCTTGCCGTCGGCGTCAACGGCGCCGCGGTGGAATAGTACCTTCAGGCACTCGATCGCGGACTCGACCACTTCGCGACGCTGCTTGCCGTCGATGGAAGCAACGAGACCCACGCCGCAGGAATCATGTTCGTGCGACGGATCGTAAGCGTGCGCCTTCGTCAGCTTCGCGACATTGGCCTGATAGTTGCGGACGAACGTATCGCCGCTCTCTTGGAAAGGATCGACGCGGGTCATGTCGTTCATCTTAGGAAGCCTTGCGCAATTCATTGAGGGCGGCCGAACGGGCGCCCTGCAGGTGGCGGTGGATGCTCGCCGCTGCGTCGCGGCCGTCGCGGATGGCCCACACGACGAGCGAGGCGCCGCGCACGATGTCGCCGGCGGCGAACACGCCGTCCATGGTCGTCATCATCGTGCGATGGTCGGTCTTGACCGTGCCCCAGCGGGTGAGGCCGAGGCCGGGCTCGCCGAACATTGCGGGCAGGTCTTCGGGGTCGAAGCCGAGCGCTTCGATCACCATGTCCGCGGGAGCGACGAACTGCGAGCCTTCGATTTCTTCCGGCTTTGCGCGGCCCGAGGCGTCGGGCGTGCCAAGACGCATGCGCACGGCGCGCACGCCGGTCGCCTGCTGATCGGCATCGTGCAGCACCGCTTCCGGCGCCGACAGCCACAGGAACTCGACGCCTTCTTCGATGGCGTTCGCGACTTCGCGCTGCGAGCCGGGCATGTTCTCGCGGTCGCGGCGGTAGAGGCACTTCACCGACTTCGCGCCCTGCCTGATGGCGGTACGCACGCAGTCCATCGCCGTGTCGCCGCCGCCGATGACGACCACGTTCTTGCCGTTGGCGTTCAGAGTGCCGTCCTCGAACGCCGCGACCTTATCGCCGAGGTCCTTGCGGTTCGACGCGGTCAGATACGTCATGGCCGGAAACACACCGTTTGCGCCGACGCCGGGCACCGTCAGCGCGCGCGCCTTGTAGACGCCGGTCGCGATCAGGACGCTGTCGTGTTTCTTGCGCAGGTCGGCAAAGCTGATGTCCTTGCCGACATTGACCCCGAGCACGAACTTCACGCCCGACTGCTCAAGCAGCTTAGTCCGGCGCTCGACGACAAACTTCTCGAGCTTGAAGTTCGGGATGCCGTAAATCATAAGGCCGCCGGCGCGGTCGTAGCGGTCGTAGACCGTGACTTGGTAGCCCAGCTTGCGCAGCTCTTCGGCCGCCGCCATGCCGCCGGGGCCGGCGCCGATGATGCCGACCGATTGATCGAGTTCTCTTTCCGGAACCACGGGCTTCACCCAGCCGCGTTCCCACGCCGTGTCGGTGATGTGCTTCTCCACGGCGCCGATGGTCACCGTTCCATGCTTCGATTGCTCGAGCACGCAGGAGCCTTCGCACAATCTGTCCTGCGGACAGATGCGGCCGCACACTTCGGGCATGTTGTTGGTGGCCGACGAGACGGCATAGGCCTCCTCGAGGCGGCCTTCGGCGACGAGCTTCAGCCAGTCGGGGATGTTGTTCTGAACCGGACAATGGACTTGGCAGAAGGGGATTCCGCACTGCTCGCACCGAGAAGCCTGGTCTGCCGCTTCCGGTTCGGCCCACTCTTCGTAAATCTCATTGAAGTCCTTGCGCCGTGCCTCCGCCGCGCGCTTCGCCGGCATGGCCTGACCCAACCTCAAGAACTGCAGCATATTCCGCGTCATCGCGGGCATCCTTTGCATCGCATGAAGCGACTCGGATGCTCCGTCCTAAGGCGGAGGCGCCGAACCGCAGATTGTCTCGGGGCGAAGCGGTGCGGCGTAATTCCGAACCGATTCGGGCGGAACATAGGACGCAAATCCCGGAAGTGCCACGGGATTCTTCGATTTATGTCAGCTGGGCTGACCTAAATTAATCCGGGATTTGAGACGGAAATATTCGATATCTGAGTTTGGATCCCGGCGCGCCGGAAGATAGTAAACATACTCTGACCTATTGGCGCACGAGCCCATCCTTGGGCGGGGATTCACTTAGTGATATAAAGCACTTGGGGAAGGACGTGCAGGCGTGCCGGGAATTGCACAACTTATAGTGGTTGCCGCGCTGAGCATCGCTCATATCGCTCCTTTGGGCGGAGCGGCCCATTACTCCCTCTTCCGGACGTTCGAATTCGGTCCCGACATCGCCAATAGCGTCGTCTACCTCGCGGTGTCCGTGGGCCTGCTCGCCGCGATGCTCGCTTATTTCTGCGTAGATCTCTGGGAGATGGGCGCCGGCCTCGTGCGCGCCGCCAAGGGCAAGCGCGACCCGGCGGCGCGGCTTGCCGCCCAACTGGTCGCCGCGACCGTGCTGGTTGCATCGATCGTGTTCGCGCTGCCCTTTCTGGATTTCGAATTTCCGGCGCCTACGCCGACCGTGATCGGCTGGTCGGCTGTCATCGGCGGCGCTTTTCTGTTGCTGTTCGACCGCGCGAGCATGACGATCAAGCGCCTCGAGCATGCCTCGTTCATCGACATGTTCGTCGTCGCGCTCGCACAGGTCATCGCGTTTCTCGTCCCCGGCGTGAGCCGCTCGAGTATCACTATGACGTTCGCCCGTGCCCTCGGCTACGAGCGCGTGCACGCAGCGCGGTTTTCAATGCTGCTCGGGATACCGGCGATGGCGGGATGGTGCGTGCTCCAGGCCATGGAGCTCGCGCGGGATGACATCCTGTTCTGGCGGCCGTGGTTGCTTGCGGTGGGAGGCGTGAGCTTCTTCGCGGGTCTGATCACGCTTGCGATCATGATGGAATGGCTGCGACGGCGCTCCTTTGCGCCGTTCGCGATCTACCGCGTTCTTATCGGCGCGGTGATCCTGGTTTGGCAGAATTCCTAGCTGTTGCGCGGCTGAAGCCGTAGGCGCTTGGTCTGCTGGATGGGGCGGAAGCGCTTCAGGTACGTTGGGACGATCACCTCGGCGGCCGTCGGTGCAATCCCGAAGGCTTCGAGCCCCGGAAGTTGACCCGCGCCGACGTTTCCCAAGCGCAACAGGACGATCTGGTCGGGCGTCAGGAACGGGGCCCCCAGGGAAACCGGCGGGATCTTCTCGGCGACGGTGCGAAGACCGTTGAAGACGCGGGCCGGAATATCGCCGGCGAGATAAGGCAGGCCGATGATGGGCCGGCGCCGCATGGTCTCCCGGTTCACGATCTGCATGATCTCGCGCATGTCGTAAACGCGCGGTCCCACCAGTTCGTAGGTCTTGCCCAGGTGGCGCGGGTCGTTGACCGCGGCGCCGATGGCGCCGACGACGTCGCCCACGTAAACCGGCTGGAATTTTGAACCGCCGCCCCCAGGCAGGTGCGGATTGGTGTCGGTAAAGAACGGGAGCACCGGGAGTTTCTGCGCCATCGCGCCGAAGCGATTAAAAAACCCGTCTTCCGCGCCAAATACGACCGAAGGCCGCATGATCGTTGCGGATGGGAAAGCCGCGGCGACCGCGCGCTCGCCGGCCGCTTTGCTGCGGGCGTATGCCGACGGCGAAGTGGCGTCAGCGCCGAGGGCGGAGATGTGAACGAGACGCCGCACGCCCGCGGCCATGGCTGCTCGCGCGACGTTCTCTGCGCCTTTCTCGTGGATCGCCGCGAACGTCCGCTTCTTGGATTCATAGAGAATGCCGACGAGATTCACGACCGCGTCAGCGCCCGCCACGGCGGTCGCAACGCTGCCGGGATCGGTTACGGATACAGGTAAAAAGGAGATCTGACCGAGGTCGCCCGATGGTTTCAGGAATAGGCCTTTGCGGATGTCGCGAACCCCGATCCGGATCCGCCAGCCTTGAGCTGCAAGATGGCGCACCAAGTGGCTGCCAATGAAACCTGATCCGCCGAAAATCGTGACGAGTTTGTCTGCCATATCCCCACTCCCGGAATTTCCAAGAACCTTCTCCGGATGGCTTTCAGTGACATAGATCGCTAGGTAAAGGCAACCGCTCCGCGCGCCGGCTCAGGGTCTTGAGAGTCCGAAAACGCCCGGCAAACCGGGCAATTCGAGCGGCGCACCTTGCATTGACAAGGACCGGTGCCCGCTGTATCCGTCTCGCCCTGTTCATAGACCCGGCGGCCCGATGTTCTAAGGCCGGCATGAACGCCCAGGTGGTGGAATTGGTAGACGCGCTGGCTTCAGGTGCCAGTGTCCGCAAGGACGTGTAGGTTCGAGTCCTATCCTGGGCACCATCTTTCTTGTGCGGACGCTTATGATCCGCACGGCATGGTCACGGTTCTGTTGTGACCAGTCTCTTCAAGACCTGCTCTCCCAACTTTTGCATGATCGCCGGCTGAAGTCCGGCGGCGGCGGGAGGGCCGGACCCTCGGCATGACAAAGAGACGTCCGCGGTGGGCCAATCGCTGCTCGGGATCTCGTGCCCGGACGTCGTGACATAGCGTCCGTTATGACACTGGTGATCCTTGCGGGTCTCGACACCTCGCACGACATCGTGCGCGTGCATGTAGCCGTCGCGCACGATGCGTGTTTCGTACGCCCATTCGACGTCGAAAGTGCTCTCGACCAGATCGTAGACGAACAAACTTCCGTCCGGAATGTGCGCGGGACGGAACAACGGCGTGATGTCTTGTGGCAGGATACGCACCGGCCGTTGCACCGGCCCGATCTGGCGTTCGCGATACTGCAGTTCGGCGATCTCCACCACCGCATCGGCGCCCTTGTCATCCTCGATGACCGCGAGTTCATCGCGCTGCGCCAGGATCGCGCCGATGTCGACTTCCAGGAGGCGCGTCGAGCCAACGATGGCGACGCCCGTGACGAGTTCGTCCAATCGCTGCTCGGCGTAGGCCGGAAACACCGGATGCACGTCGAACTTCAGCTCGCGGATCGAGAAGTTCATGCGTGATAGGGCGGAGCCGGCGAGATCGCGGTACTCACTGCCTTCTGCGGACAGGAACTGGAACAGCGCTGTGACGGGCGCACGCCGGACTCCGGGACTCCCGGGTACGCCGGCTTCGATCACTTGCAACGTATTTTCGACCAGCCGCTTCTTCGCGTCGGCCGGCGCGCTATGGGTTCGGTAAGCTTCTGCGACATCGCCGAGGTGCAGGAAGATTGCTCCTTCGGCCACCTTCTTGCTGACGGTGAGCTGCATCAAGTCGTGCAATTCGCGGGCTTGCTCCTGGTTGAGGACAGCGCTTGCATCGGCGAGAGTGACTTCGGCCGTCAGTTGCGCGACCTGGTCGAGGCTGCGGACGTCATGAATCGCCTGCGAGAAGGCGGCGGCCAAAGCCTCGCTGCCTGCTTTGCTCGCATTGAATTGACGAACGGCCCGTCGCCGGGCATCTCCGGGCGCCGCCAAGTCGCTCTTCAGGGCGCGGAAGGCGGCGAGGTAGTCGCCGCTTTTAAAGGCTGCGCCTGCGTTCATCTGCGCGCCGCCGGTGATACATCCCGCCAAGCCGAGTATGACCCCGAGCGTCGTAACCCGCGCCAAGCACCGTTTCGGATTCATAGGCTTCCCCGCCCCCAGGGTCGTAAACAGCTCCGCTTGGCTTATGGAGGGGCTAGAGCGCGATTGTGGACTTTTCCGGCCATAGGATTTGCAAAATAGTGCTTCCCACGCACCTTGCGACGCCCCCCGTAACGCGTTGACACAATTGAGATGTTGTGGCCCTCTGCGGTCCAATCTCTTCCGTTGCGCCCGTAGCTCAAAGTCTCTCAGCGGCGCGGGCCATATCCGATGCGCCTGCAACTTGAGTTAGGCCGAATGCTCCACGTCAACGATTTGTCCCGCCGCATCGCGCGCTACCACGCGGAGATCGACCGCGCTGTGGCGCGGGTCATCGCCAGCGGGTGGTTCATCCTAGGTCCCGAAGTCACGGGCTTTGAAAAGAGTTTCGCCGCCTTCGTCGGCGTCTCGCATTGTATCGGCGTTGCCAACGGCACCGATGCGCTTCGCATCGCCCTGTTGGCCGTCGGAGCTGGGCGCGGGGACCGCATCGCCACGGCGGCGAATGCGGGTATGTACACGACCACGGCCGTTCTATCGCTGGGCGCTCAGCCTTTCTTCCTGGATGTGAACCCCAGCTACACCCTGGATGCGTCCGAAATCGAGCGTGCGGTCGAGGCCGGCGTGAAAGCAGTGGTGGTGACGCATCTCTATGGACTGGCGAACGCGAAAATCGCCGAAATCGCCGCCTATTGCCGCGCGCGCGGCGTGGCTTTGGTTGAGGATTGTGCCCAAGCGCATGGCGCCGTCGTCGGCGGCCGGCGCGTGGGCTCGTTCGGTGATGCGGCCTGCTTCAGCTTCTACCCCACCAAGAACCTGGGCGGCGTTGGAGACGGTGGCGCCATCGTGACCGGTGATCAGGCCTTGGCGGAGCGCGCGCGACGCCTGCGGCAATATGGTTGGGCCACGAAGTACACCGTGGACACGCCGGGCGGGACCAATAGCCGTTTGGACGAGCTCAAGGCGGCGGTCCTCTCCGTGTTGTTGCCCCATCTCGATGTCGATAACGCCCGCAGGCGCGCGATCGCCGCCCGTTACTCCGCAGGACTGACCGCCGACATCGTATCACCAGGCGCAAACGGCGATTCCTACGTCGCCCACCTCTATGTCGTTCGCACGCCCCAGCGTGAAAGTCTCCGGCAGCATCTCCAGCGCAGTGGCATCGGATCGGATATCCATTATCCTATCCCTGATCATCGCCAACGCATCCTGAGAGAGGTCTGCGTGGATGTGCACCTTCCCGCTACGGAGCGCTACGCACAGGAGGTGCTGACACTCCCGTGTTTTCCGGAAATGACCGATGATGACGTGGCGCGCGTGATTGACGCGGTGAACGGTTGGTCGCCGTGACATTCTCCCTTGTCATTCCGGTCTACAAGAACGCATCCACGATCCCCGCGCTTGTCGAGGCGGTGAAGGGAATCAGCAACTCTCTCCGCGGCAATTTCGAAGTCGTGTTCGTCGTCGACGGCAGCCCGGATGCGTCCTATGCACTGCTGCGTGCGGCGCTGGACGGGTTGCCGTTCGCGGCGCAGCTGCTGGCTCATTCGCGCAATTTCGGCTCGTTCGCGGCGATTAGGACCGGCTTATCGGCAGCCCGAGGAGATTGTTTCGCTGTGATGGCTGCCGACCTGCAGGAGCCGCCCGAGCTCATGGTCGACTTCTTTTCTGCGCTCGCGACCAACGAGTGGGACGTCGTGATCGGTACGCGCAGCGCGCGGCGCGACCCGTTGCTCACGCGTCTGTCTGCATCCGCATTCTGGGGCATTTACCGGCGTTTCGTGGTCAAGGAGATCCCGCCGGGCGGTGTTGACGTGTTCGGGTGCAACCGGCAATTCCGCGATCAATTGTTGAACCTCGAGGAATCGAGGTCATCGCTCATTGCGCTGATTTTCTGGCTGGGATTCCGCCGCAAACTCATCAGCTACGAACGCCGCCAGGGCGGAGCTTCCGGTTGGACGTTGCGCAAGAAGGTCGACTACATGCTCGACAGTTTCTTCGCCTTTACCGACTACCCGATCCGTCTTTTGATCCGCCTTGGATTCCTCGGATCCGTCGTCTCCATCCTGCTGGCGGCCATTGTGCTCGCGGCGCGGCTCATGGACAAGATTGACGTGCCCGGTTATGCCGCCACCATGCTCGCCGTCCTGTTCTTGGGCGCGATCAATCTTCTTGGTCTGGGAGTCGTTGGCACCTACGCGTGGCGGGCTTATGAGAACAGCAAGTCGCGGCCGCTCGCCATAGTGGCCACGCACACGGACAATGGGAAAAGGTTGTCATGACGGCACCGGCAATTCATCCGTCGGCCGATGTTCAATCGAAGGACATCGGTGACGGTACGACCATCTGGCAGTACGTCGTGGTTCTTCCGCGCGCGCGGATCGGTCGGGACGTGAATATTTGTTCGCATTGTTTCATCGAGAACGACGTTGTCATCGGCGATCGCGTGACCGTCAAAAGCGGCGTCCAGGTGTGGGACGGCTTAAGGATCGGCAATGACGTCTTCGTCGGTCCGAACGTCACCTTCACCAACGATAAATTCCCGCGCTCGAAGCAGTATCCCGAGCGGTTCCTGGAGACGCGGATCGAGGACGGCGCCTCGATCGGCGGCGGGGCGGTGATCTTGCCTGGACTGACGATCGGCAAGGAGGCGATGATCGGCGCGGGCGCCGTGGTCACCCAGTCCGTTCCGCCATACGCCATCGCAGTTGGCTCGCCCGCGCGCATCCTTGGGTATGTCGACAACAGAAAAGGACTGCCTGCGGCGCCTGCAAGCCCGGGGCCGCCCGCGCACGATGTGGCGGTCACAAGGCTGGGCATCGGCGATGTCACGCTTCATCGCCTGCGCCTCGTGCCGGATATGCGCGGAGACCTCTCCGCGGGTGAATTCCTGAAGGACATCCCCTTCGTTCCCAAACGCTATTTTATCGTCTTCAATGTCCCGAGCGTGAAGACCCGTGGACAGCATGCCCATCGGCGCTGTCAGCAGTTCCTGGTCTGCGTGAAGGGAAGTTGCGCGGTCGTCGTTGACGACGGCCGCGATCGGAAGGAGGTTTTGCTCGACTCTCCGGAGAAAGGTATCTACCTGCCGCCGATGATTTGGGGGATTCAGTACAAGTATTCCCCGGACGCGGTGCTCCTTGTGCTGGCGTCGGACTACTACGATCCTTCCGATTATATCCGCGACTATGCGGAGTTCACGGCGCTCGTGCACGCGTCGCCGCCGCCGGCCTAGACAGAGCCATGGACATAGGCCGATGGTTGAGGTTCGTTGCGGGCGGCGCCGCGAACACCGCCGTCACCTATGCGGTGTATTTGGCGCTTATCCGATTCATGCCGTACTTATGGGCCTATTTTGTTGCCTACGTTATCGGCATCGTCATCGCGTTCGTGGTCAATTCGAGGTTTGTCTTCCGCGTTCCGCTATCGCTGAAGCGGTTCTTCGCCTACCCTTTGGTCTACATCGTCCAGTACCTGGTCTCGACCGTGCTTTTGGCGGCCTGCGTCGAGGTCCTCGGACTATCGGTGAGCATCGCTCCGCTGGTCGTCATCGCCACGATGATTCCGGTTTCCTATCTTCTCAACCGATTTGTCCTGGTACGCGCCCCCGACAGCGGACTTCCAGGTTCCTCACCGTAAATGACTGCGCGTTCGCGACCGGATCGATGCGGAGCTCGTCTTGGAAGCCGGTGATGTTGAGGGCTCGCAAGGTGACGGTCGTGAAGAAGTCGCCGCGCACAGGCGCCGTCGCGACCGACGGCGCCTTATATCCCCCCTGGCCAGGCAGTAATGTAAAGAGCTCGGCGAAATCCGGCCGTTCGGCTTTGAGCTCGAGATTGACCTCCACTTCCCAGCAGGCGCCCAGGCTTCCTGTCGGGAACGAAATCACAAACATCGAATCGCTTGACGCCGGGAATGCCATACCCTCGTCGGTGTGTTCAGGCGTCAGTGTGCCCAACTTGAGCATCTCGCGATTAACCGCCAATCGGAAGAGCGGCGGCGGGTTATCGACACCAAACGGAATGGGCCGAAGCGGAAAAGTGCGGACGAATGACGCGCCGATCTGCCGGCCATACCGCAGCACGTCGAGATGCTCCGGCGCATACCACTCCGGGCAAGCCATCACATCCTCAGCGAGGGCCTTCTGGATGCACGGGACGTCGTTGCGAAGACGGAAGGTTTGAACGGTGCGGAAGTGGGCGTCGTGTGAAAATGCGCCTGCTTCCGCGGCCAATGCAAACAGCGCGAGCGCAACAAGAGGCGTTATCGGCGAAGTCCGGATCCGCGGCAACGCCGGCCACTGGCGTATGGCGACGATGATCCCGGCCGCAATCCACGGGAATGCCAAAGTGACCCACACGGAATGATAATGCTCCGGCATGCCGTGAATGAACATCGCCAGGGGCGTCTTGGGATTTGGCGCGAGGTTGTTCGCGCGCCCCGCCGCGATCAACGGCAGATACGAAGCGATCGCAGCCGTCACGCTGAAGAAAATAAGGGCAACTCGCGCGACATCTTCGGGCAAGGCGCCGCGCTCGCGCCAAAACCTGCGCCCAAGGTACACGCCAACGCTTGCGGCGATCGCAATAACACTCAACGTGGCGATCAAGCTGAGCACCGGCCAGCCGATAGGCAGGGCGAGGCCGCGCGCGACCTTGCCGAGCATGAACATCCAAAACCCGGACTCGGTGGGTAGTAACCACGCCGTGGCTGGATCGTGAATGTGCCCCCGCTGAACGGACAGTACGACCCAGAGTTGCGCCGGAACCGTGATCGACGCGGACGCCAGAAGCGCAAATGCGCCGCCGCGGAGGCCCGGCACCCGCGGCAATCCCAGAGCCCAGGCAATGACCAGGACCACAGCCACCGCGAGGCTCGCGATGGCTCCAGAGATGTAGGAGAAACCTGCAAGAAGCCCGAGAAGGAAAACGAGTGGGACGCCCCACCAGTCCGCCCAACGTCTTGCGACAACGGCCGTCAGTGCCCCGAGCAAGAAGAACAGCGGCAGGCCGTGATGATAGGCCATGCTTTGAAGGCCCCAATAACTCTCTGGCCAAGTCAGGAAAATACACGTGCTGAATGCGGCCGCGGCAAGCAAGCGGTCCTGCAAAGTACTGGAGAGGAGCCGCCACTGCATCCACAGCAAACCGCCGAGGAGGACCATCATCGAGATGAACTGATAGGCGACGGCGTTACCGTTAAGCGTGCGTTGCGCGATCACGTCGAGCGCCATGCCCACGGCATAGAGCGTGTCGTTGGCCGGTGCGAACAGGTCTCGGGGATCGAGGGATAGTGCGGTGCGGCGCGCATAGGCGCGAAAATCGTCGTAGAAGGGCAGGTCGATCCCGTAATGCAGGAAGGCAATCCCGCCCAGCAAGAGACTGACAACCGGCGCCGCGACCAAGACCGCAGTCGCGTAGCGTTCCCATTTGGAACGTGTGTCCATCATCGAATTGCCTAAGAATCCCCTCCCGAAGTGATTGCCCCGCACGGTCATAAAATGCAAGGACATCACACGGGCACGCAGCCATGAGACAGTTCTCAGAGCGCGGCCGATCGTATAATAGCTTGTGCCGGGCGTCACATGGGGTGCCGCCCGGAGGTCCCTTAGGGTATGTCGTGACGAACCATCTGCACCGCGGCGATCTTCCGGCGAACGTCACTTTTAAGGACAGCATCGCCGTCGATTCCGAGACGATGGGCCTGCGCCTCGAACGTGATCGTCTCTGCCTGATCCAGCTCTCTGCCGGCGATGGAGATGCGCACCTCGTACAGATCCTGCCAGGACAGGCAGCGCCGCGCCTCGCGGCCGTATTGGCCGATCCGAAAACCCTGAAAATCTTCCATTTCGCGCGCTTCGACCTCGCGATGATCGTAAAGCATCTCGGCGTGCGTTGCGCGCCGATCTACTGCACGCGCACGGCCTCCCGTCTCGTGCGCACCAACACCGATAAGCACGGTCTCAAGGATCTCTGTAAGGAACTGCTCGGGATCGAGATCTCCAAGCAGCAGCAGACCTCCGACTGGGGTGCGGAGAGTTTGAATGCGGAGCAAGTGGATTACGCTGCCGCCGACGTCCTCTATCTGCATCGTTTGAAAGTTGAGATGGACAAGCTCCTCGCGCGGGAAAAACGGGTCGAACTCGCCAACGCGTGTTTCACCTTCCTTCCGGACCGCGCCGCCCTCGATGTGGCAGGCTGGGCGGACGAGGACATATTCGCGCACTGACCCTGGGGCGGGCCCCCTCCGTCCCCGCTTCCCTTGCAACAATCGTGCCGTTGACGCTCTGGGCCGCCCGGGCGATACTTTCCTCGCTGTTGCAAAGGCTTCTTTGACAATAGCGATCGCAGGTCCCACATCGAGCGCCACTTCACCGTTCTAGGGGCGCCGGCGATCAGTTAGGCGGCATCGGATAATGGCAATTTCTTCAACGAGGGCAGCGACTTCGAACACCTCCAGGGCCGCCGATCTGGCGTCCGCACGCCGCGTCCTCGACCATGCACGGGGGGGGCTCGAAGCCCTCGGCGCGGCCCTCGGCGACGCCTTCGTCGCGGCGCTTGATATCATGTCCAAGGTGACGGGCCGTGTGATCGTTTCGGGTGTCGGCAAGAGCGGCCACGTCGGGCGCAAGATCGCTGCAACCATGGCTTCGACCGGTACGCCGGCCTTTTTTGTGCACGCAGGCGAAGCCAGCCACGGCGATATGGGAATGATCGCAGCCGGTGATGCGGTGATCGCTATTTCCAATTCAGGTGAGGCAGGAGAGTTGCGTGATGTCGTCGCCTATACGCGGCGCTTCGGAATTCCGCTGATCGCTATCACCAGCCGGCCCGGTTCGACCCTGGGTCAAGGCGCCGATGTCGTGCTTGCGCTGCCGCCCGTGGGTGAAGCGTGCCCCATGGGCCTCGCGCCGACCACTTCGACCACGCTCACGATCGCGTTGGGAGACGCACTTGCCGTCGCGCTCCTCGAACGCCGGGGCTTCACGCCCGATGACTACAAGGTCTTCCACCCCGGCGGCCAGCTTGGCCGCAAGCTCTTCAAGGTGGAGGATCTCATGCACACCGGCACCGAGCTACCACTCGTTACCCCGCGAACGTCCATGTCCGATGTCGTCCTGGTGATGACGCAGAAAACATTCGGTGTTGCGGGCGTCACCGATGCAGACGGCCATCTGGTCGGGATTGTCACCGATGGTGACTTGCGCCGTCACATCGCCGGCAACCTGTTCGAGCTTAAGGCCGCCGACGTCATGACGCGCACACCGAAATTCACCTCGCCCAAGATCCTGGCCGCGGAAGCGTTGCGCCGGATGAACGAGTGGAAAATCACCTCGGTGTTTGTCGTTCACGAGGGCAAACCGGTTGGAATCTTGCGCATGCACGATGTGCTGCGGGCCGGCGCCGTATGAGTAACCACGAGCCGGAACGTTTCGCCACCTGGACGCCGCGGCAAACCTCCGTCGCTCGGTCAGTCGAGCAATACAGCCGCTTCGTTGCGATGATGAAGATCGCGCTGCCGGCGGCAGCGGGATTTCTGCTTTTGTTGGTCGTTCTCCTGCCGCAAATCCGTCGCGACGAGGATCGCTACCGCATCGACACCGAAATCAGCGACGCCGGCGGCGGCGAAAGCCTGACCATGACGAATGCGCGCTATTTCGGAACGGACGATGAAGGCCAGCCCTATTCCGTCGTCGCGAATGGGGTGAAACAGAACCCTACAAACCAGGACACGATCGAACTTAACGCACCGTCCGCCGAGATCAGCCTCAACGACGGCAAGTTTCTCTCGGCGAAGGCTAATGCAGGGGTCTATAACCGCGGCGAGCAGAAACTCGATCTTTCAGGCGACGTCGACGTCGGCGAGGAAAACGGCTACCGCTTCCGAACCGCGTCCGCGCTCGTCAACCTCGACGAGGGCAGCGCCAGCGGGAAGGAGCCCGTGACCGGGGAAGGGCCGCTCGGCACCATGGAAGCCCAAGGCGGGTTCGATCTGACCGACCGCGGTCGCACGGTTCATTTCAACGGAAAGTCGCGGCTGGTGTTGAATTCCAAGGCGACGGCTCAGACGGATAACTCCACGACCGGCGCCGCCAAGCCGCAAGGGGGCAAGCCGTGAACGCGCGCGCCCTCGTAGCGGCCTTTCTTCTCGTGGCCGGGAGCGCCGTGCCCGCCTGGGCACAGTCGCTCACATTCCAGCCTAAGAATTCGGATCAGCCTATCGTCGTCGACGCCGAAAGCGGCATCGAAGTCCAGCAAGATACCAAGCGTGTGATCGCGCGTGGCAACGCGCGCGCCGCACAGGGCGAGGTCAGCATCGTCGGCGACGAGTTGATCGCCCAGTACCGCACCAATCCAGATGGCAGCAACGAAGTGTATCGGGTCTTCGCGGCCGGCAACGTGACGATGCGCTCGACCGACGAGACCGCGACCGGGGCGTCCGCGGTCTACGATTTCGACAAAGGTGTGCTGGTGCTTGAAGGCGACCAGGTCCGGCTCACCAACGCCGATGGAACCGTTACCGCCCGCAAGGCTCTTCAGTATTGGGCGAATGAGCGTGTAGCGGTCGCCGATGGAGACGCCTTTGCCGAGGATCGTGAAAAGCGCCGCGTGTATGCCGACAAGCTCGTGGCTTTCTTCCGCGAGGGCGCGGCGCCCGAGAAACCCACGGCGGTGTCCGCCGCGGCGCGCGGCCGCGGCGATATCAGTTACATCCAGGGCTTCGGCAATGTGCGCGTCGAGACGCCTCAGGAAACCGTGCGTGGACAGCGCGCGACCTACAACGTCGACACCGGCATCGTCACGCTCGACGGCGCGGTTCGTATGACGCAAAACAACAACATCCTGGCCGGCGAGTACGCGGTCGTGAATTTGCGAGGCGGACGCAGTCAGGTGTTCAGCACAAGGCAGGGCGGGATGACCGGAACACGAGAAAATGAACGGGTGCGAGCGCTAATCGCCCCCAGCTCGAAACCGGACCCCGTTCCGGCGAAAGCCAAACCATGACGCCTGACTCGGCGCCTGCGCGAATCACCCAATCGATCTCCGACACCGGCATTCCCGCGGAAGGCCTTGCCGTGCGCGGGCTTGCCAAGACGTTCAAGAGTCGTCCCGTACTCCGCGATGTCAATCTTGGGGTACAGCGCGGTGAAGCCGTCGGGCTGCTCGGCCCCAACGGTGCCGGAAAGACGACGTCGTTCTATTGCGTTACCGGACTGATCACGCCCGACAAGGGCCGCATCTATCTCGATGGGCAGGACATCACGCCGCTGCCGATGTATCGGCGTGCGCGTCTCGGCATCGGCTATCTGCCGCAGGAGGCGTCGATCTTTCGCGGTATGACGGTCGAAGGAAATATCCGCGCCGTCGCTGAAGTGGTTGAACGCGACAAGGCCGCCCAAGAAAGCCTGGTCGATTCATTGCTGCGAGAGTTTTCGATCGAGCACTTGCGGCGCAGCCCGGCGCTGGCGCTTTCAGGCGGCGAGCGCCGCCGCTGCGAGATTGCGCGCGCGCTGGCGTCGCGGCCCAGCTTCATCCTCCTCGACGAACCGCTCGCGGGCATCGACCCGATTGCCGTCGGCGAAATTCGCGAGATGGTGTCCCATCTCAAGGACCGCGGGCTTGGTGTGCTGATCACCGATCACAATGTGCGGGAGACGCTCGACATCATCGATCGCGCCTACATCCTTCACGAAGGCACTGTGTTGATGGAAGGCCGACCGTCCGAGATCGTCGCCCACGAAGGAGTGCGACGCGTCTACCTGGGAGAGCGTTTCAGTTTGTAAGGCGAGGTGATACGAAGCACATGGCGCTTTCGCCGCGACTAGATCTCAGGCAGACCCAAAGTCTCGTTATCACGCCCCAGCTACAGCAGGCGATTAAGCTGCTGCAGCTTTCGGCGCTTGAGCTGAACGAGTACGTCGAACAGGAACTCGAATCCAATCCGCTGCTCGAGACCGACGACGGCGTGGAGCCCGGCGCGCTGACCGAGAGCGCAGGCAATGCCGACGACCGGAGCGAAGAGGGCCTCTCGGTCGTGGATTCCGTCGACGGGCAGAACGAGGCGCCGCTCGATATCGAGGCTTCGGTCGAAGACAACGAACCCAGCCTCGGCGACGATGCTCGGCCCCTTATCGACACTGCCAACGCCGAAACCTGGGGCGCCGGCGGAGGCGACGGCGAACATCCGGATTTCGAAGGCATGGTCGCAGACGTGCCGGACTTGCGCAGCCACCTCGTGCAGCAGCTCAATCTTGCATTCGGCGACCCGCAAGATCGCTTCATCGGCCTCTATCTGATCGATCAGCTTGATGAGAGCGGTTATCTGCGCACCGCGTTGACGGACGCCGCCGCTCAACTGGGAGCGGACCTTGGCCGGGTGGAAAAGATCCTTCAGGTCCTGCAGCGCTTCGATCCGACGGGGATTTTTGCCCGCGACCTGAAGGAATGCCTCAAGCTCCAGCTGGAAGATCGAAATCGCTTCGACCCCGCCATGGCCGCGTTCGTCGAAAACCTCGAGCTTCTGGCGGCGCGGGATCTCAAAAAACTGCGCGACGTCTGCGGGGTCTCACTTGAAGACCTGCAGGAAATGATCGCCGAAGTGCGTGCGCTGGATCCGAAACCGGCGCTGCGTTTCGACCGGCCGATGAACGATGCCGTGATCCCCGACGTGATCATGTCGGCGCGACCCGATGGTGGCTGGAGGGTGGAGCTGAACGCCGACACTTTGCCGCGCGTTCTCGTGAACCGGAAATACATGGCGGACGTCAGCCGTTCGACGGCGAGCAAGGCGGACAAAGCGTTTCTTGCCGAAAAACTCCAGTCGGCCAATTGGCTGGTAAAGGCTCTTCACCAGCGGGCGGAAACAATCCTGAAGGTGGCCACGGAACTGGTCGCCCAGCAGGAGGAGTTTTTTCGCCGCGGCGTGACGCACTTGCGGCCGCTGATCCTGCGTGATGTGGCCGACGTCATCGAGATGCACGAAAGCACTGTCAGTCGCGTGACAACCAATAAATATATGTCGACCCCGCGCGGCATCTTTGAGTTGAAATACTTCTTCACCCAGAGCCTGCCGTCCGCGAGCGGTGCGGAAGCTCACTCGGCCGAGGCTGTGCGCCACCGCATCAAACTTCTGATCGACGGCGAGACCGCCGCCGACATCCTTTCGGATGACCGCATCGTGGATATCCTGCGGGCGGACGGGATCGAAGTCGCGCGTCGCACGGTGGCCAAGTACCGGGATTCACTCAATATTCCCTCGTCCGTGCAACGCCGGCGAGACAAATCTCTGGGCATTTCCCTGCGTTAACCATTGACCGAATTTAAGGCTGTCAATTCTTGACTTGTCGCGGACGCAGCGCATATCTTCCGCGACTTTTTTTGGGGCCGCCCGGGGGGTTGGCCGGTGGCCGCGCCACTCATATGCGCAAGGTCCAAACGGTTTCGCAGCCCGGCATGAGTCATTCAGGGGGAGTGACGTGCCGATTGTGGATGCGACCAGGCGACAAGAAAGACCAAGAACAAAACTAGGGCAAATCCGTTCGTCCCGTCATATGGCGATTTTATTCGTTTGAACTTCCACTCCATGTGACCGGTCCGATCGCCGGTCCCCAGGCGTGATGTAAAGGCGTGTTATGGAAATTAGAGATTTGCTACAGCCTGAAGCCGTCGTGTCGGATTTAAAGGCTGCGAATAAGAAACAGCTCCTTCAAGAACTCGCCCGGCACGCCTCCCGTATCACCGGCGTCAACGACCGCAAAATTTTCGAGACTTTGCTTGAGCGCGAGCGGCTTGGCTCCACCGGCGTGGGGAGCGGCATTGCTATCCCGCACGGGAAACTCTCCGACTTCAAGCGCCTTTATGGCGTGTTTGCACGTCTCGACCGTCCGGTGGAGTTCGATTCCATCGACGAGCAGCCGGTCGATCTGATTTTCCTTCTGCTTGCGCCCGAAGGGGCCGGAGCCGATCACTTGAAGGCTCTGGCGCGGGTATCTCGTCTGCTTCGGGATTCAAAGATGTGCGAAAAGCTGCGCGGCGCCGAGACCGCCGATGGGCTTTACATGGTGCTGACGCAGTCCGAGGCCCAAGCCGCCTAGCAACCTTCTTCAGTCCTGATTAGGCTTGCGGTCTCGAGGCAGGGGGGACTGCATGTTCAAAAGCTTTTTGATCGGCGCCGCGCTGACCGTGAGTTCGGCCTGCCTCGCGCAGACGCCGCCCGCTTCGGGAGATCCGCTCAAGGAGATCTGCACGGGTTTTCTCGCCCAAAGCGGCGCCGGCATCTCCGGCGATCAATACAAATTGTGCGCGTGCCTTGTCGCGGAGACCCAGAAGCGGCTCACGCGGCAGGAGATGGAAATCTACGACAAGGCTGTGAGCAGCGCGACACAGCCGCCGCCGGCCATCATGGAAAAAGTCATGGGGATCGCGACGACGTGCCTGACGCAGGCACGCTAACGACGTCTAGCGGCCGAGCCGGAACGCGAGCGTGAACTTGAAGCCGGAGCCGGAGATCGGCTGACCCTTCGAATCCAACATCGGCGTGAAGCGCCACTTCTTGAAGCTGTCGATCGCCACTTGGTCGAAAACACGCGCAGGCGTCGAGGTGACGACGCGGGCATCGACAATCGCGCCTGTGGGGTCGAGGCTGTAGGCGATGTCGACATCGCCCTCGACTTTTTGCTGGTAAAGCTCGGGTGGATAGGCGGTCGGCGCGCGGTACACGGGTTGCGGATCCTTCCCGCGGCCCATCTCGATACCGCGCGCAACTTCAACGGCCTGCTCAGCGGCCGTCAGCTTGTCGCCATTTTCCTCGGCGACTTTGATCAGCAGCGTCCGGCGCTGCTGCAGGCGCTTTTCGTCCTGCCCTGCTGCAGAACGCATCGCAATCTCCTGCTTCAGCGCCGCGATGGCTCCGCGCATGTTACCCGCGGCCAGCGTGTTCTCGCTAATCGCCTGCACGAAATAGAGCGTGTCCGGGTCCTTGTCGCCTAACGAGCTACGCGCAATGGTCAGCCCCTGCTGCGAAAGCTCGAGACCCTTCTTAAAATTCTTCGATCCATACGCCTGTTGGACCTGGCCTTTTAGGTCCTTAACCTCGCGCTTTCCGTCCTCACACGCGCCAAGGCTCAACGCGAGGACAGCCGCAAGGGCGCGCGCGCTGTTACAAAATCGGAGGGAAAGGGTGGCACTCACTTTACCTGCACCTCAATCGTGAGGGTTGTAACCCCGTATTGTCGCTCGCGAGTTCCGTATTTTTGGTTAATTTGTCACACTCAGTTCGCACTTCGGAACCGGGGGATTGAATGGGCCTTGTCGGCCAGATGATGGACCGCCCGCTGCTGGTGCTCCCGCTGCTCAAGTACGCCGCGGGGCATCACGCCGACGCGGCCGTGGTCACGCGCAGTGTCGAAGGACCCGTACACCGCACCAATTATGCCGAGACCTACGAGCGTGTGCAGCGTTTGGCACATGCTCTCACGCGCCTTGGAATCAAACCGGGCGACCGGGTCGCTACGTTGGCACTCAATACCTGGCGCCACTTGGATCTGTACTTCGCCGTGGCTGGGATCGGTGCGGTGTGCCACACCTTGAACCCGCGTCTGCCGGCCGATCAACTGACCTACCTTCTCAGTCACGCGGAAGATCGCCTCTTATTCTTCGACGTCTGTTTCGCAGATCAGGCCGCGGCGTTGGTGGGGCATGTTCCCGCGCTCGAGCGCGCGATCGTGCTGACGGACGACGCCCATGCACCGGCCGATGGGCGCTTCGGCGATCTGCTGGTCTACGATTCTCTGATCGCGCGCGAGGGTCTCGGCTTTCCCTGGCCCGAATTCGACGAAACCACGGCGGCCGGACTTTGCTATACGTCCGGCACGACCGGCCTGCCGAAGGGAGTTCTCTACAGCCATCGCGCTCTGGTCCTCCACTCGTTCGCCGTCGCGGCCAATGGCCTTGCGAGCGCCGACGACGTGCTTATGCCGGTCGTTCCTATGTTCCACGTCAATGCGTGGGGCATCCCGCATGCGGCGCCTCTCATGGGCGCGCCGCTTGTGTTTGGCGGGCCTGCCTTCGATGGACCGCGGCTCTTTTCTCTCATGGACGAAGAGAGGGTCACGTGCGCACAGGGCGTGCCGACCGTATGGCAAGGACTCATCGGCGAGATGAGAGCGCAACGTCGTAAGCCGAAGGACTTGCGCCGTGTCATTGTCGGCGGCGCCGCGGTGTCGGAATCCATGATCCGTGCGTTCGAGGATGAATTCGGCGTCGAGGTCTTTCACGCGTGGGGCATGACCGAGACGACGCCGCTCGGCGTCGTCAATAGGCCGAAAACGAAGTTCAAGGCCGCGCCGCGCGACCGGCAGGTCCGCCAGAAGTTGAAGCAGGGCATTGGTGTCTTCGGCGTTGATCTTCGGATCGCCGATGCGGACGGCAAGGCGCTGCCGCACGACGGCGCCGCGCAGGGCCACATCCAGGTGCGCGGGCCGTGGATCCTCAATTCCTACTTCAAGGAGGACCACTCGCCTCTGACGGCCGACGGCTGGTTCGATACCGGCGACATCGGCACGATTGACGAGGACGGTTACCTTGAAATCACCGACCGGGCCAAAGACGTCATCAAATCCGGCGGGGAGTGGATCAGCTCGTCGATGCTTGAAAATGCGGCGCTCGGACACCCTCAGGTTGCTCAAGCGGCGGTGATCGGCGTACCTCACGCCAAATGGCTTGAGCGGCCGCTTCTGGTCTGCGTTCCACGCGGCGTGCCCCCGACGCTGGACGAAATCAACGCGTTCTTGGCGACCCGCCTTCCCAAGTGGTGGTTACCGGACGCGCTCGAATGCGTGGACGCTTTACCGATTGGGCCCACCGGCAAAATCCTGAAAACCAAATTGCGGGAGCGATTCAAGGCGATCCGCCTCGGGTAACCGCGAAAAACCCGTTTTGCGGGATGTTAATTTGTTACACCCTTTTTAAGGGGTAACCGTCCGTGGGGATGGGGCACCGCGAGCCGACAGGCTGCGAACGAAAAACGGGTGCACGAGCGTGCAGCACCTCGTGGCCTGACTTAGTGAGTTAGGGAGCCCGGTCCTGAACGGGACTTGGGTTCAAGGGACGACCAGAATGGCATTCCTTGGCCGCGCTTCGTTTGAAGTGCAGGTATATCGGGAGGGGCGGTGGGCCATCAGCGAGGTGCTGCCCAGCGAGGAAAGCGCGCGTCGTAAAGCGCAAGAACTGCTCCTGCAGAAGACATGCGCCGGAGTGCGCATCGTCAAGGAGACCAAATTCTCCGAGTCCAACGTCCGCGAGTCCGAAATCTTCAAACAGATGAAGGAGGTCGAGGACGACGAGGATTTTTCGGTCACGCCCGTCGAAGAAGCGCCGCTCTGCGAACAGGTAACCGACTATTATCAAACCGCGGCGCGCAACACTATGGCGCGGCTCTTCTCGAAATATCTCGAAAAGCACGAGATGACGCCGCTCGAGATTCTGCACAGTCATAAGAATCTCAAACGCATGCTGAACCTGGACAGCATGGTGCCGTCGGCGGTGGACAAGATCTCGAGCCTTCACACCCGCGCCACCGGGGGGGATGCGCGCAAGCGCAAGGATGTCATTTACGAAGCGGTCGACCGCATCGCCGCGCGCGCCCGCGACGCGGACAGCAAGCCTCTGCCCGAGCTCAAAGGCTCGACCCTGGACGAACTGCTGGAACGGATCGACGCCAAGTATCCGGACAAGGAAGAAGGCCAGTACATGGCCAACGTCGCCTTCGTGCGGACGTCGATCAACTGGCAAGGCTGGCTAGGCAAGATGGCCAATCTCTTGCCCATGGCGAGCACGCAGAAAGATGAACGTGCCCGCGCAATGATCGACGAAATGATGGCGGATATCTTTGTCGCCAAGACGGTCATCAAGGACGTCATCGGGGTTTCGAAACACCTGGGCGATGCCGTCATGCGCATGCTCGATCTTGTCGAGGGCAAGTGCAAGCCGACGAAATTCGCGGCGGAAGATCTGCTCGCGCTGTTGAATACTTTGTTTTCCGCCGACCTGCTGCCCAAGTCGAAGGCGGTTCTGTTCGAACGTATCGAGCGCGATCTCGGCAGCCCGGTCCGGCTGACCAACAGCGAAGACCCCGCGGCGGACAAAGCCTTCTTCGAAGAAATTCTGAAGCGCGCCGTCACCGACCGCGGCGTGGTCGGGGGCCGCCACATGGCCATTGGTTTGACGGAACGATGGGCGCGGCTCAGCAACCTCGGCGGCTCCGGGGGCGTTAAACGGGCCATGGAGGGCGTCCGCGACAAACTCACGTCGGGCAAGCAGAAGTTCCTGTTCCTGCTTGCCATGTTCGACCCCAATGCCGACGCTGAATCGCGCGGGGCGATTGAAACGCAAATCCGCAATCTGGCAGCCACACTTTCCTCGGTTCAGAAGATCGCTCCCGAGGCCCGGACGGAGAAAGCGCGTCTCCAAGAGGCGGCGGGAATCCAAAAGCTCGTTTTGGAATCCAAGCTCGCCCCGGCCTTGCGCGATCCCATTGCCGTCAAATTCGATGAGATCGTGTCCGACTACATCATTTCCGCCGGGGTCATCCAACGCCTTGATGACGCGCGTTTGCCGTTCCGCGAACGCGCCACGCGGCTCGTGACCTTTTGTGCATCCGGCGTTCTCACGATCGGGCGTGCCACGACGATCGCACGCGATACCGTTGTCAGCTACCTGCGGCGCAAGGACTTCATCGCCGAATACACAGCCGATATTCCCGAGCCCTTCGAGAAGGAAAGGGCGATCAAGGAGTTCTACGCGCTCCTGGCGCGCACCGGCTTCGACGTCAGGGGCTAGAAGACGTCGGGCTAGAAAACGTGCCGCTCGCGAAGTGACCTGCGAGTGCTCTGGTCACATCGAAATCAGCCGCGATCACAAGGGCGGCCTCGACCGCTGCGGCCAGCGTCGCGCCGCCGCCGATCGCGCGTACGAGAGTGGCGTCGGCAAGATGAATGGCGCGCGTAACCACCTCGTTCTGCGGCCGCGTCACGATCACCGTCTCTGAAACCTTCATGTCGACGGCGGGAATATCCTTATCCGCGACGTCCGGCTGATTGAGTCGCCAGATCCTATGCACCGGAAAAGGCGAAGTGATGAGGCGCAATGCCGGATGAACCTTCAGCCGCAGCGTGCTCATCGCTTCGGCATCGTTTACGTCCAACCCCCCGGCATCGAGAACTGGCGCATCCGCGGCCAGATATGACTCCTGGCGCATCCACTCGACGCGCGCGAGATCCTGAAGATAAGGAAGCGAAGCGCCAATCGGCTGCATGGAGATGAACGCCGGAAATCCGCGTCCGTAATTGGCCAGAACCGGATGCCGCGGCGGCTGCGCATTGATGAATTCGACCGCCAGCATCGCAAATGTCGGCGCGCCGGCGACCCGGCGCACGGCTGGAAAAACATTGGCGAGAGCTTGCGTGAGGCCAGCTTCGATCGTCGCTTTATGGATGGCAAGGCCGCCGGCTCCGCCGCGGACGATGTCGTCCAGACGATCGACCCCGGTCAACGCGCGTTGAAATTTACGCTGAAGAGAAAGGAGATCGGTCACCGGCTCAAAACTTTCTGGGCCCGCTCCGTCTCGGCCAGGAGAACGGCGAGCGACGGCACGTTCGAGTCCCATTCGATGAGGGTTGGTCGCGGGCCGATGCGGCCGATGGTTTGCTCGTAAAGCACCCAAACATCCTCGGCCACCGGATGGCTGTGGGTGTCGACCAAGAGCACCGGCTGCTCCGCGCTGCTGGCAAAGCCGGCGAGATGAATCTCTTCAACCATCTGCGCTGGAATCCGTGCGAGGTAATCGGCTGCGTCGAAGCCTAGGTTCGTGGCGCTGACGTGGACATTGTTGATATCCAGCAGAAGGCCGCACCCCGTGCGGGCCGCCAGCCGGCGTAGAAATTCCGGTTCGTCCATGGTGCTCTGCGAGAAAGCGAGATACCGGGAGGGATTCTCAATCAGGATCCGCCGATCGAATGCGTCCTGCGCCTCGCTTATGTTCCGTGCCACGATGTCGAGCGTGCCCTCGTCATACGGCAGCGGCAGGAGATCGTTGTAATGGACGCCGTCGACCGCGCTCCAGGAAAGATGATCGGAGATGAATCTGGGTTTCACGCGGGCGACCAGGGTGCTTACGCGCGCGAGATGCGCCTTGTCGAGACCTTGTGCCGAGCCGAGCGACAGCGCAACGCTATGGCAACTGATCGGATAGCGCGCAGCGATGGCATCGAGCGTTGCGAGCCGCGGCCCACCGTCGCTCAAAAAGTTTTCGGTATGAATCTCGAGCCACGGAGCCGTAAGCGGTGCGTCCTTGGGTTCGGACGCGATCTCTGCGAGATGCGCCGAACGCAGTCCGATCCCGCACGCGCGCGCGAGATTCACTTTTTCGCGGAGGAGGCCGGCGGTTTCGCGGGCGGCTTGCCGATGCCCTGGAACGGCTCGAACTTACCGCCCATCTTCTCGCACGTGCCTCCTTCGACGAGCACCCATTCCTGGCCGCTGTAGTCGATGGTCGACATCCCGGCGCACGCATGGCTTCCGTCCGCCGAGGCGCAGCCGTTCTCACCTGCGACAGCGACGCCAAAGCACTTCTCCTTGCCTTTGCTGGCGTCGGCGGCGGAGACGGGGGCGAGTTGTCCGGCCATAGCGACGGCGCCCGCGACTGCGGCGGCAAGAGTCTTCTTATCCATCGGTACTCTCCTCGAAGCGGACGCGCTTTGTATTTACAATACTAACGAGCTTCAACCTGTACGGAATCACAGCTGTGTGAGACCTCATCTCCAACGGTTTGTTCAATGGACGCTCAATCCCACTGCAATAATTGTAACATTCGGTGAATTGACCGTCTTCAGCGTTAGGGCGAAGAGAACGCTCATATGAGCACAGCAGTCCAAGTTTCCGATAGCCTATCGTCGCGTCCTACTCCGTCTGACACCCCCGGTTTCACGAGGCGGCTTGCGGATTTCGCCACCCTCAGCGACGCCCTTGATTATGCCGCTCAGAGCGAAACCGGGATGAATTTCTACTCGGCGCGTGGCATTCTCGAAATCGCATTGCCGTATCGCGTTCTGCGCGACCGCGCCGAAGACCTAGGACGGCGCTTGGTGGGCCTCGGCATCGCGCGCGGCGACCGCGTTGCGCTGTTGGCGGCCACCGAGCCCGACTTTCTGGCAATGTTCTTCGCCTGCCAATACGCCGGCGCGATTCCCGTTCCGATGCCGCTGCCGACCGCGTTCGGCCGACGTGAAGCCTACATCGAACAGATTAAAGGCCAGCTGCGCTCCTCGGGGGCTCGCATGGCGGTCGGACCGTCCGAATTTCTGCCGCTGGTCCAGGAAGCGGCCGCCGAGTTTGCGCTGATGCTGATCGGCACCGCGCAGGACGTTTATGACCGTGCCGCACCCGCGGCGATTCTGACGCGCGCCAAGACCGACGACCTCTCCTATATCCAATACAGCTCCGGCTCGACGCGCTTTCCGACGGGGGTCATGGTCACGCACGCCAGCCTGATGGCCAACTGCCGCGCCATGACGCGATACGGCGTGCGCAACGGCATCGGCGATCGTGGAACGTCGTGGCTGCCGTTCTTTCACGACATGGGCCTTGTCGGATTCATGCTCGGCGCGCTTACGAGCCAGACGTCGATGGACTATTTGCCGACGGAGGATTTCGCACGCCGTCCGCTGACATGGCTCAAGCTCGTCAGCGACAACGGCGGTACCGTGTCCTATGCGCCCTCGTTCGGCTATGAGCTTTGCGCACGCCGCGTGACGACAATGGCTGAGGGCTCGCTCGACCTTGATCTTTCGAAGTGGCGCATCGCGGGCATCGGCGGCGAGATGATCAAGCCGAACGTGATGCAGGCCTTTGCCGACGCCTTCCGGCCTTACGGCTTTTCCGACAAGGCCTTTTGCGCGAGTTACGGATTGGCCGAATGCGTGCTTGCCGTCAGTTTCGCCGACGCAGGCCACGGCATGCGGCTCGATCATGTTGACAAGGAAGCGCTGGAAGCGCACCGCGCCGTTCCCGCTGCGGCCGGCTCCGCAGGCGCGCGTACTTTCGTATCCTGCGGGAAGGTGCTGCCCGAACACCGCGGCGAAATTCGCGACGAGCTGGGCAACGTTCTAGGCGAGCGCCAAGTCGGACGTCTGTTCGTTCAAGGTCCCAGCGTGATGCGGGGCTACTTCAACGACGACGAAGCAAGCAAGGCCGCGCTGATCGACGGGTGGCTGGACACCGGCGACCTCGCTTACTGGATTGGCGACGAGCTCGTCATCGTCGGACGCGCCAAGGATATGATGATCATCAACGGCCGCAACGTGTGGCCGCAGGATATCGAATGGACGGTCGAGCATCTCGACGGACTTCGATCCGGCGACAGTGCTGCGATCGTTCTTCCGAATGCCGACGGCAGCGAGCGGCCGACGGTGCTTGTGCAGTGTCGCCCATCAAGCGCCGAAGACCGACGAAAACTTCAAGCCGACGTTCGCGCGAAGGTGCAGGATGCGGTCGGAATCCTGTGCGACGTCATCCTCGTTCCGGCGCGCAGCTTGCCGAAGACGACCTCTGGCAAACTGGCGCGCGGGCGCGCGAAGAAAATGTTCGAGGCGGGCGAAATCACGCCCATCGATCCGAGCGGTTCGAGTGCCCCGTGACCAACTCACCGCCGGGCCCGTCGTCGCGGTAACGGGCGCCACCGGCTTCATCGGCCGCCATGTGGTGGAAGCGCTGATAGAGGCCGGTTACACGGTTCGCGCATTGGCGCGCCGCCTGCCCGCTAAGGACCAAGCCGAAAACGACGCCGTCTCTTGGGTTCTCGGCAGCCTGGTCGACGATGGCGCGCTTAAATCCCTGGTCAAAGGGGCGAGCGCTGTTGTCCATTGCGCCGGGGCGATCCGCGCCATCAGCCGCGACGGTTTTCTCGCCGTCAACGCCGACGCAACGCGCCGGCTTGCCGGGATCGCCGCCGCTGAGGCCAAGCCGGCACGCTTTGTCCACTTGTCGTCACTTGCGGCGCGCGAGCCGCGGCTGTCGCCCTACGCCGCCAGCAAACGGGCGGGCGAACAGGCGTTGCGCGCCTTTCAGGACAAACTCCCCACCGTCATTCTCCGTCCGCCGGCCGTCTATGGACCTGGCGACCTTGAAACCCTGCGCGTATTCAAGATGGCGGCGCGCGGTTTTGTGCTGCGGCCGATGGTGGATCGGGCGCGGACATCGCTTGTGCATGTCAGCGATGTGGCAGCGGCGGTGCTCGCGGCCATGACGGTCGAGGGCCTGCCGGACCGGCCGGTGGAGTTCGATGACGGTCGGGTCGGGGGCTACACGTGGGAGGAGATCGCCCAAGCCGCCGGAAGTGCGCTGCGGACCACCCCTCGGCTCATCGCCGTGCCGGCTGCGGTTCTGTACGCCGCCGGAGCGGTGGCGAGCATTGCTTCGACCGTCGCCGGGCGGGCGTCGGTCCTGTCCTGGAGTAAGATTCCGGAACTCCTTCATCCGGACTGGGTCGCCGATTGCACAGAACTTCCGGGATATAACCCATCATGGTCGCTCGACCAGGGGTTTAAGGATGCCGTCAGCTGGTACACCTCACGCGGCCTGTTAACAAGTAACCCCTAAGTTGATTTGTCAGCGAGCCCTTGTTCCCGCACAAGTTTTCGCACCTGCGAAGGTTTTGTGAAGAAGACGCCTGACAAAGGCGCTGGGAATGCATGGTCATGAACGCCTCTACCGAACCATCGCCTGAGACTCTGGCGACCTTGGTGAACATCCTGGCGGCGTTCAACAAGACCGGGACCGAGCTGAAGCCTGAAACGAGATTCACCGAGGACCTGAACTTCGACTCCCTGGTCGTGATGGAATTCGTCGCCGTCGTCGAGGACGAATTCGATATCTCGGTGCCGCTCAACATCCTTCCGGATGTGGCCACTGTGAACGACCTGGGGCTGGCGATCGAAAAGATTCTCAAGGACGAAGGGCGTTAAACGCTCACGTCGGTAAAGTTAAAGGGGACGTAACATGGCTGACTTGTTCCACCGTTGGGCGCCGCTCCTGGCGCAGCGCGATGCGCTTTTCGGCGAAGGCATCAACCCATTCAACGTCGTGATGGATGAGGTTCTGTCGCAGACCGAAGCCATGATCGGGGGGCGCCACACTATTCTGGTCGGTACCAACAATTATCTCGGCCTCACCTTTCAGCCGGAAGCGCTGAAGGCCGCGCACGAAGCGCTCGACGCCTGCGGTACGGGCACGACCGGCAGCCGCATGGCGAATGGAACCTATTACGGTCACAAGGAACTCGAAGCGGCGCTATGCGAGTTCTTCGCCAAGAAGCACGCGATGGTATTCTCCACCGGCTTCCTCGCCAATATGGGCATCCTCTCGACCCTGATGGGGCCCGAAGATTTCATCCTGATGGACGCCGACTGCCATGCTTCGATTTACGACGGCGTGCGCGGCAGCCAGGCGCAGGTCATCCGATTTAAACACAACGACGCAGCCGATCTCGATAAACGCTTGGCGCGCCTCGCCGACAAGCCGGGGAATAAGCTTATCGTCGTCGAGGGCATCTACTCGATGCTCGGCGACAAGGCGCCAATGGCCGAATTTGCCGCCGTGAAGCGGAAATACGAAAACGTCTATCTGCTTTCCGACGAAGCGCACTCGATGGGTGTTTGCGGCCGTTACGGCCGCGGCGTGCCGGAGGAAGCGGGCGTCGAAGACGATGTCGACTTTATCGTCGGCACTTTCTCGAAGTCGGTGGGCACCGTCGGCGGCTTCTGCGTCTCGAACCATCCGAAGTTCGAAACCTTACGCCTCGTGACTCGCGCTTACATCTTTACGGCCTCGTTGCCTCCGTCCGTGGTCGCGTCGGCGACCGTCAACCTTGAGATCATCAAGAAGGGCGGGGTCCTGCGGAAACGCATTGCCCGCAACTCCGAACAGCTGCACAGCGGTCTGTCCGCGTTGGGTCTCAAGATTGCTTCCGATGTAAGCCCGGTAGTCGCCGTGGTCGCGCCGGATCCGGTGACGGCCATCGCGTTCTGGCGGGGACTGATCGAGGCTGGCGTTTATGTCAACCTTGCACTGCCGCCGGCGACGCCGTTCGGGTATTGCCTCCTGCGCGCGAGCCTTTGCGCCGCGCACACGGAAGAGCAAATCGATCGTGTCGTAGCAATCTTCGCGGAAGTCGCCGGCAAGCTCGGCCTGATCGACACCACGGCGCCGAAGGTTGCCGCACGCGCCTAAGGCGCGATCAGGATAAAGTAGCCTTTCGCTTTTCGGAGGATCGCGCGCGACTATTAATTCAGGCCGCCGCGCTTCCTCACCTGAAAAAACAGGCGGATCCCCGTCAGCAAGGGGGTCCGCCTTTCTTTTTCCGTCAGCTCGATCTTCACGCCGGAGTGGCGTTCGATCTTTGCCACCGCGTATTCCAGCCCTCCGCCGAACGTGAAGGCGGCCTTGATCAAGCGCGCTGCGTTTAAAGTCTTCCCGACAAGGCGCCGCAACCGCCACGTGGCGACGGCGCTCTCCTGCGCCTTTTCGTCGCCCCCCGGAGGATAGACGCCGGGTGTGTCTTTCTTTGCAGCGAGAATGGCGGCGGTCACAGCCTGATAACGCGCGAGATCCCCCTCGACTAGTTCGATGCTCTTCTCCGGCTTTTCGGGGCGAAGCTCCGCAGCATATGTCTCGCGGAACGCGCGGACCCACAGGTCGCGGGCCGTGAACTCCCCCGTAAAAAGCGCTGCCGTCCGCACGGCGGTGGTCCTCGCCGCTTCGGCCAGCGCCGAAACCATGCGCCGTTCGATCTCGGTGTTGCGCGCATAAAGAAGGCGCGAAGGTTGGGCGAACCGCGCCCAAAGCGCGGAGGTGAAAGCCAGCGGGCCGGTGCCGCGGAGGAACTTTGATACGCTGATGACGGCGACCTTGGCTCTCAGCGTGCGCCCCTCGTAGGTCATCTCGTGATAATAGACGTTGGGCGGCAGGAGGTGTCCAAACGCCACGCTGACGGGGTTCTTTAGCGCGGCGGTCAGGCGGTCGACGACCACGTAGAAATCCAGAATGAGCCCTTCATCCGTCGCCTGCCGCAGGCAGGAGCCGTAAAAAAGGACGGCCGCAGCCGCCGGGCCATAGCGCCGGCGAAGCTCTTCTGCGAATGCCCGCGCGGCCGGAAACACCGGCTTTCGGGTTTCCGCAGCGATAATGTCGATGAGTTCGCTCATGACGGCAGTTGAATGAAGCGCAGCGAGTTGCGGGAGTCGAGGATAAGGTCGCGCTCAGCGCTCGCCTCATACATCTCGCCGTCGATTGTATAGTGCCCGTTGAAGCGCAGACATAAACTATGCGCTCGGCCGACATTGCGGCCTTTGCCGCGCCGCAGTCTCCGCCGCACCACATCGGGGAATGCGCGGAGGATGGAAAGAGGATTGCGATCGACGCTCACGTAGATCAGGGAACCTTTTCCCGCCTCCGGTGGCGGTTCCGGTCTTAGCCCCAGGAGCAGCTGTTCGAGCGTCGTCGCCGCGAACACAAAAAATTTCCCGCCCGGCAACTCATTTTCGCCCTCCGTCAGCAAGATCGGTTTCGCGTCCGAGGCTGCGAACAGGCTGCGCCAGAGGAGAAGCGATATAGCGGCGGTATGGCTCGCAGCATTCGGCATGTTCAGAGGATAGATATGTTTTCGGCAGAATAGGATTCCCTCGACAATGTCGGCCGCGCCGAAAAAGGCGCCGTAGCGCGCCGGATCATTGCCGTCCTTCACGCTCAAGACCGACCTCCGCGCCGCGTGGGCATCGAGCGATCCTTCGCGGTGATAGGCAAGGACAGCCTTCAGCGCCTCCGGCGCGCCGCCGCGCAGGCTCCATGCGGCCGCGGTCATGTTCGTCTTTCCCCCAGGAAGCAGAGCGACCGACGGTGGCTCGCGATACGGGCTTCCGTTGAACAGCGCGCCGAACACCAGTCCTGCCGTTCCGTCGCCGCCGTTCACCACCAGCGTGCGGGCACCGGCTTCTGCGCAGCGGCGGATGACGGTGGGGGTTTCAGCGACATCGCTTAGCGGAAAGTGCAACACGTCGCGCTCGCGAGAGAGCAGCGGGTCGATCCAGTTGCCGGCGCGTCGGTTCTGGGTGCTGAGCCGATTGGTAATGACGGCGAGAGTCACAATATTCGATCGCTATGGGAAGGTCGTGTGCACGCTTGCATTCATGGCTGCCACCACCGATAGCGCAACGGCGCATCACGGCCAACGAAATGCGCCCGCAAATTAGTTATTTGATTGAAGAAAGTCGACATTTTATACTTCTTAACGCCCCTTCGTTCGGCCGTGTGGCCGGAATCTGCACGAGCCATCAGCCGCTATGAAAGCCATCGACCGCTACGTCCTGCGCAGCATCGTGCCGACTGTGGTGATCATCCTGTTCATCGCATTCGTGATCCTGTGCATGGAGCGCCTGATGCGCCTTCTGGACATTGCTGTAGGCAACGGGGTTTCGACCCTGGTCGTGTTCCGGATGCTTTTCAACCTGATCCCCTACTACATCGGCCTTGCGCTTCCGGTCGCGCTCTTCCTCGGCGTGTTGCTCGCCTTCCGCAAACTTTCTCTTCAGTCCGAGCTCGACGCCATCAACTCGTGCGGGATCGGCGTCGAGCGCATCATCCGTCCGGCGATCGGTCTTGCCGCCGTGATGATGCTGTTCAATCTCGTTCTCGCCGGGTATCTGAATCCGTATGGCCGTTACGCCCTTCGCGTGATCGAGTTCGACATCACGTCCGGTGTGATCCAGCAGGGCATCGGCGAAGGCATCTTCATGAACCTTCCGAACGGGTACACCCTTCGTGTCGAGCAGTCGCGCGGCGCCGGGCGCGACCTTTACGGCGTCTTTGCCCACCGTGAAACCGAGGACGGCCGCATCATCACGATGACCGCAAAGCGGGGGCAGCTTCTCACCAGTGTGGAAGACGGCGTCGTCTCACTGCGCCTTTACGACGTAACGCGCTCGGAATGGAGCCCGGATACCAAGGGCACGGGCACGCTGCAGACAGGCGTTTTTGATTGGCCCCTTAACCTTGCCGAATTGGTCCAATTCCGCGCGCGGGGCGGAGATGAACGTGAGCTCACGCTGTTCGAGCTCCTTCGTGCGCATGTCGACAACCTTCGCGCCGGACGCTCGGGCAATCAGGCGGAGCAAAATCCCTCACCCGACATGCGGGCTGAGCGAATCCTAGCCCCCTCCGCTGTTTCATCCGAGTTGCATGGGCGGCTCGTGTTTTCGCTCTCGATGTTGTTCCTGCCGATCCTCGCCGCGCCGCTCGGCATCATGACGCGGCGGGCGAGCCGGTCCTTTGGACTGATCCTCGGGATCCTCTTGCTTGTCAGCTATCAAAAGGTTCTCGAATTCACGGAAGCCTATACCGGCGCGACCGGCTTGCCGTCGGGCGCGGCGCTGTGGGGCATCTTCGTTCTCTTCATTCTCGGCTCAGGCTATCTGTTCGCCGCGACGTTCCGTCGCTCCGGGACGCCGCCGGTGCAGCAAATGGAAGCGCGCTGGAACGATTTCATCGGCAAGCTTATCGCGCCGTTTCGCCCGAAGCGGCGGACGGCGTAGCGAACGCCGGGCGCCGTCATGATGCTTTCCCGCTATCTGATCAAATCGTTCGTCATGCGATTCCTTGCGCTGCTGTTCGGTTTGGTGGTTTTTCTCCAAACGCTCGATTTGCTGGCGCAGGCCAATGTCGTGCTGGAGGGCGGCGGTCCGCCGGCGGCGTCGTTGTTTCGCTACGTGTTGTTGCGTTCGCCCTCCTTAGTGGAGACGGTGGCGCCGCTGGCAGCGCTTCTAGGCGCGTTGACGGCTTTCGTCGTAATGGCGACCAACAGCGAGATTATTGCCATGCGCGCCGCCGGCCGGTCCGTCTTGAGCCTCGTCGGCGGCCTTTCCGCGGTGGGCATCATATTCGCCGTTCTTCTTTTTGTTTTCTCCGACTACGTGGTCGTTCGAGCCAACACGCAGCTCGAGGAATGGCGAGACAACGGCTTCAAAACGACCGTCGAAGAACCCGTGGTCGGCGAAAATAGCTGGCTGACGGAAGGCAATACCATCTTGCGCGCCGGGAAGATTCAGCGCGGCGGAGAGGTGATCCGCGACCTGCGCATCTTCGAACTCGGTGAAAATGCGGAGGTCGTCGACATCCTCAGTATCCGCCTCGCGATTTGGGAGGACGGCAAGTGGTCGGTCTTCGAGCCGCGGCGCGTGGGCGGGACACGGCCCGCGAACGCTCCCGTCGTTTGGCAGACCAACATGCGTCCCGAGCATTTCGCACGGTTCGCCAACCAGGCGCCGAACCAATTGTCGCTGAACGCTCTCCAGGAGTATGTGGGCGAGACAGCGCTGGGCTCGCGCCCAGGCTACTTTTACGCCACGTGGTTTCAACAAAAGATCGCCGGCCCGCTGGCGCTTGCGTTAATGCCGCTCCTCGCGGGGATCGCCGCCTTCGCCCACCATCGCCAGGGGAGCTCGGTCATAGCGGTGGTGTGGGGCATTACCTTCGGCTTTCTCTTCGTTGTGATCGACAACATCTTGCTGGCCATGGGCCAATTCGGCTCCCTGCCGCCGGCGGTCGCCGCATGGCTGCCAATCGCGCTTTTCGCAACCGTGGGCCTATGGATCGTGTTTAACTTTGAGAATACTGGCGCGCGGACCTAGCGAGGGTTATAACGCGCTGAGTTTGCTCAAAGTTTAGGCGGGCTTATTGACCACTTCACCGATCAGGATCGGGTTCTGGAGCGACCGGGAATACCATCTCGATCGTATGGGGCTGCGCGAACTCACCGCCGCGTATTTCCAATACTACGCCATTGCCGCCTATATCGCTGTGGCTCTGGTCACCGGCGGCCTCTCGCTTGCCGCAGTTCTCGAGGGCCGCGCATCGGTGGTGGGCGTCATCGGCGCGATGATCGTCGCTTTCTTTCTCTATCCCTTCGTCTGGTATGTGCTGCATCGCTATGTGCTCCACAGCAAACACATGTGGCGGTCCCCGCTGACAGCGGGCGTTTGGAAGCGAATCCATTATGATCACCACAGCGATCCGAACAATTTGAAAGTTCTTTTTGGCGCGCTCTACACGACGCTGCCGACGGTGGCCTTGGCGACGATGCCGGTCGGCTACTTTCTCGCGGGATGGCCGGGCGCGCTGGCGGCGCTGTGCGGCGGAGTCATCCAGACCTGCGTCTATGAATATTTCCACTGCATTCAGCATCTCGGCTATCAGCCGAAGTGGGAATGGGTGCGCCGGATGAAGAAGTTCCACATGGCCCATCACTTCCACAATGAGAACGGCAATTATGGAATTACCAACCTGTGGTGGGACCGCCGCCTCGGAACGTTCTACGAGGGTGCCAAGGACAAGCCGCGCTCGCCGACCGTCTTCAATCTCGGATATGACGAAGAAGTGGCAAAGCTTTACCCGTATGTTGCGCGCCTGACGCCGAACTGGCCTTACAACACCAATCCGACTCATCGTAAGCGCGAAGCGAGCTCGGCCGCCGCCGCCAATTGACCCGCAGGGCAGGGGGCCCCGCGCATGTCTCAAGGTTTCAGCGTACGTCGCGTCGCGGGCAGCCGCGAGCTCGCCCGCTTTCTAGAGGTGCCCCACCTTACACAAGGGCACGATCCTCACTGGATCGCGCCGCTCTACTTCATGGAGCGCATGCGCTTCAACGAGCAAAAGAATCCCTGGTTCCAGCACGGAGAGGCGGCATATTGGATCGCCGAGAAGGACGGGAGGCTCGTCGGCCGGATTTCCGCGCAGGTGGACCGGACCCATCTCGAGCTGCGCAAGGACGACACGGGCTTCTTCGGATTCTTCGAGTGTATCGACGATCAGGACGTCGCTGATGCTCTTTTCGCCTCGGCCGGCGAGTGGCTGAAGGACCGCGGCATGCGCCGGTGCCTTGGACCCTTCAGTTTCAATATCAACGAAGAGTCCGGGTTGCTGGTCGACGGCTTCAACTGTCCGCCGCGCATGGTGATGGGACATGCGCAACCGTATTACGGCGCATTGGTGGAGGCGGCCGGTTTCGCAAAAGTCATCGACATGCTGGCCTACCTCACGCCGATGGATACGGGCCTTCCCTTCAAACAGATCAAATGGCTCAAGCGCGCGCTGGAACGCGACAAACGCTTGGCCGTCCGCCCGCTCGACACCTCGCGTTTTGAAGAGGAAGTCGCGACCATTGTGCGCATCTTCAACGCCGCATGGGCCGAGAATTGGGGTTTCATTCCCCTGACCGAGGCCGACGTGGCTCATATGGCGCGGGACATGAAGCCGCTCTTGGTGCCCGAACTGGTCGCCTTTGCCACCATCGACGGCGAGCCCAAGGCCATGTGCGTGGCGCTTCCGGATTTGAACGAACTGGTCGGCGACCTCCGCGGCCGCCTATGGCCGACCGGCTGGGCAAAGCTCGCGTGGCGGCTCGCCACGCGCCGCAGCTTTGCATCGGGTACGCGGGTGCCGTTCATGGGCGTCGTGCCTGAGTTCAAGAACAAGCCGATGGGTTCGATCCTCGCGCTTTTGACGGTGGGGCGCGTGCGCGACATGTCGCTGAAGCTGCGCATGCCCGTCTGCGAGATGAGCTGGGTTCTGGAGAACAACACCCAGACCCGCCATTCCATCGAGGAGATCGGCGGGCGCGTCTACAAGACTTATCGGATGTACGAAAAAGCCCTCGTGTAGGGCCGTATGACAGCTCTTGCGGTTGCCCGCGCCGCTCCTTAGGTAGGTATGATGTTGGGGCAACTCCTTCGCCTGGCGCTGATCGTCTCGGCTCTCGTTGGCGCGGTACTGCTGTTCATATATGCCGCAGTGATCGCGGTCATTTTCATCCCGATTGCCCTCTTCACCCTATTCCTTCTGCGCAAGAAGGGCGTTGTCCAATGGCGCACGGTCGATATGCGCACGGCGCAGCGACCGCAATCCGGCCGGGGCCCCGTCATCGACCACGACCCGAACGACGTCACATTCAATCGCCGTTAGGCCGCTTCCACTTCGATCGTGGTGTGACTGAGGTTCTCGATGTTCGAGAGTCGCGCTCTGTAGTGAGCGGAAGTTTGCGGGCGTTGGGCCGCAACCGTCAGCACAGCGGCCAGCTGGCCGGGCGCAATCCGCCAGACGTGTAGGTCTGTCACCCGCGCATCGCCATCGCTTTCGATCGCCCTGCGCACGGCCTTTGCGGTAGTATCCGTGGGCGTTGCATCGAGCAGAACGCGGCCGGAAGACCTGGCGAGTGCATAGGCCCACCGACTGATAATAAGGGCGCCCAGGACGCCCATGGCCGGGTCCATCCACGCGAGACCCCACAACATCCCTGCCGCCAGGGCGACGATCGCAAACACCGACGTGAGCGCATCGGCGACCACATGCGCATAGGCCGCTTCGCGATTGTGATCGCGGTGGTGATGATGATGTTCGTGATAGTGATCGGTGCGGCTGTCGGTGTGCTTGTGCCCGTGATCATGCCCATGGCTGTGATCGTCGCGCAGCAGCCACGCGCTGATGATATTGACGACGAGTCCTGCGACCGCAACAGCCATCGCCTCGCCAAAGTCGATCGCAACGGGCGCGGCGAGCCGCTGGAACGATTCCACCGCCATCAGTACCGCGACAACCGCGAGAAGAATGGCGCTGGTGAAGGCGGCGAGATCGCCGATCTTTCCGGTGCCGAACGTATAAGCGGCATTGGTGGCGTGGCGCCGCGCATAGGAATAGGCGAACACCGCGATGCCCAGCACCGCGGCGTGGGTCGACATATGCCAGCCGTCCGCAAGAAGGGCCATGGAGCCGAACATCCAGCCCGCGGAAATCTCCGCAACCATCATAATGAGGGTCAGGATGAGCACCACCCGCGTGCGGCCGGCGTTGCGGCCCTGGTCGGCAATGACCAGCCGATGAGGTTCACGGCAAGGGTGTGTGGCGTCCGTCATGACCAAGGAGAGTAACGCAAATCGCGCATCCTGCCCACGCAGTCCGGGCACCTTTTCATTTGCGCCCGGGTCCTCCATCATGTCGATCATGAATAAAGCCGCGCACCTTGACCGCCGTCCGTCTGTTTGTCCCCACGACTGCCCATCGGCATGCTCGCTCGATGTCGAGGTGATCGAGGGCCGGACCATCGGGCGCGTCCGGGGCGCCGAGACCAACCGATATACGGCGGGCGTGATCTGCGCGAAGGTGGCCCGTTACGCGGAGCGCATCCATCATCCCGACCGCCTGCTTCATCCGCTGAAGCGTGTCGGCGCGAAAGGCTCGGGTCAGTTCGAGCCGATCTCCTGGGACGCCGCGATGGACATCGTCGCGCGCAAATTCATCGACGCCGAACGCGACTTCGGCGCGGAATCCGTCTGGCCGTACTACTACGCGGGCACGATGGGCTACGTCATGCGCGACGGCATCAATCGCCTGCGCCACGTCAAGCGCTACTCGGGTCAGTACTCGACCATCTGTACGTCCACAGCTTACACGGGGTTTGTCGCCGGCACCGGCAAGCTTGCCGGCCCCGATCCGCGCGAGATGGCGGTTTCGGATTGCATCGTGATCTGGGGCACGAACCCCGTGCACACGCAGGTCAACGTCATGACCCACGTCGCCCGGGCGCGGAAGGATCGCGGGGCAAAACTCGTGGTGATCGACGTTTATATGAACCCGACCATGCAGCAGGCCGACATGGCCCTACTGCTGCGCCCAGGCACCGACGGCGCGCTCGCGTGCGCCGTCATGCACGTGCTTTTTCGCGACGGTTACGCGGATTGGAGCTACCTCAATCGTTATACAGATCATCCTAAAGAGTTTGAGCAACACCTTCGCACGAGGGATCCGACCTGGGCCTCCGCGATCACCGGCCTTTCGGTGGCGGAGATCGAGGCCTTTGCGCGATTGGTGGGCGAGCGTAAGCGCACATTTTTCCGACTCGGATATGGCTTCGCGCGCCAGCGCAACGGCACGGTCAACATGCACGCGGCATCCTGCATCGCCGCGGTCACGGGAGCGTGGCAATACGAGGGCGGCGGCGCGTTCCACATCAACAACGCGATCTTTCACTGGAACAAGAAGGTGATCGAAGCGCACGACGCGCTCGACGCCGCCGTGCGTAAACTCGACCAATCGCAGATCGGACGTGTGCTGACGGGCGATGCCGAAGCGCTTTACCATGGGCCGCCGGTGAAGGCCCTCATCATTCAGAACACAAATCCCGTCACGGTCGCACCTGAGCAGGAGCTCGTGAAGCGCGGGTTTGCGCGCGACGATCTATTCGTTTGCGTGCATGAGCAATTCATGACGGAAACCGCGCAGATGGCGGACATCGTGCTTCCCGCCACCATGTTCATGGAGCACGACGATCTTTATGCCGGCGGCGGCCACCAATATTTCCAGATAGGCCCCAAACTTGTCGACCCGCCCGGCGAATGCCGCTCCAATCATGACGTCATCTGCGATCTCGCACGCCGCGTCGGCGCGCAACATCCGGGGTTCGATATGACGCCGCGCCAGCTGATTGACGCGACCCTCAAAGACTCCGGCTGGGGCGGAATCGAGGCACTGGAGAAGGTCGTGCACTTCGATGCCCAACCGAGCTTCGCGGAGGCGCACTACCTGAACGGCTTTGCCTATCCGGACGGAAGATTCCGCTTCAAACCGCAGTGGACCAGCATCCCCTCGATCAATAACGGCGCCATGGGGCCGTGGCGGAACCTGCCCGAGTTTCCTGACCACTTCGCCGTGATTGAAGAGGCGACGCTTGAATATCCGTTCCGCCTCGCCACCAGCCCCGCGCGGAACTTTCTCAATACGTCCTTCACCGAAACGCCAACCTCGAAGGCAAGAGAAGGCCGTCCGGAGGTGATGATTCACCCCGCCGACGCCGCCGCAAAGGGCGTCGTTGATGGCGAACTGGTCAGGCTCAAGAATCCGCGCGGTGAAGTCCTCATTCACGCACGTCTCTTCGATGGCGTGCGCCGCGGCGTGTTGATCGCTGAATCGATTTGGCCGAACGCCGCGCATGTCGGCGGCAAAGGCATCAACACCCTGACCGGCGCCGATCAGCCGGCCCCTTATGGCGGGGCCGCCTTCCATGACAATCGTGTCGCATTGGAAAAAGCTTCGGAAATTGCGGTCGCGCGGTGATTTCGCGGCGAGTATCCTAACAGCTCGACCAGGGAGGTCCCGAATGCAGAGCCTTGCCAGATCAGTTGCTGCGCTCGTGCTGATCGCCGGCGCCGCCATTGCCGCTGACGATGGCTACAAGAATAGTCCGCTGACGCTGGAAGGGATCGGCAAGTCCTATATGGGGCGCGAGATCGCTTTCATCATGGGGCACGAGGGCGCCGATTGGCTCGAAAGGCCCGAACGGGCCGAAGAGGAAGGAACCGCAAGGCTCGTCCCGCTTCTGACATTGAAACCGACGGACGTCGTGGCGGACATCGGCGCCGGCACCGGGTATTTCACATTCCGCCTGGCGCGTGAGGTTCCGGAAGGCAAGGTGTATGCCGTTGACGTTCAGCCGGAGATGCTCGACAGGATCCGCGGACGCATTGCATCGACCAAGACCCGCAATGTCGAGGTCGTGCACGGCAGCATTGCCACACCACGCCTTCCGTCCAACACCATCGACCTTATGTTGGTGGTGGACGCCTATCACGAGTTCGCGCTCCCAAGGGAAATGGGCGCGGCCATGGCGTGGTCTTTGAAACCGGGCGGACGCCTCGTACTTGTCGAGTACCGAGGCGAGGATCCGAACGTGCCGATCAAGGCGCTCCACAAGATGACGGTGGCCCAGGCGCGCAAGGAAATGGAGGCCATCGGCCTTCGCTTCGTCAGCGTCAACAGCACGACGCTTCCGTGGCAGCACGTCATGATCTTTGAAAAGCCGCGCCCTGAGTAGCTAGGCAACCGGCTGCGAAGGCTGTCCAGGTTGGGGCGAGGGCGGGGGCTGCGTTGGCTGGATCTCCGGAAACGGCTGGCGCTCCGGCTGCATATCGGGGCGCGGCTCCCTCGGCGGCCTGATTTCGTCGGGTTTCGTGCGCTTGGGATCGATCTCCGGTTTCGGCGGCTCGGGGCTTGCGTCCGGTTGTTCGCGCCGGCGCTCTTTCTTGTCCGGTGTTTCGTTCATGGGTCTGACCTCTCGTATGTGGAAGTGCAACGGTGCCATGCAACCGAAGTTCCGCAAATAACCCCGTCATGTGCACGCTTTAGCCATCATCGGCGCGTATAGATACGCGGAGGGGCGCAATTGCGAGTGAGAGGTGCGCCATGCGGACGATCATATCTGCTGCTGTTGTCGCTTTTGCCGTCGGCGCCTGTGCCGCGTCGACGCCGTCGCGCAGCGATCCGGGAGCGCCGCCGGCGCGTACGCCGGTCCCCGAAGAAAATCCCGGAAAACCCCTCCCGCCCACGCCGACCGAAGATCCGAGCGTCTTCAAGCCGCCGCCGACCGGCGACCAGGAGTTTGTAGAGCCGCCGCCCGCATCAGGCTCGCGTACTCCGGTGATCAAACCGCCGATAAATCCGGAGCCGAATCCGACACCGGGTCGCGTCAAACCGCGGGAGATCGGCGGCATCAAGCCGGACGATAATTGACACGATAGAGCGCCGGGTTTACCACCGTTCCAGCGACGGTGCCGTGGCTGCTGACACAGCCGCGGCGAAAAGGGAATCCGGTGCAATTCCGGAACTGCCCCCGCAACTGTAGGCGGCGAGCATCCTGTCCCGTGAAGCCACTGGGTCTCAGCCATGAGATCTGGGAAGGCGGACAGGCGCTATGACCCGCAAGTCAGGAGACCTGCCGTCGCGAGCGTCACCTTACCGCTGGACGGGGTAATTCCATCGGTGCGGCCAATCTGATCGCGGTGACGCGCGTATCGCAACCGCGACGGATTGGGCCGGTCTCTTCGCAAAAACCCAACGCCGTCATTGTCACAACCGTTCGCCTGCGGGCTGTCCCGCGAGCGACCTGGCTCGGGGTTTTTGCAATGAAACCGCACGTATATCGACGTTGGTTCTTTTCCCTGCTTTCTTCAACATCGCTGGCCATCGCGACGCCGGCCTTCGCTCAGAGTCGCGATACGATCGGTCTTGACGAGATCGTCGTGACGGCGAGCCGCACTTTGGTGCCTTTGAAAACCGTCGGCAGCGCGATCGATATTCTCTCTGCCGACGATGTCGCGCAACGTCCGCGGTTTGAGGTCTCCGATCTTCTGCGTGAAATACCGGGCGTTGCCGTCAATCGATCCGGCCAACGCGGTGCGCAGACCCAAGTCCGTCTCCGCGGCAGCGAAGGCAATCATACTCTGGTTCTGATCAATGGGATTGAGGCTGGCGATCCCATGACGGCAGATGAATTCGACTTTGCGAATCTTCTGACCGACGACATTGAGCGCATTGAAGTTCTGCGCGGCCCGCAAAGCGCGCTTTACGGCAGTCAGGCGATCGGGGGCGTGGTCAACATCGTCACGCGCGAAGGGCACGGTCCGCTGGAAGGCTCGGCATCGCTTCAGGGCGGCTCCTTCGGCACCTACGCACTGAATGGCTATGCCGGCGCGGGCGGCGAAGGCTACAGCATGGGCGCGTCGATCTCCTGGCTCGATACGCGCGGAATCTCGCAGGCGGCCGGCGGCACCGAAAAGGACGGCCACCAGAATTTCACCATCAACACCAGCGGTCACATCGCACCAAGCGATGTCTTCGATCTCTCGCTCGCGGCCCGCTACACGCAGGCCTACGGCGAAGAGGACATTCAGGACTTCGTGAACTTCGGCCTGTCGACGTACGGAAGTGCGATCGACTCCGACAACGCGCACCGCACCAAGACCTTTTATGGGCGGGGCGCAGGCCGCTTCTCGCTGCTTGCCGGCAAGTGGGACCATACCTTTGCCGTTGCGATCACCGATGTGCGCAAACGCAACTTTGCGATGAAGGCCTTTTCCTTCGGCGCCGAGGGACGGCGGCTCAATCTCTCCTATCAGAACAACCTTTTTATCGGTGATGCAGACGACCCCGTGCGTCATACCCTCACCGGCTATATCCAATACAAGGACGAGAATTTTGAAAACCAGAGCCCATTCCCGGGACCGCAGAACCAAAGGCGATCCACGCACGACATAGGGTATGTCATCGAGTACCGCGCGGACATTGCCGACCAGGTGTTTCTATCGGGCGCGATACGCTTCGACGATCACGAGATGTTTCGCAATGCCACCACCTACCGTGCAACCGCGGCATGGCAGGTTTCCGGCAGCGGGTTGAAGCTGCGCGCGAGTTACGGCACCGGTTTTGCGAAACCCGGTTTCTTCGAGCTGTTCGGATTCGACCCGACCAGCTTCATCGGGAATCCCAATCTCAAACCGGAAAGTTCCCATGGCTGGGACGCGGGCGCCGATTATGCGATGGGGGACCGCGCGCTCATTTCGATGACGTATTTTGTCTCCGACTTCGAAGATGAGATCCTTAACGACTTCAGTGTTTTTCCGTTCACCGTCCGCAATGTCGCCGGTGAAAGCACGCGCGAGGGTGTCGAGCTTTCAGCACGATATATGCCGGCCCCGAACCTGACGCTCGCGGCCAGCTACAGCTATACCGAATCAGAAGACGACCGCGGGCTCCAGGAAGTGCGGCGGCCCAAGCATGTTGCCAGCGTATCGGCATCGACCCGGTTCCTGGACGACCGCGCTCAAGCCGGGGTGAGCGTGGACTACAACGGGCCGATGACCGACGTGGTTTTCGTACCGTCGATCCCTTCGGGTGTCGCCCGGCTCGATGACTTCACCTTGGTGACCGTGTCGGGTTCCTACGAGGTGACGGAGAAGATCGAGGTTTTCGCCCGTATTGAGAACGCACTCGATCAGGAATATCAGGAGGTCTACACCTACGGCACCGTTGGAATCGGGGCCTATGCCGGCGTGCGTTTGCGCTTTGGAGGCTAGATGATCCGCCAATGGACATGGCTCGCTGCGATGCTTGCATATCTCACGGACGCGAACGCCCATGCGCAGGCGCCGCAACGGATCGTGTCCATGAATCTTTGCACCGACCAGATGGCGCTCCTTCTGGCCGGTCCGCAAAGAATTGCCTCCATCAGTTTCCTCGGCGCCGATCCGGCGGAATCACCGCTTGCTGACCTGGCGAAGGGCATTCCCATCAACCACGGTCTCGCGGAGGAGGTCATTGCTGCAAAGCCGGACCTCGTGCTGGCCGGTCGTTATACAACGGCGTTTGCCAAGGCCATGCTGCGACGGTTGAGATATCCCGTGATCGAGATCGAAAGTCCCGACACCATCTCGGGCATACACGCAACGATGACCTCGCTCGGGACAGTGCTTGGAGAGGAAAAACGCGCGGCTGAACTGCTCGTGGACATGGATCGGCGGCTTGCGGCCGCTGCCGCGCCGCCCGGCCGCTTCGGCTCGGCGATCATTTTCGATGCCAACGGCTTTACGGTGGGGCGCCCGGGCCTTGCGGATGAAGTCATGACTCTGACGGGGCTTGTCAACAAAGCGCCCGAGCTCGGGATCGGCGCCTACGGGCAGGTCCCGCTCGAGACGATGCTGGCGGTTCGGCCGGAGCGGATCATCTATCTCATCTACCGGCCGGGCGTTCCCTCCATCGCCAGCGCGACCATGGAGCATCCGGCCCTGAAACGCGGCATGGGTCTGCGCACAACGCTGTCCATCCCCGGGCGTCTTCTCACGTGTGGCACGCCAATGGTTGCCGAAGCGGCCGAACGGTTGGCGACAGCGCTCGCAGGAAGGACCCCATGACCTCCGTCGCCTCGCAACGTTCTTCCTTTCGCGAGCGGCCTTTTGGTCTTGTCGTCACGGCTCTTGGCCTGCTCGTGTTTGTGCTCACGGTAGCTTCGATCATCACCGGCCGCGGTGAGATCACGGGAGGCCTTGGTGACCTGGTCTCGCTGTGGCGGCGGGATGCGGAAACGGCGTGGTTGATACTCAGCCAGGTGCGCGTACCGCGAACCCTGCTTGCCCTGCTTGTGGGCGCCTCCCTCGGGTTGTCAGGCGCCGTGCTGCAAGGGCTCCTACGCAACCCATTGGCCGAACCCGCGCTCCTGGGCGCGTCGAGCTCCGCAGCTCTTGGCGCGGTCGCGGTATTTTACTTCGGTGCCGGCGGACTCTCCTATCTTTTGCCTGTCGGTGGAATGGCTGGAACGCTGATCGCGACCGCCTTGCTCATCCTTCTCGGCGGCCGCACGCAGGACACCCTGACACTCGTACTGGCCGGTGTCGCCATCAATGCGCTGACGGCCGCGTTGACGTCCCTCGCACTGAATTTTGCGCCGAGCCCGTACGCGGCCTTGGAAATTGTCTTCTGGATCCTCGGCTCGTTCGCCGACCGTACGCTCGACCACGTTGCCATGGCGATGCCGGCGATGGTCGTTGGGTGGGTCCTTCTGTTCTCCGTCGCCCGCCCACTCGAAGCGCTGAGTCTCGGCGAGGATACGGCTGCAACCCTCGGTTTCGAGATGCGCTGGGTAAAATTGCGCGCCATCCTCGGCACGGCCTCTTGTGTCGGGGCAGCTGTCGCCGTCACCGGCGTCATTAGCTTTGTCGGGCTGGTCGTCCCGCATCTGATCCGGCCGCTCGTCGGATACCGGCCGGGACGACTTCTTTTGCCGAGCATGATCGGCGGCGCCGCGCTCATGCTCGCGGCCGACATCGGCGTCAGGATGATTTCCACGGCCCTCGAGCTCAAGGTGGGTGTAATCACGGCCATCATTGGCGCGCCGTTCTTCCTGCATCTCCTCATCGTACTGCGGCGTTCGCGGCCATGAGTGCTCAGGCGAACCTCGTCCTGCGTAATCTTCGCGTTCACTTCGGGGCGCGTAGAATCCTGGATGACGTGACCTTGGACCTGACACCGGGCGCGCTCGTCGGCCTTGTTGGTCCCAATGGCGCCGGTAAGACGACCCTTTTGCGAGCCTGCGCATCGCTCGTGCCGCGCTCATCAGGGGATATTTCGCTCGGGGGACGGCCAATCGAGGCGTGGGACCGGCGAGAGAGGGCGCGTACCATCGGTTATCTCGCCCAGGAGAAAACCGCCTTATGGCCAATGTCCGCCGGCCGCCTTGTTGCGCTCGGGCGTCTTCCCCACCTTGGTCCATGGGACGGCCTACCGGAACCCGATGAAATTCCTATTCTGGAGGCGTTGAGGGCGACGGACGTGATGCATCTCGCCGACCGCGCCGTCACCGAGCTGTCCGGCGGCGAGCTGACTCGAGTTCTCGTCGCGCGTCTGCTCGCCGGCACCCCTGAAATCCTATTGGCCGACGAGCCCGTGTCGGGCCTCGATCCGGCGCACACATTACAGGTGCTAGCGATTTTTCGTGCACTCGCCCGGGAGGGGCGCACTGTCGTCGTTGTTTTGCACGACCTTACCCTTGCGGCCCGCTTTTGCGACCGTCTCGTTCTAATGGACGGCGGAAAGGTCGTTGCCGATGGAAGTCCGGTTGACGTTCTCACGCCCGAGCATCTTGCGCGCCACTATGGAATCAACGCCGACATCGTCATCCACGACGGGGCCCGCATCGTCGTGCCTCGCGCGCGCGCTCTTTAGGACCTCCAGACCCGCCAGATGTCGGCCGCGAAGCGCGGCGGCGTCTTCGCTCCAAAGTGCGAAAGGATATCTTCGAGGATGTCGACGGTATCGGCGACCGCGGGGCTCGGCCGGTTGAAGTATCTGTTGCCGTCGGCCACGGCGACCCGGCCTTCACGTACGGCGCGAAGCTGTTTCCAGTCGGGCCGGTTTGCCAGCACGGGCATGTCCTGCAGGCTGCGGGGCACATCGAAGCCGCAAGGCGCGACGACAATGACATCCGGATCCGCGGCCGCTATTTCGGAGAGATCGACGTAAGGGGACGGCCCGCCGGTGCGCGCAAGCAGCGAACATCCGCCGGCATGATCGATCAGTTCCGGAATCCAGTGTCCCGCCGTCATCACCGGATCGATCCACTCGATGCACGCAACCTTTGCCTTCTTGGCGAAGGGCCGCGGTGTTTCGATTCGACGGTGGAGGCTTGCGATGAGCCGTTCCGCCGCATCCTCGCGGGCGAGCGCTGTTCCGACGCGCCCGATATCGATCCAGATATCTGCGAGGCAATTTGGCCGCAGCGAAACGATCTGCACCTTACGGCCTACCCAATCGCAAACCGCGGCCTCGACGTCCTTGAGGCTGGCGGCGCAAACTTCGCATTGGTCTTGTGTTAGGATGACGTCGGGGGCAAGCGCGCGCAGCGCTGCTTGGTCGACGCGATAGACGGCAAGACCATCGCGCACCAATCCCTTTACCGTATTGTCGATATCGCGGCTGGGAAGACTCGTTTGGAACTTCGGTGCGGTAAGAGCCGGAAGGGCGATGATGTCGGCCGGCGTATCGCACTCGTGGCTTCGACCGACGAGCTCATCACGCGCGCCCAGAGCGCAGGCGATCTCCGTGGCGCTAGCGATGAGGGAAACGATGCGCATCTTCCGGTTATGCGTCGTCGGGGAGCGCCAGAAGCTTGTTCGGAAAGCGAATGGTGGCCGTGGTGCCGATCCCGACGATACTCTCGATCTTGAGCTCGCCGCCGAGCAGGTCCATGTAGCGCTTGCAAATCGAAAGCCCGAGACCCGTCCCCTTGCCGAGGTGGGAGACGGCCGGATTTCCCTGCAGGAACGGCTCGCCCAGACGCCGCAGAAGCGCGGGCTCTATGCCGGGGCCGCTGTCTTTTACGGAGATATCCAGCCAGTGTCCGGCCCGATAGGTGGTCCAGACGAGAATCTCCCCCTCGGCAGGGGAGAATTTTATGGCGTTGGACAAAAGGTTGATCAGCACTTGGCGGATGAAGCGTTCATCGCCCGAAACGGCGGGCAGATGCGATGGCGTTTCGACGGAAATCCGCAAACCACGCTGCGTGGCGAGGCCTTGCACAAAGGATACCGCCGCCGACACCACTTGGCGCATATGGACGGTGTCCTGCTGCAACGGCTGTACGCCGGATTCTATTTTCGCCATATCGAGAATGTCGTTGACGATATTCAGTAGGTGTTCTCCGGAGCGATGGATATGATCGGCGTAGGTCGTATAAGCGCTCGAGACACTGTCGCCGAGGACCTTATTCCGGATGATCTCCGAGAATCCCATGATGGCATTCAAGGGCGTGCGAAACTCGTGGCTCATGTGGGCCAGGAAACGGCTCTTTGCTTCGTTGGCCTCTTCCGCCGCCGCTTTGGCTTGGCGAAGCGCGTTCTCATTTTTTTGCGAATGCAATAGCTGCCGCAGGATGATGAGCGTAAAGGATCCCATGGCAAGAATGATCGTCGCTACGGCAAAGGCGATCTGATTGCGCGTTTGGCGCCAATTCGCCATGTAATCGCGAGCGTCCAACGTGACCGAGATCGACGCCGGTACTCCCTCGATGCCCGTATGGACGCTGATGCTCTGTCCGTTCGCGCCGGTGCCGCCGGTGGCGCCCGTTGCTCCCGCAGTGACAGGAAAATTCGGGGTTGCGGCAATGAGTCGCCCATCCTCCGCCCACATGGCGATATGGCCGAGAGAGCCGACGTCGAGCGTCGAAAAATATCGTGAGAAGTAGCGCGTATTGATCAGCGCTACGGCGTAGCCGACGGGCGGAGCATTCGGCGCTTGGATCGCATGGGCGAGGGGCAAGCTCCATTCCCCGGCATAACTGTTTTCCGGCGAATTGTTTTGATACAGAGGTCCAAAATACCGGCCCTGTCCTGCGTCGCGGAGTTCACGCAATGGAACGTCCCGATAACGTTCAGTGGCGATGGGGTAGCTTAGACCGCTGATGACGCCGTTGAACGACGCGTCAAAGATAGTGAATACATAAACACCGGGGGTCTGCCTCAATCTCTTCGCGAGTAATTCGTGCAGCGATTGCTCGCCGATGCCGCCATGCTCGACACTGTGTTGGTATATTTCGCCGATCCCCTCCAGGACGCGGTAGGTTTCGACAAACGTGCGGGTCGCATGTGCTTGAGCGGCGTTGGCCGCACTGCGGGCCGAGCGCGCGGCTGCATCGACCGTCGTATAATACTGTTCGGCTAGGTAATAGATTGCGGTCGCGATCATGAGCAGCGCGAAACTCATGACGAGCACGACGGTCGCAAGGCGCAGGCGCTGAAGCGACGGCCCGGTCTTCCTGAACAGCGGCAGGATCGATCGGCGTTTCACGACATCCTTCGCGTTGAAAATTGATGCGCGGGCTCAGCTGCTCTACGAGGAGGCTGCTTGCTCCGTCGGCTTGGGTGCGCTGAACTTGGCGATCGCCGCCTTCAGCGCCTTGAATAGGGCTTGTCCCATTTCGCCGCCGTCTCCCTCGATCTTCTCGCGGAGCACGGCGCGCATGGTGTCGATGTGCGCTTTCACTATCTCGAGGTTCGCATCGTCCTGACGGCACGGCGGTTTAGTGACCTCGTAGAGCGATTTTCCGAACACGGTGATCAGGGGGTACCCGAAGGTACCTCCTTGTCCGCGAAGTTCGTGCGCGATGAGGTTGATTTCCTCGAAATTCTGCGTGCGCTCTCCGGAGATCTGCTTGGCTTCCGCCACTTGGCGCGAAAGGCGATCGAGGAACTGCTTCGCCCAGTCGAGGAACCCCTCCGCTTCTCGTTTCAGCGATTGCTCGGCGGAAGCGAGCACATCCTCGGGCAGCACGAAAGGTTGGCGCTGCGCGTTCGAGCCCATTTTCTGTTTCAGGTAGTTCGGCAGCTTGAACAACCAGACGTCCGACGGCGCGGATGGTTTCTCCACTTTGTCCTTGGAATAGACGATCGTGGCGTGGGACTCGTCCGGTTTGCGGCGCTCCATATTTTTCGGCGGGCCGGCCTTCGAGCGCCGCCGGCAGGGACCGAAGTAGGTTTGCGTCGTGACGTACTGGCGCGGATTGTCGATGATGCGCTGAAGAACCTTGTAGATGTTCTCGACCGAGAAGGGCTTCGCCATGAAATCGGTGACGCCTCGGTCGCGCGATTCTTCGACGTTTGCGCGGTCGGCGGCACCCGAAAGCATGATCACCGGCATGAACCGGTTCGGCGATTGCTTGTCGTCGCGCAGCCACTGCAACAGGTTGACCCCGCTCACCGGCGACATGATCAGATCGGTGATGACGATATCGACCGGCTCGACGGCGCTTGAAAATCCTTTCGACGTCAACTTAAGGTAGTCGACTGCTTCTTTTCCGTTCTTGCACCGCTGGAGCCGGGTGAAGCCCATGCGGCGCAGGCTGTTGAGGAGGATGTCGAGCATGTACTCGTTATCCTCCACCACCATGATGGAGATGCGATCCTGGCCGAGGTTCTTTTCGTCTTTGTTGAGCATTAAATCCTATGCCGCGGCCCCCCCGGGACTCGCGCCATCTTCTTGGAATGATTGAGAACTACCCGAGCGGCATCGACCGCTCAAGGTATAGTTGGGAATGCAAGGTCAAACTCCTCCCGTCTACAACCGCAGATTAAGCGGCAGGAGCTAATTCTCGATTAATTATGCACTGATACAGGCGGCGAAGGTGGCCGGATCGGTGTTGCCGCCCGAGAGCACCACCGCGGTGACTTTGCCGCGGGTGTCATGACCGCCGGTAAGGAGGGCTGCCAGCGCGATCGCCCCGCTGGGCTCCACGACCAGCTTTAGGGACCTAAACGCGAATTTCATCGCTTCCTGCACATCTTCGTTAGTCAGGACATATCCGCCGGACAGCTGCGGACGATTGAGGGACCAGGTCAACTCTCCCGGCGTCGGGGCAAGCAACCCGTCGCACAGCGCCTTGGCGACGCTCGCGTTTCTTTGCAGCGACCCGGACGCGATCGACCGACGATGGTCGTCGTAATTTTCCGGTTCGGCGGTAAAAGCCCGGATATCCGGGAACGCGTGCTTCAGGGCCAGCACCACACCGGCCGTCAAGCCGCCGCCGCTGGTCGGCGTAATCGACGCATCGACCGTGAGGCCTAGCGCGTTGGCCTCGCGGGCAATCTCGAGGCCGGCCGTGCCTTGGCCGGCGATGATATGCGGATCGTCGTAAGGGGGGACGATCACCGCGCCGCGCTCCGCCGCGATGCGCATGCCGATCTCTTCGCGGCTCTCTCGCACACGATCATAAAGCACGACCTCGGCGCCGTAGCCGCGCGTATTCGCGACTTTGATGGCTGGTGCATCGGCCGGCATGACGATGGTTGTACGCACGCCGAGGATTTCGCCTGCAGCGGCCACCGCCTGCGCGTGATTGCCTGACGACCATGCGACGGCGCCCGCGCGCCTTTGATCAGGACTCAGTTGCGAAAGCCGGTTGAAAGCCCCCCGGAACTTGAACGAGCCGGTTCGCTGTAGCACTTCCGGTTTTATGAGCACCGTGCCGCCGGTAAGACGGTCGAGTTCGGCCGAGCGTAACAAAGGTGTCACAACCGCGTGGCCGGCAATCCTTATGCTGGCGGCCACAACATCGTCGATTGTTGGTAGTTGTACGTCCATGTTCTATCAACCTCCCCCGAAACCAGAAGCCTACTCAGTTTTCCCCGGGTCTCCAACGGCGCCGCCGCTCGCGGGCGGCCTACGACGGCTCGCGCTCGGGCTTTGCGTCGGAGTGCCGTTCCTCTTCGCTCTGGCCGCCGTCATTCTTCAGCAGGACAACAACTGGGATCTTCGAAATTACCACTGGTACAACGCCTACGCTTTTCTCGAGGGGCGCATGGGCTTCGACATGGCGCCCGCGCAGACACCGACCTACTACAATCCGCTGCTCGACGTTCCCTTTTATCTTGCCGCCCAGGAGTTGCCGGCGCGGGTCCTCTCCTTCCTCCTCGGACTGATTCAGGGCTGCAATTTCATCCTCCTCTTCCTCCTCACCCGGTGGACGCTGAAGCTTCCAGGCGGCGCGACCGGTGTGTTAGCCGCAGCGGCTATCGCCTTCGTCGGCATGGTCGGCGCCGGTCATCTCAATCTCATCGGCACGACTTTTTACGACAACGTCCTCAGCCTTTTCGTTCTTGGCGCGTTGTGCGTCATCATCGCCGCGGCACATCTGCTTTCGCATGGACCCATGGACCGCGCCCTGGCGCGCGTGTTCGTCGCCGGCGTGCTCGTGGGCTTAGCTGTCGGACTCAAGCTTCCCAGCCAAGTCTTTGCCGTGGGTGTGTGCTTCGGGCTGCTCTTTATCCCGGGGCCCTTCCTGCGGCGGTTCTCGCTTTCTTTCGTTTGCGGACTCGGAATCATCGTCGGCTTCCTCGTCACGGGTGGCTGGTGGATCGCACGCATGTGGACGGAGTTCGCCAATCCCCTGTTCCCGTATATGAACCAGGTCTTCCATTCGCCCTGGGCCTTGCCGGAGAACTATCGCGATACCCGCTTCCTGCCCAGGAGCCTCTGGGACGCCGTGACATTTCCCTTTCGTTTTGCCGTGGACAGCAAGGTCTCCAGCGAAATCGCCTTCACCGATTTGCGCATCGCCGTTGCCTATGGCGTACTCATGCTGACCGCGCTCGTCGTGGTGTTTCGAGGGCGGGATTCGTCGCGGGATTCGTCGCCCGGGGCTGATATCTTCGCCGTGCGATACCTTGTGGCGGCTGCCGCTCTTTCGTTCGCCGCATGGCTCGGCATCTTCGGGATTTACCGCTATATCACGCCGCTCGAGATGCTGGCGCCGCTCTTGATCGTCGCGGCCATCGGCGTCTGGCCGGTCTCGGCTCCGGCGCGGGCGGTCGTAAGTGCAGCCCTTCTCCTTCTCGTCACGCTCACGGTGCACGTTGACGAAGACTGGACCCGGAAACCTTGGGGTCCGGGTCTCGGCGGGCCTTTCGTTCAGGTCTCGCCGCCTTCTTTCAAGGATCCGCAGAACACCCTTGTTGTGATGGCCGGCCTTGCACCGACGGCCTTCGTGATACCGTCCTTCCCGGGGGAAATAGCCTTCCTTCGTCCCGTGAGTTATCTTGCCGGTCCTGACCACTCGACACGCTTTATCGAGACTCTTAAGGCGCGGGTCTCCGCTCATTCCGGCGAGATCTTTACCGTTCAGCCGCAATGGGAGCGTCACGTCGCGAGGGACGCGTTTCCGTTACTGGGACTCATTGCTGATTTTGCGAATTGCCAAAAGCTTCCCAACACGCTCGACGACGCCATCGAGATATGCCCGGTACATAAGGTGGGTAAACAGCCGTGAATGAAACGCTAGCCTCTGCATTTTCGACGCGTGAGATGCTAAGCCAGCGCGGCATGAAAACCGCAGTGCTTATTCCTTGTTATAACGAGGAAGCCGCGATTGGAGCTGTCGTGCGCGATTTTCGCGCCGCATTGCCGGAGGCCGCCGTCTACGTTTACGACAACAATTCTCGCGACAAGACGGTCGAGGTCGCAGCCGCCGCCGGGGCGATCGTCCGCCGCGAACCTTTGCAGGGCAAAGGCAATGTCGTGCGGCGGATGTTCGCTGATATCGAAGCGGACGCCTATGTCCTGGTCGATGGTGATGACACCTACCACGCCCCGAGTGCGCCGCTGCTCGTACAAAAACTGGTGAACGAACAGCTGGACATGGTGAATGCGCAGCGGATTTCGACGGCCGACGCGGCGTATCGCCGCGGGCATGTTCTCGGCAATCGGCTTCTGACCGGATTGGTTGGCGGCATCTTCGGAAAACGCACCGACGACATGCTCTCCGGCTATCGGGTGTTCTCGCGCCGCTTCGTGAAGTCGTTCCCCGCGCTCGCCGGCGGCTTCGAAATCGAGACTGAACTCACGGTTCACGCCCTTGAGATGCGCATGCCGTTCGGTGAAGTGCCGACGCCTTACAAGGAACGCCCGCCGGGCTCGGTCAGCAAGCTTTCCACATACAAGGACGGTCTGCGTATTCTCTTCATGATCGGCAAGCTCGTGAAAGAAGAACGTCCGATGAAGTCGTTCGGGTGGGCGGCGATTCTTCTTGCCCTGGTATCGCTGGCCCTCGCGGTGCCGGTGATTCTCACCTACATCGAAACCGGCCTTGTTCCCCGGCTTCCGACGGCGGTTCTCGCCGCGGCGCTGATGATCTTGTCCTTCTTATCCCTGGCCTGCGGGCTGATCTTGGACTCGGTCACGCGCGCACGCCGGGAGGCGAAACGCCTTGCCTATTTGTCGGTTGCAGCCCCCGGTCATCGCTACGCCGAGCCCGCATGACGACGGCACCGCCGGAAGCAGCGTCGGGCCGCCGTCAGTTTCTGCGCTTCGCCCTCGTCGGCGCGGCCGGGTTCCTTATCGATGCCGGTGCGCTGATGCTGGCGCTCAATGCTTTCGGGTTGGGTCTATATAGCGGTCGTGCCTTCTCGTATCTCTGCGCCGCGACCTTCACATGGCTCTGTAACCGCCATTTCACCTTCGCGGGCCTGGGCGGCGAACCGTTGTTCGAGTGGCTTCGCTTCCTCGGGGCCAACGCCATCGGAGGAGCCGTCAATTACGGCGTCTATGCCGCCGTCGTTACGCTCTCCAGTGCCGGCCGGGCGTGGCCCATCATCGGTGTGGCTGCCGGTTCGGTCGCCGGCCTCGTTTTCAATTTTGCAATCAGCAAGTATTGGGTCTTCCGGAGCCGCTGAAGAGGAACCGGTGGACGCGTCGCACCGTTGACTCCTCAGAGGTCCACATGACGCGGATTATTTTGCTTCTGCTCACGCTGTCGCTGACGGCCTGCTACAGCAGCCAGGAATATGCGGTTAGCCGCAGCGCGCTCGCACCGGGAGCCGCAGTGGTCGGCGGACCGGTGAAGGGCATCAACCCCGTAAGCGGTGAACTCATCGGCGCCGGAATCGGCGCCGGGTCGGGCATGCCCGTGCGCTCGCTCGGAAATCCGAGGTACCAGCGCTACGACCCGATGCGGCTGAACCGCAACGACTGAAGCTGCCTCAATTCCGCCGCATCGGTGCGAGACCGCGGCCATAGTGGCTGCGTTTGCCTTGCGGTGTGAATATTGGAGGCACTCATGAAAGTTGCAGTCTTCAAACAGGCGGCGCTTGCCGTGCTCGTCGCGGCTACGCTCGCCGGTTGCGGTTATTCCCGGGGTGAACGTGCGCTCACCGGCGGCGCGATCGGCGCGGGCGCCGGCGCCGTGGGCGGCGCGGTGCTCGGCTACAATCCGTTGGCAGGGGCCGTGATCGGCGGCGCTGCGGGTGCGATCGGCGGTGCCGTGACCGCGCCGCGCGAGTGCGATGACGCCCGCGACCGTCCGACAGGACGCTGCTGACAAAGCAAGACGCCGCACGAGGGCATGGTACGTGCGCTCTCGTGCGGACGTTGTGCGCGTGTAGACAAAACACCTTTTTCCCGCCGCGTTTTCGCCGCACGCGGATAGCGTAATGAGCGCCTCCAAAAGTCTTTGAAGGACGCACACCAATGACCTTTCGCATACGCAGTTTCGCTGCGCCCGCCGTCGCTGCGGCGCTGATTGCCGGCTACGCATCGGCGACGGTCTCCGCAGCCCCGCTGCAAAAAGCGACCTTGGCAGACACGCACGCGCAGGTGACGCTCGTGGATCATCGCGACGGCCGTTGGCGTGGCGACCGGGGCCGCGACCGGCATTGGCGCGGACATCGCGGTGGGGATCGCCGCCAGTGGCGCGGCGTTTATGCGCGTCCTTACTATCGGCCCCATTATCCGCCGCGCTACGCCTACGCGCCGCCCGCCTATTACTATCCGCCCTACGACTACTACGACTATCCTTACAGCGGCGGCTATTTCAGCTTTTCATCGCCGAACCTCGGATTGTCGTTCGGCTATTAAGCGAAAAACCTCCTGACGAAAGCGGCGTTTGGTTCGGTCCCAACGTCGCTTTTTCGCGTCATTTCACAGGCAAAGCCCGCACACGCCCTGCGCGTATCGCGCGCGCGGAACCAATCTCATGGACGCGCGTTTCTCTGGCACGCGAGGGAGAAAGGGTGGTTACGCGCAACCGCGCACGAGCGCGCGGCGTGCGAGAGAGTCGAAAACGTCGTTAAGAGGTCGTTCGATGGTTGCTCACCGCGTGTTGCTTGCCGCTGTTTCCGTGTCCTGCCTTTTCTCGCTCGGCGGCTGTTCGGATCCCGCGCAGGAAATGCCTGCTTCAACGCAAAGCGTTTCTGCCGTTCCCGCGGCGCGGGTCACGGACGCGGCCTTTCCAACCTATACCGACACCTCCGGTGAAGTCGCGGACGGCGCGCGCCTATTCGCGGTTCAGCGATGCGCGGAATGTCACTCCGATGGCGGCGTGATTCTTGGCGCCGGTAACGGCAACATCGATGTGATCGCAACGGCGATCCGTGACGGCCGTGCGGGCGGAATGCCCGCCTACGGCGGCAAACTTACCGATGCGCAGATCTGGCAAATTGCGGCGTTCGTGAAGGCGTTCGACACCGCAGGTGATCGTGCGACTGTCACCAGCGGCGTCGATCTGACGGCGGGGAACTGAATTACCACCATCGGCAGTCGCTGCCTGGTGGGCCTGTAATTGGTGAGGGCAGGCGCAACACTCCTATCGTGCGCGCGTTGCATTTTTCATCCTCCAGCCTAAATACACTTGGGTCGCGCTATCCTTTCTCTAACTATTTGAATCTAAACAATTTAAGTGAACTGGCGTTACCCCCATGACTGATAATCGTCATTTCTCCAGGCTAGAAAATCGCCGAATCTCTGTTAGTGTCCCGTCTACGCGCAGCCCACAAAGTGTAGGTGGGAGGCGCACCAAGGGGCAAGAAACGACAAAAAACAAGGGTGGCAACATGACTGCAGCTCTGCAGGCGAGAGCTGATTCCTCCGGGCAAAAGGGCGCCGGTGAATACGCAAAGAAGAGACTCGCTACCTTGCAATTGGTTACACTTGTAATTGCAGGTAGAAATACTACCGCAACGAGGAAACACCGAAAGGGCGCTGATCGCTCAAAGGCGAAACGCAAGTAATTGCGAGCCTAGTGGCGGCCCCTCTCAGGGGGGCCGCCTGTGAAGAAAGCTAACGCCAAACGGCTCTATGCAGCTGGCGACCATCGACGGTTCACGCCAGAGTCGAAGCTTGGAAAGCCGGTAGAAAAATACCGCAGTGACTGGCGGCGGGATTACGCTCGCGTTGTCCACTCCCCAGCATTTCGCCGATTACAGGGAAAAACGCAGCTTTTTCCCAATCACGAGACAGATTTTTTCCGGAACCGGCTGACCCACTCGATCGAAGTGGCGCAGATCGCGAAATCCATCGCGATAAAGCTAAATGCTGAAAACCGATATTTGCGCGACGACAACAGGATCGACACTGACATCGTCGAACTTGCTGGCCTTTGCCATGATCTTGGCCATCCGCCGTTTGGTCATAACGGTGAAATGGCGCTCGACGAGTGCATGTTCCGAGATGGCGGTTTTGAAGGGAATGCTCAGTCCCTCCGAATATTGGCAAAGCTCGAAAAGAAAGCGACTTCTCGCACTGAGCGATTCTTACCCGTGACGGTGAGGAACGGTAAAGATCGTAGAACGGGCCTAAACCTCACGGCTCGGTCGATTGCGAGCGTTCTAAAGTATGACGAAGAGATCCCCACCGACCCTGCAAAGCGCAAGCCGGGGCAAATATCGAAGGGCTATTACAACACCGAACGAGGGCTTGTTCGATTCATCAAGGAGCAAGTTTGCGGCGACCCGGACAGGGAAGAATTTAAGACCATCGAATGTTGCATCATGGATGTTGCCGACGACATCGCGTACTCGACGTACGATATCGAAGACGCGTTCAAGGCAAATTTTTTATCGCCAATGAAGATGGCCTCGGCATCTTCGGAGATCTTGCAAGAAATAGCTAAGAAGGTCGAGGAGCGTATCGCCAAGGAGTATCCCAACCTCACGCCGGACAAGCGTCGATTTGAAGCGCATGACGCTTTGCAAATCGTGATTGAGTTATTTCAAGAAACCTTTCTCGATGGGTATGAGACATTTGCTGCTTACCGCCCCCGCGAACATAATATTAGAATTCCGCTGGTTGATGTTCCCGTACAAATCTCAATCGCATCAGAAGCGGTGGCTCAGCAGGGGTACTTCCGCACTAAACTAACTTCGTCCTTGGTGGGAGAGTTCATTCGCGGTGTCACAATTAAAGTCAACGAAGAGTGCCCCGCTCTATCAAGTGTAAAGCTTAGATTGGCGACCTTTAAAAAGGTCGAGGTTCTCAAAAATTTTGCCTATCACTCGCTGATTGGATCCTCGCGCTTAAAAGTCGCGGAGTATCGCGGGAAAGATATTGTTCGAAAAATCTTCGAAGCGCTGGCAGGCCCAGGTGGGGCGCAGCTGATGCCGGAAGATTTCCGCGAGCTGCATTCGAAACTCAAGAGCGGCTCGGAGCAACGTAGGGTCATATGCGACTTTATCGCAGGAATGACTGACCGCTACGCACTCGAATTCTACAGCCGACTCTTTGGGACAAACGCGGAAACGATCTATAAGCCGCTGTAGTCGACGCACGTATTCATCTTCCGCAGTGCTTCCGCGAATCAAAAAGGGCTCAGCGCATTTTCGCTAAGCCCTTGTATTGATGGTGGAGCTGAGGGGAATCGAACCCCTGACCTCTACAATGCCATTGTAGCGCTCTCCCAACTGAGCTACAGCCCCATGCCCATCAAGCATTTCCTGCCTCTCGGCAGAACCGCGCGAAGTTTGTGTTGGGTCCCCGCGCGGGGTTATTCGAAGTCCGCGGAAATTAAGAACTCGTGCGCGGCGCGGCAAGCTAAATATCCGTCATGCCTCGCGGTCGCCGAAGCGCGCCGAGAATTTCGAGTTTAGCCTTCGTCCTTTTCCACCGGCACCTCCACGTCGTCGTCGTCCTCGCCGAGATCGGACGTATCTTCAATCACGTCTTCATCCTCGTCGTCGGAGTCGTCAGCGGCCACATCTTCATCGTCGTCCGCGGCCTTCGGCGGCGCCTTGTGAGCGGCGAGGCTGGCCGCCTTTTCACGGTCTTCCGCGCTCGGGCGGCGCGAGGCCTTGAAGATCACGGGCCGCGCATTCGCCGTGCCGCACTTGGGGCAGACGCCCGGCTGCTTGTTCAAGTCGTAGAACCGCGCGCCGCAGCTTTCGCACGTCAGCTTCATCCCCAGGTCGACTTTGGCCACGCCTCGTCCTCCGTTCGAACTCGTCTTCGCCCCGCCATATAACGCCGTTGGTGGGGCGCTCGTTCGCAGGGCAGGGGCATTTGCCATGCCGCATGCTCCGCGTCAAACCGAAAAAACCCTGGCTTTTCCCGGTCGTAGCGTTTCCCGGTAGAGAGTGGTAATCAGCCGCCTGCATGCTTGCCAGTGCTTCACCCCTTAAGGCCGTCTCAGCCAAGGCAAAACCGCTCCGGGGCGCCATCTCGGTGCCGGGCGATAAGTCAATTTCCCATCGCGCCCTCATGCTTGGTGCACTCGCCGTGGGCGAGACCCGGATATCCGGGTTGCTGACCGGTGAAGACGTGCTGCGGACGGCCGCCGCCATGCGCGCCCTGGGAGCGATGGTGAATGAAATCGGCGGGATTTGGTCCGTGCGCGGGCGCGGCGTCGGCGGCTTGCGCGAGCCGGCGGACGTGCTGGACATGGGCAATTCGGGGACCGCCGCGCGGCTGCTCGCCGGCCTCTTGTCGGCTTATCCTTTCACCAGTTTCCTCACGGGTGATGCGTCCTTGCGCGGCCGGCCTATGGACCGGGTCATCAACCCGCTCGGCCAAACCGGCGCCAAATTCGCTTCCCGCACGGGCGGCCGGCTGCCCATGGCGATCACCGGCGCAAGCTTTTCGGGTCCGCTCAGCTACGCTTCGCCCATTGCCTCGGCCCAAGTGAAGTCCGCGATCCTGCTCGCGGGATTGCATGCGCCGGGTGTGACGACGGTGACGGAGCCGGCGCCCAGCCGCGACCATACGGAGCGCATGCTTCGCTATTTCGGGGCGGAGGTCGCCACCACCCAGGGGGAGAACGGGGCCTATACCGTCCGCCTTAAAGGCCAGCCCGAACTCACGGGCCGGCCTGTCGTTGTCCCCGGCGACCCGTCATCGGCGGCTTTCCCGGTTGTGGCTGCCATCCTGGTTCCAGGATCGTTCATAACTGTCTCAAATGTCGGCATGAACCCGTTGCGCACGGGCTTGTTTACGACCCTGCGCGAGATGGGTGCGGACATCCAGGTGACGAACGCCCGCGACGAAGCGGGCGAGCCCGTGGCCGATCTCATCGTAAAAAGCTCGAAACTCCATGGGGTTAACGTCCCCGCCGCGCGGGCGCCGTCGATGATCGACGAGTATCCGATTCTCGCGGTCGCCGCGGCCTTTGCCGAGGGGCAAACCCGGATGGAGGGGCTCTCCGAGCTCAAGGTGAAGGAGAGCGACCGCTTGGCCGCCATGGCGAATGGCCTGCAATCCTGCGGGATTAGCGCAACGGCTGAAGGCGACACTTTAACGGTCCGCGGCGGACGGCCCCAGCCGACAAACGCCGCGCCGATCACCGTGAACCTCGATCACCGGATCGCCATGTCGTTCTTGGTGCTGGGAATGGCCGGCGCGAGCGCGGTCGTGGTGGATGACGCCAGCGCCATCTCCACAAGTTTCCCGGGCTTCCTAAAGCTTATGAACGGCCTCGGCGCGGATATGCAGGAAATTCAATAAGATGATCATCGCGATCGACGGTCCCGCCGCCTCGGGCAAGGGCACGCTCGCCCGCCGGATCGCGCGCGAGCTCGCCGTTCCCTACCTCGATACGGGCTCGCTGTACCGCGCCGTGGGACTGCTCACCCTTCGCCGCGGCGGGAATCCAGCCGATGCGACCGACGCCATTGCCGCAGCTAATGCTTTGAAGATACATGAATTTTCGCCGCAGGACCTGCGCTCGGAGGAGGCCGGGAATGCCGCCTCGAAGGTGGCCGCGATCGCCGGGGTTCGCGCGGCGCTCCTCGCCTACCAGCGGCAATTCGCCGCGCAGCCCGGCGGGGCGGTGATGGACGGACGCGATATCGGCACGGTGGTTTGCCCGGACGCCGACGCGAAGATCTTCGTCACCGCCAGCTTGGCGGTCCGGGTTCAACGTCGGATCAAGGAGTTGCGGGATAAGGGCGAATCCGTTAATGAGCAGCGCGTCTGGGACGACATGGCGGCCCGCGATGAGCGCGATTCCGATCGTGCGCATTCGCCGCTGAAGCCCGCGGACGACGCGTTTGTGCTCGATACCTCCGAACTGAACGCGGACGAGGCCTTTGCCCGGGCAAAGGCTTTTATCGTTTCAAAGAAGAAGACGTAAGGCGTGATCCGGAAAAGTGAGCTTCCGGTTTTCGGTTCCGATCACGCTCAAAACAAAAAGACTTCGCGGTAGCTCGGGAATGGTCCCGAAGCCGCGCGTGACCACGAAGACCTCCGGAACCAACCGGTGGCCTGGATCAGAAGAACGACGAAAGGACTTTTAATGGCTCAAGCCCAGGCGGCGATGAAGGAAGATTTTGCCGCACTTCTCGACGAATCCTTCAAGAAAAGCGCAAGCATTGAAGGCAGCGTGCTCAAAGGCAGCGTTGTGCGCATCGACGACGATTTCGTGCTCGTCGACGTCGGCCTGAAATCCGAAGGCCGGATCCCTCTCAAAGAATTTGCCCGCGGCGGCCGCGACATCGAGCTCTCGCCCGGTGACCGCATCGACGTTTACGTCGAGCGCTACGAGGACCGCGATGGTCTCATCATGCTCTCGCGCGACAAGGCGCGCCGCGAAGAAGCGTGGAACGTGCTCGAAGAGCAGTATCAGAAGAACACGCGCGTCGAAGGCATCATTTTCGGACGCGTCAAGGGCGGCTTCACTGTCGACCTCAACGGGGCCGTCGCCTTCCTGCCGGGCTCGCAAGTCGATATCCGCCCGGTGCGCGACATCACACCGTTGATGGGCAGCCCGCAGGCGTTCCAGATCCTGAAAATGGATCGCGCCCGCGGAAATATCGTCGTCTCGCGCCGTGCGGTGATGGAAGAGACCCGCGCGCACGAACGTTCGAAGTTGATGGAGGACCTGAAAGAAGGCCAGGTACTCGACGGCGTCGTCAAGAACATCACCGACTACGGTGCGTTCGTCGATCTCGGCGGTGTTGATGGCCTGCTGCACGTCACGGATATCTCCTGGAAGCGCGTCAACCATCCCTCGGAAGCGCTGTCGGTCGGCCAGCAGCTCAAGGTGCAGGTCATCCGTTTCAACCCCGAAACTCAGCGCATCTCGCTCGGCATGAAGCAGCTCGAGGCCGATCCGTGGGAAGGCGTCGCTGCCAAGTACCCGGCCGGTGCGAAGTTCACCGGCCGCGTCACCAACATCACGGACTACGGTGCGTTCGTCGAGCTCGAGCCGGGAGTCGAAGGCCTCGTCCACGTCTCCGAAATGAGCTGGACGAAGAAGAACATCCATCCGGGCAAGATCGTCTCCACTTCGCAGGAAGTGGAAGTGATGGTGCTGGACGTCGATCAGGAAAAGCGCCGCATCTCGCTCGGCCTCAAGCAGTGCCTGAACAATCCTTGGATCGCGTTCAAGGAAAAGTATCCGGTGGGCGCGACCGTCGAAGGCGAAGTGAAGAACATCACCGAGTTCGGTCTGTTCGTCGGTCTCGACGGCGACATCGACGGCATGGTGCACCTGTCCGACATCTCCTACGCCTCCGAAGGCGAAGCGGCTCTCAAGGAATTCTCGAAGGGTCAGATCGTCAAGGCGAAGGTGCTCGACGTCGACGTCGAGAAGGAGCGCATCTCGCTCGGCATCAAGCAGCTCGGCGAAGATCCGTATGCCGCCGCCGCCGGGGATCTCAAGAAGGGCCAGGTCGTGACCTGCGTCGTGAAGTCGATCACCGACAACGGCATCGAAGTCACGGTCAACGACAATCTTCAGGGCTTCATCAAGCGTAACGAACTCGCCAAGGAACGCTCCGAACAGCGTCCGGACCGGTTCGCCGTCGGTGAGAAGGTCGATGCGCGTATCGTCTCGATCGATCCGAAGAGCCACAAGCTCACCCTTTCGATCAAGGCGCGCGAAGTGGAAGAAGAAAAGCAGGCCATGGCCGAATTCGGCTCGGCCGACTCGGGGGCGTCGCTGGGCGACATCCTCGGCGCCGCGCTCAAGAAGAAGCAGGAAAGCGCGAAGAAGGACGACGAAGCTTAAGACTCACCCTGCCGTCACAGGAGGCGTCTTAGGGCGTCGTTTTCGTTCGCGTCCCTTACCAAGAAGGCCCGCCGGCCCCGCCGGCGGGCTTTTTTCTGGCCCAAAACCTCGAAACCGTCGCCACAGACCATCTGGGGGATGGCTTCCCCGCGCCGCACCGCCGGGGATATCGTTCGAAAACGCCTGTATTTTGAGTGACTTACCCTTGACTTCACGGCGTCCGTTCCTCATCCTCTAAACCTAAGATAGTCCTTTGGGGGCTGGAGAGGCGCATGACCAAATCCGAACTGATTGCCCAGATCGCGGCGCGCAATCCGCATCTGTATCAGCGCGACGTCGAGCGCATCGTCACTTCGATATTCGATGAAATCTCAAAGGCATTGGGCCGCGGCGACCGCGTCGAGCTGCGCGGTTTCGGAGCCTTCTCGGTCAAGCATCGCGACTCGCGGGTCGGCCGCAACCCCCGCACGGGCGCTTCCGTGTCCGTCGCCGAGAAGGCCGTGCCCTACTTCAAGACGGGCAAGCAGTTGCGCGACATGCTGAACGTCTGAGCGGCCTTTTAAGGTCGCTTGGGCGCTGACGTCCTTGCGCGTTTTCCACATCCTTCTGGCCATCATCTTCGCCGCTTTGGTGGTGCTTTTCGCCGTGTCCAACCGCGCGCCGGTTGTGGTCGAGGTCTGGCCGTTTCCTTTCCAGCTGGAACTCGGTCTTTACGCTCTCATCCTGCTCGCAGTTTTCATCGGTTTCCTTGTCGGTCTGCTGACGGCGTGGCTGACGGGGGGCAGGCGCCGGCGCGAGCTTCGGGCGCTACGCCGGGAGGCGAAGGATCTGCACGCCAGCCTCGCCCGGGCCAACGCTCTCTCAGGCTCCAAAGACCTTCCGCTGCGCTGATCGCCGCGCCTGTGATACAACCCGCGCCACCATGACAATGAAACTTCGCAACCCGATCTTTTGCGCCGTCGACACGACCGAGGTTTCGGTCGCCACCAGCCTTGCCGCCAAGGTTGGCGACTGCGTCGGCGGCCTTAAGCTCGGCCTTGAATTCTTCACGGCGAACGGCATCAAAGGCGTGCAGCAGGTGCAGAAGGCTTCAGGCCTACCGATCTTCCTCGATCAGAAATTCCACGACATCCCCAACACCGTTGCCGGCGCCGTGCGCGCCGCCTGTCAGCTCGGGGTCGCTATGCTGACCATCCATACCGCCGGTGGCCGGGCGATGATGGAAGCGGCCGCCAAGGCGGCCACCGATGCAGCGCACGAGTTTCCTAAACCCCGCCCCGTCATCATTGGCGTCACTGTACTCACAAGCCTGGACGATGCGGATCTCGCCGCAACCGGCGTGTCCGGCCCGGTCAACGATCAAGTGCGGCGGCTCGCCGCGCTCGCAAGGGAGTCCGGGCTCGACGGCATCGTCTGCTCGCCGCTGGAAGCCGAGATTCTGCGCGCCGACTTGGGTGCCGGTTTCAAACTCGTGACTCCGGGCGTGCGCCCCTTGTGGGCTGCAGCGAACGATCAAAAGCGTTTCATGAGTCCCGCGGACGCTCTGAAGGCTGGCGCGGACTATCTTGTCATCGGCCGTCCCATCACTGCGGCCCCTGACCCGGCCGCCGCCGCTACGCGCATCGCCGCTGAAATCGCGCCGCTGATCGCTCCCGCGGCATGAAGCCCAGCGTCAAGATCTGCGGCCTCAGCGACGCGCGCAGCCTCGCCGCGGCCGTTGATGGCGGTGCCGCTTTCACGGGATTTAATTTCTTCCGCCGGTCACCGCGCTACGTGACCGCCGAAGCCGCGGGGGGACTCATCAACGGACTGCCGCGGAGCGTCACCGCTGTGGGCCTTTTTGTTAATCCCACGGACGCCGATCTGGAAACAGTGCTTGCCCATGCACGGCTCGGGATGATCCAGCTTCATGGTCGAGAGACGCCCGCGCGGGTGGATGAGGTCCGACGCCTGACGGGCCTGCCTGTCATGAAGGTTATCGGTGTCGGCTCGGCGCGCGACGTGCTCTCGGCCCAGGCCTACGAGGATCACGCCGACTGGCTCCTGTTCGACACGAAGCCGCCGAAAGACGCAACGCGTCCGGGTGGGAACGCGGTGGCGTTCGATTGGAGTCTCCTCAAGGCTTTTACCGGTAAGACTCCCTGGATGCTGGCCGGTGGGCTGACGCGCGCCAACGTGGCCGCCGCCATCAGGACGTCCGGCGCCCGCGCGGTGGATGTCGCCTCCGGCGTCGAATCCGCGCCGGGGGTCAAAAGTCCCGCTAAAATCAGGGCCTTCCTCAAGGCAGCTCTCGCCCCTGCGGCCCGCAACTGAGGCGTTATGGCTTTGTTCAGCGCGCGGATGGGGGTATAAAACGCCCGCCCCGCATCGCACGTGCGGGGCGTGCTTTTTGGACGGACAAGACTTTGGCGGAAGCGCGTAATACCTATCGTTCCGGTGCCGACGACAATGGCCATTTCGGCCTGTTCGGCGGGCGCTATGTCGCGGAAACCTTGATGCCGCTCATCCTCGAGGTCGAGCGCGCCTACAACAGCTGCCGCGAAGATCCTAGATTCGCGGCCGAACTTGCGCACCTGAACACGCACTATGCCGGTCGGCCCAGCGCTCTTTATCTGGCCGAACGGCTGACGGCGCATCTCGGCGGCGCGAAAATCTATTTCAAGCGCGACGAGCTCAACCACACGGGTTCACACAAGATCAACAACTGCCTCGGCCAGATCCTGGTCGCCATGCGCATGGGCAAGAAGCGCATTATCGCCGAGACCGGCGCCGGCCAGCACGGTGTTGCGACGGCGACTGTCTGCGCGCGCTTCGGATTGCAATGCGTGATCTACATGGGCGCCAAGGACATCGAGCGCCAGAAACCTAACGTCTTCCGCATGCGTCTTCTGGGCGCCGAGGTACGTCCGGTCGACAAGGGCACGGCGACGCTCAAGGACGCCATGAATGAAGCCCTGCGTGATTGGGTCGCGAATGTGCGCGATACTTATTACCTCATCGGCACCGCCGCGGGGCCTCATCCTTATCCGACCATGGTCCGCGACTTCCAATCGGTCATCGGCGATGAAGTGCGTACGCAATTGAAGGAAGCCGAGGGGCGTCTGCCCGATTCCCTGGTGGCCGCTGTCGGCGGCGGCTCGAACGCCATCGGCCTGTTCCATCCCTTCCTCGACGACGCCGAAGTAAAGATGTACGGCGTGGAAGCCGCGGGCCACGGCATTTCGAGCGGCGAACATGCGGCATCCATCACCGGAGGATCGCCCGGGGTGCTTCACGGGAACCGCACCTATCTGCTTCAGGACGAAGGCGGCCAGATCAAGGACGCTCACTCCATTTCCGCCGGTCTCGACTATCCCGGTATCGGCCCCGAGCACGCGTGGCTGCACTTCCAGGGTCGCGTGAATTACGTTTCCGCCACCGACAAGGAAGCGCTGGAAGCTTTCCAATTGTGTTCGAAGCTCGAAGGCATTCTGCCCGCTCTCGAACCTTCGCATGCGCTTGCCTATGTGATGCGCGCGGCGCCGAAGCTGCCGAACACGCACCTCATGGTCATGAATATGTGCGGGCGCGGGGATAAGGACGTCTTCACCGTCGCCGAGGCCATGGGAGCGAAGCTGTGAGCGCTGTTCCGCACATCGTGCCCAATCCCGACAACGCCGGCGATCGCATCGCCGCGCGGTTCGCCCTCCTCAAAAAAAAGAACCGTCCCGGTCTCGTCACCTTCATCACCGCCAATGATCCCACGCCTGCAATCTTCCGTGAAATCCTCGAAGGACTGCCTTCGGTGGGCGCCGATGTGATCGAGATCGGCGTACCGTTCTCCGATCCCATGGCCGACGGTCCGTCGATCCAGCTTTCGAGCCAGCGCGCGCTGAAGCACAAAACCCGCATCGCCGACGTTCTGTCGGCGGTGAAGTCGTTCCGCGAAACCGAGATCGATACACCCATTATCCTGATGGGCTACTACAATCCGATCTACCACTTTGGCGTACAGGAATTCGCCGAGGCGGCCGCTGCCGCCGGAGTCGACGGCGTGATCGTCGTCGATCTTCCGCCCGAGGAGGCCGAAGAGCTCACGGTGCATCTTAGCGCCAACAATATGCACATGATCTTTCTGACGGCGCCGACGTCGTCCGATCAACGGCTGCCGACCATCCTCAAGAACGCCTCCGGCTTTGTCTATTACGTGTCGATCACCGGCATTACCGGCACCGCGTCAGCCGACGAATCGGCTGTGAAGGACGCTGTCGCACGCCTGCGCCGTCACACCGATCTGCCGATCGCCGTGGGCTTCGGCATCAAGACCCCGGAGCAGGCGCGGGCCATCGGCGCGCACTGCGATGCCGCCGTAGTGGGCTCCGCAATCGTCGACATTATTGCCAATGGCGTCGGCCCCGACGGCGCGGCGGATCGTCGCCTTTCCGTCAAAGTGCTCGAGTTTGTCAAAAGCCTCGCCACGGGCGTTCACGGCGCTTGGCCCTGACGAGAGTCTCGTTTTCTGTTAGTATTCGAAGATTCCGCCTAAGGACATCTCTATGAACTGGTTGACGAATTTCGTTCGGCCGAAGATCCAGAAGCTCCGGAAGAAGAAGGACGGCGCTCCTGTCGTCAAGGACGTTCCGGACAACCTCTGGCTTCAATGCACCAAGTGCAGCGAAATGATGTTCCATCGCGAGCTGGAGAAGAACCTCCGGGTTTGCACGCACTGCGGCCATCACTTGCGCATGCCGGTGCGCGACCGTCTCCGCATGCTGTTCGACGATGGCGCCTGGACCGAGATCGAGCTGCCGCCCGTCGCCGTCGATCCGCTCAAGTTCAAGGACCGCAAGCGGTACGTTGACCGCCTGAAGGAAGCGCAGGCCAAGACCGGGCTTAAAGATGCGGTGGTTGTCGGTCACGGCGCCATGGGCGGCCTGGGCGTTGTCATCGCGGCCTTCGAGTTCGATTTCATGGGCGGCTCCATGGGTGCCGCGGTGGGCGAGGCGATTGTGGCTGCTGCGGAGCTCGCCGTGCTGCAGGAAGCGCCGCTCATCGTGATTCCTTCTTCGGGCGGAGCACGCATGCAGGAAGGCATTCTCTCACTGATGCAGATGGCGCGCACGACGGTGGCCGTGAACAAGGTGCGCGAAAAAGGCCTGCCCTACATCGTTATCCTTACCGATCCGACGACCGGCGGCGTCACCGCTTCCTTCGCAATGCTCGGCGACATCGCCGTCGCCGAACCGGGCGCGATCATTGGATTTGCCGGCGCACGGGTGATCGAACAGACCATTCGTGAGAAGCTTCCGGAAGGCTTTCAGCGCTCCGAGTATCTGATGGAGCATGGCATGGTGGACATGGTCGTCCCGCGCCACGAGCTTCGCCCGCAGCTGGTCCAACTGCTTGGTTTGCTGCTGCACACCAATCCTGCCGCCGATGTCGTGAGTCTCCCGGCTGGGGCGCGTCGCCGTAAGCGCCGCGAAGACGACGGGGGGCGCTTTGCGCCGCCCGATCCAACGGTTCCGGACGCCGATCATTACGAATCGGATCACACCACCAACGAATAGGCTGTCTCGCAGCGGGCCCCTTTGAACGACGCCGCAGTCAAAGTCGACGCCGCCCTCGAGCGCCTGACGCACCTCTTTCCGAAGCTCATCGACCTTTCGCTCGACCGCATGCAGCGGCTGCTGGCGGACCTGGGGCATCCCGAAGAACGTTTGCCGCCCGTCATTCATATCGCGGGCACGAACGGGAAAGGATCGACGGTCGCGACGATGCGTGCCGTGCTGGAAGCCGCCGGCTACAAGGTCCACGTTTATACCTCACCGCATCTGGTGCGATTCAATGAACGCATCCGCCTGGTCGGCGACCTTATCGATGAGACTTTGCTTCTTTCGCTTCTTGAGCATGTCGAGGGCGCCAATGCGGGAAAGCCTATTACCTTCTTCGAGGTGACGACTGTGGTGGCCTTCATGGCTTTCGCGCGCATTCCCGCCGACGTCACGCTTCTGGAAACCGGGCTCGGCGGCCGTTACGACGCCACGAACGTCGTCGCCAAGCCGCTTGTCACGGCGCTGAGCTCGATCTCGATGGATCATATGCAGTATCTCGGGGATACATTGGCGGCCATCGCCGGCGAAAAGGCTGCGATCATGAAGCCCGGCGTGCCCTGTGTCAGCGTCGCGCAGCGGCCTGAAGCCCTCGCCGTGATCGAGCAATACAGCCGCGCCATCGGCGCGCCCCTGAAGCTCCAGAATCGCGCGTGGAACATCGGTTCGCCCCGCGCAGGTTCGCTGGTCTTCAAAGGCGAAGATGTCGAATGGTCCGGTCCGACGCCGGCGCTGCCAGGACGCCATCAGTTCGACAACGCCGGTCTCGCTTTCGCCGCTCTCGAGCAGACCCGGCTTCCAATCCCGGCCTTCGCCATCAAGAGTGGGCTCAGGAATATCGAATGGCCCGCACGGGCCCAGCGTCTCACGCAAGGACCGCTCGCGCTCGCACTCCCTGTGGGGTGGGAGCTATGGTTGGACGGAGGGCACAACGAAGGAGCCGGCGAGGTTCTCGCCGACTTGGCAATGGAGCGCTGGTCCGACGCGCCACTCCATATCATCTGCGGCATGCTGACGACGAAGGCTGCTGCCGATTTCCTGCGTCACCTGCAGCCCCGCGCCGCCAGTTTCACCGCCGTGCCGATCGCCAATCCGACGGCTTTCACGCCGGACGCGCTCGCCGCTGCCGCACGAGCCGCTGGCTTCGAAGCGCCCGACACGGCTGACTCGCCCGAGCACGCCTTGCGCGCGATCATTGCGAATGGAAAGCGGCGCTCGCGCGTACTGATCTGTGGGTCGCTCTATCTTGCGGGCGAAGTGCTGCGGGATAACGCCTGACTACTTGCCCCAATCGCGCACGAAGAACGCGATCGTGACCGACGTGCTGATCAGGATGATCAGGGCGCGCAGATATTTCTGATTCAGTTTGCGTCCGAAGTGGGCGCCGATATATCCGCCCGCGATGGCAAACACCATCATCAGCAGGGTCTGGCGCCAGGCGACATTGCCGGTGCCGACAAAGATGAAAACGGAAACCCCGTTGATGAAACCGGCGAGGGTGGCCTTCATCGCGTTCATGGAATTGAGATTGGTCAGACCGAACAGGCTGTAGATCGCCAGCATGACGATGCCCATCGCGCCGCCGAAATAGCCGCCGTAGATGCCGACGAGGAACTGCAGAAATAGCAGTGCCTGCGGCCCGATGTGAAACCGCTCGCGGAGCTTCGGAATGAAGGTCGGACCAAGAGCGAAGACGAGCGTCGCGGCCAGCAGCAGCCACGGCACCAACGCGTCGAACGTGGTTTCCGGCGTGGCGACAAGAAGAATCGCACCAAGCATACCGCCCACGACACTCGCAGCGACCATCGCCTTGAGCGAGAGGTTCTCCACGTCCTGGTAGTCGTGCCGGTAGGCCCACGCGCTGGCAAACGACGCCGGCACCAGGGCAACGGCGTTGGAGGCGTTGGCAATCACCGACGGCACCCCGGTGAACACCAGCGCGGGGAAGGTGATGAAAGTCCCGCCGCCCGCAATGGCGTTCATCACCCCGGCAATGAAGGCCGCGCCGGCCAGGAGAACATAATTAAAATCCATCGCCCTTTCCCTACGGCATTATCAAACACCCCGCAAATTCTTTGACTGGCTTGTCGAATTATTGACAATGACGGCCGCAGCCTTTCCGGCAGAAAGGCGGGTTTTGGGGGGTGTTGTTATGACGATGGATGTGTCCGCCGCACCGTTGGACGAGGCCGCGCACCAGAAGCAGCTGCGCCGGGCGGTCATTGCCAGCACCATCGGCACCGCCATCGAGTGGTATGACTTTTTTCTGTACGGCATCGTTGCCGGTCTGGTCCTGGCGCCGCTCTACTTCCCGACCTCGGATCCTCTTACCGGAACGTTCCTCGCCTTCTCGACATTCGCCGTCGGCTTCGTGGCGCGCCCTGTAGGTGCGGCCATCTTCGGACATTACGGCGACCGCATCGGCCGCAAGGCGAGCCTCGTCGCGACCTTGATGTTGATGGGTTTTGCCACCTTCGCGGTTGCGCTGGTCCCCGCCTATGAATCTATCGGGCTCTGGGGAGCGGCGATCCTCACCTTGCTCCGCTTCTTGCAAGGAGTCGGCGTCGGCGGTGAATGGGGCGGCGCGGTGCTGATGTCGATGGAATGGACGCGCACCAACAAGCATCGCGGCTTTGCCGCCTCCTGGCCGCAATTCGGCGTGCCGCTCGGTCTTGCGCTCGCCAACTTGGTCGTGCTGGGCGTAAGCCTTGCCACTGGGGATGATTTCCTCACCTACGGCTGGCGGATTCCTTTCTTCCTCAGCCTGTTTCTCGTCGGCGTGGGCATGTATATCCGGCTCGGTGTGGTCGAGACGCCGACCTTCCGCAAGCTGCAGGAAAAGAATGAGATTGCCGAAGCGCCGATGCTCGAAGTCGTCAAGCGGCATCCGAAGGAAATCATCTTGTCGGCTCTCGCGCGCGTCGGCGAGAACGCTTCGTTCTATATCTTTACGACCTTTGTCCTGGCTTACGGCACCCAGTACCTGAAGTACTCGCGTGACGTGTTGCTCGAAGCCCTTCTGATCGCCGCCCTGCTTGGGTTCGTGTGGATTCCGCTCTCGGGCTACCTGTCCGACCGCATCGGCCGCCGCAAGATGTACCTCATCGGCGTCTCGTTCACGGCGGTCTTCAGTTTTGTCTATTTCGCGATGATGGGAGCGTCTCCTACGGCAACTTTTGCTGCCATCGCAATTTCCCTGCTGGCGCACAGCATGATGTATGGACCTCAAGCTGCGCTGATCGCCGAGAGCTTCACCGGCCGGCTTCGCTATTCCGGCGCCTCGATCGGTTATCAGCTCACCGCGATCGTCGCCGGCGGTCCGGCGCCGATTGTCGCGACGGCTCTTCTCGCCTACTACGGCTCCGGATATGCGATCGCGGCTTATCTTTTCGTGTGCTGTTTGATCAGTATCGCCGCGACCCTGGCCCTCAAGGACCGCACCGGGAAGGACATCGATTCAGAGCAGGAATACCGTTGATGGCCGACGTCGCGATGCCGCAGCTTTCCGAGGCCGATCAACGCAAGCAGCTCAACCGCGCAGTGATCGCAAGCGCCATCGGCAGCACGATCGAATGGTACGATTTCTTTCTCTATTCGACGGTCACGGGGCTCGTCTTCGCCAAACTCTATTTTCCGCAGTCTGATCCCGCCGTCGGAATACTCCAGGCCTTTTCCATCTATTTTGTAGGCTTCCTCGCGCGTCCCGTAGGCGCTGCGATCTTCGGCCATTACGGCGACCGCATCGGCCGGAAAGGCACACTGGTCGCCACGCTGTTGCTGATGGGCATTGCGACCTTTCTCGTCGGTCTCGTGCCGAGCTACGAAGTCATCGGCATCTGGGGTGCGATCATCCTGACTGCGCTGCGGTTCATCCAGGGTATCGGCGTCGGCGGCGAATGGGGCGGCGCGGTTCTGCTCGCCATGGAGTGGGCGAAAACCGACAAGCATCGGGGCTTTGTCACGTCCTGGCCTCAATGGGGTGTTCCGATGGGGGTGTTCACCGCCAATCTTGCGGTCTACGTATTTGCCGAGATTTCCGGTGACGCCTTCCTCGACTGGGGATGGCGCATTCCTTTCCTGCTCAGCATTCTCCTCGTCGGCGTGGGTCTTTACATCCGCCTCGGCATCCTTGAGACGCCGACATTCCGCAAGCTGGAGGCCGAAAACAAGATCGAGCGCCAACCCATGATCCAGGCGCTCAAGGAGCACCCGCGCGAAATACTCCTCTCGGCCTTCGCCCGGACGGGCCAGCAGTCGGCGTTCTACATCTTTACGGCCTTCATTTTCGTGTACGGCACCGCGCAATTGGGCCTCGAGCGGAACGATCTCCTGCGTGCCGTCATGGTTTGCGCCGCCGTGTCATGCATTACAATTCCGCTGTTCGGCTGGCTCTCGGACCGCTGGGGTCGCCGCCGCACCTACTTGACAGGCGCCGTGCTGTTGGCCGTGTTCAGCTTTGCCTATTTCGCCGCGCTCGATACGCGCGTTCCGCTGTGGGTGTTCTTGGCCATCATCTTCTCCCTGCCGTTCCATGACATCATGTTCGGACCGCAGGCCGCGCTGATCGCCGAGTGCTTCAAAGGCCGCCTGCGTTATTCCGGTTCGTCGATGGGCTACCAGCTCGCTTCGGTCTTCGCCGGCGGTCCGGCGCCGCTGATTGCCACGTATCTCCTTCAGAAGACAGGCAGCGGCTTTGCCATCGCCGCCTATTTGGCGGTGGGCTGCGTCATCAGCTTCGTCTCGGTCCTGATGATGACGGACCGCACCAACAGGGCGTTGCTGGAAGACTGACGCCGCTACTTTTTTTCCAGGAAAACGAACTCACAGGAGGTTTCGGCCAGGGCATCGCGGACAAGCTTCAGAAATGTGAGCTTGGTCACCCGATTGCAGCGGTAATAGGCGCCATAATGCCAGGCGCCGGAGCATTCACGCACGACGGCGTGAGGCTCCCCCAGAAGATCGGTCGTTGCCGACCATTCGTTTGAGATCTTCCCGGCGGCAGCGCGAAGACGCTCTGCAGTCGTGCGCGGTCGATCTTCCAGGTCTCCAGCAGCCGTGGCAGTTGGTCGCCTTTGAACCGCTGAAGGTAGACCACGTTGAATTTCGCCGATGGAATTTCCGGCGCAAGGGCGACTTCGGTGGAACCGTACTGATCGCTGGCGAGCGGGCGGAATTTCAGGACATCGGGCTTGGGACACGACGCGCTGTCGAAGGCGCGGCAGGGCGGCTCGGTCGCGACCGCCTTTTCCGCGGCAGCGCAGAGGGCCTGGTTTGAGGAAAAGGTAAGAGTCAGCGGCGGCGTCTGCATTTCGGCGTCCGCCGAAAACGCAGCCGTCGGAAGCAGAAGGACCAGGGCCGCTGTGCGCATCCGCGCATCCCATTGTGGAGTTCCTTAAGGAAATCCCCGCCGCCGCACGGCGTCAATGGCTTAATTCTCGACGCTGATGACGCCGATCTCCACGAACTTATCGAACATCGTGCTTTCCAGCGCAGAAAAACGCTCTTTCAGGTGGGTCTCCGCCTGTTGCGGCGTCAGCGTCTTGTTGCCGATGACAAAATCGCCCGCGTCGCCGCCCAATACCTTGGCCGCCGTTTTGACTGTAGCTTCCCGGCCTTTGTCGCAGCGCGCGAGCAGAAGGATGGCGTCGATATTGCTCACTTCCACGCCGGTACCGGCGTTCGGGGCGGCGAGCGCGATCTTCGGCGCCGACATGCACAGCTCCTTGATCAGTCCGCGGTTGACGGCCGGCATCGAAAGCCGTGCGTCCCTGGACACTTTGACCGCCCGCGTGGAATGCGGGAAGGAGAGGACTTGGCCGCCGGCGGCCAGTAATCGGGCGGCCTCGAACCGGGTCCAGGGTGACAGCCCGGCCAAGGCGGGCGAGGCTTCCATTTCGCGTACGCTGATCGCGTTTTGAGTGACGAGTTTCAGCAGGGCCGCGAAAGGTTCGTTCTTGTAGCTGAGCTCGATATCGCCAAAAGCTACGGACTGGTCGATCTTTGAAAGAGGATCGAGCGTTCCAAAGACCTGATCTTGATTGACGGCCAACCACTCCTCTTCGCTCTTCAGAGGTTCGCCTTTGATCCAGATATCCCGCCGGAAGGTTTCGTTCCGGATAAAGTCCCGCTTGGCTTCGAGCTCGGCCCGCGTCTTGACGGCGCGGAACTCGTCCTGCAACGCCTGGGGGACCGAAAGGTCGACCATGTTCAGGAACAGCCGCGCACAGCCGGCGAAACGAAGGCCGCGGGCTTCCATCATGGCTTTCAGCTCGGCGAAATAAAACGCCTTCAGATGTTCATTGAAGTATTCGTGCGCCATGTAGCGCAGGTCCAGGCGCTCGAGCTCGTCCACCGCTTCGGCGAGGGCCGGGTTGTCGCGGAAGTATTTTACCTTGGCGTTCTTCAGCTTCTTGAGCCAGTCAAGGCCGACCTGTGCCCGTTCCAGCGAGTTCTGTCCGTCGCGGGTGAGGGAGTAGACCATGTTGCGCAAGGGCAGCTTCGCAGCCCAGCCCGGCATGGCGTTCGTCCCGGTCAGGAGCAGGCCGCCGGGCTTCAAACGGCGCGCGGCATCATCCAGGACCGCATTGCGCGTCGCTTCGTTGATCCAGGACAACACGCCATGCATGACGGCGAAGTCGAGAGGAGGAACCTCCTTCTCGCCCAAATCCGTGAAACTCTTCTGGATAAAGGTCGTATTGTTCAGCCCCCCGCGCATCGACAGCAGTTCGGCCGTGCGCGTATGGGCCGGAAGGAAGTCGATGCCGTAGAATTTGGCGTTGGGGAAGCAGCCGGCCAGGACGTTCGCCGTGATCCCGTTGCCGCAGCCGTAGTCGCACCAGGTGAAATCGCCGGATAGGGAACGCGGGCGGTAGCCGTTCGCGGCGGCGATGAGATTCATGTGCGACGGAGCATGATCGCCGTAAAACTCGGCCACGTAGGCCGTGTCGGTCACGTAGCCGCCGGTCGTCGTTGTCATGAAGCCCCCTGCCTCCGCTCCTTTTAAGCGCCCCGGCCTAAAAAGGCAAAAGGCCCCGTCCGTTCCCGGACGAAGCCTTTGCGCGCGAATGCCGCAGGTTTAGAGCGACTGCTGGATCCATTCCTTCAATTTACTTTCCGGCAGCGCGCCGACCTTGGTGGCGGCCACCTGGCCGTTCTTGAAGATCATCAGCGTCGGAATGCCGCGTACGCCGAATTGCGTCGGGGTGTTGGGATTGTTGTCGATATTGATTTTCGTGAACGTCAGTTTGTCCGACAGCTCTTTATCCAGTTTCTCCAGCGACGGCGCGATCTGCCGGCAGGGTCCGCACCACTCCGCCCAAAAGTCGACAAGCACAGGCCCGCTGGCCTTCAGCACGTCCTGTTCGAAGGAGTCGTCGGACACGTCTTTCATGGAAGAAATCCTTGTTTACGGCGCGGGGCGCCCGAGAGGAAAGGTGTGCCGAATCTAGGGAGGGGTGTCCCACGCGTCAAGCGCGCGGAATATTCAGCTCCGCCACCGAAGCATCACAGGCATGAGAGGATTGCGTGGCGCACGGCCTTCCGCTTGCGCCGCTATGACCTCCCGTTTCAAGCGAAAGTACCAGCGGGTCTGCGTGTCGGCGTCCTGAATCAGCATGGTCTGCGGATTGAACGCGAGGCCTTCCTGCATCGCCATGACCGCCCGGCGGTCTTGCTCCAGGAATCGCTTCGCGAGCGCGCGTACGACGGGGCGCAACATCGCTCCTCCGGGAACGTCCCAGTACATCACGTGGTGGACTTCGGTTCGCTCGGCGGTGATCGGCGTACACGCCGTCAAACCGCAGTAGTTATACTTCTTTGTCCGCGCATGCTCGATTCGCGTGGCCGGGATTCTGTAGCTGATCTCCGTTTCCGGCGCACCGCCCAGGAACAGCCTATAGGCCCGTGAATTACGCGACGCAGGGTGCCGGTCCATGCGCCAGCCGAGGCCTTCGGCTTCAGGCAGCGGCGAGAAGGCTTTTTCCTTGGCATAGATGCTGTCGGCGCGGCGCCAAATGGCCGACCGATGGACGAAAGCGCCGTGAGCAGGATCCATGAGCCCGGAAACGGCCACGTCGATATTGCAGGCGAAGATCGAAGACACATGCAGTTGAAACCGCGCGCCGACGGCAGGCACGGCGGGAACCGGCGGCAGGTCGTCTTTCTTCGCGCCGATGTAGATCCAAACATTTCCGTCGCGCTCCGCAAGGCGGTAGGTATGGGCGCGGATGTCCTTCGCCTGCGGCTTCTGATCGGCGAGCTGAGAGGGAATGGCCGTGCACTGGCCGTCCGTTGCAAAGCGCCAACCATGATAGGGACATTGCACCTCCCGCCCGTCGAAGACCCCTTTTGACAAAAGCGTGCCGCGATGCGGGCATGTGTCGCGCAATGCAAATACTTTGCCGTCCGCGTCGCGGCCGAGCAGCACCGCTTCGCCCAACAGCGTGCGGTGGATAGTGGTGCGCCGTTTGAGGGCGAGGGACGGTGCCGCGTAATACCAACATTCGCGCAGCAGAACGCCGTCCGCGCTGCGCGTCTGGTCGGCAAGGTTTGGTGTCTGGGCCGCGGCCGTGTTCATCCGCCTAGATTAGGCCGGAACTCGCAAGCAGGTCATCCATTTGCTGGGCGGGAAGTTCCAGCAAGAACGGCCCATCGGTCCACAATAGAACGCAGTGGACCTGACGTCCCGGATAGATCCCCTGCAGGGCGCGGCGGTACGCTGCCAGCTGGTAGACATAGCTCTTGTCCACATCGACCGCGGCGCGGGGCGGGGGCCGATTGGTCTTATAGTCGATGATCCAGACTTCCTTTTCCGTGATAGCCAGACGGTCCACTTGGCCCGACAGCGCAAAACGGCCGAATAGCCCGATGACGGGGACTTCGGCGCGCGACGTGCCCGGTGTGAACAACGGGGCAAAATCGGGATGTTCCAGAATTGCGATTGTCTCGCGCGCCAATGACGTACGCGTATCCGGATCGAGTTCCAAGGAATGCCGCGCGAGGAATGCATCGGCGGCCGCGCGGCGCCGCTCCGGAGCGAGGTCGGGAAGGCTCTGGAGGAGGCGGTGGATGATTCGGCCGCGCTGGAAGCGCTGGCGCTTATCCACGACAGGTGAATTCGCGGGCGGATCTTCGATGCCGATCCGCGAAGGGGCCAGCGGCCGGGGCGGGGAGAGCTCGGGCGGTGCGTCGCGCGCCGTCCACGCCGGCAGCGGCGGTATAGGCGCGCGGCGTTCGTGTTTTGGCGTGCCGCGCGGTGGCCGCTCCTGCGCGGTCTGCAGCCGTAAGACTTCGGCACTCCCGAACGCACCGGTTTGGGCAAGGAACGGGTCCACGAGCTTTTCTGTTAAGGGCGAGGCGCGCAGGCCTGCATGCGCCATTTCGTACCAGCTGGTCCACGTGCCGCGCGCGCGTCGATTTTGCCACCCGCATATATAAAGCCGATCTTCGGCCCGGGTCATGGCGACGTAGAGCAGGCGCCGGTACTCGTGCTCCTGCGCGGCGCAGAGTTCATCGCGCACCGCGCGTGTCACGGGGTCAATTTCAGGCGCCGCGGCGCACCACAACATCAGCGGCTTGTCGTCCCTCGTCCACAGCAGCCGATCCTGAAACGTCGGCGTCTGCATCGTGTCGGGCAGGAAGACGATGGGCGCCTGAAGGCCTTTCGCGCCGTGAACGGTGATGACACGCACCGCATCGCCACCACTGCCTTCCAGGTCGCGTTTGATCTCCGCGTCTCCGGCGGACAGCCAGTGCAGGAATCCCTGGAGGGTTGGGATATGCCTGTCCTGATACGACAGCGCGAGCGTCATGAACTCATCGATGGGATCTTCCGCGTCGAGCCCGAGACGCGTCAGTAGCTTTTTGCGGCCGGCACAGGCCACGAGGACATACCCGTAGAGTTCGACCGGCGTCAGGTAGTCCGTCTTTGCGAGGAGATCAGCGAGGGCGGCATGGGCCGCGCCGAACCGCGAAGAACTGCCGGCATGCGTCGAAAGCGCCTCCCACAGGCGCTTCTCGCCGCGCCCATGGGCGAGTGTGAAGAGTTCTTCCTCGCTAAGATCGATCAGCGGCCCTTTCAAGACGGTCGCCAACGTCAGATCGTCTTCCGGCAGCAGCAGGAACTCTCCAAGGGCCATGAGGTCCATGACCGCCATCTGATCGGTCAAGACCATGCGGTCGACACCGGCAACGGGTACCTTCATTGTCTTGAGTTGGCGCACAAGGTCTTCCACAAAGGCGGTTCGCCGGCGCACTAGAACCATGATGTCGCCGGCTTTGATCGAACGGCCTTGCGACTCGAGCATCTCCCCGCCGGCGATCAGGTGATGGATCCGCCGTGCGAGCACTCCGGCCAACCGGCTCGGCGGCGAATCGCTCTTGCGGCGTTCGACCGGCGGCATCCACGCCGGCACGTTATCGGTCGCCCGCGGCTCGATAGCCGGCCAGAGCTCCACGAGACCGGCATTGCCTGTGCGCGCCGCGATATGCGTCACGTCTTCGTCGGCCACGCCGTCGCGGGCGGCGTCTTGGTTGAAGACATGATCGACCACCTGGAGGACGGCGTCGACCGATCGAAACGAGACATTGAGCGTTGGGTTGTCCCAGGATTGGTTGACCGCCTGCACACGGCTCATGACCAGGTGCTTCATCCGCTCGAACTCGTCCGGCGCCGCACCTTGAAAGCCGTAGATGGACTGCTTGCGGTCGCCGACGGCAAATATCGTCCGCGGGCTCTGCGACTTGTCTTCATGCATGCCTAGCCCGGCGAAAAACTCACGCGATATGATATCGACGATGGCCCACTGGTCGGGGTTTGTATCCTGCGCCTCGTCGATGAGAATGTGATCCAGCCCGCCGTCGAGTTTGTACAGCACCCAGGCGGCCGCGCCGTCGCGCTCCAGCAAGCGCCGTGCTTTTTGAATCAAATCGTCATAATCCAGCAGTCCGCGTCGCGATTTCTCCGACGCGTAAATGTCGATCATACGGGCGCCGAGGCGCAGCAGCGCTTCCGTGTTGGCGGCCACGCGCGCGGCCCTGCACATCATGCGCACGGCGCGTACCCGCTCCGCCTCCGCCGCAAGGATGGTCAGCGCATCGGGGAGGGCGGTGATGACGGCTTTTGTCGCAAGGCGCGCTCGCGGCTCGTCCTCTTGCGTCAGGAACGCCGCGGTGTAGGCGTCGAAGCTTGTGATCCGAGCGTCCGGTTGGGTAAGCCATGTCCGCACAGCGGCCGCACGGTCCCTGTCGGTCGCCGTTCCGGAATCGAGCGCGGCGCACACGCGCTGAAGCGCGCTCACGTCGAACGCGACGTCGCGGCATGCTTCTGTCAGCAATGACAGCTCGGTTGCGCTTGCAGGCAGCCGCAGCTTTTTGCGCAAGGCTTGGGTGAGAGGCTCAAAGCCGCCGTGAGCTTCGAACATGCGCGACAGTTTCGTCCGGCAGGCCGCAAGAGCGTCCATAAGGTCGGCAAAATGCCGCTCGTGCACGCGCGCCGTGATGAGTTTGAGGGCCTCGGCCAGCGCCTCGTCGCCGCCGTGATGCGCTTGCGCAATACACAGCTCCTGAGCCTTGGCGAGCGTTTCGCGTGAATCGCGCTCATCCATCACCGTGAAATGAGGAGGTACGCCCGCTTCCAGCGGAAACCGCCGCAGCAGCGACTGACAAAAGCCGTGGATCGTGGAGATTTGCAGTCCGCCCGGCGCGTCGAGGACACGCGCAAACAGGCGGCGTGCGCGGTCCAGAAGCGCTCGGTCGGGGGCCGTCGGATGGAGGCTCTCTAATTGTTTGGCAAGATCGTCCTCGTCCATCGTCACCCACGACGCGAGCTTCTTGCCAATGCGGTTGCTCATTTCGGCGGCCGCGGCCTTGGTGAATGTCAGGCAGAGAATCTTGTGCGGCGGCGTTCCGGCCAGCAACAGCGCCATGACGCGGTTGGTAAGCACCGTCGTTTTGCCCGACCCGGCCGAGGCATTCACCCAGACAGTGGCAGCCGGATTCACGGCGGCCTTCTGGCTTCGCTCGGCGAGCTGGATGGGCGAGGCCGTCACGATTCTTCCTCGCCGGCGGTTATCCACTCTTTGACGCGCGCCAGATGCTGGTAGTCGCTATAGACAGGCGCGACGTCCGGATTCGGCCGCGCTTCATAAGGCGTGTTCGGATCATCGAACGCCGCGATAAGCTTGAGCAGGCCCTCGCGTGCCTGCGCGGCCAACTCGCCGGCGTCACCTTTCACTTCGCAGGCCTCGCCGCCATCTTTACGTCCGTGCAGCGACCAAAAGGCGATTTCGGCGACCGCGGCGCGGGGTACATCGGCAAATCCGCCCGCAAGGGCCATCGCCGCCTCCAACGGAAGCTGTGGGGAGAACCCTGCATGAACCATTTTGTCGCTCGGCACGGCGCCGGTCTTATAGTCGATGACCGCAAGCCCGCCCGTGGTTTCATCGATGCGATCGGCCTTCGCGATCAAGGTGAATGGGCCTGCGGGGGCGCTCAGCGTCATCTCCCCCCGCCGCTCGACGTGGGCGCGCTTCAAGCCGGCGCGGCGTGACCGCTCGTGCCGGACGAACCATGTCGCGATCCGCTCAAATCGCGGCCACCAGAATGCCATCACCGCGGGGCGTACGCTGCCGCTGTCGAATAGCCTGCGGCCGATCGCGCACAGTTCCTCGTGGGCCGTATCGGGTAGAGGGCCCGACGGATACACCGCGATGAAGTCCTGAAGGGCCTTGTGCGTCAGCGAGCCGTAGTCGGCAAGACTCGCATCCTGATCGAGGTCTGCAAGAGCCTCGAGGCCCAGAACGCATCGCGCGTAAATCCCATAAGGATCACGCATCCACGTTTCGACCTGCGTTACCGATAACTTTCGCGGCCGCGCGGCAACGGGTGGGCGCGGCGCCGGCGGCTTCGCTATCGCAAACTCGCGCGGCTGTGTCAGGGCGGCGGCCCACGCCAGCCAGGGACTATTGGCCTCTCGCCAAGGTTCCATCAGCCCTGCGGCGGTGATGATTTGTTCGAGACGCATCAGCCAGCGCGAGGGCACGGTCGCAGTGCCGTCCATTTTTGCCGCGCGCGTAAGAATGACGTGCGGAGCACATAAGGCTTCCGCAAGGTCATGCGCCGCAAGTCCAATACGCCGCTCCGGAGAGGGCAAGCCGAACGCCGCCCGCATGGGCCGGCTCATCCATGGGTCCGCCGGGGTTTCGGCCGGCCAGGTGCCTTCGTTGAGTCCGGACAGGATCAAAGTATCGAACCGCTGTAGGCGCGCCTCCAGGGGGCCGAGGATCGAAAGGCGCGGATGTCGTCCAAAGCGCGGTCGAACCACGTGCCCAGTGAGCAAGGCGTCCAGCACGCTGGGGTAAAGCGAAGGCGCAAAGCGCGCGACGATCGCACCGTGCGCCGTCAGCTCGGCCGCAAGTTCCGCCATCGCTTCGCCCGCGTCCCCTGCCCAAAGCCTCAGCGCGCCAGGCAGCTCGGGCGTGGTCGCAAAAGCTTCTGCCGCCTCCATATGCGCCGTCAGGACCTCGTCGAGCGCGACCTCGTCTCGCTCCATGACTTGCGCAAAGATCGCAAAGCACCTGTCGAGACGCGCCACCCAATCCGAGACCTCGTCGCGGCGATAGGTCAACGACCGCGCGAGCTCTCTCAATCCTTCAAGGCCGGCGGCGGGCCGGGGACCGCGAAGCATGAAGCGTTCCGCCATTCGGGTCAGGCCGCGGAATATGACTTCTTCCGTCCCGGCGGCCGCCAATGGGTGTTTGCAGGCCGCCAGCGTGCCTACGGGCGCGAACTGCTCGGCGACCATCGCCGCCGTCAAGCGCAAGAACGTGCCGACCGGCGTCTTGTCCAGGCTGCGGCCCGCGGAATCGTCAATGTCGATCTTCCAACGCTTGAGCTCAAAGCCGACACGCTCCGCCAGGCGCCGGTCCGGCGTCACCAAGGCACACGTCCGTCCCTCCTCTTCGAGCGTTTCACGCATGATCAGTGCGATCGCTTCGGCTTCCTCCCGCGCGCCGGCGCAGTCGATGCGGATGAGGTCCTTCACCGCGTCTTGCGGAATACTGTCGAGGCTGCGCCACATTTCGGTCGTCTCGGCCGGGCGCATCATCTCGGTGACGAGATGTTCCCGCGCGGTCTCGGCGCCGCGCGTCGTCGGCCATGGCCGCACCTCCTCGCGGCACAATCCGATGTGCTTGAGAAGCGCCTTCATGCCGTATTGCGGATGGCTTTCGTCGATGGCGGCCCAACCTTCGTCTTCCAGCCGTTGGTCGAGCCCGGGCAGCACCACGCAGCCATCCGGGAGGCGGGCGACGGCGGCCAGCAGGTCGGCGGTCGCGGGCATGCTGCCCGTCGAGCCCGCGGCGATGATAGGTCCGGGCGGCCGTGCGGCCCACGACGCTGCTTGCGCGGCAAAGACACGGTTGCGGTGCTCCACAGGATCGACCGTGCCGTCGCTTTCGAGAACCATGGGCCAGAACTTGGTCACGATCTCGAGAAACCTGAGAGTATCTTGCCAGTGTGCCGCGTACGCCGCCGGCGCCAGGTCCGCGAGGCGATCGAAATTCAGGCGCTCCGTTTGCACCTGGTCGATGAGGCGTGCGAGTTCAACCGCAAGCCTTAGGGCCTCCTCGAGATGCGGGGCGCGCCCTGCGACCTGTCTCGCCTGAATGAGCTTGGCAAGAAGAAGCTGGCGTTTCAGTGGCGCGATGGACGGCGGGATCGATTCGAGCGTTTCGGCGGCGGCGAACCCCGAGAATAGGGCGTTCTCTTCGTCAAGCTCGTTCAGTGGAAGAAGACGAGGCAGAAGAACCGGCTTTCCGCCGCTCAAGCGCAGGAACGCCTCGCGCAGGGAACGGCAGGCGCGCCGCGTCGGAAGCAAGACGGTGATGGCCGTGAGGGCGAGGGGGTCCTCGCCGGCATCGCCAAGGATGCCGCGGGCCAGTTCGTCGACAAAGGCAGCGCGTGCCGGAATATTGAAGACCGCCGGTTTTGCCGCCGCCAGCGTCCTCCAGCTCTCGCCCCGCGCCTGTGTCACAATGCCGCTTCGTGCATGAGCAGCGCTTCCGTCTCACCGATCGCGCTCGGCGTCCCGACGTGGAACCACCGGCCGTCATGGATGATCCCGCGCATGCGGTCGGCCGCAATGGCTTTGTCCCAAATCCGATTGAGCGAAAAGGGTTCCACACGAGCCTCGGCGAACGCCCGGGGGTGAATGATGAAAAGTCCCGCATAAACGTAAGGCGCCGCAGGGGCAGTGCCCCGGCGTCTCATCCGGCCGTCCGGATCGACGAAGAAATCTCCCGCACCGTCGAAACCATAGGCCTTTTCGCGCGGATGAACGAGCATGAGAACGTCGAGATCATCGTTCCACGCGTTCGCAAGACGGCGAAGCGCTGTTATGGCGCCATCGATGATCGCGTCGCAATTGCAGACAAAGAACGCTTCAGCGCCGAGAAGGGGCAGAGCCTTGGTGACCCCGCCGCCGGTATCCAGAAGCCGGTCGCTTTCATCCGAAATGACAATGCGTGGGGCCGATCGGCCCGCGAGATGGCGGACAAGGAGCGGTGCCAGATAGTGAACGTTGACGACCGCTTCCAAAATCCCCGCACGTTGCAGAGAATCCAGGGTCCAATCGATCAGGGTCTTGCCGCCGACCTGGACGAGCGGCTTTGGAATGGTGTCGGTCACGGGGCGCATGCGTTGCCCGAGACCTGCCGCCAACAGCATTGCTCGTGTCGGCATCATGCCGCGACCTGGCGTAGCTCGGGCGGGAAATTCTGGTCGAACCAGGCTTTCAGGTCCTTCAACGCCGGATGGGCAAGGCAGAGGTCCATGTAGCGCCACAGCCGCGGCATGTGTACGAGGTAGTGCGGCTTGTTGTCGCGCAGCTTGAGCCGCGCGAACGTGCCGAGGACGCGGGTATGCCGCTGCGCTGCCATGATTGCCCAGGAAAGATCGAAATCTTCCCGCCGGATTTTCGGGAATACTGCGAGGTAGCGTTCCTGCATCTCCGCCACCAGCGCCGGCGCAATGTCGCGGCGCGCATCCTCCAGCAGCGACATGAGGTCGTAGGTGATCGGGCCGGCAACCGCGTCCTGGAAATCGAGAATGCCGCACGCCCGCAGCCCGGTCCGGCCCTGAACGATCATGAGATTGTCGATGTGGAAATCGAACAAAACCAGTGCGGTCGGCACCTTCCACGCCCGCGGCAAGATGCGCGCCCAGATTTCCCCATAGGTTCTTTCCGTGTGGGCCGACAGGGGAGGCGCACCGACAAGCTGGCGGTACCAACTGTTCACCCGGCTAACCTCCTCGATCAGGCGCGCTTCGCCATAGGGGATCACGCCATCGGGAATCGCATCGCGGGACGGAAGACGATGCAGAGCGATCAAGGCATCTATCGCCAAGGCATAAAGCTCCCGCTCGTCGTGGCCGCGCCCGAGCAGCCGCGTATACGTGTCGTCCCCGAGGTCCTCGAGAAGGAGGAGACCGGCGTCCGGATCTTCGGCGAGGATCTCGGGAACCCCGAAGCCATGTTTGAACAGATGGCGTGCGATGCGGACAAAGGGCCGCACGTCTTCTTGCGGCGGCGGCGCGTCCATCAGGACGGCGGGTCCCCGCGGTCCTTTGAGGCGATCATACTTCCGGAAGGACGCATCCCCCGCCAGCCGGCCGCGTTCCGCATGGTGCCAATTATGTTTGCGCAGGAATCCTGCGATCACGCCTTCCCGGTTCTCAGCCATCTCTCAATTCCGCAATCCGGTCCTTCCAATGGCGGCCGCCGTAGATCTTTGCGCTTCGCGCCTCGCCTCCGCGGTGGGGCGCAAGGACGACCTCGAGACGCTGCGGCGGCAGAAGCGGCCCGAGACGCTCGGACCATTCAACGAGGATGATGCCCCCGCTCATAGCTTCCTCCCAGCCCAACTCCAGCACGTCCGCCGCGCGCGTCAGGCGGTAAAGATCGAAATGCCATATCGGCGCCGCCTCTGCATCATAGACTTGCACGAGCGTGAAAGTCGGGCTCACGACATCCTCGTCCACATGTGTCCGGGAGGTGATGAACCCGCGGGCGAGGGTCGTCTTCCCCGCGCCGAGCGGACCATTTAATGCGAGTATATCGCCGGGTCTTGCCAGTGTCGCGAGCGCGGCTCCGAGCGCGAGGGTATCGCGTTCCCGCTGAAGGGCCATGTCCTTCAAGAGTGGCAGGCCGGTCATGGATGTCAGGAGGTCGCAGCCCGTGCGGACACCCCGCCCGCCGGAAGACGCACGCTCACGACCGCGTCCCCGCCCGCGTCGCCGAACGAGACGCCCCCGCCATGAAGCTCGGCGATCCTCTCGGCAAGGTGAATGCTCAGCGCGGGCGTTCGTCCATCATGCTGTGCCGCATAACGGACTGCGAACACGACGCCACTGCCTTCGCGCGTAACGACCACGGCAACCACGTCCCCGTGCGTTGTCTTTAGCGCGGCAATGACCAGATGATAGAGCGTTTGCTTTATGCGGGCGGCGTCGCCGACCATCCAGCCGGCGTCGGGCGCGCAATCGACGACCAGCCGTTTGTTCCGGCGCCTGAAGCTTTCATGGGTTGCCGTCGCGATGCGGTCCGCGAGGGCGCGGACGTCGAAGGAATCCAGGTGCAGTGTCTGTTGGCCGGCGTCGATGCCGGACAGGTCGCGAAGGTCCTCCACCAGCGTCCGGAAAACGCGGGCGCGCGAGGGATCGGTGTCGGCCGATTGCGCCGAAGCTTCCAGCTCGACAAGGAAGTTGCTCATGAACTCCGAGCGCAGTTTGTCGGTCGCGGCCAGCGCTTCGGCGCGGCTGCGCAATTGATGTGCAACCCTTTCGGGCGCCGAAACGTCGTTGTAGCAGAACAATGCGCCGCCGTCGGGCAGCGGAACCGATATGAATTCCAGCACCGAACGGTCGCGCCGCACGACGCGGCCCTGCTGCGTGACGCGCTGGCGTTCGCCGTCCAGGGCGGCCAGCATGACGGCGCGATGCCTCCCCCAGACCGTCTCGTCGTCGAAGAAATCGCGGAAGGCGTCGATGACCGTATTCATGGCCGGTCCCTCGCGCAGCGTGTCGACCCCGATGTTCCAGAGCTCAGCGAAGGCCGGATTGGCGAGGCGCAGCTGTCCCTCGGCGCCGAAGACGGCGACGGCTTCCTGCAGGTTGTCGATGGTCTCGCGTTGAACGGCGATCAAGGTGTTGTACGACCGTTCGAGAGCGAGTCGGTCGGTGATGTCCTCATACGTGGTCAGGAGCCCGCCCATGGGATGTGGGGCGATGACGCGCCGCAGCGTGCCGCCGCCGGGCAGGTGGAGCACGTCCTCGGTCGGCTCGATCAGGGAATTGAACCGCGCCAGCTCCTTTTCCTTATACGCCGGGAAGTCGGCGACTTCAGGAAGCCGCCGCTCGCCGCGCAGGGTATCCAGTACCGTGGCGTAAGACGGCCCATCCAGAAGCCAGCCTGGACTTAAGTCCCACAACATCGCGTAGGCGGTGTTGAAGAAGATCAGTCGCGTATCCGGTCCAAAAATGGCGATCGCGGTACCCAGGCGCTCCAGAACGTCGGCGTGCGCAGCGGCTTCGCGCTTCAGCCGCACTTCGAGCTCCTCTTGACGCGTGATGTCGTAAGCAAGTCCCGCCGTCATTCGCCCGCTGCCGTCGGAGAACAGCGGCGCACTTGTTTCCTCGCTTTCCGAGCGCGGCGCGCCATCGCCGTCGACCGGCACCTCGGTCACTTCCATCAGCCGCCGGCTGCCTTCGATGACCATATGAAAGGGCATACGGCGCGTCTCGCCCGAGGCCCGCGCCGCTGCCGCCAGCGCGCGTGCTTCCCGTACAAGAGCGCGCGGCGCCAGCTCACGGCCGCGCGCGACCACGTCCTGCGCATCTTTGCCGTCGACGGCTTTGACGTATGCTTTGTTGCAATAGATCAGCGAAAGATCGTCGTCGCGCAGCCACACCGGTTCCGCGATCCCGTCCAGCGCTGCCTTCAGCAGCGTGCATTCGCGCTTAAGGGACTCGCTTTCGGTTGTGAGCGTATCGACTGCGGCCGCGCCCTCGGTGACGTCGTTCATCCACACGACGTCGGCCATGGTGCGGCCGTCGGCATCCGTCGCGCGCACGCCCCGCACCTGGATGCGCCGTCCCGTTGCATTATGATTGAGGTCGATTTGAAAACCCGCACCGCCGCCGCGCAACTGAGCGATGGCCATGCGCAAGCGGTCCTGCGAGGCCTTGTCGAAGCCTTCGATCACATCGTCGAACGTGGCTTCCATCCCGCGAAAGAGGTCCAGGAGAACGGCAAGGCGGCGCGAGCAGTAGCCCGTCTCTCGGAAGCGGGGCAGGGCGCGCGCCTCTTGATCCTCGCCCGCGATCGGCTGGTGAAACCAGGCGAAGTATCCTTCCGGCGCGGTCTCCAGCGCGGCTTGGACGGCGGTGCGGCCATAGCGCGCGCGGCTTGCCTCCAATTCCGCTTCACGCCAGTATTTATGCTGACGCCACAGCGCCCAAACTGCCGGCGGTACGATAACGAGGACGGCGATCAGCCCGACGAGGACAGATGGCGTCAATAGATCCAGTGTCCCCGTCGGCACTCAGCCCTCACCACTCCCCACTCCTGGGAAGATACCGCCGGAACGCGCGGCTGTCGCCAGCCGCGAGCGTCATCTTACGTTAATATCGGTAGGTTTCCGGCTTGAACGGTCCGGCCTCGTTCACGCCGATGTACGCGGCCTGCTTGGCTGTCAGCTTGGTGAGCTTCGCGCCGACCTTGGCGAGGTGAAGTTCGGCGACTTTCTCGTCCAGGTGCTTCGGTAGCACATAAACCTTCTTCTCGTACTTCGCGTTGTTGGTCCACAGCTCGATCTGGGCCAGCACCTGGTTGGAGAACGAAGCGCTCATCACGAAGCTCGGGTGGCCCGTGGCGCAGCCGAGGTTCACCAGTCGGCCTTCGGCCAGGAGGAGAATGCGCTTGCCGTCCGGGAATTCCACCTCGTCCACCTGCGGCTTCACATTGTGCCATTTGAAGTTCCGCAGCGCTTCGGTTTGGATTTCCGTATCGAAGTGACCGATGTTGCACACAATCGCACGGTCTTTCATTTTGCGCATGTGATCGACGGTGATCACGTCGAGATTGCCGGTTGCGGTCACGAAAATGTCTGCCCGCGGCGCGGCATCTTCCATCGTCACGACTTCATAGCCTTCCATCGCGGCCTGCAGCGCGTTGATCGGGTCGATTTCCGATACCATAACCCGGCACCCGGCATTGCGCAGCGAAGCGGCGGAGCCCTTGCCGACGTCGCCGAAGCCGGCCACCATCGCGACCTTGCCCGCCATCATCACGTCGGTCGCGCGGCGAATGCCGTCGACCAAGCTCTCGCGGCAGCCGTAGATATTATCGAATTTCGACTTGGTGACGCTGTCGTTGACGTTGATGGCCGGGAAATGCAGGCGGCCGTCTTTGGCCATCTGATAGAGGCGGTGAACGCCCGTCGTCGTTTCTTCCGAGACGCCGCGGATATTCTTCAGGACCTTTGCATACCAGCCCGGCTGTTCTTTGTTGCGTTTGGCGATCGCCGCGAACAGGACGGTTTCTTCTTCATTCGAAGGTTTGGCGATCAGCGCCGGATTCTTCTCCGCTTCGGAACCCAAAACGATGAGAAGGGTGGCATCGCCTCCGTCGTCGAGGATCATATTGGGCGTGCCGCCGTCGGCCCACTCGAAGATCTTGTGGGTGTAGTCCCAATATTCCTCCAAGCTTTCGCCTTTGACCGCGAACACCGGGGTCATCTTTGCCGCGATTGCGGCGGCTGCCTGGTCCTGGGTCGAGAAGATGTTGCACGACGCCCACCGGACTTCTGCGCCCAGGTGCTTCAAGGTCTCGATCAGCACGGCGGTCTGAATCGTCATGTGAAGCGAGCCGGCGATGCGCGCGCCCTTGAGCGGCTGTTTGGCGCCGTACTCGGCGCGCAGGGCCATGAGACCCGGCATCTCCGTCTCCGCGATCGCGATCTCCTTGCGGCCCCAATCGGCCAGACCGATGTCTTTCACCCGGAAGTCACTGAAATTCATGGATTTTCTCCTGTCTCCGGGATGTTCCGCGGGATGGATGTGAATAAGGCCGGGCCATATACCAGCCCCTAAGCATCCCGGCAACATCGCGGCGCTTGACCGGACCTCTTATCTCGCGTGGTAGAGCGTATCGATGAAGACCTTGAGACGCTGCGGGTCGGGCTCGGCGGTCATGCGGCGGACTATGCCGCTGATGGACGCGAGGTTCAGTTCGAGGATGCGTTTCTTCACCCGCGGCAGGCTCGCCGGGTTCATGGAGAGTTCCGTGATCCCGAAGCCGAGGAGGATCGGCGTCATTCGTTCATCGCCCGCCATTTCGCCGCAGACCGAAACCGGAATCCGAGCCGCCGAGGCGGCTTCGGCCGTGAACTGGATGAGGCGCAGCACCGCCGGATGGAGCGGATTATAAAGGTACGCCACCTGCTCATCGGTGCGATCGATCGCGAGCGTATATTGCGTCAAATCGTTGGTCCCGAGGGCGAAGAAATCGGATTCCGCGGCGAGCGCATCGGCGGCTAACGCGGCGCCGGGAATCTCAATCATGATCCCGAGCGGCGGCGGCGGATCGGCGATCTTCACACCCTTGCGCTTTAAGGTCGCAATAACGCGCCCCAGGGCGCGGCGCACCTGTTTGATTTCGTCGACTGTGCACACCATGGGCAGCAGGATGCGTACCGGGCCCAGCGCGCTTGCGCGCAAGACCGCGGAAAGCTGCGTGAGCAAAAGCTTTCTGCGCGTCAGCGAAAAGCGGATGGCCCTGAGGCCGAGCGCAGGGTTGGGGCCGGGTTTTAATCCCACGGCGCTGCCCAGCTTGTCGGCGCCCACGTCCAAAGTGCGCACCGTCACCGGCCGGCCGTTCATCTTTTTCACGACGCGGGCGAGTTCGTCGTACTGTTCTTCTTCGGTGGGAAGCGTCTCGCGGTTCATGAACATGAACTCGCTGCGGAACAGGCCGATACCTTCGGCGCCCGCGGCGAGAACACCGGCGATTTCGTTCGGCAGCTCCATGTTGGCGTGCAAATGGACGCGAAAGCCGTCCCGGGTCACGGCTGGAACGCTTTTCAACTTCTTGAGCGATTGTTGCGAGCGTAAGAACGCCGCGCGGCGCTTTCGATATTTATCGAGACTTGCGGCGCTCGGATTGACGAGGACCCTGCCTGCCGTTCCATCGATGATGATCTCATCGCCGTTTTCGACCGCGCTCAACAGGTCCTCCGGCGCGACGACCGCCGGCAGCCCCAGGCTGCGGGCGACGATCGCCGTATGGCTTTCGATGCCGCCGACGATGGTCGCAAGGCCCGCCACACGCTTGGGATCGAGGAGCGCCGTGTCCGCCGGAGAGAGTTCGTCCGCGACGATCACCGCATTGGCGGGGAGATCATCGAGGCCGGTCGATACAGCTTTACCGAGGCTTTCGACCAGCCGCCGGCCGACCTCGCGGATGTCGGCAATGCGTGCGGCCAGGTACTGATCGTCCATCGCGGCAAAAGCTTCGGCCATTAGGCCGATTTCCTTCATCACCGCCGCTTCGGCGTTGATGCGGTCGGTGGCGATGCGCTTCTGGACGCCGCGTACGAGACGTGAGCCGCTCAGCATTTGCTGGTAGGCGTCCAGCAGATAGCCCACTTCTTCGCTGGCCGCGCCCGCCATGCGCTTGGCGCGGTCCTGTAGCGCCTCTATGCGTCCGGCCGCGTCGGCGGCGGCCTCCAGCACGCGGTGCTGTTCCGTGCGGATCTTTGCAACGGGGATGCGCCGCTCCCGCACTTGAACGACGGCGCGCGAGTCGTGCCGGTGAACGATCCCCAGCGCGATCCCGCCGCCGACGGCAACTCCTTCGAACGCCCGCTCGCCGCGGCCGTAAGCGGAAGCCTCTTTTGGCGGCTTACTCTTCATCGAACTTGTTGGCGACCAGAGTGCACAGCGCATTGAGCGCGCGTTCGGCATCGGGGCCGCTCGCACGGATCTCGATCGAACATCCGGGCGCGGCGGCAAGCATCATAAGGCCCATGATGGAGCTGCCGGAAACATTGTTCTCGCCGCGCACGACCCGGATCTCCGCGTCGAACTGTCCCGCCGTCTTGCAGAACTTGGCGGCGGCGCGTGCATGCAGGCCTTTCGAATTGCGGATCTCCGCGATGCGCGAAAGCTCACTCATGCAAACTTGCCCTGGGTTACGTACTGAAGGAACCGGCGCGAAAGCGGCGGTCAGACGGACTTCTTGCGCGGCCCTTCTTGCGCGAGCAGGGAGGATGCGACGTTGATGTACTTTCGTCCAGCATCCTGCGCCTGGGCAACGGCGGTCTGAAGGTTTTCCGTGCCGCGCACGGACGCGAGCTTGATGAGCATCGGAAGATTGACGCCGGCGATGACTTCGACGGGGGCCGTATCCATGATCGAGATTGCAAGGTTTGACGGCGTTCCGCCGAACATGTCGGTGAGCACCACGACGCCCGAGCCGGCGTTTGTGGTTTCCACGGCAGTGACGATATCGGCGCGCCGCTTTTCCATGTCGTCTTCAGGGCCGATGCACACCGTGGCCACTTGGGACTGTGGGCCGACCACATGTTCCATCGCGGCGACGAGTTCGAGAGCGAGACGCCCGTGAGTGACGAGCACCAGACCGATCAGCGGTTTCGAAAGTGGCATGGAAGGTGGACGCGTATCCCAACCGTCAACGATAAGTGCCAGCTTGAACCGGTGGCGCGGCGATTTTGCGGCCGGGCCGGGGCTTAAGGGCGGCGCAGCTTAGCCAATCGCTGTCTGGGAATCGACAGCTACTTACTGGTGGATTTCGCGGTACTTACGCTACCTGTGGGAGTATCGCCCGCCGGCGGGGCAAGAACTGGGCTCGTATGGATATCGCGGTGCCTCGCCTCGGCGCCGACACTCCGGTCCGCAAGCCACGCCTTCAGCCGCTCGACGATATAAACCGACCGATGCTGCCCGCCGGTGCACCCCACCGCGACGGTGAGGTAGCTTTTGCCCTCCGCCTCATACAGCGGCAACAGAGGTTCGAGGAAAGCGGTGAGGCGGACGAGGAACGGTGACAGTGCCGGGTCCTCTTCGATGTATGCACCCACCGCGCGATCAAGGCCGGTCTTCGCCTTCAGTTCGGGCACGTAGTGGGGATTTTTCAGGAAGCGGACGTCGAAGACGAGATCCGCGTCGCGCGGCAATCCATGACGGTAGCCGAATGAAGTCAGGAAAATCCGCAAGGGGCGCTTCCCCGGACCGCCGAATTGTCCCATGAGGATGCGCTTGAGATCGGCAGGCGCGAGACGGGTCGTATCGATGACAAGGTCGGCCTGTTCGCGTAAAGACGACAGCAGGCGCCGCTCGGTTTCGATGGCCACGGCAACGGGAAGATCGTCCGCGAGCGGATGGGGACGGCGCGATTCGGTATAGCGCTGCTGTAGGACTTCGGTGTCGCTATCGAGGAACACGAGGTCGATCGAGAGCGCCTGATCGTGCCGCAACGCCGAGATGCGCTTCATCAGGCCCGGCCCGTCGAAGTCGCGTGTGCGGACGTCGACACCGATCGCCACGGGACCATGGTCGTGCCCCGCCGCAAATGATCCCAACAGCGCGAGAGGCAGGTTGTCGACCGTTTCGAACCCCGCGTCTTCCAGCGCGCGCAAAGCGAGACTTTTGCCCGCGCCGGACATGCCAGTGACAATCACGACCTTCAGCGGCATGCGGTTCCTCTGCTGCGCGTCAGCCATGCACCACTCCTTGCGGGCTCACCGCCAGGCGAATTTTGGCATCTGCCGACGCATGGGTGGGGTCCACGCAGATCCATCTCACGGGCACGCCTGCCAGATCTTCGGTATTTTTTTCCGGAAGGCGCTCGATCGACGTATGAGGAGCCAGATCGACGATAAGACCGAGCCTGGCCGACGGCCGGTGCGCGAGCACGACGATACCCAGCCCGCGGACTTCCATGCGCCCGGCAATCGGTGCCGGTGCGCGTAGCGTGATCGTCCCGTCGCGCGCTTCGACCTCGCAATAATCGTCGGACACCAGCACGGCGCCGCGGTCGATCAGGCGCAACGCGAGATCGGATTTGCCCGCGCCGGACGGCCCTCGGATCAGTACGCCCGTATCTCCGATGCTCACGCAGGTTCCATGAATCTTGCCCATGACGCGCGAGGGTGAAGGCGTAAGGGTTTCCCTGTCAATGGCCGCCAGCGCCATGTTACGAGTTCGAATCCTTTGATCATCGCGCAGCGGCCCGTGCTCCAGCAGATTTTCACGATCATCGCGCCGGTTCTGATCATGGCCGCTATCGGCTTTGCCTGGGTGCGGCTGCGTATGCCGTTCGACAATAACACCATCACCGACCTGATCCTGAACGTCGGAACGCCTTGCCTCTTGTTCTCGACGCTCCTCACCCGCCGGCCGGAGCTGACGGCGCTTGGCGAGATCGCAGGGGCAGGCTTGGCAATGCTCGCCGGTGTCGGCGTTCTCGCCGCGGGAATTTTGAAACTCTTGCGCCTGGAGCTGAAGACGTATTGGCCGGCGATGGTTTTTCCGAACGCAGGCAACATGGGCTTGCCCCTGTGCTTCCTGGCCTTCGGCAACACCGGTCTTTCTCTCGCGGTCGCATTCTTTTGCGCGATGTCGATTTCACAAATGACCGTCGGTCAGGCGGTGGCCTCCGGCCAGGTGCATCCCGCCTTCCTTCTGCGTAGTCCGGTGCTGTGGAGCATCGGCATCGCGATCGCCTGTCTTTCCGTGGACGTCACGCCGCCGGAATGGATCATGACGACGACCGACGCCGTCGGGCGCATGGTGATTCCCCTCATGTTGATCTCCCTCGGTACCTCGCTCGCACGCCTTCGCATCGTCACCTTCACGCGCACCTTTTCGCTTTCTCTGTTGCGCCTGGGTCTTGGGTTCACCGTCGCGCTTGGGTTGGTCACGGCATTGGACCTGCAAGGACCGGTGCGCGGCGTCGTGCTGATTCAATCCTCCATGCCGACGGCGGTATTCTCTTATTTGTTCGCCTTGCGTTACGGCGGCAGACACGAAGAGGTCGGCGCGATGGTCGTGATCTCCACGCTCACTGCTTTTTTCCTGCTTCCTTTTCTCATGGGCTTTGTACTTACGGGCTGAAGCTCACGATCGCGTGTGTGCGCAATAGTCACACGAATGCAGCGCGGCAGGGCTTTTTTCCCGGATTTGGAATGCGCTACAGTGACCGCCCAATCTCGTGGAGGGAGGCGTTCATGCGAAATCTGAAACTCGCCGCAGCTGTCGCACTTACAGCCGCGGTCGGACTTGCCGGCCCGGCGGCCGCGCAGAATCTGGTTTTCGAAGGTGCACGGGTGATCGTCGGCGACGGCAGCGCGCCGATCGAAAATGCGACCGTCGTGGTCGAGAAAGGCCGGATCACGCAGGTGGGACCGGCCGCGAGCGTGAAGGCGCCGGCGGGGACCACGCGTGTCGACGCCAAGGGCAAGACCATCATGCCGGCGCTCATCAATACGCATGAGCATCTCAGCCAGACCAAAGAGGGTCTGGAGGCGGACATGAAACGCCGCGCCTACTTCGGCGTCAGCGCATCCATGAGCCTCGGCATCGACAACACCGACGTGCCGTTCCAATTCCGTGCGGCGCAGCCCGCCGGCTCGCCGCGCTATTTCACCGCGGGCCGCGGGATCACGATGCCCGAACCGGGCCGCGGCCAGGAACCCTACTGGATCACGACCGCCGCCGAAGGCACCAAAGCGGTCGGCGAGCTTGCAGCGAAGAAGGTCGACATCGTGAAGATCTGGGTCGACGATCGCGACGAGAAGTACAAGAAGCTGACGCCCGATCTCTATGGTCCGATCATCGATGCCGCTCACAAGGCGGGTCTGCGCGTCACGGCGCATATCTTCGACCTCGCCGATGCCAAGGGCCTGCTTCGCGCCAACGTTGATGGGTTCGCCCACGGCGTGCGCGACACCGACGTCGACGATGAGTTCATCGGCCTCTTGAAGCAGAAGCCCAACTTCGTGCTCAACCCGAATATGGGCGCACGCGGCGCGGTCGCCGATGTCTCATGGCTGAAGGCGTCCTTGCCGGCGGCCGAATACGCCAAGGTCGAGGCGGGGAATGTCGCCAACGAAGGCGCCGCCAAGGGCCACGCCATCCAAGCGCGGAATCTCAAGAAGATGGTCGACGCCGGCAGCATCATCGTCATGGGCACCGACGGCAACACACCTTACGCACCCCATTTTGAGATGGAAGACATGGTGCTCGCGGGTGTCTCCCCGATGAAGGTGATTGTGTCCGCCACCGGCGACGCAGCGAAATTCCTGCGTATTCCGGATTCCGGCACGATCGCCGCAGGCAAGACCGCGGACCTCCTGGTGCTCGACGGCAACCCGCTCGAAGACATCAAGAACACGCGCAAGATCAATGCGGTTTACTTGAAAGGCGTTGCCGTCGACCGCAAGGCCTATCCGTAAACTCAGATTTGCTACAAGCAGATGAACGCCACGCCGGGTCCTCCCGGCGTGGCTTTTTCTTTGGCGACCCATGCCGGGGCCGCAGCACAGGGTTGTGCGCGGCGGCTCTAACCTTGCCACGCCGAACCGGCTAAGAATGTGGGGACCAAGTCATTTTGGTGGACCCGTTTGCCCGCACGCCCGCTGCCGCTCTCCCACATGCTGCTCGCGCTCGCGGTGGTCGCCGTTTGGGGCACCAACTTCGTCGTCATCAAGACGACGTTGAATGATCTTCCCCCGCTGCTGTTCGCCTGCCTGCGTTTTATCTTTGTGTTTATTCCGGCAGCCTTTTTCGTCAGGCGGCCGTCGGTGCCGTGGAAGCAGCTTGCCGCCTACAGCCTGCTCATCAGCGTCGGGCAATTTGCGCTGCTCTACATTGCGGTCGACGGCTACATCTCGCCGGGTCTGGCCTCTCTCGTGGTGCAGATGCAGGTGTTCTTCACCATCGGCCTTTCGATCTGGTTCAACGGCGAGAAGGTCCAACCCTTTCAGTGGCTCGCGCTGCTGGTGGCGGTCAGCGGCGTTGTCGTCATCGCGGTCTTCACCGACGGCAGTGCGACGATGCTCGGCCTTGTGCTCGTGCTGCTTGCAGGGGCCGGCTGGGCCGGCGGCAACACCGTCGCGCGGCACGCCGGCCAGGTGGACATGCTCGCGTACGTCGTTTGGGCCAGCGCCTTCGCCATTCCGCCGCTGGCCGTGCTTTCCTTCGTTTTTGACGGCTGGCCCGCCATCCACGAAGCTTTGAGGACCGCGGATCTAGCCACCTGGGCCGGCGTTCTCTGGCAATCCTTCGGCAACACGCTGTTTGGCTACACCGCGTGGGGCTGGCTCTTGGCGCGCCATCCGGCGGCAATGATCGCGCCCGTATCCTTGCTCGTCCCGGCCTTCGGCATTGGCGCGTCCGTCGCGCTTCTGGGCGAAGGTTTGCCGCCATGGAAGATCGTCGCCTGCGGCCTGATCATCGCAGGCTTGGCCTTCAATACGTTGGGTCCAAAGCTTTTCGCATCGAAAGCGACGGCGGTCCCGTAGGAGCGCTTCGGGCGCTTTATCTACCGCTCGCTTGCCGGAGCATCCGGCGTGGCGCTTGGATCGTCCACCGGTTCGCTCGCCAATTCTGCGGCCGCCTCGGGTGCTGTTCCGGCGGTGGGCGCTGCGACCGCGGCATCGGGCGTGAACACTTCCGCCAGCGGCAGGGACGCGGTGACCGCATCGAGGAGACGTTCCTCGAACGGGGCCGGTCGTTGCGCGGGCGCCGGTTCCTCGACCGCTGCCGCTTTTACATCCTCGGCCTTCGGCTGCACGGTGACCCCTGGCGGCAAGGACAGCACAACCTCGACCTTTACGGGCTCGACCTTGGCTTCCTTCTTTTCGTCGACCGGCGCGGCGACGACCTTGGGCTCCTGGGGAATCGAATAATCCGGCACGACACGCGCTTGCGGACCCATGATGACGAGGACGCGTTGAGCGAGCGCCAGCGGGGCTGCCTCGCGCTGCGTCACCGACAGCATGTCGCCGTTGTCCTTGCGGATGATGTACTCCCAGCCGGTGGTGTCGCGCGCGGCATGCTCCAGCGCATTGCCGACCATTCCGCCGATGGTCGTTCCGCCCACGGCCACCAATGCCGAATTCGCATACTCCGCGCCCAGCACGCCGCCGACGGCGCCGCCTGTGACGGTGCCGATATTGCCGTTGGCGCTGATCTTCACTTCACGAAAACCGATGATGGTTCCGGCTTCGACTTTGTTTGCCAGCTGGACGGCGTTGCTCGAATAGATATTCGGCGAATAATTCGGCGCACACGCACTGAGAACCGCGGCGTAGACGCCCGCAAGCGGGAAGAATTTGGGAAGATGCAATGATTCCCCCTTTCGTCATCGGCAAAGTCGAAGCTCCATTACGCACGGAGCGCTGCGAGAGATGACGTTAAAAAGTGTCAACAATCCGTCGGCCGCAACTGAGCGGACGACGATTCCCCGGTCGCTTGGCATTCTCGCCACTGTTCAAGGCGAGATTAGGACGCCGGCGCAACCAACTGTGGCGAAAGTAAGGGGTGGCTTAGCCGCCTTGGGCGGCCGCGTCGGAGAACACCAGCGTGTGCGTCGCCAGCATGCGGATCACGCCTTCGGTGATGTGCTTGGCCGATAGGGTCACGCCGGTGATGTTTTCGATATCGCCCTTGAGGCGCAGCCCGCCGTCTTTCCGGCCGACGAACTGCGCGCGCCACTCGGGCAGCCGAATTTTGGAGTAAAGCTCCCAGCACTCCATGATCTCGATGCCTTTGACCTCGCCTTTCGCGGACAGGGCCAGCGCATAATAGACCGTGTCGTCCTTGCCCAGCACATGGTCGACGAAGAACCAGTCGCCGTTGGAGACCCGCCAGGCGCGCACTTTGCGGTCGCGCAGCTCGATGCCGCTGAACTCGCGGATATCGCGCATCTGCTTGTCGGTCAGCAGCCGGAAGTCTTCGGTGAAGGTGGCGCCTTTGGGATAGAGCAGCGCCTGCGCCTGTTCGACCGTCAGATATTGGGCGCCGGCGATCGCGGGTTGGCCTGCGCCGATGCCGGCGACAATGGCTGCTGGATAAAGGAAGAACTTGCTACGCATGGTTTCAACGTATCACAGGGCCGCGCGGCGCCTCATCAATAACCTGTTAGTTTCGCGGCCTGGACTTCGACAACCAGTGCACAAAAAACGCCAAGATGGACGCGAGGCCGAGGGCCCAATGGATGATCGAGGTCCATGCGCGCCAGGCCTCGTCGATCATGTAGATGTAGTACAGCGCGTATCCGGTCACCGTCAGGATGAAGAAAAATCCCGCCAGCGTTCCGCCCGACCAGCGGCGCCAGTTCGCATTCCAGCCCCGCAGGATATGCACGGCCCACAAAAGGCCCAGGACCGCGACGGCGAAGAACGAGACGCCGGCGTGAATGGCCTTCCACCACGGTTCGAGCGGGTGGGTCTGCGGTCCGAACCGGCCTTCCGTCGTCATGAAGTAGTGATAGATGAGCCAGAGCACGCCCGTGAACCAGGTCGCAAACGCAACGCCGTAAACCGTCCACCGTCGGCCCCGTGGCAATTTCAACGGGCCGCGCTCACCTCGCTCGCTCATTGAACTCGAATTCCCTTACGCGCCTAGAGTCCGCCAGCCGGCGTCCGGCGCATAGAAATAGGCGATTGCACCGAAATGGCCAAGAATTGGTTCAGCAGCCGCGCCGGCGGCGAGCACGACCTTTGTCAGGGCGTCCGCCGTGGTGCAATCCGCGGCCACGACGGAGGCAAAGCTATCGGTGCCGACGCTCGTTCCAGTGCGGCCGTTGACGTGCGGGCCGACATGCCCGTCCGCGTGCGCGCGCAAGTGCTCGCAGCCGCTGCTGCTGGCGAGCGCCCCGTCCTCCAACTCGATCACCGGCACCGCATCCATTTCGATCGCCGAGCGTAGCCGCACCGCCTCGGCATGCGGGCCCGCCAGGCGCAGATCTCCGCCGGCGTTGACGTACACTTGAATCTGGGAGTCTGAGCCCATCGCGGCGATGGCCTGATCGACCGCATAGCCCTTGGCGATGCCGCCGAGATCGACCCATAGCGGCCGGCGGAAACGCACGCGATCCGGCGCGTCGAGGATAATGTCCTCCCACGTAGCGCTGGCGGCCGGCGGCGGCGCGTTCTCAGGCTGTGGCAGGAAACCCCATTTCACGAGCCGCCCTGCACTGGTGATGTCGAACAGTCCCGCACTGCGCGCGGAGAATTCGCTCGCGCGGCGCAGGACTTCAAAGGTCCTCGCATCCACCGTGACCGTCTGGCGCGATGCGTCGCGATTGAGGCGGGACACATCGCTCGCCGCCTCGTGAAAACTCATCAGCCGATGGACATCGGCAATCGCCGCAAACGCCCGGTCGATGGCGGCGTTGGCGGCGTCCGGGTCGGGATTCTCGACGCGGATGTCCACGCGGGTGCCGAGCAGGGGCCTCGCGCGCATCATTCTATTTGTCGAGCTTGCTGTGCTCGACCGCGCGGAGGAGCAGATCGGCGGCTTTCTTGTCGCGCTCTCTCTCGGCCTTGCTGCGTCCGAACTTGGCGCGGTTCGCCGCGGCCTCGGTCTCGGCCTTTTCCCGGGCCTTGCGTTTGCGCGCGGCGCGCAAGTTTACGATTTTGTTCATTTAGTGCGCCGCCGGCAGGAGAACGACGAAACGCGCGCCGCGCACGGAGCCGTCGTCGCCGATGATGTTCTCGGCGTAGATCTGGCCCCGATGGCCTTCGACGATGGTCTTGGAAATCGAAAGCCCGAGACCCGAGTGCGTGCCGAACTTCTCTCCCTCGGGCCGTTCGGAATAGAACCGGCCGAAGATGGCGGCTTCTTTGCCCGCTGGAATGCCGGGTCCCTGGTCTTCGACGGTCACGATCACGTAGCGGCCCTGGCGGCCGGCCCGGATGCAAATCGTCCCTCGCGGGGGGCTGAACGAAACCGCGTTGCCGATGAGATTGCGGAAGACCTGGCCGATGCGGCTCTCGAGGCCGAAGACCACCAGCTCGCCGGGCCCTTTTTGCGCGTCCTCGATCACATGCACACGCGGTGCATCCGGATTGTCGTTGGCGTTCTGGACCTCCGCGAGCGCCTGGACCAGGGGTTTGATCTTCACCGGCGACATTTCGGCGCGCGACATTTCCGCATCCAGCCGCGACGCGTCCGATATCTCGGAGATCAAGCGGTCGAGGCGGGCGACGTCGTCCATGATGATGGACATCAGCCGTTTCTGCTGCTCGGGATCCTTGACGCGTCCGACCGTCTCGACGGCGCTGCGCAGCGAGGTGAGCGGATTCTTGATTTCATGGGCGACGTCCGCGGCGAAGTGCTCCGTGGCGTCCATGCGGCGCCAGAGGGATTCAGTCATGTCGCGCAAGGCTTCCGAGAGTTCGCCGATCTCGTCGTTGCGCTTGGAGAGATCCGGAATCGTATGCTGGCGATTCTTGGAATCCCGCACGCGCTTGGCCGATGTGGCCAGACGCCGCACCGGGCGTGCGATCGTGCTCGCGAGGAACAGAGACGTGAGCACCGTCAGGGCCAGCACCCAGGCGAACATGCCGAGGATCGAGCCGCGCACCGCGAACATGCGCTGATCGACGTTGCGCCCGTCGCGCGACACCAGAAGTGCGCCGACGATCTGCTTGTAGAATTGCACGGGCACCGCGACCGAAAGGACCTTCTGTCCGTCCTCGCGCAATCGCACGGAACTTCCGGAATCCCCCGCCTGCAGCGCCGCCATCACTTCTTTATAGTCGGGGCCGCTCGCGCGCATCTGATCGTTGTACGGCTCGAGCGTACGATCGATGGTGAGCCGTCCGATCGTATTGTCGTAGATCTCCTTGGCGATGCGCAGCACCGGGTTGCTTTCCATCGGCGGCAGGTCTTGCACCTGGACTTCTCCGCCCGGCCCTTGCAGGAGGCGCGAGTCCGCCAACAGCTTTCCGTCGCGGTCGAACAGCTGGGCCCGCAAGCGTGCAAACGACGCCTGGCGGCGCAAGAGCTGCCGCGCGGAATCCGGGTCGATCACACGCGTCGCGCCCTCGGTCGTGAACATCGGGATTCCGTCCGTGTCCGAGACGATGACGGCGCCTTCGCCGATCGAGGCGGCAATCACCTCGGCATGGGTTTTTAGGTCGTCGAGCTCCGCGGCGATCAGCGTGTCCTCATATTGATCGAGGAACAGGAGGCCAAGGACGAGCAGGACCGGCGCGGTGAGGTTGACGGCGAGGATCCGCAGCGTCAGCGGCGAAAACATCCGCCGCAAACGCCCGCGCTTGCCGGTGGCGGCGTCGGCCGTACTGGCAGCGGACTTGATGCGAAGATCATCCAGGCGAAAGTCGCCGTCCGCGTTCACGGCCAGGAATCCCTATTTCTCGTCGCCGGCCGGCGCGCGGGCGACTTACGTTTCGGTCGAGGCCGCTGTCGTGCCGTTGGTTTCGTTATATTTGTAGCCGACACCGTACAAGGTTTCGATATGCCCGAAATCCTTGTCCACTTCGCGGAATTTCTTGCGCAAGCGCTTGATATGACTGTCGATGGTGCGGTCGTCGACGTAGATATGCTCGCCGTAGGCGGCATCGATCAGCTGGTCGCGGCTCTTCACGTGGCCCGGCCGCTGTGCAAGGGCCTGGATGATGAGGAATTCCGTGACCGTCAGGTTCACCGCCGCGCCCTTCCACAGACACAGGTGCTGCGCGGGGTCGAGTACCAGTTCGCCCCGTTTGAGCGACGTGGCCGACACGCCCGGGCTGTCCATCTGCTTCTGCGCTTCGAGCCGGCGGAATACCGCGCGTACGCGTTCGATCAGGAGGCGTTGTGAGAACGGCTTCTTGATGTAGTCGTCGGCGCCCATGCGAAGGCCGAGCAGTTCGTCCACTTCATCGTCCTTCGAAGTCAGGAAGATCACGGGCAGCGGGCTTTTTTCCCGCAGCTTCTGCAGAAGCTCGATGCCGTCCATGCGCGGCATCTTGATGTCGAGGATGGCGAGGTCGGGCATTTCGGTGGTCATGCCGCGCAAGGCATCGGCGCCGTCGCGGTATTGGGTGACGCCGAAGCCCTCGGCTTCGAGCACCATGGACACGGATGTCAGGATGTTGCGGTCGTCGTCGACCAAAGCGATGCGGTAAGCCACGAAACCTCTCTTTCCGGGGATAGGTAGGTGTCCTAACGCTTGTGGTGCCCCCGTAGTTCTCACCCGCGGTCATATCACGCGGGTATTATGGCGAAAATATCGCGTAGGTATGTCCGCTTCGGGGTCTTTGCACCTCTTAGGAAGCGTTACGGCCGCTGGCCGAGGCGTGCCAGTTCGGCTTTGGCGGCAATATATTCGGTATGGCGGGTCATGCCTGTGGCGATGGCCGCCTGGAACAACTTCATGGCTTGTCGGGCGTCCTTCGACAAAAGGGCGGCCTGGCCCAGGAAATAGTAGGCCTCGCAGGCACGCCCCTTGGCTTCGTCCGGGTCCTTGGCGGCGGCCGCCAGAAGCTGGTCGCCGGAGAGCCGGCCCAGGAAGTACCCCAGCAGCGGCGCCGGCCAGCTGTCCGCCGTCAGCGTCTCGGCCGTCGCCTTCAGCACTTCGCCGGGCTTATGCCCCGCCCGCGCTTCGGCGACAAAGCGCCACACGGCAAGGGTTGCCGGCGCGCCTGGAAGCTCCATGGCCAGCGCGAGGTCGCGCGCGGCGCCTTCGAAATCGCCCTTCATCATCCGCACATAGCCGCGGTTGGCCAGCGGCTGCGCAGCATCGGACACGCGTTCGATAATCGCTGCGAGGTCGTCCTCCGCGCCGCCGAATTCGCCCGTGTACTGTCGCGCGATCGCGCGCGCCATCAGCGCGTCCTGATCGCCGGGGCGGCGGCGCAGGACCGCGGTGAAGTCTTGTATGGCCCCTTCGGGATTGCCGCTCTGAAGGCGGGCATTGCCGCGCAGGAGCGTCGCCGAAAGATCGCCCGGTCGCGCGTCCAGCAGCAATGTGAAGTCGGCCACCGCCGCGCCAAAAGCGCCGCTCTGCAATTCCGCGACGCCGCGGCTTTCCAGCGCGGCGATGTCCTTGGGATCGATCCGTAACGCGCGCGTGAAATCGGCGATCGCCGCTTCGTAATTCTGCAATTGCCCGTAGGCCGTGCCGCGTCCACGCAGGGCCGCGCCGTTGAACCCATCGATCGCAAGCGCCGCCGAGAATGCAGCCACCGCTTCGTTGCCTTTGCCGGCGCGTAGCTGCGCCGCTCCCAGCAGGGTATGGGCTTCCACATCCTTGGGACTGAGAGCGGTCGCCTGCTCGAGTTCGATAATGGCCTTTTGCGCGTCGCCGCGCTCGAGGAAATAATTGCCGCGCGCCTTGAAGGGTCCCGGATCCTTGGGATTGAACCGCCGCGCTTCGCCGAGGTCGGCCACACCCGCGTCCATGCGGCCCCGCTTCATGCGCACGGCGCCGCGGCGGGTATAGGCCTCTCCGGTCACCGTGCTTTTGCCGAGGGGGTCCGCGCTGATCGCCGCAGTGTAATCCGCCTCGGCTTGCGCAAGGTCCCCGGTCTGCTCCTTGATCTTGCCGCGGCCCAGCCGTGCAATGGCATCCTGAGGGGTGAGCGCAAGGGCGGCATCGAAATCGGCCAGCGCCTTTGCCGTGTCGCCGGCTGTGACGTACGCTTGCGCGCGCGTGACCAGCGCTAGGGACCGCGTATCGGTGGCGAGGCCGCTGCTGTTCAGCGCCGCCGTACAGTTGGCAATGCGCTCGACCGTGTCGGCCTTGGCGGCGAAACAGGAGAGAGTCGTATCTTGGGCGCTGGCGGGCAGATTCATGCCCAGCGCAATTCCGGCCGCGAGTGCGAGGTTCACCCTGCGCGCGTTCATACCACCCTTTATCTCCAGCGCCGCTTCTGCGACGCCTCTTCCTGCTCCACCCTTAGGGCGGAATCATGGCCGTGTTCAAAACGCCCCTAAGTCACGGATTTAGTGGGCTTCGGCCCAGTTATGACCGGTGCCCATGTCCACGGTCAACGGCACCGAAAGGTGAGCGGCGCCTTCCATGACCTTTTTGATGACCGGTTTCGCGGCGTCGAGCTCGCCGTCCGGCACCTCGAACACCAGTTCGTCGTGCACCTGCAGCAGCATGTCGGTCTCGAGGCCGGCGGTGACAAGGGCGTCGGGCAGGCGGATCATCGCCCGCTTGATGATATCCGCCGCGCCACCCTGAATTGGCGCATTGATGGCGGCCCGTTCGGCAAAGCCGCGCATGTTCGGATTCTTGTCGTTGATGCCGGGCGTGAAGATCTTGCGTCCGAACAGCGTCGTTACAAACCCCTGACGGCGTGCACCCGCTTTGGTCTCTTCCATATATTGGCGGATTTCCGGGAACTTGGCGAAATAGGCCTCGATATAGCTTTGCGCTTCGCCGCGCGCGATCCCGAGCTGGCGGGCGAGCCCGAAGCCGGAGATGCCGTAGATGATCCCGAAGTTGATCGCCTTGGCGCTGCGGCGGATCATCGGGTCCATGCCCTCGATCGGCACGTTGAACATTTCCGATGCCGTGGCGGCGTGAATGTCCTCGCCGTTTTTAAACGCCTGCTTGAGGCGCTTTACGTCGGCGACGTGAGCCACCAGCCGCAGTTCGATCTGGCTGTAATCGGCCGACAACAGCGTACGGCCCTTCGGAGCGACGAAGGCCTGCCGGATCTTGCGGCCGTCCTCGGTGCGGATGGGGATGTTCTGAAGGTTTGGGTCTACGGACGACAGGCGCCCTGTGGAGGCGATGGTCTGGGCGAAACACGTGTGCACCCGCCTGGTCGCTGGATTGATCACCTTGGCGAGTGCGTCGGTGTAGGTGCTCTTTAATTTGGAGAGTTGGCGCCAGTCCAGCACGCGGGCCGGAAGATCGTGGCCTTGCGCCGCCAGGTCCTCGAGCACGTCGGCATCGGTCCCATAGGCGCCGGTCTTGGTTTTCCTTCCGCCCGGAAGGCTCATGCGTTCGAACAGGATCTCGCCGAGCTGTTTCGGGGAGGCGATGTTGAACGGCCCGCCCGCAAGCTTGTGGATCTCGGTTTCCAGATCCGCCATACGCTTGGCGAAGTCCTTTGACAGGCCGTCAAGGACGCCGGGATCGACGAGCACGCCCTTGCGTTCCATCTCGCGCAGCACCGGGATCAGCGGCCGGTCCATGGTCTCGTAAACCGAGACAAGGCGCTCGTTCACGAGCCGCGGCCGCAGTCTGGCATAAAGCCGGCGCGTGACATCGGCGTCTTCGGCGGCGTAGGCCGTGGCTTTGTCGAGCGGCGCCCGGTCGAAGGTGATCTGATTCTTCCCCGTGCCGCAGACCTCTTCATAGGTGATGGTCTTGTGGTTGAGGTGGCGCTGCACCGCATCGTCCATGCCGTGGCGAACGTTCGGGCTCGCCTCCAGCACGTAGCACATCACCATGGTGTCATCGACCGGCGCGACGTTGATGCCTTCGCGCGACAGGACGTGCATGTCGAATTTGATGTTGTGGCCGATCTTGAGGATGCTTGCGTCCTCGAGGATCGGCTTCAAGATGCGAATGGCGTCCGCGACAGGAATTTGCGGCGGCGCGTCCGTGGCCGTTGCGTCGAGATCGAGCGTGCCCTGCGCCTTGGTGCCGACGTGGCGCAACGGAATATAAGCGCCGCTGCCGACTTCCACCGACAAAGATATCCCTACCAGCTTTGCCTGCATCTGATCGAGGCCGTCGGTCTCCGTATCCACCGCCATCCATCCGCTGTCCTGGGCGCGGCGCATCCAGTTTTGCAGCGCCTGTACCGTCTGGATGGTCTCGTACCTGCTGCGGTCGACCGCGCCGGATTTGTCCGGCGCATGGGTCGGCGCGGTGGTCGTCGTCGGTCCGGTCGGGCGCTCTCCCACGCGTTTCTGGAAGTCGATCGCGGCCTGTTCTTTGACTCCGTCCGCGGCGATCTTCGCCGCGACGCGCGGGATCAGGCTCTTGAAGCCCTGTTCCATCACGAACTTCAGGAGGACTTCCGGGTCCGGCTGCTTCCAGTGCAGCTGGTCGAGCCCGACCTCCAGCGGCACTTGGTCTTGCAGTGTCACGAGCTGCTTGGAAAGAAGCGCGAGCTCGGCATGCTTCTCCAGGTTCTCGCGCCGCTTGGGCTGTTTGATCTCGGCGGTGCTTCTCAGAAGCGTTTCAACGTCGCCGTACTTGAGGATGAGTTCGGCCGCGGTCTTGACGCCGATCCCGGGCACGCCGGGGATGTTGTCGCTGGAATCTCCAGCCAGCGCCTGCACCTCGACCACCTTGTCCGGGCCCACCCCGAACTTCTCCATCACCTGCGCGGGGCCGATGTCGCGGTTCTTGATCGGATCGCGCATGGAGACGCCGGGCCTGATCAGCTGCATCAAGTCCTTGTCGGCCGAGATGATGCATACGTCGATGTCCCTGGCGCGGGCGAGGCGCGCGTAGGTCGCTATCAGATCGTCCGCCTCGAAGCCCTCCATCTCGACGCAGGGAATGTTGAACGCGCGTGTGGCGTCGCGGATGATCGCGAACTGCGGCTTAAGTTCCTCCGGCGGCTCGGGGCGCTGGGCCTTGTAGAGCTTATAGATCGCGTTGCGGAAGGTCGTGCGCTTGGCGTCGAACACGACCGCGATCAACTCGTCCGATCCGTGCTCCCGCAGATCGTCCAGCAGCTTCAGGAGCATGCTGGAATAACCGTAGACCGCGTTGACGGGGGTGCCGTCGGCGCGCGTCATGGGCGGCAAGGCATGAAAGGCGCGGAAAATGTAGCCCGAGCCGTCGATGAGATAGAGGCGCTTGGCGGTCATTTCGCCAAGTGGCCGGCGAAGCGCGTGATCCGGAAAAGTCCGGAGCGGTCTTCCGGTAAGGTCGCGCGCAATTCAAGAAATTGCCGCACCTGCGGGTCGCCGGTGGGTGATGACCGCATTAGTGTCCGTGATGCGCGTCCGCGCCTTCTTTGAGGATATAGCGGCGCCCGCAATAGGGGCAGTCGATCTCGCCCGCTTCCGGTTTGATGCGCAGGAAGACGCGGGGATGGCCAAGCGATCCGCCGCCGCCGTCGCACGCGACCGCCGCCGTTTCGACGTGAATGGTTTCTGTGGGTTCGGCCATGGGGAATCCGGTGATTTGGGAAAAATATTGCTAGTTGTTTAGCGTGTCCCTCCGACCCTTTCAACGCTCTGAAAAACGGGCTAAATCATTGGCATGACGACGTCTGCGGCCGCCCTTCCTGATCTCGCCGTCGAGATTTCCGGGCTCAACAAGACCTATCGCTCCAAGAAGGGCACCAAGCCCGCCTTGGTGGACTTTTCCCTGCAAATCCCGCGCGGCTCGTTCTTCGGGCTGCTCGGCCCGAACGGCGCGGGCAAGTCGACCATGATCAACATCATGGCCGGTCTGGTCGCCAAGTCGTCCGGCACGGTGAAAATCTGGGACTACGACATCGAGAAGGATGAGCGGAAGGCGCGCCTCGCCATCGGCGTGGTGCCGCAGGAGCTGAATCTCGATCCCTTTTTCACCCCGCGCGAGCTTCTGGAAGTGCAGGCGGGTCTTTACGGCCTGCCGAAGGCCGAGCGGCGCACCGACGAGATCCTTGAAGTCGTGGGACTTGCGGACAAGGCCAACGCCTACGCGCGCGCCCTCTCGGGCGGTATGCGCCGGCGGCTCTTGATCGCGAAGGCGCTGGTGCATACGCCGCCGATCATCGTGCTCGATGAACCGACCGCTGGCGTCGATGTCGGACTGCGGCAGCATCTGTGGAAGCACATGCGCCAGCTCAACGCGACCGGCACGACCATCCTTCTGACCACGCATTACCTCGAGGAAGCCGAGGAGCTCTGCGACCGGATCGCCATCATCGATCATGGACGTCTCGTCGCCTGCGACACGAAGCGCAATCTCCTGCGTCAGCTGGACAATAAGTCCGTCACCTTCCTGCTGTCCGAGCCCATCGCCGCGGTGCCGGAGGCGCTGAAGCGTTTTCACGCGACCCAGCCCTCGCCGACCGAGATTCATATCGTCTATCGCCCCAGTTCCAACGCCATGCGCGAGATCCTCGACGTCGCGCGCATGTGCAGCCTGCCGATCGCGGACATGCGTACCGAGGAAGTCGAGCTCGAGGACATCTTCCTTCAGCTCACGGCGCGTGCGCCGGGCGAGCGCACCGGAGCTTAAGCCATGATGCGCCGCCTCGTGTGCCTGATGGTGGCCGTCCTTGCGCTGTCGGGTTGCGCGCCGGCGATGGCGCCGGCCAGCGCTCCCACCACCACGGCTGTTCTTTCCGAAAGCGTGTTCAATACGTCGGACGGTCTGTTGCTGCCCGTGCGGCGCTGGCTGCCGGCGGACGGCATGCCGAAAACCGTCGTCCTCGCGTTGCACGGCTTCAACGATTACAGCAAGGCGTTCGACACGGTCCCCGGCGCGCCGGGCGTCGGGCCGTATCTCGCCGCGCGCGGCATTGCCGTGTACGCCTACGACCAGCGTGGCTTCGGCAAATCGCCGAACGCCGGCTTCTGGCAGGGCCGCGACGGCATGGTGAGGGACGTCAAGGACTTCGTGGCCCTGCTGCGCAAAACCTATCCCGGCACGCCGGTCTATCTCCTCGGCGAAAGCATGGGCGGCGCGGTCGCCATCGCCGTCCTGGCGGAGGCGGTGCCGGGTTTTGTCGACGGCGCGATCCTGGCCGCGCCGGCGGTATGGGCGCGGTCCACCATGCCGGTGACCTATCGCATGGCCCTCTGGGTTGGGGTGCGTCTGATGCCCGGCTTCAAGCCGTCGGGACGCGGCCTTGGCTACCAGGCCAGCGACAACATCGAGATGCTGCGCGACAACGGCCGCGATCCGCTGTTCATCAAACAAACCCGCATCGATGCGATCTACGGGCTCTCCAATCTCATGGACGAAGCCCTCGAACGCGTGGATGAAGTGAAGGTGCGCACGCTTTATCTTTACGGCGCCAAGGACGAGATCATCCCCAAGGGGCCGACGCAACAGGCGCTGATGGCCATGGCGGGCGCGAATGTGCGGCCGCAGGTGGCTTTTTATCCGGACGGCTGGCACATGATCATGCGCGACAAGCAGGCGGAAACCGTGCTCGCCGACATCGTCGCCTTCATCGAGCAGCCCAATACCCCGCTGCCCTCTCGCGCCGACGATCAGGCGATCCTGCGCTTGCAGGAATCGGCGCGCTGACGATTCAGGTCCCGCGCTCAGATTCGAGGTGTAAATCTCCCTCGAACTATGCCCATTATTTCGCCGGCTTTTCCCGGCGAACCGGCGCAGCGGCATGAAATGGCGTGAGCTCAATTCCAATGCGGGACAGCGCTTCAGCAAGATGCAGCGCAGCGATCCCTACGCGCTGTTCAACGTCGCGCGCGGCGTCGACCTCGCCGAGATCAAACGCGTCTACCGCGGCATGGTGAAGACCTACCATCCGGACCATGCAGATCCCTTCATGCGGCCCTACTGCATGGAGATCCTGAAGATCATCAATCGTGCCATGGCGCATATCGAGGCCGAGTACCGCGATGGACTCGCAGGCTAGGTACCAGCGTCACACCCTTATCGACTGGTTTTCGCAAGCGTCGGTTCGGGACGCCCGGCTGTGTGTCGTCGGCGCGGGCGCGGTCGGGAACGAGGTGCTGAAGTGCCTTGCGCTTCTCGGCGCCGGCAGCATCGACGTCTATGACTTCGATCGCATCGAGATTCACAACCTCACCCGCAGCGTCTTGTTTCGCGAAAGCGATATCGGCCGGAACAAGGCCGAATGCGCCGCCGCGCGGGTGCGCGATCTCGATCCCAACGTCGCCGTCGCGGCCCGCACCGGCAATATCTTGCGCGATCTCGATCTCGGCAATTTTTTCCGCTATTCGGCGGTGATCTGCTGCGTGGACAATTTCGAGGCGCGCCTGCGGCTCAACTTGATCTGCAAGCTGTGGCAGGTCGATCTCATCAACACCGGGGTCGATAGCCGGAACGCGGTGATCGACACCTTTCCGTTTGCGGATGGCGGACATGTCGGCTGCTACGAGTGCACGCTTCCGCCGTCCGTCTATCGGCGCGTCTCGCAGCGCTATTCATGCGGCGGTCTTAAGCGTGCGGCCTTTGTCGAGAAGCGGATCCCGACCACGGTGATCACGGCAAGTCTTGCGGGCAGCTTCGCCGCCTCGAAAGCGCTCCGCCTGCGTTCCGATTCGCGGAACCGGTCCGACCGGGTCTTCGTCGATTCGATATCCGGTATTTCGCGCCCGACCGAGTTGCCCCTCCGAAGCGATTGCCCCGTGTGCGCGCAGTTTCCGGGGCCTTACCGGCGCACCCATGTCGGCGACCTGCAGGCCGATCTCGCGAGATTGGCCGCCGATGCACGCGGAACGCCCCTCGACATCAGCCTGCCCGAACAGGTTATTCTCTCGTTGCAATGCAAAGCGTGCGGCGCCGGCAAAGGGCAGGGCGGGCCCCTGTACTGGCGGGCGAGCGACTACGACTCGACCCTCGCGAACTGCAGCGCTTGCGGCGCGGAGGGAGCGGTGGAGATTGAAATGAGGGATCGATTGCCGCTCGAGGCGTTGATGAAGAGTGGCGTATCTTCTCTTCCTCTGCCGTTTGCCATGGTCGCGGCGCAAAATGGCACCGATGTCCTCGTATTCTAAGGAGAGCGATCGATGACCGACGTGAAGTTCATCATTAGGACGGCCGACCAGACCCGCAAGGCGGAAGTCGAGATGCAGCGTTCCAGCATCGGCGCTGATATCGTTCAGGCCGCCGTCGACAATTGGGCGCTTCCTGCCGACACCGACTATGCCCTCGTCAACGTCACCACCGGCCGCGCCCTGGTGCCGACCGAGATGCTGGATGAGAACTTCGTCCAGCCCGGAGACGTCCTGGAAGTCCAACCGGTGCTTGTCGCCGGCGCATGAATCCGCTCGCCCAGCGGCGGATGCAGGACCTGGCAAAGGTCACGCGGCTCGCGGCGCGGTCGCGCGGATGCATCGCCGTGTGCGAAACCGTGGACTCGCCGCCGTCCCAGATCACGCTTTCCCTCGGATACAAGACCGCCCCGACGGCGCGCTATCCCGCCGAGGTGCGCGAGTCCACGCGGATCCGGATCACCTTCGGCGCCCGCTATCCGTTTCAGGAGCCGGCCGTCGACATTTTGGATCCGATCTATAATCCCAATGTTTATCCCTCGGGCCGTGTATGCCTCGGCAACAAGTGGCTCGCGACCGAAGGCTTGGATCTGATCGTCCTGCGGGTCGCGAAGATTCTCACCTACGATCCCGAGACCGTGAACGACAGCAATCCTGCCAATATGGAAGCGGCGATGTGGTTCAAGTCCGTCGCCCTCCAGCATCCCCAGGCTTTCCCCACCCAGAAGATCGAGATCGACCCGGACGTCGCGGCGAAGGCCATTCGCTGGAACGAGAAGTAGTCCGCGATGAAGTGGCAAGACCAGTCCGAGGTTTTGACCCTGCCGGCCCCGGGCGTGCTTCTCGAGAGGCTGTCGCCCGAGGATGGCCGGCGCCTCTTGGACCTCGACCGAGCGCTGCCGCGCGTGGTCGTCGCCGGAAGCTGCTTGCGCAGCATGCGCGAGCATCTCGCGACCTCGCATGAAGAGCGCGGCGGCCTCCTCGTCGGGCGCGCCTATCACGGCGCACAGGACGGCGAGGCCCATATCATCCTCGCCGAGCGCAGCGTCGCCAGCGAGGTGTTCGACAGCACCGGCGTGTCCTTGCGCATGGAAAGCGAAATCTGGAGCCGAACCCGGCCGCTCCTCGCGGCGGGAGCGATGGTCGTCGGCTGGTACCATAGCCACCCGGATCTCGGCGCGTTCTTCAGCGACACCGACCGTGCCACGCAAAGAAGCTTCTTCCGAAATCCCTTCAGCGTCGGGATCGTGATCGATCCCATCAGGGACGAGATGAGGGCGTTCGTCGGCGCCGACAGCGTGCGGGTGCCGGAGGAGAACCTCATCGTCGTGGATGGCCCATGAGGACGCTCGGCGCCGTCCTGTTCGTCGCGACCGGGTTGTTGCATGCGCCGGCGCACGGCCAATCCGTGTCGCCGCCGGCGGCAATTGAAGTTCCGGCGAACGCCCACCTCAATTCCCGCGCCGACGGCTGGCTGTGCGACTATGGATTTCAACGCACCGGCAAGGCCTGCGCGGAGATTCGCGTCCCGCGCAACGCGATCCTCGGCCCCTTCGGCGATACCTGGATCTGTTTGCCGGGCTTCTACACGTACCGCGGCGTCTGTCTGCCGGACGAACAGCGCACGGCCGCCCCGCCGCCCAAGATCAATTTTGTCAGGAAATCGGATCAGCTCGCCGCGTTCCTCGCCGGGCCCGGCCCGAAAGAGCCGCAAGGCATTCGTTACATGCGCTTTGCGCCGTTCATCGCCGCGGCCCTCGCGCTGGGAATCTGGATCGTCGCTTTCCGCGAGCGCGAAGCGCGGCCGCGGCCGGCGGTGAACTACACCCGCACGACGATCGCTGTCCAGCGCCCACGCCGCGCCGTCACGGTCAATGCCTGGCGCTCGTCTGCCGATCGCACCGATGCGCTGACGGGCGCCGCCATTCCCGGAAATGTCGAGACCGTGCAATGTCGCAACTGCAGGGCTTTTTATCGCAAGGCCAGCCTGCTTACGCTCCGGCGTCAGAACGCTGGCGCCTGCATCGCCTGCGGCCGGGCGGCCTTCCAGACGGTGACGCCGGCATTTGCCGACGCCGCGCCCGCGCTGCCGGCGCCCGCGGAACAAATCCAGCAAACCGGCTGAATCCGCGCTGTTTGCGCCGGCCACGGCAATATCATATGTTGCCGCTCACGCGTGCCCGTAGCTCAGCTGGATAGAGCGTCGCCCTCCGGAGGCGAAGGTCAGGGGTTCGAATCCCTTCGGGCACGCCATTCCTGCGCGGAATAGCGCGATTTGCGCAGAATTGTACAACGGCTCCCGGAGTCGAGCCGTTAGGCCCTACGCCATCTCTCGATATAGAGCGGCGCTATCATCATCAGAAGGAGGATGGTGCTGCGTCCCAATCCGGCGGCGATCGCGCCGAGCAGTTCCAAAGTGAATGATTGCGGAGGGTGGAACAGGAGCACGAGTGGCGACCAAGCGAAGTATTCGTTTGTCTCCGCCGGAGTGAGGGCCAAGGTGATGTCGACCAATGTCGTTCCCGCCATCATAGCCACGGCCGCCGCGCCGATGATCGGCCAGCGCAAGCCAAGACGTTGACGCAAGGCCGCCACCATCAACCCGATCCCTAACGCGACAGGCACGACGCGCATTATAAGGAACACCAGCACGTTCACGGGAGCCTGCAAAGACGCCAAATGTGCACCGGGTTGCGCGGCAATGCTGTACTTAAGAGTTAGAAGTAGGGTGTTTGACATCACGAGCGCCGCGACCATCCAAATCAACACCGGAGCTGCGCCGAAAATCGCTGCCGGAAAGCGTGCGCCAAGCGAACGAAGTTCGGGACGTGACAGCATACTATGCACAAGTTCCTCTGCATCTCCGAGGCGCGCGAGCGCCGCCGCTTCGCTGCCTTCCTGGCCACGAAGTTCGTTGAGGTGATCCTCCAACTCCGCGATGTAGCGTTGCACATGGCGTGGCGCGATCCCTTCACGCAGCAGGCGCTCCCGCAATACCTCAAATAGCTTCGGCATGAGTTCCCCCTTGCAGAATTCCCTGGATGGCTTGGGCCACCTTGACCCATGTTGCGGAAAGCTCGCCGAGACGACGCTGGCCGGCGGCGGTCACGCGATAATAGACGCGGGTGCGCCCATTGATCTTTTCCTGCCGCGTCTTTAGCGCCCGGCTTTGCTCGAGGGCGTGGAGCACGGAATAGATCACGCCTTCGCCGAACGTGAACGTCTCCGCGCTCTGGAAGCGGATCGCCTGCACAAGCTGGTACCCGTACATCTCTCCGCCCGCGAGTAAACGCAGAACAAGGAGCTCCGGCACTCCATTCATGAAAGCGGGACCGCTGTCGCGTTTTGCCATAGATCCACCTATACCTTGAGCTGAGAGGTATAATGCCTCTTAATGAGAGGCATTGCAAGCTCTTGGTCGAGGGCGACCATCGGCGAAGGCTTTGTTGCCTTGCCGCCTTCAACCGTTTCTTGAGCGGGATCCGCAGCCTTCACAAGTTCACGCTTCTGTGGGCAGCGGGGATTGCGAAGGAAGGCATAAGCTTCACGCGCCCGGCTGCGGCGGCACGTACGCGCTGCGCCAAGGCAGGAACCTCGTCCGCCGTCAAAGCAGGGTTCGCGGCATGGCGCTCGAGGGCGAGGTCACTGCCCGGTGCTTGCGTACGGGATGGAAGGCCGGCTCTATGGTAGGCTCCGCGCCCGCAACGGAGGTCCTTATGAAAAAGCTGGTCTTGACGCTTTTTGCCGCCGCGCTGTGCGCGCCGATCATGTCGGCGCAGCCGGCCCGTGCCCAGGCGCAAGCCGTCAACGCCTTCGTCAATGTCACCATTGTGCCGATGGATTCGGAACGCACACTGGCCGGGCAGACAGTGATCGTGCAGGACGGCCGCATCTCAGCTATCGGCCCGGTCGCGCAGATCGCCGTCCCGGCCGGCGCGCAAGAGATTGATGGCGCCGGCAAGTTCCTCATCCCCGGTCTGGCCGAAATGCACGGCCACAACCCGCCGCCGGGATCCAGTGAAGAGACCATCGCACGCACCTATTTTCTGTATGTCGCGAACGGCGTCACCTTGGTGCGCAGCATGCTTGGCTGGGACGGGCAGCAGGAACTGCGCGAGAAAGTGCGCCGGGGCGAGCTTCTCGGTCCCACGCTTTATCTCGCGGGTCCCAGTTTCAACGGCGGTTCGGTTAAAACCGCGGCCGAAGCCGAGCGGAAGGTTCGCGAGCAGAAGAAACAAGGTTGGGATCTCCTCAAGGTCCACCCCGGCGTGCCGCGGGATGCTTTCGATGCCATGGCCCGCACCGCGCACGAGGTGGGCATTCATTTTGCCGGCCACGTGCCGGCCGATGTCGGGCTCTCGCATGCGATCGCCAGTGGACAGCGCACCATCGATCACCTTGACGGCTACGTCGAGCAATTGGGAGCCGGCGCGGCGCCTGTGGCGCCGGATAAACTTGGCGAGGTCGTCCGGCATACACGCGCGTATGGCGCGGGCGTCGTTCCGACCATGGTCCTCTGGGACACCATCCTCGGCGCCCATGAGGCGAAGGCCTTGCTCGCCTTTGACGAGCTTAAATATGTGCCGGCGGCCGACGTCGCGGCGTGGAAGGCGAACTACGAGAGAACCGTAGGCGCGCCGGACTTCAAGGCGGCGCAGGCGCGCCAGTTGGCCGCCCATCGGCGCACCATCCTCAAGGCCTTGAACGACGGCGGGGTCGATATCCTTTTCGGCACGGACTCGCCGCAGATCTTCAGCGTCCCGGGCTTCTCGATCCATCGCGAGATGCAGGCCATGCGCGCGGCCGGCTTGTCGAACTTCGATATCCTCGCTTCAGCGACACGCAATGTGGCCTCCCATCTCGGCGAGGCCGGACGCTTCGGAACGATCGTTCCCGGGGCGCGAGCCGACCTCGTCCTCTTGAACGCAAACCCGCTCGACGATCTCGGAAACGTCGCCCGCCGCTCCGGCGTCATGGTGCGCGGCCTATGGCTCAGTGAGCGTGAGATTGCCGCGCGCCTTGATGCGATCGCCACGAGTCTGCGCAAGTAAGACGGGCGCCGCCTGATGATCCGCGCCTGTCTTTGCATTGCGATGGCGATGAGCCTATGCGCCGCCGGGCTTCCGGTCCGCGCCGACGCGATCGCCTATCGCCAGGAAATCATGAAGACCCTCGAGGCTCAGTTCCAGGCGATCATGCTCATCGTCACCGCCGGCGCTCCGTCCGAGAATCTCCACTCTCATCTCACCGCCGCGCTCCTGACCGCGCGTATGCTGCCCGGTGCTTTTGAGAAACGCGCTCCGGGAGGCAGCTCCCGGCCCCAGGTCTGGACGAAGTGGGACGACTTCGCCCGTCACATGCGCGAGTTCGAGGCGGCGGTCGCCATCGCCACCGAGGCCGCGCGCGGCGGCAAGAAGCCGGCCGATGTGCTCTATCACATCGACGCCATCAGCTGCCGCGACTGCCACGACCTCTACCGGCGTTATTGAACATGCGCTGGGTCAAGGCAGCGACCGCCGCGCTGTTCGCCGCTCTCGCGGTGGTCATCCTGCTCACCTTCCCGGACTACGGCATCTCCTGGGACGAAGAACTGCACGTGCCCTACGGCCGGATGCTGCTGTCATATTATACCAGTGGCTTTGCCGATCGCTCCGCCTTCTCCTTCATCAACCTTTATCAGTACGGCGGTTTCTTCGATCTTCTGGCCGCGCTCGCCGAACACATCTTCCCGTTCGGCGAATACGAAACGCGGCATCTCGTCGGCGGCCTGTTTTTTCTCCTCGGCCTGTTCGGCGCCTGGCGCCTGGCGAATCTGCTGGCCGGCGAGCGCGCCGCCTTTCTCGCCGTTGTATGCCTGATCGCGACGCCGATGCTTTACGGACATAGCTTCATCAATCCAAAAGACGCTCCGCTCGCCTGGCTCGGGGTGTGGGTCGCCTACTTCACCTGCCGCGCGCTCGGCGAACGGCCGGTGGCATGGCGCACGGTGGCCGGTCTTGGCGTAAGTCTGGGCCTCGCCCTGGGCACACGCATCATTGCCTTTGCCTTCATTGCGCAAATCGGCGCGGTCGTTGCGCTGAAGGTCGCGATTGAGATCGGCGCGCGCGGTCCATGGCCCGAGCGCGGTCGCCGCGCGTGGGAGTTGATTCGTCCGTTCGCGGCGGCGATGCCGCTGGCAGCCATCGTCATGGCGATCACCTGGCCGTGGTCGGTGCAGAACCCGCTGAACATCCTCGCGGCCTTCAGAGACTCCGCCAATCAATTCTGGAACCCTGCGATGCTCTGGGCGGGCGAGCTCGTCACCGCCGGCGACCTCCCGCGCAGTTACCTCCTGGTTCTCCTGGCGGTGAAACTGCCTGAGGCTGTTCTTGCCGGCGCGGCCATGCTTGCGGTCTCCGCCGCCGCGCAAGCGCGCGCCTGGGGAAGGAGCGCCCTGAATGAACCGCGGACCTTCCAATATCTATATGTGGTCTCGACCGTGATCGTGCCGCTGGCCGCTTTCGCGCTGTGGCGGCCCAACACCTACAACGGCGTGCGGCATTTTCTGTTCGTGGTCCCGCAACTCGTGATTCTCGCCGCCGTCGGTCTTGACCGCGCATGGGGCTTTCTGGAGCGGCGCCGGCGGACTCTCGGCCGTATATTCGCCGTTCTCCTGATCGTCGCGTTTGCGCACGAGGCATGGCGGATGGCGCGCGTTCATCCGTACCAATATCTATCCTTCAATGCATTGACAGGCGGGCTGCGCGGCGCCTACGGCCGCTTCGAGCTCGATTATTGGGGCGTGAGCTACGGCGAGGCGGCCCGCGGCCTCGCTCAGTACCTTGACGAGGAGCGAGCCGCCGGCCGCGCCATGCCGCAACGCCCGCGGCTGTTCGTCTGCGGCGCGAATACATCGGCGAGTTACTTTCTTCCGGACACAGTCGGCATAACCGACGACCGCACGCAGGCGGACTTCTTCCTCGGCGGTGACCTCACCAATCCGCGCTGCCGCCTGCGCCCCGAGGGACCGGCGGTCGTGGAAGTGACGCGGGACGGCGCGGTGCTCAGTTACGTCCTCGACCTGAGGAAAGGATTCCCATGAGCGCCGCCGACTTCGCCGCCGCGCGGCGTCTCTATGCCGGTGAAGCGCTGGGCACGAAGCTCTTCGTTCTTGCGCGGCGCATGCTGGCGCCTCTCGGCGCTATAGCGGCCCGCGTACCGGCTGAAGGAAGGTTGCTGGACGTCGGCTGCGGGCACGGACTGTTCAGTCTGGCGCTGGCCGCGGCTGATCCTTCGCGCAAGATTGTCGGGATCGACCCGTCGCCGGCGAAAATTTCCGTCGCGGTGCGGGCCGGCAAATCCTTCGCCAATGTCGAATTTCGGGAAGGCGTCGTGGAATCGCTGGAAGGCGAGCGCTTCGCCGCCATCACCGTGCTCGACGTGCTCTATCTTCTTCCCGATGCGCAGAAGAAAAGCCTGCTTGCGGCCTGCTGCGGCTTGCTCGCGCCCGGTGGAACGCTGGTCTTGAAAACCAACGACACGCATCCCGCCTGGAAGTATCGCGTCGCGCGGGCTCAGGAACGTCTCATGACCGGGGTCGGCCTGACGCTCGGGACCGGCAAACTCTACTTCCGATCCTGCGCCGAAAATGCGGCGCTCCTGCGCGAGACCGGCTTCGACGTCGAGGTCCGGCACCTCAGCCACTGGAGCCCGTATCCGCATACCCTCTTTGTCGCGCGGCCCGTCGCGACCGCCAGCGCTTGAGCGCGACCGGAAGCAGGGCAAGCAGCGCGAGGCCGGCGAGCCCTGCCATCACCAGCGGCTCCCGCGCCGCCGCCAGGGGATCTTCGGCGCCGGTCTCCAGGGCATCATGGAGGCCCGCGCCCAATGTCGCGTAAACGAGGGTGATCGGGATCAAGCCCAATACTGTAGCCGGCAGGAAGTTGCGCAGCCGGATGTTGAGGAACGACAGCGCGAACGTTGTGACGAAAAAGGGCAGAACCGGAGTGAGGCGCAGGGCCAGGAGATAGCTGAACTCGTTTTCCTGAAAGCCCGCTTCCAATTTACGGATCGCGGGCGCGGCACGGGCGCGCAAGAAGTCGCCGAGGGCGTAACGGCCGGCGAGGAAAACCACGGTTCCGCCGGCGGTGGCGGCGACCACGACCAGCGCCGTGCCGAGCAACGGACCGAAAAGGAATCCGCCAAAGACCGTGAGCAGACCCCAGCCGGGGATGCTGAGGGCAACACCGGCGAAATAGACGCCGACATATATGAGGGCCGCGAGCGCGCGGCGCTCGGCCACGAATGCGTTCAGCGTCGCGCGATGCGCGTTCAAACGGTCGAGACTGAGCTGATCCGTGACGCCGGCCGCGACGAGGGCAACGGCAAGCGCGGGAATCGCCAGAAGGATCGCCAGCCGCGCGCGGCTGACCTTGCGGGCGGCAGCCGCTTGTTCGATCTCAGTCATGCGCGAGTATACAAAAGCCGGCGGAGCCGGGTATAGAGACGGCCCGTATCGTCCTCGAAATTCTCTCCGATGGATAATCTCGCCCACACACTCGCCGGAGCCGCGCTCGGTCAGGCCGGACTTCGCAAGACGACGGGTCTCGGCATGGCGACACTGATGATCGCCGCCAATCTGCCCGACATCGACGCGGTGACGATGTTTCTCGACCGCGGCAGCCTCTATTTCCGCCGCGGCTGGACTCATGGACCTCTCGCGCTGGCGGTCCTGCCCGTTCTGCTTGCGCTTGCCATGCATGCGTTCGACCGTTGGCAGGCCCGCCGCGGAACGCGCCCGGCCGCGCGTGCGCCTGTCCATTTCGGCGGGCTGCTTGGCCTCGCGTACATCGGGACCATTTCGCATCCGTTGATGGACTTCCTCAACACCTACGGCATCAGGTGCCTGATGCCGTTCTCCGAGCGGTGGTTCTACGGCGATGCGTTGTTCATCATCGACCTGTGGATGTGGAGCGCATTCGGCCTGGGCATCTGGCTGTCGCGGCGGCGCGAGCGGCGAACGGGTGTCGCGCATCCGCGTCCGGCGATCGTCGCGGTGGCGATGGTCGTCACCTACGCGAGCGGCATGGGTCTTGCCGGTCTCTGGGTCGAACGTTTCGCCGCGCGCGCGGTGGAAGCCGCCGGGATGGGCACGCCTGTGACGGTGGTGGCCAGCCCGGTGCCGCTCGATCCTTTCCGGCGCGACGTGATCTTCGATCTCGGCGGCCGCTATGGCTTCGCCGCCTTCGGCTGGGCGCCGGGACCGCGTCTTGCCATCGATCCGGAACTGGTGCCGACGCATATGGACGACCCCGCCATTGCGCGGGCCGCGGCCGAGGATCGGCGCCTGGCGGACTTTCTCTATTGGTCGCGGCTTCCGTTCGCCGAAGTGACGCGCGAGGGCGGCGTCCTCACCGTGACCGTGGGCGATGCGCGTTACAATCGTCGGCCGGGCGAGGGACGGTTCATCGTGCGGACCACGTTGCCAGACGGGCGCTGACTTTCTACGATCACCGCAAGCTTATCGAAAGGAATTCGAAGATGATCCGCCTTGCGCTCGTCGCCGCCCTATCCGCCGCCGTACTTTCCGCGACCGTCCATGCCGGTGACGCGCCTGCGACGCCGTCGGCCCCCGGCGCGCAGGTTTACATCATCGCCCCGAAGAACGGTGACACGGTCACCGGACCGGTTCGCGTCCAGTTCGGACTCAAGGGCATGGGCGTCGCGCCCGCCGGCATCGAAATGGAAGGCACGGGCCACCATCACCTGGTTGTCGACAAGGACGCGCCGCCCCTGACCACCTATCTGCCGATCGACGATCCGCAGGTCATCCACTTCGGCAAAGGTCAGACCGAGACCGAGCTCAAGCTCGCGCCCGGCAGGCACACGCTCCAGCTTGTCCTCGCCGACAAGGACCACCGCCCGCACGCCCCGCCGGTCGTGTCGGAGAAGATCACGATCACGGTGAAGTAGCGTATTCAGCGCTTCGCGTACGCGCGCAGTTCCGTTGCGGCGCGCTTGATGACGTCGCTCCATGTTTCGCCCGTCTTCGGGCGAAAGAGCCGTGCGGACTCGTACCAAGGGGAGTCCTCGCGGTTCGTGAACCAATACCACGGCTGTACGGTCGGCGGCGGCATCAACCCCCAAACAGGCGCTCCCACCGCGCCGGCAAGGTGCACCGTGGTATTACTGACGGAGATGACGAGATCGCATGCGGCGATAAGTGCGGCCACGCCGTCCAGGTCGTCGGTCAGATCCACGTCTTTGGGATGGGCGATGCCGATGCCCGTACGCCGCTCCAGTTCCGCCCGCTCCGCAGCGGTGTCTCCGTACTGAAGGTCGACGAAACGGATATTCTTCTCTTTCAGGATCGGCATCCAGGCTTCGAGCGTGGTGCTTTTCTGCGCGGCCGCCATCGGAGTGTTGCTCAGCCACGAAATACCAACGGTCAATCGCGCATTTCTTGGGCCGACCGCCAGGAGATCGCGGCGCAAGCGCGCGGAGCGGTCGAGATCGGGTTTTAATAGCGGGCCCCGCCGCGGGAAGGACGAGAAATCCGGTCGAAAGAATTCTCCCAGGCTGCCGCTGGCGATTTGGAACTGGATCCCCTTCAGCCAGGCCGGACGCGAACCGTCGCGAGGTTCTGGTTTTTTCTTGGGGGCCCCTACCGTAACCCATTGAGACTCAAGCTTTCGCTCAGCCGCGATTTCGACCTCCGGCCACGTACGCTGGAAAAGCGGAACAAGCCGCGGCTCGCACTCCAGTATCACCCTGGCTTTCCGCTCAATCAAATCCGGGATCATCGTGGAGAAAATGATCTCGTCACCGACGCCCTGTTCGCCCCATACGAGCAACTGTTTGTCGGCGATCTCTTCTCCCCGCCACCGCGGGATCTGCTGATGTCGACGAACCACTTTGAAAACGGGCGATGACCACCTGTCTTCATAAGCGGACCAGCCTTCGGCGAACCGGCCGTGGCGCAGGAGTGCAAGCGCGCGGTTGTAGCGCGCCGCTGACGCAGGCGCGGAACTCGCGGCCAAGTCAAAACGCCTTATCGCCTCATCCAATCGCCCTTCGGCGTCGGCGATCATCCCCAATACGATTTGGGCTGAAGCCGACTTAGGATTAGTTCGCTCCGCGCAGAGAAGACTTTCGATCGCTTCTTTCATCCGACCGGAGAGCCGCAACGCGTTGCCGAGCCCCACGTGAGCTTCGGCCAATGAAGCGTCGAGCCACAAGGCTTCGCGGAAGTGGTTGGCGGCGTCTTCTGCGCGATTCAGATCGAGGCAGATGGCTCCGAATTCGCTGTACGCAGGCGCATACCGGGCATCGGCGCTTACCGCGTTCTGGAGAAAGGTGAGGGCGCGATCCAGGTCGGGCTTGCGCCTGTAAAGCTGAGCGATCAGCACAAGCGCTTCGGCATATTGCGGTTTCAGTTGCACGGCGCGCTGTGCCGCGGTCAGTGCTTCTTCATACCGCTGTGCTGTACGCAACGCTTTCGCCAGCGCGTAATGCGCTTCAGCCGACCGCGGACTTGCGGCGGCGGTGCGCTTCAGCCCGGCAAGGTTCTTCAACATCTGATCTGTCATGAGATCCAGCAGTCCGTCGGACTTAGCGTGCCCGCAACGTTTGCCGTCGCATCAACTCGTCGGCGACTTCTGTGCGCCCGGCTTGCATCGCAACTGTAATGAGTAACCGTTCGACGTCTGGATTCTTAACGCGGGCCAGGAGCCACCGCGAGAGCAGCAGTCGTGCGACGACGCGCAGCATCCATGAGGGCCTTGCGGCCGGCGTGCGCGACCACGGCATGGTTGCCCCGTCGGGCGCGTCGGCGCTTTGAGTGCCTCGCGGCGTATTAACGGGGGGAGCAATATCCTCCGCCGGTGATTGTCCTCGCGCGGCCGCGGCGCGGCGTTCACGCCTGTTCATGTCACATCCGGAATTCTGTTGCCGTCCACCGGGATAGCTCGTTCAGCTTATTGAATATCGTCTCTCTGCGGTCAAACGGTTATCTCGGCGCGACGCTCACCGCGCGAGCGTGAGAATTACGGCGCTGCCACCCTACATTGTGCGCCGGAAAGCCTGTAATTTCCGCGACTTACGCGGCGGGCCCGAGGGTCGACAAGCTTGCCACAACACATCGATACGTATAGGTTGGACATCGATGGCCGTATTAGAAAAGGGCCATCGGAAAGCGGGATAATTGCGACGCGTTGGGGTGTCGCGGCGGCCGCGAACGGCGCTGCGACTTGGGGCGACATTCAATGAGCGTGCTCTACAAGGCCTTGCAGAAGGCCGAGAAAGAAAACGAGGCGCGCCAATCGGCATCTTCCGAAGGCTTTGACCCGCAGCGGCTGACCGCGTCGGGCGCGTTGAAGCACGTTGGCGGCCGGGGACGCACGGTCAATCGTATTGCGTTGGCCGGCATCATAGTTCTGGGCGTCGCCGGCGGCGGCGCCTTCCTTTTTTTCCAAGACCAACTTGCGCCTGCGCCATCGGCCCCCGCGCGGCCGACCGCACAAGCCAATGCCCCGGCTCCTGTGGTGGCGGCCGCACCGGAAGCTGCTCCACCCGCTGCAACGCCGAGCGAAGCTGCGCCGGTTCAGCTTGCCGGCGATGCGCCGTCGCCCCAGCCTGCTCCGGCTCCCGCGTCCGGTGAAACGCAGACGGCGCAGGTCGCCGTAGCGCCCCCAGGCGCCGCGCCGGCAGCAACCACGCCCGCAGCGCCCGAAGGCGCCGCACCAGCAGCATCGCAGCCGGCCGCGCCCGCCGCATCATCCGCCGCCGAAGCGGCGCCCGCGGCTCCGTCTGCTGTCGCGCCTGTCGAAACGCAGGTCGCAGCGGTCCCGCCCGTTGCCGCCAAACCGGCGGCGGCGCAGCCTGCGGCCAAAATCGCTGCGCCGATGCGCGAGCGTCCGGAACCGATGCCGCAGATTCCCGTCAACTCTCCGGCGCGTATGTTGAATCCCCCCGTTGCCATCAACCGGGCCGAGTTCGCGCTCGCCGGCGTCGGCGATCAGGTCCAGGTGCGTGAAGTCTCGCAGGCCGCGCGCAGCAATGTCGCCGCGGGCTACGAAGCGCTGATCCGCGGCCAGTACGACACCGCGCTAGGATTTTACGAAGCTGCGCTCGCGGATGAGCCTACGAGTGTGCTTGCGCTGCTCGGCCGTGGAGCGGCGCTGCAGAAATTGGGACGGGGCCAGGACGCCCAAGGTTCTTACGAACAGGTGCTGAAGATCGACCCGCAGAATCGCGAGGCCTTGTCGAACCTGACGACGATTGTCGCCGAGCGCTCGCCCCAGGACGCCATCACCCGGCTCCTCGAGCTGGAGCGCGAGTATCCCACGTTCAGCCCCGTGAAGGCTCAGATCGGGCTCAGCTATGCAAAGGCGGGCTCTATGCAACAAGCGCTCGACTATTTCCGCCGCGCGCTGGTGCTGTCGCCCGAAACCGTGATGTATCACTACAATCTCGCGCTGGTGCTTGACCACCTCGGGCGCCGCGAACAGGCGATCGCGAGCTACGAACGGGTGTTGGCTTCTCTTTCCGGTGGCCGTGGTCCCGCGGAACTCTCACCGGTAGACATCGAACGCCGCGTCCGCTTCCTGAGAGCGCGCTAAGACGGGGCGGCGTCATGCCATACCTCGCGCATTTCGGCCTGAAAGAGCATCCGTTCACGCTCACGCCGAATACCAATCAATATTTCCCGACCGAGAAGCATACCGAGATCATCCAGTCGATACTGTTCGGCATCGCGCGCAATACGGGCATTCTCAAGGTTGTCGGCGACGTCGGCACCGGCAAGACCATGCTCTGCCGGCTGCTGCTGCGCAAACTGGTTGGGTCCAACGATGCGGTCGCCTATCTCAATGCGCCGCAGGTCGATCCCGAGAGCATCGTCACGCTTGTATGCACCGAGTTCGGCATCGAAACCGGCTCGCGGTCGCAGATGCTGCAAGGACTGAATACGTTCCTGCTCGAACAGCACGCGCTTGGCCGCAACGCTGTGCTGATTGTGGACGAGGCGCAGGCGTTGGGTTCGGCCGGTCTCGAAGCCGTGCGCCTTCTTTCCAATCTCGAGACCGAGCGCAGCAAGCTTTTGCAGATCGTTCTCTTCGGCCAGTCCGAGCTCGACGAACTGTTGCAGCAGCCGAACCTGCGGCAGGTCAATCAGCGTATCGCCTTCTCCTTCAACACGGGTCCCCTGAGCATGGCTGAAGCCGTGCACTATATCGTTCACCGCGTTCGCACCAGCCGCATCGAGGGGATCGACTTTCCGATCTTCGCCGACCGCGCGATGGAACTCCTCGCCGAGGCGGCGGCTTTCGTGCCGCGCGTCATCAACATCCTCGCCGACAAATCCCTGCTGGCCGCCTACGGCGACGGCGCCATTCAGGTCGGCGACAAGCATGTGCGCGGCGCCATCGCCGACTCCCCGCAGCTCGTGCCGAAAGCGAAAGGACGCCGCCGTTGGTCCAAGCCGGTATGGTACGGCGTCATCGCCGCTGAGGTCGCTGCAGTGGCGCTCATATTCGCGTTGAGCCCGCCTTTGCAGGAATGGGCGAAGACGACGGTCGCGCGCGCCCAAAGCGCATTCGTTGGCAGCCCCGCGGCCGCCGGCAAGTAAGGCGTCATGAACGCCTTCGCCGAGACTGTTCCCCCGGCGGCGCTGTTCGTGTTCATTGCAGCGCTGGGCCTGATCCTCGGCAGTTTCGTCACAGCTCTGTCTTATCGCCTGCCGCGGGGCATCAGCATCGCCAAAGGCCGCTCGGCTTGCCCGGCGTGCGGCACGACGCTTACCGCGCGCGATCTCGTCCCCGTGCTGTCATGGCTCATCAGCCGCGGCGCGTGCCGCACCTGCGGCACGAGGATCTCGTGGCGCTATCCGGCGATCGAACTGACGATGGCCGTTCTTTTCGTCACGGCGGCGCTCGCGGTCGAGGATCCGGCGCGCCTGGCGCTGATCCTTGCGGCCACGCCGGTGATGGTGGCGCTTGCGGTCATCGATATTGAAGTACGGCGATTGCCGAATGTCCTTGTTGCGCTTCTTGCCGCCGCCGCACTCGTCTTTCGCTTCCTGACCGACCGCGATTTTGTTTTCGCGTTTGCCGCCGCCGTGGCGATTTTCGGTTTCGCGCTGCTTCTCGATCGCATCGGCCGTCGGCTGTTGCATCAAGGGCTTGGTATGGGCGACGCGAAACTGATGTCCGTCGTGGCTCTCGCCTTGCCCCTGATTCCACTCCTCCTGGTTTTGGGCGCGGCCGGAACGATCGGTGCGCTCACCGGCGTCGCGTGGCATCGCCGTCTCACCGGAAGCGCGACGCAGATCCCTTTTGCTCCGGCCATTCTCAGCGCTTTTTGGGCCGCGCTCGTCGCGTTGTAATGTTCTCGTGCCGGTGCGAAAACCCCTGCGCCTCTTGGTTTCGAGACTCCCTCGTGCTACCACTTTTGATGGCGGGGGTGCCTCCAAGGGACCGCGTCTGCGGGTGGGGCACGCCTTAAGAAATGACCGGTCGAAGCATACGGCAGGATGCCGCGAAAGCGATCGGCGTTTGATTTTTTGGGTACGGGGGACTTTCCAATGACGGCAACCGGCATTCTCACCGTTGCGGCGAACGCCAAGCGGCTGCGCGGAAGCGTCGCCATGGTGGCTATCTGCGCGATGTTGAGTTCATGCGCCGGACCGATCGCCTACAACGACTTCGACAACGCCGGGGGGCCTGGTAAAGATGAATACGAAGGGCTGCTGGGGCGTCGTGGGCCCGTGACCGGTCCGGCTGGAGGAGCGGCCGCGGCAGACCCGTCGGGGGAACCGCCGATCCCGGGTTTCCAGTCCGTGATTGCGGCGCCCGCCGCACCTGAGCTCGCCGATACGCGCCGCGTGTCGATCGCGGTCACCGAAACGACGCCGGTGCGCGACATCCTGATCGAACTTGCTCGCCGCAGCGGGGTCGATCTCGAAATGGATCCGCGGATCACAGGCGGCATCATCATGACGGCCACCGACCGCCCATTTGGCGAGGTGATCGAGCGCATCGCCGACCTCGCCGAACTTCGCTACCGCATGGAGCGCAACACCCTGCGCGTGGAAGTGGATGATCCGTACCTCGAGCAGTATCGGATGGACATCCTGAATTTGTCGCGGACGTCGACGTCGACTACGACCTCTTCCACCGACGCTTCGTCCGTCGCGCAGGCGCTCGGTTCTACCAGCGGGGGTGGCGGCGGCGGAAGCAACCAATCGTCGACGTCTGTCTCGATGCAGACCACGTCCGATTTTTGGGCTACGATCGGCACGAACATTCAACAGATTCTCCAGGGAATTCAGTCCCGGCGGGGATCTGGAGAGACCACTTCAGCAACGTTTGTGCCGCAAGCCGACTCAGCTGGATCAGAGTCCGCCGCCACGACGCCTGCGCCGCCAGCGGCCGGTGCTGGACCCAGCTCCGGAGCGCCGGGCGCCGGCCTCGCTGGACAGGCGGCGGCGACCACGCAAGGCAGAGAAAACCAGCTGCAGCAAAACCTGGCAGCCGATCAGCGCCAGGCGGATGCCGGGCCGGCATTGGCCGCCACCGCATCAGGCGGGGCTCGCGGCGCCGCTGCGCTGGGGTCAAGCAACTTTTCTATCAACCCCGAAGCCGGAATCATTACCGTTCTGGCCACGCAACGCCAACAGCGCGCGGTCGAACGGTATCTCCGCGACGTGCGCAATGCCGTTTCGCAGCAAATCTTGATCGAGGCCAAGGTTCTCGAAATCGCTTTGAGTGACCAATACCGCGCGGGCGTGGACTGGGACGCCGTCTTCGGCCCGGTCGGTGAGCAGCTTACGATCGGCACGAATTTTTCGCGGAATGTGGTGCCTCCCAATTTCAGCAATCCGACGCTGGTTGCGGCATGGGACAACCTGGACAATGACCTGTCTCTTGCCGTCCAGTTGGTGAAGGAGTTCGGCACGGTTCGCACACTCTCCAGCCCGCGCCTGACCGCCCTCAACAATCAGGTGGCGCAGCTAAAAGTAGCTCAGAACCAGGTATTTTTCGAACTCGACGTGACTTTCAACGAGGCGACGCAGCCCGGACAGCGCGAACGGGTTACTGTCGAAAGCCAAATTAAGACCGTGCCGGTAGGCTTCATTATGAGTGTGCAGCCCGCGGTGGATCCCATTACTAAGCGGATTTCCATTAGCCTCCGCCCCTCCATCACCCGCATTACGGGCTTCGTGAACGATCCGGGCGTGGCCGTTGCCGTCGGACTGGCGCAGCAGATCAACCCCACCACTCCCAACGTTTCATCGCCGATTCCGATCATCGAAGTCCGTGAAATGGACTCTTTGATCACGATGGAGTCTGGTCAGACGGTCGTCATGGGCGGCCTGATGCAGGAAGATGTACAGACCACGCGCGAAGGCGTGCCCGGCCTGATGGACGTTCCGCTCATTGGCCAAGCTGTCGCCCAAAACATCAAGCAGAACAAAGTGACCGAATTGGTCATTTTCATACGAGCGACACTGACGGATGCCGGAGGAACCGTTGCCGACGAAGATATCCGCCTTTATAAGCGGTTTACGCCGGACCCGCGTCCCATAGTATTTTAGGTGCAGGGCCTGCAAGGAGGCCTATTCCCTTGAAAGCGACCATCCGGCTGGTCCTGTTGACCGCGCTCCGGGACCGGCTGTTTACAGGCTTGATCGTACTCCTAGCCCTCTCCGCAGCGCTCGCGGTATTTCTCGGCGGCACTGCGCTCACCGAGCAGATTGAAACGGCCGTTGTATTTGCCGCAGGCGCAGGCCGCATTGTGCTGGTCCTAGGCCTCACAATTTTCGCCGCGCTTCACATTCAAAGCCTCTTCGAGACGCGAGAAGTGGAAGCCATTCTCGCTCGTGCTCTCTCTCGCTCGAATTTTGTCGTGGCCTATTGGATCGGAATCGCTTGCGTCGCGGCAGCGCTCGCGGCGGTCTTCGGAGCGGGCATCGCGATGCTCACCAGCTCGAAGCTCGGTGCCCTGTGGTGGACCGGCACTCTCATCGCGGAGTGCATCATAGTTATGGCGGTCGCGATCTTTGCCGGTCTGATGCTGGAGCGCGCGACGCCGACGGTATTGTTTACGATGGGGTTTTATGCGCTTGCACGGCTGTTGGGGTTCTTTGTTGGCATACGTGAAGCGGCCAGCGATTTGTCGGCAATCTCAAGGATCGTTAAGTGGGGCTTGGACGCTATTTTGCTCTTTGTCCCCCGCCTCGATCTTTTCGCTCAGACGCAGTGGCTCGTCTACGGTGCCCGGCAAATGGAACTGTCTTATGTCGCCGCGCAAGTCGCATTGTTTCTGGCCTTGATCCTGGCTGCGGCGTCGTTTGATTTGAGCCGGAAGCAGTTTTAGCTCATGTCGTTAGCTGACAAGAAAAGTCGTGGTTTTCCGATGCCACGCGTGCTGCTCATCGCCGTGGGTCTCGCGCACGGAATTTTCGCTTGGGCGAATCGCGAACGCCGGCCCGAGATGATAGTCCTTGAAGCTCCTCCGCATGCTACGACACGTGCGGCCTTGTCGTTTGGTGATGGGCAGTTTCTCTACCGTTACTGGGCGGTTCATCTGCAAAACGCCGGCGATAGCGGAGGGCGCGCGACGCCAATGACAGACTATAACTACGACTTTGTGGTCGGTTGGCTGCAGGCGCTGCAGGCGCTAGATCCCGACGCGCAGCAGCATACTTTCCTAGCGGCGCACTACTTTTCGCAGACCCCCGACCTTGCCGATGTGCGCAGGATCACTGATTTCGTGATTTCCGATGTTGAGCTCAGCCCGGCACGCAAATGGTATTGGCTGACCTATGTGATGACGGTTGCGCAAAAAAAGTTGAACGACCTAGACTACACCCTGGAAATCTCGCGGCGGCTTGCCAGCTACGACTTCGCCGACATGAACGGCTGGAACTACATGTTCCCGGCAATTTATCTCGAGCGGCTCGGCCGTTACGACGAAGCTCGTGACGAACTCGAACGGACCATGGAAACCAAGCGGCACAAGCTCCGACCCGAGCACTTTGTTTGGGCGGAGGAGTTTACCGGTGGTTTAGCTAGGCAGCGGCAATGAGTACCCTTGGCTGTGCAATGACAGGGGATTCAACTGCCGTAGGAACCCGCTTAAGTTGTTGAATTTTTGGATAAAAAAGAATCGGGAATCTGCTGGTCAACGCCGAGCCGGTGTGGTACCGAATCAAGTGACGATCTACCCGAAAGGTAGATCAGGGGTACGGTTTGAACCGAGACAGGTTTGGGGGACTTCCATGGCGGGTTTTGTGCGTCATCAGCGTGGCTTCACGTTGATCGAAATGTCCATTGTGCTGGTGATCATCGGTTTGATCGTCGGCGGCATCCTTAAGGGTCAGGAGCTGATCGAAAGCTCTCGCCAGAAAAATTTCATCAGCCAGATTGATCGGTTGAAGGCGGGAACGACGACGTTTGTTGACCGTTTCAAAACTCTGCCGGGCGATTTCTCACGCACGACGCTTTTGCCAAATTCCGCTTCGTTGACCGCTGGCAATGACAACGGCGTCGTCGGTGCTGTGGCGACGACTACGGCAGCGGTGTTCACTAACGAACTGAGCGATAACGAAGAGACCGTCGAATATTTCAACCACCTTCTTGCGGCCGGCCTCGGCTCTAACGGCTCCGTGACCGGCGTGGCGCCGGTCTGTTATGCCGGACTCTGCTCTACACCTTCACCGCTCCCTTCGGCCCCGTTCCAGCAGTCGGGCATCAATATTGTCTTCGGTACGCACAAAGGATTGACCACGCCCCTGACCACGCTGCAGAGACATTGGCTCACTACGTCGCGCTTTGTCGATGGCGCGATTGGGGCGGCCACGGGTGTCCTGTCGGGCGAACGCGCCTTCCAAATTGACAACAAGTATGACGACGGCCATTCGCAGACGGGCAATATCCGCTCGATCGCTTCAGTAGCCGATTGCGGAAGCAATGCGGCTTCCTACGATGCCACGCAGACGGATATCCAGTGTCCGCTTGCCATTTCGCTGGAATAACGGTTCAGCCATTTCACTGAGAAGTGGGCGCGGAATGCTGAGAGCGTTCCGCGCCCATCTGTTTTGAGGAAGGAAGTTATTGGATTGAGGCGTACCAGTACGCGGAATGACAGCCGGGACCTCTTATGCGCTTTCATTTCTCAGTCCACGCTGACGGTCGCGGTTTCGGTGTAATAGAACTCGCCGTTGCCATCATCGTTCTCGGAATCGCCTTTGTATTGACCCTCAAGGGCACGACACTCATCGCGCCGATGCGCGCGTTCGTGGTGGCGCAGCAAATCAACCAATACCGTTCCGCGGTCCAGCATTACCAGGTGGACTTTCGCGGCATGCCTGGGGACGATCCGGGGGCGCCGGAGCGCTTCAATCGACCGCCTGCGCTTTTCAATGCCGGCGCACGCCCCTTATCGTTGGTTGGCGACTCCAAGATCGACGGCCTCTTCGACGATGCTGGAAACGCGTCGGGCGAGCAGTATATGGCGTGGAATGATTTGCGCCGCGCCGGCTACATCGAGGGAGATCCGACATTAGTCGGTCCTTCTGCGCGCCCGGAGAATATCTACGGCGGCGTATTCGGTTTTGCCGCCGAGAATCTTGGTCTTCAGCAAGTCTTATGCTTGACGCAGGTTCCCGGAACCGATGCCGAACTTATCGATAAGCGACTGGACGACGCCAACATCGCCACAGGTCGCATACGGGCGACCTCGCAGTGGGATCCCGTCGGTAGAAAAAACAATTTTCCTGAACCTGACGCTGTACCGTATGACCCTGAAAAGACTTACATAATTTGCCTTCCTAATACGCCTTAAACGCTCGCGCCTATACGCGCCCTCGTATAGAATTTGGCCGCGAAAATCAGCGTGGGGACGGGGGTCTCGAGATGGATGGCGACAAGCCTGGCGCAAAGCCGGCGCCAACAGCGCGTATCGGCGATCTCTTGGTCGAACGCGGACTTATTTCCAAAGATCAGCTCGAGGTCGCCTTTCAGGAAAAGGCGAAGTCCAACAAGCTGCTCGGCGAACTCCTGGTCGAGCTTGGGTTCATCACTGAACAAGCTCTCTCCGCGGTGCTGGCGGAAAGTTCTGGTTATCAGCGCTTCGTTCCCGGGTCCACCGTCGTCGAAGCGGAAGCGCTCGCGCTGCTGCCCAAGGAAGCGGCGCAGCGCTATCGCGCTTTTCCAGTGTCGTTCGATGGAAAAAATCTGCGCCTCGCCATGGCGGACATCTACGACGTTCTCGCCATCGACAAGGTCAAGCGCTTCTTTCCGGCGGGGACCATCGTCCAGCCGCTGGTGTGTTCGGACACCGAAGTCCAGAAAGCCATCGACCAGTACTACGGCCATGAGCTTTCGATCGAAGGTATCCTGAAGGAATTGGAGTCTCTGGAATCCGGCGAGGACGAAGAGACGCAGTATGTCGAGCAGACGGAAGGCGGTTATCTGCATCCCCTTGTGCGGCTTGTGAACGCCCTGCTGCTGGACGCCATCAAGTCGAATGCCTCGGACGTCCACTTCGAGCCGGAAGGCAATTTCCTGCGTCTGCGCTATCGCATCGACGGCGAGATGACGCAAATCCGCACGCTGCACAAGCGCCATTGGGCGGCGGCGTGCCACCGCATCAAGCTCATGGGCGGCATGAACATCGCCGACCGACTCAATCCGCAGGACGGGCGCTTCACGCTCGAAATCGGCAATCGCAAAGTCGACTTCCGCGCTTCTTCGCTACCCACGATCCACGGCGAAAATGTCGTGCTGCGCATTCTCGACAAGTCCCAAGCCTTGGTGACTATCGATAAGCTCGGTTACACGCCGCACAATTTCGCGCTGATCAAGCGCATGGTGCAGAAGCCCGAGGGCATCATCATCGTTACGGGGCCGACCGGTTCCGGCAAGACGACCACGCTCTACGCGATAATGGCGTACATAAACTCACTCGACGTCAATATCATGACGCTCGAGGATCCGGTCGAATACGAACTCGCACTGATCCGTCAGGCGCAAGTGCGCGAAGGATCATCGCTCAGTTTTTCGGAAGGCATCCGCACCCTGCTGCGCCAAGATCCCGACGTCATCCTGGTCGGCGAAGTGCGCGATAGCGGCACCGCAACCATGGCGCTCCGCGCCGCCATGACCGGGCATCAGGTCTATACGACCTTGCATACCAACGACGCCGCCGGATGCATTCCCCGTCTGCTTGACCTGGGGCTGAAGCCCAACCTCATGGCCGGGAACGTCATCGGTATCATCGCCCAGCGCCTGGTGCGAAAGCTGTGCGATGAATGCAAGGAAATGAAACCGGCTTCACCGCAGGAATGTGAATTGCTCGGCGTCGATCCGGCCAATCCCCCGACGATTGCTTACCCTAAGGGCTGCGATAACTGTCGTAAGACTGGATACCGGGGCCGTATCGCTGCGTCGGAGATCCTGCCCTTTAATGACGAGGTCGACGCGCTTGTGATCCAGGACGCGCCGCTCACCGACATCAAGCAGGCGGCCCGCAAGGCAGGCTTCGTGGCGATGCTCGAAGACGCGACGACGAAGGTTCTCGAGGGCAAGACCAGCCTCAAAGCGGCGATGAACGTGGTCGACTTCACCACCCGTCTCAAGCTCGCGGGATAGTCCATGCCGCAGTACGCCTATCGTGCGCTGAACGATGCCGGACGCCAGGTTCGCGGTAAGCTGTCCGCGAATAACGAAACCGACCTGCATCAACAACTGACGTCGATCGGTCTCATGCTGCTCGACAGCAAAGTTGCGAAGGAAAGCGCGGTCACCAGCGCAATGGCGCGCGGCATCAGCGCCCGCGAGAAAATCCAGTTCTTTGTGCACCTCGAGCAGTTGCAGGCGGCCGGCGTCCCGCTGCTCGACTCTCTGACCGACGTGCGCGACTCGACCGACACGCCCCGCCTTCGTGATTTGACAACTACCCTTCTCAACGATGTCAGCGGTGGCACGCCTCTCTCGGAGGCCTTTTCGAAACATCCGAAGGTCTTCGGAGACCTGTATGCGGCTCTTGTTGCCGCCGGAGAGGAAAGCGGAAAACTCACGGAAGCGTTTCAGCACCTTACGCGTCACGTGAAATGGGAAGACGCGATCCGCCAAAGAGTCGTAAAGGCCGTACGCTACCCGGCGGTCGTGCTCGTGATCATTACCGGGATGTTGATGTTCATGATGGGCGTCGTCGTTCCAGGCATTGTCGAGTTTCTCGAGTCGAACAATTCAGCGCTGCCGCCGATCACCGTAGCATTGATCGCCACATCGGATTTTGTACAAAACTTTTGGTGGGTGATTATTTTCACCCCGGTCGTCATCACCGTGTCGATCATAGCCTTATCGAAGTCCTCGGATGCGATGCGGTACGCCATCTCGTGCCTAATGCTCAGGGCGCCGGTCGTTGGCCCGCTCATCTCCAAGCTGGCCATTTCGCGCTTCGCGCATTTTTTTGCCGTGATGTTTCAGAGCGGCGTACCGATCCTCCAATGCCTGGAGACCGCGCAACGCGTTGTCACCAACCGGTGTCTTGAGGAATCCATGAAAACCGTTCGCCAGCAGGTTCAGAATGGCGAGCCTTTATCCGTCGCGATGCGCAACTCCGGTCAATTCCCGAGCCTCGTTTGCCGGATGGTCAAGATCGGCGAGGACAGCGGTAACCTCGGCGGCGTCATGGACAACGTCACCGGCTTTTATGACAAGGACGTAGACGAAGCGATCGATGCCATGATCGGATCGATCGAGCCAGCGATGACGGTCATCTCTGGCATCATCATGGCCTGGATTGTGGCCGGCGTGATGGGGCCCATCTATGAAAGCCTTGGAAGCATGACAGGTTAGGACGAAGCGTTATGGCCAAGACCGAATACGTCCTCAATGTCGGCGACGACAATGTGGTGCTTACCAAGCTGGCTAACGGCAAGGTCGCGAACGCCTGGCTAGGCTCACCCGATCCGGCGATGGCGCAGGAGGAACTCGGAGAGGCGCTGGCCGAGGATTCGAAGGGCCGCATCTCTGTCCTGGTCGACACCTTGGACCAATCGTTCAAGGATGAGGAGCTTCCCCGTGTCGGCGTCCTCGATCGCCGCAAATTGCTGGCTCGCCATATCAACATGGCTTTTCCCGGCGCCAATCTCCGCGGCGCCCGTCTGGTCAACGAGACGGCGAAGAAGACGCTGATTTACGAGATGGCCTCGGTGCCGCTCGACGGCCGCATTCCCGGCTGGCTCGACTTCGTTCAAAGTCTTCCGCATGATAAAGGCGGCGTCTTCACCGTCGCGACGGAAAATGTCGATCTTTTGACGGCGCTTGCGCCAAAGGATGCTCCGGTCGAAGATGGCAAGAATCACTGGCGTCATCTCATCGGCGTAAACGTAACGGGTGGCCTCCGCCAGATCATCCAGAAGAACGGCCGTTTGAGCCTGACGCGACTGACCCAGGCGCCGCCCCCGGACACGCCGCCCGGCGATTTCGCCGACATGATCATCCGCGATTTCAAGGCAACGATTACCTACATCCGGCGCCTCGGCTACCAAGTGGGCGAGCCGCTCGATCTTGTCGTGCTCACGACGCCGGAAAATAAAGCCGTTCTGCAGGATTTGGAGTGGGACGGCGCGCGATCTGTGTCGGTCTACACGCCGTATGAAGCGGGCGTCGTTCTCGGTCTCGGTTCGTTGGGCCGCGAAGACCAAGCTTATTGCGATGTTCTGCACGCTGCTTGGTTCGCCTCCAAGAAAAAGCCGGTCTTGCCGCTCAGCCGCGCCGCCGCGTTGGGAGACACCACAGACGATATCCGCGAATTGGCCTTCATGGCGGCTCCATATGCGGCGGGTATCCTCGTTGCCGCGCTCATCGGTTGGAGCGGCTGGACCACATATGATCTGTTCGACAACGATGCGAGGAACGAAGTCTTGCAGGCACAGTTCGACCGCCTCTCCGCCGACGTCGCAGCGGCACAAACCGCCGTCGGTGCGCTGCCTCACCCCCCAGCGCAAGTGCGCAACGCCCTTGCTGTGGCGAAGACGCTCGATGCGGGAAAGGTAGATATCACCCCATTTCTCGGTCGGATCGCCTCGTCGCTTCAGTCGGATGGTATTGTTCTTTCACTGACGTATGCCGCCGGCAGTACCGCAGGTGCAAAGCCCACTGGCGCAGGAACGAAGCCTGGAGCGTTTGAAATCGCACTCGACCTAAAGTTGGCCTCTGTCGTCGCTTCTGCGGACGAAGCTGTCCAAACCGCCCGCAACATCGAAGATCGCCTCGCCTCCACGTTTGGCAAGGAGTTCAAGGTAGAAATGACGGTCAGTCCTGTGGGCGCTCAGGCCGAGAAGGAGCTTAGGGGAGGACTCGGTCGCAGCGAAGCCGAGGCGTCAAGCAGCACGGTCCCGCAAGTAGAGTCTTTCTTCGCCTCGTATCGGATCGAGAAGGTGCAACCATGAGAAGGCTGCTGACCTTGGCTCCGCGGCGTGTCTTGATTTCTGCTGCGATCATCATATTTGTCCTCGTCATGTTTGCCGTGCTTGTTCCCCTCCTGGGCGGCGCGCGCGACGGTGCCGTCGCGCGAGGAGAACAGTTGACGAGCAATATCACCGCCGCGCAAGGCAAGCTCACGGAGCTGAGCGGGGATCAGGAGTATGTTCAAGAGCACCGCGCGGAATATGAAGCGCTTATCGACAGCGATAAGCTGGTTCCCCATACGCGCCGCGCAGCTGTTGTGAATTTGACCGAATCGGCTACCGCGAATGGGCTGAGCGCTCTCAGTTACAACTTCACGGCCGCGCCGGCGACCTCTCTCGCGGCTGTTTCGAGCCAATCGGTAGCTGGCGGTTATACCGTGGCCGTGGAGTCGATCGAGCTTGAGGTCGGAGCCCCCCTTGATGGACCCATTTATCGTTTCATTTCGGACATCATGCAGTCGTTTCCCGGATCGTTGGTCATCGAATCAATGACTCTCAGCCGGACGCCGGAAATCTCGGCGGCCGCGCTTGCGGCCGTCAGCGCCGGCCGTGACGCGCAAATCGTCGAAGGAACTCTCTCCCTATCCTGGCGGACGGCGCAGGCGGACAAGAGCGCCGCAGCGGCGGAGAAGTCCAAATGACGCGCCTTTCGACGACGCTCGTAGCTGCCTTTGTTCTTCACGCCCTGGCTTATCCGGTGTTCGCGCAGCAAGCCGGCGCGCCGGCGTCCCGGGAAGCCGCTAACACTTCTAACGTGATCCAGCGCAACGAAATACCAGACACGTTGATGTTTACGGTCGACGAGATAAACGAAATTCAGAGCCGTATGGCAGCAGGCAATCAAGCCGGGTCAAACGAACGCAGCGCCGACGGAATCGAAAATGCCACACTTTATTTATCGACGATTCTCTATTTCGGTCCCGAGAACTGGACAGTTTGGATTAATGGCGCTCCCATTGGTCCACGCCACGATTTCCAGGAGTTCGAAATCACCGCCATTGATTCGAATTCGGTGGAATTAGTGGTGCCGCTCAGCGCTCAGGGCATGCGACCTGTGCGCTTGGCGCCGAATCAGACCTTTGTTGCAAGAACCGGCGATATTGTCGAAGGCCCATGGAAGTAACTGAGGCGCCGGCGCCGGCCCCCCTTGAAGTGCAGGGGGTGTCCACCGCTTACGGGAAGAAGCGCGTTCTCAACGACGTCAGCTTTTCTCTGCGGCCCGCGGAAGTCTTCGGACTTGTCGGTATGAACGGCGCCGGCAAGACCACGCTGATCCGTTCCATGCTCAACCTGCGCAACTGCACGGGTCGCATCTCCTTCTTCGGCGAGCCTCATACGGATGCGCGGGCGCGGCGCCATCTGATCTACCTGCCGGAACGCTTTTCGCCGTCCTCTCAGCTCCGCGGGTTCGAGCATCTGGCCATCACGCTTGAGTATTTCAAACAGGCCCTCGATCGCGATCTCGCCCGCCGCATGGCCCGGGCGTTGGATCTCGATCCGCGGGCTTTGGATCAGACAGTCCGGACATATTCCAAGGGCATGGCGCAGAAGCTCGGGCTGGTTGGAGCCTTCATGGTCGACGCCCGCCTCATGATCCTCGATGAGCCGATGAGCGGATTGGATCCGCGGGCGCGCGTGTGCCTCAAGGATCAGCTGCTGGAGGCCAGGAACATGGGCCGCTGCATCTTCTTCAGCTCGCACATCCTCTCCGACATCGAAGAGATCTGCGATCGTATCGCAGTTCTGCACGAAAGCCGGATCATCTTCGTTGGTACGCCCACGGATTTCGTGGCCCGCTTTGCTGCGCCCACGCTGGAAAGGGCTTTCTTGAAAGCCCTGGATGAATCCGAAGTCGCTCCGGTGGCCTAACCCAGCGAAAGCTTCGACGTATCCATGTCTTTGAGGCCGCCCTTGCCGGTGCCGGAGATCTGTTCCTGCTTGATCTTCATCTTGAGATCGCCCGCGTTGTCGGCTTCGGCAATCGCAGTCTCTTCGGTGATCTGACCGGACTTGAAGAGGTTCAACAGCGCAAGATCGAAGGTCTGCATGCCGATATGCACGCTTTCCTCCATGATCTTCTTGATGTCCTTCACTTCACCTTTTGCGATCAGTTCCTTGATGTAGCCCTGGTTCAGCATGATCTCGAGGGCTGCGGTACGTCCGCCGCCGATCTTCGGGACCAGGCGCTGGGAAATGATTCCGCGCAGATTGAGCGAAAGATTGAGCAGGATCTGGTGGTGCATCTCGTTGGGGAACAGATTCACGACACGCTCGATGGCCTGGTTCGCATTGTTGGCGTGCAAGGTGGCCATGGCCAGGTGACCGGTTTCGGCGATGTTCAGCGCGTGCTCCATCGTCTTCATGTCGCGGATTTCGCCGATCAGGATCATGTCCGGATGCTGGCGCAGCGTGTTCTTGAGCGCGGCATCGAAAGAATCGGTGTCCACCCCGACCTCGCGTTGCGTCACGATGCACTTCTTGTGGTCGTGAACGAATTCGACCGGATCTTCGATGGTGATGATATGACCCGGCGCGGTCTCGTTGCGGTGGCCGATCATGGCCGCAAGCGAGGTCGACTTACCCGAGCCCGTGCCGCCGACCATGAAGATCAGGCCGCGCTTTTCCATCACGAGGTCGCCCAGCAGCGATGGAAGTTTCAAGTCGGCGAGCGTCGGGATCTTTGACCGGATGATGCGGGCAACCAGGCCCGGCATTCCGCGCTGTTTGAAGAGATTGAGACGAAACCGCCCCACACCCTCCATGACGGTCGCCATGTTGAATTCGCCGGTGGCCTCGAATTCCTTGAACTGCTTCTCACCCATGAACGACTTGATGACGCGCCAGATCTCGTCCGTCGTAAGCGGTTTCTCGCGCAGGTTCTTGAAGCCGGTGTCGCCGCGCCACGCCGGCGGTGCGTTCACGGTGACGTAAAGATCGGACCCTCCGGGCCCCGCCAATTCCGTGAGCCAGCCTTGGAATTCGGCATCCATCATGAAAGTGCTCCAAAAAAACGTAAGAGGGCTGACTAGAACAGCGAGCGTGACTTCTTTTCTCCACCTGCGGCCTGCGCTGGCGCGGGTGCGGCGGCGGGCGAGGCTGCTGCGGCCGCGCCCGGCTTTGCGCCCGGCGCTCCACCGTCATCGCTCAATTTCGCGCTCATCGCGGCCACTTCGCTCGCATCGACAACGCCGCTTTCAACCAGCTTGCGCATCGAATCTTCCATGGTTTGCATGCCGTAGCGTTGTCCCACCTGGATCATCGAATAAATCTGCGGCACTTTGTTTTCGCGGATGAGGTTGCGTACTGCGGATGTGCCAACCAGGATTTCGTGAGCTGCGGCCCGCCCGCCGCCCTTTCGCTTGAGCAGCACTTGGCTGATCACGGCCTGCAACGAGCCGGCGATCATCGCGCGCACCATTTCCTTCTCGCCCGCCGGGAACACGTCGATGATGCGGTCGACCGTCTTGGCCGCCGAGCTCGTGTGCAGCGTGCCCATGACGAGGTGCCCGGTCTCGGCGGCCGTCAGGGCCAGCGAGATCGTTTCATGATCGCGCATTTCGCCCACCAGAATAACGTCGGGGTCTTCGCGCAGCGCACTCTTGAGGGCGCGGGAAAACGACTTCGTATGTCTGCCGACCTCGCGGTGGTTGATTAGTGCGCGCTTCTTCCCATGGACGAATTCCACGGGGTCCTCGACCGTGAGGATGTGGGTATCCATCGTCTCATTCATGTAGTTGATCATTGCCGACAATGTCGTCGACTTGCCCGAGCCTGTCGGACCGGTCACGAGCACGAGGCCGCGCTCGAACTCGGCGAACTGTTTGAAGATCTCCGGCGCGTTGAGCTGTTCGAGAGATGGAATCTTCGTCGGTATTTCGCGGAACGCTGCCGCCGGGCCGGTGGTCGTGGTATAGGCGTTTACGCGAAAGCGGGATTCGGTTCCGAACGCGACCGCGAAATCTATTTCTTTTTCCTTCTCGTACTCCGACCGTTGTTCTTCGGTCATGATCGAGTACAGCATATCCTTCACGGTATCGGCGGACAGGTCGCCCGTCTTGATGGGCCTCAAGCCGCCATCGATGCGAACCATCGGCTCTTTGCCGCCGACCAGGTGAAGATCGGAAGACTTGTTCTTCTGCGCAAACGATAGCAGCTCGGTGATGTCCATGGTGTCCCCGCTTACTGATCTGGCGTGTTTTTAAAGTTTGGCGCGCAAGAATCGCGCGCGTTCGCGTATGCCGTCGACCGATGTATCGACCAGCACCGGCTGCCGCTCGAACAGCTCGAGGAACCGTTCGTAAAACTGCACCGCCGCCGCGGGACGGCTCAATTTGTCGGCCAGAACGCCCGCGTTCAGGTAATACGCTGGCACATCCGGTGCGCGGGCGACGGCGTCGGAGGCGTAGGTAAACGCCGCATCGTTGTCCCCCAGCGTGCTCGCGATTTCCGCGAGCGCGGCGTAGAGATCGGGTTGCGCCACTCCTGCCTTTAGGAACGATTCAAGCTCTGCGCGCGCCGCGTCGGGCGCTTTGCTGGTGGCGCTTTGGATCATCTTGGAAAGGACGTTTTGATTGCTGGGCTCCGCGGCCAGGTAACGGCCGTAGGCCTGCATCGCCTCGGCCTCCCGGCCGAGTTCCTCATAGCTCATCGCAACACCGAGCAGTCCAATGCGGTCGTTGGGCCTCGCATCAACGATCGCCTGATATTTATCCAGTGCCTCTGCAAAGCGGCCGGCGGCGAAGTCGCGAATAGCGCGGTGGTAAGGCGTGTCGGTGTCCTCCGCGAGCACTGCGTTCATGACGAGGTTGCGTGCTTCGCTGTTCCACAGGAACATGACCCGCTCGCGATACTCTTCGCGCCGCCCGTCGTCCGAGGAATGGTAGCGCTCCACCGCCTTCGACCACGATCCTTGCAGCTTATGCAGCGAGGCAAGGAACTGGGCCCCATAGGCGACATTTGTCGCCGGATCGAACGCGTCCTCGATGGTGGGGAAGGCGTTCGGATGGAACCGCAAATTGATTTGCATGCAGCCCACGTCGATGGACCGCTGACCTTCGTCGAGGAGCTTCCGCGCAGCCGCCACCGCTTCTTCCTTGGTCGCGAAATACTGACCCTTCCCCCCGGCATTGATGGTCCAGGGCCACGCGACCAGTGATCCGTTCGCGTCGGCCCGGCCGGCCTCCGTAAGCGAGATTGCGGTGAGCAATCCTTGGGGAATTCGCAAGTTGCGTTCGTGGCTTTGAAGATAGCGCAGGCATTGGAGCTCGGCGGCGACGTCGGCTTCCTGGGCCCGCACGGCGTGGGCGGCGATGAGCAGCGCGAAGGCCAGGCTCGCGAGCTTAAAAGATGGGGTCATCATAACTTTCCTTACAGCCCTCAGGAGGGATTGCCGCACGCGCCTTCGCCGCACATTTGCACGATGATCGGCTTGCTGCGCCACCGCACGATGTCGTCGAAATAGTTGGCGTCGGGGGCGGGCCGGTAGTTGTCTTGGACGTAGGTGCTGTCCAGGGGCTCGTTTAAGTCTTCGATCGTCGAGGTGCCGACGGCTCCTGAAACCTGCGTGCCAGTATCCTCGAGGTAGCCGAAATGACGATTTAGGCCATGACTCACGAGAACATAAGCTGCCGCCGTGGTTACGGCGGCGCCGGCAGCGGTATTGACTGTGATGGTGCCCAGTGGCGTGTAGGTCGTGCCCGAGCGCGTCATCGAACCGGCCACAACAAGTGCAGCCGTTACTTCGTAGCTGATGCGCGTTCCGAACGCGTCAGCCCCGTCGGCGCGCGATAGGCCCAGCGTTTGCCATGGCACAACACCACGCACCGAGGTGCAGCCCGTTCCGCAACCGGACGCCGCCCCGGTAAATTGCGCCGTGCCGTCTCCAGCGACCGCGGCGGGGCACGGCAGGCATGTGTATTGCATGGCGTAGAGGGTCAGCGCGTCTTCGAGCCTGTCCAATCGCGCGCGCGTTTCGCTGACCTTTGCGTTCTGGATGATCGGGGTGACAGCAAACAGACCGCCGGATACCACCAATCCAATAACCACGAGCACAATCGCCATTTCGATGAGGGTGAACCCTCTCGTCATGGCAGGCCTAAACCGCATCTGAATAACCCCTCCGCAAGCCGCGTTCCGGGCTCGCTTCACCCCATGTCCGGCCGATGAAGGCGGACCAACCGAAAGTACCTGATCCGCGCTTCCTGCGCACGCCTTAAGAGACCGCGCGCGAGTCCTTGCCGTCCTTGCAATCTCGCCGCGCCGATCCATATTTCCCTTTATCCCCCAGAGGGTTATCATAGCACTCATGTGGATCGACATCATCGACCTGCGCGAGTTTTACGCCTCTCCCATGGGCCGCACCGTCGCGGCCCTGATCGGCCAGCGTCTGCGCGCGTTGTGGCCGGCGCCGAGCCTGGTTGCCCCCGGGCTTCGCACCCTTGGTCTCGGCTTCGCGACACCCTATCTCTCCCCGTTCGACGGCGAGGCCGGTCATGTCCTTGCCGCCATGCCGGCGGGGCAGGGCGTCATGGCCTGGCCCGATCCCCTCGCCAATCGCGTCGCTCTCGCAGATGAGCAGGCCCTCCCGTTCCCCGACCGGGCCTTCGACAGGCTCCTGCTGGTGCACTGTGTCGAGAGCAGTCCCGCGTTGCGCCCGATGATGCGCGAATGCTGGCGCGTGCTGGCCGACGGCGGCCGCCTTGTCGTCGTCGTCGCCAACCGGCGCAGTTTATGGTCGCGCGCCGAAGCCTCGCCTTTCGCCCAAGGCCGGCCGTACTCCATGGGCCAGATCACGCGGCTCTTGCGCGAAAACCTGTTCGTGCCGCTGCAAACCACCACCGCGCTTTTCCTGCCGCCCGTCGGCTGGCGCCTGTTCGGGCGCTTCGCCAACGGCTTCGAGCGTCTCGGCGTGCGCTGGTTCTCCACCTTCGGCGGCGCGCTGCTGATCGAAGCGGAAAAGCAGATCTACGCGCCGCTTACCGCCAGTCCTGCCGTCACCGGCGCGCGCATGCCCGCGAAGGTTCCGGCCAAAGCCGTTGGCAACGTCACGCGCGTGTGAGCACGAACAACGCCTGCTCGCTGAACAGGTTGGCCCGGCCCGCCGTTGCCGCGAAGCCCAGCCGCCGGCCGTTGTCATCCAGCGCAAAGCTCTGCTCGATGCGGATGTCCATCGCCCGCGCAAGGTCGATGAAGTCCGAGATCGTGCACAGGTGGATGTTCGGCGTGTCGAACCAGGGATTGGAAAGAACGCCCGTCACCGGCATGCGCCCGCTGAACAGCAGCGAAAGGCGCACGCGCCAATATCCGAAATTCGGGAAGGTGACGATCGCGCGCTTGCCGATGCGCAACAGCGTCTCCAGCACGACGCGCGGGTTATGCGTCGCCTGCAGCGTCTGGCTCAGCACCACATAATCGAAGGCGCCGTCGGGATAATCGGCAAGGTCGGTCTCGAGGTTGCCTTGAATCACCGGCAGTCCCTGGCTCACCGCCGCGCGCACCTTGCTCATGGACAACTCGAGCCCGCGTCCGTCCACCTGCCTGAAGATCTTGAGGTAGGCGAGCAGCGCGCCGTCGCCGCAGCCCACGTCCAGCACCCGCGCCCGCGGTGTGACCAGATCCGCCACATGCTGCAGATCGACGCGGATATTCTGCGGCGCGTTCATCGATAGGTGATCCCGCGCGCTTCCGCCGCGCCCGCCAGGAAGCCTTCCAGCGTGTCGTGAAACCCCGGCTCATCCAGCAGGAAGGCGTCGTGCCCCTGGTTCGACGCCACCTCGACGAAGCTCACGTTCGCGGCCACCGCGTTCAGCGCGCGCACGATCGTCTTGCTCTCTTCGGTGGGATACAGCCAGTCGGAGGTGAAGGAGATCAGGCAGAAACGCACCGGCGTGCCGCGAAACGCCTCCGCCAGCACGCCGCCGCTTTCCGCCTGCAAGTCGAAATAATCCAGCGCGCGCGTGATGTAGAGATAGGAGTTCGCGTCGAACCGCTCGACGAAGGTCGAGCCCTGGTGGCGCAGATAGCTTTCCACCTGGAAATCCGCGTCGAACCCGTAGGTCAATGCGTCGCGGTTCTGCAGGCGCCGCCCGAACTTGTTGTGAAGCGCGACTTCGGAAAGATAGGTGATGTGCGCCGCCATGCGCGCGACGGCCAGGCCGCGCTTCGGCTTCTTTCCTTCGACCAGGTAATTTCCGAGCGCCCAGTCGGGGTCGGCCATGATCGCCTGGCGGCCGACTTCGTGGAACGCGATGTTTTGCGCCGAATGGCGGTAGGAGCCGGCGATGGGAATGGCGGAGAACACGCGGCCGGGAAACCGCACCGCCCACTCCAGCGCCTGCATCGCGCCCATCGATCCGCCCAGCACGCAAAACAGGCTGTCGATGCCGAGATGGTCGAGCAGGCGGGCCTGCGCCTGCACCATGTCGCGGATGGTGATGACCGGGAAAGCGAGGCCCCACGGTTGACCGGTCGCGGGATTGATTTCCTTCGGCCCGGTCGAGCCCATGCACCCGCCCAGCACGTTGGCGCAGACGACGAAGAACTTGTCCGTGTCGATCACCTTGCCCGGACCGACCACGTCCACCCACCAGCCTTTGCTCTTGGAGATCGGATGCGCGCTGGCGACATATTGGTCGCCGGTCAGCGCATGGCAGACCAGCACGCAATTTGACCGATCCGCGTTCAAGGTGCCGTAGGTCTCATAGGCGATGGTCACGGGATGAAGCGAAACGCCCGACTGCAGCCGCAGCGGTTCGCGCAGCGTCAGGGTCTTTCCGGTGGCGGACGGCCCGTTTGGCCGCGGTTCGCGGGCGCTGGAGGTGGTCATGCGCGGCAACTCAACGCGGGCCGCTCTGTCTGTCAACGTTTTCTTTGATTTTGACGGGGCCGGCCTCTATAGGGTGCCGATGACAAAGGCCGATCTTCGGCCTCGGACGCGACAGACGAGGGCGCCCATGGCGTTGCCGCAACCACGACCCGGGATCATGGATATCGCGGTCTACGAGCCGGGCAAATCCCAGGTGAAGGGACCGGTCCGCGTGGTCAAGCTGTCGTCGAACGAGGCGGCGTTGGGGCCCAGCCCGAAAGCCGTCGCCGCGCTCGCCGCCTCGCTCTCGGAGTCGCACCGCTATCCCGCCGGCGATTCCGCCGAGATGCGCGCTGCGCTCGGCAAAGCCCACAACCTCGATCCGGCGCGCATCGTCTGCGGCGCGGGTTCGGATGAACTCTTGGCTCTCCTGATGCGCGGCTTTGCCGGCGTCGGCGACGAGATCATCCATACCGCCCACGGCTTTGCCATGTACAACATCTACGCCAAAGGCGTGGGCGCGACGCCGGTGATCGCGCCCGAGAAGAATCTCACGGCCGATGTCGACGCTATCCTCGCGCGCGTGACGCCGAAAACCAGGATCGTGTTCGTCGCCAATCCCAATAACCCGACGGGAACCTTGGTGCCGGGCTCCGAGATCCGGCGCCTGCGCGCCGGCTTGCGCGAGGACATCTTGCTGGTATGCGACGACGCTTACGCCGAGTATGTCGACGCGCCGGAATACGAGTCCGGCTTTGCGCTCGCCTCCGAGACCGAAAATACCATCGCGCTGCGCACCTTCTCCAAGATCTACGGCCTTGCCTCCGTCCGCCTCGGCTGGGGCTTCGCCGCCAAGAACATCATCGGCGTGCTCGAGCGCATCCGCTCGCCGTTCAACGTCTCGCGTCCGGCGCAGATCGCCGGTCTCGCCGCGCTCGCCGATCAGGACCATGTGGCGCGCACCAGGACGCACACCAGGAAATGGCGCGAGATCTGCCTCCAGCGCCTGCGCGGCCTCGGCCTCAAGGTCGCGGACTCTCACGGCAATTTCCTCTTGCCGGAATTTGCGCCAACGCCCGGCAAAACGGCCTCCGAATGCGACGCCTTCCTGCAGGAGCGCGGGGTCATCATCCGCCGCGTCGATGCCTACGGGCTGCCCAACCATTTGCGCGTCAGCATCGGCGACGAGGACGAAATGACCATCTTCCTCGATGCCGTCACCGCCTTCATGGAACGCAAGTGATGGCCACGGCCCGCTCCCGCAAAACCAAGCCGCTCTTCGCCAGAGCCTGTTTCATCGGCATCGGTCTTATCGGCGGCTCTTTGGCGCTGGCGATGCGCCGCGCCGGTCTGGCCGGCGCATATGTCGCCTGCGACCAAAATCCGAAACATGCGAAGACGGCTGTGAAGCTCGGCATCGTCGATGAAGCGACGACCGACTGCAAAAAAGCCGTCGCCGGGGCCGACCTCGTGGTGATTGCCACGCCTGTCGGCACCAACGGCGATATCGCGCGCCTCATCGCCCCGCATCTGCAAAAGGGCGCAATCGTCACCGACGTCGGCTCCGTCAAGCGTATGGTCATCGATACCGTGGCGAAGCACATCCCCAAGGATGTGCACTTTGTTCCGGCCCATCCCATCGCCGGCACCGAACATTCCGGGCCCGAAGCGGCGTTCGCCGAGCTTTTTCAGAACCGCTGGTTCATCATTACGCCGCCGAAGCGCACGTCGGCGAAGGCCGTGGCGAAGGTGGCGGAACTCTGGCGCCGGATCGGCGCCCGCGTCGAAACCATGGATCCCGACCACCACGACATGGTGCTCGCCATCACCTCGCACCTTCCGCACCTCATCGCCTACACCATCGTCGGCACCGCCACCGATCTATCGGGGGACCTCAAGCAGGAGGTCATCAAATATTCGGCCTCGGGTTTCCGCGATTTCACACGCATCGCCGCCTCCGATCCCATCATGTGGCGCGACGTGTTCCTCAACAACCGCGACGCCGTGCTGGAGATCCTCCAGCGCTTCACCGAGGACCTGACGGCGATGCAGCGCGCCATCCGCAAAGGCGATGGCCCGATGCTGGAAGATCATTTCACGCGCACGCGCGCCATCCGGCGCAGCATCATCGACGCAAAGCAGGCCTAGGGGCGGGCCATGGGGGACCTTCACCTCATCATCGGCAACAAGGCCTACTCCTCCTGGTCGTTGCGTCCATGGATCGCCATGAAAGCGAACGGACTTGCCTTCCGCGAGACCGTCATCGGCCTGCAGCAGCCCGACACCACGGCGCAAATCACGAAGTTCTCCGGCGCCGCGAAAGTGCCGGTGCTGATCCACGGCGCTGTCGCCGTCTGGGAATCCCTCGCGATCCTCGATTACCTCGCCGACACCTTTCCCGATAAATCGTGGTGGCCGAAGGATCCGCCGGCCCGCGCGCAGGCGCGCGCCGTGGCGGCCGAGATGCACGCCGGCTTTTCCAATTTGCGCAATCACATGACCATGAACATCCGCACGTCGGTGCCGCATAAGAGCCGGCCCGAAGGTGTGAGCGCCGATATCGCGCGGATCGACGCGCTTTGGAAGGAATGCCGCGGCCGCTTCGCCGGCGAGACCGGTCCCTATCTCTTCGGCGACTTCTCGAATGCCGATGCGATGTACGCGCCCGTCGTCACCCGTTTCAAGACTTACGGCGTGCTGCCGACCCTGGACCCGATCTCGCGCGCCTACGGCGAAACCATGCTCGCCCATCCTGCCATGAAGGAATGGTATGCCGCGGCGGAAAAAGAGCCCTGGGTGATCCCGGCCTACGAGACCCAAACGCTTGCCTAACTAAGGAACGCGCGCGGTTTCGTCCCAAACCACTGCCGGGATCTCCATCAGCGGCACCGGACCTGCCGTCAGCTTCCGGTTCTGTACCGTCAACGGCAGCGATAACTCCGGTTCTCCGGCCGCCGACGGCCGCGCCAGCATCCCCAGCACGACCTTGGCCAGTGAAGCCTCGCGCTCCCGCACATGGCCCGCTGCCGCCAGCGCCGCGACGATGTCGAAAAAGCCGCGGAACTTCACGGTCGCGGCGAAGAGCGGTTGCAGCGCTGAATCCAGCGCAAGAGTCGCATTCCCGGACGCGTGTGCGGGCGGCCAGTCGAGCGTGAAGCTTCGCAGCTCGATCGCGCCGCCGTTGTCACGCCAGGCCGCTAGGGATTCACGCAGCGGACCGGAGGGCAGGACGCCTGTGACATCCAAGGCGAGATCGAGCGCGGAGATGGTTTCGCCCAGGATTGCAATCTCGTGGGCAAGGGAAACCTCGCGCACCCACAAAGTCACGTGTCCTGTATTCAGCGCGATGTGAAGCGAGCTGTCCTTGAACCCGAATAGCGCGGGCGTTTCGCTGGTTCCCACGCGGGTTTCGCTCAGTTTCAGAACGATGTTTTCCAGCGAGCCGTCGGCTCCGAACGCCAGGCTCGCCCGGCCGCGTCCCACCACGACGCTCAGGCCCCCTTCGGGCGCGGAGGCAAACCCGGTGATGCGATGCGCGCCCGATAGATCGATCACCGGTTCCGTTGGCGCCGCGGCAGACAGGGTCACGGCGACCCGGTCGGCGCCCCAGCGCCAGGCGCCTCGCGCGGCCGGCGCCCGCACCGAAGTGTGGGGAAAGGCAATACCAACCCGTGCTGGGAACCCGACGAACGACGGCGCGCCGCGCTCGATCGCGTAGCCTTGGCTCACCAGGTCCGCGACGATGGTGTCCACGCTCCGCCGCAGCCAGAAGGCCGCGCCCAACCAGGCGGCGCCGTACAGCAGCGCAAGTACAACGACAAGTGCGGCGAGTCTTTTGATCATGGGCAAGGCGGCGGCGTAAGTTCAAACTAGAACTTCTTGGGCGCCCGTTTGGCCTTGAAGTTGAGGAAAACTTTTTCGATCAGCACCCAAAAAGCGGCAAGGCCCAGCACGAAGAGGGCGACGTCCGCAGCCGATTTCACGCGTATGCCGCCAAGAGCCAGCAGGATGAAACAGCCGATGGCAAAAGCGAAGGCGCGGAATGCAGTGAGAAGCTGGGCCTTCATGACCACCCCCATGCCCAGTCGCCCCGAGCGCGTTGTGCGACCCGTACAGTGTGCCCGCTCTCCGTGCGGGGATCAAGAATTGCGCGGGCCCTAGCGCGAGGCCGGACGAAGCTGCGGCTTTGTTGGTGTTTCTGAAAAGGCGAGGGCCTCAACCGAGCTTCGTCGGTTGAGGCCCTCAGCGACCGGATCAGCGGGGGTGTGGGGTGAGGGATCCGATCGTTCGTCCTTGCTATGTGCAATATCGTCAACCGAATGAGGCAGATGAATGGCGCGATTATGGCGCGGTTTCAGCACGTGAATTTGCGCAACTAGCACGGGCGGAGCGCGGTCATATGGTTGCGAAGCCCTCGCTCAGTGACCGTGAAGGTAAGGCGGGTAGACTTGCTTCGGGGTGGCCGGCACGACGTCGTGCCTAGGACCCCGCGAATCGCTCCTGCGATGAACGTAAAAGGCGGCGGTCAACAACGCCGGGCCCAGAAGCGCGAAGCCCAGCGTCAGGATAAACGTGATCACGCTCGACTTGAAATCGCCGGCCGCGTTCACCTGATCCACTAAGGCTTCGGCCCCGCTGTAGGTAAGGACAAGCGCGAGGAGAACCAAAACGACGAACAAGAACCTTCTCATGCCCCGGAGTCTAAAGGTCGGATGCGACCTTCGTGAGGCAAGGTTGGGGCAAGACCTTGATGCGTACCTTTTGCTAGACTCGCCTCATGGTTGATCTCGCGCTCGCCGCCTTCGTGAACTTCATCGTCATTATCGATCCGATCGGCGTCGTGCCCTTTTTTATCGGGCACACCGCGCACCTCGATCCGGCGGCCCAGCGCGCGACCGCACTGAAGAGCGTGGCGATTGCGGCCGTGGTTCTCTTGATCTTCACCCTCGTCGGTCAGCCGCTCCTGCGCTATCTAGGCGTGTCGGTCGCGGCATTCCGCATCGCCGGCGGCGTGCTCCTCCTGCTTCTCGCCATCGACATGGTGCTGGTGAAGGAAAGCGGGATCCGGGCGACCACTCAGAAAGAGGAGGAAGAGGCGACTCATCGCCCCGACATCGCGGTGTTCCCGCTCGCGGTGCCGTTGATCGCGGGGCCGGGCGCCATCGCCTCCGTCATTCTTCTCCAATCCCAGAACGCCGGCTCCCTGTTGGCGCAGTCCATCGTCGCCGGGGTCATGCTCGCCGTCCTCCTCCTCACAGGCCTCGGTTTTCTCGTGGCCGGCCCGATCATGAAGGTGCTCGGCGTCACGGGCATCAATGTGATGACCCGTGTTCTGGGAATCATCCTGGCGGCGCTCGCCGTCAGCAATATGGTCGAGGGCTTGAAGGCCAGCTTTCCGGTGCTCGGCGGCGGCTGAGACTCAAAACCCCGGCGGCACGGCTTTGTCTGTACGCGAGCCCTCGCGCCGTGGCACAAATTCCTCGATGAGCGGTCTCGCCAATTATCTCAAGTCCCGCGCCAGCGGCCGCGCCGTCACCGGCGCCATGATTTTTGCGTTCCTGGTCGTTCTGGTCCAGCACGCCGTGCTCATTCCCCATTTCCAGGCGGCCACGACCTTCAAGCCCTTCGACGTGCAGTTTCCGCTCACGAAGTACATGATTGCGATCCAGCTCGGCGCGTACGAGGAGACCGCGGCGGCCGCCTACCTGCCGTTTGTGGTCGTGGACCTCCTTCTCGCTCTCGTCAGCACGGCGGCCTTGATGCTCCTTTGGGCCTGGTTGTTTCGCGCGCAGCCGAACCGCCTATTTGCATTCCTCGAGCGCGGCGCGATTTTCCTGCTTCCTGTCTACACGCTCGCCTGCGACATCGCCGAGAACGTCGCTTTCGCCCGTCTCATCGGCGGTCTTGCCGGCGCCAATTATGCCGGCACCATCGACTTTGCGGTCATGATCCACGGCGTTCGCGGCGCCTTGCTCGACCTTCAGGTGATTTTGACTGTCGTCTTCGTTATCCTCTACAGCTTGAGCGTCGGCGCGCGTCAGCCGGCGGGCGCTTTGCGCGGGGAGGTGGCGGTCGATGGTGACTAGTGGTTCCACGAGCGCCATTGAAGATCGGGCCATGCACCAATGACCGGCGGAACCGCTTTATGGGACTACGCCCATATCGTCCTGTTCGTCTTTTGGCTGGGGACCGAGCTCGGCGTGCTGGCCTGCACGGCCGCGGCCAAGAACGCGAAACTCGCCTTCGAGACGCGGCAGGCCTTCGTCCGTAAAGCCCGCAAGCTGCACGTCATTCCGCGGGTATGTTTTGCCCTCATCCTGCCCGTCGGCATCGAGCTGACGGGCGCAATCAATGTTTATCCGCTTACCCCTGGTCTGAAGGTGCTGTTCTGGAGCGCGGCGGGTCTTTGGCTCGTGCTGATCGCCGCGATAGCGAGGACCGAGGGTTCGCCCATGGGCAAGCTCCTCGGTTATGTCGAGATCGCGTTTCAGGCCCTCGCCGGCGCCGGCTTTGTCGTCTACGGCCTCAACTCTCTTGCGACCGGCGCGCCGATCGACGAGCCGTGGTTCGCCGCCAAGCTCGCCATGTTCGGTCTCGCGTTCTGGACGGTCATCGCCATCAATGTCAGTTTTCGCCCGTTCTTCGCGCCCTTTGCCGAGATCGGCGAGGAAGGCTCGACGCCCGAGCGCGAAGAAGCCGTCGCCCGCGCTGTCAATCAGACCATGACCTACATGGTCGTGCTCTATCTCTTGATTGCCGGCATTGCCTTCCTCGGCAAAGTGAAGCCGCCCTTTTAGCCTACGTCCGCGCGTGCTATCGGCTTGCTCATGAATGCACTGCTTCAGCGCATCGAGGATCGCGCCGCGACGATTGCGGTGATCGGCCTCGGCTATGTAGGGCTTCCCTTGGCGCGCGCGTTCGCGGGGAAGGGCTTTCCCACCCTTGCGCTTGATATTGACGCCGCCAAGATCGCCGCCCTCGCTGCTGGCAAGTCTTACATCGACCGGATTCCCGACGCCGATGTCGCGGCTCTCGTCGAGGCCGGCGCCTTGATGCCGTCGGCGGACTACGCGCGGCTCAAAGAGGCCGACGCCATCCTCATCTGTGTGCCCACACCCCTGACCCGCCAGCGCGAGCCGGACATGAGCTATGTGGTCGGCACGGTCGAAAGCATCGCCGCGCATCTCAGGCGCGGGCAGCTGGTTGTCTTGGAATCGACCACCTATCCCGGCACGACAGACGAGCTGGTGCGCCCGATCCTGGAGAAGACGGGCCTGAAAAGCGGCACGGATTTCTTTCTCGCGTTTTCGCCCGAGCGCGAAGATCCCGGCAATGCGAACTTCAGCGTCGCCAATACGGCCAAGGTGGTCGGCGCAGACGGCGATGAGGCGTTGCGGCTAACCACCGCGCTCTACGGCGCCATCGTCCCCAAAGTCATCCCCGTCGCGAACACGGCTACGGCGGAAGCGGTCAAGCTGACCGAGAATATTTTCCGGGCCGTGAACATCGCTCTTGTCAACGAGCTCAAGGTCATCTTCGAGGCCATGGGCATCGACGTCTGGGACGTGATCGAGGCCGCCAAGACCAAGCCTTTCGGCTTCATGCCCTTCTATCCCGGGCCCGGCCTCGGGGGACACTGCATTCCCATCGATCCTTTCTATCTTTCCTGGAAGGCGCGCGAATTCGACGTCACCGCGCGGTTTATCGAGCTCGCCGGCGAGATCAACACGGCGATGCCTTATTACGTGATAGACCGGCTTGCCGAAGCGCTCGATAAGCGTTTCGGACGCGGCGTCAACGGCGCTCGCATCCTCCTCCTGGGTCTCGCGTACAAGAAGGACGTCGACGATACGCGTGAGAGCCCGGCGTTACGGCTGATTGAACTGCTCGAGGAGCGCGGCGCACGCGTCGACTACCACGATCCCCACGTTGCAAACATCCCGCCCACGCGGCATTACGGCCCCATCGCCGGCCGGGCCTCCGTTCCCCTCACCAGCGCCGCGATCAGCGCCTACGATGCTGTCGTGATCGTCACCGATCACACCGCGGTCGATTACGCTTTGGTGGCGGGCGCGGCCAGGCTCGTGGTGGATACGCGTAATGCCCTGAAGCACGCGGCCGACCGCACCAACATCGTCAAAGCCTAGCGGTCGGCGAGGTACACATTCATGTGAACGCGCGTTCTTGGGCGCCAAAATCGGCGTTGGCACACCCGACGTAAGTGGTTATTATCGTGAAAGAATTCGCGTTGCCCGGGGGGAGAGAGGGCGCGCATCAAGTCGAACAAGTGTGACGTTACCTGACGAGTTTGGACGCAATTGCAGCACAATTGTTTCCGAGATTCGTATCGTGCCTGTGGCGGGTACGAGCGACTGAGTCATTCAAAGGGAGGACGGACGCTATGACTGAATTCAATTTTGCCCGGCGGAAGCTGCTTGCGCGCGCGCTGCCGCTCGCCGGACTTGCGGTGCTCGGTGCTTCGCGCGCGGTATCGGCAGGCCAAGCCGCCATCTGCGCCGATCCGAATAAGCTCGACAGCGGACAAATGAGCATCCGTGAATCGCTGAACTACGTTGAAACCTCCAAGGACCCGACCAAGGTCTGCAGCGGCTGCGGCTTCTTCACCGAGCCTCAAGGCAACTGCGGCAACTGCATGATTTTCAACGGGCCGGCGAATATGAACGGACACTGTGATTCCTGGAGCATGAAGGCTTAAGAGCCTCACGCGGCACCAGATGAAATGCAGACGGCGGCGCCCTCGGGCGCCGCCGTTTTTTGTCGGGGAGCGATCAGATGAGACCGCGCGCCTTCAACTCATCCTTCAGGTAGGCGTAGTAGATCGGAGCGGCGATCAACCCCGGGATCCCAAACCAGGCTTCCATCGCCACCATCGCCGCCAGCAGTTCCCAGGCGCGTGCCTTGATGCGCGTGCCGATGATGCGGGCATTCACGAAATACTCCAGCTTGTGGATGACCACGAGGAACGCCAGCGATGCGGCCGCCACTAAAGGTCCGACCGACAGGCTCACGATCACGATCACCGTATTGGAGATCAGGTTACCGATCACCGGCAGCAGGCCGGCGATGAAGGTTACCGCGATCATCGTCTTCAGCAGCGGCAGCTGGATCCCGAGCATCGGCAGGACGACGGCGAGGTAGATCGACGTCAGGAACGTGTTGAGCGCCGAAATCCGGATCTGCGAGAAGACGATATTGCGAAAGGCGTTGCTGAGAAATTCGGCGCGGTCCTCGAGCGCGCGGGCGAGGGGCCCGAGCGAGGGATTATGCGTGCCGCTGTAGAAGGCGACCAGGCCGCCGACGATCATGCCGATGACGATGTGGAAGGCGACGCGGCCCGCGTTCTGGCCGAACTGGCCCATGAGGCCCGCGTTTTCCCGCAGCCAGCGCGCGCCCGCCGCTTCGATATCGCCGACATTGGCGGGCAAATACTGTTGCGCCCAGGCGGGCAGAAACTCCCGTGACTGGCCGACGATCTCGGCCATGCGGTGCATCAGCTCCTGGAAGCTGTCCGGACCGGTGACGAGATCGATGATCTCGAGCACCCCAAGCACGACGGCAACGGAAACCACGACCAGGGGAACCGCCAAAGCGATGGTGCGGCCGGCTTCATGATTCAGCCCCATGCGATGAAACATGGGCGAGATCAGGTGCACGACGTGGAAAATCAAAAGCCCAGGCAGCAGCGCGCCCAACAGGCCGATCTGGAGCACGGCGTACAGGCCGACGCCCATGATGACGACCGACGCAATTTCGATTTTTGATGTTTCCGACATTTCAGCCCGCGCCCCCCGGTCAAAACTACCGGGCGGCAGCCGTTTCGAAAATGATTATTCTCGCGAATTGGTCTCGCACCGGCCCATATGTTGCAGCCGGGAAGCACAATCGCCGCCAACGGCCGGGCCCGCCAGGGATCGGCTTTGCCCCGCATCGGGCCAATGTCCGCGAGGACGGACGCGGAATGGTGCAAGGGCACCGACTCGGGTGATCCGTTAATGGTCCGCCACGGCCGTCGGCTGAGGGACTTGTGCCCCGCGTTGCGGCAGCCGGAGGAAGAAGATCAGCGGTAGAACCGCGGCGACGGCATAAGCCATCACGCGATAATCATTGATGAACGAGATCATGGTCGCCTGGCGCGTGAGTTCGCCGTTCAATTGCGCGAGGCCGGCGGCCGCATCGATGGACCAGCCGGCGGTCGGCAGCAGCGACTGGATGGCGCGGCTGAACGGCGTGACATGCTCCGCCAGCGCGGCGTGATTGATCTGTGTATTTTGCGCGAGCAGGGCGACCATGATCGAGATGCCGGCGCTGGCTCCCATATTGCGGGTCAGGCTGAAGAATGCCGCGCCTTCCGTTCGCAGCGGCGCGGGCAATGTCGAGTAGGCCACAATCGACAAAGGCGGAAACAGGAGACCTATTCCCACGCCCTGAACCGCGCCGGTGACGATCATTTCGGTTCCCGAGACTTGCGTCGTCCACGTCGACATGTGCCAGAGGCTGGCCGCAATCACGGCCATTCCGGCGAACATGATGGTACGAGGATCGATCTTGCCCATCAGCCGCCCGACAAGCGCCATGGCGAACATCGTGCCTATCCCGCGCGGCATCAGGATATAACCCGTGTCGATGACGGAATAACTCATCAGGTTCTGAAGCATGAGCGGCATCAATGTCATCGTCGCGAAAATCGTCACTCCGAAGAAGGCGCCGATGATCGTGCTCAACACATAGTTTGTGTCGCGGAAAAGGCTCGGCGTGATAAAGGGCTTATCGGTCGTCAGCATGTGGACGACGAATGCATAGAAGCAAAGGACGGCAAGAAGAAGCTCGGCGACGATTTCCCCCGATGAAAACCAGTCGAGGGTCTCACCCCGGTCGAGCATGAGCTGGAACGACGACAGGGCAATCGCCAGCAGGCCGAATCCTAAAAAGTCAAAATGTGCCTTCCTGTTGGGCGGCGTCGGCGGCAGAAGCGCCATCACGCTCAAGGTGCAGATGATCCCGAGCGGCAGGTTGATGAAAAAGATCCAGCGCCAATTGTAGAACTCGGTGAGGTAGCCGCCCAGCGTCGGTCCAAGGATCGGGCCGAGCATCACGCCCATGCCCCAGATCGCCATCGCCGGCCCCTGTTTTTCCCGCGGGAAGACGTCCAGCATCAACGATTGCGACAGCGGCAGCAGATTGGCGCCGAACAAACCCTGAATGATGCGGAACAGGATCATTTCCGGCAGGCTTTGGGCGATGCCGCAGAGCATCGAAGCCACCGTGAAGCCGGTGATCGATGCAATGAAAAGCGTCTTCGCGCCGAATCGCGCAGCTAAGAAGCCGGTGAGCGACATGCCGACGACCGACGCGATCATATAGGAGGTCAGCACCCAGCTGATCTGATCCTGTGCGGCATTCATGCTGCTTTGCATGTGCGGCAAGGCGACATTGGCGATGGTTGCGTCCAATGTCTGCATGATCATGGCAAGCGAGATGACCGCGACCAGCGCCGCACGCCTCGCCGGGTGGGCGTTGAAGTACTCGTACATCTGCGCCATTGGCCGGGGTTCCGCGCCGCTTACGGGAACCGGTCGCCGGCGTACGCGCCAAGCCATTTGGACGCGCGGCGTAGGCCGGTGTCGACTTCGGCAATCACACTCATTCCCGCGCGCAAGGTCGGCCCGTTCTTCGGATCGTCGAATGTGATGCGCACCGGAATGCGCTGGACCACCTTCACCCAGTTGCCGCTCGAATTCTGCGCCGGCAGGACCGAAAATTCGGCGCCGGTTGCCTGGCTGATGCTTGCGACGTGTCCGCGGAATTTGTGGTCTGGATAGCTGTCTACGTCGATTTCGACCGGCTGACCCGGCCGCATCTGCGTCAGATCGGTCTCCTTGAAGTTGGCCTCCACCCATACGCTTGACGTCGAGACGAGGGACAGGATGGGCGCGCCGGTGCGCGCGAAGTCGCCGACCCGTGGAACTTGGCTGACGACGCCGTCAAAAGGTGCGCTCAACGTCGCCCGCTCCATCATCAGCTTCGCGCTCGCGTTGGCCGCCATCGCCTGCTGGTATGCCGGGTGGTCCTCCGGCCGGATCTGCGGATCGCCTTCGAGTGTCGCGAGGATTTCGGCTTTCTCCTGGTGCAACAGCCGCAGGTTGCGGCGCGCGGACTCGAGGGCGTGCTGCGCCTGGTCGAGCTTGGCCGCGGCCACGTAATTGGCCGAGGCCAGCTGAGCCTGGCGCTGATATTCGCGCTCGGCAAATCGAACGTTGGTCTGCATCAACGCGATCGATTCTTCCTTCTGGCGGTAGCGCGCCTTGGCGCTTTCGATATTGGCGACGGCTGCACGTAACTGGGCTTCGGTGCCGGCCACCGCGACGCGGTAGTTGGCGGCATCGATGGCCAGCAGGGGCTGGCCCTTGGTCACCTTTTGATTGTCCGTGACCAGTACTTCGACCACATTGCCGGCGATCTCGGGCGAGATCGCGGCGATGTCAGCCTTGACGTAGGCGTTGTCGGTCGAGACGAACCGCCCCCCCGCGAGATAGAGCGTGGCGGCGATCAGGACCACGACGAGTGGAACGCCAAGCATGAGGAGGCGGCGAAGCCCGCCTTTTTGCGCCGTTGTGGTGGATCCAGCAGCCGTCTGCTCCGGTTCTGCGCTCATGGTCATGTCCTAGGCAACGCTCTGCGAATTTTCATGTTTGTCGAGGTTCGCGCGCATGCGGCGCAGGACCTCGCTTGTGCGTTCGAGATCCGCGGCGCTCAGCCCGGCGACCGCGGTGGCCTTCAGGCCTTCCAGAAGCTGCGCAAGTTGCGCGATTACGGGCTTGGCTTTTTTGGTGAGGTAGACCTGTATCGCGCGCCGGTCGCGAGGCGACGGGCGCCGTTCGATCAGATCCTTCGCAGCCAGACGGTCGAGCGCCCGTGTCAATTGAATGGGCTGCACGTCGAGCAGCGCCGCAAGGTTTGTCTGCGTAAGCCCTTCGTTCCGCGACAGGTGCCACAGCGCGCGCCATTGCTCCTGTGTGAACCCCAAACTGCGGGTCGCACTGCGCAGGTAATGGCGCATGGTGCGGGACAGTTCGTAAACCTCGAGCGGGACGGACGCCGAGCTCATGGGACACTCCGATCTGACAGACCGGCTTCCTATCGAACGTCCTATATAATATACAACATATATAATCGCATACCTGCCATGAATTGGGGTCAGACTCCATTTCCCGGGCTCACTCTGGCCCCATTTAATCCCCTGACCGGCCAGGCTTCGGCGTGTAAGGTGTCGCCTTTCCTGGAGAGCCCTCGCATGGCAAAGCCCAGCGCCTCGCGCATCCTGGTCGGCATCGGCGGCTGGACCTACGAGCCCTGGCGCGGGCTCTTCTACCCCAAGGGTCTTTCCCAGAAAAAGGAGCTCGCATTCGCCAGCCGCGCCCTGACCTCGATCGAGATCAACGGGACCTACTATTCGACCTTCAAGCCCGCCTCCTGGGCGAAGTGGCGCGACGAAACGCCGGACGACTTTGTCTTTTCGGTCAAAGCCTCGCGCTACTGCACCAACCGCCGCGAACTCGCCGGAGCCGGTGAGTCGATCGAGCGGTTCATCACCCAGGGCCTAAGCCAGCTCAAACATCGTCTTGGCCCCATCAACTGGCAGTTCATGGGTACCAAGAAGTTCGATCCCGTCGACTTCGAAGCTTTCCTGAAGCTTCTGCCGCGCGAAGTGGACGGCCTCGCCCTGCGCCATGCCCTCGAGGTGCGCAGTCCGACCTTCAAGGATGAACGTTTTTACGATCTTGCCCGCAAATACAACGCAGCCATCGTTTTTGCAGACGATGACGACTTCCCCGAAATCGACCAAGCGACGGCGGGATTCACTTATGCGCGCCTCATGCGCACCCAGCCGACGATCAAGACCGGCTACAAGCCCGCTGAGCTCGATGCTTGGGCCAAGCGCGCCCGCGGCTGGGCCAAGCGCGGCGATGTCTTCGTCTATTTCATCTCCGGCGCCAAGGAGCGCGATCCCGCGGCGGCGCAGGCGCTGATCGAACGTCTGAAGGCCTGATCCGATGACCGCCCGCATGCCCGTGCTTTTCATCGGTCACGGCTCGCCCATGAACGCCATCGCGGACAACGCCTATACGCGTACCCTGGACGCCCTCGGCCGCCGCATTGCCCGTCCGCGCGCGATCCTATGCATCTCGGCGCATTGGATGACCGAGGGCACGTGGATCACGCACCAGGCTCAGCCGCGCACCATCCACGACTTTTACGGATTTGCCAAACCGTTGTTCGAGGTCCAGTACCCGGCGCCCGGAGATCCCGCGCTTGCCGAAGCCATCGCCGAACGGATCACCGATGTGCGCATCAACCTCGACGATGAGCAATGGGGTTTCGACCATGGTGCTTGGTCGGTCCTGCGGCATCTTTTCCCGGCCGCGGACGTGCCCGTGCTCCAGCTCAGTCTGCACATGGAGAAGTCCGCCCGGTTTCATTACGTCGCAGGCCGCGCGCTCGCGCCCCTGCGCGATCAGGGAATCCTCATCCTCGGCAGCGGCAATATCGTGCACAATCTGCGCCTGATCAAATGGGACGACAGCGCGGCGCCCTACCCGTGGGCCGAGGAGTTCGATGCCTGGACCGCGGAAAAACTTGGCGCGCGCGACGACGCTGCGCTGGTGAATGAAGCTCCCGAAAGCGAGGCCGGCAAGCTTTCGATCCCCACGCCGGAGCATTGGTACCCGTTCCTTTACGCGCTCGGCGCCGCCGATCCGCGCGAGAAGCCCGAAATGGTTTTCGAAGGAGTCCAGAACGCCTCGATTTCCATGCGTTCCGTCGCATTCGGCCTTGGCGGCTAGCTTACCGCGGCCGCCACCACGAGATACCGGCCCACTTTGGCGACGCTGACGAGGGCCAGAAACACCGGCAGCGGCTCGCGCATCACACCGGCGGCCACGGTGAGGGGATCGCCGATGAACGGCGCCCACGACAGCAGCAACGACCATTTCCCATAACGCTGATACCAGGCCTGAGCGCGCGCGAGCGTGTTGCCTTCCGCTGGAAACCACCTGCGGTCTTTGAACCGCTCGAGACCCCGGCCGAGCGCCCAATTCACCAGGGCTCCCAGGACATTGCCGGCGCTTGCGACGGCAATGAGGATCACGGCGGGGTGTTCGCCTCTCAGCAGCAGACCCGCGAGAACGGCTTCGGACTGCGCCGGCAGGACGGTCGCGGCGAGGAAAGCCGCGCTAAAAAGCCCGGCATAGGCCGCGGACGCAATCATCGTGTTCTGCCTTCACCGTCTGTCTTCTTTACGACGTACCCGCTTCGCCATGTTTAAGCCACTGTTCCGCCACGCTTTGCCCGGGTGGTACGGAAGTTGCAAAGCGCTGTGGTGCTCGCGGATGAAGCGTAATCGGACGGTCCCTATGCACAAGACTTATCGCTTCTGTTTTTTCGATGACGGCGTTGCCCACGCGACCGCTGTCCTTGTGCTCCACTTCCCATCTGACGCCGCCGCCGGTGAAGAGGCGCAATCGCTCTTGTCCGCGAGCACGATGTCGCGCATCGAGGTCTGGCGAGGTACGCGGCGGGTCTGCCATCGCACGCGGCTGGGCTTTCAGGGAGATGGAAGGCGTGCCGGTTACGCGCTCCGGATGTAAAGGCGCCGCAGACGCCGTCCGCGTCATCAAGTCATCACGCTTTCGGGTGTAGCCGCCGCTATTCGCCGAGAATCCCGTTCAGCATTGCGGTGAGTCGTACGCCGCGTGCAGACGAAACGGTGGCCCTCCACACCCCAAGCCCACACAGGCACGGGAGGACTGAGCCATAGAAATGACCTGAGCTGAAAGTCGGGCCACGCCGACAAGATACCGAACCGGAAACGCCGGAAGGTAAGGTCGCGGGGTCGCTAAGCCCGCGGAGTGACGGCTCCGCGGGCTTCGCAAGCCTAAAAGCCGAGGACGCCCTGCGGCTTCGCTTCGCCAATCGCATCCGCCGCGCCTTGCGCGGCCTGTTTGGCGATTTCGACTGCGTTATTGATCTCGGTCTTCACCTTTTTCGCGACGCGCTTCACCGCGCGCTTTACGGTGTTCTGTGCGCTGCGGCGCGCCGGCTTGCGCGCGGCCTTCTTCGCCGACTTTCGCTTCGCCGCTTTTTTGGCGGAGCGCTTCATCGTCTTGCGCTTGGCTTTGCCGGCGGATTTCCTAGCGGCTTTGCCCCGCGCTTTCTTCCGAGCAGTTTTCTTTCGAGCGGCCATGTTTCCCCTCCAAATGGATCAGGCGTTAGTGCGCCGCAACCCTAAAACGATTCCGCGCCCGAACGCTACTCGTTTCGCCGCCGTCGGCCGAAGTTGGTCGAGATGATCCCGGCAATGATCAGGATGAAACCTGCAAGGCGCAGCAAGTATGCATTGGCTTCCTCTTCCAGTTGGGCGATGTCCAGGCCCAGGACTGCTTGATTTGCACCGAAAAGAACGAAGGCCAAGGCAAACAACAGCAAAAGCCGCTGGCGGGTGCGCACATAGAACCGCAGAAAGAACGCCGCGGCCACCAGGTGTAACGCCGTCAAGACGCCGTAGAAGAAGTTTTCCATGCGGTCGCTCCTAGTCGGCTTCCCAAATGAAGCCATACAACAGGACGGCCAGGGCGGTGAAAGTAATGCCCTGTCTCCAGTAGATAAGGCTGATGTCAGGTCCCAGCAGGACCAGATCGATGAACAAGAAGAGATTGTTGGCGGCAAGTCCGACGAAGCACAAGGCGCTCCACAGCAGCAGTTTGACGCCGGTGCGGGCATAGCCTCTGGCCAGCAGCCACAGGCAAATCAAGCTTGTGACGAGGCAGAGGACGTAAATTGCGGATTGGACGGTCATGCCTCTAGTCCTTCTTCAGTCGGAACGCGTCGACGAACGAATGGATTTTCTCGTTCGGCGCAGACATGATTTCTTTGATGACCGCCATCGGGCGCTCCGCGTAGATCCGCGCCAGTTGGTCGGCCAAGGCTTGAGTTTCGGAATTTGCAGGCGCGTATCGATAGGTGCCGCCGCCTTCCGCGACCACCAGTCCCTGGCGGCAAAAGCCGGCGATGAGTTCCTCGACCAGCGAGGTCGAGGCACGCAGACGGTCGTTCAGCTGAACGATCGTCCAGCGCCGGTCCGGCGCGTTTTTCATCAGCACGAGAAGGTCAAGAGCCCACACACTCTTGGTGGTGGCGTGCAGGAAGGTGCGGATATGCTCCGGAATCATGGGACGGAGCATCCACCTGAGATGCCAAACACTCTCATCGCGTCTCGGATCTACCTATGGGTGCGCAGTCGGAGGGAAGGGCCGCGACTTTACGTCCGGGGAGGGCGCATGATGGACCGGCGCGCCCTTGATTGGAAACAAAAATTGCCGAGATGGGATTTGTTAGAATGTTACGTCCGGCTCCATGATGGCTATGCTCGAATTCGTGCAATACTTGAATAAATCCAAGCTGTTTCCCCACGTGAACAATCCGTTTTCCTTTTTCGATCGGGCAAGCCGCTTTCTTCCCTTCGCGGAAAAAACGGAATCTGTCGTGCGTCTTGGCGCGGCGAGTGCCCCGGATTTCGGCTCCACGATCAAGGTGATCAGCTGGAACATGTTCAAGGCGCGCAAAAAAGGATGCATGCCCGATCTCACCAGCATGAGCGCGGGGGTCGAGCTGGTCTTGCTTCAGGAAGCGGTGCTGCACGGCGGCGTCGCGCAGCCCTTCCATCTGGCGAGCGGCCTGGAATGGATCATGGCGGAGAACATCGGCGTCGGCGGCGGGATCACGACCGGTCCGAAAACCGGCAGCCGCGTCGCCTCGCTCTCCAGCCGTTGCGTCAAGTCACTCGATCGCGAGCCGCTCGTCTCGACGCCGAAGACCTTTGTGATCACGAGTTATCCATTCGCCGGAAAGACGCTGCTCGTTCTCAACGTTCACGCAATCAACCTTGTGTCCACGGCGAAATTCGCCCGTCAGATTGAGCAGATCATTGGGCCGATCCACGATCACCAGGGGCCGTGCATCGTTGCCGGCGACTTCAACACCTGGAACGAGTCGCGCTGGCACCTGCTGCAAAAGGCGATGAGCGAGCTGGGCCTCGCGCGTGTGCCCGCCGCAGCCCCGCAGTGGCGGCACTTCAATCAAGTGCTCGACCACGTCTTCTACCGCGATTTGAAGCTCGTCAACTCCCGCGCTCTCGTCGGCGTCAGGAGCTCGGATCATGTTCCGCTGTGGGCGGAGTTTGGTGCGCTCACCTAGTGATCGAGGAAATCTCTGACCGCCGCGGCGGCAGTGTCTGGATTCTCGCCCGGGAAAGCCGGCATATCGAGCGCGAGCGTCGGTTGACTGAGAAGCCCTCTCGGGGGCGGCGCGGATACCAATATGATCTTGCGCACCACGTCCGGCTGCTGACGCGCCATCTCCACGGCGATTTCCCCGCCGTCCTTTACGGCAATCACATCGACCATGCCGAGGCCGAGCTCGGCCACGACCTGCAACATCGCGCCGGCGTGGGCCGCTGCGTCCGGTTTACCGTGCAGGGGGTCGGACATTCCCGTGCCCGGCAGATCCGGGGCGATCACCGAGCGCTCGCGCCCCATCTCGGACATGAAATCTTCAAGCGGCGCGCTTGATCCGTGTAGACCGTGCAGCAGCAGGAGAGGGCTGCGCGCTCCTGCCGGACCGGCCCGGCGATAGTGAATTTGGCCGTTCTCCGCCCACGCATAAGCGCGGTGGACGCGACCGGCGTTAACTCCGTTTCGCCCCATGAGGACTCCCTGACAACCGAACCAGTATGCCTCCATCTGTTCGGGCGGTCATCCAAGCTCTATTGTGAGCCGCGGCATTAAGAGGGTCATTCTCGATGGCATCACACCGTATATGGGCGAGCGCGCTTGCGCTTCTCATGCTGAGCGCCTGCGGCCCGGCCTCGGACAGCGAGAAAACGCTCAACCTTTATATCTGGTCGGATTATCTGGCCCCCGACACGATCGAGAATTTCACCAAGCGGACCGGGATCGCGGTCAACGTGGACGTCTTCGATTCCTCCGAATTGTTGGAGGCGAAGATGTTGGCCGGCGGCTCCGGGTACGACGTGATCGTGCCCAACGGCCCGGTGCTTGCGCGTTTCATCAAGGCGGGCATCGTGCGGACGCTCGACCGCGCCAGGCTTCCCAATATCGCCAACCAGGATCCCGTCATTGCGACGCGCGCGGCCTCCTCCGACCCCGGCAACGGACACGCGATCGTCTACATGTGGGGCACGTCCGGCATCGGCTACAACCCGGCGAAAGTGAAGGAAGTGCTGGGCGAAGATGCGCCCGTCGATAGCTGGAAGCTGATCCTGGACCCGGCCTATGCCGCCAGACTCGCCGCTTGCGGCATCTATGTGTTCGACTCCCCGGCCGATGTTTTCGAACTGACGCTCGCTTACCTCGGCAAGGATCCGCACGCGACGGTCGTGGCCGACTATGAGGCCGCCGCCGCCGCCTGGCGGCAGGTCCGTCCGCACATCGCCAAGTTTCACAACTCCGAATATATCTCCGCCCTCGCCAACGGCGATATCTGCGTCGCCATGGGGTATTCGGGCGACATTTTCCAGGCCGCCGACCGTGCCAAGGAAGCTGGCAAAGGCGTCGAGGTCGCTTATTCGATCCCCAAGGAAGGCGCCGTGATGTGGTTCGACTTCATGGCGATCCCCAAGGACGCGCCGCATCCGACGGCCGCGCACGCTTTCCTCAATTACATCCTCGAGCCCGAGGTCATGGCGGCGATCACCAACGAGGTGTACTACGCCAATGCCAACGCGAAGGCGGCGCCCTTCGTCTCCAAGGAGATCATTGAAGACAAGAACGTCTATCCGCCGCCGGAGATGATGGACCGCCTGTTTCCTGAAACCGCGCCGTCGGCGGACATCGAATCCCTGCGCACGCGCCTGTGGAGCAGCGTGAAGACCGGCAGCTGAGCGCCATGGCTTCGGTCGTTTCCGTTCAAGGCGTGGCAAAGCGGTTCGGCGAGGTTCTTGCCGTCGATGATGTTTCCCTGGACGTCGGCGCCAACGAATGCGTCGCGCTTCTCGGCCCTTCCGGCTGCGGCAAGACCACGCTGCTGCGCCTCATGGCGGGGCTCGAGACTCCCGACGCCGGCACGATTTCCATCGACGGCGCCGACATGACGCTGGCGCCGCCTTACCGGCGGCCCGTCAATATGATGTTCCAATCCTATGCCCTGTTTCCCCACATGACGGTCGCGGGAAACGTCGCGTTCGGGCTCAAGCAGGACGGACTCCCCTCCGGCGAAGTGGCGGCGCGGGTGAAGGAGGCTCTGGCGTCGGTCGAGATGGAGACATTCGCCGCCCGCAGGCCGGATCAGCTTTCCGGCGGCCAGCGCCAGCGGGTAGCGCTCGCGCGCTGCATCGCCAAGCGGCCGAAAGCGCTGCTGCTCGACGAGCCGATGGCGGCGCTCGATAGGCACCTGCGAGAGCGCACGCAGCTCGAGCTGCTGGCGCTGCGCCGCCGTCTCGGCATCAGCTTCATCGTCGTTACTCACGACCAGGACGAGGCGATGACGATGGCGGACCGTATCGCCGTGATGGACAAAGGCCGCATATTACAGGTCGATGCGCCGCGCGCGCTTTACGAACGCCCGGCCAATCAGGCCGTCGCGCGCTTTTTCGGCGACATCAATCTATGGCCGTCGGGCCTGGCCGTGCGCCCCGAGCGCATCTCGCTTTCCCGCAGCTCCGGCGGGATCGAAGGCGTCATCGCGGACATCATCTATCGCGGCACCGCGACAACCTATCTCGTGCGCACCGAAGAATTGGTTGTGCGCGTGCTGCGGCCTCACGACGCCGGCGGGACCGGATTTGCCTCTGGCGAGAAAGTCTTCCTTTCCTGGCCGGACGCCGCCGGTAAGGTCTTGCCCGCATGAGCGTGCGTGCGCGGACGGCGTCTCTCGCATTCGTGTGGCTGTGGCTGAGCCTGGTTCTCCTGTTGCCGTTCGCGATGGTGCTCAAGATCAGCTTCGCCACCGCCCAACTCAGTGTGCCGCCCTACGGGCCGCCGCTGACCTTCGACAACTTTGCGGCGCTGTTTCAAGACAGCATCTATTTCGAAGCCTTGGCGGGCTCCGTGCGTATCGCGCTCGTTTCGACCGTGATCGCACTGCTCCTCGGCTATCCCATGGCTTATGCCGTTGCGCGGTCATCGCCGCGGTGGCGGCACATTCTTCTGCTCTTGGTCGTGCTCCCCTTCTGGACCTCGTTCCTGATCCGCATCTACGCCTGGATCGGCCTTTTGCGCCCCACCGGTCTCATCAATGTCGCCCTCGAAGGTCTCGGCATTGCGCCGGTACGTTTGCTCAACACCGACTTCGCCGTGTACCTGGGCATCGTCTACGCTTATCTGCCCTTCATGGTGCTGCCGCTGTATGCGCGCCTGGAGAAGCTCGATCCCGCATTGCTCGAGGCGGCGTCCGATCTCGGCGCGAAGCCCTCGGGCGCTTTCCTCAAAATTACGCTTCCGTTGTCGTGGCCTGGCATCGTCGCCGGATGCCTCCTTGTGTTCATTCCGGCGGTCGGAGAGTTCGTGATCCCTGAACTCCTCGGAGGCCCGGGCACACTCATGATCGGTAAGGTGCTCTGGAGCGAATTCTTCACCGCGCGCGACTGGCCCATGAGCGCGGCGGTGGCTGTCCTCCTGCTGGTCATTCTCGTCGCGCCGATCATGTGGTTCCAATCTGTCGAACGGCGGGCGGCGCGCCCATGATCGCCCGCATCATGCTCGGCATTGGCCTTGCCTTCCTTTACCTCCCGCTCCTTGTGGTCATGGGGTATTCCTTCAACGCCTCACGGCTGGTGACGGTCTGGACCGGGTTCTCGACGCACTGGTATGGCGAGCTGTTCTCCGACCGGCAGATCCTGCGCGCCGCGGGCATCAGTCTTCTGGTCGCATTCCTCTCCGCAAGTCTCGCCACTGTCCTCGGCACCGCCGCGGGATACGCCCTCGCACGCTTCGGTCCGTTCCGCGGTCGGACTTTCCTGGCCGGCACGCTCGCCGTGCCGCTGGTGATGCCCGAGGTGATCACCGGCCTCGCCTTGCTTCTGCTTTTTGTTGCGGCCCAGGGCGCCATGCCGTGGTTTGGCCGCGGCGTCGGTACGCTGGCGATCGCCCATGCAAGCCTCACGACCGCTTACGTCGCGGTGATCGTGCAGTCGCGCGTCGCGGGCATGGCGCGGGACTATGAAGAAGCCGCCGCCGATCTTGGTGCGCGGCCCGCCGCGGTGTTCCTGCACGTGACGCTGCCGCTGATCGCCCCGGGGCTTGTGGCGGGATGGCTGCTGGCCTTTGTCCTGTCGCTGGACGACCTGGTGATCGCGAGCTTCGTATCCGGCCCGCAGTCCACGACCCTGCCGATGGTGGTGTTTTCCAGCGTGCGGCTCGGTGTGAGCCCGAAGATCAATGCGCTTGCCACCATTCTCGTCCTCGTCACGCTTGCGTTTCTCGCCGCCGCCAGCGCGCTCAACCGCCAACGTCGAAGATAAAAGCGGAGTGCTTGGGCCCGCGCGCGAAGGCGCGCAAACACATAGAAGCCCTGCGCGAAGGCGCGCAAACACATAGAAACCCTGCGCGAAGGCGCGCAAACACATAGAAGCCCTGCGCGAAGGCGCGCAAACACATAGAAACCCTGCGCGAAGGCGTGCGAACAAATAAAAGCGCCCCGCTTGGGGCGGGGCGCTTACGCTTTGCGCTTGCGCGCTCATCGAATTCTGTTTCGCTCGTTCTGATTTTCTGTCGTCTCGCCCGACCTCCTATCGCTTCCCGTCGATCGAAACTTCGCCGCGTTCGATCTTTACGGTCGCATTTCCTTTCACTTCGACCGATGACCTCGCCGCCAGCACCACGCAATCGCTACAGATATTCGCGACGCGCTGTCCGGCGCCCACCTTGATCACCTCACTCCTGCCATCGCTATGGTTGATCGTGACGTCGTGCGCCACGCGGTCGCGATTGTTGAGGTCGACCGCATGCGCTGCCGACCCGCTCGCCGCCGCAATGATGAAAATCACACCCCACGCACCACGAGCGCGCCACACCTGTGCCGGCTCCGTCCCGATCCCCCTGTTTGCAGCGCAATATTTTCCATGACCCGAAAATCCGATCAAACGAATTTAAGCACGAGGTATGTTCGATAAATTCGATACCAGCTTTTCGCAGATCCCGCGCGGACCGCCCCTGAATCTCCTTCTAAGTCCCTGCAAAATCTGTATTTTATGGAACGACACCCGTTGGCCTGACGAGGACCTCCCCCATGACCATCGTTCTTCACGAGTTGGCGCTCGACCGCGGCATCCTCTCCTCTCCCTATTGTTGGATGGTGCGCTTTGCGCTGGCGCATAAAGGGCTGGACTATCGCGCGCTCCCGACCGCTTTTACCGGCATCCCTTCGATCTGCGGCGGCGGCCAGAAGATGGTCCCCGTGCTTGAAGACGGCGGCAAGATCGTCGCCGACAGCTGGGCGATCGCCGAACACCTGGAAGCGGCCTACCCCGATCGGCCTTCGCTGTTCGCTGGCGCCTTGGGCCGCAACTATGCCCGCTTCATCCTTGTCACCTGCACGACGCACGTCGTCCGCGCCGGGATCAAGGTTGTGGTCGGCGAAGTCTTCAAGAAGCTGCAGCCGCAGGACCGCGACTACTACCGCGAAAGCCGCAGCCAGCGGCTCGGCATGTCGATCGAGGAATTCACCGCCGCTCCGGCGGCTGAACGCATCGCGGCACTGAGGGCGGCGCTCGAGCCGCTGCGCGCGGTGGTCAAGGACCAGCCGTTCCTGTCGGGCGCCGCGCCGCTGTATGCCGACTATGTCGGTGCGGGATTCTTCATGTGGTGGCGTGCGGCCTCGCCCGAGCGCGTGTTCGACAAGGACGACCCGCTGATGCCCTGGTTCGAGCGCATGCTCGCGCTCTACCCGCGCATCGTCAAGGACAGCACCCGCACCTGGAACGGCCCTTGAAGGCGGTCTTCGCGTTCATTTACCGCACGACGCCGGTCTGGATCACGCGCGTCCTGTTGCGGGCGGTCAATCCGACTTTCAGTATCGGCGCGGCCGGCGTGTTTCTGACTCCCGACGGACGCGTGCTCGTGCAGCGCCATGTCTATCGCCACCAATACCCCTGGGGCCTGCCCTCCGGCTTCCTCGAGCGCGGCGAGACGCCGGAGCAAGGAGCGCTGCGCGAGCTGAGCGAGGAAGTTGGGCTCAAAGCGGAAGTCGAAGGCATCATCGGCAGTTACTTTATCCATCCGCGCCACCTTGAAGTGGCTGTGAAGGGAACTATCGATCCCGCGCAACTCCCGCGCCTCAGCCACGAGATTTTCGAGCTCGCCTATGTCGCGCCGGACGCGCTGCCGCAGGCCATGCCCGCCGAACAGAAGGAGATGGTGGGGCGGGCCGCGCGCGGAGCGCCGGCGATAAAAACCTTGTCCCGGGTGCCATAGGTCTTTAGAACCGCGCCCGCATGGCAAAAATCAACGTTACCACACGCGCCGGTAAGCAGGTCGTCCTCGAAGGCAAGCTCGGCCACACGCTCATGGAAAATCTCCGCGACAACGACCTCGACGTCGAAGCGGCGTGCGGCGGCTCGTGCTCCTGCGCCACCTGTCACGTCTTCGTCGAAGAGGCCTGGCTCGACAAACTCCCGAAGCGCAGCGACGACGAACAGGAACTGGTCGAACAGACGACCTTCTATCGCGGCAGGAACTCGCGCCTCTCGTGCCAGATCAAGTTCACCGAAGCGCTCGACGGCATCGCCGTCACCGTCGCGCCGGCGGAGTAGCTCCGCGAGAGGCGGCCGGCCTCAAGAGTCCTCTCTCCACCTGCGGTGCATCCAAAGCCACTGGTCGGGATGCTCGCGGATCCAACTCTCGAGCTTCTGATTGATCGTAGTCAGCGCGCGGAGCACGTCGGCGTCGTGGTCGTCCGTCGCGCTGAACAGCCACGGCTTCTCGATGCTCACTTTGAAACGCGCGCCGCCGAGGCGGATCACGCGGATCGGAAACACCGGGCACTGGAGTCGCAGCGCGAAACTCGCGATCGCCGGCGCGGTCGCGGCGGGGCGTCCAAAGAACGGCGCCTCGACCCCCGAACTCAGTTTTTGGTCCACCAACATCACCACGTGCCCGCCTTGCTTGAGATCGGACAGCACGATCCGCGCGCCGGCGGGGCCCTTGGGCGCAAGCCCCGCGACGCCGCGCAAACGCACCTCGGCGATCATCTCATCGACCAGCGGGTTGTTCGCCTTGCGATAGACCGCGGTGATGGGCTTGGTGTGGATGCGCAGGGCATCGAAGATCACTTCCCAGTTGGCAAGATGCGCCGTCATCATCAGCGCCGGGCGTCCCTCGCGGGCGCGTGCCGCCAATTCGTCGTGGCCTTCAATCGTCACGCGGTCTTCGAGCCGCGGAATCACGGCGTACTCGGTCATGGTGCGCCCGAAGTTGTCCCACGCGCCGGCGAGGATTTTCGCGCGCGCGTTTGCATCGAGCTCCGGCATGGCGCGCGCGAGGTTGCGTTCCGCGATTGCGTGCGCGCGGGTGAGGGGCCCCGCGGTACGCCCCAGCCAGCCGCCGAACCCCGAGGCGCGGTCCACCGAGAACAGGCCCAGCAGCCGGAACATGGTCCGCGCCGCCGCCGCTTCCAGGCGATAGCGGATCGGATGCTTTAACGGGACAGTCTGTTCGGACATTATGCGCAGCTTATAACCTGTCTCTCGGAGTGTGTAACCTTGCGGCTGTTGCAGGTTCTCGCCGGCGGTCTGCACGGCGGGGCGGAGCGGTTCTACGAGGACCTCGTCATCGGGCTCGCCAAGGCGGGCGCCGATCAGGCGTGCGCCATTCGTCCGTTTCCGCTGCGCGCGGCGCGCCTGTCCGCCGCCGGTTGCCGCGTCTCGCAGTTCATGTTCGGCGGCTTCATCGACTTCGTCACGCGCCATCGGCTCTCGGCGCTCGCCCGGCTCGAGGACCCCGACGTCATCCTCGGCTGGATGAACCGCGCCTGCGCGATCCTCCCGCGCGGGCGTTGGGTCAACGTCGGCCGCCTGGGCGGCTATTACAGCCTCAAATACTATCGGCGCTGTCACCACCTCGTCTGCAACACGCCCGACATCCGCGAGTATGTCGTGCGCGAGGGCTGGCCCGCCGCGCGCGCCCACTACATCCCGAATTTCACGCCCGTCGAAGCGGATCCCGCCGTCGACCGCTCGACGCTGGACACGCCCGTCGATGCCAAAGTGCTCCTGATCCTTGCGCGCCTGCACAAGGTCAAAGGCGTCGATGTCGCCATCCGTGCCCTCGCCTCCATCCCCGGCGCCATACTGTGGATCGCAGGCGAGGGCCCGCTCGAAGGTGCATTGCGCGATCTCGCCGACCGGGTGGGCGTTGCGCACCGGGTGCGCTTTCTCGGCTGGCGCGATGATCGTTCCGCCCTCTTGAAGGCGGCCGACGTCTGCCTCGTGCCGTCGCGCTACGAGCCCTTCGGCAACGTCGTCGTCAACGCCTGGGCGCACGGCGTTCCGCTCGTCGCCGCCGCCAGCCAGGGACCCGGCTTCCTGGTGCGCGAGGGCGAAGACGGCCTCAAGGTTCCGGTCGATGACGCCGCCGCCCTTGCCGGCGCCGTCAATGCGGTGCTCGCCGACGGCGCGTTCTCGGGCAAGCTGCGGGCCGGCGGGCTCGAGCGCGTGCGCAAGGAATTCTCCGAAGACGCCGTCGTTCAGCAATATCTGGACCTGCTCTCAACCGTCAGGCGTTAAGTCGCTCGTACCCCTTGGATTGTTAGAGTTTCGCAGAAAGGGCATAGTGGCCTTGGCATGCAGGTCACACCGGCGAAGAAGAACGGCGTTGCAGCGTCGGACGCGGAAAAGCCGCAAGGCGAGGAGCGCGACCATCTCCTCCTGATCGCGGACATGACCCGCGAGTTCGCCGCTGCCAACGACTATAAGGCGGTTGCTCATACCGCCCTCGAGCGCATCACCAAGTACATGAGCGCCGAGGCGGCCTCGCTGTTCCTGCTCAGCGATTCCGGCGACAACCTCGTCTGCGTGGCCTGTTACGGCCCGGTCGACATCACGGGGCTCAGCATCCCTGCGACCACCGGCGTCGTCGGGCGCTGCGTCATCTCGCGCAAGGGACTTCTCGTCCGCGACGTCTCGCAGGACACGGATTTCGGCGCCGCCGTCGACGCCAAGACCGGCTTCACGACCCGCTCCCTCCTGGTTGGGCCGCTCGCCATCGGCAAGGAATGTCTCGGCGCCATCGAGATCATCAACCGCACCAGCGGCGACGGCTTGTTCGACGAGGAAGACCTCATCCTCCTCGAGACTCTCGCCCGCGCCGCCGCGCTCGCCATCAACAACTTCCGCCTCACCCACAAGATCGTCCAGCAGGAGCGCGACCGGCACGAGCTCGAGCTGGCCGCCGAGATCCAGCGCGACCTGCTGCCTCAGGCCTCGCCGCGCGATTTTCCCGTGCACGGCATCAACATCCCCGCGCGTGCGGTCTCGGGCGACTTCTTCGACATCCTTACCCTCCCGGACGGACGCATCTGGTTCAATGTCGCGGACGTCTCGGGCAAGGGCATGAACGCCGCGCTGCTCATGGCCAAGACCTCGAGCCTGTTCCGCTGCCTCGCCAAGAGCGCCGAGCATCCCGGCCAGCTCTTGAACGCCATCAACAATGAGCTCTGCGAGACCAATTCCCACGGCATGTTCGTCACGATGGTCGGCGGCCTGTTCGATCCCGCCGTCGGGGTCGTGCGGCTGGCGAACGCCGGCCACGAACCGCCTCTGCTTTTCGACGCGCGCACCGAACGCTTCACCGCCGTGCCGGCCGACGCGCCGCCGCTGGGCATCGCTCCCGACATCGCCGGCCAGGAAGGTTTCCCGGTGCGCGAGATCTATCTTGCCGGCGGCACGCTGTATGTCTTTACCGACGGACTGACCGAAGCCACCACCTTCGGCGGGGGAATGCTGGGGATCGACGGCGTGCGCGCGCTGATCCGCGATCACGCCGACCAGGCGCCGGATCTGCGCCTCAAGAGCATCGCCGGCGCGGTCAAACTCCCCGGGCAGTCCCTGCGCGACGACCTGACCCTGCTCGTGGCCGAGGACATGGCCATCGCGCCGATGGGGGCGAAGCCCCCGCCCTCGACCTTGGACACGCCCGCCGACGAGCGCGTGTTGCGGATTCGTGTCCCCGCCCGGCCCGACCGCCTGAAGTTGATCCGCGCCGCCACCGAGCAGGCGGCGCATTTCGTCGACGCGCCCGAAGCCTGGACCTTCGACCTCAAGATGGCTGTGGATGAGGCCTGCCAGAACATCATCCGTCACGCCTACAAGAACAGGCCCGACGCCGGCGACATCGTGCTGGACTTCGTGCGCCGCGGCGGCGTGCTCGAAGTCGACATCATGGATTTCGCCGACCCCGTCGACCCCGACAGCATCCGGCCCCGCGACCTCAGCGAGGTGCGCCCCGGCGGACTTGGGGTCCACCTCATCAAATCCGTGTGCGACGAAGCCAAATTCCTGCCGCCTCCGCCCGGAGTCGGCAACTTATTTAAATTGACCAAACGCCTCCCAACCAAGGTAAGTTAACCTCTGGGGACCAAGCTCTTATGTCTTACGAAGTCAAAAACGTGAACGGCGCCGCCGTTGTGGCGCTCACCGGCGATGTCGATCTGCAGACCTCGCCCGTCGTGCGCCAGAAGCTGCTCGAGAGCCTCGAGCAGTACAAACGCATCGTCGTCGACCTGTCGGCCGTCAACTATATCGATTCTTCGGGTGTCGCTTCGCTGGTCGAGGCTTTCCAGGTCTCGCGCAAGAAAGGCACGAGCTTCTCCCTGGCCAGCGTGTCCTCGGCCGCCATGCGCGTGCTCTCGCTCGCCCGGCTCGACAAGGTCTTCACCATCCATCCGTCCGTCGAAGCGGCGCTCGCCGCGCAAGGATAGCCAGCATGGCCGAGGCGGGGGATCGCGCAATACCGACGAGGATTGCAGAATCCCTCGACCGCATGGGCCGCGCCGCCGTGCGCGGCATCGCCGAAGCCGGCCTCGGCGCCTACCTCCTCTGGAAAAGCCTCTATTGGATCGTGCTCGGCCGCCGGCGCGAACAGCCGGTGCGCATCGCCGCCACCTTCGAGCGCTGCATGGAAGTGGGCATTCGCGCTCTCCCCATCGTCACCATGATGTCGCTCACCATCGGCATCATGCTCGCGATCCAAGGCATCTATACCCTGCGCGTGTTCGGCGCCGAGGAACAGGTGACCATCGGCGTCGGCCTGTCGGTGGTGCGCGAGTTCGGCCCCCTCATCACCGGCATCCTCGTCGCCGGCCGCACCGGCTCCGCGCTGGCCGCGCGCATCGGCACCATGCGCATCAGCCAGGAGGTCGACGCCCTTGAGGTGATGGGCATCAACCCCGTCCGCTTCCTCGTCGCCCCCGCGCTCATCGCCATGATGGTCATGGTGCCGCTGCTCGCGCTCTGGGCCGACCTCATGATGCTGATCGGGGCCGGCTGGTACGTCTCGGTGGACCTGGGCATGAGCTTTGCCGCCTATGCCGACCGCATCATCGAAGTGGTCGAGGTCAACGACCTCATGCATGGGCTCTATAAGGCCTTCCTGTTCTCGATTCTCATCACCCTTGTCGGCGTCATCAACGGCGCCAACGTCGAAGGCGGCGCCGAAGGCGTCGGCCGCATGACGACGCGCTCGGTCGTGCTCTCCATCAGCGCGATCATCGTCACCGACATGATCTTCGCCTACGTCACCACGCGGTCATGAACAATCCCGCCGCCAATCGCGACCTTTCGCGCCCGCGTCCCGATTTCACGAACGCGCCGAAGGTGATCGAGGTGAACGACCTCGTCACGCACTACGGCACGCGCAAGATCCTCAAGAACATCGACTTCGATGTCCGCGAGGGCGAGATCATGGTGATCATGGGCGGGTCCGGTTCGGGCAAATCGACCCTTCTCAACGCTCTGCTCGGCCTCCTGCGCCCCACCTCGGGCGAGGTCCGGATTCTGGGCGAGGACATCACGCGGATGTCCGAGGTCGAAAAAACCCTCCTGCGCCGCAAGATCGGCGTCGCTTTCCAGGGCGGGGCCCTGTTCGGCTCGCTGAACGTCCTCGAAAACATCATGCTGCCGCTGCGCGAGCATACCAGGCTCGACGTCAACACCATGCGGATCATGGCCCGGCTCAAGATGCAGGTGGTCAACCTCGCCGGGTTCGAGCACCTGATGCCGTCCGAGCTCTCGGGCGGCATGATCAAACGCGCAGCATTTGCGCGCGCGGTGGTGATGGACCCCAAAATACTGTTTTGCGACGAGCCGTCGGCCGGGCTCGATCCCATCGTCGCCTCGGCCATCGACGACCTCATCTTGAACCTGCGCGACGCCATGGGCATGTCGGTCGTGGTCGTGACCCACGAGCTCGAAAGCACCTTCCGCATCGCCGACCGCATTACCGTGCTCGATCAAGGCGATATTCTGATGACAGGCACGGTGGATGAGATACGATCCGCCAAGAACGAACGTATCCAGAACTTGCTCAACCGGCGCACCGAGACCGAGACGCTGGATCCAGAGGAATATCTCAAACGCCTGACGGCGGCGAACGATTGATCGCGGCGGGCGGGGGACCGAATGCAGGACAGTCGTATCAATTATGTGGTGGTGGGCGCCTTCGTCACGGCGATGGCCGTGGCCTTCGTCATCATCATCTCCGTGCTCGCCGGCAACACCGGCGACACCGACGAATATTACACCGTCTATGACAATGTCGGCGGCGTGAAGCTCGGTACGCTCGTCTTCTACGAGGGCTACCAGGTCGGCCAGGTCGACGAAGTCGTACCCGTGGGCGAGGGCGCGCAGGTGCGCTTCCGGGTCGTGATGGCGGTGCAGGAAGGCTGGAAGATCCCCGCGGACTCCATCGCCCGCGCGCAGGTGTCGGGCCTGCTTTCGGCCATCGCCATCGACATCCAGGGCGGCAAGAGCCCGAACATCCTCAAGCCCGGCTCGGAGATCGAAGGCGTCGAAGGCACCAACATATTCGCCACCCTTGCCGACATCAGCTCCGAGTTCAGCGATCTCTCGGCCAACTCGATCAAGCCGCTCATCGCCAGCCTCAATAAGTACGTCAACGAGTTCGGCGCCACGACCATGAACCACTTGCCGGCGTTGATGGACAATCTCGAGAAGCTGAGTGCGAGCCTCGAGCGCACCTCCGGCATCGTCGAGAAGGACATGCTCAAGCCCGAGAACCGCGAGAACTTCGACGCCATCATGGCCAACCTCGCCACCGTCTCGAAGGATCTCCAGGAAACCAGCGCGTTGCTCAACAAGTCGATCACCAACGTCAACCAGCTCGTCGAGAACAACTCCGGCAACGTCGACGAGGCGATGCGCAGCCTGCGCTACAGCCTCGACACCTTCTCGCGCCATGTCGACGACATCGCCCAGAACATCGACGCCACCGCCCGCAACATGAGCGAGTTCAGCCGCTCCATCCGCGCCAACCCCGGGGTGCTCCTCTCCGGCACCGATGCGCCCGATCCGCCCCAGGGAGCAACCAAGTGAGCAGCCAAGTGAGCGCCGGTGTGATGGATCGACGGCTGTTCGTGGCCGGCGCGGCCGCGAGCGCGCTCGCCGCCTGCGCCGCCGATCCGCCGCCGCCCGAGACCTTCTACCGCCTCGGCGCGCCCGCGCCGGTGCAGCAGCTCGCCGGCGGTCCGATCCGCGGCATCGTCGACGTGCCGCAGGTGCGCACCCAAGGCGTCGTCGGCGGCCGCGCCATCCTCTACCGCAACGCCCCCGACCAGGTGATCGCCTACAACTACCATGCCTGGCAGGAACCGACCGGAGTCATGATGCAGCGGGCGCTGCTCGATGCGCTGCGCGCCGCGCAGGCGTTTGAGACGGTCGCGACACCCGAGATGCGCCTTGACCGGCAATACGAACTGATGGGCGATCTTCTCTTGCTCGAACACGTGCTCACCGGGGGCGGCACCGCCGTCGTCGAGATCGAGATGGCGCTGCGCCGCATCTCGGGCAATCAGCAGCTTCTCCTGAAGACCTACCGCGCCGAGGAGCCGGCCGGATCGACGGTCGCCTCCGTCATCCCCGCCTTCACCCGCGCCGTCGACAAGATCACCGCCGCCCTTCTCGCCGATCTCGCGTCCGTGCCGAAGGGCGCCTGATTTTCTCCCGCCCCTCCGAGGCGAGGGCCGGGAAGGGGGCGTTTTTCCTGAAAAACCCGATTTCGCCGTGGTTGCCCGCCTGTGCCCCGCCCACTAGTATCCGCGCCTCTTCAGCTTGGAGCTTTCATTGCGCTACGTCAGCACCCGGGGCCGCGCGCCGATACTCGGCTTTGACGACGTCCTTCTGGCGGGCCTGGCCGCGGACGGCGGCCTCTACGTCCCCGAGACCTGGCCGCAGTTCTCCGCGGCCGACTTCGCCGCATTCGCCGGCCTCGATTACCCGCGGCTCGCCGCCCGGGTCATGGCGCCTTTCGTCAAAGGCTCGGTGCTCGAGCACAAGCTCGACGAGCTGACGACCCGCGCTTACGCGGGCTTCACCCACGCCGCCGTCGCGCCCATGGTGCAGACCGGCGCCAATGAATGGCTGCTCGAGCTCTTCCACGGCCCGACCCTCGCGTTCAAGGACTTCGCGCTCCAATGCGTGGGCCTGATGTTCGACGAGGTGCTGAAAGCGCGCGGCGCGCGCATCTGCATCGTCGGCGCCACCTCGGGCGACACCGGCTCCGCGGCCATCGAAGCCACCAAGAACAAGGACGCGATCGACATCTTCATCCTGCATCCCGCGGGACGCACCTCCGAAGTCCAGCGCCGGCAGATGACGACGGTCGATGCGAAGAACGTCCATAACGTCGCCGTCGAAGGCACCTTCGACGATTGCCAGAACATGGTGAAGGCGCTGTTCGCCGATGCGAAGTTCCGCGACGAGTTTCATCTCTCCGCGGTGAACTCCATCAACTGGGCGCGCATCATGGCCCAGATCGTCTATTACATCTGGGCCGCGCTCCATGTCGGCGCGCCGCACCGCAAGGTCGCCTTCGCGGTCCCGACGGGGAATTTCGGCAATGTCTTCGCCGGATACGCGGCGCAGCGCATGGGCCTTCCGGTGGCGCGGTTCGTCGTCGGCTCGAACGCCAACGATATCCTCACGCGCTACTTCGATACCGGGGCCATGACCGCCGCCGCGGTCGTCCCGACCCTCAGTCCGTCCATGGACATCCAGATCTCCTCCAACTTCGAGCGTCTGCTGTTCGAGGCGCTGGGCCGCGACGGCGCCGCGGTGGCGCGCCACATGGACCAGTTCAAGCAGAGCGGCAGCTACACCGTCGAAGCCGGCGCGCACGCGGGCATGCTCTCGCTCTTCTCGGGCTATCGCCTCGACGACGCGGGCACCCTGGAATTCATCGGCGAGGTGTACCGCGCCACCGGCTACGGGCTCGATCCCCACTCGGCCGTGGGCTTGTACGCCGCCCGCCGCGCCGGCATCGATTCGGCCACGCCCCGGATTGCGCTCGCCACCGCCCATCCCGCCAAGTTCCCGGACGCGGTGGAAAAGGCAACGGGGGCAAGGCCTTCCGCTCCCCGAGCTTTGGCGGAGGTTTTCCACCGCCGCGAGCACTTTACAACGCTTCCAAATGACTTAGATCAATTGCGCAAGCTGATCCGCGCGCGGGTCTCCCCCTGAAATTCGAGCCCCCTGAAATTCGAGCCCCCTGAAATTCGAGCCCCCTGAAATTCGAGCCCCCTGAAATTCGAGCCCCCTGAAATTCGAGCCCCCTGAAATTCGAGTTTGATGTCCGTACAAGTCACCACTCTCTCCAACGGTCTGCGGGTCGTCACCGACCGCATGACCTCCGTCGAAACGGTCGCCGTCGGCGTCTGGGTGGCCGCAGGCACGCGCCACGAGACCTCCGAGGTGAACGGCATCTCCCATCTGCTCGAGCATATGGCGTTCAAGGGCACCGCGCGCCGTTCGGCGCAGTTGATCGCCGAGGAGATGGACAATGTCGGCGGCCAGCTCAACGCCTACACCAGCCGCGACCACACCGCCTATTTCGCGAAGGTGTTGAAGGAGAATCTCCCGCTCGCGGTCGATATCCTTTCCGACATTCTGCTCAACTCCACCATGGACGCCGAGGAGCTCGCCCGCGAGCAGCATGTCGTGGTGCAGGAGATCTATCAGGCCGACGATACGCCGGACGACATCATTTTCGATCATCTCCAGGCCACCGCCTTCCCGAACCAGCCCATGGGCTGGCCGGTGCTCGGCAAGGAGCCGATCGTGCGCGCGATCACGTCCGATCGCCTCAAGGCCTACATGGCCGGCAACTACGCCGCCGACAGCATGGTCGTCTCGGCCGCCGGCAATGTCGATCACGACGCTTTCGTCGCACTGGTCGAGACAGCCTTTGCCTCCCTGCCGCGCACCTCGGCCGTGCACGAAGTGCCGAGTGTCTATAACGGGGGCGATTTCCGCGAGACCCGCAAGCTCGAGCAGGTGCACCTCGTGCTCGGCTTCGGCGGCCTCGCGTTCGACGATCCGGACTTCTACAATCTCGGCGCGCTCTCCACCCTGCTCGGCGAAGGCATGTCTTCGCGCCTGTTCCAGGAGATCCGCGAGAAGCGCGGCCTTGCCTACTCGGTCTATTCCTCGACCCAGTCGTTCTCGGACTCAGGCCTGTTCTCGATCTACATGGGCACCGGCCGGGCTGATGTGCCGAAGCTGATCCCGGTGCTATGCGACGAGATCAGGAAAGTGCACGACGGCGTGACCGGCGATGAAGTGAAGCGCGCCCGCGCCCAGATCAAGTCGGGCCTGCTCATGTCCCTCGAAAGCCCGTCCAGCCGCTGCGGTCAGCGCGCCCGGCAGGTCATGATTTACGGCCGCCCGCTCACCACCGACGAGATCATCGCCAAGGTCGAGAATGTGGACGGCGCCGGCATCACCCGCGCCGCCGGGCGCGTGTTCTCGAGCGCGCCGACCCTTGCCGCCCTCGGCGAGCTCAAGACCCTGGAAAAGCTGGACGCCATCAAAGCCCGGCTCAACTGACGCACTTGGTGCGTCATCCTTGCGGCGCAGCCGCGAGGATCCAGGGGTATCTGGTCCCTGTTTTCACAGCGGAGCGCGCACCGCCGACACGACGTCATCCTTGCGGCGCAGCCGCGAGGATCCAGGGGTATCTGGTCTCTGTTTTCACAGCGGGGAGCGCGCACCGCCGGCACGACGTCATCCTGGCGCGCGAAGCGCGCGAGGATCCAGGGGTATCTGGTCCCTGTTTTCACAGCGGGGAGCGCGCACCGCCGGCACGGCGTC
>JBFWOJ010000002.1:0-332148 GCA_050250575.1 Rhodospirillaceae bacterium | reverse complement strand
TTGATAAAATCAGTATTTTCAATAACTTGATAGATGGTGAGGATAATGGGTAAACCGTGGTATTGCTTGACCTATATAATTCGTAATCAGTAGGCCCGCGGTTCAATTCCGCGCGTCGGCACCATTTAGCAGAGTCTTTTCAATAATTTAGCTGCGCTCGGAATTTTCGCGGAGATTTCCCGCGAGGATTTGGAAGCAATTTGGAAGCAGATTGCGACGATTTAGCCTCGCAACCTGGGCGCTGATTTTGCATCCTTGTTCCCGATAGGGGCGGGAGAACCGGTCGTGGATTTTGTCGCGGTCGATGTTGAAACTGCGAACCCGAATATGGCGTCGATTTGCCAGATCGGCGTTGCGCGTTATTCGTCCCTGAAGCTGGTCGAAGAGTGGGTGACATACGTCGACCCTGCGGACCACTTCGATCCCGTAAACGTCTCCATCCACGGCATTGACGAAGAAACCGTGCGCGACGCGCCGTTGTTTCCTGCTCTTGAAAGCCGATTGCGGGCTTTCGTAGCGGGAGCGGTCGTTGTTTGCCACACCCACTTTGATCGGGCCGCCCTCTCACAGGCGGCAGCGAGGCACAAGGTACTGCTTCCGTCCTGTACATGGCTGGACTCGGCTCGCGTTGCTCGACGTGCCTGGGATAAATTTGCTGCGCGCGGATACGGGCTCACCAATGTGTGTAAGAGCATTGGCTATACATACCGTGCGCACGATGCTCTTGAGGATGCCAAGGCAGCGGGTGCAGTCATGGTCGCCGCGATCACTCAGACCGGCGTGAGTCTTTCGGACTGGCTCGCCAAGGTAGAGGAGCCTATCCGTGTTGGGCTTCTAACCTCGCCGAATGGCGGTGAGGACAATCGAAAACAGCCATCGAGCAACGGTCCGCTAAAAGGGGAGGTCATAGTATTCACAGGTTCCCTCGGCATGCCGCGGGCTCAGGCTGAAAGTATAGCTTCGGACGCGGGCTGCGAAGTTGGTGATAACGTGACAATGCGGACAACGATATTGGTTGTTGGCAACCAAGATATCAGCGCTCTCGCGGGGCATTCCAAGAGCACTAAGCATCGCAAGGCGGAGACCCTGATATTGAAGGGTCAGAGAATTCGCATTTTGTGCGAAGCAGATTTCCGCGAACTAATTGCATCGTCACGAGCCTAAGATGCGCGACTCCGGAGCGAAAAAAAAACAGAAGCGTACGGAAGACTACGGGATATCCTTCAAGCCACTACCCGATCTAAAGGAGAGCCCGCGTTTCGCATTTGGTTGGGCATTCGGTGTTCGCGACGCCTTTAGAGACCAACTCGATATTCGCCGCGTACAATTCGTGGACAAAAAAAAGAACGACGAGAAAAAGAAGAAGCTGAAAATAAGAGTGCTCCCCGCGAAACTCAAAGCGTATCGATGGTCGTGGACGCGCGGCACGCCTCCGATGCTTACATTCGGCAAAGGCCAAATTTTTTACGATCCTCCCCAGGCACACGTCTTGCCTTGGGCGAAAGCACTGGGGGAATTGCGAAGGGCTGTACAGATAATTGACGCAACCCCTGATGCCCCCGCCGCGGCAGGTGAAAATCGAAAGCCAGGGTGGGTTAAGTTCTCAGTGGTACAATTTAAGGACGGGAAAGAATTGTCGCGGTTGGAGCACACGACGTCGCAGAGCGATTTCGCAGACTTCTTACGACTAGGGCACATGCTGCAAGTAAGCGAAATCCAAATACCTATTGGCTCAAAGAAAACCGCACGAAAGCCAAAAAAAACTTCAACGGGTCAATTGACCCTTTTGTGAGCGCGCCATGCTTTCGGTTCACGGTGCGGGAGCTTGCAAGTGACTGAGGCCGCGACTGATCGCTACGCTCAGCCGGCCAAAGCGAGCCTGGGTCCGCGGCAGCTTCCGAGAGCGTGCAATGCTTCCGTCAAGACCAGCACCGCGCGCTCTTCAGCGCCGGGCCAGAGGCTCGCGCGCGGGCCCATCACATGCAGACGCGTTACGTCCCAGCGCGTGACCCACAACGCAATCTGGCGTGCGGCATCCGCCGCCTTGAGTTTCGCAGGGATGAGCAGAAGCGGGTGTCCGTAAGTGGCCACGGCTTTGCGGGTCGCCCAATAAGAACGGTCGGTTTCCACGCGCGGCGGCGCGGCGATCCACAAGGTGGCTTCTGACTCTTTGACGTTGCGGCGGATAGGCTGAAGCTCGCCGGGGCGGGAGTACTCATGAAGTCCGTAAGTTTCAGCAAGCGTCGGCGCCGGGCCTGCCTCCGTCTGGAATCCTTGCGCCATCCAGCCGTTTGTGGGCACGCCGCAATGCTTCGCGGAAGACAACGCGCCTTGGGCAACACCGGTCTGTCCGCACGACCACACTTCAATCTTCACTTCATGGCCTCCATTCAGTTGTCCCGCTGTAAGGGCAACGGAGGGGGTGCGGAGATTCAGTGGCGAATTGTGCCCGGGCGGCGGGCATATCGAGGCGATTTCGTGCCGGGTCGCAACGACGCCGCGCTTCCTCGCCTAACTGTCGTTGTGGATTATTCGGGCGGCACCCTATTGCGGGCGTTGGTGCCGATCCCCACATGAAGGGCTCGCAACACGAGGGGTTACGACATGCGCAGCACGTCCAACATGCGGGCCATCGCCGCAACCGTCCTGTTTTCCGGCACGCTGGGCGTGCTCATCGCCGTCACGGTTTTCGGCCTGGCCCGGGTGGCGGATCAAATGCTCGAAGCCATCAGCCTGATACCGCTCCACTGGGGCGAAAACCACGTGGCGGCGCTGTTCGAGATTGCAGCCGCGGCGAGCCTGCCGGTCGTCGTATGGTTCTCCTTCTGGTTCTTCAAGAAGGCCAAGGCGACGGAGATCATGCTCAGCGAATATAGATACGCACCGCCGGAGAAGTAGCTCTGGAAGGCGCGCAATAAAAAAGCCCGGGTGTTTCCACCCGGGCTTTTTGTTTGGATAACGGTTCCTACTCTCTGCGCTGGCCGAGGAAGGCCAGGAGGAACTGGAACAGGTTGATGAAGTCGAGGTACAGCGTCACCGCGCCCATGATCGCGGCATGTTCCGCAACGCCCGAGCCGGCCACATGGAAGTAGCTGTTCTTGATCTTCTGCGTGTCGTAGGCCGTGAGGCCGGCGAACACCAGCACGCCCACCGCCGAGATGACGAAGTGCATCATCGAGCTCTGCATGAAGATATTGACCAGGCTTGCGACCAGGAGGCCGACGAGGCCCATGATCAGGAAGGTGCCCATGGCGCTCAGATCGCGCTTGGTCAGATAGCCCCACATGCTCAGGCTCGAGAAGGCGATGGCCGAGATGAACAGCACGCGCAGCGCGCTGGCGCCGGTATAAACCATCAGGATCGTCGAAAGGCCGACGCCCATGGTGGCCACGAATGCCCAGTACACGGCTTGCAGCGTCGAGGTCTTCATGCGCTGCGCGCCGAAGCTCATCCACAGGATGAGGCCGATGGGCGCGAAAATCGCGACCCAGCCCAAGCCGGTGTACCCCACACGGCCGGATTCAGTCGCCTGGAAGAAAAGATTCTGCAGCCCGGTCGTGTTCACGAGCAGCGCAACGATGCCCGAAAGGAACAGGCCGGACGCCATGTAATTGTAGACCCGCAGCATGTATTGCCGCAGGCCGACATCGATCTGAACCGCATCGGCCGTCGTCGCAGCCGTGCGGCCATAGACCCTGCGATCAGCTTCAGTAGCCATTTTCGTCCTCACAAAAGAGTACCTGCCCCGCGAAGACCGGGGCTCGCCTTATATTGGGGGAGCCGCGGCCCCCTGCAACCGAAATCGGATGCCGGCGGCCAAAGTTTAACGCATGAACGCCCGGAAAAAGGCCTTCTGTTACAAAAGGTTACTATTCGTTGCGGAGCAAAGGGGCTGCTTTGATGCCCATGGCGCGCCAGGTGCCCGTGAATCCGGCGATCAAGGTCACGGCGATACAAGCCAGGATGACCGCCACGATGACGGTAAAGTCGAGCGTCCAGTCGATCTCCATCAGCTCGGTGACCACACCGAAGGCGGCAAGCCCGCCGACAACGGCCGCGATGAAACCGGTGGCGAAGCCCAGCAGCATATATTCGAACACGAAGGCCTTCAGCACGTCGGCCCGCGTGGCGCCCAGCACCTTGAGCACGACCGATTCGTAGATTCGGCGCGCATGGCCCGCGGCGATGGCGCCGGCCAGGACCAGGGCGCCGGCCACCAGGGCGACGCCGGCCGTCAGCCGCACCGCAATCGCCAAAGTATCGAGCACGTTCTTCAAGGTTTCGATGGCGGCGCGCACCTGCACGACCGTCACGTTGGGCATGGCGTTCAGCACGGCGGTCTCGATCTTCTCTTCCGTGCCGGCATCGGAGTTCACGGTGGCGAGAAACATGCCCGGCGCACCCTTCAGAGCGTTGGGTGAGAAGATGATCCCGAAGTTCATGGCGCCCGATTGCCAGCGGATGTCGCGGAAGCTGGCGATCCGCCCGGTCACCTCGCGGCCAAGGACCGAGACGGTGATGGTGTCGCCGATCTTGAGATCGGCTTGCGCGGCGCCGTCCGAATCCAGTGAGACAAGGTTTTCACCTTCATAATCGGCCGGCCACCATTGGCCTTCCGTCAGCCGCGCGTTCTCGGGAAGCGTTGCCGAATAGGAAATGCCGCGGTCGCCCGAAAGCAGCCAGCTGCGGCCATGCTCTTCCATATGCTCCTGGACGCCGCGGTCGTTCACCTTCGTCACGCGGGCGCGGATCATCGCCGCGGTGATGACCTTGTTCACGCCGGGCATCGGCGCGACCGTATTGCGGAACAGTTCCTCCTGGTGAGGCTGGATATCGACGAAGAACATGCTCGGGGCGTCGCTCGGAAGGCCGTCGGCGAGTTGTTGGTTGAGATTCGATTCCAGGAGTGCGATCGCCACCAGCACCGAGAGGCCGAGGCCGAGCGAAAGGACGACGGAGAAGGTCGGCGAACCGGGCCGATAGAGATTGGCGAACGCCAGCCGCAGCGAGGGTCGCCCCGCCGTCGGGCTGTTGCGCCCTTGGGTCATGCGCGCGGCGAACCGCATTACGCCTTTAGCCGCGAAACCGAACAGCACCATGGCGACGGCGGACCCGCCGACGAAAGCCGCGGCGTAGTCCTCACGCTCGGCCGTGGCGATCGTGAAGGCCGCAAGCGCGATCGCAACGGCGACGATCGCGACCATGTACTTGCCGCGCGGCCAGCGGCCTTCATCGGCAAGCACGTTGCGGAACAGCGCCACCGGCGGAATGTCGCGGGCCCGCGCCAGCGGCCATAGCGCGAACAGCGCCGCCGTCAGCACGCCGAAGATCGCGGCTTGAAGAAGCGCGGAAGGATAAAGTCCGAACTGTGCCGCCACCGGCAGCGTGTCGCCGAGCGCTTTTGCTGCGGCGAACGGGATCGCCGCGCCGATCGCGAGCCCGATCCCGATTCCCACCAGCGCCAGGAACGACAGCTGGATGAGATAGATCGAAAAGATGGTATCGGCGGGCGCGCCGAGACATTTGAGCGTCGCGATGGTGTTGAGGCGCCCGAGCAGATGCGCCCGTACCGCGTTGGCAACGCCGATGCCGCCGGTCAGCAGGGCGGTGAGGCCAACCAGGGTCAGGAATAAAGTGACATTGTCGAGGAAACGGTCGAGGCCCGCCGCGGCGCGATCCAGACCGCGGATGCGCCAGCCGGCGTCGGGAAAGGTGGCTTCGAGGCGCGCGCGGAGCTGTTCGGCGGTTTCCGCGCTGCCGACGCGGATATTGTACTCGTGCTCCACGAGGCTCCCGGGCTGCACGAGCTCGGTTGCCTTCAGCGCCTCATGCGAGATCATGACGCGCGGGCCGATGGTCGTGAAACTGATGGCGCGGTCGGGCTCGTGGGTGATCGCGGCGCGGATTTCGAAGGTCGCTTCGCCGACCTTCATCTGATCGCCGATACCGGCTTTCAGGCGCGGCAGCAATGCCGGGTCCACCGCAGCGCCGAAAACGCCGTTCCGTTCGGACAGCGCATCGCCGAGGGAAATCGCGCGATCGAGCTTCAGCTCCCCGTAAAGCGGATAGAGACCATCCACTGCCTTGAGTTCGATCAGGCCGCGCCCGGCAACCTCGCCCGCTTCGTTCTCGACCCGCGCCATGGAGCGAAGATTGATGAGTTCGGTGACGTCGGCGCTTTGCGCCATGGCAGCGCGTTCTTCTTCGGTCGCCGGATTGGTGTCGTTGTCGATCTGCAGGTCGCCGCCCAACAGAGGCCGCGCGTCCGCCTGGATGCCGGCCTTCACCGACTGATTGAGCGACGCCGCGCCGGCAATGGCCGCGACGCCGATGACGATGCAGGCCAGGAAGATGCGAAAGCCGCGCATGCCGCCGCGCAGTTCCCGGAGGGCGAAGCGGAAGGCGAGCGATGACATCGGACTTACTCCGTGAGTGCGGCGCGTGTGGCCGGGGCTGCCAGACCTTCGCCTGTAATCAGACCGTCTCCAATGCGCACAATGCGGTCACATTTCTGTGCGAGACCCATATCGTGCGTGATCAGTACCAACGTCGTGCCGATGCGGTCGTGCAAATCGAACAGAAGGTCGATGATCTGGTGACCGGTCGCACCGTCCAGATTTCCCGTCGGCTCGTCGGCGAGAAGGATCTTCGGCTTGACCGCGAAGGCGCGCGCAAGCGCGACGCGCTGCTGCTCGCCGCCGGAAAGTTGCCCCGGATAGTGATCGAGACGATGACCGAGACCGACGGCGCGCAGCTGCTCCTCGGCGCGGTCGAAGGCGTCCTTGCGCCCGGCGAATTCGAGCGGCACGGCGACGTTCTCCAACGCGTTCATGGTTGGGATCAGGTGGAACGATTGAAAGACGATGCCGATGTTGTCGCGGCGGAACAGCGCGAGCTTGTCCTCGTCCATGCTGGCGTAGTCGGTGCCGGCGATTCTCACCGCGCCCGAACTGATGCGTTCAAGCCCGGCGATGATCATCAGCATGGTCGTCTTGCCCGAACCGGACGGACCGACGACGCCCAGCGCCGTGCCTTGCGTCACCGTGAGATCGATGCCGCGCAGAATATTGACCGGTCCCGCAGGCCCCGCCAAAGTGAGGTGCACCTTGTCCAGCGCGATCGCAGGAACATCGGAGGAAACGCTCTCCACGGTCTTATTCATATGGGCGGTGGGAATGGATTGGGTCATGCGGCCGGTGCGGTCTGATGTGCGCTTTCATTATCATGTGGTCTCGCGCATTGTCAGCCTAGCGTGAGTGAGGCCCGGAAACACTGTTACACAAAGGATACCTTTCCGTGAGAGCGTTCCTCTGTTTCCTTTTCATGATGGCGGCCGTTAGCTCCGGCGCGAGCGCCGCGGACCGTCCCATTCGCGTTCTCGCCTTCGGCGACAGTCTCACCGCGGGTTACGGCCTGACCGATCTCAAAGAGGCGTTCCCGGCGCAGCTTGAACGCGCCCTGAGGGAGAAAGGCCACAACGTCACGGTCGTTCAAGGGGGAGTTTCCGGCGAGACGACGACGGGCGGCCGGGCGCGCATCGACTGGATGCTCGGTGAAAAACCCGACGCGGTGATTGTTGCCCTCGGCGGCAATGACGCCTTGCGCGCTGTCGATCCCGCGGTCACACGCGAAAGCATGGACGCCATCGTCAAGCGCATCAGGAAAGACAACCTGCCGGTACTCGTCGCCGGCATGTTCGCGCCGCCGAACCTCGGCAAGGATTACGCAACGCGTTTTGCCGACGCCTTTTCGAAAGTCGCGAAGGACAATAACACGCTGTTCTATCCCTTCTTCCTCGAAGGCGTTGCGGGTATTCCAACCCTCAATCAGCCGGATCGTATCCACCCCACACCGGACGGCGTGAAGGTGATGGTGAAGGGAATCTTGCCGATGGTCGAGACGTTGATCGGCCAAGTCCGCGAGCGCCAGAAGTAAAGTGACTGATCCGTGCGTCTGTTCGTTGCCCTTGCGCTTCCCGATGGGATCATTGCGCGCCTGCATATGATGTGCAGCGGCATTCCCGGCGCCCGTTGGGTCGAGCCCGAGAATATGCACATCACACTGCGGTTCATCGGCGAAGTGGACGAGCCCACGGCTGAAGAGATCAATTTCAATCTATCGCAGATCGAAGCGCCGGCGTTCGACCTCGAGCTACAAGGGCTCAACACGTTCGGCCAGGGCTACAAGGCCCACACGCTTTGGGTCGGCGTGCCGGCGACGGCGGACCTCACGCATCTTCAGAAAAAAGTCGACTCGGCTGTGATCCGGGCGGGGGTGCCGCCGGAAGAGCGGACGTTCACGCCCCATGTCACGCTCGCCCGGATGAATAAGCCTGAACCCGGGCGGCTCCAGTCCTTCATCGAGGGCAATAACCTCTTCAAGGCGGGTCCCTTCACCGTGGAGGATTTCACCTTGTTCGAAAGCCGGACAGGCAAGGGCGGTCCGGTTTATACGGCGCTTGAGGATTATGCGCTCGGTTAAAAGCCGAAGCGGCGTAAGATGATGCTCACATCGCTTACGTACGGCGCGCCGAACAAGCGCACGTGGACCAGCAGCGGATAGAGATTGTAGAGATCCTTGCGTTCGGCAAAGCCGGGCCGCAGGGGCCGGTGCTCTTCGTAGCGTTTGAAGAACGGCTCGCCAAAGGTGCCGAACAGCGTCGCGAACGCGAGCTCGATTTCGGGATCGCCGTAGTAGATCGCGGGGTCGACGAAGCCCGCGATGCGGTCGCCGTTGACCAGGACGTTGCCCGTCCACATGTCGCCGTGCAGCAAGGACGGTTTGGCGCTGTCGTCGATCCAGCGATCAAGCCGCTCGGCGAGTTTCGCCAGCCGCAGCGCGACATCGGCCGGAAGCTTCTTCGTGTGTACCGCGGTCTCGGTCATATACATCAGGCGCTGGTCGCGAAAGAACTCGACCCACGAGTCCATCTGTTCGTTCGGCTGTTTCAGGCCGCCAATAACGGTCGATTTTTCAAATCCGCACCGAGGCGCCGTGATGGCGTGCAGGGCCGCGACGTGATCGGCGGCGTCTTCCTGGGATTTTGCCGAAAGGGATCCCGCGGTTGGCAGGTACTCCATCAGCAGCAGGTCTTCGGCGCCGTGCAATACCTTCGGAACCGGAAGCGGCGAGTGATCCGCAAGGTACGACAGCATGAAGGCTTCGAGCGTCAGCCCCTCACCCAGTTTTGCGACGATCTCGCGCCCGTCCGCCAGCGTCAAACGCCGCACATCGGAAATGCAGCCGCCGCTCAGTTCCTGTTCGTGGGCGAGGTCGGTGTGGAGGATCGCGCGAACCCTTCCGGCGAGGTTCATCGCGCCTTCAGGCTCGCGGCGATCTGGCCGAGCAACACCTTGCTGGCATGTTCGATCATGTCGAGCACCTGCTCGAACCCGTCGGGTCCGCCGTAGTAGGGATCGGGCACGTCCCTGTGCTTGGCGTCGGAATGATACTCCAGAAACAGCTTCACCTCCGCGCGCGCGTTGTTCGGACGCAGCGATTCCAGGTGCGCGAAATGATCGCGGTCCATGGCGAGAATCAGGTCATAGGTGTGAAAGTCATCCGCCCTCACCTTGCGCGCGCGCTGGGCGGAAAGGTCGAAGCCGCGGCGTTTGGCGGCGGCGACGCTGCGTGGATCGGGCGGCTCGCCGATGTGATAACCATGCGTGCCGGCCGATGCGCTCTCGATCGCATGGCCGAGGCCGGCTTCTGCGATCAGATGTCGGAACACACCTTCGGCGGTGGGCGAACGGCAGATGTTTCCTGTGCAGACGAACAGCACGCGCTTCATGGCTGGCTCCAAGTTCTCACGCATGTTAAGGCCGTGAGCCTATGTCGCAAAGCGCTACCGGTTCCATGTCGCAGACAATTAATCCGCGCACCCGCCCGCCCCGGGAAGGGCGTATCGTTATTTTGACGGGTGCCGGGATCTCCAAGGAATCCGGCCTCGACACCTTCCGCGACGCCGACGGCATCTGGTCCAAGGTGAGGATCGAGGACGTGGCGACGCCTGAAGCCTTCGCGCGCGATCCTGCGAGGGTGCACGCCTTCTATAATATGCGCCGCGCGCTCAACCGGACGCGCAAGGTCGCGCCGAACCCGGCCCACGCGGCGCTCGCCGAGCTTGAAGCGCGTTGGCCTGGGGAGGTCCTGATCGTCACGCAGAATGTCGATACGTTGCACGAGCAAGCCGGCTCCAAGAATTTACTTCACATGCACGGCGTCCATTCGAAGGCGAGGTGCAATTACTGTGAGCACGTCGTCGACTGGAGCGGCGACATGTCGACCGGCGACGAATGCGCCGGTTGCAGCAAGGCCGGCGGCATGCGGCCCCATGTCGTCTGGTTCGGTGAGATGCCGCTGGAGATGGACCGTATCGGCTGGGCGCTGTCCAATTGCGATCTCTTTATCTCGATCGGTACGTCGGGGAACGTTTACCCGGCGGCCGGATTCGTCGCGATGGTGCGGCGCAATGGCGCCGCCCATACGGTCGAACTGAATCTCGAGCCTTCCGCCGGCGCGCCCATGTTCGAGGAGAGCTACTACGGGCCCGCCAGCCAGATCGTGCCCGCGTACGTGCGCGGATTACTCGCCGCGGTGTGAGTTCTCTTCGGATTCGGCGATGACCTCGAGGGTCTCCATCTCCTCGTCGGAAAAGCCGAAGTGGTGGCCGATCTCATGGATCAGCACATGGCGAACCACGTGGGCCAGGTCTTCTCCTGTTTCGCACCAATAGTCGAGGATCGGGCGGCGATACAGGAACACCATGTCCGGCGTCGTGCCGGAGGCTTCGATGCGCTTTTCCGCGAGCGAGGTACCCTGGTAAAGGCCGAGAATATCGAACGCGCTTTCCAGTTCCATTTCCGCAACCACTTCGTCGTCGGGAAACTCTTCGACCTGCACGATCACGCCCTCGGTGAAACTCTTCAGCTCGGGAGGCAGGACGTCCAGCGCGGCCCGCGCTAGACTATCGATGTCGGCGAGCGTCGGCGGCGAAATTTCGGTGCGTTTTCCCATCAGGTGAAACTCATGGTTCAGAAACTCTCCAGTGAACGCCGCGCGGCGGCGCTGCAATCCCTGTCATCGTGGCATGATGTTCCCGGTCGCGACGCCATCGCCCACTCGCTCACGTTCAAGGATTTCAACACAGCCTTCGCTTTCATGACGCGCGTGGCGCTGAAGGCCGAGAGGATGGACCATCACCCCGAGTGGTTCAATGTCTACAACCGCGTCGATATCACGCTCGCCACGCACGCGTGCGATGGCGTGTCCGAGCGCGATATTGAGCTCGCGAGCTTCATCGACATCAATGCGCGTCTGCTCGGCGCTATTCCTTGATGGCGGGGTTCGCCGCCGGGTGCGTTTTCAGGCTCGCTTCGCGGAACAGGATGTAAAGCGTGGCCGCGACGATCACGACCGCGCCGATGCCGGTCCAGATCGTCGGCTTCTCAGAGAACAGGACATAGCCGGCCGCCGCGGCAATGATGATTTGGATATAGTCGACCGGCGATACGACCGTGGCCTCGGCGATCATCAGCGAGCGAATGAGGCAGTATTGCCCCGCGCTCGCGATGATCCCGATATAGGCCAGATAAGCCCATTGAATCCCTTGGGGCGTCTCCCAGTAATAAGCGGCGATCGGCCCAAGCAATACGACTGAACCGACGAAGAACCAGGACATGAAGGCGTGCCCTTCCGTTGCGGCGTGCTTGCGGATCACGGCCAGGGCCACCGAAACCGAGGCCGCTCCTGCCAGTGCGGACAATGCGGGAAGCGTGAAGCCGATGTCCGTCGGGCCCAGCATGATCACCACGCCCAGGAATCCGGCGACGGTGGCGAGCCCGCGGCGCCAGCGCACGACCTCGCCGAGGAAAATGAGGCCTATCAGGATGATGAACAGCGGGCGGGTGAAGGAAAGAGAGACCGCGGTCGCATAAGGGAGGTGCGTGATCGCGTAGAATCCGAACAGGATGCTGCCGCTGGAACCGGCCAGGCGCAGGAGATGCCACCCGGGCTGCTTCGTGTAGAAAATCTTCGGGCCGTATTTCAGAAGGAACGGCACGATGAAGATCAAGCCGAAGACGACGCGGAAGAACGCCACCACCGGCACCGGAAGCTCGGCGCCCACGATCTTGATGGCAAGTCCGCTGGTCGCGAAGAAAACCGAACTCGCCAGCATCCACAAGGCGCCGCGCATATTGTCGGACAGGGCGTGGGCCATGAGGGGGGTGCGGGACTCGCTGTTGCAGAGCCCTGTCCTAGCCCATCCCCATACGCATAAGCCATACGTTTCGCGCATGGCTGACCAGCAAGTCCTTGTCGCAGCGCGCAAAAAAGAGGCTTACGCCCGCTTTTGAAAGCCGGGTATTTAGAGGACCGAAGCCGACGCGCCCCTAAAGCCCCAGGAGATCGACTTGGCCGTAACTAAGATTCATCCAGATGCGAAGACCGCGCTTGCGGGTCTGCTCCGCGACAATATGACCATCATGTCGGGCGGCTTCGGCCTCTGCGGGATTCCGGAAGTGCTGATCGGCGCCATCCGCGAGTCCGGCGTGAAGGGTCTTACCGTCATCTCCAACAACGCCGGCATCGATGACGTCGGCCTCGGCATGCTGCTTACCACCCGCCAGATCAAGAAGATGATCAGCTCGTATGTCGGCGAGAACGCGACGTTTGCGAAGCAGTACCTCGCCGGTGAGCTCGAGATCGAATTCAATCCCCAAGGCACGCTCGCCGAGCGCATCCGTGCCGGCGGCGCGGGAATCCCGGCGTTTTTCACCGCGACGGGTTACGGCACCAAGGTCGCCGAAGGCAAAGAAACCCGCGCGTTCGATGGCCGCCACTATGTCATGGAGCGCGGTCTGTTCGCCGACCTTGCCATCGTTCACGCGTGGAAGGCGGACCCCGAAGGCAACCTCGTCTATCGCATGACGGCGCGGAACTTCAATCCGATGATGGCGACTGCGGCCAAGGTGACGGTCGCGGAGGTCGAAGAGATCGTGCCGCAAGGTTCGCTCGATCCCGACCACATCCATACGCCGGGGATTTTTGTGCAGCGGCTTATCCACGTCGCGAATCCCATTAAACGCATTGAACAACGGACCGTGCGCAAGCGCGCGGCCGCCGAGTAGGAGCGCCGACATGGCATGGGATCGTGATCAGATGGCAGCGCGCGCTGCCCGTGAACTCAAGGACGGCTTCTACGTCAATCTCGGCATCGGCATTCCGACGCTGGTGGCCAACCACGTGCCGGCGGGCATGTCCATCCAGCTGCAAAGCGAAAACGGCATGCTGGGCATGGGCCCGTTTCCGTTCGAAGGCGAAGAAGACGCCGATCTCATCAATGCCGGCAAGCAGACCATCACCAAGCTTCCGACCACCAGCTTCTTCGACAGCGCCACGTCCTTCGCGATGATCCGCGGCGGCCACATCAATCTGTCGATCCTTGGCGCGCTTCAGGTCACCGACGCGGGTGATCTCGCCAACTGGATGATCCCGGGAAAGATGGTGAAGGGGATGGGCGGGGCCATGGACCTCGTCGCGGGCGTCCCGCGTGTGATCGTGCTCATGGAGCATGTCGCCAAAGGCGACGAGAAAAAGATCCTCAAGCAATGCACCCTGCCGCTGACCGGCAAGGGCGTCGTCCATATGATCGTTACCGATCTGTGCGTCTTTGAGGTCGGCCGCCCAGGCCTCACGTTGACCGACATCGCACCCGGCGTGACCGTCGACGAGATCCGCGCCAAGACCGAGCCGGACTTCAAGATCGCGCCCGGCGTCAAAGCCGCCTAGAAGATGCGGGGTTACTTCGGGATCGGCGTCGAGGGCATCAACAAGCCCTTCAACGTCGGCAATCTGTTCCGTTCCGCAAATGCGTTCGACGCAAGTTTCGTGTTCACGATTGCCGCGACTTACAAACGCGCCGAGGGCACGCTCGCCGATACGTCCGACACCCTCGCCAACCTGCCCTTCTATGCCTTTCCCGGCGTCGACCAGCTTTTGCTGCCCAAAGGTTGCGCGCTGGTCGGCGTCGAGTTGATGGACGACGCGGTCGACCTGCCAAGCTTCACGCATCCGCGCTGCGCGGCCTATGTGATGGGTCCGGAAAAGGCTTCGCTCTCGCCCGCGCTCACCGCGCGGTGCGACCACATCATAAAAATCCCGACCAAGTTCTGTCTGAACGTCGGCATCGCCGGAGTCGTCGTCATGTACGACCGGCTATTGCACCTGGGGCGCTTTGCCCCGCGTCCCGTGATGTCGGGCGGACCGCCGCTGCCGGAGCGCTTTCGCACGGCGCCGCCGCTCGCTGAAGTCGCGCTCGCCGAACGCGATGGGGAAGAGCTCGAATGAGCCGAATGGCGCTTTACGATTCGTCCACCAGCATCGTCCGCTTCATTTCCTCGAAGACACAGGACTCTTCGACGCCGCCCGACGCCATGCATTGTTCGACGCGATGTTCCGACTCTGAGGCCGGAACCATGGTGGCCGAGGAGGATTTGACACCGTCAAATTTATACGCGGACACAGCCAGGCCGACGCAAAGGGCGACACCGGCGGCAACTCCGAAAATCTTTCTCATTCGGCCTCCACTTCGTAGGTGGAGGCTCAACGCAGGAAATATGGCGATCGCGGGGCAAAGCGGTCCGCGCCGGTGAAGGCGTGCATTTTTTGTGATATCCTCCACCTATTGTGGCTTGGCTTGAGGACGGTGTGATGCGGCTCTTTGCAATTTCTTTGGTTTTGGGCGCGTGGGGAGCAGGCGCGGCGGCCGCCCAGGACGTGACCGTCATCGGCACCCACGGCAAATGGACCGCTTACACTTATACGGAGAACAAACAGCCGGTGTGTTACATCGCGGCTAAGCCGGACAAGTCCGAGGGCAAGTATTCAAGCCGCGACGAGGTGCTCATGCTCGTGACCCACCGTCCGGCCGAAAAAGCCTGGGACGTGATCAGCGTCGTTGCGGGTTACCAGTACAAGCCCGATACCGATGCCCTCCTCACCATCGGCGCACAAAAATTCGACTTGTTCACCACCGGCGCCGACCGCGCCTGGGCGCGCGATTCCAAAACCGACCGCACCATCGTCCAGGCGATGATCAAGGGAAACTCCGCCGTCGTGCGCGGTACGTCGAGCCGCGGCACGCTGACCACGGACACATTTTCCCTGAACGGATTCACCGCGGCCTACAAGGCCATCAGCGATACCTGCAAGCGGCCCGGTTGACACATCCCGCGGCCTAAAGCCTTAGCGCCAGCAGCTGGGTAATCAATCCGGGCGCTCCATCGCCGACAGCCCGGCCGTTAAGTCGTACGGCCGGCCGGATCCCCAGCGCATTGCTCACGAATATTTCGCTCGAGGCCTCGAGGTCGGCCACCTCGATCGGCCGCTCTTCGGCGCGGGCGAGTCGGATGACTTCGGCGCGCATCACGCCGGGAAGCGCGCCTTCGCTGACCGGCGGGGTGACCAACCCGCCGGCGATCAGGCAAAAGACATTCGCGACCGATGTCTCCGCGACGCGGCCCTCGGTGTTGAGCAGGACGGCATCGTCGGCGCCCGCCTCCTCGGCCTCGCGGCGGGCGAGAATGTTGTCGAGATATCCAAGAGCCTTCACCCGTGCCAGCGGCGAAGCTTGGTTGCGCCGGGTCGCCTCCGCGACGATCAGCGCAATGGGATCGCTCGGGGGCAGAGGCCCGACCGTCATCAGGAACGTCGGCCTTGGCGATGCGGGCGGGCTGATTCCGCGCGCACCGGGCCCACGGGTGAGCGTCAGGCGCAGCGCCCCTTCGGTGACGGCATTCGCGGCGATCACGGACGCCGCCAGTTCGGCGATCTTGGCGTCGGTATAGGGAACGGGAATACCAAGCACGCCCGCGCCGTCGCGTAAGCGGGCGAGGTGAGCGGCAATCCGCTTCGGGGCCGACTTTCTGACGGCGATGGTCTCGAACAGGCCGTCCCCCAGGGTGAAGCCGCGGTCGTCCGGCGCAATGCGCGCTTCATCCGCATCGATCAATTCACCGTTCAGGCTCAGCTTCATAATGTCCCCAGCACGGACAATAGCGGCGCGACCTTGACGAGGCTTTCCTCGTATTCGGCGGCCGGATCGGAGTCCGCGACGATCCCCCCGCCAGCTTGAGCCGCCGCCTCGCCTCCGTTCAAGACCAATGTGCGGATAACGATCGAGGAATCCATGGCCCCGTCGAAGCCGAGCCAGGCGATGGCGCCGCAATAAGGTCCGCGCGCCGACGGCTCCTGCGCGTGAATGATTTCCATGGCGCGGATCTTCGGCGTGCCGGTCACTGATCCGCCGGGGAACGCCGCGGTCAGAAGATCGAGGGCGTTGGCGTCTTCGCGCAACCGGCCGGTCACGACCGAGACCAGGTGATGCACGGAGGCGAAGGTTTCGAGGCCGCAGAGCACCGGCGCTTCGACGCTTCCGGGCACGCACACGCGCGACAAATCGTTGCGCAGGAGATCGACGATCATCAGGTTTTCGGAAATATCCTTGGCGCTCGCGCGGAGGTCCGCCGCATTGGCGGCATCTTCGGCGGGAGTTGCGCCGCGCGGACGCGTCCCTTTGATCGGCCGTGTCTCCACACGGCCATCGACGTCGCAGGCCAGGAATCGTTCAGGGGAGGCCGACAGGAGGTGGAGCCCCGCGCCGGCATTCAAGAACGCGCCAAAGGGCGCCGGGGAACGGGCCCTTAGTGTTCGATAGACCTCGAACGGCACTGCGCCCCGGGGCAGCGGCGCATGGAAGCGCTGGGTGATGTTCGCCTGATAGATTTCTCCCGCACAGATGGCTTCGATCGTGGCGGCCACCCGCGCTTCGTGCTGGTTGCGGCGGCTTTCGGCCCGCCACAATACCGGCGCGTATTCCGCCCGCGGCTGTAATTCCCGTCCGAGCGCTTCTTTCAGCCAGGCGGCCCGCGTTTCGGCGCGCGCGCGGCGATCCTCGCCTTGCGCCGGAAAGCCGCTGGCAATCACGAAGGCCTTGCGCTCCTGGTGATCAAATGCGGCGATCACATCGTAGAGGCCCACGACAAGATCGAACGGCAGCGGCGTGGTTTTCGGCGTCGGCAATTCTTCAAGTATCCCGCCGAGTTCATAGGAGATGAATCCGACGGCGCCGCCGCAGAACGGCACAGGCGTGCGCGGCGACCACGAAAACGCGCGCATCTCGGCCGCCAATACCCGGAACGGGTCATCCCCGCGCGGCGCACCGTCGACGCTCACGCGCCAAGGAGAGCACGTGCACCTGAGGACGCGAAACGGATCGACCGCGATGTAGGAGTAGCGTCCCTGGGCGCTGTGCTCGGCGCTGTCAAGCAGCACGGCATGATCGCGCCCCGCCAGCGGCGCGAAGGCACTCACGGGATCACGGTAGTCAATCTCGAGGAGGACCGCGAAGTCGCGCAATCGCGTCCCTAGGTCGGCAGCACGCGGTCGGGCGGCGTGTGGCCGTCGCAGAACGCCCGGATGTTGATGATCACCTTTTCGCCCATGTTGATGCGGCCTTCGATGGTGGCGGAACCCATGTGCGGCAGCAGGATCACGTTCTTGAGCGAGAGGAACTTCGGGTTCACGGCCGGCTCATGCTCGAACACGTCCAGACCCGCGCCGGCAAGATCGCCGGCCTCCAGCATGCGAATCAGCGCCTCTTCATCCACGATCTCGCCGCGGGCGGTATTGATGATATAGGCCGAGGACTTCATCAGCTTCAGCCGGCGTTCGGAGAGAAGATGGAAGGTCGCCGGCGTATGCGGGCAGTGGATTGAAATCACGTCCATCCGCGCGAGCATCTGGTCGAGGCTTTCCCAAAACGTCGCCTCGACCTCCGCTTCCAGTTCGGGCCGCAAGCGGCGGCGGTTGTGATAATGAATGGCCATGCCGAACCCGCGGGCGCGCCGCGCCACGGCGGTGCCGATTCGCCCCATGCCGATGATTCCGAGACGCTTGCCAAAGATGCGGTGACCCAGCATGTGGGTCGGGCTCCACCCTTTGAATCCGCCGGACCGGATCATCTCCGCGCCCTCGACCAGGCGGCGCGGCACCGCCACCATCAGCGCCATGGCCATGTCGGCGGTGTCTTCGGTCAATACCCCCGGCGTGTTGGTGACGAGAATGCCTTTCGCGCGGGCGGCCGGGACGTCGATGTGATCGACGCCGTTGCCAAAATTTGCGATCAGCTTCAGTCGTGGCCCGGCCTTTGCGATCAAAGCGGCATCGATCCGATCGGTCAGGTTGGGAACAAGAACATCGCAAGAGGCAACCGCCGCGGCGAGCTCATCGGCTGCGAATGGGCGGTCATCGATGTTAAGCCGGACGTCGAACAGCTCCATCATCCGCGTCTCGACGACGTCGGGAAGTTTTCGTGTGACGACGACTGTGGGTTTGATCCGCGTCATTGCTCGAAGGGCGCCAGAACGATGCAGGTAGGCGTACCAGCCGGGTTTCGCCTTGTCCAGGCAACCGGCGTGACGTTGCCAAAGCTGGAAAATACGGGCACAAACCCATCACCTGATATGCGTGAGGCGGCTTCGTGGCGCGTTGGCTCTTAGTGTGTTTTGCGATGCTGTGGTCCGCGGCTGTTACAGCCGCTGAGGCGCCGAAGACCAATAGTCCGACCGCAACGCCGGCGGACGCCCCGGACGAGCAGGCCTCCGGCAAGCCCGACGGGCTGCCGCTGCCGCGCTTTGTCTCGTTGCGCGCCGACTCCGTCAACATGCGCGTTGGACCCAATGCGCGCTATCCGATCGAATGGATCTACGTGCGGCGCAATCTTCCGGTCGAGATCGTCGCCGAGTTCGATACGTGGCGGCGGATCAAGGATCCCGACGGGACTGAAGGCTGGGTGCACTCCAGCATGCTTTCGGGACGGCGGACGGCGGTGGTGACCGGTGAGGTCCGTCCCTTATTGCGCACGATCGAGGGCAAGGGCGGCGCGCCCGACCTGGCCGCAAGCCTGGAACCCGGGGTTATTGTGGCGGTCGAGCGCTGTCCGCAAGCGGTGGCTTATTGCCGCGTTGACGCCGAAGGCACCGAAGGCTGGCTGTCCCGTGACGCGCTCTGGGGTGTCTACCCTGGCGAAGTCATCGAATGACTAGGTGAAGTCCGCCGCCAGCGAGGCGCGGCTTTCCTCGGACAGGATCGTAAGGTGCCCATATCTCGGATGGGTGATCCCCAGCGTCACTTGTGTGCCCTTCGCCTTGAACGCCGCGATCTGTTCCGGTGTGAACGAAAAGTGCAGGAAGTGCACTGAGGACGTCTTCCCTTCGGGCGTGGTGCGCTCCATGTCGTCTTCCGGCGCCGCTGTGACCGTGTGGCCGGCGAACGACAGGCTGACCATGGTTTCGATATGTCCGAGATTTGCGAGGGTCCGGCGCCGTACTGCTTCGTCCTCGATCTCGATCATCATGGTCGCCACCAATTCCTGGCCTTTGGGGATCAGCGGATTGTAGGCCGACAGCTCGCCTTCGATCTGCTCGTCCCCGCCGCGTTCGATGTACAGCATCTCCTGCACCTGCGCCCACATGGTGTCGTAGTTCTCGAAGAACAACGTCACGTACGGGCCGATATGGTGCCGGCGTTGGCGTTTCACTTCCACCAGCTTGCGGCGATGCTCGCCGCGGATCTTGCCGTATTGCGACATCGGCATGATGTCCGCGGGCGTAATGATGCGTGCTTCTTTCGACATGGCTAAACCTCGATGCCATAGGCTTTCGCTAAGATCTCGATCGGGTGGAACGCGCGCTGTCCCTCGCGCGGCGCGCTGTCGAGATTCTCGAACCCTTGCGCGATGTGCTTTCCGGCCAACGGGCATTCCGACGCAAGATAGCCCTTGTTGGCGTCGGCAGCGCGGCGCACCGTCTGACGGGAGAATTTCGCCGCGATCTCGAAATTCCCCTTACGGATTCCCCACGACCCGCCGTGGCCCGAGCAACGCTCGATCACGCTGACGTCGGTATCCGGAATCACCCGCAACATTTCCGCGCCCATCGCCCCCATGTTTTGCGCGCGGGCGTGGCAGGCAAGGTGAAGCGCGACCCCGCCGTCGACGGGCGAAAGGCCCGGCGCCAGTCCCTCCTTGTCGGCGATATCGACAATGTACTCCGAGATGTCGTAGGTCGCTTGCGACAGCGCCTTTACGTCGAGATCGTCGGGCACGAGCAGGGGCCACTCGAATTTCATCATCAGTGCGCAGCTCGGGATCAGCGCGATCACGTCTTTGCCGGCCTCGATGTACGGCTTGAAAGCGCGCGCCGTTGCCTTGGCCTTCTCCGCCACGCGCGCGAGGTCTCCTTGCTCGAGTTGGGGCATGCCGCAGCATCCGGGGTAAACCACCTCGGTCTCGACCCCGTTCTTCGCGAGCACCGCGAGAGCGGCTTCCCCGATGTGTGGATTGTTGTAGTTGGCAAAGCAGGTGGCGAAGATCGCCGCCTTGCGGCCGTAAGCCGGAGCGTCCTTGTTGACCGCTGGCGGCGCGTCCTTCGCGCGCGCCGTGAAGGTCTTGCCGTGGTACTTCGGCAGTTCGACGTTGCGGTCTATCCCTGCGACCTTTTCCAGCAACGGGCGCGTGATCCCGTTGGACCGGTCGGAGCCCCAGTTCGCGAGCTTCGGCGCCATTGCCGCGAGCTTGCCGTTGCGGTCCGTCTCCGTGAATTGCTTTTCGTAGAACGGCGTTCCGCCGCGCTTTTTGCGCTCCGCGGCGCGGTAGCGCAGCATGAGGTGCGGAAAATCGATGTTGAATTCATGCGGCGGCACGTACGGACACTTGGTCATGAAGCACATGTCGCAAAGCGTGCAGGCCTCCACGACCTTGCCGAAGTCTTCGCTTTTCAGTCCGTGCACTTCAGCGTCGCCCGCCGCGTCGACCAGGTCGAACAGGCGCGGAAACGAGTCGCACAAGTTGAAGCAGCGCCGGCAGCCGTGACAGACGTCGAACTGTCGGCGCATTTCGGCGTCGAGCTTGTCAGGGTCGAAATAATCGGGGTTCTGCCAGTCGATAACGTGCCGTGTCGGCGCTTCGAGGCTGCCTTCTCTCATGCGTCGGGGGCTCCGGAACTCATCAGGAACGAAAACGCCGGCAGGAGATTTCTCACCTACCGGCGCTGGTATTGTAGGAAACCGCCGGCGTCAGCCGATGTTGTCGAGGGCCTTCTGGAATCGGCCGGCGTGGGACTTCTCGGCCTTCGCCAGTGTCTCAAACCAGTCCGCGATCTCATCGAACCCTTCGTCGCGGGCGGTTTTCGCCATGCCCGGATACATGTCGGTGTATTCGTGAGTCTCACCCGCCACCGAGGCCTTCAAGTTCGCCTTGGTCTCCCCGATGGGATAACCGGTCGCCGGATCGCCGACCGCTTCGAGATATTCGAGGTGACCGAAGGCATGTCCGGTTTCGCCTTCGGCGGTCGAGCGGAACAGCGCCGAGACTTCATTCTGGCCTTCGACGTCCGCCTTCTGCGCGAAATAGAGATAACGACGGTTCGCCTGGCTTTCGCCCGCGAACGCGGCCTTCAGATTTCCTTCGGTCTTGGACCCTTTTAACTGTGCCATGGGTGTCTCCTTCACTCGTTTACATGAATCATTCGGAGCGGCGCGGGCGGGAACTTGAAGCGCCACGGCGGGGCGCCGCGAATAGGACGAACCTCCTTGTAGGAACGTGTGTGCCGCAAGTCAAGCCGATTGGAATATTTCTAAACTAAGGCGGGTGTGATGAGGCAAGCAAGACGTGATGCGGCCGGCGTCAGTGCTTGACGCGGATGATCACATCGACGCGCGAGATGGCCGCGCTGCCGGGCGCGTCGGGCAACTGCGAGATTCGCACGCTGTCGGGCGGAATGTCCTGCAGGGCACCGGTGTCTTCGAAATAGAAGTGATGGTGATCTTCGGTGTTCGTGTCGAAGTACGAACTCGAAGAGTCGATGGAAATCTCCCGCAGCAGACCCTTCGCCGTGAAATCATGCAGCGCGTTGTAAACCGTCGCAAGCGAGACATCGACGCGCGATTGTTTTGCTTCGTTGAACAATCCCTCTGCCGTGACGTGACAGTGGCCGCGTGCGAACAAGAGTTTCGCAAGCGCGAGGCGCTGACGCGTCGGGCGCAAGCCGCTGGCTCGCAACTTGTCGAGCACGGCCGTATCGGGCGACGAAACTTTCTTCTGCTGCATGTTCACTGTGGTGCGTCCCACTTTGGAACCAGAATAGGCTCAAATAGGATATTTTAGAAGCGGATAAGCGGTTTTTTGCTGATCTGATGAGGCAAGAGAGAGCCACGGCAAGGAAGAAGGTGGTGGACCGGCGAGGCCATTGGGGATGAGGGGAGGGGAAACAGCCCGGCCGATCCACCTTTAGATCCCTTCAGGGATCACAAGCTAAACGGGTTTTTTTGCGTTTTTTTCCGACCGCTGAAGCAGTCTGCCCATGACGCGAATATGCCGGCCGAATGTGTTTCAACTACGGCTGCGAGCTTACATCGCTGTCATCCCGCGTAGCGCGAATCGGGTTGCGCTCAAGGGCGCGTCAGCGCTTCGCGCACCACGCCGCGCGAAACATCACCCCTGCCGAGAAGGTGACCGCTAACGGTGTTCGTTGAGATGCGTCAGCGACATGCCGAGCAGTTCGATGCGCACCGCCATTGGACCCTTCTTGCCCGAACGGACGTACATCCGTACGTGCTGGCCCGACTCAAGGCGATCGAGGTTCGAACGCTGTAGCGCGCCGATGCCGATGAACACATCGGCGCCGCCGCCTGCGGGCATTCCAAATCCGTAGCCTTTGTCGACGGCGAAGAATTTGATTTCGCCTTCGACCACGGACTCTTCGCCCTCACCCATCGACTCATCGTCAGCGACCGTGGAGTCATCCACGCGTCCGATGAGTGCGACCTGCGGTCCGCGCGGACCGTCCGTGAGATCGCAGATGATTGTTGCGCCTTGACGAAGCGTGCGGAGCCCTGCGCGCTGTACGACGGATACATGCAGAAACGCATCTGCAGATCCGTCCATCGGTGCCACGAAACCGAAACCCTTCGCCGGATTGAACCACTTAACTTTCGCGGTGATGCCGGATTTGGCAGATACCGCCTGAGAAGCCGTCTGCATTGGAAATTACTAACCCCCACCCCAAGGCCGAAAAACCTTACACCAAGTTCCGGTTGCGTACCAAAAGAGTCGCGACGTCTCGTAGCCGTGCGCGACGCCGGCAAGAGGCGCGCAAGCGCGGCCTCAGGCCCGCGGGCCGAAGCCCACCATATATTGTGGTCGGAAACGGAGTGGTTAGAGCACCGAACTGTCGAGGTTCGTTGAGCTGCGCGGGATCGTAAGCACACGCCCGACCGCGGCATTCCAGCCGGCAAGCAACGCGCGGCGCCGGTGGTCGGCGAGTTTTGGCTCAGCCGAAAAATCGAGCTTCCACGCCGCTTTTACGTCATCGAGCGAGGAGAAAATCCCGGCCCCGAAGCCGGCGAGAAAGGCCGCGCCGCGGACCGTCGTTTCCCCGTAGGCCGGCCGCTCGACGGGCAGGCCGGTGATGTCCGCCAGCATCTGCAGCAGCCATTTGTTGGCCACCATGCCGCCGTCGACGCGCAAGGCCGGGGGCGGCGCTATTCCGTCCTGCTGCAATGCCGAAAGCAGGTCGTTGGTCTGGAAACAGACGGACTCCAGGGCCGCCCGCACGATCTGCGCGCGCCCCGAGTCGCGGGTGAGACCAAGGATCGCCCCGCGTGCATCGGGGTCCCAATACGGCGCGCCGAGCCCGGTGAACGCCGGTACGAAATGCACGTTGCTCGGGGGAAGGCCGTCGAGGCTCGCGGCGAGCCTCTCGCTCTCCGCCGAACTGTCGATCAGCTGCACGCTGTCGCGCAGCCACTGCACCACCGTTCCCGCATTGAAGATGCTGCCTTCGAGCGCATATGTCGTCTTGCCTTCAAGCCGGTAGGCGATGGTGGTGAGCAGGCGGTGCTTGGAGGTGAGCGCCTTTTCGCCGGTGTTCACCAGCACGAAACACCCGGTTCCATAGGTGCTCTTCACGCACCCCGGGTCGAAGCACGCCTGACCGACAAGGGCGCCCTGCTGATCCCCGACGACCGCAGTGATGGGGATGGCGCGGCCGAACAGCGACGGATCTGTCGTGCCGAAATCCGCCGCGGTATCGCGCACATCCGGCATCATCGCTTTCGGAACGCCGAACAGCGCGAGCAGGTCGTCGTCCCAGGCCCCACGGCGAATGTCGTAGAGCATCGTTCGCGAGGCGTTGGTCGCGTCCGTCGCGTGGGTCTTTCCTCCCGTGAGGCGCCAGAGCAGGAACGTGTCGATCGTTCCGAAGGCGAGATGCCCCGCGCTTGCGGCGGCGCGCGCGTCCGGGTGCTCGCGCAGAATCCATTCGGCCTTGGTGGCGGAAAAATAGGAATCGATCAGCAGGCCGGTGCGCTCCTGAATGGGCGATTCTTTGCCTGCGGCACGCAGCTCCTCGCAGCGCTTCGCGCCGCGCCGGTCCTGCCACACGATCGCGTTCCCGGCCGTCCGGTGACTACGCCTGTCCCACACCACCGTGGTCTCGCGCTGATTGGTGATGCCGATGGCCGCTATGGTTGCCGCGCCGCCGGCCGCCTCTATGGCGCTGCGGCAAACGTCCAGCGTGCTTTGCCAGATGTCCTCGGGATCATGCTCGACCCAACCGTCCCTCGGAAAGATCTGACGGAAGGGTTTTTGGGCGGCGGCGACAGCGATGCCCTTCGCGTCGAACACGACAGCGCGTGTCGATGTGGTGCCTTGGTCGATGGAAAGGATATGCGAGGCCATGTGCGTGAGTTTAGGCCCAGCGCGGGGATTTACGCGACCTCGTTAATTCCACTGTCGTCGTTTCCGCCGCCGAGGATGGCGCTCCAGTCGTAAGGCTCGTCGGCGATATTGAAGTTCTGTGCCCAGACCGGATCGGCGGCGCGGCGTTCGCTCGAGCTCTGGATCTGCTTCTCCGCCCGCTGAAGGTTGCGTTCGGTGACGATCGCCATACGCCCGGCGCCGTGCTCCTTGTAGACGGCCAGCGCGAGACGGAAGGCGTCGCCCGAGGCGCGCATGTATTCCCACTCGCCGGTGTGTTTGGCGAGCAGGAACAGCGCCGAACCCAGCGTATTCTGGATCGAGGCCCACTGCAGCGGCGCCGTATCGGGCGTGCGCACTTGCAGCGCGGAAACGCAGGATTTCACGGCATATTCCAGGATCGGCACGCTACGCGCATTGTCGCCGTAGACCTGCAGGATCTGCGCCAGCGCATTCGAGATCTCCGAGAAGCGGATGGGGTGGGTGTATTTGTCGAACACCTGCCGCGCGGCCTGGCACGCATGGATCGCTTCGCGCAGGGCGTTGTCGTCGCCCACGGCCATGTCGAGTTTGTAGAGCACGCAGCCGAGGCGATATTTCACAAGACCCCAGTCGATGATCTGCTTGCGCCGCGAGATGAACATCAGCGAGCGGCGATAGGCCTCGGCGGCCTGCTCGAGGGAATCGGTGTCGTTCGAGCGCTCGGCGATGATCTGAAGCGCGAGGCCGAGCTGCTGGTAAAGCTGGCCCAGCATCGGCGAAGCGTCGTTGCCCAGGAGCTCGATGGCCGCGCGCCAGGCGTCGACCGCGCCGTGGTACCAACTGCGGTCGCCTTCCAACTGCGCGCACACCGCGCACACATTGCCATAGCAGAACAGGATTGCGGCGCGCTCGGCGGGCTCTAGCGCCGCGGAAGGTTCGGCTCCCATGGCGCGGGCCGCCACGGCAATAGCCGGTAGGGCTGAGCGCAGGATACGCCCTTGCGAAAAACTGCGCGGATCGATGGCGGCCAGCGTGACGGCGCGCAGGAGCGGCACCCAGTCGGTGTAGAAGTCGACCGGCAGATTCAGCACATTCAGCGCGGTGAAGCGGCCGGGACGCTCGCCGGGGCTCGAGGCGGTGGCCGTGAAATGGAGCTCGAGGTTTCGGCCCGTCGGGTCGATATTGCCCCAGATCAGAAGATCCGCATTTTGATCGGACATCCATGCGCGCGCGTCGCGGGTTGCACGCTTCATCAGCTCATCGTTGGACGCGGCGCCGGGTTCGGCGATCCCCGGCACGAAGCGGGTCAGATCGCGATCGATCGCGATCGCGCGGACTCCCGGAATCCCGTCCAGAGCGGCGAGCACGTTCTTGTGTTGAATGTCTTCGAAATCGTCGCGCAGCTTGGCGACCATCACCAGGATGTCGCCGGGTGTCGGCGCCTTGGCACGTTTGCCCGCGCGGCGCGTCGGATCCTTCACGACCGCATCGAAAATTTTCTCGATGAAGGTCGGCTTGCGTTCGCCGATCAGGTTCTGCGGCAGCGGCCGGCCGACACGTAGGGGAGGCGGAGCCTGCAGTGACGCCGGCTCGCCCACCGGCACCGGTAGATTGGTGGCAACCGCGCGGTAGGCCGCCGCACGAATGGGATCGACGGTGTCGGGCCCCTTCATGCGCTTGGCGAGTTTGGTCATCACCTTCAGCGCGGTCTCGGGATCGGATTCCATCTGACGGAGGAATTCGTCGCGCGGGATCGCTTTGACGGTGACCGCGCCGCGCGCGCGCGCGGTGGCCGTACGCGGTGCGTTGTCGATGATCCCGAGCTCGCCGAACAGCTCGCCCGCTTTCAACCGCGCCATCACGGTCAGCCCTTCGGGGCCGTCTACGAGCAGTTCGACCGCACCTTCCAGGACCTCGAAAGCCCAATGGCTTTCATCGCCCTGGCGGTAGATGGCCTCGCCGTCGCGGAAATTTTTGGTGATGGTTCTCAACGTGCCCGGTCCCACTTGTGCGAACGCGCCTTCTGGCGGTTCTCCGTGGATGCACTCTGCCGTTCGGACCTTTAATAAACGTTAAGTGCACCGGACCTTTAAGACCGCGGCCGGTGCTACTATAAATGATGCATATACATCATTAGTCGCGAAGGGCCGCGGCAACGGCGGACAGCACCGATAACAGTTGCCCCGTGCGGGCTGCTCCTAACCGCCCGGAAGCCTCGGATTGGGCCCGCCGCCACAAGGGGGCGGCTTGGCGAAGAGCGCTGGCGCCCTCGGGCGTCAGATTCAGGAGTCCGGCGCGCCGCCCGGCGCCTGCCGAAATGTCGACAAATCCCGCAGTCTTGAGCGGTTTGAGCGTCCGGCTGAGGGTTGTACGGTCCATCGCCAGGACGTGGCGCAGGATCGGGGACGGCATGGGCTGAAGCGCGGCGATGGCGGTCAGGATAATGAACTGCCCGGCCGTCAGGCCGCAGGCCGCCAGGACTGAGTCATAATGCCGGGTCAGGGCCCGCCCGCCGCGGCGGATATGGTGGCAGAGGCAGACCTCGAGGACGGCCTTCGGGTCTAAACTTTCCTGCGGAGCACTACTATATCCAGACGTCTGCACCATAATGATGTATATACATCATTATTCGCCCGACTCCCAGGGATTCAGGGCGTTTCAGCCTCTTGTTTGATGGCGCCCTGGTAGATGCGCGCGCTCTTCCCTTCCAGGCCGGCGAGCACGAATCGGTTGCCGTTGGCGTCCCGGCCGAACTCGAGGCTGACCATGTTCTTATCGAGCGCCGCAATGACGTCGCTTTCGGGGCGCGCGAACGCCTTGGCGATCGCCGCCACCAGAGCGGCGATCTCTTTGTACATCTCGCGATTCTCGGGTGCGCCTTCGCTCATGGGCGACTTTTACTAGGCTGTTTGCGTGGGCGCGAGTCCGCATGGCAAGCTGATGCGAAGATTTATACGGGGCAATCATGATTGGCAGGCTGGTCCTCTTTCTCGCACTCGCTCTCGCACCTCTGCCCGCCGGCGCCCAATCCCCAAATCTTCCCACCAAGGACATCCTCGGCACCGCCCTCGACGCGGGCACCTTCACCATCTTCCTGGCCGGCGTGAAAGCCGCCGGCCTCAATGACTTTCTTGCCGCCGAGGGGCCGCTCACCGTCTTCGCGCCGACCGACGATGCTTTTGCGAAACTTCCGCCGGGAACCGTGCAGATGTTGCTGCGGCCGGAGAACCGGGACCGGCTGCGCGCCCTGCTGATGCACCACGTCGTCGTGGGCCGGGTGGTTGCCCGTGATTTCCTCGGCCGCCGCATGGAAGCCGCCACCGCCGACGGTGCGCTGGTCCTCATCGACGCCACCAAGACGGTGATGATCGATACCGCCCGGCTCATCAAAGCCGACATCGGCGCCGACAACGGCATTATCCATGTGATCGATACGGTTCTGACGACGCCCGCTACGGTACCCGCGCCCAACTCTCCCGCCGCCAAGTGACGCGCGTGCCCCCTTCCTCCGTCAAGTTTGTCTCTTACGAATACGATCACGGACCGAGCTTCGGCGCGGTCGTCGGCAACGACATCATTGATCTCTCGGACGCCGGCCCCTCGCTCCGCTCCGTGCTCGCGGGCGGTCCGGTCGGCAACCTCGAAGCCGTGATCGCCCGGCGCAAGCCGACCGTCGCGCTCGATCACGTTGTCCTTTTGCAGGTCGTGCCGGACGCGGGCCGTATCATCTGCGTCGGACGCAACTACGCCGAACATGCGAAAGAGCTCGGCAACGAGGTCTCGCAAAAGCCCCTTCTTTTCATGCGCACCACGCAGTCGCTCGTCGGCCACCGCCAGTCGATCGTCTGCCCCAGCGCCTCGCGTGAATACGATTATGAAGGCGAACTCGCCGTGGTGATCGGGCGCGGCGGCCGGCGCATCCCGCCCGAGCGCTCTTTGAGCCATGTCGCCGGCTACACCTGTTTTCTCGACGGCAGCGTGCGCGATTTTCAGAAGGACTCCTTCACCGCCGGCAAGAACTTCGATTCCTCGGGGGCCTGCGGTCCCTGGCTCGTCCCTGCTTCCAGCGTCCCCGATCCTCAGGCGCTGATGCTCACGACCCGGGTCAATGGAGAGGTGATGCAGCAAGCCAGCACCGCGGACATGATTCATTCCGTTGCCTCGCTTATCTCGTACATCTCGATCTTCACTCACCTCGAGGCCGGCGACGTCATCGCAACCGGCACGCCCGCAGGCGTGGGAGCGGGGCGCACACCGCCGCGCTGGTTGCGGCCGGGAGACCGCGTCGAGGTCGAGATCGAAAGCATCGGCGTACTCGCAAATACCGTGATGACCGAACCCTCCGTATGACCTGGGAAAAATAGAAAGTGTGGTCGTATTTCGCGCGGCGTCTCCTCGTGGGCGTGCCCACGCTGTTCGCCGTGATTGTCTTTTGTTTCTTCCTGATGCGCCTTGCACCCGGCGGCCCGTTCGACGGCGAAGCGCCTGTGCCGCCTGAAGTGCTCGCGAACCTGCGTGCGCGCTATCGCCTCGATGATCCGCTCTGGCAGCAGTTCCTCACTTACTTCGTCAATCTGCTTTCCGGCGATTTCGGTCCGTCGTTCAAGTACAAGGACTTCACCGTCACCGAACTCATCGCCCAGGGCCTGCCCGTCAGCATCGAGAACGGCGTTTCGGCGATCGTGCTGGCCGTCCTCATCGGCCTGCCCCTCGGCATCCTCGCGGCGCTCAGGCAGAACAGCGCCCGCGATTATGCGGTGTCCGGCCTTTCCATGATCGGCATTGTGATTCCCACGTTCGTCATGGGCCAGATCCTCATCCTCGCCTTCGGCGTTTGGCTGCGCGATACGCCGTTCCAGCTTCCGGCCGGCGGATGGAATGACGGCGCGCTCGCCAACCGTATTCTTCCGGTGACGGTCCTGGCATTGCCCTTTATCGCCTATATTGCGCGCATTTCGCGCGCCAGCATGATCGAGGCGCTGCGCGCGAACTTCGTCCGTACCGCCCGCGCCAAGGGCCTTGCCTACCGCACTGTGATCATTCGCCACGCCCTGAAGCCGGCGCTGACGCCGGTTGTGACTTTCTTAGGCCCGGCGGCGGCGTTCCTGCTCACGGGGTCCATGGTGGTGGAGACCATCTTTCAGATCCCCGGCATCGGCCGCTACTTCGTGCAGGGCGCGCTCAATCGCGATTACACGCTGGTGATGGGCGTCACCATCGTGGGCGCGGCCTTCGTCATCGTCGCCAATCTGATCGTGGACATGACCTACGCCCTCCTCGATCCGAGGGTGCGCTATGAGTAGCTGCAATGCCGCATCCGCATGCGGCGACGGTCCGGGCACCGCACACCTTGTGAATCCAGGCCGAAATCGATGTGAAGGTTCCAGCGCCAATGCTTGCAGATTCCCTTAAGGACCTTCGAATCGACGACGGCCCTGGCGAGGTCCAGGGGCGCAGCCTTTGGCAGGATGCCTGGCGCCGGCTGCGCAGGAATCACGCTGCGGTCGCCAGCATGGTCCTTCTCGCGATCATCGCCCTCGCCTGCTTCGTCGTTCCGTACTTTCTCCCGTGGTCCTACGACGCCATCGACTGGGACCATGTGGAGCCCATGCCGCCGAATATCGAGCTTGGCCATTACCTGGGGACGGATTCGGTCGGCCGTGACCTGCTGGCCCGCACCCTGGTCGGAGGGCGGATCTCGTTCATGGTTGGAATTCTCGCAACTCTCGTCGCGCTGGTCATCGGCGTCGCCGTCGGCACCGTCGCCGGCTTTGTCGGCGGGCGTGTGGATCAGATGCTGATGCGCTTCGTCGATCTTCTCTATTCCGTGCCTCTCACGTTTTTCGTGATCATCCTGATGGTCATGTTCGGCCGCAACTTCATCTTCATGTTCCTTGCCATCGGTGCGGTGGAGTGGCTGACCATGGCGCGCATCGTGCGCGGCCAGACACTCAGCCTGAAGAACAAGGAGTTCATCGAGGCGGCCCGCGCGTCGGGCGGCTCGACGTTCGGCATCATCGCGCGCCACATCGTGCCCAATGTGCTCGGCGTCGTCATCGTCTACGTCACCCTTACGATTCCACAGGTGATTCTGCTCGAGAGCTTTCTCTCCTTCCTCGGCCTCGGCGTGCAGGAGCCGCTCACGAGCTGGGGCGTGCTCCTGAACGAAGGCGCCGCCGAGCTCCAGGCCAATTCACGCACGTTGATCGTACCGGCGGTTTTCATGACCGTGACGCTCTTCTGCTTCAACTTCCTCGGCGACGGGCTGCGCGACGCGCTGGATCCCAAGGATCGCTAGGGATGTCCACGCGCATCCTCGACATTGCCGGCCTCAACGTGCGCTTCGCGACCGCCGATGGCGAAGTCGCCGCCGTCAGCGATGTTTCGCTGCATATCGATAAAGGCGAATGCCTCGGCATCGTCGGCGAGTCCGGTTCCGGAAAAAGCCAGACCTTCATGGCGGTCATGGGACTGCTCGCGGCGAACGGCCGCGCGACCGGCAGCGCCGTGTTCGGCGGCGTCGATCTATTGAAGGCAAATCAAGCCACCCTCAACGCGATCCGCGGCAATCGCCTTTCCATGGTGTTCCAGGATCCGATGACCTCGCTCACCCCGCACATGCGGATCGGACGGCAGTTGACGGAGGTGCTCGAGCGCCATCGCGGCCTCGATGGTGCCGCCGCGCGCCGCGGGGCCGTCACCATGCTCGGCCGGGTTCAGGTCCCCGAGCCCGAACGCCGCATGGCGATGTATCCCCATGAGTTGTCCGGCGGACTGCGCCAGCGCGTCGTGCTGGCGATGGCGCTGTTGTGCGGGCCGGAGCTGGTGATCGCGGACGAGCCGACCACGGCCCTCGACGTGACGGTGCAAGCGCTCATCCTCGATCTCATTCGGGAGCTCAAGGAGCAGCACGGCACCTCATTCGTTCTCATCACCCATGACCTGGGCGTCGTTGCCGGTCTCGCCGACCGGGTCGCGGTCATGTACGCCGGCCGCATTGTCGAGAACGGAACGGCGCAGGACATTTTTGCCGCGCCGCGCCATCCCTACACCAAGGGCCTGCTTGCCTGCACGCCGCGGCTCGATGATCCGCCGACGGCCATGCTGCCGACGATTCCCGGCCAGCCGCCGAATCTTCATCGCCTGCCCACCGGCTGCGCCTTTCATCCGCGCTGCGAATTCGCCTTCGCGCCGTGCCCGGTGCGACGCCCCCTGCTGGTTCCGGCGGGCAATACGATCAACGCCTGCTTCCTCAATCATGCGCAGGCTGCCCCATGAGCGATTCCCTCCTCAATGTCCGCGACCTCTCGGTGCACTTCCCCGTGCGTACCGGGGGATTCGTCCTTGGCGCCTACACGCCGCTCAAAGCGCTCGACGGCGTCAGCTTCGATCTCAAGGCCGGCGAGACCCTCGGCATTGTCGGCGAGTCCGGCTGCGGCAAGTCGACGTTGGGACGCGCCGTGCTCCAGCTTCTGCCCGCGACCGCGGGCACGGTCGCCTGGCTCGGCCGTACCCTCACCGATCTGGATGCCAAGGCCCTGAAGGCCGAGCGCGAACGCATGCAGATTGTCTTTCAGGATCCGCTGGCCAGCCTCGATCCGCGCATGACGGCGGGCGATGTCATCGCCGAGCCGTTGCGCAACTACCGTCCCCAGATGCCGAGGGCGGCGGTGAAGGACAAAGCCAAAGAGATGATGGCCGCGGTCGGCCTGCACCCCGCCATGATCAATCGCTATCCGCACGAATTCTCCGGCGGCCAGTGCCAGCGCATCGGCATCGCGCGGGCCATGATCCTGAACCCGAAACTCGTCGTTTGCGACGAGCCCGTCAGCGCGCTCGACGTTTCCGTCCGCGCGCAGGTGGTGAACCTGCTCATGGAGCTGCAGCGCGCCATGAACCTCACCATGATCTTTATCAGCCACGATCTTTCGATCGTGCGCCATATCAGCCATCGCGTGATGGTGCTCTATCTCGGAAAATGCATGGAGATCGGCGGGCGGGACGCGATCTACGGCAACCCGCGTCATCCTTATACGCAAGCCCTGTTGTCGGCGGTTCCGGTGCCCGATCCTTCCATCGCCCGCAACCGGCCGCGGCTTGTGCTGGGCGGCGAACTCCCGTCCCCGCTCAACCCTCCGTCGGGCTGTGTCTTTCGCACGAGGTGTCCGCGTGCGAGCGCGATCTGCGCCGATGTGGTGCCGCCGCGCGAACAGCCCGGTCCGGGCCATGACGTCTGGTGTCACCACTGGCGCACGACTACAGTAGGAGCATGACGAAAAGGGCCATCCCCATGCTGCTCCGCACGGCGTCCATTCTTGCAGTGCTGGCATGCGCCGCACCCGTCTTCGCTCAAGCGGCCAAGCCGATACCCGCGAACGAGTTTCCGGAAGGCTACACCGGACGCGGCGAACCCAAGACGGGCACCGGGAAAGAGTGGATGGTCGCGGCCGCCAATCCTTACGCGGCCCGCGCCGGCGCCGAAATCCTTGAGGCGGGCGGCTCGGCCTTGGACGCGGCCATCGCCGTCAATCTCGTGCTCGGCCTCGTCGAACCGCAGTCCTCGGGTATCGGGGGCGGCGCGTTCATCGTTCATTGGGACGCAAAAGCGCAGGCCCTCAGAAGCTACGATGGTCGCGAGAGAGCGCCGGCGGCGGCCGAGGAGAACCGTTTTCTCACCAAGGACGGCAAAGTGATGGGCCGCATGCAGGCGATTGTCGGCGGCAGGTCGGTCGGCGTGCCGGGTTTGATCCGCCTGATGGAGCTCGCCCATAAGAATCACGGCAAACTTCCATGGGACCGTCTGTTCCAGCCGGCGATTGCGCTCGCCGAAAACGGTTTCGAGATATCGCCGCGCCTTTCGGCCCTGCTCAGCAACGAGCGCAGTCTGCGCGAGAGCGAAACCGCGCGGGCTTTGTACTTTGATGACTCCGGCAACGCGAAGGCGGCCGGAACCCTTCTCAAGAACCCCGCCTACGCGGCCACGCTGCGCGAAGTCGCGGCCAAGGGGGCCGATGCTTTCTATTCCGGTCCGATCGCCGCCGAGATCGTGCGCACCGTCACCACTGCGCCGCACAACCCCGGCGACATGACCCTCGAGGACATCACGGCTTATAGAGCGGTGGAACGCAAACCGGTGTGCGGCGGATACCGCGGCTACAAGGTCTGCGGCATGGGCCCGCCGTCCTCGGGCGGCATAGGCGTCATCCAGAGCCTCGCCATCCTCGAGCCGCACGATCTGCGCGCTCTTGGACCGAAGTCGCCGACCTCCTATCACTTGATGGCGGAGGCGGGCCGGCTCTCGTTTGCCGACCGCGCCGTCTACATGGCCGATCCCGACGTGGTGCCGGTGCCGGTCGATGCCTTGATCGCGCCGGAATATCTGAAGCGGCGTGCGGGACTCGTGCGTCCGGACGCGCGCATCCCGGTCGCTGAGGCCGGGAAGGTCCCGACCAAGGTCGGTTTTGTTCCGGCGCCCAGCCCAGAGATGATGTCGACCACGCATTTCTCGCTGATCGACAAGGAAGGCAATGCGGTCGCCATGACCAGCACCATCGAAAGCGGCTTCGGCTCCCGCCTGATGACGCGCGGCGGCTTCATGCTCAACAATCAGCTTACCGACTTCTCCTATGAAGACGTCGCCGAGAAGCGCACGGTGGCCAACCGCGTTGGCGGTTCAAAACGCCCGCGCAGTTCCATGACGCCGACCATCGTTTTCGACCGGAACGGCAGACTCGAGATGGTGCTCGGCTCCCCCGGCGGTCCGGCCATCGTCGGTTTTGTCGTGAAAACCCTTGTGGCCATGATCGATTGGGACATGTCGCCGGCCCATGCCGCGGCCCACCCGTTCGTGCTTGGCATGGGCAACACCGTCACGCTGGAAGAAGGCCTCGAGCCGGTGCGGCCGGCGCTTGAGAAGCTCGGCCATACCGTTCGCGTGAACAATGCGGCAAGCGGCATCCACGCCATCCGCGTCACCAAGGACGGCCTTGTCGGCGGAGCCGATCCGCGGCGCGAGGGAATTGTGATCGGGAAATGAGGCCTTCGCGCTCAGCCGACGCAAGCTAGTGCTCAAGCTAGTGCTTATGCGCCTCTTCGTGCTCCTGGCGCCCGCGCCATTGCGCGGCGAGCTGTTCGGCTTCCTCGGCCATGCGTTGCCATTGCCGCGCTTGCCGGAGCAGGGCATTCCGCGCGCCGATGTCCGCCATGCCGTTAGCGATGAGCTGCAGTTGCTCGGCCCGGCGCCGCCAACTTTCGGAGCGCTCGCGCCAATCGGTGAAAGTATCCTTCGGCTCGGCGTCTGAGGGCATGGGGGCCAGCACCGCCTGAAAATCGCTTCTAGAGTCCAAGCACTTTAAAAGCGATTTGTTCCGACTGCGCCGAGAGAGTTTGCGGTCGTCCCGCGTCAGGGCGTGCGCGGTGCGCGCGGCGGCGGCCCGAGGTATGAATTTGCGGCGCGAAAACCCTGTTGCCCGAGCTCCAGCTGCTGACGGCGCTCTCTCGCAAACGTCGTCCAGGCCTCGGCCATGCGGACCAGCCATTCGCTCTGCTCGGGTGAGCCGTGCGCGGTAAGTTCCATGCACTGCCGTGCGCGCTCCAGGAATTGGGCGATTTTATCCATAACCATCCGGTTTTCGGTGCCGTGCACCGACTCGGTGCGGGCAGAGAAAGAACGGCCCTGATTGAAGAACGTTCCAGCCCTGCCGCCCGGGACCTGCATCTTGGCGCTTATCGTCCGCCTTGGGTCAGCTCGACCATGTGCCCATCGGGATCGTAGGCATAAAGCCTTACACCCAGTGGTGCCGCCGTGAAGGCGTTCGGGCCCTTTTCGATACGTGCGCCGATGCGGTCCAAGGCGGCATAGGCCGCCTGGAGGTCGGGAACGGTCACGCCGATGATCACGTCGCCGGTGCCCAGTCCCATCAGATTGCCGCGCGCGCTGGCAAGGCCCGGCCGGTCGTAGTGCAGCAGCACGATCTCCGTACTTTCGCCTTCGCCCTTCATGACGACGATCCGGCTGCGCGTCGGGTCGGAGGTCAGCGGCAGATCGTCGACGCCGTGGATGTTGGCCGTGCCGGAGCGGCCCTCGTCGTGGATCTTCGCAAGGCCCAGGCGCTCATAGAAAATAATGGACTTCTCGATGTCCGACACCACGAGGGTGATGCGCTGAACCGTGGCCGCGCACGCTTCGCCCGCGATGACGGCTGCAATAAGAAGGACGAATAGAAAGACCGCTCGCACTGATAAATTCTCTCGCTATGACGGCGGAAGTGTCCTTCGGCGCAACGCCAAGTGCAAGGTGGGTTGTATCAGGACTCGCGCGGGTCGAACGGCGAGCGCTGAACGAACACCAGGCATGCGACCACGTAGGTCGGTTTGCCGTCCTTCTCGAGCAAGGGGCAGGCGCCGTAGATGATGTCGCGATGCTCCTCATTCGGCCAATCGATGCGCTCGCGGCCGTAACGCAGGCATGGTGCGTCCAGAACCTCGCTGAAAAAGACCGGCCACTCGATGCGGCTGACCCGCGGCGTCGTGGGTCCATAGGTGGCGCCCGTCAGATCGCGCGGAAAATTGTCGGCGACCGTCGTGCCGCAGAAAACGAATTTGAAGGTCTCGGGACCGACCCGCTGGGCCATCAGCAAATTCGACGCGACCTTATATATCTGCATGAAGTCGAAGGCCGTGCGTCCGGGCGGACGACCGCCCGCTAGCGTACACCAGTAATCGCACAGCGCCCCGATCATCGGGTTCGTGGCGGCTTCGATATCCAGGATTTGTAACGGAATTTGGCAGTTCGGCGCCATCTCACCCCCTGCACCCGAGAGTGCGCTGGCCCGCAATTCCCCACAAGGGGACGCGCAGTTTGGCGCGTCCGGGGGTCTCTCAACTATCAAGCGCGGCATTCTCTCCACCGGCGGGGGAAATCTCAGCCGTTACCTTCACGCGACGGGTAGGCATAGAGGACTATTTTTTGCTAAGAACCTCAACAACATGTCTTTGACTCGATATCTCCCATGAGTGCCGCCCGCGACCGTTTCGTCGCCTTTGCCTTCTGCTGGGCCGACATCCTGGTCGAGCTCGACCCGAACATGCGGATTTCCTTTGCCGCCGGGGCGACGAAGGCGCTGCTCGGCCTCGGTCCGGAGGCGCTGATCGGCAAGCCGTTCGCCGAGTTCGTTGCGGCGAAAGACCGGGTCCTGGTCGACCAACTCCTGAAAATGACCGCCAAGAAGGGCCGCATCGATAACGTGCGCGTCAAGTTGAACGGCGCGAAAGGGCTGACCGTGCCCCTGGCCTTCGCCGGCTACGTCATGCCGGATCTCAAGGATCACTTCTTCCTCGCCTTCCGCACCCAGGCGCACCTCAACGAGAAGGGCGAAGCGGAGCTGGGCGTCGGGCGCGACAAGGGCACCGGTCTTCTCACCGGCGATTCATTCTCCCAGCTGGCGGTGGAGAAACTGAAGGCCGCTGGGGCGAACGCCGAACTGACCCTCGTCAACCTGCCCGGTTTCGAAGCGCTGTCGGAAAGCCTCTCCGAAGACGAGCGGGAGCATCTGCTCACCACCGTCGGGACCACGCTGCGCGCCAATTCGCTCGGCGGCGACTCCGCCGGGGAAATCGGCGACGGCAAGTTCGGGATCGTGGCCGAGAAGGGCCTCGACGTTGCCGCTCTCGAAGCCAAGCTCACCGAGGCCACGAAGGCCTTCGATCCTTCGGGCAAGGGCGTGACCGCCCAGGCGGGAACGGTCGAGGTCGATATCGCGGGCGTCAACGAAGGCGATCTCGCCAAGGGGCTCGTCTACACGATCAACCATTTCAAGGAACAGGTCGGCGACAACTTCAATGTGAAGGATATCGCCGCCAACATGAACAAGCTGGTGGCCGACACGGTTGCCTCCCTGAACAAGTTCCGCAGCCTCGTCAGCGGCAACGACTTCCAGGTCGCTTTCCATCCGATCTTCGATGCCCGCACCGGAGCGGTGCATCACTACGAAGCGCTGGTGCGCTTCAATGGCAAGTTCGAAGAAAGCCCCTACAAGTATATCACCTTTGCCGAAGAGACCGGCCTGATCACCGAGTTTGACATTGCCATGGCCAGAAAGTGCGTCGATTGGCTGCGCAAAAATCGCGCGGACAAGGTCTCCATCGCCGTGAACATCTCGGGCATGTCGGTCGGCAACGACCGGTACGCCAAGGACCTGCACGAGCTGCTCGACGCCGACACTTGGCTTCGGAATTTCCTGGTGTTCGAGATCACCGAATCGGCGCGCGTCGCCGACCTCACCCAGGCCAACAACTTCGTCCAAGCCCTGCGCAAAAAGGGTTTCCACGTCTGCCTCGACGATTTCGGTGCAGGCGCGGCAAGCTTCCAATACCTCTCCGTTCTCGAGGTCGATGTCGTGAAACTCGACGGCAGCGCGGTGAAGAATGCGCAGGCCGCGCCCAAGGGCCGCGCTTTCCTGAAGGCGCTCACGACGCTGTGCAAGACCATGGACGTCGAGACCATCGCCGAAATGGTCGACAGCAAGGAAGGCCTCGAATTCGTGCGCGATTGCGGCGTCGAATATGTTCAGGGCTTCTTGTTCGGCAAACCCGACGCCGATCCCTGGAGCTTCATCAAGAAGCTCGACCGCAAGCTATTCGCGTAGGTTCTTTTCAGAACCAGACCAGCTTTCCTGTCAGGTCGCGGTGATCGAAGCTCGCGATGCAGCTCAGCGTGCCCAGTACACCGGCGGCCAGCGCCATCATGCTGATTCCCCACGCCGGCAACACGGCGCCGCGCGAGACCACATCCGCGCCGATCACCGCGATGAACGGCATCGCCGCAAACGAATACGCGCGGCACTTCCACCGCAGCACCGCGGCCTGCAATCCTGAAATCGTTTGAGTCATTCCGACACCCCAGCCAACCCAGCGCTTTACTGATAGATCGCGGGCTCGCTCCGGCCAAGTGACAACACGTACGGGCGTGTTAATTACGGCGCGCGTAGCTTTTTATTTTTTCAACCATCGCCACCAAGCCGTTGCGCCGGCTGGGGCTCAGGTGTTGGTCGAGACCGAGCGAGCGAAATGCCGCCTCGGCATCGGTCTCGGCAATCTCCGCGGGAGTTTTCCCTGAGAACAGAGTTGCGAGGACCGCGATAAGCCCTTTGACGATATGGGCGTCGCTGTCAGCGGCGAAAGCGAAGCGGGAAGGCTCGCCCGCCGGATGGCCGGGCACCATCCATACCTGGCTCATGCAGCCGCGAACTTTATTGGCATCCGTTTTGAGCTCCTCGGGAAAGGCGGGCAGTTTCCGGCCCAGATCAATCAAGTAGCGATATCGGTCCTCCCAATCGTCGAACAGCGAGAAGTTCTCGGCGAGTTCGGCGAAGTTCATCTCGGGGACGATCAATGGGGCGGTAGGCGAAGTGCTCATCATGGATACTTAATCGAAGCTACGTTCCTAGTGTTCACGCGTTATAGTACACGTAAGGATAGATCGCGGGCGCGACAACTCGCTCCTGCGGAACGTACCGGGGGCATCATGCCTGACGGCCGGAACGGCGGTCTCGACTACTACTTCATCGATGTGACCGCCGGCTTATCCGGCGGCGCGTTCCCGCAATTTGAACGGCCCGCCTACGTGCTCGAGACATATAAGTGGGGCAGCGGCACGCGGGGAACGTCCGGAGGCATCATCACCTGGGCCGTCGTAACGGCCGGGCAGCCCTACCCAAGCCAGGCGGCGTACACAAGCCAGGCCTCGGGGATCAGCGCCGCCTTCCTGCCGACGATCCGCGCCGCTTTCGCGCGATGGGACGAAGTCGGCAACTTCACGTTCGTCGAGACCAGCTCGCCGATGACGGCCGGGATCACGCTCATCTTCGACGAGCTGCAGGGGCAGAGCGCCAATACCTTGGGGCTCGCTTACACCTGGTCGGCGGGATCGACGATCGCCAACTCCTACATCTCGTTCGACATCGGCCGCCGCTACCGGTTGATCGACGGAACGGTGGTCACGGTCGGATCGCCTACGTCGACCGGCACCAGCTACTTCTACACGCTCGTCCTCCACGAGATCGGCCACGCGCTCGGCCTCGGCCATGAGGACGATTTCGACACGGTGATGAATTCATTCCAGGACCCGTTTCTGACGGATCTGACCAGTGACGACATCGCCGGTATCCGCGGCGTCTACGGCTCGCCGTCGACGACGCCGACGGCCGACGACTATCCGGCGAGCACCGCGACCTCCGCGTCTGTCGCTGTCGGCGGCACGGCGACAGGCCGGATCGACGATTCCAGCGACGAGGATTGGTTTCGCGTTGCCCTGACGGCGGGCACGACCTATCGCATCGATGTGCGCGGGTATGATTCGGGCGGCGGCACGCTGCTCGACCCTTATGTTCGGATTTTGAACCCGTCGCTCTCCCAGATTGCCTCCGACGACGATAGCGGCACCGGCACGGATTCCCAGATCCTTTATACCGTCACGGCCACCGGCACTTATTACATCGCCGCCAGCGGTTTCGATGGTGAGCAGGGCACCTACACGGTCGCGGTCGCGACGACCACAACGGCGGACGATTATGCGGCGAGTTCGTCGACGACCGGTGCGGTAGCGGTGGGAGGTTTTGCGACGGGCCGGCTGGAAACGAGCACCGACACAGACTGGTTCGCCGTCACTCTTACCGGCGGCCAAAGTTACCGCATCGAAGTCAGAGGATCCGCCTCCGCGGCAGGCACGCTCGCCGATCCTTACGTCCGCGTGCGGTCGTCGAGTGGGGTGATCTACGCGTCGGATAACGATTCCGGCACCGGAGCGGATGCTCAGGTGACATATGTCGCCGCCTTTACCGGTGTCCACTATATCGAAGCGGCGACGCAATCCTCGGGGACCGGCTCGTATACGGTCGCCGTAAGTAATGTCACGCCCACTGATGACTACAGCGCCACCACGGCAACCTCGGGCACGGTGCTCGCCGGTGGCAGTGCGACCGGCAATATCGAGACGGGGAACGACAGGGACTGGTTCCGGGTCACCCTCGCGTCGGGAACGACGTACCGTTTCGACCTGCGCGGTGCGCCCACTTCAGGCGGGACGCTCACCGATCCGTACCTCGTGCTGCGCGACGGAAGCGGAACGCAGCTTGGTTTCGACGACGATTCCGGCAGCGGGCTTGACGCGCAGATCTCCTATACCGTCGTCACCGGCGGCACGTACTACCTCGAAGCGCGCTCCGCGAATGCGACCGGAACCGGCACTTATACCCTCTCGGCCGGGCCGACCGCGGTCGCGGACGACTTCGCTGCCACGACCTCGACAAGCGGTCTGGTCACACCTGGTACGCCCGGAAGCACCGTGAGCGGGACGATAAACACCGCCGGCGACACCGATTGGTTCCGCGTCAGCTTGACGGCGGGCACACCATACCGCTTCCGCCTCAACAACGGCACCCTGCTGAGCTCGGTTCTGAACCTGCGCGATTCGGCCGGCACGCTCGTCACGAGCGATAGCGACGGGATCGGCAATCCTGAGATTGTTTATGCGCCGGCGGCGAGCGGCACATTTTACCTCGACGTCCGCGCCGCGACCGCGACCGGTACCGGCACTTACACGATTGCCGCCGATAATATCTCCAGCGCCGACGACTACGGCGCTACCGCCGCCACGGCCGGATCCATGAACATCGGTGCGACGTTGACCGGCAACATCGGTCAGCCTGCCGACGTGGACTGGGTGCGGGTGACGCTTCAAGCCGGTACGCTCTACCGTTTCGACGGCCGCGGCAGCGCTTCCAGCAGCGGCAGCCTCGCAGATCCCGTCCTGACGATCCGCAACGCGAGCGGCGGGGCGCTCGTGACGGACAACAATAGCGGCGACGGCGCCGACGCCCGCATTTTCTACACGCCCGCCACCTCGGGCAGTCACTACCTCTCGATTCAATCCACGTCGGCGACCGCAATCGGCACCTATTCACTCACCGCAACCGCCAACCCCGACGACTACGCGGCGTCGGTCTCGACCACGGGCACGGTCGCTGCGGGGACCACGGCGGTGGGGATCGTCGAGACGGCCGGCGACCGCGATTGGTTCCGCACGACCCTCACGGCAGGAACGGTGTACAATATCGAAGTACGCGGCACTTCCGCCGGCAGCGGGATCCGCTGGACGGAGTCTTCGCTCGTCGTCCGCAATTCGAGCGGGACGGCCCTGACCGGCGACACTGAAAGCGGTCTCGGCGCCGCCGCGCGGCTGATCTTCACCCCCTCGGCTTCCGGCACCTTCTATATCGATACCTTGGCGTACGGCACGGGGGTCGGCAGCTATACGGTGTCGGTGACGCCTGCGACCAGTCTCGAAGCGCCGGCCGTCACGGAAGAAACCGACATCCTTGCCGCGATCACGGCGCCGGCGGCCGTCGACCTCAACGAATACACCGCCGGCGCCTGGTCTCCCGCGCCCTACGCTCAGGCTTCGCCGCTTGTCGGCCTCCTGGCAGCCGCGGACCTCCCGGAAGAAGATCGTCACCGCCTCGAGGCTGCGATGCGCACCGAACACCTGTTGTTCTCGCGCGAGAACCCTTTCAGCCTGCCGCCGTTAGGGTAGGCAGCATGATCACCGTGACACCGACCCTTTTCCTCGACGACAGCGAGGTCGAGCTCTCGTTCATCCGATCCAGCGGACCCGGCGGGCAGAACGTCAATAAGGTCGCGAGCGCCGTACAGCTGCGCTTCGACGCTGCCCGTTCGCCCTCGTTGCCCGACCCGGTGCGGCGGCGCTTGATCGCCATTGCCGGCAAGCGGGCCACCAACGACGGCGTCATCGTCATCACCGCCAACCGCCACCGCACCCAGGACATGAACCGCAAGGATGCGATCGATCGGCTGGTGGAGATGATCGAGAAAGCCACGCATGTCCCGAAGCGCCGCGTCGCCACCAAGGTCAGCAAGGCGCAGAAGAAGCGGCGCCTGGAGGGCAAGCGCAAACGCAGCGGCGTGAAGGCAACCCGCCGCCTCAGTGCGGGGGACTGGGATTGAGGCGAGTTTGCGGATTCAGTCGTATCCGAGTCTCACGACATCATGTCAATTATATATTGACATTGTACCCAAAGCGGCGCAGGGTGCGGGCGTGCATTTATCGCTGGGCCTTCGGCTCGGCGTCCCGCGCGCCATGGCCGGTTGGGCCGGCCACGGTCCTCTCCCCGGTGCATCTTCCGAGCCGGGTGACGGCCGTCGCAATCAACGGCGCTTTCCATCGAAACCAGCTGTCACCACCGGGCGCGCACGCCGGGGCCGCCCGCATGGCGCCCCCGGAAAATCGCCCCTGATGTCGCAGGATGTCGCAGGATGTCGCAGCCGCGCTTTTTTCCGTATGCCCTTGCGGATGCTCTCGAATTCCGAAGACGTCGCAAGTCGCAGATGTCGCAGAGGAAGGGTGCGGTGGGGTGAACCCTGTCGTGGGAGGGTCCTTGTGGCGTTCACCATGGTATGCGTGCGGCCAGGCGCCGGAGGTCCTTTCAGCCGGCATCCGCGGTGAACTGTAAGGCCGCGACCCTTGCATAGAGCGGATTGCTTGCGATCAGCTGCTCGTGCCGGCCCGTGGCGACCAGCTTGCCGTCGTCGATCACGGCAATGCGGTCTGCATTCACGACAGTCGCGAGCCGGTGGGCGATCACCATGGTCGTGCGTCCGACCATGAGATGTTCAAGCGCCGTCTGCACCAGGCGCTCGTTCTCGGCATCCAAGGCGCTGGTCGCCTCGTCGAGCAACAGAAGCGCCGGATCGCGCAGAATCGCGCGCGCAATCGCGATGCGCTGTTTCTGTCCACCCGACAGGCGAACGCCGCGTTCACCGAGAAAGCTCTTCATCCCGTCCGGCAGCTTGCGGATGAATTCCATCGCTGCGGCGGCCTCGGCCGCGGCAACCACCTCTTCATCCGACGCGTCCGGGCGCCCGTAGCGGATATTCTCCATCGCATCGGCGGCAAAGATCACGGGATCTTGCGCCACCAGACCGATACGGGCGCGCACCTCCTGGGGGTCCGCCGCCTTGAGGTCGACGCCGTCGACGCGCACGATGCCGGCTTGCGGATCGTAGAAGCGCAAGAGCAATTGGAAGACCGTTGTCTTGCCTGCGCCTGAAGGTCCGACCAGGGCAACGTGTTCGCCCGGCGCAACATCCAGTGAGAGTCCCTTGAGGGCCGCGGTCTGGGGCCGTGACGGATAGTGAAACGTCACGTTCTCGAAGGTGACGGCGCCGCGGGCGGGAACCGGCAACCGTTTCGGCTGCGCCGGCACGGTGATCTCCGGCTCGGTCTCTAGAATCTCGATCAGCCGCTCGGTGGCTCCGGCGGCCCGCTGCAAATCGCCAAGCACCTCCGTCACCGCGCCGACGGAAGCGGCGACCGTCACCGAATAAAAGATAAATGCGGTGAGATCCCCCGGGCTCACCGTGCCTTCGATCACCCCGTGTCCCCCCGCCCACACCACGATGGCGATGGCGGCGAACACGAGCAGGATGACGATGGCGCCCAGCATCGCCCGCGCACTGATGCGTTTCATGGCCGTGCGGAAAGCGCCTTCGACATTGCGCGCAAAAAAAGCGCGGTCACGGTCCTCGTGCACGAAAGCCTGCACCGTACGGATGGCGTTGAGATTCTCTTCCGCATAGGAGCCGACGTCGGCGACTCGGTCCTGGCTCTCTCGCGAAAGTTTGCGCACGCGGCGCCCGTACCAGATGATGGGCACGATCACCATCGGCAGCACCAAGGCGACAAGACCGGTAAGCCGCGCGTTGGTGATGATCAGCATGCTCACGCCGCCCACCAGGGCAAACGAATTGCGCAGGGCGATCGACAGCGACGAGCCGATCACCTGTTGCAACAGGGACGTATCGGTGGTCAGGCGCGAGAGGATCTCCCCGGTCTTGGTCGTCTCGAAGAACCCTGGGCTGAGTCTGAGGATGTGATTGAACACCGCGGTGCGGATATCGGCCACCACGCGCTCGCCGATCCAGGAAATGTAGTAGAAGCGGATATAGGTTCCGACGGCGATCACGGTGATCACGCCGATCAAGATCAAAAGCCCTTGATCGAGCATCGCGCGGCTGCCTTCCGAAAGCCCGCGGTCGATCACGAACTTGAGCCCTAGACCAATGCTCAAGGTGGCGAGGGAGGTAATGATCAATGCCACCGCGAAGATGGCGAGCTGGGCCTTATAGGGACGCATGAACGCATAGGTCCGCCGCAGGTGGGCGTAGTTCTTGCTTCGGGGCCGGTCAGGCATATTCCAGCGAGAGGGGCCGGACGACCGTTCGCTCATGGCGGAATCCTTGGAAAAACGCCTTCACTTGGGCCTTTCTTTCTGCGAAGTCAACGCGCAGCATCGTGAAGCCATGCCTTTCCCCGATCCGGTCACTGCCGTTTGCCGCGACTGCCTCGCCGAATACGAAACGGCGCGCGAGGTCTGTTCGCGCTGCGGGTCCGAACGCCTGGTGCGCCATGCGGAACTGGGCCGCCTGTCGATCGCGCATATCGATTGCGACGCGTTCTACGCCACCATCGAAAAGCGCGATGACCCCAGTCTTGCCGACAAGCCGGTCCTGGTCGGCGGCGGCAAGCGCGGGGTGGTTTCCACCGCCTGCTATATCGCGCGGCAGTACGGGCCGCGCTCCGCCATGCCGATGTTCAAGGCCTTGAAGCTGTGCCCCCAGGCGATCGTCATCAAACCCAATATGGCGAAGTACAAAGACGTCAGCCGTCAGGTGCATCGCATTTTCGATGCGGCCACGCCCCTGATCGAGGCCCTGTCTCTCGACGAAGCCTTCCTCGATCTCTCCGGTACGGCGAAACTGTTCAACCGTTCGCCGGCGGCATCCCTCGCGAGCATCGCGCGGGAAATTGAGCGCGAAGTCCGCATCACCGTGTCCATCGGCCTCAGTTATAACAAGTTCCTCGCCAAGCTTGCCTCCGACCTCGACAAGCCCCGCGGCTTCGCCGTCATCGGCCGCAGCGATGCGGTGTCGGTGCTGCACGATCTTCCGCTGACGCGCCTTCCGGGCGTAGGCCCCGCGCTTGCCGACCGGCTCAAAGTCGGCGGCCTGTTCACGGTCGGTGATGTGCAGCGCCGCTCGCATGAGGAGATGGCGCTCCTCTATGGTGAAACCGGCGCTTATATCGCCCGCCTTGCGCAAGGAATGGACGAACGGCATGTGAGCGGCGACCGCGAGGCCAAGAGCGTCTCCGCGGAAACCACCTTCAACGAAGACATCCGCGATCCCGCCCGGTTGCGCCGGATTCTTTGGGCCTTGTGCGAGCAGGTCTCGGACCGCCTCAAGGCAAAAGATATTGCGGGCCGCACGGTCACCCTGAAACTCAAGACAGCGCGTTTCAAGACGCTGACGCGCAATCGCCGGCTGGATGCGCCGACCCAGCTGGCCGAGACGATCTTCCGCGAAGCGGAATCCATGTTATTGAAAGAAGCGACTGGCCCGCTCTTCCGCCTCATCGGCGTTGGTGTCGATCAGCTCACCGACGCTGCCGGCGCGGATCCGCGCGATCTCTTCTCTGCCATGGGCAAGTCGGGCATACGCAACGCGGAAGTGGAGCGGGCGATGGATTCGGTGCGCGCCAAATTCGGTCGCAGCGCGATCCGCAAAGGCCGCGCGGACGGTTAAAGGGATCTGTTGGATGGATATGACCGGCGACTATCTAATTCCCGCTTCGCGCGATGCGGTCTGGACCGCTCTCAACGATCTCAGCGTTCTCAAGGAAGCGATCCCCGGCTGCGATTCCATCGAATGGATCAGCGATCACGAGATCGACGCCGTGGTCACGGCGAAGATCGGGCCGGTGAAGGCGTCGTTCAAGGGCCTCATCACGCTGTCCGATCTCGATCCGCCGCGGGCCTACACTATTCGTGGCGAAGGCAAGGGCGGCGCCGCCGGCTTCGCCAAAGGCGGCGCGCGCGTGCGCCTCGAACAGGAACCCGACGGGACGCGCCTCATTTATACGGTCGAGGCCTCCGTCGGCGGCAAGATCGCCCAGGTCGGCGGCCGCCTGATCACGTCGGCGGCAAAAAAGCTCGCCGATGAATTTTTTGCCCGGCTCGGTTCCTTGGCCGCCGCGCGCGAGGCTGGAGCCGCATGAGGGTCACGCTTACCGTCAACGGCACGGCGCACACGCTCGACCTCGAAGCGCGCACATTGCTGGTCGAAGTCTTGCGCGAAAAGCTGCGGCTTACCGGCACGCATGTGGGCTGCGATACCAGCCAGTGCGGCGCCTGCACGATCCATGTCGACGGCAAACCGGTGAAGGCCTGCGCCATGCTTGCCGTGCAGGCCGACGGCAAAGCGATCACGACGATAGAAGGCGTCGCGCAGAACGGCGTTCTTCATCCGATGCAGGCGGCGTTTCGTGAGCACCACGCGCTGCAATGCGGCTTCTGTACCCCCGGCATGATCATGACCGCGCTTGCGCTCGTAGAACGCAACAAGGGAGCTCCGCTCACGGACGCGCTCGTGCGCAAGGAGCTGGAAGGCAACTTCTGCCGCTGTACCGGCTACCAGCCCATCGTCACCGCGATCCTCGCCGGCGCAAAGGCGATGTGATGTATAATTTCGATTACCATCGTCCGAATACCGTCGCCGAAGCGCGTGAAATCTTTGCGCGCGCCGAGGATCCGCTTTATCTCGCCGGCGGCCAGACCATCATTCCCACCTTGAAGCAGCGCTTGCGCCGGCCGACCGACGTGATCGATCTCGCAGGCATCGACGGCCTGCGCGGAATCGCCGGGCGCGCGGACTCCGTCACGATCGGCGCCATGACGACGCACGCCGAAATCGCGGCATCGGCCGACGTGCGCCGCATGATTCCCATGCTTTCGCATCTCGCCGGCGAGATCGGAGATCCTGCGGTGCGCGAACTCGGCACGCTGGGGGGCGCACTCGCAAATAGCGATCCTGCGGCGGACTATCCCGCCGCCCTGCTCGCCCTCGGCGCCAGCATCCACACCGTCGACCGCTCCATCCCGGCCGACGACTTTTTCACCGGCCTGTTTGAAACCGCGCTGGCGCCCGGCGAAGTGATTTTGAAGGTCGCCTTTCCGGTTCCAAAACGCGCCGCCTATCAGAAGTTCCGCAACCCGGCCTCCCGCTACGCAATCGTCGGCGTTTGCGTGGCCGAGGCCGCGCACGGAGTCCGCGTTGGCGTAACCGGCGCGGGGCCTTACGCTTTCCGCCAGCGCGACATGGAAACGGCGCTCACAGCGTCCTTCCAGCCGGACGCGCTTGCGGGAATTTCCATCTCCGACGAGGACTTGAACAGCGATCTTCATGCCACGCCCGCCTACCGGGCACATCTCATCGGCGTCATGGCGGCCAGGGCCGTGTCAGCCATCGCATAGCTGCATTTCGGTCTTGGCGGTACTGCGCGCGCGAACGTTCTTTCAGACTCCAGGGGTCCTTTGGAAAAGGGGGATGCGATGCCCGCGCCGATCAGATTCTATTTCGATCTGGTTTCGACCTACTCCTACATCGCGGTCCACAAGATTGACGAACTCGCCGCACGCCACGGCCGTACCGTCGATTGGATCGCAGTTTCACTCGGGCACATCTTCCAGTCTCTCGAGGTGAAGGCCCCCGTCCACGTGCCCGCACGGCTTGCCTATAACACCATAGATCTCGCGCGCAGTTGCGCTTTCGCCGGCCTCCCGTTTCGATTGCCGCCGGTGTTTCCTTTCGACGTCAGGCTTGCGCGGTATGTTTTTTGGACCCTTAAGGCGAAAGATCCGAAGCTTGCGCGCGACTTTGCGTTCGCCGTGATGACGCACGCCTTTGGCAAAGGCGGAGATGTCACGACGCTGGAGGGCATCACTGCGGCTGCGGCACATCTCGGCCTGACGGCGGAAGAAATTGAAGTTGCCTCCGCCGATCCGGCGGCCAAACGCGCGGTGGTCGAAGCAATGGACAGCGCCCGCGCGGACGGTATGATCGGCGCCCCGTTCATGGTCCTGGACGGAGAACCTTTCTGGGGCGCGGATCGGCTCGATCAGCTCGACCGCCGCTTATCCGAGTCCGGAGTTGAAGTTTGAGAATTGCACTCGTCGGCAACGGCGCGATTGCGCGGCTACTTTCTGATTTTTGTGCCCGCCGGCCCGACAAATTTTCCATCGTCGGCGCCCTCGGCCTTCCTGCAGACAAGGTGTCCGTCGGCACACATCCGATCGTCTACAGCGTCGATGCCCTTCTGGCGCTGAAGCCGGATCTCGTCGTCGAATGCGCAGGTCACAGTGCCGTGCGGGCGGTGTGCGGACCCGTGCTCAAGGCAGGCATCGATCTTATCATCGTCTCGACGGGAAGCCTCGCCGATCCTGTGCTTTGGGGCGAGGTCAGTGCCGCCGCTGCACAGGGGCCGGCCAAAGTGAAGCTGGTCGCCGGCGCACTGCCTGGCGTCGATGCGCTCGCCGCCGCGAAACTCGCCGGGCTGGATAGCGTAACTCTCACCTCAAGCAAGCCGCCGCGTGCGTGGATGGGCACGCCGGCGGAAACGACGCACAACCTCGATGCGATCGCCGCGCCGACTGTTCTCTATTCAGGCAATGCGCGTTCGGCCGCCTTGGCCTTTCCCAAGAACGCCAACGTCGCCGCCACCGCCGCTCTCGCCGGGATCGGCTTCGAGAAGACGCGCGTCATGCTCGTGGCCGATCCGGGAGTGACTCAGAACGTTCATCATCTCCAGGCCACGGGCGCCTTTGGTTCCATGGCACTGGAGATTCACGCGAATCCGTCGCCCGACAACCCCAAGACCTCGCATATGGCAGCTCTTTCCATCATGCGCGTTCTTGAAAACGAAGCCGCCGCAATCGTAATTTAGGCAACGCCGCGTGCGGCTTAGGCGTACGTGCCGAGGCAAGCGGCGATGTCCCGGGAATCAGATGACTTAGATATGTCGACGGGCGGAAATACATCGGTAACGCTTTCCTTGCAGTCGGCCTCCGTTCTGATCGTCGAAGACCAGAACTTCGTGCGCGAACTTCTCGGGCGGCTTCTCACCAGCCTCTCGGTGCCGAAAGTCGGCAGCGTCAGGTCCGCCGAGGACGCGCTCGCCGATCTTGAGAAGGATCCGTCCTGCGCCAACGTGTTGTTCGTCGACTATGAGTTGCCCGGCATGAACGGGATGCGCCTTTTGGAAAAGCTCCGCGCCTCGTCGCAGCCGCTGCTGCGCGAAATCCCGGTCGTCATGTTGACCGCGCATAACGATCTGGAACTCTACCGCGATGCAGCTCGTTTCGGCATCGCCGCTTTTCTTGTGAAGCCCGCCGGTCCTGCGGCCCTTAAATCAGCTCTCGAAGATGCACTCGCCGGACGGCGGGTCATCGCCCCCACCTAGCCTTTTAAGCACGCGGCCAGATCGCCCAGCCGCGCAGCGCGGGCCTGCAGGGTCTCCGAGCGTCGCTGTACATAAGGTCCCGGGTTCGACGCCGACCAGCGCAGGGGACTTGGCAGCACGGCGGCCAGTCGTGCAGCTTCGGTGGTCGTCAAAGCCGCCGCGCTCTTGCCGAAGTGGTGGCGGGCCGCCGCTTCGGCGCCGTACACGCCGCGGCCCCACTCGACGATGTTGAGATAGACCTCCATGATGCGCCGCTTCGGCCACAACGCTTCGATGTAAATCGTCAGCCAGGCTTCGAGTCCCTTGCGTATCCAGTCCCGCCCTGGCCACAGCAGCAGATTTTTCGCTGTCTGCTGGCTGATGGTGGACCCGCCGCGCAACGTTCCGCCATCATCTTCAAGGTAGTCTTCCAGGTATTTCTGAATCGCCTTGGTGTCGAAGCCGTGGTGTGTGCAGAACGACTCGTCTTCGGCCGTCAGGGCCGACCGCGCCAGCGCCGGGGCGATGCGCTCGAGCGGCACCCAGTCGTAGTCCCAGCCGGCCCCGTTCACGGCCCGAAAGGCCATCAGCGGCGTTCCGGGGACCGGCATGAATCGATAGGCGAGGATGAGCGCGGCAGGGGCGATCAATCCGATCATAAGCGTGAGGAAGACCACGCGGCCGATGCGAAAGCCGCGTGACCTCGGTGGGGGTTCCCTTACATCCGCGCGTAAGACGTCGTCCGTCACCCGGCTCCTACGCTCCTGTGTTAGCCCGCATCCACCTTACGATAGATCTCGCCGCCGCCGGACTTAAATGTGTCCGACATCTCGGCCATGCCCTTTTCGGCGAACTCGCGCACCTCCTGCGAGATCTTCATCGAGCAGAACTTCGGTCCGCACATGGAACAGAAGTGTGCCACCTTCGCGCCCTCGGCTGGCAAGGTCTGATCATGGAAGTCCTCTGCGGTCTCCGGGTCGAGGCTCAGGTTGAACTGATCGCGCCAGCGGAACTCGAAACGCGCTTTGGACAATGCGTCGTCCCGTGCGCTTGCACCGGGATGACCCTTGGCGAGGTCGGCTGCGTGGGCGGCGATCTTGTAGGTGATGACGCCGGCTTTCACGTCGTCGCGGTCCGGCAGCCCCAAATGTTCCTTCGGCGTCACGTAACACAGCATCGCCGTGCCGAACCAGCCGATCATGGCCGCGCCGATCGCCGAGGTGATGTGGTCGTATCCCGGCGCGATATCCGTGGTGAGGGGGCCCAACGTATAGAAAGGCGCTTCGCCGCACGCGGCGAGCTGTTTTTCCATGTTTTCCTTGATCAGGTGCATCGGCACATGGCCCGGACCCTCGATCATCACCTGCACGTCGTGCTTCCAGGCGATCTTGGTCAGCTCGCCCAAAGTTTCCAGTTCGGCGAATTGCGCGGCGTCGTTGGCGTCCGCCCCCGAGCCCGGCCGCAGGCCGTCGCCCAGCGAGAAGGAGACGTCGTACGCCTTCATGATCTCGCAGATTTCCTCGAAATGGGTGTACAGGAAATTTTCCTTGTGATGGGCGAGGCACCACTTCGCCATGATCGAGCCGCCGCGCGAGACGATCCCCGTCACACGGGTTGCCGTCAGCGGGATATAGGCGAGGCGCACACCAGCGTGGATGGTGAAATAATCCACGCCCTGTTCGGCCTGCTCGATCAGCGTGTCGCGAAAGATCTCCCAGGTCAGGTCCTCGGCTTTGCCGTTGACCTTCTCGAGCGCCTGATAGATCGGCACGGTTCCAATCGGCACCGGCGAATTGCGCAAGATCCATTCGCGGATGGTATGGATGTTGCGGCCCGTCGAAAGGTCCATGACCGTATCGGCGCCCCAGCGGATCGCCCATACCAGCTTGTCGACCTCTTCGGCGACGGACGAGGTGACGATGGAGTTGCCGATATTCGCATTGATCTTCACCAGGAAGTTCCGCCCGATGATCATCGGCTCGGCTTCCGGGTGATTGATGTTGGAGGGAATGATGGCGCGTCCGCGTGCCACTTCATCGCGGACGAATTCGGGCGTGACGAAATCGGGGATCGCCGCGCCGAAACTCTCGCCGCCGCGCTTGGTTCTCGCCGCCGCGGCCGCCCGTCCGCGATTTTCACGGATGGCGATATATTCCATTTCGGGCGTGATGATGCCGGCGCGCGCGTAAGCGAGCTGCGTGACCGCGCGGCCCGGCTTTCCGCGCAGCGGGCGGCGGGCCGCCCGATCGAACTTCGGCACGTCGTTGGCCTCGCCCGCCTTCAGGCCGTCGTCCTCGGGACGCGCGGCGCGGCCCTCGATTTCTTCCACGTCGCCGCGGTTCTTGATCCACGCGCTGCGCAGCGGCGCAAGGCCGAGACGGATATCCGTTGTGATCGCCGTATCGGTGTAAGGGCCCGAGGTGTCGTAGACGATGACCGGGGGCTCTTTGCCGCCCGCGACCTCGATCTCGCGCATCGCCACGCGTACGTCTGCGTGGACGGTGGCGTTTAAATAGATCTTACGCGAGGCCGGCAACGGACCGGAGGTAACCGAGAAGGTTTGAGGGCGCGTGATGACGTTCATATGGATCTCCTGAATGGAGACCCGGGAATCGTGCGCAAAGGCGGATGAGCTTGAAGGTCCATCCCTACGCCGGTATCACCCGGATCAGGTTCTAAGGGTTTACCGCTTCGTGCGGTCTCTCAGCCCGATTCGCGCGGGCACCCCTTGGATGGGCGGAGTATCGGACCACGCGGGCGGCGGGTCAACATCTGCTAAGCTCTCTTCCGATGGAGAAATCCCAGGTCATGGACGAACGGCTGCGACGGGCCGTCAAACGGGTGGCGGCGCTCAATCTCGGCTACTTCGGAGTCGAGTTCGCTGCCGCCGTCGCGATCGGGTCCGTCGCCCTGTTCGCCGATAGCATCGACTTTCTGGAAGATGCCTCGATCAATTTACTGATTCTCGTGGCGCTTGCCTGGCCCGCGCCGAAACGGGCTCGCGTCGGCATGCTGCTTGCAGCGATGATCCTGGTGCCTGGGCTCGCCACATTGTGGATGGCTTGGCAGAAGTTCAATGTGCCCGTGCCTCCCGCCCCGGTGCCGCTCTCGATCGTCGGCCTCGGCGCACTCGCGGCGAATTTCACCTGTGCGGTCATGCTGGCAAAATTCAGCGCGGCGAAAGGCAGCCTGACGAAGGCGGCCTTCCTGTCCGCGCGCAACGACGCCTACGCTAATGTGGCGATTATCCTTGCGGGATTCGCAACTCTCTATTTCGCCTCGGCATGGCCCGGCCTTGTCGTCGGCCTGGGAATTGCGCTTCTCAACGCGGGCGCCGCCTGGGAAATCTGGGAAGCGGCCCGCGAAGAGAAGAAAGGACGCGCTTAAGCGGCCTGCGGCCGGTTCTCCCACGGGCGGCCACCGCCTCCGCCGCTGCGGCGGCGGCGATGACGGTGTTTGCCGCCGCCCGGCTTATTATGGCCGTGCGCCGGCCTGGGCCCGCCGTGCTTCTGCTCGCCGCGGTGCTCATGGCGCGGACCGCGCACCGGCGTTGCGCTGTGATAAGCGTGGGTCTCATCGACCGGAACCGGCTGGCGGATCGAACGCTCGATCGCGCGCAACGCGCCCATCTCTTCCCGGTCGCAGAAGGAGATCGCGATGCCCTCGTTGCCGGCGCGCGCCGTGCGGCCGATGCGATGCACGTAACTCTCCGGTTCCACCGGCATTTCGAAGTTGATGACGTGGGAAACGCCATCGACGTCGATGCCGCGGGCGGCGATATCGGTCGCCACCAGCACACGGACCTGGCCGCTCTTGAATCCGGCCAGGCTGCGCTGGCGCGCATTCTGCGACTTGTTGCCATGGATGGCGTCGGCCTTGACCCCGCCTTTCTGCAACTGTTCCGCCACGCGGTTGGCGCTGTGCTTCGTGCGTGTGAAAACGATCGCGCGGGTAATGGCTCCGTCCTTGAGGAGATCGGCGAGCAGGAGGCGCTTATTCTCGCGGGCGACGAACATCACCTTTTGGGCGATGCGCTCCACCGTGGTCGACGGCGGCGTCACCTCGATCCGTTCGTGCTCCGGCCGCAACAGCGACTTTACAAGGTTGCTCACTTCGCTCGGCATGGTCGCCGAGAACAGCAGCGTCTGGCGTTCCTTCGGCAGGCGCTGGACGATCTTCTGCACGTCCCGGATGAAGCCCATATCCAACATGCGGTCGGCTTCATCGAGCACGAAGATCTCGATACTGGCGAGATCCACGCGGCGCTGGTTCATGAGATCGAGCAGGCGTCCGGGCGTGGCGATCAGCACGTCGGTGCCGTTCGCCACGGCGGCGATCTGCGGCTTTTCGCTCACGCCGCCGTGGATCACCGTCCGCTTCAGGCTGAGATGCTTGCCATACGTGGCAAAACCCTCGCCGATCTGAAGCGCGAGTTCGCGTGTCGGCGTCAGGATCAGCGCGCGCGCGCTCTTCGCCGCGGCGCGTTTGTTCTTCTGCGACAGATGCTGCAGCATGGGCAGCGCGAAAGCCGCGGTCTTTCCGGTGCCGGTTTGGGCGATGCCCAGCACGTCGCGCCCATCGAGAAGGCGCGGAATGGCCTGGGCCTGGATCGGCGTCGGTGAGGAGTAACCTTCGCCGGCGAGCGCGCGCGTCAGCGGCTCGATCAAGCCAAGGTCGGTAAACAAAGTCATAGATTCACTTTCAAATAGGCAAAGGTCGTGCAGCCGCGAGCATCGCGGCGCAAAACGGGTTTGCGTTGACCCGGTAGGCACGCAACCGACGGGAGGGAATTGGAAACTTCTCAAGAAACGGTGCGGGATCTTTGATCCGTCGCGGCCCTTATTTCACGTTGTTGTTTGGGGCCGGTGCACCTGCGCGCGAATCGCGAGATGTTGCCTGCATAGGGCAGACGGACGGTTATATATGTGGGGCAGCGCGGAATGTCAATCTTGCGGCCTTTACTTACCGCGCTTAACGGCCTGAACTGCGTTTTCCAGGGCATCGAGGAAGCGCGACCGGTCGCGGGGTGTAAAAGCGGCCGGGCCGCCCGTGATCTCACCGGCGTCCCGCAAGTGTGCGGTCAGATCTCGCATCGCCACCGCCATGCCGACTGAATTCTTGTCGATCGCTTTGCCGTTCGGACGAAGGACCTTCGCGCCTTTATCCAGGCAACGCGCGGCCAGCGGAATGTCATTCGTGATGACGATATCGCTCCGGCCGGCCTCCTCGGCGATGCGATCGTCGGCGGCGTCCGGCCCGCTCGCCACCAGGATGCGCTGAACCAGCCGATGATCGGGCCCGCGCATCCATGCGTTGCTGACAAGGATGACGTCGAGGCCATGACGGTCGGCCACGCGCACCACCTCGTCTTTCACGGGGCACGCGTCCGCATCCACCAGAATTCGTGTTTTGCCCTCGTTCATCGCCTCGTGGCCTTCGCGTGCAGCGCAGCAGAACCTGTTACAGACCCTGTTTCCCTTGAGCGGGCTAACAGCCTGTTGTACTGAGGAAAAACCGGCCTGTCTGCAAGGGAAGGGAGACAGCCGCGGGCGGTTCCCGCTCGCGCATCCTCATGAATAACGCACCGAACCAGGTTCTCTCGCTGACCGATTGCGTCGCCATCATCGTCGGCCTCGTCATCGGCGCCGGGATCTTCAGCTTCCCAAGTATCATCGCCGGCGTTCTGGGCCGGCCGGATGCGATCCTCCTCGTGTGGATTGCCGGCGGCATCATCTCGATCATCGGCGCCCTGTGTTATGCCGAGCTCGCAACCGCTTATCCGTCGGCGGGCGGCGAATATCATTTCCTCAGCCGCGCCTACGGGCCTCATATGGGCTTCATGTTCGCCTGGGCCCGCCTGACCGTCGTCCAGAGCGGCTCGGTTGCCTTGTTCGCTTATATCTTTGGCGACTATGCCAGCCAGCTCGTATCGCTCGGTGCCTACAGCTCGGCGCTTTACGCCGCGCTTACCGTCGTGGTTCTGACCGGCCTTAATCTCACCGGCATCCGTCAAACCAAGACGTTTCAGAACACCCTCTTCATTGCCACCCTGTGCGGTCTCGGCGTGCTCATCTTTGTCGGTGTTTTTGGCGTTGAAGCGGCGCCGCCGCCGAGCGAAGCGCCCGGTCCTGTCACCGCGTCGGGCGTCGGCACGGCGATGCTGTTCGTGCTGTTGGCCTTCGGGGGGTGGAACGAAGCCGCTTACATCTCGGCCGAGGTTAAGGATCCGCACCGCAACATGGTCCGCGCGCTTCTGATCGGGATCTCCATCATCACGGTGCTGTACGTCGCCGTGAACTTCGCCTTCCTCTCGGCGCTCGGCCCCGCCGGCATGGCGGCTTCGAAAGCCGTCGCCGCCGATGTCATGCGCACGGCCTTCGGCGATGTCGGCGCGGTCGTCATAACTTTCGTCATTCTCGTCCTCGTGCTGGACAACACCAACATTACGCTTTTCACCGGCGCGCGCAGCGCCTTTGCGCTCGGCAACGACTTTCCGTTGTTCCGATTCCTCAATCGTTGGGACGCGGTGCGCGGGGTCCCGACGAGCGGCGTTCTGTTTCAGGCCGGTCTCGCGCTTTTGATCGTCGGCTTTGCGGCCTTCGAGCGCGGCAACGTGCAGACGGTGGTCGATTTTCTGCAGCCGGTGTTCTGGGTTTTCTTTTTCCTGACAGGGGTTTCCCTCTTCGTGCTGCGGGCGAAGGATGGGGCTGCCCCCCGTCCGTTCCGCGTTCCGCTGTACCCCGTAACGCCGATGCTCTTCTGCCTTACTGGCGCCTGGATGCTTTACAATAGTCTCGCATTCACAGGCCGCGGCGCCCTCGCCGGCGTCGTCGTGCTTGTCCTCGGTCTTCCGGTGCTCGTGCTCGCCCGCCGTTCGATGGGCCGCGGCCGCGCTGCACAAGCTTCGTCGTCTTCGACCTAAAGAGGCCTTTTAGAGGAATAAACCCATGAAGATGCACAATCGTATCGGCTTGCTCGGCATCGCTGCGGTGTTCATGACGTTCAGCGCCGTCGCGGCGACCAAATACACCGGCGACGGCGGCGTCGAGCTCGACGTGCCCTATGTGCCGACGCCTCAGGAACTCGTCGACCGCATGCTCAAACTCGGCAACGTCGGACCCAACGACATTCACTACGATCTGGGTTCGGGCGACGGGCGCATCGTCGTCACCGCGGCGCGCGATATGAAAGTGAAGAAAGGTGTCGGCGTCGACCTCGATCCCGTCCGCATCGCTGAAGCCAATGAGAATGCGAAGAAGGCCGGCGTCACCGATCGCGTCACCTTCCACCGCGGCGATTTGTTTGCGATGGATTTCAAGGAAGCCACGGTCATGACCATGTACCTGCTTCCCGAAGTGAATCTCAAGCTGCGGCCCAAGATTCTCGACGAGATGAAGCCGGGCTCGCGCATTGTCAGCCATGCCTTCACCATGGGCGATTGGCAGCCGGACAAACATGAGGTGGTTGATTCGCGGAACATCTATCTCTGGATCGTTCCGGCCAAAGTCGCCGGAACCTGGACCTGGCAGGTGGGCAACGAGACCTACAAGGCCGATCTCAAGCAGCAGTACCAAATGGCCTCGGGCACATTGACGCTGCCGAACGGCAAACAAGTGCCGGTCGAATCCCCGGTTCTCGCAGGAGAGAACATTACCTTTGCCGCCACGGTTCCCGGCGCAACCACGCCGCTGCGCTTTAGCGGCAAAGTCACCGGCAACACCATCGACGGCTCCATGGACGTCTCCGGCAAGTCGGCCAAAGTAACAGCGAAGAAGTCCTGATCTGCGAATTGTAATTGTATCGCGGACCGACCGCGCAAGGGGCGGGACCGGTGGGCTGTGTCCGCCGCGCAACGCTCTTTGCTAAAAGTCTGTTCCAAACCCCCGTGATCAAGTTCTGGGCGGAGAGGGAAGTTCGAATACTCTAGAATGCGCCGCGACAACGCCCCGAAGCGGTTCGGGGCGTTGTCGGCGCTTCGAACAACTTCCACTCTTTGGGGGCAATATGCTCAACGTTACTTCAATGACTACGCACCGTCGCCGGCTCGCCACGACGGCCAGTGCGACTGCGCTCGTGATGGCCGCTGCCGCGAGCCCCGCCGTGGCACAGGCCCAGCCTCAGCAGGCGCAGACCGATGCAGCCGAGGAAATTATCGTCACGGGCACGCGTGTCGTGCGCGACGGCTACGAAGCCCCGACCCCTCTGACCGTCGTCGGCATCGAAGAACTCCTGCAGGCGCCGGCGGAAAACCTCGCCGACTTCGTCAACGAGCTGCCCTCGGTCGCGAACTCGACGACGCCGCAAGGCTCCAGCACCAGCGCGAGCTCCGGTACGGCGGGCGTGAACACCATCAACCTCCGCGCCCTCGGCTCGTCCCGCACGCTTGTTCTTCTCGACGGGCAGCGGTCGGTCGGCTCGACGCTGACCGGCAACGTCGACGTCAACAACTTCCCGCAGATGCTGGTCGAACGGGTCGATGTCGTCACCGGCGGCGCCTCGGCGGCATATGGCTCCGACGCGGTCTCCGGAGTTGTGAACTTCATCATCGATAAGGATTTCACCGGCCTCAAGGCGAGCGTCGAGGGTGGGATCACCACCTACGGCGACGGCACCAACTGGAAAGTCTCGCTCGCCGGCGGTACTCCGTTCGCGAATGACCGCGGGCACGCCATCTTCAGCGCTGAATTCGCCGACCGTCCCGGTATCCGCGGCATCAAGGAGAATCGCGATTGGGCCTATCAGGGTTGTTACATCATCAACAATCCGGCTTACACCGCGACCAACGGCCAGCCTGAGCGCTTGCGCACCTGCGGCGCGTCACTGAGCCAGGCGACCCTGGGCGGGATCATCACCAGCGCCGGCCCTCTTCAAGGCATCGCTTTCGGTCCCGGCGGCCAGCCGTACCGCTTCAATTACGGCCCGCAGCGCCTCGATCCGTGGATGATCGGCGGCGAGTGGAAGGCAAATCAGTTCGTCAACCGCCAGGCTTTGGATCCCACTGAAAACCGCACCGGTTTCTTCACCCGGGTGGGCTACGACCTTGCCGACAACATCGAAGTGTTCGGTCAATTCTCCTGGAACAACACGTCTTCGGACGGCATCACCGGCTATCAGTTCAACCAGGGCAACATCATCATCCGCCGCGATAACGCGTTTATTCCTGCGGAAGTGCTCGCCGCCATGCCGGCAACGATGACGCAGTTCAACCTCGGCAGCATGAACGGCGATCTGCCGCTGCGCCTCACCGACAACGACCGTACCACTGTCCGCTACGTCGTCGGCCTCAACGGCGACTTCGACGCGATCGACACGACATGGTCGTGGGACGCCTACTACCAAATGGGCATCACACGCACCCACGAAAGCGTCGCCGACATCACCAATAACCAGCGCCTGGCGAATGCCACCGATGCCATCCGCCATCCGACCACGGGCGTGATCGTCTGCCGCATCAACGGCGACACCAACCCGGCCAACGACGATCCGGCCTGCATCCCCTTCAATCGCATGGGTATCGGCGTCAACTCGCGGGCGGCGCTCGACTACTTCGTGGACTCGCCGTACCGCAATCAGCGTTTTAAGCAGGATGTGATGGCGTTCTCCGTATCGGGAGAGCCGTTCGAAGGGTGGGCGGGCCCCATTTCGCTGGCGTTCGGTGCAGAACACCGCATCGAGCAGGTTTCAGGCCGCGTCGACCCGGCCTACCAGGCGGGATGGTTCGTGGGCAACTTCCTGCCGAGCTTCGGTAAGTACAACGTCACGGAAGGTTTCATCGAAACCGTTATTCCGATCATTGAGGAGCAGTTGGATTTGAACGCCGCCGTGCGCTTCACCGACTACTCGACTTCGGGTTTCGTCACGACCTACAAGGCCGGTTTGACCTGGTCACCCGTGCCCGACATCCGCTTCCGCGGCACCTACTCCCGCGACATCCGTGCGCCGAACCTGCAGGAGTTGTTCGCCGCCGGCAGCTCGAACACCAATAACGTGATCGACCCGTTCAACAACAACGCCGTGATCCAGTACACTGGCTTCAACACGGGTAACCTGAACCTTGATCCGGAAAAGGCCGACACCATTGGCCTCGGTGTGGTCCTGTCGCCGAGCTTCGTTCCCGGACTCCAGGCTTCGATCGACTATTTCAATATCGAAGTGGCGGGTGCGATCGGCACGGTCGGGGCGCAGCAGATCGTCGATTTCTGCTTCGAAGGTCTGCAGCAGTACTGCGCCGCCATCACCCGCGGGGTTAGCCCGGGCGGCGCGCCGATCATCAGCCGCATTTCGATCTCGCCGTTCAATCTCGCGGTCAGGGAAGCCCGAGGCATGGACTTCGACGTGAGCTACCGCTTCGCGCTGTCGGACATGATGGATGATTGGAACGGCAACATCGCACTTCGGTTCTTGGCTTCTCACTACATCAAGAATTACGAGGACGATGGTCTTGTCGCGCCAACGGATACCGCCGGCCAGAATACGGGCACCAACGGCGTGCCGAGCTGGGTGTACCGCGCCTCTATCACTTATGACCTCGAGCCCTTCACCTTTACGTTGACGGGCCGGGGCGTAAGCAGCGGCACGCTCTTGAACTCGAACGTCGAGTGCACGAGCGGCTGCCCGGCGTCCACGGCGTCGAATCGCACGATCAACGACAACCGGTTGCCCGGGGCGTTGTACTTGGATACCAACTTCGCCTACGACATCCAAAGCTACGCCGACGACGGCATGGACATCGAAGTGTTCCTGAACATCAAGAACATCACCAACAAGGATCCGGCGATCGTGCCGCAAGGCCCGGCGGGAAGTGCTTATGGCAACATTCCGACGGAGCAAGGCACGTACGACGCCCTTGGCCGGGTGTTCCGCGCTGGCCTGCGCTTCCGGATGTAGTTGTACCCGCGCTCTAACGAAAAGGAGGGGCTCAAAGGCCCCTCCTTTTTATTTCGGCAGCTGCGGGAGCGCGCCGTCACGTTCCTTTTCGATACTTGGCATAACGCTCTTTCGTCTCTGCATTCGGCGGGTACAGACCCGGCAGCGGAACGCCGCGTTTCACTTCCGCGACGATCCAGGCCTCGAGCGCTTCCTGCTCCATCGCGAGCGCGCAAACCTCCGCCACCATCGCCTTCGGTATAACGACGGCGCCATCGTCGTCGGCAACCACGACATCGCCGGGATAGACGGCAACACCGCCGCAGCCCACGGGCGTTTGCCAATCGACGAAGGTGAGGCCCGCAACGGACGGCGGTGCCGCAACCCCTTGGCACCAGACCGGCAGCTTTGTCGCGAGAACGCCGGCGGCGTCTCGCACCGCGCCATCGGTCACAAGCGCGGCGACGTTCCTATATTTCATGCGCTCGCAAAGGATGTCGCCGAAGATCCCGGCTTCGGCAATGCCCATTGCATCGACAACGGCAATGCATCCGGCCGGCATGTCTTCGATCGCGGCGCGGGTGGACCGCGGAGAGCTCCAGGACTCGGGTGTCGCCAGATCCTCGCGGGCCGGCACGAAACGCAATGTAAAGGCAGGGCCGGCCACGCGCTTTTGCGAGCCGGTCAACGGCTTTGCCGAACGGATCCAAGTTTTGCGCAGGCCTTTCTTCAGAAGCACGGTCGTAAGCGTGGCGGTCGAAACGCCGCGCAGGCTCTCAAGTGTCCCTTCATCCCATTCCATCGTCGGACTCAATCTTCGAACCCCATGAAGCGCGTAGCTTCCAACTTCTGTCTCCCATTGGCTAGGGCTGTGATAAAGGGATGGTCTGCGTAAAGCCGTTGGACCACGCTGATGCCCGATTCAAAAGCCCGCACGGAACCCGCGCCATCGGCCTTCAAAGACTTTTTCGATCGGGCTCTGGTCGAGGATATGGCGCACCATCTCCACCGGGTGTGGCCGCAATTCGATAAGAAAAGTTTCGTCGCTGCGGCGGTCAAGAATTTTGCATCGCTTGCGCTCAAGCAGCGGGCTGACCAGATCGCCGCGGCGCTGGCCGCTTTTCTCCCAGGCGATGTCCCGCGGGCCCTGAAGGTCTTGACCGCTTCTTTACGGCCGCTGCGCGGTCACGAGCCCGATCCGAATCCGGCGTCGGGTGTCGCTGGGTGGGCGGTATGGCCTTACGGCGCATTCGTGGCGGCTCAAGCCCTCGAACATCCCCACGAGGCGCTGGCCGCTTTGCGCGAGATCACCATCCGCAGCACCTCGGAGTTTGCGATCCGGCCGTTTCTCGTCCGTCACACGGAACTGACGTTGAGCACCCTGCGAGAGTGGTCGAAGGACGAGAACCATCACGTGCGCCGTCTGGTGTCGGAAGGCACGCGGCCGCGCTTGCCCTGGGGCCTTCGACTCAAGGCGTTCGTGAAGAATCCCGCGCCGATCCTCCCGCTCCTCGAGGCTTTGCGCGACGACCCGTCGGACTATGTCCGCCGGTCCGTGGCCAACAGTCTCAACGACATTGCCAAGGACCACCCGGATCTCGTCGCCGCTGTCGCGATGACGTGGCTTAAGAACGCGAGCGCCGAACGGGCGCGTTTGGTGCGTCACGCCTGCCGCACCCTTATCAAGAAGGGCCATCGCCCGGCCTTGAAAGCGCTGGGTTTTGAGCCCGGCGCTAAGGTGAAGCTCAGGTCCTTCTCCGTAAGTCCGGCGAAGCTGACGTTCGGAAGCGCCCTCACGTTGAAGGCACGGCTCGCCAGCACCGCGCGCACGGCGCAAAAGATCGTGCTCGACTACGTCGTTCACCACCGCAAAAAGAACGGGACTTCAGCAAAGGTCTTCAAGTGGAAGACCTTGACGCTCGGCCCCGGCGAAACCATCGATCTCGCACGCAAGCACGCGATCCGGCGTATCACCACCCGGGTCTATTATCCGGGTATGCACAAGATCGAGCTTGCGGCGAACGGAAGAGTTCTCGGCGCGAAGAACTTCCGCCTGGAGATGAGCTAAGACTGGCCGTCGTCGTCGGGCACGGACAGCTGCATGCGATCGTCGCCGGCGTTGAGGGTCCGAACGGTGCGCAGGTGATCTTCCCAGTTGTCGGCGAACTCCGTCAGCGCCTGGATCAGGACCTCCTCCAGGCTCTTGTTCATGTGTGTTGCGAGTTCGCGCAGGCGCGTATCGAGCTCGGCGGAGACGCCCAGCTGCACGCCGCTCGGAACGCGAGAAGATTTCTTGACGCTGCGCTTTGTGCTCCTGGCGCGTGAGGGCGCGGCCTTTCGCTTGGCGATTGTCTTGGTCTTGGCCGTCTTGCGTGCCGGCTTGTGCGCGGCTTTCTTCTTGGCTTTCGCCATGGGAGCACCTCGAGGTTGGTATGATATACTAGCCCTTAAACCGCCGTATTTAGCGGTCAAAACCGCGCCTGTCAGGGGTTCTTTTTCGCATGCAGTTCCATGGCTAGAAGGCGCAAGTCCGACGACGGCGGCGATAGCGCCGAGGACCGTCCGCGCAAGCCGGCCGGAAAGGGCTCCCGGTCCAGGCGCGGCTTGGCGCTCGCGTCGGTTCTCTTGTCGAACGCTCTCGCGGCCCTCATCCTTCTCGCCGCCGTCGGCGCCGGCGTGCTCGGCTTCTTTGCGCTGGACCTGCCGGCCGTCGATGAGGCGATCCTTACCCGCAAGCCTAACATCAAGGTCGTCGACGCCGGATCCTGGGAAATCGCGAGTTTTGGCGACATCTACGGACCGGCAATCGACCTTCGGAAGCTCCCGCCCCACGTGCCGGGCGCCGTGATCGCCGTCGAAGACCGCCGGTTCTATCAGCACCGGGGGGTGGACCCGCGCGCACTGGTTCGTGCGCTCGTCGTCAATCTGGAAGCCGGCGAGGTCGCGCAAGGCGGCTCCACCATCACCCAGCAGGTCGCCAAGAACCTCTTTCTCACGCCCGACCGCACCCTTGCGCGCAAGATCAAAGAGGCGCTGCTCGCCCTCAAGCTCGAGCAGCGTTTCAGCAAGGAGGAGATCCTTGCTCTCTATCTCAACCGGGTTTATTTCGGCGCCGGCACCTACGGCATCGAAGCCGCGGCGGAGCGTTATTTCGGCAAACCCGCGAAAGATCTGACGGTCTATCAGGCCGCGATGTTGGCCGGCCTTCTGAAGGCGCCGTCGCGCTACAATCCCGTGCGCGATCCCGACCTCGCCAAGACCCGCACCGAAATCGTGCTGTCGACGATGGTGGATACCGGCGTCCTTACACCGGAGCAGGGCGCGGCGGCCCTCAAGAATGCCAGCCGCACGATCAAGGGTGTGATCAACCCCGCGGTTTACGGGCGGCATTTCTCCGATTGGGTCGTCGGTCAGGCGGAAGCTTATGTCGGCTCGATCGACCGCGATCTCGTCATCCACACCACTCTCGACGGCCGCCTCCAAAGCCAATCGGAGAAAATTCTCGCAAGCCATCTCGAGAAATCCGGCGCGAAGCTCAAAGTCGAACAGGGCGCCATCGTCGTGCTCAGCAACGACGGCGCCGTGCGCGCCATGGTCGGCGGCAAAGACTATGGAGAAAGCCAGTTCAATCGCGCCGCGCAGGCCTTGCGCCAGCCCGGCTCGGCCTTCAAGCCGTTCGTGTATGTCGCCGCGCTCGAAGCCGGCTACCGCCCCGAGGACATGGTCACCGACGCGCCGATCAAGATCGGCAAGTGGCGCCCGCAGAATTTCACCAACACGTATGAGGGCCCGGTGACGGTCGAGAAAGCGCTGTTCAAGTCGCTCAACACGCCGGCCGTACGCCTTGCGCAATTTGTCGGGCCGCGTGCGATCGTCGACACGGCGCGCCGGCTCGGCATTTCCGAAAATCTGAAGCCGGAGCTCTCCCTCGCCCTGGGGTCCAACGAAGTCACGCTGCTCGAGCTGACGGGCGCTTACGCGCCCTTCGCCAACGGCGGTTTCGGCGTGACGCCTTACGCCATCACCATGATCACCGATCGCAGCGGCAAGATCCTCTATAAGCGCGCCGGCGGCGGGTTTGGCCGTGTCATGGACACGCAAACGGTGGCTATGATGAACGGAATGATGAGCCAGGTGCTCACCCAAGGCACCGGCACCGCCGCCGCTTTTGGACTCCCGGCCGCGGGAAAGACCGGCACGAGTTCCGATTTCCGCGATGCCTGGATGATGGGCTTCACGACCGAATACGTCGCCGGTGTTTGGGTTGGCAACGACGAGGGCGCGGGCATGAAAGGTGTCACCGGCGGCGGCTTGCCGGCGCTGATTTGGCGCGACGTCATGAAGGAAGCGCACAACGGCCGTCAGCCGCGGGATCTGATTGGCCTCGAGCCCGAGCGCCAGGATTTCATCGGCCGGTTTCTCGAAGTCTTTTCGAAAAACTGAATCGGCGGCGGGCCACGGCGGGGTCAGCGGCGTCGCCGCGCCCCAATTTTACGGGGGTTTTGCGCGGAAAAATGGCGCGACTCCGAGTAAAATCACGCTTTATCTGTGTGGATAATCACAAAAAGGCCCGAAAATCCGTAATTTCTTTGAAATTTTATTGCGAATTTTTCGCGTGGTCACCGGTTCAACCGTCAAAAGGCTTAACACCCCGCTGCGCCCGCCAAGACACTGAAATCAGGTTCAAAATCCCGCCCCGCCGACCGCCTTTAAGCGAAGTAAACGGGACATTTAATTACAATTCGGTGCGATCATGACCAAATCTGGTGAAAAAGCGCAACGATCTGTCTGTAGTTCCGGAGTCTGCGCAAGAATATTTGGGTTGTCAGGGACTCACCTCGTTCCTCAATAATCCGCGCAAGACCAACGCGCCCCTGCCCAAAGGGGCCGACCGCGGAGAGTGGGGAGAGACGCTCTGACGTGCGGACCGGGACTTAACGTACCAACGACAGTCGGCAACGAACCGGAGCCGACGGGGATCACAGGGAACACCACTTTACACCGGGCGTTTCGAACCCGGCGGCGGTAGTGCTCTGTCGATTTAGACAAGGAAGACGTGCTGTGACCTTTTCAAGCTTCCTCTCTCGGGTTGGCGCCGCCGTGCGCGCCTTATCGGTAGGCATGGTTACCACGGCTGCGGCCGCTGTTGCTGCGATCCCGGCCCAAGCTGCGGACATCCCGCCCGACCTCCACATCGATCTTTCATCCATCGTCGTCTCGAAGGACGAGCTCGTCTGCATGGCGCTCAACGACTATTGGGAAGCGCGCAGCGAGACCATGGCCGGCCGTATCGCCGTCGCCCAGGTGGTCATGAACCGCGCGATGGATCCGCGCTTTCCGTCCAACATCTGCGAGGTCGTGAAGCAAAACTTCTTCCAGGGCGCTCTCAACAAGTGCCAGTTCTCCTGGTTCTGTGATGATCGCGCCGATACCCCTTACGAAGCCGATGCCTGGCGTACCTCTCTGAAGATCGCCGCAGCGATGCTGCAGAAAGATTCGTCGATTCCCGATCCCACCGGCGGCGCACTTTGGTATCACGCCGATCATGTGCGTCCGTCGTGGACGACCGATTACGAGACGACGACCATCATCGGCAGCCACGTTTTCTATCGCGACGCCGACAGCCCGTCACGTGTACAGGCGCGCAAGCCGTTCATCTATCGGCTCAACGCATTTGCCGAATATGTCAATAAACATGGTGGCCGCCGCAGCACGGCGGTGGCGTCCGCCGCGAGTTCACCCGTAGCGGTGCAGCCCGGCGCCATTGCGGCGCAGCCAGTCGCGCGCTAGGCCCGCTTCACGCCGCGTCTCGGCATCCCCGATATACTTATCGAGCACCTCGTCCACAGTCCGCCAGAACGCGCGGCCGTGGTTGAGATGCCTCAGGTGCGAAACTTCGTGCGCGGCGACATAGATCAACGCCGGCAGCGGCGCCAGCACCAGACGCCAGGAAAACGACAAACGACCGTCGGGTGAGCAACTTCCCCAGCGCGACGTCGTATCGCGCGTGCTGACCTGTTTGACTTTGCAGGCGATGGTCTCGGCCATGGTTGTCACCATGGGCACCAGCACGCGGCGCGCTTCATCTTTCAGCCAGTCGGTCATGCGGCGCGCGGCGAACTCGGGTTGGCCCGAAATCAGAATCGCCTCGCCCTCGCGCCACACGCCGCCGCGAGCCTGCGGCACGAATTGAAGGGTATGCTCGACACCAGCGATGGGAATGCGAGCGCCGTCTGCGAACGCGATCGGCGGCGGCAGCATGGCAAGATGCTTCCGGATCCAGCCCTCTCGGCTGGCCACGAATTTCAGCGTCGCCCCGTTGCTCGCGCGTCTCGGTCTTACCAGCACGATCTGCCGGCGCGCCGGATCGAGGCGCAAGCTAAGGCGCCGCGCGCGGGCGCTGTGTGTGATCACCACCCGCGCGGCGAGGTCGTCGGGCAGGGCGGCGGCGATTTCGAGTTCGACGTCGAAACCCGCGCTTTTCATGGAACGATATGATCTTCGAGCGGCCCCGCTTCGCGCTCCGATACACAGCGGCCGCGTACCGAAACGCCCGCGCGATGCACGCTGTCGAAATCCCCGGTCAGGAGGGGATGCCACTCCGGCAAGTCCTGGCCGGCCGCGACCAAGCGATAGGCGCAGGTCTCCGGCAGCCACGAAAGATCCGAAACGTTGTCGGGCGTCAGGACCACGCAGTCGCGCACCACCCGCCTGCGGCGCGCATAGTTCTTGCATCGGCAGCTCTGCGTATCGAGCAGCCGGCATGCGACGTTGGTCTTGAGCGCGGGCTTATGCGGCTGGGCAACTTTGTGCAGGCAACATTGCCCGCATCCATCGCACAAGCTTTCCCATTCTTCCGGCGTCATCTCTCCCAGCGCCTTCGTGCGCCAGAAGGCGGTTCGGCTCACTTTGAAACCTCGCGACGAATATAGCTCGCCATCTCTTCGGCGGTCGTGCCGCTGGAGAAGTGCGTGAGATAACGTCCGTCCGGGTCCATCAAGAAGATGATTCCCGTGTGCTCGACGGTGTAGTCGGCGGTCTCCCTGCCGTCGCTGTCTTTCAGCGGCGCCTTCCGGGCGAAGACGCGGTACGCCTTCGTGACCCCCGCCACCTGTTCGGGTGTCCCTGTGAGGCCCACGAACCGCGGATGAAAGGCGCTGACGTAGCTGCCGACAGCCTCGACCGTGTCGCGCTCCGGATCGACCGTGACGAACACCGGAGTCACCTGTTCGCCTGCAGGTCCGGAATGTTCGATGGCATCGGTCATCACCTGCAGTGTCAGCGGACAAATGTCCGGGCAATGAGTGAAGCCGAAGAAAATCAAGCTATAGCTGCCCTTGAGGTCGGCATCGGTGAAGGCGTTGCCCTTCCCGTCGGTCAGGTTGAACGGCCCACCGATGGCGACACTGCCGCCCACGTCGCCCGACGGCGTCGTTTGCGGACGAAAGGCCGGATGATAGAGCGCAAGCATCGCGAGCGTGCCCACGAGGATCACGGCGGCGATGAGGATTCGTCTGAGGATCATGGGCGAATCATCGCGTCAGCGGGGGGCGCGATCAAGCGCGATCATTTCAACAATTGCAGGCGGCGGTCGATTTCCGCGCGCAGTGCCGAACCGTCCGCAGCCGCTTTATGCGCTTTCTGCCAGTAGCCGCGCGCGCCGGCGACATCTCCGGCCTTGGCTCGGCCGAGACCGGCGATATACAGCGCCTCCGGGTGATCAGGCTGCAGTTTCAAGATTTCGGCCACGGTCGTCGACAGTTCAGCAGGCAGCGGGGCTTGCGCGTCCGGGTCGACCTCCATCATGAGGAGCCCTGCATATTGCAGTCGCGGCGCCACGTCCTTGGGCTTGAGGGCGATCGCCTTCTTATAGGCTTCACCCGCCTTGTCCGATTGCTTGAGCACGGTGTACGAACGGCCGAGCATCATCCAGCCGTCGTAATCATCGGGGTTTTGCTCTAGACGCGCGGCCAGGCCCGCGACCATGCCCTCGATCATCTTGCTCTGTTCGGGGTTTTCGCTTGGGGGCGCGGGCGGCGCGGGAGCTGTTTTGGCTGCGGCGATCGTTTTCTCGGCGCCCGGCAGCAGATCGAGCGGGTGCTTCGGCGCGACCGACATCGGCGCGATGTTTGCTTCCTGGGCGAGCGCCGCCATCTGCTGGCGGACCATGTCGACCCACGGCGCGTCGGTCGGTGCGTTCCCCGTCAGATCGCGCCAGATGGCGATGGCGCCTTGGGGGTTGCCTTTGCCGGCTTGCTCCAAGCCCAAATAGAACCGCGCGCGTGGGTCGCTGCGGTCCAGGGCAAGGGCATTCATCATCGCCGCGTGTGCCTCTTCGGTGACGCGCCCGTTCTGCGCGGCCGACAAGGCTTCACCCAGGCTGGAATAAGCCTCCGCGCTCGGCTGCAGCGCCACGAGGCGTTTGAACGCCTCCGCGGCTTCTGCGAAGCGGTCAAGCTCGCGGTAGGTGCGTCCCAACAGTGCGTAGCCGTCGGGATTGTCGGGCTCGCTTGCGACCCGCGCCGCCAGGCGGTCGACCAAGGCATCCATGTCCGACTGAGACATGCCGTCGGCGGACTCGAGCGCGGCCAGTTGCGCCGCTCCCGGATCGGGCGTGCCGACCTCGAGATAGGCGCCAAGGGCGATGAGAGGCACGGCGACGCCGGTCACGCCGAGCGCGACCCAGCGCGAGCGCCTGCTCCCGGTCGTGATTTCTTCCGCGGGAGCGCGGCCGACGGCAAGGATGCGCCGTTGAATCTCGAGACGGGCGGCGTCGGCTTCGGCATCGGTGAGGACGCCCCGCGCGACGTCGCGGTCGACCTCCTTCAACTGGTCCTGAAACACGGTCAGGTCATAGGCGGCGCGGCCGAGCGCGGACGGACTGCGCGCGAACACGGGCCAAACCAATGCGGCGACGACCAGCACGCTCAAGGCAAGGGCGATCCAAATCACGGCGTACGCTCTCCGGGCGCGAGCTCTTCGAGCGCGGCTTTCTCCTCCGGGGTCAAAGGCGCAGGGCCCGCGGCCGGCGTCCCGCGCAGACGGCGGTAAACGACGAATGCGCCGAGGCTGAGCACCAGGAATGGCCCGAACCAAAGGAGATAAGTGCGCGCGGTGAAGCGCGGTTTCAGAAGGACGTAGTCGCCGTAGCGGCTCACCAGGAAGGCAATGACCTGCTCATTGCTGTCGCCCGCCAAAATGCGCGTCCGCAGGAGGAGGCGCATATCGCGCGCGATATCGGCATTGGACTCGTCGATGGTCTCGTTCTGGCAGACGACGCAGCGCAGCTGCCGGCTGACCTCACGGGCGCGCGCCTCCAGCGCCGGATCCTTCAGCATCTCGCTTGGTTCGACGGCGATCGCGGCGCCGGTCAAAAGCAACGCAAAGAGGAACGAAAGGACTTTCATTGCTTGAGCTGCGCGATCAGCGGCTGAATTTTCTCCCGCCATTCTTCGCGCGTGATGATCCCCGCGACCTTGTAGCGGATGATCCCTTCCTTATCGATCAGGAAGGACTCCGGCGCCGCCGTGACCCCCAAATTGATGATGGCCGTGCTTTGCGGATCCTGACCGATCTTGGTGTACGGATTGCCGTACTTTTCCAGCCAGGCGATGCTGCGGTCCGGTTTGTCGCGCCAGGCGATGCCATAAATGGGAATTTCCCCGGACTTTGCGATCTCCATCAGCAGAGGATGTTCAACCGTGCAGGCGGCGCACCACGATCCCCAGATGTTGAGGAGACTCACCTCGCCTTTGAGGTCGGCGGAAGTCAGTGCGTCGCCGTATCCGGGCAGCGCCGGCAAATTTAATTCCGGCGCCGGCGTATTCAGAAGGACGCTCGGGATGACCTTGGGGTCATAGCCGCCCGAGATGTCCGAAAGACGCTTGGCGAAGACGCCGCCGAGCGCGAGCACGACGGCCAGGGGGACGATATAAGGCCACCGCTTGGTGCGCGGAGCCGAGGCGACCTGTTCTGTCATTCTGCGGCCGCCGGGACCGGCATGGCGACGCCGGGCGCCGCGCGGCGGGGCGCGCCCACGCGGTGACGGCGATCGGTCAGCGAAACGATCCCGCCCAACCCCATGAGCAGGATCCCGTACCACAGGAAGGGCGCCAGAGGCTCGTGATAGAAGCGCGTCACATAGGCGCCGTTCTCGCCCTGCGGTTCGCCTAGGGTCGTGATCAGGTCCGACGCATAGGTCGTGTGGATCGACGAGAAGGTGGTTTGTTCGGGCGGCTGAATGAAGGTTCGCCGTTCCGGATGCAGCGTCGCGACCAGACGCTCGCCGCGCTTGACGGTGATGTTGGCCCTCGCGGCGGTGTAGTTTGGGCCCGCCGCGTCTTCGACGCCGTCAAAGGTGAGGCTGTAGCCCGCGAGCTGTACCGTATCGCCGGGCGCTTGGCTCTGGATGCTTTCCGTCTTCCAGGCCGATGAGCCGGCGACGCCCAGGATCAGCACCGACATGCCGAAGTGGGCGATGGTCATGCCGTGCGCGGCGCGCGGCAGATTGACGATGCGTGCCCAGGAGCCGCTGCGGCCGAATTTCACGCGCTCGCCCCACTCGATCAGGGTCGAGGCGCCGAGCCACGCGGCGAGTGCGATGCCGAGGGCCCCGCCAATGTCGGCCAGCGTGGCGCCTGCGATCAATACCGTAACGCCCGCGGCGACAAGGGAGAGCACGGCTGCGCTTTTCAGGCGCATGAGCGCGCCGCCGAGGTCGCCGCGCTTCCACGCGAGGAGCGGTCCGACGCCCATCAGGAGAACGAGCGGCACCATCAGCGGGATGAACACCGCGTTGAAGTACGGCTCGCCGACGGAGATGCGTCCGCCGGCTAGCGTTTCGGTGATCAGCGGATAGAGGGTTCCAAGAAGTACGGTCGCGCACGCCGTCGTCAGCAGAAGGTTATTGATGAGAAGTCCGCCTTCGCGCGAGATCGGCGCGAACACGCCGCCGCCATCCATCTGCGGCGCGCGGATGGCGTACAGGGTGAGCGAGCCGCCGATCGCGATGCCGAGCAGCGCAAGAATGAAAATGCCGCGCGTCGGGTCGGACGCGAAGGCGTGCACGGAGGTCAGCACACCCGAGCGCACCAGGAAGGTGCCGAGCAGCGACATCGAGAAGGTCAGGATTGCGAGCAAGATGGTCCAGCTCTTCAGCGCTTCGCGCTTTTCGACCACGATCGCCGAATGCAGGAGGGCCGTTCCCGTCAGCCAGGGAATGAAGGACGCGTTCTCGACCGGATCCCACATCCACCAGCCGCCCCAGCCGAGGGTGTAGTAAGCCCACCAGCTGCCGAGGCCGATGCCGAGCGTCAGGGACAACCATGCGGCCAGCGTCCACGGCCGCACCCAACGTGCCCAGGCGGCATCGACGCGGCCTTCGATCAGTGCGGCGACCGCGAAGGAAAAAGCCATCGAGAAGCCCACATAGCCAAAGTAGAGCATCGGCGGATGCACCGCGAGGCCCGGATCCTGAAGGATCGGATTGAGGCCGTTGCCTTCCTCCGGCGTCGGGAACAGACGCAGGAACGGGTTCGAGGTGAACAGAATGAAGGCAATGAAGCCGGTGCTGATCATGCCTTGCACCGCAAGCGCGCGCGCCCGTAGCGCGGGCGGCAGATTACGCCCAAGGACGGCGACCAGCGCGCCGAAGACCGCAAGGATCGTCACCCACAGAACCAGCGAACCCTCGTGGTTCCCCCACACGCCGCTGATCTTATAAATGAGCGGCTTGGCCGAGTGCGAGTTCTGATAGACGCCGACAACGGAGAAGTCGGAGGTCACGTAGGCGTGGATCAAGGATCCGAATGCCGCGCCAATGAGGAAGAACTGCAGCACCGCCGCCTGGCGGGCAATATTCATCCACGACACGTTGCCGTGCGCCGCCCCGATCAGCGGCACGCTCGATTGGATCAGCGCCACGGCAAGCGCGAGGGCGAGGGCGAAATGTCCGAGCTCGATGATCATGGCGCGGCGTCTCTACCTAGTTCACGTCGGTCGCGGCGGGCAGTGGCTGGCCTTCTTTCCAGCGCCCGCTTTTCTTGAGCGCGTCCGCTACTTCGGGCGGCATGTAGTTCTCATCGTGCTTGGCGAGCACGTTGTTCGCCATGAACACGCCGTTGTTCATGTGGCCTTCGGCGACTACGCCCTGGCCTTCGCGGAACAGGTCGGGAAGGATCCCCACGTACTTCACGCTGACGGTTTCCATGGTGTCGGTGATGGCGAAGGAGACGTTCTGTCCGTCTTTCACCACCGTTCCCGCAGCGACAAGGCCGCCGATCCGGCAGCGCTGCTCGCACACCGGCTTGGCCGCGAGGTCGGTCGGACTGAAGAAAAAGACGATATTCTCGTCGAACGCGTTCAAGACGAGGGCTGCGCCCGCCCCGAGGCCGAGGAGGCCGAGCAGCACGAAATAAAGCCTGCGGCGCTTGCGGGTCATGCGTCACCCCGTCCGCGCGCGGATTTCAGGGCGTCGAACTCGCGCTGGCGGGCGCGCAGCGTCGCCAGCGTCGAGATCAACAGACCGACGATGCCGACCGTCGCAACGCCGTAAGCGCCCCACACCCAAACCGCATAGCCGCCCATGCTGAGGAATTCGCTCATGGCATCATTCCGCGGGTTGCGTGCTTTGCTGCGCGACGACCTGGCTCATGCGCGCATTGCGGATCTTCGCGGCCAGGAGCTCGCTGCGCAGCCTTAGAACGAGAATGGAGAGATAGAATGTGAAGAACGCGCCGAACATCAGGCCGAGGGGCAGCAGCATCGCCCCGTCGATATTGAAGCCGGTCATGGTCAGCGTCGCCGGCTGGTGCAGGGTATTCCACCACTCAACCGAAAACTTGATGATCGGAACGTTGACGGCGCCGGCGAGCGCGAGGATGGCCGCGGCCTTGTCGCCGCGCTCCGAATCCTCGAAGGCGTCGCCGAGGACGATGTAGCCGAGGTAAATGAAGAACATGATCAGCGTCGAGGTTAAGCGTGCATCCCAAACCCAGAACGTGCCCCACATCGGCTGGCCCCAGAGCATGCCGGTGATCAGCGACAGCGCTGTGAACACCGCGCCCACCGGCGCCGACGCACGCGCGACGAGCTTGGCCATCGGATGACGCCAGATGAGGAACATGGCGCTGTTGATGGCGATGACGGCGTAGATCATCAGGAACATCGAGCCGGCAGGCATGTGGATATAGAAGATCCGCACCGTATCGCCCTGCTGGTAATCCGCCGGCGAGGTGATCAGCGCAATCGGCAGGCCGACGAGGAAAAGCAGAATGCACAAGCCTGCCGTCCATGGAAAAACGGCGTTGGCGATGCGCATGAACTGCGTCGGGTTGGCGAACTTGTGCAAAGCGATCCTCAAAAACCGAGGTCATTTAGCGCGCGGGCGGGCGCGCGGCCAGTGCAAATAATATAGGTCTAAACGCCTGGGAATCCGACATCTCTCGCGTGAAATCGTCGAGAGGAAACGCCTTTGTTACCGCCCTGATACTCATTCCGCCGCCTGCCGCAGCGCAGCGGCGGTGGCGAACGGGCAAAGAGTGCCGGCGATCAGGGCGAGGCCACCCAGGATGGAGAGCATCGGCCCGCTCTCCATGCCGGTGACGGCGGCTTCCACGGCGGCCGTGCCGAAGATCAGCACGGGGATGTAAAGCGGCAACACCAACAGTGACAGCAGAACCCCGCCGCGCCGTGCGCCGAGCACGAGCGCGGCGCCGAGCGCGCCGATAAGACTCACCGTCGGCGTGCCGAGCAGCAGCGCGAGCACAAGCGTGCCGTACCCTTGCCCGGGAAGCTGCAGCGTAACGGCGAGAACGGGCGACATAATGATCAAGGGGACCCCGGTCGTCAGCCAGTGCGCGGCGACCTTCGCGATCACGGCGAGGATCGTCGACTGGCCGCTGAGAATGATCTGATCGAGGCTGCCGTCGTCAAAATCCGCGGCAAATACGCGGTCAAGCGACAGAAGCGCGGCCAACAGCGCCGCGACCCAGACCACACCCGCGGCAATGCGTGCGAGCACCGCCGCTTCCGGGCCGACGCCGAAGGGAAAGAGAATCGTGGCGATCGCGAAGAAGGCGATCACCGTGAAGCTGTCCGAACTCTGCCGGAGGGCGAGCCTGAGGTCGCGCATCAAAAGGGCGGAGAAGCTGCTCATAGTTCCGTCCACATCTCTGCGGCGCTCGGCGTGAATGTGTCGAGCGCGAGCGTTGTCCCGCCGCTGACAAGGTCGGAGCCGTGACTGGCCAGCACGACCATGCCGCCCCGCGCGCGGTGCGCCGCGATCGTCGCGGTGAGGGCGGCGACGGAGCGATCGTCGAGCGCATTGGCGGGTTCGTCGAGGAGCCAGAGGGGCGCGGGGCTCGCGATCAGGCGCGCGAGAGCGAGGCGGTGCCGCTGGCCCGCCGAAAGGAGGCGGGCGGGGAACTCCGCAAGGGCGGCGAGCCCGAACGTCTGCATCGCCTGACCGACCAGTCCGGCATCGGCCTTGCCCCAGAACCCCGCCCAGAAAGAAAGGTTCTCCCGGACGGTAAGGGCCGGTTTTATCGCGTCCAGGTGGCCGATGAAGCGCAGGTGGCGGGCGTGGCTTTCGGGGTCGTCCAGCGTCGCGCCCGACCATGACAGGCGCCCGGCGGCCGGGCGCGCCAGTCCTGCCATCAGGCGCAGAAGGGTGGTCTTGCCGCTGCCGTTGGGGCCGCGCAAGACCAGCGCCTCGCCCGACGGCAGCGAAAAGTTCAGGCCGGTGAAGACCGTCCGGCCGCCGCGCCGGCAAGCCAGGTTTTCGCCCGAAAAGGCAGCCGTTTCAAAGGTGTCGCTGGTTCCCACGGGCGGACCTTACCAGAGGCCTTCGCCAGCGCCAGGGCTATAAAGCGGGCAAAAAAAGGCGGCCGGCGTGGGGTTGGGGGAGAGGGGATGCGCCGGCCGCCAGTAGGGTCTAATGGCAAAATGACAGGGGTCGTCACTTCACCGGTGAAAAGTCATCCGAAGGAGCAAGGATGGCCTTTCCCATGGCCCTTATCTAACGACCGGAATATGGCGCTTTTGGGGTTTCGCCGAAGCTTCGGCGGGCTTCGCGCGGTGGTCGTGACAATTCCAAAAAAACTAATAGTCCCAAAGTCTTGTAAGCAGGTGGCGGCGTGGCAGGCCCTGGACATTGTGGCCGGGATGTGGATGATGCCGGATCAGAAGAAAACCAAGACGATTGGGCCGGGGTGGGGACAACATCAGCGCGTCTATCAGGCGCGTGATTCGGCACGCCCCCTCATTTCGGCTCACACCGTCGCCAGCCCTTTCGGTCAAGGAGCCCCCCGATGCGTCTTAGCGGACACGACACACTGAAAACCCGTCGCACTCTTACAGTCGGGGGAAAAAGCTACGATTATTTCAGCCTCCCGGCGGCAGCGGAGAAACTCGGGGATGTCTCGCGGCTGCCCTTCTCGATGAAGGTGTTGCTCGAAAATCTCCTGCGCTTTGAAGACGGATCGTCGGTGACCGTCGATCACGTGAAAGCGCTGGTCGGCTGGCTTGGGCCCAAGAAGTCGGACCAGGAGATCGCTTATCGCCCGGCGCGCGTGCTGATGCAGGATTTCACCGGTGTCCCGGCCGTGGTCGATCTTGCCGCCATGCGCGAAGCCATCAAGTCCCTGGGCGGCGATCCGCAGCGAATCAATCCGCTCTCGCCGGTGGACCTCGTTATCGATCACTCCGTGATGGTCGATGCCTATGCCAGCCCGACTTCGTTGCAGCAGAACATCGATCTCGAGTTCGAGCGCAACGGCGAGCGCTATCAGTTCCTGCGGTGGGGCCAGATGGGCTTCAACAATTTCCGCGTCGTTCCGCCGGGGACGGGCATCTGCCACCAGGTGAACGTGGAATATCTCGCCCAGGTCGTTTGGACCGGAGAGGAAGGCGGCAAGACCCTCGCTTACCCCGATACGCTCGTCGGCACGGACTCTCATACCACGATGGTCAATGGCCTTGCGGTGCTGGGCTGGGGCGTCGGCGGCATTGAAGCGGAAGCGGCGATGCTGGGCCAGCCGACGCCGATGCTTATCCCGGAAGTGGTGGGCTTCAAACTCACCGGCAAGATGAAGGAAGGCACTACTGCGACCGATCTCGTGCTCACGGTGACGCAGATGCTGCGCAAGAAAGGCGTGGTCGGCAAATTCGTTGAATTCTACGGCCCCGGTCTCAACGACCTGTCGCTTACCGACCGCGCGACCATTGCCAACATGGCGCCGGAGTACGGCGCAACTTGCGGCTTCTTCCCCATCGACGCCGAGGCTTGCCGCTTCCTTGCCTTCAGCGGGCGCGATCCGCAGCGTGTCGCGCTGGTCGAGGCTTATGCAAAAGCGCAAGGCATGTGGCGCGACGAGAATACGCCCGATCCTGTGTTCACCGACACGCTCTCGCTCGATATGAGCACCGTCGAGCCTTCGCTTGCCGGTCCGAAGCGTCCTCAGGATCGCGTCACGCTCTCAAATGCTTCTACCGAATTCGAAAAGGCGCTGAAGGAAGGTTTCAGCCATCCGGTGCCGGCCTCGTGCGAAGTCACCGGCCTCGCCGGCCCCGGCGCAAAGCCGAAGCTCGAAGACGGCGATGTGGTCATCGCCGCGATCACGTCCTGCACCAACACCTCGAATCCTTCGGTGCTGTTCGCGGCGGGACTTCTGGCGCGCAAAGCCCGTGAGAAGGGCCTTACGCGTAAGCCATGGGTGAAAAGCTCGCTCGCACCCGGCTCGCAGGTGGTCACTGATTATCTCACCAAAGCCGGCCTCCAGGCCGATCTCGACGCACTCGGGTTCAACACGGTCGGCTACGGCTGCACCACCTGCATCGGCAACTCGGGACCGCTCGACGAAAATATCGCGAAGTCGATCGAAGCCGGCGACCTCGTCGTCACTGCCGTGCTTTCGGGCAATCGCAACTTCGAAGGCCGTATCAGCCCGCATGTGAAAGCCAACTATCTGGCATCTCCGCCGCTGGTGGTCGCTTATGCGCTCTTCGGCACGATGAAGAAGGACATCACCAGGGAGCCGATCGGCACCGGGAAAGATGGCCAACCCGTCTATCTGAAGGACATTTGGCCGACATCCAAGGAAGTCGCGGAGTTCATCGAGAAATTCCTCACGCGCGAAATGTTCTCGGCGCGTTACTCCGATGTCTTTAAGGGCCCGGCACCATGGCAGGCCGTGAAGGCCTCGAAGAGCGAGACTTACACCTGGGATACGAAGTCCACCTACGTCGCCAACCCGCCGTACTTTGTCGGCATGGGTAAGACGCCGAAAGCGCTGTCGGACATCAAGGGCGCCCGTCCGCTCGCGATCCTCGGGGACTCTGTTACGACGGACCATATCTCGCCCGCCGGCTCCATCAAGAAGGACAGCCCCGCCGGCAAATATCTGATCGCCAACGGCGTCGAACCGAAGGACTTCAATTCCTACGGCGCGCGCCGCGGACATCATGAAGTGATGATGCGCGGCACCTTCGCCAATATCCGCATCAAAAACGAGATGGTGCCGGGTGTCGAAGGGGGAATCACGAAGCACCAGCCTTCGGGCGAGGTCATGCCGATCTACGATGCGGCCATGAAGTATCAGAAGGAAGGCGTCGGCCTCGTCATTGTGGGCGGCAAGGAGTACGGCACCGGCTCGTCGCGCGACTGGGCTGCGAAAGGCACCAGCCTGCTCGGCGTTAAGGCTGTGCTGGTCGAGAGCTTCGAACGCATCCACCGCTCGAACCTCGTCGGCATGGGCGTGCTGCCGTTGCAATTCAAGGGGGACATGACGCGCAAGAGCCTCAATCTCGACGGCACGGAAACCTTCGATATCACGGGCATCAACGCTTTGAAGCCACTGGGCGATGTCAGCGTTACGATCCGCCGCGCGAACGGCGCAAGCGAGACGATTGCCGTCCAGTGCCGCATCGATACGGCCGGCGAGCTCGACTACTACAAGAGCGGCGGCGTGCTGCATTACGTGTTGCGCACGCTCGCGGCTTAGTCTCGGATCACCAATCGGCGCGGCGGGAGACTGCCGCGCCGTTTTCTTTGACAAACGCCCATTCGCGGCGTATCAGGTCGCTGATGAACCAGATCGCGCTGTTCTTGACCACGACCACCACCACGACCCACCGGGCTGGGCCGTTCTGGTGTCGCGCGCGCTGAAGTTCGCATCTAGCGTCGAAACCAAAAGGCCCCGCCGGCAACGGACGGGGCCTTTGGCTTTCTGAAGGCTGCGTCCGTCCTGGCCCACAGGAGGGATGGCATGAACCTTCAAGACCACCGATCGATCGGACGAAAACTCGGACTCTTCCACCAGCAGGACGAAGGGCCGGGCATGGTGTTCTGGCACCCGCGCGGCTTCGCGCTCTATCATCTGATTGAGGACTACATTCGCGTCCGCATGCGTAAAGCGGGTTTTTCCGAGATCAGAACGCCGCAGGTGCTGTCCCGCGCGCTCTGGGAGAAGAGCGGCCATTGGCAGAAGTTCGCCGGCAACATGTTCACCTTCCATCAGGATGGCGAGGACGGGTCGCGGGACTATGCCCTCAAGCCCATGAGCTGTCCGTGTCATGTGCAGGTTTTCAAGGCCGAGCAGCGCTCGTTCCGCGATCTGCCGTTGCGCTTCGCGGAGTTCGGCCTCTGCCATCGCAACGAGCCTTCAGGTGCGCTTGCCGGACTGATGCGCACCCGCGCCTTCACCCAGGACGACGCCCACATCTTCTGCCGGGAGGAAGATGTCGTCCCGGAAGTCGCGCGCTTCTGTGCCCTTCTGCGCAATGTTTATGCTGACTTTGGCTTCAACGACGTGGTTGTCGGCTTCTCTACCCGCCCGGCGGTGCGCGAGGGTGCCGACGACGTGTGGGATCGCGCCGAAGCGTCTTTGCAAGCGGCAGCCGAGTCAGCCGGACTGCAGTACCGTCTGCAGCCGGGCGAAGGTGCGTTCTACGGGCCAAAGCTCGAATTCGTGCTGAGAGATGCGCGCGGCCGCGAGTGGCAGTGCGGCACGATCCAGCTCGATCTCGTGCTGCCCGACAAGCTCGATGCCCGCTATGTCGATTGGCACAACGATCGCTTGCGCCCGGTGATGATCCACCACGCCGTGCTGGGCAGCATCGAACGTTTCATCGCCATCCTGCTCGAGCACTATGAGGGCCGCCTGCCCCTGTGGCTGGCGCCCGAACAGCTGGCGGTGGCCTCGATCACCGCGGCAAGCGCGGGCTATGCGCGCAGAGTTCACGAGGCCTTCGCCGCGGCCGGCTTCCGCCCGGTGGTCGATGTGCGCGAGGAGCGCATCGGCCGCAAGGTCGCCGACGCGCGCGAAGCGGCAATCCCCGTGTTCGTGGCGGTGGGCGACAAAGAAGCGGCGCACGGCACCGTGTCCATGCGCCGGCGCGACGGCCGGCACGACGTCATGCCGCTCGAGGCTGCGATCGATGGCCTGCGGGGCGAGGCGTTCAAATGATGGTCTACAGGCCGCGCTCCATGACCTTCGCAAGACGGCGTGCGAACGCCGCCGGATCAGGGACCGCTTCGCCTTCCACGATCCGCGCCTGGTCCAGAAGCAGAAGCGCCGCGTCCGCAAGGGGTTCGCCGTCGAGGCTGTCGATCCGTTTGATCAAAGCGTGCTTCGGGTTCACCTCGAGAACCTTCTTGATGCCGAGATCGCCCTCGCCATGCTGCTTGAGCATGCGCGCAAGGTGCAGGCTCATGCCGCCGGTATCGGCGACGAGGCACACCGGGCTTTCCGTCAGGCGTGTCGACGCGCGCACGTCCGCGACCGCATCGCCGAGCGCCGTCTTCAGCTTTTCGATGATCCCGGTGACGTCCGCAGCGGGTTCCTCGGGCTTTTCGTCGCCGCTCTTCACCTTCGACAGGTCGGTTCCGGCTTCGGCCACCGATTTGAACGGCTTTTTCTCGTAGTCATTCACCGACGGCACCCAAAATTCATCGATCGGGTCGGTCAGGAGCAGCACTTCGATGCCTTTGGCGGCGAAACCTTCCAGCTGCGGACTCGCCCTCAGTGCGTCGAGCTTTTCGCCGGTGATGTAATAGATGGCATCCTGGCCCTCTTTCATCCGCGCGGCGTAGTCCTTCAGGCTGACCATTTCGCCGCTTGTCGTGGTGAAGCGCGCCAGTTCAAGCAGTTCGTCACGGCGTTCGAAGTCCTCGTAGAGGCCTTCCTTGAAAACCGCGCCGAAGGTTTTCCAGAAGCTCTTGTAGGCCTCCGCATCGCCGGCCCGGTCCTTGAGGTCCTTGAGCAGCCGCTTCACCAATCCGCTCTGAATCTTTCGCAGCAGCGGATTGTCCTGGAGCATTTCGCGGCTGATGTTGAGGGGGAGGTCTGAGGAATCCACCACGCCGCGGACAAAACGCAGGTAGCGCGGCAGCAGGCCGTCGAGTTGGTCGGAGATGAAGACGCGGTTCACATAAAGCCGAACTTGGTTTTTACGCTCCGGATGAAACAGGTCGAACGGCTTCTGCGTGGGAATGAATAGAAGCGCGGTGTATTCGATCGCGCCTTCGGCCCGGTAGTGCAACGTGTGCCACGGCTGGTCGAACGCATGCGCCGTGCTGTGGTAGAACTCCTTATACTGTTCCTCCGTGATCTCGCTCTTCGGCCGCATCCACAAGGCCGAGGCGCTGTTCAGCGTCTCATCCTTGGCGTCCTTTTCTCCCGGCACCGCATCCAGGATCACCGGCAGTGCGATGTGATCGGAATAGGTCTTTACGATATGGCGAAGGCGATGCCCTTCGAGGAACTCTGCCGCATCGTCTTTGACGTGAAGGATGATTTTCGTGCCGCGGGTCGCATCCGGGAATTCGCCGACGCTGAACTCTCCCTTGCCGTCGCTGGTCCAGATCCAGCCGTGGGATTCGCCGGCTTTCCGCGAAATCACCTCGACTTTGTCGGCGACCATGAAGGCCGAATAGAAACCGACCCCGAACTGGCCGATCAAATTGACGTCTTTGGACTTCGCCTCTTTGTCCTTCGCGACCGCCTTGACGAACTCCGCCGTGCCGGATTTGGCGATGGTGCCGAGGTTCGCGACCAGTTCATCGCGCGACATACCGATGCCGTTGTCTCGGATCGACAAGGTCTTCGACCCTTTGTCGACCGCGAGGTGGATCGCAAAATCCCCGCCGCCTTCCAGGAGCTTGGGTTCGGTGAGCGCGGCGTAACGCAATTTGTCGCAGGCGTCCGAGGCGTTGGAGATCAGTTCCCTGAGGAAAATCTCGCGGTTCGAATAAAGCGAGTGGACGACGATATCGAGGAGTTTGGCGACTTCGGCTTGAAAGGCGCGGGTTTCCGCCGGCGCTGCGGTTGTAGTGCTCATAGGCTCATCCCGTGAGGCTTGGACGTGCGAAAAGGGTGCGCCCGGGACCCTGCCCGGACGGGCGCAGATATGTGCTGCGGAACATTTCCCCGCAAGGGGTTTCCCCCCTTTGTGACGATTGCCTTTTTTGCCCCCGGGCGTCCAAAAAAGAACCTTGGGACGGTTGCCCTCGGTCCATCTCCGTCCCATCATCATAGAGTGGGGGCTCTCCGGCGAACGGAGACGCAAGAGGCTGGGGTTGGTTCAACAGAGCGGAGCCTGATATGCAAGTCCCCGTCCAGATCGCTTTCCACGGACTCGACAAATCCGAAGCCGTCGAGACCCGCATCCGCGAGAAAGTCGCCAAGCTTGAACAGTTTTACGACCGGATCACCGGCTGCCGAGTTACCGTCGAACGCCACCACCGCAACAGCAATCACGCCGGGAACATTGGACAGCCTTATCACATCACCATCTTTATCGACGTCCCCGGGGATGAGATCGTTGTCAAGCGCGATCCTAAGCGCGCCGATAGTTTGAAGGACCATGAGGACATCCAAGTCGCCATCCGCGATGCCTTCGCTGCCGCCGAGCGCCAGCTCAAGGAATATGTGGCGCGCCGCCGCGAGGGGCGCGGCGCCCGGGCCGAACAGCGCGGCACGGAGGCGTTTTAGCGCTCTCTTTCCTGGAGGACCCACGCGGCTGTGACCGCCGATTTCCGTAACGCTCCGGTGCCCACCCCCAAGGTGGGCGCCGTGACGGCTGTGCTCGGGCCCACCAATACCGGCAAAACCTATCTCGCGATGGACCGCATGCTCGGTCATGCCAGCGGCATGATCGGTTTTCCGCTGCGGCTGCTCGCACGCGAAAACTATGAAAGGGTCGTAAGGGCGCGCGGCGCGAATTCTGTCGCGCTGATCACCGGCGAAGAAAAAATCATTCCGCCCAACCCCCGCTATTACGTCTGCACGGTCGAAAGCATGCCGCTCGACCGCGAGGTGGCGTTCCTCGCGGTCGACGAGATTCAACTGGCGGCCGATTCCGATCGCGGGCATGTGTTTACACACCGCCTTCTGCATGCGCGCGGCATGGTCGAAACCATGTTCCTCGGCGCCGAAACGATCAAGCCGCTGATCCGCCGGCTTGTGCCGGCAGTTGAATTCGTGACCCGGCCGCGTTTCTCGAAGCTCACCTATACCGGCGCCAAAAAATTGACCCGATTGCCGGCTCGTTCGGCGGTGGTTGCGTTCTCGGTGTCCGAGGTTTACGGCATCGCGGAGCTCATCCGGCGGCATCGGGGCGGCGCGGCGGTCGTGATGGGCGCGCTTTCGCCGCGCACCCGGAACGCGCAGGTCGCGCTCTACCAAAGCGGCGACGTCGACTACATGGTCGCTACCGATGCGATCGGCATGGGCCTCAATATGGACGTCGATCACGTTGCCTTTGCTTCCATGAGCAAGTTCGACGGCCGTGCGCCGCGGCCACTGACGGCATCGGAAGTCGCCCAGATCGCCGGCCGCGCCGGCCGGCACATGAATGACGGCACTTTTGGCGTAACCGCCGATCTTCCTGAAATCGACCCCGATGTGATCGCCCGTGTCGAGGCCCACGAGTTTCCGCCGCTGCAAAGCCTTTACTGGCGCAATGCCGACCTACGCTTCACCTCTCTCGATGCCCTCCTCGCGTCCCTCAAGTACCCGCCGCCCTCGCCCTCCCTGGTGCGGCCGCCACCGGCCGAAGATCAGCTTGTTCTCGAAGCCATGACCAAGGAGCCCACGGTGCGCGAACGGGCCCACGGCCCGCACCGCTTGCGCCTCTTGTGGGACGTTGCCCAGGTGCCGGATTTTCGCAAGGTGAAGCCAGAGGTTCATGCGCGCCTCATGGCACAGGTTTACACGCACCTGACGCAAGGCGACGGCGTCATGCCGGACGACTGGGTCGCGGGCCACGTGGAGCGCATCAACCGCACCGACGGCGACATCCACGTTCTGATGGACCGGATCGCCGCGATCCGCACTTGGACGTATCTCTCCCATCGCGGCGACTGGGTGAGCGATGCGCGCGAGTGGCAAGAAAGGACTCGCGAGGTCGAAGACCGCCTGTCCGATGCCTTGCATGACAAGCTCACCAAACAGTTCGTCGACAGCCGCACTGCGCACCTTGTCAAGCGCCTACGCGGCGACGATCTCCTCGCGGCCGACATCGCCGACGACGGCATCGTTACGGTCGACGGACACCGGCTCGGCCATCTCGAGGGGCTTCGCTTCCGCGCGGACCGCACGGGCCTTAGGACCGCCGATCGCGCCGTCCTCGGAGCCGCCAACGCCGCCCTCCGGCCCCTGATTGCGGCGCGCATCGAAGCCATTCTCGCGAGTGGGGATAACGCGCTGTCCCTTGATGATGAGGCGCGCATTGTCTGGCGGCAGGAACCGATCGCCGTCCTCGTCGGCGGTAACGAGCCCCTGCGGCCGCAGATCGAAGTTCCCGCGGACGAGCGCATCGATCCTTCCGCCCGGCTGCGTCTGGAAAGCCGGCTGCGCGCGTGGCTTTCGGCCCATATCGGGCACTTGCTGGAGCCCCTCGCCAAGGCCCGGCAAGACGTGGCGCCTCCGGCGGTGCGCGGTATCTTGTTCCATCTCACCGAGGCTCTAGGTCTGGTTCAGCGCAGCGTCGTTGAGCCTCAGCTCCAGGCGCTGAGTCCGGCAGACCGCAAGGCCCTTGCGAAAGCCGGCGTTCGCTTTGGTGTCGAGCACGTGTTCATGCCGGCTCTCTTGAAAGCCGCGCCCGCGCGCCTTCGCGGTCTGTTGTGGATCGCCGCGCACCGCGACATACCGGCGCCGCGGCTTCCGCCGCCCGGCCGCGTGTCGATCCCGCTCGATGTCGGTGTGCCGCACGACTTTTATCGCGCGTGCGGCTACCAGCCGCTGCACGGCGCGGGCTATCGGATTGACATGCTCGAGCGGTTCGCCGCCACGGCGCGAAAACTCGCCCGCGAAAAGATAAGAGTCCTTCCGCCCGAGCACCTCTCGCTGCTGGGGATCAACGCAACCACCGGCGCCGAGGTGCTCCGGGCACTGGGATTCAAGGCAAAGCTGGAGGAGAACGGACTTGTCTTCCGCTTGAAGCGCCGCCGTCCGCCCCACGCGCCGCTCAAGCACAAAGCGAAGTCGAAGGCCGAGGGCGTAAACGCGGACTCGCCCTTTGCCAAGCTCAAACACTTGATGTCGTCGTGAGTGGCTCGTCGCTCCGCCTCGACAAATGGCTTTGGTATGCGCGCTTCGCCAAGACGCGCGCACAAGTACAAAAGCTGATCGAGCGCGGTCAGGTCAGCGTGAACGGCGTAGCAGTTCAAAAAACGAGCACGGGCGTGCAGCGAGGTGACACCCTGGCGGTCATCTTGGGTCCGGTGCGCCGAACGGTGATCGTACGGGACATCGGGGAGCGCCGTGGACCGCCGGGCGAGGCGCGTACGCTGTACGATGAACCGGCGCCGGCGGAACGATTGTCCTGGGAGGAGGCCGGCGCGCCACTCCATCCTCGGCGCTAGCTGTGCGTGAAAATGAGTGTGTGGTTGTTGGCGGGCATCGGCACGCGTTCGGCAAGGAGGAGGCCGTTGGCTTCGGCCAGCGGCAGGATGTCTTTGAGATCGCGCACGCCCCATGCCGGATTGCGCGCCCGCAGCGACTGGTCGAACGCTATATTGCTTTCGGCCTGAAAATCGCCGTCGACGGCATACGGCCCGTAAGTGACAAGCGTACCGCCCCGCCTGAGCGTCCGCTTTGCGCCCGCGAATAAGCCGACGGTGGCGGCCCAGGGCGAAATATGGATCATATTGATGCACACCATCGCCTCCGCCGCCCGCACGGGCCATCGGTCGTCACAGACATCAAGCGCCAGCGGCGGCCGCAGGTTCGCCAACCCGGCGTCGGCGACATAGGCGGCGATACTTGCGCGGGCGCCTTCATCGGGATCGGTGGGTTGCCACTCGAGATGCGGCAATGCGGCGGCAAAGGCGCTGGCGTGGTAGCCCGAGCCAGAGGCGATCTCGAGCACCAGACCGCGCGCAATCCGCTCCGGCGCAAATACGCGGACGAGCACGTCACGCAGCGGCGGCATATTGCGTACGCTTGCCGGCGGGATCTGCTTGACTGCGCTCATGGCTGAATGTCCTCCCGGCTGGCATGTCTTGACGCCTCCGCGCGAAACGAAGTACGTGAAGAAACCAGACATTGCCTCGGGAGCTTCGCGGACGGTAGAGCCCGGCTTCCGGCACGCGGGGGTTGCTCAATGACGTATGTCGTCACGGAAAATTGCATCAAGTGCAAATACATGGACTGCGTGGAAGTCTGTCCGGTGGACTGCTTCTACGAGGGCGAGAACATGCTCGTCATCCATCCGGACGAATGTATCGATTGTGGCGTGTGCGAGCCGGAGTGTCCCGCGGAAGCGATCGTTCCCGACTCGGACGAGGCGGCGACCGAATGGTCTGATATCAATAAAGAATATGCCGATAAGTGGCCGAATATAACGGCCAAGGGTGAAACCCCTCCGGACGCGGACGAATGGAAGGGGAAACCCGATAAGAAACAGCACCTTAGCCCCAACCCTGGGACCAACGCCTAAGGCTGTTTCCCGGCCTGTGCAGCCGTGCTCTGCAGAGAGCGCGGAGCTTTAGGTCTGTTTTTTGACCCCATTTTCTGCTATATAATTGCCAGTCCGTCGGGGAACCGGCGGATTATTTTTTCTCTCGTGTGCAACATCACGATCTAGCGGTAAACCTCTGATAAACCGCGAGTTCTTGCGTTGATCGCGAGGGAACGCGCTCCGACCCCTACGTCCCAACGGCGGGGGATTTGGCCCGGACCGACAACGAGAAGCTGCCCCTATGGCATGAGGGCGGCCGATGGGGATCCGGGAGAAGCGCCAAATAAGAACAGGCCCCTGGTGTGGAGAAACCGCAAGATGCCCAAGACAGCAACCAAGAGTGCGAAAGAGCCAAAGTTCGTGGCGCCGTTTTCGGCGGGCGACTTCGTCGTTTACCCGGCCCACGGGGTCGGCAAAGTGACCAGCATTGAATCCCAATTGATCGGCGGCCAGAAGGTCGAGCTGTTCGTGATCAGCTTCGAACGCGATCGCATGACCCTGCGCGTCCCGGTGCGCAAGGTCGAGAATTCCGGCCTCCGCAAACTCTCGACCCGCAAGGTGATGGAAGCGGCGCTCACGACCCTCAAGGGCCGGGCCCGCGTCAAGCGCGCCATGTGGAGCCGCCGCGCCCAGGAATATGAAGCCAAGATCAACTCCGGCGATCCAGTTTCGATCGCGGAAGTCGTGCGCGACCTGCATCGCGGCGCCTCCCAGCCCGAACAATCCTACAGCGAGCGTCAGATTTATGAGCAGGCCCTCGAGCGGCTCGCCCATGAAGTCGCCGCTGTCGAGAAGATTAAGCCCGAAGCGGCCACGGCGAAGCTCGAGAAGCTCCTGAACGCCGCCTGATCTTAAGGCATTCTCCGATGAAGACGGCCCCGCTCACGCGGGGCCGTTTTTGTTTTAGAATGGCTTCATGACCCTCGTTCTTTCTCGTCGCAGCTTCATCGCCGCCTCAGCGGTCGCCGTGTTGCCGGCGCGTGCGTTCGCCGCCGTTCCGGACGCCCTGCCGATGGGCGGTAAAGGCGTCATCGGCGCGGTTCACGATGGCGATACCATCCGCTTCAAGGACGGCGCGACCGACATACGCCTGGTCGGAATTCAGGCGCCCAAGCTGCCGCAAGGACGCCGCAACCCGATTGCATGGCCGATGGCGGACGAAAGCCGCGGCGCCTTGCGCGCGTTACTGGAGAACCACGCGATTACGTTGCGCTTGCCGACAACGGCCCAGGACCGCAACGGCCGCATTCTCGCCCATCTCGTGCGCGACGACGGCGTGTGGATCCAGCAGACGATGCTGCGGGAAGGATGGGCGCGGGTTTATACCTTCCCTGACAATCGGCTCTTTGCCGGTGAGCTGTACGCCGCCGAGGCAACGGCGCGCACGGCACGCCGCGGACTATGGGCGCATCCCGACTATGCGTTGCGCTCGCCCGATCCCGCGGTGCTGAAGGCCGACATCGGCACGTTCCAGATCGTCGAGGGCGTGGTGAGCGATGCGGCGCGCGTGCGCGGACGCGTATATCTCAATTTCGGTGCCGACTACCGCACGGACTTCACCGCCTCAATTCCGCCCGGCGCAAATTCGCTTTTCACGGCGGCGAAGCTTGATGCGGTGAAGCTCAAAGGACGTACCGTCCGCGTGCGCGGTTATATCCGCGATTTCAACGGCCCTTCGATCGACCTGACGCATCCCGAGCAAATCGAAGTGACCGGATAGCGCCCGCGATTCCTTGGGGGCCTGGCCGGTCCTTGCAGCAGGAATTCCGCCGACCGGCGCGCTTGGACCGGGTTGTGGAAGTTGTGTAGAACTCCAACAGGGCATTGTTCCTGAACGCGGAATGGCGCGCGAACAGAGTGGGCAAAGTTGGGAACCGTTGTGCACTCTAATCCGTTGAACGGCCACTTTCATTCTGCTTTAGATCGCGATTGGTGGGGGAACGCGATCCGGCGCCTGTGGGATCGGATAGTGTGCCTGCCGGGCGCAAAGGCACCGGCAGCGGGATGTTTCTTGCGCCTCGCGGCCGGGCAAGTTTCTCTCGGCACCGCGGCCCGACCAGACGAACTCGGATAAATGGACAATCAAGAGATGGCCAGCCTCGCCGGCGCGATGAACGCAGAACTTAGCCAGAATGGGCAGGGCGCCGCGACAGGTGTTCTGCCTTACCAGAGCATCGTGGCGATGATTCGGTCCGGCGAGATCACAGCCGCGCGCGACATCGAAGCGCCGCAGCTGCAGCCCTCGAGTTTGGACTTGAGGCTCGGCAAGACGGCATTTCGCGTGCGGGCAAGTTTCCTGCCGGGCGCGGCAGCGACAGTCCTCGACAAGGTCCGTGACATGGGTGGTTATCCCATCGACCTCCGGGAGGGAGCCGTGCTCGAGCGTGGTTGCGTCTACGTGGTCGAGTTGCAGGAGCGGGTTCGTCTACCTTCGACGATGACCGGCTTCGCCAATCCGAAGAGTTCCACTGGGCGCGTCGATGTTTTGACGCGGCTCATCACTGACTTCGCCACCGCCTTCGATGAAGTCAGAGGCGGATATGACGGGCCGCTATACGTCGAGGTTGCACCCCACACCTTCAGCATTGTCGCTCGCGAAGGCTCCCGCCTGAATCAGCTTCGCTTCCATCGTCAGGGGGCCAAGATCTCGCCGAGCGATCTCGCTCATCTGTATGAAGGCGGCCAATTCGTCCGCACGAACGGTGAGCGCCAACCGATCCACGATGGCCTCGTTCCGGTAACGATAGACCTGAAAGGCAACGGACGCGGCAGTGTCATCGGTTACCGCGCGAAGAAACACACCGACAAGATCGATATCGACGCCGTCGGCGCCTTGGATCCGCACGACTTTTGGGAGCGCATTTATTATCACCGCGAAGCGGCGCTCATTCTCGATCCCGGTGAATTCTATATCCTCGCGACATCCGAAGAAGTCGGCGTGCCGCCGAACTTCGCCGCCGAGATGGTTCCTTACTACACGAGGTCGGGCGAGTACCGTGTCCACTATGCCGGATTTTTTGATCCGGGATTCGGCTGGCAGGGGCAGGCGGCCGGGAGTAGGGCTGTCCTTGAAGTACGGTCTCACGAAATTCCGTTCATGCTCGAGCACGGGCAGATCGTGGCCTGGATGCGCTACGAGCGCATGGCGGACAGGCCCGATCGTCTGTATGGCGCGGGCCTTGGTTCGAACTATCAAAATCAAGGCCTCGCCCTCAGCAAGCACTTCTCGCCCTTTACAGCCTAGCGGCTGGCGCCCTGCGATGATCCTCACGCCCCTCGATGCTGACGCATTGCCGCGGATTCTCGAAGCCTTCGATCGAGGCCTCGGCGAAGACAGCTACGCGCGCGTCGTTTTCCGGCGCATTGCCGCGACGCGCGAACTGTGCCCCGACCTGCGTGCCGACTTGAACGAGGGCCGCGTTAAAGCCATCGCGCTCGCGGCGCGGTTTGGAATTCCTACGCTCGATGAAGATCCGGCGTCGGCGTTTTCGTGGGATGGAAAAGTGATTCGCACGCGCTCGGAAACCAGCGTTGTCTTCCACGAGATCGCGCACTGGCAGATCGCCCCGAAGGAACGCCGTCCGCTGCCCGACTTCGGCGTCGGCGCGGGTCCTGAGACGGGCCGCATCGATGAAGCCAATGCAGCGTTGTGTGTCGACGCAGCCACCAAGGAGGAGGAGGAAAATCTCTCCTCGCTCCTCGGCATTCTGTGGGAAGTCGAGCATGGCGAGCCCGCGATACTCGCTTTCGCGGAGCAGAATTGGTTGGAACTGTACGACCGGCCGTCGACCCCCGCGCATTTCGCGCGCTGTCTGCGCGCGCTGAAGACGCGTGGGCTTATCGGGGACGATGGCCGCCCAACCCAGCCCGGTTAGGTTTTTACGAAGGGGATTTTCGGCTCCCGTCTCCGGCCGAACAGTCCCCAATGGCCGCCGACCGCGCCCTCGATATCCATCGCCTTCCAGGGCTGGTCGTAGGCCTCGAAGAAACTGTAGTCGTACTTTTCGCGCGCCGCCCGCGTCAGAAACATGCGCACGAATTGCTCCTGCGCCTCAGGCGAGGGCACCGCTCCGCCCTTGGTCGGTCCTGCCGACGGCCAGCCGGTCTCGGCGATGACAACGGTCTTGTTCGGGTAGACATTCTTCAGTTCCGTGTATTTGCGCGCGACGTAATCGACGCCTTCGGCCATCGGCACGCCGTCCCAGTAGGGGTAAAGGTGCGCACCGATGAAATCGCACGCCGCGACCACATCGGGGTTTGTTTGCCATTCGTGCCACGCTTCGCCGGTGCCGATTTTCACGGCCGGATCGGGAATGGACACACGCACGCGGCGCAGATACCCGATCAGATCCGGCGCGCTCAGATCCTTGCGCACCAAGGTCTCATTGCCGACGTAGATGCGGTCGATAATTCGGCCATGACTTCGGAATATCTTCAGGGCGCGGCCGAATTCCAGGTCATTCTTCGTCTTGTCGCGACTGAGCCAGAGCCCTACCGAAACTTTGAGTCCCGCAGCTTCGGCCATCGGCAGCACGCGATCGAGGCCCCGGTCCAGAGTGTAAGTGCGGATGTGACCCGTGAACTTTTTGATGTGCTCGAGATCGAGCCGAATGCGCGTCTCGGCGATCCCGCGCGCCAGCTCGGCTTCCAGGTCGATGCCTGACGGCGTGTAGGAAAGGCTCATGAACGGCCGCCGATCCGCGGCGCGCCCCGCAGCAAGCGGTGCGAGACTTGCGCCCGCCGTAATCATGAACTCGCGTCTTCGCATGCCGACCTCTTTCTTCTAGTCTAGCGCAGACATGAAAAAAGACACCAAAGTCATTCGCGCCGGCCACTCCAAGAAGCGCAATGCTGGGATCGTCAACACGCCGGTCTACCACGCGTCGACGGTGGTGTTCGATTCCATCGCGCAGCTGAAAGACGTCCAGCCGCGCGCACTCAAGGGTGAAAAGGCGCTGTACTACGGCCGACTCGGCACGCCCACCCATTGGACGCTCGAAGAAGCGATCACGGAACTCGCCGGCGGCGCGGATACCATCCTGACGCCGTCAGGCGTCGCGGCCTGCGCATTGGCCATCCTCGGCTGCGTGAAAGCCGGCGACCATATTCTGGTGTCGGACTCGGCTTATGAGCCCACGCGCAAGCTCAGCGATGGCTTGCTCAAGGAATTCGGTGTCGTGACCACCTATTACGACCCTTGTATCGGGTCGGGCATCGAAGCGCTGATGCGCGACAACACGCGGCTCATTTTTTGTGAGTCGCCGGGCTCGCATACCTTCGAGGTTCAGGATATTCCGGCGATCGCCAAAGTCGCCCACGCCCGCAAAGCCAAAGTGGCCGTCGACAACACATGGGCGTCTCTGGTGTTGTGCCGGCCGCTCGACCTGGGGGCGGATATCACCATTGAAGCCGGAACCAAATATCTGTGCGGTCATTCCGACGCCGTGATCGGCGCGGTAACGGCCACGGCTGACGCGCTGCCCGGGCTGCGCCGCGCGCTTCTCGCGCTGGGTTATGCCGTGGGGCCGGACGACGTCTATCTCACCACGCGCGGCCTGCGCACCCTGGCGGTGCGCCTCGCACGCCATCAGCAAAACGGCCTCATGGTCGCCCGTTGGCTCCAAGGTCGGCCCGAGGTGAAGCGCGTGCTTTATCCCGCGCTGCCGGAAGACCCCGGACACGCCCTATGGAAGCGTGATTTCCAAGGGGCGTCGGGATTGATGGGCGTTCTGCTGCACCGCACATCGCCGGCCGCCGTGGCCGCCATGGTCGATAACATGGAGATATTTTCCCTCGGCTATTCCTGGGGCGGCTTCGAAAGCCTGATCGCGCCGTCCGCGCCGAAGACCATCCGGACCGCGGTGCCGTGGACTGAGGCGGAGCCGGGTTTGCGGCTCCATATCGGACTCGAGGATCCGGCCGACCTGATCGACGACCTGGCAAAAGGATTTGCGCGCCTGACCGCGGCGCTTCCTCACCAATAGGCGAAAAAGTGCCGATGCAGTCTTAGGTAAGCACACCTTGAGCCGCCGAGGCGAAATTTGGCTCCGCTCGTGTTAGCCCCTGACTCCACGTGGTTTTTTGAGCTACCCGATTGACCGGCCGAACCGGGTGCTCTAGGTCAAGCGCCGTTGGAATCCGGGCGCGCAAAGCGTCCGAAATGAGTGCCTTTTTTGATTAAGCCTGCGCGATATGTCCGTTACACTGTCTCTCGTGTGTTCAGGAGAAGCGAGCCTTCCGTCCGGACACGCGCCTTGTGACGCAAGATCTTTGTTGGGCGCTGACCCCGTTCGGGAGATGACCATATGAACTTGCAGGCCAACGACATACGAAGCGGCGCGCCCGCAGGCGCGCCAGTCCAAAAATCCGAAGCCGATGCCATCGTTGTGCGCTTTGCCGGCGATTCCGGTGACGGCGTCCAGCTGCTCGGCAGCCAGTTCTCGCAAGAGACCGCACTGATTGGAAATTCGCTCGCAACGTTCCCCGACTTCCCCGCCGAGATCCGCGCGCCCACGGGAACGACCTACGGCGTCTCGGCCTTTCAGATCAACTTCGGTTCTCGCCTCGTAAAGACCGCAGGCGACCAGCCTGACGTGCTGGTCGCGCTCAATCCTGCGGCGCTGATGGTGAACTACAAGGGCCTGCGCAAAGGAGGCCTCGTCATTCTCGATTCCGGCGCGTTCAAGGAGAAAGACATCAAGCGCGCCGGCTTTAACGTCGATCCCCGCACCGACGGCACGCTCAAAGAATTCCGGGTGATGGAGATCGATATCTCCGCCCAAGCGCTCGAGGTCGCAAAGCCGTTCGGGGTCTCGCAGAAGGAGGCTTTGCGCACCAAAAACCTGTGGGTGCTGGGGCTCGTGTCCTGGATGTACGACCGCGAGCTCAAGTCGACGATGGAATACATCGCGCGTAAGTTCGGCGCGGAAGATCCGATCGGCAAAGCCAACCTCGCCGCCCTGAACGCCGGGCACGCTTATGGCGAGACCCATGAGCTTTCGGGTGCCGTCGCTCCGATCTCGATGCCGAGCGTCAAGGTCGATCCGGGCACATACCGGCTCGTGTCGGGCGCCGAAGCGCTGTCGTGGGGCCTCGCCGCCGGGGCGCAGCTCGCGGGCCTCGAAATGGTGCTCGCCTCGTATCCCATCACACCGTCGTCGCCGATCCTGCACATCCTGGCACGCATGAAGCAGTACGGGGTCACGACCTTCCAGGCAGAGGACGAAATCGCCGCCTGTTGCGCGGCGATCGGCGCCTCCTATGCCGGCAAGCTCGGCGTCACGGCGTCGTCCGGCCCCGGCATCGCGCTCAAGACCGAGGCCATCGGCCTGGCTATCTCCACCGAACTTCCGCTCGTTGTCGTAAATACGCAACGCGGCGGTCCCTCGACGGGCCTTCCGACCAAGACCGAGCAGTCCGACCTGTTCCTCGCCGTTTTTGGTCGCAATGCCGATGCGCCCATTCCCGTGATCGCTTCGCGCTCGCCCGGTGATTGCTTCGAGGTGGCCATCGAGGCGGTGCGGCTGGCCACGAAGTACATGACTCCGGTGATGTTGCTCTCCGACGGCTACATCGCCAACGCCGCCGAGCCGTGGCGCATTCCGAGCATGGCGGACTTCAAGCCGTTCAAGGTGCAGTTCCACACCGATCCTGCCGGTTTCCATCCGTTCCTGCGCGACGATAAAACGCTCGCGCGCGTATGGGCGGTCCCCGGCACGCCGGGGCTGATGCACCGCATCGGCGGCATCGAGAAGGACTATAACTCGGGCAACATCTCCTACGATGCGGCCAACCATCAGAAGATGACCGACACCCGCGCCGCCAAGATCAACGGCATTGCTAACGATATCCCGGAGCAGGGCGTCGAAATCGGCGAGACCAAGGGCAAGCTGGCGGTTGTCGGATGGGGTTCCACTTTCGGTCCGATCAACCGCGGTGTCGCGAACATGCGCGCCAAAGGTTACGACGTTTCGCATATTCACATTCGCCATGTGTGGCCGCTGCCCCGCAATCTCGGCACCCTGCTGAAGAGCTACGAAAAAGTGCTGGTGGCGGAAATGAACAACGGTCAGATGCTGCAGCTCCTGCGGGGCCAGTATCTTGTCGACGCCAAGGGCCTGCTCAAGGTCACCGGACAGCCCCTCAAGATCGCCGAAGTCGAAAGCGCCATTCACGCGCAACTCGGCGGGAGTAAGTAGCCATGAACGTCCAGGTTCAGCCCGAGAAACTTGCGCCCAAGGACTTTGCTTCCGATCAGGAGGTGCGCTGGTGCCCCGGTTGCGGCGACTACGCCATCCTGAAGGCGATGCATAAGGCTCTCGCAGACATGGGCGTGCGGCCGGAGAACACGGTCTTCGTGTCCGGCATCGGCTGCTCGTCGCGCTTCCCTTATTACATGGCGACTTACGGCTTCCACACGATCCACGGCCGCGCGCCGGCGATCGCGACCGGCCTCAAGCTGTCGCGGCCCGAACTCGATGTCTGGATGGTCACGGGCGACGGGGACGCCATGTCCATCGGCGGCAATCACCTGTTCCACGCCCTGCGCCGCAATGTCGACATCAATATTCTGCTGTTCAACAACGAGATTTACGGCCTCACCAAAGGGCAGTATTCGCCGACCTCGCGCGTCGGCGTGAAATCGCCCTCGACGCCCATGGGCTCGGTCGACAGCCCGGCGGAAGCGTGCACCTTTGCCCTCGGCTGTAACGCGCGTTTCGTGGCCCGCGGTATCGACGTCCAGGCGAAGGAGCTTGGCGAGCTTTTCACGCGGGCGCGCGCGCACAAAGGCGCATCGTTTATCGAAATCATCCAGAACTGCATCGTCTACAATGACGCCGCCTTTGCGGATTTCACCGAGAAGGCGGTCGCCGCCGACAAGCAGCTGCACGTCAGGCACGGCGAGCGCATGATCTTCGGCAAGGAGCGCAACAAGGGCCTGCGCCTCAATAGCCGGACCTTCGCCCTCGAGATCGTCACGATCGGCCAAGATGGCGTCACGGAGGCCGATGTCCTGGTTCACGACGAGAAAAACCGCGTGCTCGCGGGGCTTCTCGCGGCGCTGCGGCCGCCGCAGTTCCCCGAGGTGCTGGGTGTGATCTATTGCGATCCGGCGCCCCAGTCCTATGAGATGGCTGTGGCCGCGCAAGAAGCGTCCGCGCGTGCCAAGGGGCCGGGCGACCTCGACAAACTCATGCGGGCTGGCAACACTTGGCAGGTCGCATAGTCCGTTCCTCTTTGACTTCCCGTAAAAACCGTTGAAAAATAACGGGATGGGATCGCGGAGTGGGGCGCGGTGGACGTTGTGACGTTTCCCAAAGGGAAGGTGCTGTTCAAGCAAGGTGAGAGCGGTGACGCCGCTTACATCGTCAACAGCGGCGCCGTCGGCCTTTATCGCGAAGCTCAGGGCCGCAAGATCCCCCTCGCCACTGTGCGCAAGGGCGAGCTTTTCGGCGAGATGGCCGTGATCGACGGCTCTCCGCGCATGGCGACGGCATTCGCGCTCGAGGATTCCAAGCTCACCGTCATTCCCATCGAGACCATGCTCGAAAAGATGAAGAAGGCCGATCCCTTCATCAGGGCCATGATCCACATGCTGATGAACAACCTGCGATCGGTGCATGATTCCCATACGCCGAAATCCCGCAGCCTGATCGACGCGGTCAACTCGCTCGCTAAACAGTGCGATATCGTCGGCCGGCTGCTGCAGGGGGACCTGCCGCCGGCTTTCCGCGCCGAGCTGGAAAAGAAGATCAAGGCGCTCGACCCCGTCCTGAAAGACCTGCGCCGCATCGCCATGGTCCATCGCGACGAGGACCGGCGCGACGATGCGGTGCCCCATGAAGCCGAGCTGCCGCACTAAAAGGAGTTGATTCGGCACGTTTTTTCCCGCGACGAAAAATCGCGCCGGCCCTCTTGCGTGCCGCCAATCCCGCCTTAAATCACCTCCGTAGGCGCCTTCGGGGCCTGCACGGCCAACGGGCGCGGCCTTTTAGGCGCGCCGCGGCTGAGGGATGCGGATGTGGCGAGAGGTTTCTCGTTATGGCCAGCCCCGGCCCGGCAGCTTGATCAACGCGCTCTTTGAATATTGCTCATTGGAGGATATTCCCTATGCGTACCTTCGACCTTTCCCCTCTTTATCGCGCGTCTGTCGGTTTCGACAACCTGACCCGTCTGTTCGACGCGACGCTCAACGACGCTCCCTCTTATCCGCCGTACAACATCGCGAAGGCCGGTGACGACGCCTACCGCATCACGTTTGCGGTCGCCGGATTTGCCGACAAGGACCTCGATGTGCAGGTCGAGAATCACACTCTGACGGTCCGCGGCAAGACCTCGCAGGATGAGGCGGCGATGACCTACCTCCATCGCGGCATTGCCGGCCGGTCCTTCGAACGCAAATTCGAACTGGCCGACCATATCCAGGTGACCGGCGCGACGATGGAAAATGGCCTGTTGCACATCGATCTCAAGCGCGAAATTCCGGAAGCCTTGAAGCCGCGCAAGGTCGCCATTGCCGCCAGCAACGGCAATACGCCGAAGACCATCGAGCAGGCCGCATAAGCCTCGCACGATAGGCAAACAGATCTGGTTCATTCCAGCGCGCGCCGGCCCCTCGGCGCGCGCTTTTTTGCGCGCGCGGACTTAGGATCGGCGCATGAGCGAGCTCCTGGACTTCTATCGCGGCGTCGGAACCGACGCCGCCGGGCGGACGATCGAACAGATCTGGGCTTGGGACGCGAAGCGTCTGGAGATGGTCCACGACTACATTCAATGGCTGTTTCCGCTGCCGGAACGAAGCCGTTTCAATCCCAGCGCGCCGCTGCTCACTGCGGCCGATATTGCCGCTTTCCGCACGGACACGGATCTTCAGGCCCGCGCGCTCCGCTCGCTCGATCTGATGTTGAGGTTTTACGGATTGGAGCGCGGACCGCATATCGGACGCTCCGCCGATTTTTCCGCCGCCGCGCATTGGCTGCAGCCGTTGAACCACAATCATTTGCGCCTGACCCGGATCATGCTGTTTCTGCGCCATGCGGCGCTGACGGCGCAAGCGGACTCGCTGCTTTCCTGCCTTGTCGACATCGCCGCGAAAGAAGGCAAAGCGGCAATTGCGGATCGTACGCTGCAGTTTTGGCGCGCCACTAAAGATGCGTGACGGACACGCCTTTCCAATGCTTGCCGAGATACTCGGCGACCAAGCGCCGGTGGCAGTGGTGCGGCGTCGGTTCGCTGCAGAGTAGGCAGGCGCCCTCGAATAGCTTGGGGTCCATGTTCTCGATCTTTCGGGCCGTGATCAGCGCGTTGAACTGCTTCTCGTAGGGCTTCCAGTCGCCTTTGTTCTTCTTGAACGCAGTGAGAATCTCCGCGGTCGGCGCGAGGTCGAGGATATGACTGTAGGGAATGCCGCAGATCGACCTCGCGAAGAAAGCAAGGTCGTCGCGTTTCGTGAAGCCGGCGAGCTGAGAGACGTTGTTGAGCCGCACGTCGACCAGATGCTTCACTTCGGCCTCCTTAAGCATGGTGAAGAACGTTTTCGCGGTCTTCTGCGTGAAGCCGATGGTGAAAAGCTTCATGCCGGCGCGCGCGAAACCGTGGTGGCAAAGGGCAGAAACATTTCGAAGCGAGACCCGCGACCGGGCGCGCTCTGAACTTTGATTTCGCCGCTCTGAGCCTCGACCAGGCGTTTCACAATAGCGAGTCCTAATCCAATACTGCGTTCGCCGCCCGTCGGTTTCGTCGATGCCCGTTCGAACGGCTCGAAGATATCATCGAGTTCATCGGGCGGAATCCCCTGGCCCTGGTCGACGACCGCTAGCCGGGCGCGGCCGTCGATCGCCCGCACTTCGATGCTGACTTCGCCGTTGCGGGGCGAGTATTTCACGGCGTTGCTGACCAGGTTGTCGAGAACCTGGGCCGCGCGTTTTGCGTCCGCCCACACCGGCGGGATCTTCGCCAGATCGAGGTTCAAGCGGATGTCCTTGGTCTGCGCGGTCATGCGGAGCAGATCGGCGCGACCTTCCACGAGACTGGAAAGATCGATGGCATCCGGCGTCAGCTCGACCTTGCCCTCGCGGATGGCGGCGACGTCCAGCAGGTCCTCCGTCATGCCCAAAGTCACGTCTGCACCGTCGCGAATGGTCCGCAGCAGCGCTTCCCGCCGTACCTGATCGAGCGGAATCTCAAGCAACAGCTGCGCCGCTGCGCGAATGCCCGAGAGGGGATTGCGGAGGTCGTGCGCGACCACGCCCAGCATGCGATTTTTGGCCTCATGCGCCTCGTGCAGAGCCGCGTTGGCAACGGAAAGCTCGGCGGTACGCTCCCGCACCTTCGTTTCGAGATTCTGTCGAAAGCCGTCGGCAAGTCCAAAAGTGATCCCGACCACAAGAAAGGTCAGCCCGATCACCGCCAGTGCGATGGAGATCGGATGTTCAGTGATGATGTTATAGCTGGCGACATTGGTCAGCAGCAGGCATACGACGAATGGCGCGGCGATAACCGCATACACCACGGCCGAACGAAGCCTCGCCCGTATGGCATCGATGAGAATAGCGACGATGACGGCCGTCGCGAGAGCCATGCTTGCAATGAGCACCGCCGGGAAACTATAGGGCGCGACGAATACCGCCATCACCATCCCGCCGCCGATGAGTGTCGCTGCGCCTTGGGCGATTTTGTGCAGGCGTGGGCGGCGTTGAGGAACGCCGAGAAAGAAGGAGGTGAACATCACTCCGAAGGCGTGAACCAGCCCGGACCCGCCCAGGTACACCAGCCGCGTGAGGCTTCCGTCCTGCAGCGCGGCGGGCCAAAGGATACGGTCGAGATTCAAATGCGGCTGCGCCGTGATGACGATGCACAGAATCACGGCGAATCCATATCCATAGACCGCCGCACGCAGGTGAGCCCACAGCAGCAGCGAGAATAAGAGCGCGAGGAGCATCGCGCCGAAGAGCGGGCCGATCATCCGCTCGACCGCCATCTCCGCGCGCGTTTCCTCCTCGGCGGTGACGAGCGCCTGGCCGAGCGTGGAGATGTAGTGCGTCGTGATCCGCGCATAGAGCCTGAAGCGCTCGACGCCGAGGTCGCCCACATCCACCGAAAAATGGCGGTGCGTATTGCTGCCGGGAACGTCGAGACCGCCATTGAACGTGCGGAGCACCTGTCCAGCCTCGTCGACGATGAAGAACGAGGCGGTGTCGGGATGGAGCGCGCTGAACTGAGCGCGGCGCGTGGCGCGCGCGGGGTCTTGCGATAAGTCGACATCGATGCGCGTCCATGCCGCGCCCCGCGAGACGCCAAAGACGGGCCGGGCCGTGCCCGCCGGTTTGAATTGGTCGTTCAGCTGGCCCATCACGTCGGTCAGCGTGGCCGCACCGGTGGGATCCTCGAGGATTTCGAGTTCGCGCGCGAATCGTACCGTGTCGGTGCTTGTCGGGCGCACGAGCGGGGTCTCGGCGCGGGCATCCGCGGCCGGAAGGTGCACCCCCACCACCAAGATGAGCGTGAGGACGATCGCCCTTATCACGAACCGAACTGCTGCGCGCAACATACCCCTCGCGCCCCTGTGCCTGTCGGCGCGTTGCGCGCGCCGGCCCCGGCTTCCCTATATCATCCCCCAGGGTAGAATTATTATTCATTTAGTGACGGGGAGAGGGTGGCGCCCACCTCTCGGCTGCTTGTATTTTGGCGCGGTTCCCCTCTCTTGGCTCTTTCGCCCGTGAAATCCAGCTCTTTAACCCCCGTCCCGGCACCGAGAACCTGGCTGCCCGCTCTTTTGTTGGTCGCCGCGTCGGCGGTTTATTACGCCCTCTACTTCGACGCAGGGTTCAATTACTCCGACGAGGGAAATTACGTTCAATTCGCCTATGAGTTGTCGCGAGGCACAAGCCTCCGCGAGTTGCCCGTGAACTACGGTCTGCTTTGGTTCAAGGTTGGCGAAGCCCTATTCCGCGGCTTTGGTCCCCACCTTCTGCTCGCCCGCGCCCTGTTCTTTGCCTGCGCGCTCCTCACCACGCTTCTGGTTTATGCAGCAGTTCTTGCGCTCACCGGCCGGCGATGGTTCGCCGCGGCCTTTGCCGCCGTACCGGGGCTTGCGCCCGCGTTTCTCCCCACAGCATTTTACGGACTGTGCATCCTCATCAACGCCGTCCCGCAGATCAGGCTTGCCCAACGCCTGAGAGAGGCGCGGCCGCGCGATGCGGCGCTGGCGGCCGTGGCGCTGGCGATCTCGTTTCAAATCCGGCCCGACTTCGGCTACATCTTTGCCGTTCCTCTTGCGGTGCTTCTCCTGCTCGCAGCGTGGCAGAGTGGCGCCGATCGCGCCGCGCGTTTGTCCCATGGCCGGCGGCTCATTCTCGCGGCCGCCTGCGCATTCCTCGTCGCTCATATTCCGGGGTTATTACTTGCGCTCGGCGACGGCTATTTCCACATACTCGTGGGGCAATATCTCTCTTATCCGATCATGCTCGCCGACTACGGCCTGCGCGGGCTCGGCGCGTTATTCGGCGGCGCGACTTCGGACACGTCGAGCGCGGCGCTGTTGCAGCGGCCTCGCCTCTTCGGCGCCGATAGCGCCGCGGAGCTGCGGCTGGCGCTTCTCGTCTACCTTCCGCTCGTCATCATTGGCGCGTTTGTGATCTGTGCCGCGCTTGGCCTGCGCAAGGGCGAAGATCGCATCAAATATGCGGCGGTCACGCTTGTTGTTCTCGTGACCGGTGCTGCCGCGCTGCCGCATTATTTATTTTATCGGCCTGACCTTTCTCATATCGCCAATTTCATGCCGGGATTTACCGTGCTCGCAGGGGTTCTCTTCGCGCGCACCCTGATGCCCGGGCGCGCCGTTCTCGTCGTTCCCGCCATGATCGCTGCCACCCTGGGCCTTTACGTCTGGACGGCGCTGACCACGGAAGGGACGGGATCGATTGCCGGATCGTTCGGCCGTACGGAATCCTTCGTCGCAGCCCACGGTGTCGACGTCCGGCTCTCCCCCGCCGAGAAGGCTATGCTTGAAGACATAAAGACGGTCATCGAGGGGAATTCCGCGCCGGGAGACGCAATCGTTTGTGTGCCCTACTGCCCCGGCATTGCCTTCATGACCGGACGGCGGCTGTTGTTCCGCGAGCACTATGTCGACGATTCCGTGCTGGTCCGCGACCCGGGATGGATTCCCCGCGCCATCGCATTGACCGAAGAGAGGCGCCCGCCCGTGGTCATCGTGATGGACTGGGCCATCAACGGTACCGATATTTCCCGCTTCTCACGCTGGGCGGCTCCTTATATGGAGACGCTGGAAAATCTTGCACGCCAGAAGCTCGAACGCCCGGGTCTGACCATCTTTTTGCTTTAAGCTGGGAAAGTTGACGTATGCCTGTGAACGTTGAGAGCCTCGCCATTCCGGATGTAAAGATCGTCCGTCCAAAGAAACACGGCGACGCCCGCGGGTTCTTCTCCGAAACCTATTCCCAGAAGGCGCTGCGGGATGCAGGGATCGATCATGTCTTCGTGCAGGACAATCACGCCTTCTCGGCCGCCAAGGGCACCGTCCGCGGGCTTCATTTTCAAACCCCTCCTTTCGCGCAGGACAAACTCGTGCGCGTCACCCGCGGATCGATTTTCGACGTGGCCGTGGACCTGCGTCGCGGGTCACCTACTTACGGCAAGCACGTTTCCGCGGTGATTTCGGCGGAGGCTTGGAATCAGATTTTCATCCCCGTCGGCTTTGCCCATGGCCTTCTGACCCTCGAGGCCGATACCGAGGTGCTTTACAAGGTCACCAACTATTATTCACCGGCACATGATTTAGGGCTGTTGTGGAACGATCCCGCCCTTGGTATCGCATGGCCGGTGAGCGAGTCTGCGGCGATCCTTTCGGAGAAAGACAAGGTTCAGCCGCGCCTCGCGGACTTGCCGGCGTATTTTTGAAACGGGGTTAGGGAAGGCGTGATGAAGGTACTCGTGACCGGCGGCGCCGGCTTCATCGGGTCGGCGGTCGTCCGCCTGCTGGCGGGCGAAGAGAAGGTCGACGTCGTCAATGTCGACGCACTCACCTATGCCGGCAATCTGGAATCCGTGGCCCCGGTCGCGGACCTGAAGAACTATAAGTTCGTGCATGCCGATGTCTGCGATGCGCCGGCCATGGCGCAGCTCTTTACGGCCGAACAGCCCGATGCGGTCATGCACCTCGCCGCTGAAAGCCACGTGGACCGTTCGATCGACGGCCCGGCGGCCTTCATCACCACGAATGTCGTCGGAACCTATACGATGCTCGAAGCGGCCCGTGCCTACTGGCAAGGGCTGCCGGGCGCGCGCAAGGACTCCTTCCGTTTCCACCACATTTCTACCGACGAGGTTTATGGCTCGCTCGGCGCCGAAGGACTTTTCACCGAAACGACGCCTTACGCTCCGAACTCGCCCTACTCGGCCTCGAAGGCTGCGTCCGACCATCTTGTTCGTGCCTGGCATCATACCTATGGCCTGCCGGTCGTGACCACGAATTGCTCGAACAACTATGGGCCCTATCATTTCCCCGAGAAGCTGATCCCCCTGACCATTCTGAACGCCCTCGAAGGCAAGCCTTTGCCGGTCTACGGCACCGGCGCCAACGTACGCGATTGGCTGTTTGTCGAGGACCATGCCCGGGCCTTGTGGACGGTGGTGAAGAAAGGACGCCTCGGCGAGGTTTACAATGTGGGTGGCGAGGCGGAGCGTCAGAATATCGATGTCGTTCGCGCCATCTGCGACCTGGTCGACGAGCTTGCGCCAGGCCCGAAACCGGCGCGGGAACTCATCACCTTCGTCACCGACCGCCCCGGCCACGATGCACGCTACGCCATGGACATTTCGAAAATCAGCCGCGAGCTCGGCTGGCGCCCGCGCGAGAGCTTCGCCACCGGTCTCCGGAAGACGGTCGAGTGGTATCTTTCCAATCGTGCGTGGTGGAGCAAGATCCGCGCCGGGGCTTATGCCGGCGAGCGCTTGGGCCTCGCCGGCGCATCCTCGAGAAAACGCGCGTGAAGACGGATATCCTGCTGACTGGCGCCGGCGGGCAAGTCGCCTGGGAAGTCGCGCGCCGCGCGGCTGCGTCGGAGTTCGCCGTGAAGGCGTTCAGCTCCGTCGAACTGGACATCACGGATCCTAAGGCGGTCAACGCCCAGGTCGGCGCCGCGGCCCCACGCGTGATTATCAATGCGGCCGCCTATACGACGGTGGACAAGGCTGAGTCCGATAAAGACCGTGCCTTCGCCGTGAATCGCGACGGACCGGGTCACCTCGCCGCGCTCTGCTCCCAGCGCAACATCCCCTTGATCCATATTTCCACGGACTATGTGTTCGACGGCAGGCGCAAAGACCCCTATATCGAGGACGATGCCACGGCGCCGCTCGGCGTTTATGGCGACAGCAAGCTCGCCGGCGAAGCGGCGGTGCGCGCTTTCCTCGACCGTCACATCATCGTGCGCACGGCGTGGGTCTACGGTGTTCATGGCCACAACTTCGTGAAGACCATGTTGCGGCTCGGCCGCGAACGCGACGTCATCCGCGTCGTCGACGATCAGTGTGGCTCGCCCACCTTCGCCGGCGATCTTGCCGAGGCGCTCCTTGTTCTCACGCGCAGGCTTCTCAAGGAGACGCTCCCTGAAGAGGCGTACGGCACCTTCAACTATACCGGCGGCGGCGCGGTAACCTGGCATGGGTTCGCCGAGAAGATCTTCGAGCTGGCGGCGCCCCACCTCGGGCGACGGCCGAAGGTCGAACCGATCCCGACCAGCGAATATCCCACCCCGGCGCAGCGTCCGGCCAACTCGGTGCTCGACTGTAGCAAAATCGCCCGTGTGCACGGCATTATGCAGCGGCCCTGGGAACAAGCCCTGCAAGAGATGCTCGCCAAGACGCTCGCTGTTTAGGAACAAGATATGAAGGGAATCATCCTCGCCGGCGGATCTGGCACGCGGCTGCATCCGATCACTTATTCGGTGTCCAAGCAGCTCCTGCCGGTTTACGACAAGCCGATGATCTATTACCCGCTGAGCGCCTTGATGCTCGCGGGCATACGTGACGTACTGATCATCACAACGCCGCATGATGCGGCGGGCTTCCAACACCTGCTGGGGGATGGCGCGCGTTGGGGAATGAACCTTTCGTTCGCGCAGCAGCCCCGTCCGGACGGCCTGGCTCAGGCCTTCATCATCGGAAAATCCTTCGTCGGCCAATCGAGTTGCGCGCTCGTCCTTGGCGACAATATCTTCTACGGCCACGGTCTCACCGAAAAGCTCCGGTCCGCGGCGGCCCGGCGAGAAGGAGCCACGGTGTTCGGGTATCAGGTCCGCGATCCCGAGCGCTACGGCATCGTTGCCTTCGACGCCCAGGGCCGCGCGAACGCGATCGAGGAAAAACCCAAGGTGCCGAAGTCCACGTGGGCGGTGACCGGGCTCTATTTTTACGACAACGACGTCGTCGACATCGCCGCCGGCCTCGCGCCCAGCGCCCGCGGCGAGCTCGAGATCACTGACGTCAACCGCGTCTATCTGGAGCGCGGCGGACTCAACGTCGAGCGGCTGGGCCGCGGCTTCGCCTGGTTCGATACCGGGACTTATGACAGCCTGGTCGAGGCGTCGTCCTTCGTGCAGACCATCGAAAAGCGCCAGGGTCAGCGGATCTGCGTGCCCGAAGAAATTGCCTTTGCGAACGGATGGATCGACAAGGCGCAGCTCCTGACCCTCGCCGAAGAGCTGAAGAAAAGCGGTTACGGTCAATACCTCATCCAGGTCGCGGAAAATCCAAATCCGTGAATGTCACGATCGCCATCGTCAGCTACAACTCCACCGCGACGCTTGGTCGTTGTTTCCGCGCTCTTGCAGCGCAGACCGAGAAGGATTTTCGCGTTCTCCTGATCGACAACGCCTCGCGCGAACGTCCCGGCGCCCTCGCCAACAGGCAGCCGTTCCCGGTTGATTACCGCGAGCTCGCGGAGAACATCGGTTTCGCAGGCGCCATGAACGTGGCGCTCGCCGCGTGCGAAACGCCGTTCCTCGTCGCGCTCAATCCCGACGCGTTTCCCGCGCCCGACTGGCTGGCGCTGCTGTTGCGCGCGGCACATCGTCATCCGACCGTTGCAGCCTTTGGGTCCTTGCAGCTCCATGCCGACGATCCCTCCCGCGTCGACGGCTTCGGCGATCATTATCTGATTTGGGGCCAGGCTTGGCGTGGGACCACACGCCCCGCGGTGCAAGGAGATCTCGCCTATTGCTTCGGCGTTTGCGCGGCCGCGGCGCTCTACCGCGCGGAGACTTTGAGACGCATCGGCGGATTCGACGAGCGCTTCTTCTGCTTTTATGAGGACGTGGACGTGGCCTTCCGCCTGCGGCTCGCGGGCGAAGAGTGCGCCGTCGTTCCGACGGCCGTCGTCCATCATGTCGGCGGCGCGAGTTTCGAGGGGCTTTCCGATTTCGCGGCCTTCCTGATCGCCCGGAACCAGTGGTGGGTCTTGATCAAGAACATGCCTTTCATACTGCTCTTGCTCGCGCTTCCGGGGTTTATCCTTCTCCAGATTGTTGGGCTTTTGAAAAACCCGGCCTCTGCGCGGATGAAAGGGCTGGCCGCCGGCCTTGCGCGCAGCGGTGAATTTTTGGCTTCACGGCGCGCTGTAAAAAGACTGCGCGCGCCGGGGGCCAACGCCGGCCGCTGGATCAGCTGGAACCCCGTTGCCTTCCTCAGCAAGCGTTCGCTCGTGAAGCCTGCGGATTGCACGGCCAATCTGGGTTAAGGATTCAAAATCTGATGTCACGACCGCCAAAATGCGAAGGTTGCTCGGATCCAAAAGATTTCCCCGTTGCCTTCACGATGGCTTTCCAGCCCGTGGTCAACGTGTTTGACCGGCGCATCTATGGATATGAGGCGTTGGTGCGGGGTCCCGGCGACGAGGGCGCGGCAAGTGTCCTCCGTCAGATCAATGCGGAAAACCGCTATACGTTCGATCAATCATGTCGCGTACGGGCGATAGAGCAGGCCGCCGCTCTTGGGCTCGATCGCCGTCTCAACATCAACTTTCTGCCCAACGCCGTCTACGAGGCGCAGGCCTGTATACGCGCCACATTGACCGCTGCGGAGCGCGTGGGATTTCCCTTGGACAAGATCACTTTCGAGATTACCGAAGACGAGCGTATCGGTGATGTCCCTCACCTGCGTTCGATCATCGCGGAATACCGGCGCCACGGTTTCAGTGTCGCGCTTGATGATTTCGGCGCAGGTTATGCGGGCCTGAACAGCCTTGCCGATCTCGAGGTCGATGTCGTGAAGCTCGACCTTGCGCTTGTGCGCGATATCGACAGAGATTCACGCCGTCGCGCTATTGCACTCGCGATGATCAAGGTCTGCCGCGAACTCGGGATTGAGGTCGTGGCGGAGGGCGTGGAGCGGCCGGAGCAGGTTGAAGTGCTCGCGGACGCGGGGATCCGGCTGATGCAGGGCTTCCTGTTCGCGAAGCCACGCTTCAACGCACTGACTACGGAGACCGAAATTCGGTTTGTCTGAGGCCCGTTGCCGGCCGTGCGAGCGCTCTCGAAGGCAAAGTGCGAAAGTCTACGACGGCCTCAGGCGCCGTCCCTCCTTCCTTCCGAATTGCCGATAGTGTTGCAGAGCATCCATCCCCACGGCCGCGACATCCGGGTTGGCCTGAAGATATAGAGCGGCGTTGAAATCCGGCGGAGGTGCTTCGTTGTCCGCGGGCGGCCCCCATGCGCGGGCCACGACGTCGGGATGGGTTTGGGCGATATAGGATTGGGGAAGCGGTTTTCCGTGGTAGCGGTTTTTTACGCGCTCTCCCGTGACGACGTTTTCGGGCTCGCGAAACAATATCGAGCCGAAGGGCGAGTCGGATTCCATGGGCGTGTAGTAGCAACAGTCCTCAAAAAAGTAGTGGGTCACCTGGGACCAGCGCGTCTTTGTTCTGTCGGCTTGCTTGTCGCCGCCGTGGAGCAGGTTTGCGGCCCAAATCAAAGCTTGGCCAGCCTTTGGTGTGAAACGGACAGGCTCGGCCTTATGTACCGCGATGAGGCGGTCCCAAATCGGATCGAAATCGTACTGGCTGGAATATCTCTCATGTAGATGGCTGCGGCCAATGTGCTCATTGGTATAGATTGGCCATTTGTGCGAGCCGGGGTAATAGATAAGCGGCCCCTGATCCACTTCCACGTCTTCGAGCGCCACCCAAACGCCGCACATGAATCTTTCCGGCATTGAGGAAAAATGGACGGAGTCGCTGTGCGCGTGTTGCTCCGTACCGACCGGGAACGAGAGCGATTGAAACGGGAATGCTTCCCGTCCGTAAAGAGTCGAGAGCAGCTCCCGCACGGATTCGTTTGCGGCGATGCGGCGTACATCGGTATTGAATCGCCACGCATCCTGGATACGCAGAGTCGCTCCGCCGCGTCGCCACTCTTCGAAATTGATTCGCTTGGACAGGTCCGACCGGATCCTCTGCGCAACCGCCGGGAACTCGGGGTCCGGAAAGTCGAAGATGGCGAACCCGTCGTTCCGGAGGTCGCAGGCGATGCGCCACGTCTCCGGATCGAGACGACCGCCGCCCAGCAGCTCTTCAAAAAACGGCGACTCTACGAGGGGTACGCCAGGGAGGGGGTTGGCATTGTTTAGCGTCACGTTAGATCCCATGGCAGAAGTCGGTAACGCACTCGGATTGCCGCCAGAGCGGCGAATCCGCCAGATTGGTACAACAATTCGACACGTCAAACCAGTTTGCTTCGCGGTGCGAACGCACGCAATCCGCCGCTCTACGAAGGTGCGATCCGATCTACGGCCACCTTGCGCAGCTGAACGCCGACGAGGGCCAACCGCGCCGAGCTCGACAGAACCTCGAAGATCACGGCGTCGTGCATCCAATGGCGCTGGATATGGTGTTCCATGGTTCCGTCCGCCAAGGCGACCGTGAGCGTATAGGTGCCGCGCGCCAGCGCCGGCCAGTGAAACCGGAAACGGAACGCGACCTGTTCTCCCGGCGCGATCGACGGCTGCGGCACCGTGTCCCAATAGCTGTTGTCGCCGAGGAGGAGCTGTCCAAGCCGGTCCTTCACGTAGAAACCCATGATGGGGCGCTCGACCGCGACCTCGGCTCTCACCACGATCTTAAGGTCGACCTCCTGGCCTTCGACCACCTGGGACAGGCGATGTCCATCGGCGGGGCTGAAGAGCCCGGCGTCGATGATCGCCGCTCCGCCGCTGCCGAACGCGCTGGCGTCGGGATTGAAGGCGGAGATGCTCGTCGCGCCCGGGGACGAGGCGCGCGGTGGAGCGCTTTCGTCCATCAGGACGATCTCGCCGTTGACGACCTGCGCGGGTGCGCGCGCGACGCGGTCGGGCGGAACGTCGGCTTTAGCTCCCTCGAACAATGAGGCGACGTACTGTTCGCACATCGTGATGGCGGGACCTTCGGCGCGAACGCGTCCATGGTCGAGCCAGATCGCCTTGTCGCAAAGAGCCGTGACGGCGCCCAAGTCGTGGCTTACGAACAAGATCGAACCGCGCTGTTTGAAGTCCTTCAGAAAGCGCAAACATTTTTGCGTGAAGCGCGCGTCGCCCACCGACAGGGCCTCATCGATGATGAGGAGATCGGCGTCGACATGAGCGGCGACCGAGAACGCGAGGCGCATGAACATGCCGCTCGAATAGGTGCGCACCGGACGGTCGATGAAGGCGCCAAGCTCGGAAAACGCGATGATCTCCTCGGTGCGCTCCTTCAGTTCGCGAGTCGAGAGGCCGAGGACGGTCCCGTTGAGTATGATGTTCTCGCGTCCGCTGAAGTCGGGCTCGAAGCCGGCGCCGAGTTCGAGAAGGGCAGCCACGCGTCCGCTGACGCGCACCTCGCCGGTCGTCGGCGTAATGGTGCCGGTCACGGCCTGGAGCAGCGTGGATTTTCCCGCGCCGTTCTGGCCGATGATTCCGACGGTTTCTCCCCGGCTGACGGTGAAACTCACGCCCTTGAGCGCCTCGAATGCGGGGTATCTGCGCCAGGGCATGAACAGATGCGCAAGGCGGTCCGCAGCCCGTGGATAGAGCGTATAGCTCTTTACAAGATCGCGCGCGACGACGACGGGCGGGGCTTCAGAGGACATCGGCGAAGTTCTTGCGGGCCCGCCGAAAGAAAGCAAGGCCCAGTGCCGCGACGATCCACGCGGTGATGAGGTAGACCATCAGGCCGCTCCAGTCCGGCGCGCGGCCCTCCAGCACGACGCCGCGTGCCTCGCCTACGATAAAGCTGATGGGGTTGAGCATGACGCCCTCGCGCAAGCCCGGCGAAAGCCGTTCCAGCGGATAGAACACAGGGGAAAGGAAAAGCGCTCCCGTCATCAATAATCCGACAATATGCGTCAGGTCGCGAAAGTAGACTCCGATCGCAGCCAGCAGCCACGCAAGGCCGATCAAAAGCAGCGCAAGCGGAAGGATGACGATGGGAAACCACAGCAACGTGGCGTGAAGCGTTGCCCCGGCGACGACGAGTGCGCCTGCAAGAACCGCGGTGTTTATCAGGCTGTGGAAGAGCGCGCTGCCGACGACGACGGCGGGAATGACTTCCAACGGAAAGACCGATTTCTTGACGAGGTTGGCTTGCTCGACCACCGAACTGGGGGCTTGTGTAATCACCTCGGCCATAAGCCAGAACACGATCAGCCCGGCGAAAAGACGCAGGACGAAGGAGGTTAAGTCTCCGTCTCCGAAGGACGACGGCATCACGACGCCGAAGACGAAGGTGAAAATGCCCAGCGTCGCCAGCGGAATGAGCATCGTCCATAAGAAGCCGAAGCTGCTCATGCGATAGCGGCGCGAGATCGCCCGGCGCAAGAACTGCCCGAGGGCGACGCGCTGACGAACAAGTACTGCAATGGGCAGCACGAGATCCATGGGACGGTCGAGTTGATTTGAAGGAGATGCGCGCATCGTAACTGCCGTTACCGCGCGGGCAATCGATCGAGGACCTGGCGGATCGTGCGCGGCTGCGCGTCGCGCAGGCCTAGGGACTTCTGGACCGCCGGCGCGACGATCGTCCCACGGCGGCGGGTCTCGATTGCGGTCTTGACGTCACGCAGGAACTTTACGCGCGCCTCGCCGGTCAGGCCGCCGCTGACCGGCACCGTGTTGCTGCCGTCTGTCTTATAGTAGTAGTCGCCGATTTCCGTCGAGATCAGCGCGAAGTCGGAAAGGAATGCGGCGCACACGCGCAAGAGGACGTCATAGTCCTCTTCCATCGTCAGCGTGGTAACGAAGTTCAACATCTCCGTCGGCACTTGCGACCGGTCGATCACATAACTGTGCAGCGGACAGAAATTGTTGTGGAAAAGGTCCAGAAGGTCCGAGCCGCTGAACGGCGGGGTTACGCGCTCCTTCGTATAGAAAAACGCGTCATAGACGTCCACGCGCATCACCCGCACCTTCGCAAAGGCAATGGCCGCGCCGGTTTCCTTGAGACGGCCGATCATCATTTCATAGGCCTCGGGATAGAGCACGTCGTCGTAATCCAGGAACGCGAGATACTTGCCGGTGGCATTCTGCACACCGAGATTGAGCAGAACCGAGCGCGCGTCGGCGGGCTCGGGGTCGGTGAGATTGACGATGGCGAGCTGCGGCGCATCGCGGCCCTCCAACAGCGGACCGAGCGCCTGTTCGACGGCGTCGACTTGGTGCGGCTGAAAACGCTGCAGCACCAGGATAATCCGGATCGGTCGGTAGGTTTGGCCCACCAACGAAAAAACGCACCGCTTCAACTCGGCAATCCGGCGGTCATCGTGAAACCGAACGACGGTATCGATTTGTTCGGACATAGCTACCAGCGCATTTCGGAGAAGGTGAAATGGTGTTTGAAGTCCGCGAGCCTCCGCCAATCGGTTGGGACCGGCGCGGGCTGCTGCCCGGGAGTCTTGCCGCCGATGTCTTCAAGCTCGCCGATCAACATGGCCTCGAAATCGGGGTCGCCCCATTTGCGGGCCAGAATGATCCCGGAGCCATAGATCATCTTGAGCACGCGTGGTTCCGGTTCGCGATTGGTGACCTCATGCAGGAACAGCGCACGCGGGCAAATGCGGACCGCGTAGCCCAGCGCCTTCGCCCGCCAGGAAAGGTCGACATCCTCGCAGTACATGAAGAAGGTCTCGTCGAAGCCTTTGGTCTCTTCATACAGGGTGCGCGGAATGAGCAGGCAGGCGCCCGAGACCCACGGGGTCTCGAACGTGTAAGGATCGTAGGTTTTCGGGTGCTCCGCCGGGAACTGCAGGGCTTCGATCAAGGCGCGGTTCCGGTGCGTGCGCATCATTTGCATCAAGTTCGTGATCGCATCCGGATGGAATGCACCGTCCGGGTTTGCGGCGATGTAGAAGTCCCCGCCTGCGGCGAACCACTCGGCCATCAGCCGGTTATGGGCGGCGCCGAAACCGATATTTCCGGCGGTCGGCAGGTAATGAACCATATCGCCGCCAACGCCCGCCTCGCGCAGCAGCACTTCGGTGGGCGTGCCGTTGTCGATCAAGGCGATTCGCGCCTCGCGCGCGAGGCCCGCGCGTTCCAAGGCGCGCCGCGCGCTCTCGACCACACGGCGCAGCTGCGCCGCCGTGTTGTTGTAGGTGACGACGCCGACGCACACCTTCGCGGTCGGGTCGGCCTCCATGTCGCACCCAAGCGCGGTGTATTGCAGCCGGTCGATCAAAACCCGCGGCGCCAGCACAGGAACCGGAAAGGATTCACGTTGCGGCGGAAGATTCTCCCCGGTCAGCTTCAGGCCGTGCTCATGGACAAACGTCGTCAGGGCTGCCGGCGTGTCGATGGTGACGATGCAGGGCGTGTTCGGGTAAAGCGCGCGCGGCGCGATCTTGATCCAACCGAAGCCGGCCCGCTCGCAGACATAGTAATAGAGCCTCTCGATGGCGTGAGCCACGGTGCCGTCGATTTGACCTTTTTCCTCGTCGAAATCCTCGAAGCGAAGGTCGAGGTCAAGGAGGGGCCTCAAAGCGGCCGATCGCGCCCAAAACATCGAGCCGGACGGAAAGTCGAGGACCTTGTCCATCGTCAGGGAGTGCTCGCCCATGCGCTGGGCGAGGGCGTCCGCGGTCTTGAAGTTGCCGCCCCAGTTGATCCAGTGCCGCACGGTTTCGAAATGTTGTGGCGCGATCATACCGATGTCGGAGCGGCGCTTGAACGCATCGAAGACGCTGGTGACGATCTCCGGCGAACCGAGCAGCGCCTCAAGCAACAGCCCGCGCCAGTTCGCCAGCGCGCTGGCGTGGTCGGAGATCTTCGAATGCAGGTGCAATACGATCGGATACTTGTCGTAGGCCTCGCGGAAGCCGAGCAGCTTGGGCGCGATGTCGCGGCCGCGATTGGGCGTTACGCGGACATTGACCTCGCCATGCGTCCAGCCCGTGAAATGGCGGTTGATGATGCCGGCCTTCGCCGGGCTGTCGGTGGTGATGAAAAGGTCGAACGGGAACGGGATATTCCGCAGGTAGCGCTGAAACTCAGGCGCCAGGTTCTCGTGGTAGAGGTGCAGAAACACCGCCAGAGCCTGGGGCTCGACGTCCATCGTCGGATACACGAAGGGTACGGCGGCACTGTAGTCGATCTCGATGGAACGCGCGACTTCCTTGGGAAGGGTATGCGTGCCTTCGCCCGGCAGCAGCATCTGAGCCTGACGGCGGCGGTTCTCGAACCATACAGTATAGAAGCTGGTGTGACGGACGAGCGGCGCGAACAGGTGGAGGAACGCGCTGACCATTCGTGCCTTGACCGGCGCCGGTAACGGTGTCGCGCGATATACGAAGCCGCCGATCAGGCGGACAGGCCGCCGCACCAGGCGGAACATCTTCGCGACCAGTCGGCTGGCAAAACGAATAGGCTTGGTGATACGCCAGCTGAATGAGGCTTGCAGCTGCGCGATCGCGACATCTTTCGCGTCGATCTGCGCCTGTAGCATTTCCCCGCGATGCTCGTGAGCGCGGATCTGTACGATCATGCTTTCCGTCACGGCGGCGATTTCCGCATTCAGGGCTTTCGCCTGAGCCTTCAGCTGCCGCGTGAAATCCTCGGCCTGCACTTTTGTCGTGCGCGTGAAATCCTCTGCCTGCTCTCTCAGTTTGTGGCCGAGAGTTTCGGCCTCCGATTGGAGGGCATTCGCGCGGCTGTCTGCGGCTTTCCACGCGGCTGTCAGCTCGTCGACATGTTGCTTCAGCTTCGCGGCGAGTTCCCGATTTTCGGCTTCGAGCGCTCCGGCTCGGGTTTCCTGCGCATGCCACTTGCCCGTCAAGTCCTCGCGCATCTGCTGCGATTCGAACTGCAGTTTGAAGGCCGCTCCCAACCGCCCGTAAGCGGCGCGGATGTCGATCGTCGCTTGCGGATCCTTCGCCGCTTCCAACAAGCGGACGATATCGCCCGACAAGTTCTTGCCGTAGGCAAGAACACCGAGGCCGTGGCCGTGCAGAAACTCGAACGTGGGATACTGTGTCTTCAGCTCTTCCCACAGCTTGAAGACGCCGAAGCCGCGTTCGCGGACATTGATGTCGTGGAAGATCACGACCGCGCGGTCCGAAAGCTTCGGGCGCCAGCTTTCGTAGTCCTCTTTCACGTCGTCGTAGAAATGCCGACCGTCGATGTGCAGCAGATCGATCGAGCCGTCCGCGAAATGACCGAGAGCCTCGGCGAAGGTGGAGCGGACGAGGCGGGAGAATGAAGCATAATGACGCTCGTTGTGATCGTTGACGCGGCGATAGATGTCTTCACCGTAAAATCCGGCGTGCTCGTCGCCCAGCCAGGTGTCGACGGCATAGCAGCGCGTCGAAAGTCCCAGCGTCTTTACCGTCTGGCACATGGTGAAATAGGAATATCCGCCGTGGGTTCCGAGCTCGACCAGGCTGCGCGGACGGTGCGCTTCGATCAGCCAGAAGGCGAATGCGCCGTGGTCCAGCCAGGCCGATTCCTCGAGATACAGCGGCGACCAGAAAGACGAGGGCGTCAACAGCGCGCGCAGGCGGTCCGCGCGGTCCGCGTCGTCGTGTGTGTCCGTAACGGTGTGGCGCGCCAGTTTGCCCGCGAGATCCATATCGGGGTGATGACCTTACAAATGAAAGCTCAAACGAGATGTGTGTACTTAAAATACGCCGTCGCTGTCACGCGGAATAGGTGGCGAATTGCGGCTTTCGCGTTGATCGGCCTGGCTTTTTGGCTTTAATGGGGCAAACGAGAAATGCTTGTGGCCGAGATAACTGGTGAACACGGGGATGCCGACGGCGATGATGTGCGCAACCTCTTCAGGGTGCCAGCCGAAGCCGATGGCGGGAAAGGCGTATTCCGCAAGGCCCACCGATACCAGCCACACCTGCGCGGCACCGACCAGGTTGACGATGCCGAAGCGCAGGTACTCTTCGCCGCGGCTGCGGCCGCTGACCTCGAACACAAACAGACGCGTGAGAATCCAGGCCGCGGTCATGCCGCACAGATAGGCAGCGATGACCGCCCACCGGTAATCCATCACCATCGAGAAGAAATATCGGCTGACCACGTTTACGCCCGCGGCAATGCCGCCGGACACCAGAAAGCGGGCGAAGCGATGGGCAGGGACCAAGCGCGTGATCGTCATTGGACCCGCGCCGCCATTTCGCGCGCTAGGCGCACACCTTCTGAGATGCCGCGGTCTTCCGGATAGTAGGACGACGTATCGGCAATCTGCAGACCGCGGACTTCGCTTTGGACCGGCGGCAGCGCGTCGAGAAACCCCGGCGGACAGATGGGTTGTGCATATTTGAGACGTCCGAGAGCGGAGGCGATGCGGTCGTTGTCGTTGAGGGCCGGATTGATGCGCTTCAGATAACCGAAAGATTCGGAAATCAGCTCATCGCCATTCCACGAAAACTTTGGATGCGTGATCGGCATATAATAGGGCACGTAGACAACGTGATCCTTCAACGGCCGCAAATTCGAAAATTCGACGATGCCGGGAATGTCGATGTTCGGATCCGAGATGTTCAGCCAGAAATTCTTCGTTACCGGACGCTTCAGCTTGTGTACAACGCAAACAACGCCGATGTTTTCGAGCCTTTCGTAAGCCGCTTTCACCGGTTCCGGCAATGCCGGGATCAGGCGCGGCACCAGGGGTAAGGGCATCGTCGAGATCACGTGGCTGAAAACATGATGCCCGCCGCGCGCGGTCAGGCCGGTGACTGCATTGCGCTCGATATGGACCTCGCTCACCGGCGTGTCGAGGTGGATGCGCCCGCCCATGGCCTCGATCCGTTCGACGAGCCCTTTCACCAGCGTCTCTGAGCCGCCGTCGATATAACCCAGCTCTTCCTGGAAAACGCTGCGTCGTGACGAGCCGACGCGCTTGAGACGCGACCACATCCACGCCGCAGAAACTTTGTCGCTGTATTCGAAAAATTTCAGGTGGAACAGTTTTTCCCACAGCACGGCCCACCCCCGCGGACCACACCAATCCTTCAGCCATTGCTCGGCGGTGATCTTATCGAGCGTCGACCAGTCGCGGCGATGGATCGACATGAAAGTCATCAACCCATAACGCAGCTTCGAGACCAGATCCAAATGCGGGAACGTCAGCAGCGAAATGGGGTCGCCCCACGGGTATACGCGCCCGTTGTAGAAATAGCCCATCGAAGTGGGTCGCCAACGCATGGCATCGCCAAGGCCCAATTCGGCAAGCAGCTCGAAGGTCGGGCGGTCCGCTTTGCAGACGAAGTGATAGAAGCGCTCGATGCTGAGCCCGGCGAGATCGAAATGCGCGGCCATGCCTCCCGGAATCTTGTCCGCTTCGAAGACTTCGACTCTATATCCAGCCTTCGCGAGATGATAAGCCGCGGCCAAGCCCATGGTCCCCGCGCCGATCACCGCCACCTTGGCCATCAGAACTCCAGCACTACATTCGCGTAGCGCCCCTTGAAAGTTTCCCGCACCGCATCGGCGAAGGGTGTCGACCGTACACCGAAGATGTCCCACCACGGGATCAGCTCGAATTCGTCGGGCGTCGCCAGCGCTTCCAACTGCTTTGTCGTGAACGGCGGATCGCGGTCGATCAGCGCGTAGATCTTCAGCAAGGACCAGAACAGGGAGTAGGGAATCTTCAAGATCAGCGCTCCGGCGCCGGTCTCGCGTTTGATTGTCCGAATGATGTCGATGTAGTCGATGCGATCGCGCCCGGTGATGTTATAGGCGCCGGTCGGACGCTGCTCGAGGCACGCGCGTACGATGCGGCAGAAGTCGAGCACGAACAGCGGTTGGCGCAGATAGCGCCCGGATCCGGGAATTGGAAATACCGGCGCGCGCCGCATGAAGCGCGACAGCCAGCCGAGGTGTTTTCGGTCAAACCAGCCGAACATCAAAGTCGGGCGCAGGATGACGTGACGAATCCCGCTGGCGGCCACCAGCTCTTCCTGCGCTTTCTTGCTCTCGGTGTACCAATCCGCAGCTCTGGAATTCAGCACCGAGGAGCTCACATGGACCACATAGGGCACGCGATGACGCGCGCACGCGGCCAACGCCAGTGCCGTGGACTCGACGTTATTGCGCATGAACGCGGCCTTGTCCTCGCCGCCGATCTGGGCCTGCAGCATCACCACGGAATTGGCGCCCGCCAGCGCGTCCTGCCATGGGCCGGGTACCGCCATGTCCGCTTCGATCGCCTGAAGCTCGGGATGGAGTCCGCGCAGCACCTTGACGTTGGCGGCGTGCTTGTCGACGACGACGAGATTGAGGAAGCCTTCCTCCTTGAGCTGCACCACGAGGTTCTGGCCGACGAGACCCGCGCCGCCCAGTAAGACGACCTTATCGCTCTTGGTAAGTCCGTTCATGTCCAACGCTCAAAGACGCGTACGCCGGAATATCGCGTTGGGTAAAGAGCGGATGATCAGCATGATCCAGCGCCAGAACCAGGGCGTATATAACATCGCCGTCCCGCGATCCATCGCCGCTTTGATGTCGCGTGCCACGCGTTCGGGCGAGGCCCATAACGGCCCGGCCTTCGCCAGCCCCGCCGTCATTGGCGTATCGACAAAACCGGGTTTGACCAGGGTCACGTTCACCCTATGACGCGCCATCCGATGACGTAGTCCCTGGACGAAGGCGGCAAGTCCGGCTTTCGCGCTTCCATAGACATAGTTGCTCTGCCGGCCCCGGTCGCCGGCTACAGATCCGATGACGGCGACGGCGCCGCTCTTCTGCAGTTCAAGGACATTGGCGGTATGGGTGAGCAGCGAGGCCGCGCTCACGAAATTGATCCCGATCTCGCGGCTCATTGTCTCGACATTTGCTTCACAGGCTTGCTGATGGCTGAGAGTGCCGTGGGCTATGAGCACCCGATCGAATGTGCCGAGCGCGCTCTTCGCGCGGGCGATAAGATGGGCATGTGTCGCAAGATCGGCCAGATCGGCACGCGCCGTATCGACTTGCGCCGCGCCGCGCGCGCTCAAGTCACGCGCCACTGTCGCGAGCCGCTCTTCGTTCCGCGCCGCCAAAAAGAATTTCGCGCCCATGGGCGCATAAAGGCGCGCAACAGCTTGCGCGATAGCCGAGGTCGCACCGAAGATGACGACGTTCATGCGGCCGCTCCCTGAGTGACGCGTCTCCAGAACGTCGAGGAAAAGCCCGGATCGACGAGGCGCGCAAAATCGCGCCACTGCGGGTATCCCGCCTGGAAGTCGGCTGCCGATACGCGGCCGTCCTTGGCTGCGTAGATGCGCCCGCCCGCGGTCCGGGTGATGGCATCCAACCGCGAGAGCAGGGCGATGGTCGGGGAACCCTCGTTGGCGAAATCGAGAGCCAAGGTCGTGCCCGGCATCGGAAAGGACATCAATCCGGGCGACGGAACGTTTCCAAACGTCTTCAGAACCGCAAGGAAGGAGCCGGCCCCGGCGCGGGAAATTTCTGTCAGCAGGGCGCGCATCGCGTCTCGCTCCTGCGCCGGGGGCACGACGCATTGGTATTGGTAGAACCCGCGGCTTCCGTAAAGCCGATTGAACGCGCCGATGGAATCCAATGGATAGAACACTTTTTCGAACGGAACGAGCTTCCGCGCCGGCCGGCGCGACGCGCGGCGAATATTAAGAGCGTTGAACGCGGCCAGCGTCATCCTATTGAGCGCAAAATTAGGAAAATTGATCGGCAAGGCCAGGCGCGGACCTTCGACCGGCAGCGCGGGCCGTGCCGCAGCGATATGCCGGCTGCGCGAGAAAATCCCCCGGCCGAGGCTCGGTCCCTCGGCCAGGCAATCGATCCAGGCGACCGTATACTCCCAGTCATTTAGCGACTGCGCCGTAAGGTCGTAGAATTCCTCGAGCGAATCATAGCGGATGTCTTCGCTTTCGAGCCAAGGACCCGGTACCGGCTTAAGAGCGATGCGCGCCGAAAGGATCAGACCCGTGAGACCCATTCCGCCGATCGTTGCGCGGAAGAGATCGGCATTCTCCTGCGCCGTGCAGTTATGCAGGGAGCCGTCCGAACGCATCAAGGCAAGTGAGAGAACGTGATTGCCGAAGCATCCCGCGCCGTGGTGGTTCTTGCCGTGCACATCGTTGGCGATCGCGCCGCCGAGGGTGACGAATTTGGTTCCGGGACTGACCGGCGGGAACCATTTTCCGCCCTGCTGCGCGCACAGCACCAAAATATCCTTAAGACTCATGCCGGCTTCCGCCTCGAGAATTCCCTTCTCGGCGTCAAAGGCGCGCACGTGGTCGAGCCCGCGCATGTCGATCAGGATATTGTCGGCGTTGAGACCGCTGTCGCCGTAAGAGCGCCCCAACCCGCGCGCCAGGACGGCGCGGCCGCACCGGCCTCTCAGAAGAGCCGGCAGCTCGTCGGCAAACGCCGGTCTGGCCACATGATGAGCGAAATGGTGGGCGCGGCCCCAGGCCAGCACGTCGCGGCGTTCATGAAAACCGGCCATCAGAGATTGGCGAGCAGGCCCAGAAGCGCGCAGATGGCGCCGAGGGCGAGAGAGACCCGATCCTTGAGCGCAAACACGACGACGTCGTCATGCATTTCACCGCGGCCGGCCAGCAGCCAGACGCGCCCCAGCCAATAGGCCAATACGCCGCAGACCAGCCACAACAGCACCGGCCGCTCATAGGCGCTGACGGGGGACAGCGGATCGATCAGGAAAAGGAAAAACACCAGGATGGAACAAAATCCGCTGGCGATCCCTAGCGCCATCAGCATGGTGGCGTCGCTGGCGTGGTAGCCGCGGCCTGTAAGCTCGCTGCGGCCCTCGGTCGCCATCACCCGGCACTCGCTATATCGTTTGACGGTTGCCAGACTGAAAAAGAAAAACATCGAGAACACCAGCAGCCATGGAGAGATCGAAGTCTCTGAAGCGGCGATGCCGGCAATGATGCGTACCGTGAACAGGAATCCGAGCGCGAGAAGATCAAGGATGGGCATGCGCTTCAAGGCATAGGAGTAGGCCAAGGTGATGGCCAGGTAAACCAGGGCGACGCCGGTGAACTCGATCGGCAGCTGTGTGAGCAACGCTGCGACCATCAGCGCCATGACCGGCAGCACGACAAGAGCTGTTCGCAGGGGCAGCTCGCCGGATGCGAGCGGGCGTTTTGATTTCGACCGATGCATCCGGTCGGACCTCAGGTCGACGAGATCGTTAAAGAGGTAAGAGGTGGATGCAAGAATACCGAACGTCAGGAAACCGAGCGCGACGCGTCCGAACAGCTCGGCGTCGAGGAACTTGCCCGACAGCAGAAGCGGAACGAACAAAAGCGCATTCTTCGCCCACTGCTGCAAGCGCAGCTCTCGCGCCCATGTCGCAAGCCTTACCGACGGTACTGCAAAAGCGCCGCCCACCCTCACGGCCGGCGACAGTTGCGAGCGTAAGCTGCATCCGCGTCCCGCGAGCACGGCGGATCGGCAATGCTCCCAGATGACAATGTCGCGGCGTTCGTCGCCGACATAAGTGAACGCGGCGCCGAACCGCGCCGACAGCGCATCGAGCTTGCGGCGGCCCGCAAGGTTTGCAGTCCCGTCGCTTCCTTGAACGATGTCGAACAAATCGCCAAAGCGCTGTGCGACGCGCCTTACCAGCGCTTCGTCCGACGCGGAAACCAGGGCAAGGGTGCGGCCGCGCGCCTTTTCGGCCTTCAGCCAGTCGAGCAGCTCGACGTTCACCGGCAGAGTGTCGACATCGAGTTCGGTCCGGCGGGCGAACTCGCGCTTCAGGGCGGCTTTACCGCGCAGGAGCCAGAATGGAGCCAGCGCCAGCAGCCACGGTTTCGAAAACATGAGCAGCGCGAACTTTTCAAACAACAGATCCGTGCGCAATAGCGTCCCGTCGAGGTCGACGACCAACGGCATCTGCACGTCTTCAATCGCCGGCCGGGCGGTCTCATTCATCAGGGAAATTCTCGCAATGCGCCTGGGAGAGTTGAGATTCGCGGATTCTAAGGCAGCGGCACAGTCGCGTCAGCGTAATTTTGCCGGCGGTGCATGAAACCGGCCGCAAGGATGCCGAAGATCAGCACGAGCCCAGCGCCCGCCGCCGCAACCGCGACGCCAAACCAGGGAGGCTGATAGCCAAATACGACGTGGGACCTGCCTTGGGGAAGCGCGACGGCTTGGAACGTATCGTCGACCAGCGAAATGGGCACATCGGCGCCGTTAATGCGCGCACGCCATCCATTCATATGTACGTTGAGACGCGTCAGCTGTGACGGCCGCCGGCACAGGGTCTCCATTTCATCGTGCGAGCGGAGCGTAATGTCGCAATCCGGCGCGGCGGCGTAGGGACGAACGTTCTCGAGTTCAAAGAAAGCCATGGACCGGCTCAAGTGCACCGGCTTTGGGCGTCCTGTAGGTACGAAGCCGAGCTCGACATTGTAATTTGGCCGGATCTCTGCAGGCGATTCGATGACCTGCATGGACTGCACGTCGCGGGAAGGATAAGTCCAGACCACGGCCGCGGTAGCGCCCCGCTTGCGAAACTCCAGCGAATAAGCCGCGCCTCGCTCGATCTTCAGAGGTGTTTCGAGACGGATGAGAAGGAGTTTCCCGTCGTCCACGGCCGCCAGGTCACCCTTCCCGGCGGTACACATGTCGTGCGCGCAGAGGCGCACGTCCAGTGTCCCCGTCGTCGTGTTCGCGAACGTGGTCACACGCACCGTAAGCGCTTCGATGGAAAGTTCCGCGTCACCCGAATAACGCGCTGCGATCTTCAGGCTTTGATCTTCGTCGAGGACGAGCGGCGACTCATCGCGGTGAACGAAGGACATTGCGGATACGCCGTGAAAGTCGGGCGCAGCCATCACATATTTCACGCCGACGTCGGCATAAGCTTGCAGGCGATCCCGGTAGAGACGCCGGCGCGCGGCGATTTCTTCCTGCGGCAGACTTGGATGTTCAGGTAGAAATATATGGCTGGCATATGGATCGATATGGGTTTTCACGTAGGCGATCGTACGCCGAGGTGACGGAAGGTCGTCGAAGTGCACCAGCGGTACGCCGAACGCCGCGCCGAAATTACTCATCATGCCGACGCCATCGGTTTTCGCGACCCGCTGGTAACCCGTGTTGGCCCGGAGAAACGCAATGGCATCCCGGTCCAGATCGCCACGCCGGGGGTATGAGAGGTAGGGAATTATAAATAAGGCTGCCGCCTCGGCCGCAACCACGGCCAACCCCGTTGTGCGTAGGCGTCCCCGGCCGGAAAGGGCGGCGATGGCGCCGACAAAACCCAGGATGCCGGCCGAAAGGCTCAGTGCGCTTGAGACGCGCACGCTGTTCCAGGCGCGCTCGATCGTTTCCCACGACGGCGCCGCTGCTGCGATGACGATAGCCGCCGTTGTGATCGACGCCCCGACAAGGACGATTCGCCGCCGACGCGGCGATTCGAGACGGGCCATGCCATCGATCGCGAGGGCCGCAAGGAAGATTGTGCAGAAAATCCAGCTGGCGTTGAGATAGCGTCCCGGTACGGCAAGCGCGATCAGCGGCAGCGAAGTAAAGGCGGAGTGAATGATGGGCCAGCCATGACTGGCGCCGAGGCCGATGATGATCCAGGCGCCCAACAGAAGCTTTGCGGCGCGGTGTCCCGGGATAAAGACGGACGCGGCCGCGAGGGCGATCGGGGCGAGAGCGATATAGCCCCCTGAACCTATGGAGAGCGCGGCGATCCGCGCGTCCGGCGCAGCAGTGAACGGACCGTAAAAGTAAGGGAACAGATAGAGGATCGAGGTTTCCTTCTCCTGCCACATGTCGGCGTACAGCCCGTGACCGCCAATGTCGCCTTCTGCCAGGAACGCGAAGAATGCGACAAGGAGCGGCCCGCTCAAAATAATGGCGAGCGTGCTTGCGGTGGCGAGATCGAGGAAGAGTGTTCCTGCGCGCTTTGCCGATAACCCTGCCAGGCGAAGCGTGCCCCAAGCGACCACGAGGAAGCTATAGAGGTACGCGGTCTCTGGAAAACCCGCATAAACTGCAAGAGCCCCTGCCATGGCGGTCAAAGCGATGGACGGGAAGCGTTCGACGTACCTCCTGCCCTCGATCACGTTGGCGCGCAGCACCTCGACGCCCAGCATCAGCCACGGCAGAAAAGCCACGGGATTGAAGGCGGCGTTACGCAAGGTCGCGAATACGCCGTTGAGCTCATAGAGCACGGCTCCGGTGACGGCCGCTGCGACGCTTAATCCGAAGCGGCGGAAGAACAGCAAGGCGCCCACGCCCGCCACCCACTGAAGGAATATGTGCTCCAGAGCCTGACCGTTCGGCAAAAGCAGGAGCAGCGTGGGCGGAAACAAGGCTGCGGATTGCATCTCGCCGAGCAAGGGAGCGCCAAATCCCTGATAGTGATTCCAGAGCGGAAGTTGGCCCGAGATGAGGTCTTGCGCCGCGCGTTTTCCCAAAGCGAACGACGTATATGCGATATTGGGATCTATCGTCGGCTGGCCGCGCAACATGGGCGCACCGACGGCCGTGCCCAAACCGCTGTAAAGGTAGGCCGGACTGGTCAGAAACGGGCCGAAATAGACGAACAATACGAGCAGGAACGGCGCCGCAGACACCAGCAGGAACGCAGCATGACGCTGCGTGAAGTTTCGAAGCCACTGGCCATCGAGGCCCCTCATTAGCGGTAGACCGCGAGCAATTTATTCGCGCGCGTCAGGGCGTGCGATACCTTATGGATGACCATGTGATCGAATTTCGCGGCAAGGCCGGGATTGTCTTCACGCAAGCGGGCAAGGGATTCGCGGCGAAGAACGAACACGGTCGAATCCTCGCTTGCGACGATGGAGGCCGAGCGCGCTTCCCCGGTGTAAAACGCCAGCTCTCCCGCGACCGATCCCGCGTGCAGCTTGGCAAGGCGCAGCACGTGGCGATCAGCGCGTTCCTTGAGGACTTCAAGGGACCCGCTTTCGAGAAAGAAAACCTCGTTCGACATATCCGCTTCGCGGCAAAGGATCTCGCCGCGGGGAATGCGGCGGTGCTCGCAGTAACCGAGGAACATACGGCGATCCGTTGCATCATTCAGGAACTGGAGCGCCGTCGTTCTGACCGAAGCTCCCCCTCTGCGCTTGATCAGGTGTTCCTCGGCGGCTTCCACGGCGGCATCCAGAGCGTGAAAGTAATGGATGCGCGCCGCCCCGTCCGCGAGTTGAATCGCCCGTACGGCCCGCTCGGTCGCGTCGCCGTAGACCAGGTAGAACACTGTCTTACGCTCCTGGTGCCTTCGCAGCATCCGTTGAAAGACGCCGACGGCCGAACTGTCGATGCCGCTGACGCTGGAGAAGTCGATGATCACCGCTTCCACTTCCCGCGGCATCGCGCGGAATACGGTATCTATCCTGCTGGCCGAGCCGAAGAAAACGTAACCCCGGATTCGATAGAGCAGCACATTTTCTCCGTGCTCGCGCAGGAGCTTGGTCTCGGCTTCCGACCGCGCCACCGAGCTCGTGAACAGCGAAAGATTGGTCGAAACGCTTGCAATTGGGATGCGGCTGTAGGTGACGATGAATACGGCGCAGGAAAGGAGGACGCCGGCAAAGAATCCCACCATGAAGCCGAAGTTGGCGACCAGAAGCAGGATCGACACGATCTGAGCGATCTCGATCCGCGAGGCCGTGCGGCAGGGATCCCACAGCCACTGTTTCAACATTCCGAAGCCGAGGAACAGGACAAGACCGCCCAGGGCGGCCTTCGGCACGTAGGAGATCAGCGTGCCCGCGCCAAGCAGGGTCGCAAGACACAAGGCGGCGGCGATAAGTCCTCCAGCGCGCCCGCCGCCGGCATTATGGTTCAGGAGTGATCGGCCGATGGACAGGATGGGCGAAAAACCGCCGACGGCCGCCGCGAGGCCCGATGCGGCGGCGTGCTGTTTAAGGATCCGATTGAGATCGAATTCCTTCTGGTGACTGAGCTCGAGGCTCGCCACCGACAGAAGAACGGTCACGAGTCCGACGAAAGCGACCACCAGCATCTCCGGCAGGTTGTCGAAAAGAAAGCCGGTGTCGCTCAGGTCTAGCGTGAATTCCCACGGCGGCAGCCAGGGCAATGTATTCATGCGCTCGAACAGCCAGATGTCGGGAGCGCAATACGCCGAGGTGCAGGCGTCGCTGCGAAGCACAACATTGACCAAGATGGTGGCGATGATCATCACGACGGGGATCAGCAGTGCGCCGGAGATCCGCGGCGCCAGTATGAACAGCACGATGGCGATCGTGATTCCGGCGGCAAGCTCCGGACGCCAGGGATCGGCGAGGAAGGTCTCCAAGCCGCGCAGGCTCAAAGGGATGCCGGCGATGATATTGAGTGCGCCACTGGCGATCAGCCAGCCGGTCGCCGCCAGAAATCCGGCCATTACTGAGAATGGTATATAGCGGACGAGTTGCGCGAGGTTCGCGCGCGCGACAAAAAAGAAAGTGAGCGCGCAGAAGACAGTTGTTAGCGCTATGGCGGCAAGCGCGACTTGGAGCGTGATCTCGCCGCTCAGTTGCATTGCGCCGAGCGCGGCGAGCATGCTTGCAAGAACGGTGATTGTGTTTGAATCCGGTCCGGAGATGAAGGAACGGCCTTCGGAAAGTGCGCCTGCGACCGCGCCGATCACAGCCGTGATCAGCGTGACGGTGATGGCATAGCCGACGAGACTCGAGAGCGGGCCCGCGAAAAGCAAAGCGCCGTACGACAGCGCGTAAATCACGGCCGAGAGTCCGGCGATAATGCCGGCCGAGGTTTGCCGGGCGAGTGCCGTGAAAGTCATGTCAGGCCGCGGCGCTCGCCGCGCTGGAGAAGAACTCAAGTACGGCATCCGCCAAGGCATCATTCGAATCGACGAAGCGTGATGGCTGCGCACGGTAACGCCGCTCCATGCCAAAGGGTATTTCAGTGCATCCGAGCACGATAATCTCCGCTCCGCGCTGCCACAGCGCGTCGGCCGCGGCATCATAAAGCGGCTCGGCTTCGCCCCAATTGTTGGCTTTGTTCATGGCGATGGCCGGCGAGATCAGCGTTTCGAATTCATGCTCGCGCGGCGCTATAACGTCGTATCCAAGCTCGGCGAGGGTCTTGCGGTAGATCCCCATGCGGTGGGTGCCGAGCGTCGACAGGACTCCGACTTTCGTTGCTTTGGGGTTCTTCGTTCGAACCTGCAAGGCACTCGCTTTCACGATGTGAAGCAATGGGGCCTTCGAGGCGGCCTGCATGTCGTCATACCAGCAATGGGCGCTGTTGCAGGGTATGCAGATGGCGCGCGCACCCTGCTCGTTCAGGAATCGAATACCCGCGAGAAGATGGGGAAGCGGCGACGGACCGGTGCCAAGCACGCTTGCGGTGCGGTCGGGCGTCGTGCAGTCGCCATAAAGCAATATGGGGATGTGTCCCTGGTCTACCTCCGCCGGCGTCTTCTTCACGAGCTTGCGCAGGAAGTCCGCCGTGGCAAGCGGCCCCATACCGCCCAGGACACCAAGGAAACCCGTACCCATATACCCATCCCCTCGAACCCCGGAAGACCATACGCGAAGTGCAAGCTAAGTGCATCTCCCTCGGTAGCGCATCATCCGGGAAGGCTCGGTGTGGTTTTTTGCGGCCAGACGAGGGGAGACATGTGTGCGCTCCTGACGCGGGCGCAGGAAGCAATCGGACAGCACCGGTGCTCGCCGCGATTCCGGTCGATTTATTCTATTTCTGATCGTCGGCGCCGCGCGCGCTTATTCGCCGGTCCCAGTTACGAAATGGGGGAGGGCGCGCTCATCACCAGCTTGCGGGGCTAACGGCGCTCCCTAAAAAAAGAGCCCCGGCGGGTGACCGCCGGGGCTCACTTCATTCTCCGAGCCTAATATTAGTAATTGAAACGCGCGCCGATACGGAACATACGGCCCGCGCGGTCGAAGTTGTCGTTGTCGAAGCCCTGATAGAAGCCGTTCTGAATACCGGCGGCGATCAGGGGCGGATCGCGATTAAGGGCGTTCTGGATCGTAAGATAAGCGGTGACATGATCGTCCATGAGCTTGTAGTTGAAGGCAAGGTCTACGTACTGCACGGATTCGATGCTGTTCTCGTTGATCGTTGGGGCGAGCGCCGTCGAGAGCGGGCAACCGGACGAACAGACGACGAAGCGGTTGTTGTAGACGCCCTTGCCCGTGCCGCGCCACGTGACCGTGCCCGAGAAAGCTTCCAGCGAGTAGGTGAAAGACGTGGTCCAGCGGAAGTGGGGTGTGCCCAGGCCCGGCGACAAGCTGATTCCGCCGCTGTCCGGGATAACGCCCGCGCCCTCTATGATATTCGTGACGTTGGTGACGGGATCGGTGTCGCTTGTGTTGAGGTTGAAGACGTAGTTGGCCAACGCGCGCACCGCGATGTCGCCGTTCATGCCGCCCCAGAGACTGTCGAGCGGCGTGTTGTAGGCGAACTCGAAGTCGATCCCGTCGGCTTCCTGCGTCAGCACGTTCTGCGGCTGCACGCGCATAAAGGTGATAGGACCGAGGGTTTGTCCCGGAGCAGCGGGACCGCGCGTGACGCTCGCGCACAGCGCCGTGATGCCGGCGAAGCACCGGTCGAGCACGCGCTGACCGTCGAGGATGGTGATCGCATCCTTGATATGGATCCGGTAGTAGTCGACGGACCCCGTGAAGCCATCCAGCCACGAAGGCGAATACACCAGCCCGAGACCGGTGGTGTCGGCTTTTTCCGGCTGCAGATTGGGATTGCCGACGTCGGCCGAAACGATGGTCACGCTTTCGCCGCCGCGGAAGGGGTCGTTGACGTTGCCCGTTCCGGCGCGGCCCTGGTTAAACAGGTCTCCCAGGTTCGGGGCGCGGATATCGCGGGACTGCGTAACACGGAGCGTGAACTCGGTGTTGGGGGAATAGGTGAGTCCTGCTTTCCACGTGGTCACATAGCCGGACTCGCTGTAGTCGGCGCCGCGGACAGCACCGTTGAATTCCAGGGAGTCGGCCCATTCCGTGTCGGCCGCCAGCGGGACCACCGTTTCGATGAAGCCTTCGGTCACATCCCATTTCGCGTTCGTGGCGATGTAGTTGCCCGCGAAGAATTGCCGCGCCACGTCCGCCGCGCTGGCAAGGCCCCGCACCTTCTCGATGCGATGTTCGGCGCCGAATGCGATCGACACCGGTCCGGCCCACGTCGAGAACGGCTCTCCGGTCGCGCTGCCCGAAATGACATCCTGGGACAGAATCGTGATCGCATATCCCGGGAACGGGGCGATGTACCTCCACTCCGACGGGCCGTTCCTGTCGGTGCCGAAGATATTGTAGGGGATACATCCGTCGTTCGGATTGGTCAGTGTCGAACGGCAGACCGTGGCGCCCGTGGTCGGATGCACAACCGCGTCGATCGCCTGGTTGAGGCGCGCCGGCATGATATTGTCGGGCGCACGCGTCGCGTTGTGGGTCGAGCTCCTGGCGTAATAGGCATCCCACTTCCAATTGCTCTCGCCGACATCGAAATTGCCCTCGATTCCGCCCACATACCTGCGCTGCGTACGGCCGTTGTCCGCCTTGATGTCGATGGGCGTATTCCCGTTGGAAGGATCGACGATCGAAGAGCGGGGCCCGGCCGCCATGAAGGAGCCCATGGTGAGCGTTGCCACGCCGCGCGCGACCATGTTGGCGCGAATGTTCTCGGGCAGGAAGGCGTTGTCGGGACGGATCGTGATGTTGCCGAGACGGAAGTTCGGCACCAGTGATTCGTTGCGGGCGTGGGTGTAGGCCCACGACAGTTCGCCGTAGATATTCACGTTGTCGGCCAGGTCGTAGCTAGCGCGTGTGAACACGTTGGTACGCTGCACTTCCAGATCGATGGTCGGCCACTTCCAGATGTTCGACTGCTCGTAATCCCCGCCGATCATCATCAGCCCTGAGATCTGGCCGAAGCGGAAAGGCGCCTGCTTGCCGCCCGCGAGGAACTGGATGCCGCGTAGCGGCGAGTTGGCTCCCGCGACGTTATCGCTCAGGATCAAGCCGCCGGCCGTCGCGGTAGAGAGGCCGACTTCGCGCGCGATGATGTACTGCGGTTGCCCGTTCCCGGCGGCATAAGCCGGATTGATGATCAATGCTTTCGAATTCTTGGCATCGTTCCACGGGCGCTGATTGCCTTCGATACCCGCCGAGTAGGTATGCTCGCCGAAGATCAGGAAGTGTCCGCGTCCACCGGCGAACGGCGTGCCTCCGGTGAGCGTCACCTTATAGTTTTCATTGTCTCCATACGACGTCACGCCGCCTTGGATTTCGCCTTTGATGCCGGTGTACTCGCGGTCCAGAACGAAGTTCACCACGCCGGCGAGGGCGTCCGAGCCGTACACCGCCGAGGCGCCGCCCGTCACGACGTCGACCCGCGCGACGAGACCTCCCGGGAAGCCGTTGATGTCCGGCGTCGAGCCGTTGTTTTCGAAGCCGGCGAGCGTCGCGCCGACGATGCGCTTCCCGTCGAGAAGCACAAGCGTGCGGACGGCCGACAGGGCGCGGAGGTTCAGTTGGTTCACGCCGCCGGTTCCGGAACTCACGTTCGTGCTGGCGTTGGTCGTGCCGAGACTTCCTTGCAGGGCCGGGAGACGGTTCACGGCGTCGGCGATATTCGGCGTGGCGATCACGTTCAAGTCTTCGGTGCTCAGCACCGAGACCGGCGTCGGCGCTTCGAAGCCGTCGCGCACGATGCGCGATCCGGTGACGACGATCTCATCGAGCGACGGTTCCTGCGCCGTCTGCGCCTGTGCCAAGGATTGTTGCGGTAGAGCCATGGCGAGCAGAGCGGCCGCGGCTGTGGTGGTGCGCAAATGTTTGATCAGATGAGTACGAGTGTGCATCAGATTTCCCTCCCAAGGATCTGTGACTCGAACATGTTGGGGCGATGGCCAAATCGGCCGATTGTTCCCCCCAAGGCTTCTTTTACCACTTTAACTGTGGAAAACGCGCGGTAAGCCGTGCAATTTCAGGCGCTTCTTGAGCAGATGATGCATCGCTGCAACACCGGCGATCAGTGCGAACGCCGCCCGGAGCCGGTCAGCCCTCTGCCAACGTGTGTGAAGGCCGGCGGCTGGGGGCACGCGTCTCTTCGCGGCATCTTATCGGCTCGCCGTCGGCGGCGGATCGGCGCGGCATCGTGCGGGCGACCCGGCGGGCCGGTCCGCGCTTTTCTCAGCGATCGTGCTAGGGCGCCGCCGTCATACGCGCGCGCGCGGGTGGTACGCGGGCGTTCGCGGCCTGCTCGAAGTCATAGGCGAGCGACAACAACAGCGCTTCCGACCAGGCCGTGCCGCCAAACGACAAACCGACCGGGAGCCCGTTCACCAGTCCCATCGGCACGGAAATGATCGGATAGCCCGCAACGGCGGTCGTGGTCGTGAGCGACGCGGGCGTTGTTCCACGCACCGCCGGAATCGGGCCCGTTCCCGGCGTTCCATCGGGCTCGAGAACCGCAGCAGGCCCGCCGGTCGGTGTCACGATCGCCACGACATTGAACTCTTTGAGAATGCGGTCGACGCCATCGTCCCGGGTCATCTTCATGGCCCTCGCCATGTTCTCGATATAGGCCGGGTTCTGTCGGCCGCCTTGGGTCGCTTCCGAATCCGTCCAAAGGTCCATGCCGTGCATGCTTTCGCGCGGATCGGCTTTGCTGAAGGCAATGAGGTCCGCGAGCGAACGCACGGTGACGGTATCGGCGGTTCCGGCGAGATAGGCGTTCAGGTCTTCCTTGAAGTCATGAAGCAGCGTCACGCGCATCTCGGGGCGCGGACCGACCAGGATGTCGGCGGGCACCTCGACCATCTCCGCGCCTTGGGCGGTCATGGTCGCGAGCGCTTTGTCGAACAGCTCACCCACCACCGCCGCGTTGTTGCCGGAAGGACGAATGAAGCCCACGCGCTTGCCTTGAAGGGCTTCCGTGCTCAAAGCCGCGGCGTAGTCGGCCTTATGAGAGTCCGCATCTGCCGACCAGCGGTCGCCGGGATCCGTGCCCGCCATGACGGTGAGCAGCATCGCGGCGTCGCGGACGTTGCGGGCCATGGGACCGGCGGTATCTTGCGTCAAGCTGATCGGCACGATCCCGCGGCGCGACACAAGCGCGATCGTCGGCTTCACGCCGACGACACCATTGACGTTGGCGGGGCTCACGATCGACCCGCCGGTTTGGGTGCCGACGGTCGCGGCGGCAAAGCTCATCGCCGCGGAAATCCCCGACCCGTTGCTCGATCCGGCCGCAGTGCGTATCGGATCATAGGGATTCTTCGTGCTGCCGCCGACCGTGCTGCCGTTGAAAGCCGTGGTCGTGCGGAAACCGGCGAACTGCGACGTATTGGCTTTGCCGAGAATGACCGCGCCCGCGGCGCGCAAGCGGCGCACGACCTCTGAATCCTCCTTGGGATAGTTCTTTTCCAGTGCAAACGATCCGGCGGTCGTCGGCATGCCGACGGCGTCGTGGTTGTCCTTGAAGAGGATGGGTATGCCGTCCAGTGGGCCGAGCGCTTGACCCGCCGCGCGCCGCCTGTCCGACGCCTCGGCTTGTTGCACGGCGTCCGGGGCGATCATGATCACGCCGTTCAGCGGCTCATCCATCGTTTCGATGCGGTGAATGTAAGCTGTGGTGACCTCGACGGAGGTCGTCCGGCCTGCGGCAAGATCCGCCGAGACTTGCGATAGCGGCACCTCCTCAACCGAGTAGGGTGCCGGCGCCGGAGGGTTGTCCGAGCATGCGGCAAAGAAAGAAGGCAGAGCCAAAGTCAGAAGAAGCAGGAAGCGCGTGCGCATCGTCCTATCCTCCTTGTGAAATACCGTTGTGCGCAGCGTAAACCGCCGCGGCGGCCGGACCAACAAACATTCGAGGGGACTGCGCATGGTGCCCGCTCCCGGACTTGAACCGGGACGGACCGATGAAGGTCCTACGGATTTTAAGTCCGTTGCGTCTACCAATTCCGCCAAGCGGGCAAGGCGCGGCCGCCGCAGACATCGCACATGCAGCGACGCAGGTCGAGCGGCAATAGGTCAGGCTGGAGAAGGCGTTTGCCCGTCGAGCATAATGACGTTTGCTCCCACTTTCGCCTCAAGAAGATAGCCTCGCTCGATCAAGTACGAGACCGTCGGAAACGCGCGGGGCGCCATCATATCGAACCCATGCGCCTCCATGATAATGAGTTCCGGCCGCCACCGGCACCAATCGTTGGATCTCAAGGCGCCCAATTCTCCACCCTCTATGTCGAGGCTCATGATCTGTATGGCGCGGCCGGCGAGATATTTGTCCAGCATCTGGTCCAAACGGATCATGTCAACAGCCACGCCGTCCGCGTAATTCCCCTCCGGTTTATCGTTCGTCGCGCGGGTCACACTGGTGCCCGCGTTGACGTTGTGGCGGAACCAATAGGCCGTTCCCTCGATCTCGCCGACCGCCGCTCGAATGAATGTGTCTTCAGGACGCACGGTTCTCCACTGGGCGGCCGCCTCCTCACTCGGATCGATGGCCAGGCCCCGCCAGCCCATCAGATAGAAGAGATAGGTGTTGGAGATGTTCGCAGGGCGAAACGCGCCGATGTCAACGTAGGCGCCATGCACTCCCGAACCAACGCGCGGCTTGAAGTGTTGTCTGATCGCGGCGTCCTCGGCGGTGAGGCCGAAATGCAGACCCGCGAACTGCAATTGACTGAGGTTCCAGTCCATGCGCAACGGACGAAAGCTGCGGGCGCCGCCGAGGAAACTCAGGAACTCGTAGATCGCCGCTTTGTCCATCGCCTCCTCCGATCCGCAATCGTGGTCGACGCGTGTGACCGGGATCGCCGATCGCTAATGCATCGTATAGAGCAGGTCGTCGGGTGCGCCCGACATCGGCTTCGTCGGCGATTTTAGGCGCGCGCGCTCAATCGCCTCCGCCGGCTGACTCTCCCGGTCGACGATGCATCGTCCGATGACCAGCTTGTCGATTTTTGTCGTGACGAGGCAATGATATGCTTCCGTCGGCGAGCGCACGATCGGCTCGTCCGCGACATTGAAGCTAGTGTTGACGAGCATCGGCAGGCCTGTCCGCGCCTTGAAAGCCGAAAGCAGCGCATATAGGCGCGGGCTTCGCTCTTGATCGACCGTTTGGATGCGGGCCGAGAAGTCGACGTGCGTCACCGCGGGAATCGTTGTTCGCGGAATGCGCAGTTTTTCGATTCCCGTCAGCGCCGCATCCGCGGGCGACTGCGGCAGACGGTGCTGCGGACGAACGGGCGCGACGATCAACATGTAAGGGCTGTCGCCTTCGAGCTCGAACCACGAAGACGCATCCTCGAGCAGCACGATCGGCGCGAAGGGGCGAAATGACTCCCTGTTCTTCACTTTGAGATTGAGGGTGCGCTGCATATCGATTCGCCGCGGGTCGGCGATAATGGAACGGCCGCCGAGGGCGCGCGGACCGAACTCCATGCGGCCGTCGAACCAACCGATCACCTGACCATCGTTCAGCGCGCTGACCGTGTTCTCGATCAATTCCGACTCGTCGTGGACGGAGTAAACCGCGCCAAGCGCGTCGAGTTCCTTAACGACGTCCTCATGTTTGAAGGCCGGCCCTAGACGCGAGCCGCGCATCCCATCGGGACTCTGCGGTTCACGCTTGCCCGCATGTTCGTAATAGTGGGCGAAGGCGCAGCCAAGGGCGTTGCCTGCGTCTCCCGCCGCGGGCTGGATCCAGATGCGGTCCACGATACCCGACCGCAAGATTTTTCCGTTGGCGACGCAGTTCAGCGCGACGCCGCCCGAGAGACAGAGATTGCGGGACCCCGCGCGTCCGACCGCATGGCGCGCCAGTTTCAAGAGCACCTCTTCCGTCACGACCTGGATTGAGGCCGCAACATCCATGTGGCGCTGCGTCACCGCCTCGTCGCGGCCGCGCGCGGGCCCGTCAAAGACGTCCTCGAAAGCCGGCGCGAACATTTTCTTGCCGGTCAGGAAATCGAAGCAGCGCAGTATGAGCCGAAACGAGCCGTCTTCTTTGACCGAGATCAGCCTTTCCTTGATGCGGTCGGCATAACGCGGCACCCCGTATGGGGCCAATCCCATCAGCTTGTATTCGCCGTCGTTCACTTTAAAGCCGCAATACGACGTGGCCGCTGAGTAGAGCAGGCCCAGCGAATGCGGAAACTCTATGGTGTCGAGCCGCGTGATCTCATGACCGTCGCCGCGGCTGATCGTCGTCGTGTCCCATTCACCGACGCCGTCCACGGTCAAGATCGCCGCTTCGCGAAACGGCGAAGGGTAGAACGCGCTGGCGGCATGGCTCTTGTGGTGAAGTCCGAACCTCAGTTTATTCGAGATGTCGATACCCTCTGTCAGTTTATCGAACTCGCGAACAATCTCGGATCGAATGTCGACTTCGCCGGAAAGAATGCGGCGCCCGAACCTCATGAAATTCCGCAAACTGCGTGGGGCGGTTTGCAAGTAGGTCATGAACTGTCGGTGCCGCTTGAGATCCGGCGCTTCATAGTAAACGATCGCGTCAAGCTGGCGGATTTTGCACGCGGCTTGCGTGAGGCAGTATTCGACGGCTTTCGCGGGGAACGACGAATCGTGCTTCACGCGCGTGAAGCGTTCTTCTTGGGCGGCGGCGAGGATGACGTCGTCGTCGATCAATGCCGCCGCGCTGTCATGGTAATACGACGAAATGCCGAGTGTCTTGTATCCCATGCCTACCGCGCCGCCCTTTTCCAGTAGCTCTTGGCGTGCCGTTCGTCGCCGCGGACCAGCCGTGCGATTACGCCGAAGGGAATCAGCACGAGGTAGCTCACTGCCAATATGACATTGGTAAGCCACGCCGCCGGGGATACGCGCGCGAAGTAAGCTCTCAGCAAGATCGAACTTCGCGGCGCGAATACAGCGCCGGCAATCAGGACGCCCGCGGCCGCCGTGGCGCCGTAACTAAGCGCGGTCCAGTCCAAAACGCCGGCAACGAACGCCAGCCCTAGGAAGGGCAAAGCCAACGCAAGCGTATCGATCAGCCGACCGGCCAGACCCTTTGCCCGCGTCATCGCGCCGCCTCGGATACGGAGGGCGCGGATACGGCCTTCCGCCGTGCGATCTTCTTCATGACCTGACGTGCGACCGAGGCGCCGATATGCACCATCGTCCAAAGGGAAGGGTGCTCATCGTGCGGCTTGCGTGCGTATTGCGTCTCAACGAGTTCCGGAGCGACGGCAAACATTTCATGCAAAGAAAGAAGTCCTTCTCCGGTGAGGGCCTGCAAGTCAGCCGCAAGTGAGGGATGGAAAGGACTGGAGGGGAGAATCCTGCGTTGTTTCATCTCCGCCTTGCGCGGGATGTGGCACATCATCAATTGAGCACCGCTCGCGCTGATCTTTTCGACCGCCGCAACGAATTGCGGGTCGTCGCGAAAGGTGGCCAGTCTTGTTTTTTGCCAGCTGATTCGCGCGGAGAGGGGATTGCGGTCGATGAAAGGAGTCCCGAAAAACAGATAGTCCCAGGAATAAAGCCGACGTGCCGACAACAGATCTATCGATACGCCGCTCATGCGGCGGACGCGATGATTGTACGTCGCGACCAGGTCCTGCAGCAAAGCATCGCTATCGCCCTTTTCAAGGCGCTCGCGCGCCCATTCCATCGTCACGCGCTCGTCGATGATTTCTTGCTCGGCCCATTCGTGGAAGGGCGCGTCCTTACCGATGCGGCGGAAGCTTCGGACCTTGCCTCCAATCTCGCGCGCTTCGAACCACATCCGGTGGCGGTCCAGATCATCGATGATGAACGCAATGATGACCAGATTGACCTTGTGGCGGTCGACAACATCCGCTGCAGTGTCGAACATCTGGCGTACGCCGTGGCCGGACCGGCCATAATTCAAGACCCGGGCGTTCAGCCCACCCTTGTTCAGCGCACGCTTCATGAAGAATGGCCACTCCACGCCTTCAAGCTCCCCTATAGTCGCCCCATTGCCAGGGAAGCTCGTGTAGGAGTCTCCGAAAACCGCGATCGTAAGTGCGTTCTCATCGGCCTCGGTGTCAGTAAAGCCGACGTTCCCATTGCGATCCGTCGTGGCGGTATGAGCGTCGACGACGCGCCCGTTGTCGACCAGGATGCGGACAAAACGCGTGTCGGGTTTCAAGTCGTATCCGCGCACCGGATTTGGAACGTAAGCGACAGCGCTGTTGACCGCGAACTGACCGCCGGGAATCTTCCCAGGATAAGCGTGGCGCTCGCCGGCAATCCCGCGGCTTGCATACAAGTGCCAGCGATAGAGCGCCTCCGTCACGGTCAGCACTCCAAGCAATCCTCCCGTGCTCCATAGCGCGCCCGCCGTCCCCCATTGCACGCCGCTGCCGGCGGCAAGCCCCACAATCACGGCGGCTAACACGAGCAGGTATACGCGAAGTCGCGAGTCGGCGAAGGTGAAGGAATAAGCGCGCGGTTCCTCGTCCGGCCGCGCTTGGGTGAGGTGCGGCTCGGGAATTTTCACCTTCTCGAACATATCGACGCATGCGCGGTACATGGCGCGCCAGCGCTTCAGCCGGTAGGCGGCCTCGATCCGCGCGGCATGAAGCCCAGCTTTGCCCGGCGCGATCTCAAGTCCGCTTTCCGAAATCTCATGAACCGACGCCCAATCACCGGACTTACGCGCCGCGTCGATGCTCACCACAATAGAGGTTAGCTGATCTTGTTCGGCTGCAAGAGCGGTCATTACGATGGGCCGTGGAGATGAGGCTCACAAATACCAGACTTGATAGACATCTGCCACATCGAGAGCGTTAAGTCGCCGCGGCGGCGCTTGATCCGACACCTTCGTTAAGGTTATTCGGGGCCATGCCCAATCCAGCTGCAGCACCCGTCACTCAGGCCGACATAGAATCACGCGTTCTCTATCGCGACGCGATGATCCTTGTGATCGATAAGCCAACCGGGATTCCGGTCCACGCCGGATTCGGCGGCGGACCAAATCTAGAGCAGGCCTTCGTTCATCTCACCTTTGGATTGCCGCGCGCGCCATCGCTCGCCCACCGCCTGGATCGCGATACCTCCGGCTGCCTCGTCCTCGGCCGGCATTCGAAGGCCCTGCGTCAGGTGGGCGACTTATTTGCCGGCGGCAAAGTGCGGAAGACCTATTGGGCGGTTGTCGACGGGCGGCCCAGGGAAGACGAAGGTCGTATCAAACTCGCGCTCGCCAAGATCCCGGGACGCGGCGCGGGATGGAAGATGCAGGCCGATCCCAACGGCCAGCCCGCGATCACCGATTATAAAGTGCGCGGCTCGATCGACACGCCCGACGGCGTGCGGACCTGGATGGAGTTTCACCCTCATACGGGGCGTACTCATCAGATCCGCGTACACGCGGCATTACTTGGTTGCCCTGTCATGGGCGATCGCGTCTACGGACGAACCGGCACGCCCGCGTTCGAAGGCCCCCTTATGCTTCATGCCCGGGCCGTAACCTTGCCGCTCTATCCCAAGCGCGATCCTGTCCGCGTGCGCGCCCCGGCGCCCGCCCATATGCTCGAGCTTCTTGCCGCTTGCGGCTTCAAGGGCGATACGCCCGAGAAAGAGGAAAAGGATTAGGGATCGCGCATCGGCGTACCGCCGTGCACCCGCATCAGGTCCACGACCTCCGCCAGAACCTTTTCGATTTCGGCGCGGTCGGTGCTGCGCGCGACGATGCTCGTGTGGAAACCGCCGCTGCGCATCGAGGGATAACTGCCGATGGCCACGTGCGGATATCTGTTCTGGATGTCGGTAAGTCCGGCGGCAATATCTCCCTCGCGCACCGCACTGCCGACATTTCCCGACAGCATCGGCGCGCCGCGTTGAAGTTGCGGTACGAGCGCCTCGAACATCGCTTGCGCGATGCTCGGCACGCCGGCCAGGACAAAGACGTTTTCAATCCGGAAACCGGGGGCAATGGTGGCTTCGCTCTCGATCAAGCTGACGTCGGGCCCATCGGGGACCTCGGCCATTTTCAGGCGCGCGTCGTTCAATCTGTCGCCGAAGTAGGCCGTCATGCGTCTGACGACTTCGGCATGGCGGATCACCTGCCGGCCGAAAGCACGGGCAACACAGGACACTGTGATGTCGTCGTGGGTGGGACCGATGCCGCCCGTGGTTATGACATAGGAGTAGCGCATACGCGCGGCGTTCAAGGTATCGACGATCACGTCGGCATCATCGGGGATGACCCTTGCCTCCTTCAGGCGAACGCCGAGTTCGGCGAAGCGCGACGCGAAGTATTTGAGATTGGCGTCTTGCGTGCGGCCGGAGAGAATCTCATCGCCGATGATCAAAACACACGCTGTCGGCGCCGCGCTCATCTAAAGCCAGTCCTGAAGAATGGCGATCAGCGGCACGTCCGCCGGCGGCATCGGGTACTCGCGTAAACGCGGCGCGCGCACCCAGGCCATCGCCTGTCCTTCCTTGGCGCAGAGGTGGCCGCGCCACTGGCGGCACACATAGAGCGGCATAAGAAGATGGAATTTTTCATAGGAGTGCGAGGCGAACGTCAGCGGCGCGAGACAGCTTGCGCGTATGTCGATACCGAGCTCTTCGTGAAGCTCGCGGATCAAGGCCGCCTCCGGCGTCTCGCCTTCGTGCACTTTGCCGCCCGGGAACTCCCAAAGACCGGCAAGGGGTTTGCCCTCGGGCCGCTGGGTCAGAAGGATGCGGTTGTCGGCGTCGAGCAACGCAACGGCGACGACCGTGACGATCGGAAGTCCCGGGCGCGGATCCGCGCCGGCGCTCCAACAGCCGTCCTCGCTCTCGATCTGCGTGCCTTCAGGTGCGGTAGGAGCCATTGATGTCGATATAGCCATGGGTGAGATCACAGGTCCACACGACGGCGCTGCCCTTGCCGATCCCGACGTCCACGTCGATGCCGATCTCCTGGCCCTTCATATGCGCCACGACCGGCGTTTCGTCATAATCCGGTACCGGCGCACCGTCACGGGTGATGACCGTTCCGCCGATCGCGATTTCGAGTTTGTCGCGATCGGCGCGCTCGCCGGCCTTTCCCACCGCCATGACGATGCGGCCCCAGTTGGCGTCTTCGCCGGCAATGGCCGTCTTCACAAGCGGCGAGTTGGCGATGGAAAGCGCGATACGCCTTGCCGCCTTGTCGTGCTCGGCGCCGCGCACGCGCACTTCGATGAACTTGCTGGCGCCTTCACCGTCCCGCGCCACCAGCTTCGCGAGTTCAATCAGCAAGGAATCGAGTGCGCTTTTGAATCCGGCGACGCGGGGATCTGACAACGTCTCGATCGGCGTGTGGCCGGCTTTTCCGGTGGCGAACAGCAGCAGGGTGTCGGACGTCGAGGTATCGCTGTCCACCGTCATGCAATTGAAGCTGACGTCCGCGCCTGCGGCGATCAGCGACTGCGCCATGGCCGGCGACAGGGCCGCATCGGTGAATACATAGGCCAGCATTGTGCCCATGTCGGGTGCGATCATGCCCGAGCCCTTGCAGAAGCCGTTGATGGTCACCGCCTTGCCGTCGATCGAGAGGCTCCGCGTGGCCAGCTTTGGAAACGTATCGGTGGTCATCGTCGCCTGTGCGGCGGCAAGCCAGTCGGCATCGGATAATTTGGCCGGGATCAGCGGCAGCGCTTCGGTGATCTTCTCGACGGGGAGAGGGACGCCAATGGTTCCGGTCGACGCCACGAAGACTTCCGTGGGTTTGCATCCGAACACTTGTGCCGCCGCCGCGCAGGTTGCCTCTACGTCGGCGACACCGCGCCGCCCGGTGAAGGTGTTCGCGTTGCCGGCGTTCACCACGGCCACGCGCCCGGATCCACCCTTCAAGTGCGCCCGGCAGCTTTCCACCGGCGCCGAAGCCGTCAGCGAGCGCGTCAGGACTCCCCCCACCGTTGTACCGGGGTCCATGACCGCAACCATGAGGTCCGAGCGCACCTTGTAGCGGATTCCCGCCGCGTGGTGGGCAAGGCGGACGCCCGCGATGGGCGGCAGCGTCGGGATGCGCGGCGGCGCGAGGGGCGAGACTTTTATGGTCATCTGATGTGGTCGAATTCGAAAAAGGGTGCGCGCTTCAATGGCATAAGCCTTCCCCTCGAACAAGTTTGCCGGCTTTGCGCCGAAGGCGCGACGTTTGGCCTCGCAGGACCCGCGCGGTGGAGCTAAAAGTCGCAAAGTATCAATGAATTCAGCGAAATCTAGGGTCCCTTCCGTTGACTTCGGCAACCTCTGCTTCTATCTCTCCTGCCAGCGTCTGCCGGCGTCTGGCTTTTGGCCCCGCGCCTTTCTTCTTCCTCCCTTGAGGTTCCAATGTTCGGCGCCCTCGCCAAACGCATTTTTGGGTCGCGCAACGACCGTCTTATCAAGTCTCTCCGTCCTACCGTCGATGCCATCAATGCCAAGGAAGCCGAAATTGCGGCCCTGGATGACGCGGGCGTGCGCGCGCGCACCGATTGGCTCAAGGGGCGCCTCGCCGCCGGAGAGAGCCTCGACGACATCCTGGTGGATGCCTTCGCCACGGTCCGCGAGGCGGCGAAAAGGACGCTCAAACAGCGCCACTTCGACGTGCAGATGATGGGCGGCATGGTCCTGCACCGCGCCATGATCGCGGAAATGGGGACCGGCGAAGGCAAGACCCTGGTGGCGACCTTGCCGGTCTATCTCAACGCTCTGTCCGGCAAGGGCGTGCACGTGGTCACCGTGAACGACTACCTCGCCAAGCGCGACGCCGAATGGATGGGCCAGATCTACCGCTTCCTCGGCCTCACCGTCGGCTGCATCCAGCACAATCTCACCGACGCCGAGCGCCGCGCCGCTTATGCGTGCGACGTCACCTATTCCACCAACAACGAACTCGGCTTCGACTATCTGCGCGACAATATGAAGTACAGCATGGAGGAGATGGTCCATCGCGACTTCAATTACGCCATCGTCGACGAAGTCGACTCGATTCTCATCGACGAGGCGCGCACGCCGCTGATCATCTCGGGCCCGTCACAGGACCGCACTGACTTATACGATCGTGTGAACAAGATTATTCCGCAACTCAAGCCGGAGCACTACGAGAAGGACGAGAAGCAACGCTCGATCACCTTCACAGACGCCGGAAGCCTGTACGCCGAGAACTTGATGCGGGAGCAGGGGATCCTGAAGGAAGGCGACCTTTACGACTTGCATAACGTCGTTCTGGTGCATCACCTCAATCAGGCGCTGCGCGCTCACCACATGTTCAAGCGCGACGTCGATTACCTCGTACGCGACGACCGGGTTCACCTGATCGACGAGTTCACCGGGCGCGTGATGGAAGGCCGCCGCCTCTCCGATGGCCTGCACCAGGCGATCGAAGCGAAAGAGGGCGTCTCGGTTCAGAACGAGAACCAGACGCTCGCCAGCATCACGTTCCAGAACTACTTCCGCATGTATCCCAAGCTCGCCGGCATGACCGGCACGGCGATGACGGAAGAGGAGGAGTTTGGCCAGATTTACGGCCTCGAGGTCGTCGAAGTGCCGCCCAACGTGCCGCGCGCCCGCAAGGACGAGCACGACGAGGTTTATCGCACCGCCGACGAAAAGTACCAGGCGATCGTGACGCTGGTCGAAGAATGCATGGCGCGCCAGCAGCCGGTGCTTGTCGGAACCGTGTCGATCGAAAAGTCGGAAACGCTCGCCGCACTCCTGCGCAAGAAGACCAAGATCAATCCTCAAGTCTTGAACGCGAAGTACCACGAGCAGGAAGCCTACATCATCGCCCAGGCCGGCGTGCCGGGCGCGGTGACCATCGCTACCAACATGGCCGGCCGCGGCACCGACATTCAGCTCGGCGGCAACGTCGAATTCCGGGTTCGCGGCGAAGAGGCGCGGTTGGGACGGGCCCTCAGCGACGAGGAAAAAGAAGCCATCCGCATGGACGTTGCGGAAAAGAAGAGCGTCGCGCTCGCGGCCGGCGGTCTCTACGTGGTCGGGACGGAACGCCACGAAAGCCGGCGCATCGATAACCAGCTGCGCGGCCGCTCGGGCCGGCAGGGCGACCCGGGTGCGTCGAAGTTCTTTCTGTCGCTGCAGGACGATCTCATGCGCATCTTCGGCTCCGAACGCATGGATACGATGCTGCAGCGCCTTGGCCTGCAGCCCGGCGAGGCGATCATCCACCCGTGGATCAACAAGGCGATCGAGAAGGCGCAGCAGAAAGTCGAAGCGCGCAATTTCGACATCCGCAAGAACCTGCTGCAATACGACGACGTCATGAACGACCAGCGCCGCGTGATCTTCGAGCAGCGCAAGGACATGATGCGCTCCGAAGACCTCTCGGACATGGTCACCGACATGCGTCATGAAGTGATCGACGACATCGTCGCGAAAGCCATCCCCGCGGGTCAGATGCAGGAGGCCTGGGATTGGTCGGGTCTGCACGAGGAAGCGCTGCGGCTGCTCGGCGTCGACCTGCCGGTGAAGGAATGGTCGACGGAGGAAGGTATCGCCGAGGAAGAAATCCGCGAGCGCATTACCAAGCTGGCGGACGACAAGTTCAACACCAAGGCCGCCGCGATAGGCCCCGATATCATGCGCCGCGTCGAAAAGAGCCTGATTCTGCAGATGATCGACCAAGGCTGGCGCGATCACCTGGCCCAGCTCGACATGCTGCGTCACAGTGTGAATCTGCGCGCCTACGGCCAGAAACAGCCTTTGCTCGAGTACCAGCGCGAAGCGTTTCAGATGTTCAACGAGCTTCTCTCGGGATTGCGGGAGCGCGTCACCGGCATTCTGTCTCGCATCGAGCTGCGCGTTGCCCCGCCGCCCGAGGATCTTGAACCTCGCGCCCCCCAGCGTGTCCAGGAGATCAAGGAACAGGTGCAGCCCGTGGTCGGCTCGATTGCGCCGTTGCCGTCCGCGATCGACGCCCAAAGAATGTTACCTCGCGTGCGGCCCGAGCAACGCGATCCGAACGATCCTTCTACCTGGGGCAAAGTTGCGCGCAACGAAGCCTGTCCGTGCGGATCGGGCAAGAAGTACAAGCACTGCCACGGCGCCGTCGAAGAAGTCGCCTGACAGCTTTCTGGAGTAGCGATGCCGCGCGCACGTAAGTCGGACGGCGTGAACGTCGTCGTCATCCGCCATGTGGCGTTCGAGGATCTCGGCGTGCTCGCCGGGATGTTCGCCGCCCGCGATTGGAACGTGGCCTATGTCGAGGCGCCCGTTGCCGACTGGAGCAATTTCGATCCGCTGACTCCGGACCTTCTGGTCGTTCTCGGCGGGCCGATCGGCGTTTACGAGGATGACCTCTATCCATTTCTCAAGCATGAGGTCGCAGCGCTTGAGCAGCGCCTAAAGGCCGACAAGCCTACGCTTGGCATTTGCCTCGGTGCGCAGCTCATTGCCGGCGCTCTCGGGGCGCGGGTTTATCCCAATCGGGAAAAGGAGATCGGCTGGTCGCCGCTGATCCTCACCGCCGCCGGTTATCAGTCGCCGGTGCGCCACGTCGGTCCCGAACACACGTTCATGTTCCACTGGCACGGCGACACCTTCGATCTTCCGAAGGACGCGACGCTTCTTGCGGGCACGGGCGTGTGCTTCCATCAGATCTTCAGCTGGGGCAAGAATACGCTCGCGTTTCAGTGCCATCCGGAAGTCATCGGCCATGACCTGGAAAATTGGTACGTCGGCCATGCCGTGGAAATCGCCGCGACCCAGGGCGCTCATGTGAAAGCCTTGCGCTCCGACGCCAGGCGCTACGCCCCTGCATTGGAAAGACAAGCACGGCTCATGTTCGCCGAATGGCTGGACGCGCTCGGGCTCTAACCCAGGAACAGACGCACCGTTTCAAGCACTTCGGCCGGCCGTTCGCGGTGCGGCACGTGGCCGCAGTCTTTCATGAGATGCAGTGTCGAAGGTCCGGCAACGCTCTCACACAGACGGCGCGCCTGCGCCGCGCTGCCGAATTCGTCGCGGTCGCCATGAATCGCGAGCACGGGGCAGACGACTCGCCTCATGTAAGGCGCCATGTCCAGGACGAATTCGGGGTCCAGCCAGTTGTCGATCCAGGCGCTCAAGACCCAGTCGGTCTTTTCGCCATGATATTTTTTCAGGCGCTCGTACTGGGGGCTTCCGGGCGCGAGCTTCGGCCGGGCGGCGCGAATCCCCTCGAATGTGCGTTCTTCGCTGAAGATCTGCGCCGAGACACTCACCACCCCATGGCAATGTGAGCCTGGCTCGGCGGCGCCTGCCACCGCCATTTCACCGCCGACGCTATGGCCGAACAGCACGAAGCGGTCGAACCCCAGCGATTTCGACAGTATCGGAAGCGATTGGATGCATTCGGTCGTGATGAAATCCAGCCCCAGTCGCTCGGCCTGCGCGTCCGACCGGCCAAAGCCCGGCCGGTCGTAAGCGATGACGCGCCGCCCGGTCGCCGCGGCAAGTTCAAGCGGAAAGTCGCGCCACAACTCCACGCAGCCCAGTGAATCGTGCAAAAGAACGATCGCGGGCGCCGCGGGCGATCCCCGCCATTCGCGGACAAACACCCGTCCTCTCGGCGTCGGGATCAGGTGTTCGGTCACGTCCATTTAGGAGGTCGGGTTCAGTCCCATGAGGCCGCGCGCGAATGCGTGCGACGTGAACGGCCGCAAGTCGTTGGCTCCTTCGCCGACGCCGACGTAGTGGACGGGCAGCGCGAATTTCTCCGCGAGCGCGACGACGACGCCCCCTTTGGCGGTTCCATCCAGCTTTGTTAAGACAAGGCCCGTGACCCCGGTCATGCTCTTGAAGACTTCGACCTGGGCATGAGCGTTCTGGCCGACCGTCGCATCGAGAACGAGCAGCGTCGCGTGCGGGGCGCTCGGTTCGACCTTCTTGATCGCCCTCACGATCTTCTGCAGTTCCGCCATCAACGCGTCTTTATTCTGGAGGCGGCCGGCGGTATCGATCAGCAGCACATCGTCGCCGCGCTTCCTGGCTTCGAGCAGCGCTTCGAACGCCAGTCCCGCCGCGTCGGCGCCTGTATCGCGCGCGAACACCGGCGCGCCGGCGCGGGCGCCCCACACCTTCAGCTGTTCCACAGCGGCGGCGCGGAACGTATCGCCCGCGGCCATCGAGACTCGGAGGCCCGCGGCTTTCATCTGATGAGCGATCTTACCGATGGTCGTGGTCTTTCCGGCGCCATTGACCCCGACCACGAGCACGACGAACGGCTTGTGATCGGGATCGACCACCAGCGGCCGCGCCACCGGTTCGAGAATGCGTCTGATATCGGCGGCAAAGGACTCACGCACCTCTTCAGCCGTGACATCGCGCCCGACCCGCGTTTTCGCCAAGGCCTGCACCAGCTTCGCAGCCGTCGCAGTGCCGAGGTCGGCGGTGATCAGCAGGTCTTCGAGTTCGGCGAGTGTCGCATCGTCGAGCTTCTTTTTGGTCAGGATGTCGCCGATACCCGCCACAATGCGGCTCGAGGACTTGGCCAGGCCCTCGTTCAGTTTCAGTGACCATTCGGTCTGGTACTGCTGGTGGACTTCCTCGGAGGTTTTGCCTCCCGGAAGCAAATCGCGTAACGACATTAAATAGTGCCTGTAAGACTCTGTTCAGTGGCGCCGGTAATGCGCACTGTCACGAGACGGCCCGGCGCGGCGCCGTCGACGTCCACAGGCAGATAATGCTGACTGTGCCCGCGGCCGTCCTTCTCCATCAGCACGTCGGCCTCGCGTCCCACCTGGGCTTTGAGGCAGCGCTTGACCGCTTCGGCGCCTTTGGCGCGCAGCCGTGCGGCGCGTTCCTTGACCGCGGCGCCGTCCACTTGCGGCATACGCGCCGCCGGTGTCCCGGGCCGGATTGAATAGGGGAAGACATGCAGGAGTGTTAGGCCCGCGTCGTCGATGAGGCGTTCGGTGTTTTCGAACATCGCCTCGTCTTCGGTGGGAAAGCCCGCGATCAGGTCGGCGCCAAAAACGGCGTCCGGACGCAGGCGTCTTACGTGTTCGCAAAACGCAATGATGCCGGCGCGCGTGTGACGCCGCTTCATGCGCTTGAGGATCATGTCGTCCCCGGCCTGCGCCGAGATGTGGAAGTGCGGCATAAGGCGCGGCTCGTCCTTCATCAGCCGGAAGAGATCTTCGTCGGCCTCGGCCGGGTCGAGCGACGAGAGACGCAGGCGCCGAAGTTCAGGCACGGCCATCAGCAGGCGCCGGACCATCTGCCCCAGGCCGGGCGTGCCTGGAAGATCGCCGCCGTAACCGGTGATATCGACTCCGGTGATGACGATCTCCTGATAGCCGCTCGCCACCAGGCCGCGCACCTCTTCAACGATCCGCCCCATCGGCACGCTGCGGTTATTGCCGCGTGCGAAGGGGATAATGCAGAACGTACAGCGATGATCGCAGCCCTGTTGGACTTGGACGAAGGCACGCGTGCGGCCGTCGAAACCTTCCACCAGATGGCCAGCGGTCTCGCGTACGGTCATGATGTCGCTGACCAGCACTTTCTCGCCCATGTCGACGTGGAAGCTCTCGGCTTTCATCTTGTGCTCGTTGCCGAGCACCCGGTCGACCTCCGGCATTGCTGCATAGCGCGCGGGGTCAAGTTGCACGGCGCATCCGGTGGCGACGATATGGGCGCCCGGATTCTCGCGCCGCAGCTTACGCAGGGTCTGCAATCCCTGCCGCTCGGCCTCTTTGGTGACCGCGCAGGTATTGACGATGATGGCGTTGGCCAGACCGGCATCGCGCGCATGGCCGCGCATGACCTCCCCCTCATATGTATTGAGGCGGCAACCAAGGCTGATGACTCGCGGCGCGCGATCGGACGCGGGCGCGCACGTCATGACACGAGGCCTTTCGCGAGATGAGCGTCAAGCGTGCCGCGGAAGCTTTCTTCGGCCGGCCCGGTCATGACCACATGTCCGTCATCGCGCCAGGTGATGAAGAGATCGCCGCCGTCCAATGTCACCACGGCGGACCGATCGGCAAGCCCTCTGCGGGCGGCGGCGACGAGGCTCGCACACGCGCCGGTGCCGCAGGCCAGCGTGATACCCGCACCGCGTTCCCAAACCCTCATCCGTAGCCGTTCACGGTTCAGCACCTGTACCGCCTCGACGTTGACCCGTTCGGGAAACAACGGATGGTGCTCGAGTTTGGGTCCCACCGCGGCGAGGTCGACCGCGTCGGCATCTTTGACAAAAAACACCGCGTGCGGGTTGCCCATGTTTACCGCAACAGGATCCTGCAGCGCGCCTTCGCCGATCATCAGGTGCAGCGTGTCTTTTTCCTGCGCGAGCGGAATCTCGCGCCAATCCGTCCGCGCCGGTCCCATATCGACGGCGATGAGATCGCCGGCGCGCCATGCCGTCACCGGGCCGGCGAGGGTCTCGATCACCAGTCTATCCTTGCCGGTTTCTTCAAACAGCACTTGGGCGATGGCGCGCGTGCCGTTGCCGCAGCTTTGCACCTGCCCGCCGTCGGAGTTGCGGATCGCCATGAACGCGTCACCGCCGTTACGCGGGGGTTCGAGGATGAGGATCTGGTCGCAGCCCACACCCGTGCGGCGATTGGCGATCGCGCTCGCGGTCTCGCCCGTGAACCGCACCGGCGTTTGGCGGCCATCGAGCACGACAAAGTCGTTGCCGAGGCCGTGCATCTTTCGGAAAGAAAGCCCGGCCGATTCTGGTTGGGGGCGAGTCATGGCCGGGTTATAGGTGCGGGGGGTATCGCTGTCCAGGGTTGGTGGCCCCGCCGCTTATCAACCATCTGTTATTAAATGAAAAAGCGCCCCGTTTTCAGCTAGGCCAGGGCGTAGGTAAGCCCGACATGCAGGAAGTAAAACAGAACCAGAACGGCGCCGCGCCGACGGTCGAGGACGGCCGACGGGCCTGGAAGGATCACCGCCAGTGCGACGAGACCAATGGCGAGCGTTACCGCGACGATGTTGAAGTCGACCACGATCGGAGTAATGACCGCCGCAAGCCCTACGATCGCAAGCCCATTGAAGATATTGCTACCGAGAATGGTCCCAACACTTAAATCGTCATATCCCCGCAGCTTCGCGACAACCGCAGTGGCAAGTTCCGGCGCCGACGTACCGGCCGCCACGATGGTTGCGCCGATAATATAGGGATCGACACCGAAACGGAGCGCAATAGCGCTGGCGCCGTCGACGATGAGGCGGCCGGCTATCAATAGCGCCGCCAGTCCAGCGATGCTCTGAAGGACTGAGGCTCGCCAAACGAGGGCGTCCACGGCGGACATTTCGTGTCGGCGGTCTATCGCGGCCCGAATCGTAACGGTCGCCCACATCACGAAACCCGCGATGAGAAGAGTGCCGTCCGCGCGCGACAACATTCCATCGTGGAGTAAGAAGCCGGTAACGACGGGCGCAGCGACGGCGACCGGAAGATCCCGTTTCACGCTGTCGCGACTTACGGCGATCGCAGAGATACAAAGCGTCGTACCGAGCACAAGAGCAATATTCACGATGTTGCTGCCCAACGCGTCGCCGAGGCCGATTTGAGGCCGGCCCTCGACGGCCGCGAGCGTGGAGACCATCAGTTCTGGACTCGATGTTGCGAACGCCGCCACGGTCGCACCGATGACGCCGGCGGGTACGCGAAGCGCGCGTGCAAGCCCGACAGCGCCGCGTACGAAGAGTTCACCGCCCGCTGCAGCGAATAAGACGCCTGTTACGAGCAGTACGAAATCGATCATCTGTTACGTGGATGAAGTGTCACCATTGAGGACTTTGTGACGATCAAAGGCTTCCGATTGCGGTTGGGCAAGCGTTTTCGGCGCGTTATAAAGCGGAGCACACGTCCTCTCTCTTTGCCGGCAACTTATTGCCGCGTGTCAGACCCCGGGTGAGAAAGTGAAACCATCGTCCACTACTGCTAGCTCCACAATTCCGCAGGCTCTAGGACGCGCGTTTCTAGGTAACACGCCCGATTGGTACAAGATCGTCGTCGCCGCGTTTCTAATCATCAATCCCGTTGCGCTCATTATCGCGGGACCGTTTGTCACCGGCTGGCTTGTCCTGATGGAATTCATCTTCACGCTCGCGATGGCTCTCAAGTGCTATCCCTTGCAGCCGGGCGGCCTTCTTGCGATCGAATCTGTGATCCTGGGCCTCGCCAGTCCCGAAGCGGTGTACCGAGAGGCCGAACTCAATTTCGGCGTTATTCTTCTGCTGATGTTCATGGTGGCCGGGATTTATTTCCTTCGCGATCTGCTGACGTTTGTTTTTACGAAGCTGCTGGTCCGCATTCACAGCAAGCTTGTTCTCTCGCTGCTCTTCTCTTCCTCGGCTGCCGTCCTTTCGGCTTTTTTGGATGCCTTGACGGTCATGGCCGTCGTCATCACTGTCGCGACGGGGTTGTACGGCGTCTACCACCGCGTCGTGTCAGGCGGGCGCGTGGATCTCGATGACGATGGTATCCCCGAGCCCCACACGCGACGCGATCTTGAACGGTTCCGCGGCTTTCTCCGCTCCCTAGTTATGCATGCTGCGGTGGGCACGGCGCTGGGCGGTGTCTGCACGCTGGTAGGTGAACCCCAGAACCTTTTGATCGGCAACGTCGTCGGCTGGGAATTTCAGCAATTCTTTCTCAAGATGGCCCCGGTGTCGCTTCCTGTGCTGGCGGCGGGCCTCGTGACCTGCGTGTGCGTCGAGCGTTTCGGGTGGTTCGGCTATGGCGAGGCCCTTCCCGAGGAAGCCAGGAAAGCCATCGTTCATCATGACCGCGAAAGGGCGCTTGACCATACAGTCGCTAAAACCGTGCGGCTCGTTATACAGGCAGCCGTCGCCGCGCTCCTGGTTCTTGGGCTCGCATTACATATCGCCGAAGTGGGATTGATCGGGCTCTCCGTGATCGTGCTCGCCACTGCTTTCTGCGGCGTCATTGAAGAGAAGAAGATCGGTCACGCATTCGAGGAAGCGCTTCCGTTCACGGCCCTGCTTGTCACCTTCTTCGCCGTTGTCGCGGTTATCCACGAGCAGCACCTTTTTGCGCCGGTCATCGATTTGGTCCTGGCCTCGGAGGGACAGCGGCAACTGGTTCTGATGTACCTCGCTAACGGGCTTCTCTCTGCCATCAGCGACAACGTCTTCGTCGCGACAGTCTACATCAGTTCGATCAAGGAGGCTTTCGACGCCGGACGTATCGGCCGCGAGCAGTTCGAGCTTCTTGCTGTTGCCGTAAATACCGGGACCAACATTCCAAGCGTCGCCACTCCGAACGGGCAGGCGGCTTTCCTCTTCCTTCTGACCTCGGCTCTAGCCCCGCTTATCCGGCTCGGCTACGGCCGGATGATGTGGATGGCCCTTCCATATACTGTGGTGATGACGCCGGTCGGCCTGCTCGCGGTCCAATACTTGCTATAACATATTGAAATAACGTCATTATTTCTGCGTTCATTGACTCCCAAGCCTCCCAACGGTACACCACCGCCCGCTAAAGCCTGACAACTCGGGTTTTTGCTTCCCCTCCGGGGCCGCTCGTCCGCGATAACGCGCACGGGCGCGTAACCGCTTTTGGACGTTCAATGTTTGATTCGCTAACCGACAAGCTCAGCGCCGTCTTCTCGAAGCTCACCGGTCGCGGTGCGCTGAGCGAGGCCGATGTCGCCGCGGCGATGCGCGAAGTGCGCGTCGCGCTGCTCGAGGCCGACGTCGCGCTCTCGGTGGTGAAGGACTTCATCGCCAAGGTGAGCGAGAAGGCGGTCGGCGAAGCGGTCGTGAAGTCCGTGACGCCCGGCCAGATGGTCGTGAAGATCGTTCACGACGCGCTCGTCGACATGCTCGGCGGCAAGGATGCGCCCGGCGATATTTCTCTCGCGGCTCCGGCGCCCGTTCCGGTGCTAATGGTCGGTCTCCAGGGTTCCGGTAAGACGACGACCACCGCAAAGATCGCAAACCGCCTGCAGGCGCTGTTCAAGAAACGCGTCCTCATGGTCTCGCTCGACGTCTATCGCCCCGCGGCGCAGGACCAGCTCGCCATCCTCGGCAAACAGGTGAATGTCGTCACGCTGCCGATCGTGGCGGGTCAGCAGCCGATCGACATCGCGCGCCGCGGTCTCATCGATGCGCGCAATGGCGGCTTTGACGTCGTGATCTTCGACACCGCCGGACGTCTCACCATCGACGAAGCGATGATGGCGGAAGTCGCGGCGGTGCGTGACGTCGTGAAGCCGCACGAGACGCTGCTCGTCACCGACGCCATGATCGGCCAGGACGCGGTCACCACCGCGCAGTCGTTCAACGAGAAAGTCGGCATCACCGGCATCGTCCTTACGCGCGTCGACGGTGACGCCCGCGGCGGCGCGGCGCTGTCCATGCGCGCGGTCACCGGCCGCCCGATCAAGCTCATCGGCGTCGGTGAAAAGGTCGACGCCCTCGACACCTTCAATCCCGAACGCATTGCCGGCCGGATCCTCGGCATGGGCGACGTCGTCAGCCTGGTCGAAAAGGCGATCACGACCATTGATCAGGATAAAGCCGAGAAGCTCGCCGCGCGCATGCAGGAGGGCAAATTCGACCTCAACGACATGCTCACCCAGCTGCAGCAAATCCAGCGCATGGGCGACATGAAGGGTCTGCTGGGCCTCATTCCAGGCCTCGGCCAGGCGATCAAACAGGTCAAGAGCGCCGATCTCGATCCCAAGCAGTTCAAACGCCTTGAAGCGATCATCCAGTCGATGACGCCGAAAGAGCGCCGTAATCCGGATCTCATCAAGGCCTCGCGCAAGCAGCGTATCGCTACCGGCTCGGGCACGTCGGTTCCGGAAGTGAACAAGCTGCTCAAACAGCATCAGCAGATGGAAACCGTGATGAAGCGCATGAAGAAGATGGGCGGACTTGGCGCCCTCGGCGCCCTCATGGGCGGCGGCGGCATGCCTGGTCTTCCCGGCGGAGGACTTGGCGGCGGCCTCGGCAAGTTGACCGGCGGCCTACCGCGCCCCGGCGGTTTTCCCTTTGGCAAACGATAAACATCTTACGAACTCGAAGAAGGAGACTTTTGAATGTCACTCAAGATCAGACTGTCGCGCGCTGGCGCGAAGAAGCAGGCGGCTTACCGCATCGTCGTCGCCGATACGCGAAGCCCGCGCGACGGCCGTTTCATCGAGAAGGTCGGCACCTACAATCCGCGCGTTCCACACGATCACAAGGAACGTTTGGTCGTGAAGGAAGATCGTATCAAGCATTGGGTCAGCGTCGGCGCTCTTCCGACCGACCGCGTCGCGCGCTTGTTTTCGAAGATCGGGCTCGCCGAGGCGCCGAAGGTGAACGAACAGACCAAGAAGGATAAGCCGCGCGCCAAGGCTCAAGAACGGTTGAAGGCGGCCGAAGAAGCGGCCAAGGCGGCCGCGGAGGCGGCGGCCAGCGGCGAAGCGCAGGCCTAACCTTCGGGACGGTCTTCCTTGAGCTCGCCCGCCCGCGTGTGCCTTGGCGTCGTTGTCGGCGTAAAGGGTCTACGCGGTGAAGTGCGGATCAAGAGTTTCACGGAAGTCCCCCAAGCTATCGGCGCCTACGGACCCGTGACCACCGACGACGGTCGCACGTTCAAGGTGACCGTGGTCGGGTCGGCGCAAGGTGTGGTGATCGCGAAGCTCGCGGGCATCGCAGACCGCACCGCCGCGGAGGGTTTGAAGGGGGCTGAGCTCTTTGTCGAGCGCAGCGCTTTGCCTGCGCCCGAGGAAGGGACGTTCTACCACGCCGATCTGATCGGCGCGGACGTGACGCTGACGAGTGGAGAGGTCATAGGCAGAGTGAGCGCCCTACACAACTTCGGCGGCGGCGACATGATGGAGGTCGGTGAAGGGCGGGACTCGGTCCTGATCCCGCTGACATCGGAGGTGATTGCCGAACTCGATGTCAAAGGCGGCCGTGTGATGGTTCACCGGGTCCCCGGCCTGCTTGGCGGCGAAACGGATGAGACCGGGAAAGAAGAAGACGAGACGGAGCGATGAGCAGTCCTGCCTTTCGTGCCGTGGTCTTGACCCTGTTCCCGGAGATGTTTCCGGGCCCGCTGGGATTTTCTTTGGCGGGCAAGGCGTTGGAGGACGGTCTGTGGTCGTTGGAATCGGTGGACATTCGCGGGTTCGCGCGCGATAAACACCGCACCGTCGACGATAGCCCCTTCGGGGGCGGGGCCGGGATGGTGCTGCGCCCCGACGTGTTGGATGCCGCCATTGGCGCGTCTCACGTCGAGAGCACGCCGCTGATATATCTCACCCCGCGCGGGCGGCTGATGGATCAGCCGTTCGTGCGCAGATTGGCGGCGGGCCCCGGGGTGACGTTGATTTGCGGGCGGTACGAAGGTGTGGATCAGCGCCTTCTTGAAGCCCGCGGCGTGGAGGAAGTCAGCCTCGGCGACTTCATCCTCTCGGGCGGCGAGCCGGCGGCCTTGGCGCTGCTCGATGCGGTGATACGGCTTTTGCCCGGTGTCGTGGGCAAGACGGCGAGTTTGGAGGACGAGAGTTTCGAAACGGGTCTTTTGGAGTATCCGCACTATACGCGGCCCGACCCGTGGAATGGGCGAGAAGTGCCCGACGTGCTTAAGTCCGGCCATCATGCCAAAGTACAGGCATGGCGGCGGGCCCAGGCGGAAGAGATAACCCGCGAAAGACGGCCCGATATGTGGAACCGGTACGCGGACAAGGCGAAGGCGAAAACGTAAAACCGGTCCAATCACGGACCTCACGAAGACCAAAAAGATAGAGACTGAAAAGGACGACGACGATGAATACGCTGCAACAGCTGGAACAAGATTACATGGCCGAACTCAAGGCCAAGCGCGCACTGCCGGACTTCACCCCGGGCGATACCTTGCGCGTCTATGTGAAGGTCACCGAAGGTCAGCGCGAACGCGTGCAGGCCTATGAAGGCGTGTGCATCGCGCGCAAGAACGCCGGCGTGAACTCCTCCTTCACGGTCCGCAAGATTTCCTTTGGCGAAGGCGTCGAACGCGTATTCCCGCTGTTCGCCCCGATCGTCGACAAGGTCGAAGTGGTCCGTAAGGGCCGGGTTCGCCGCGCCAAGCTCTATTACCTGCGCGACCGCCGCGGCCGTGCGGCCCGCATCGCTGAAGAATCGATGGGGAGCGAAGGCGCCGCAGCCGGCGAGAACGCCTAAGGTCGAGGCGGAGTGGTACGGATTCGCTAACCCTCAGTTATTACATGCAAATGCCCCGCGAGAGCGGGGCATTTTTTTGCAACCACGCGTATACTTCGCGCGTATAACTTTGCGGCGAAATGAGGTAGTTTAACCACACCTATTAGTGCGGTCCGCCCGGGGCGAAGCCCCAGGTTAACTATCTCCCGAACGGGGATGTCATGGCGTTTACGCAGGCTCAGATTCAGGCGATGTCGACCACCGACGTCGCGAACCTCGCGACGAATGTCGTCGGAGCCCTGACAACCTCTGAAATCAATTATTTCTCCACCGCGCAGATCTCGGCGCTGACGACCACGCAGCTCGATTACCTCTCGGTGCGTAATGTTTCGGCGTTGAGCCAAACCCTGTTCGGCGCCGTGAGCGCGGCACAGTTCCACAGTTTCAGCACCAGCCAGATCAGGGCGATTACGACCGCCAACGTCGCTCAGCTGACGACAACCCATATCTCCGGGATTACCTCGCAGCAGCTGGGCGCTTTTTCCGCGTCGCAGATAAACGCACTTTCGACGACGGTGATCGCCAGCATCACGACGACGCAACTCGACGGCCTGACGACCGCGCAGATCGCCGGTATGAATAACACGGCGTTCAACGCGCTCAGCGCCGCGCAAATCCTCAGCTTGAGCGGCACGCAGCTCGGTGCTCTCAGCTTCGCCAACTTCGGCGATCTCGACGCCAGCGAAATCGACGATCTGACGGACGAACAGATCGACGGCCTTAAGAGCACGCAGATCCGCGCCATCGATTCGACCAATATTTCTGGCCTTACCTCGACCCAGATCAGCGGACTTACCACCACGCAGGTGAAGGGTATTTCCACCGAAGGTATGGCGGGACTGACGGCGTCGCAGCTGTCGGGCTTCAGTGCGGCGCAGATTTCGGCCTTCAGCACGCGCCAGCTGAACTACCTTTCGACCACGAATTTCGCGGCGCTGTCTTCGACGCAGCTCGCCGGCCTGTCGCGCGTGCAATTTGGCGGCCTGAGTTCGGCTCATATCGGCGCATTGTCGTCGGGCGCTCTTGCCGACCTGACGACGAGCCAGCTCAAAGGTCTCAAGTCCACGCATTTGGCCGCCTTCTCGACGACCCAGTTGCAGACGCTCAGCACGACTCAGATCGGCGCGTTGCTGCGCACACAGCTCTCCGGGCTCACGGACGCCCAGGTCGCGGCATTCACGCCGGCGCAATACGAATCGTATCTCATCGTTCGCGGCGTCCCGCTGACGACGACCCAGATCGCGGCGATCAGCACCGCGCAATTCACGGCCTTTTCCGCGACGATCCTGCGATCGCTGAGTTCTTCCCAAGCCGGCGCCATCTCCGCCGCGCACGTGTCGGCCATGACGACGACGCAGGCCGGGGGATTGACGGCCAACAACATCAAGGGGCTGACGTCGACGCAGCTGCAGGCGCTCAGCACGGCGAACTTCGCCGCATTAACCACCTCCCAGCTCGATGGGTTCTCGACCGGCCAGATGGCCGCCTTGTCGACGACGGCCTTTGGAGCCTTCAGCTCGACACAGATCGGAAGCCTGACGGCATCCCAATTCGGCGCTCTCAATTCCTCCGTCATCGCTTCGCTGACCACGACCCAGCTGAGTTCTCTCGGCAGCAGTCACATCACAGCCTTGCCGACAAGCAGCATCTCGGTCCTGACGCCTTCGCAGTTCGCGGTGTTGTCCGCGAACGTCCTCGGCGCCATGAAATCGAGCCAGGTTGCGGTGCTGTCGACCGCGAACATCGCCTCATTGACGACCACGCAGCTCGCGGGGCTGAAGTCGACCCAGATTGGGGCGATGAAGACCACGCAGATCGAGGCCCTGTCGCTCGTCAATATTGGCTCCCTCACGGTCACGCAAATCAAAGGCTTCAATTCCACGCAGATCGCCGCCTTGACCACCGCCCAATTTGCGGCATTCACGTCGACGCAGTTTGCCGGCTTCACGAACTCCCAAATCGCAGGGATCGACGCCGCGAAGATCGAACAAGTGACGGCGGGCGAGCTGGCCGAGCTTACGGTGACGGCGGCAAAGGCCTTGACGACCAATGCGCTTGGCGCGTTGACGGCCGCGCAGTTTGCCGGCTTTGACGAAGCGGGCGTAGCCGCTCTCAGCGCCGCCCAGATCGGCAGTCTCTCAACGGGCATCTTCGCGGCGCTGACCACCACGCAGCTCACGGGCCTTACCGGAAGCCAGATAAAAGGCCTCTCGTCCGCTCAGATCGCCGCCATCACGGCAGCCAATGTCGCTCTGTTCAACGAAACCCAGCTGCGCGGATTTACTTCTTCCCAGATCGGTGCCTTCACCACAGCCCAGTTCGCTGCGATCACCTCGACGCAGATCGGCGATCTCTCGGCCACGCAAATCGCAGGGTTTACCGCCGCGCAGATCGCGGCCATGTCGTCGGCCCAAATCGGCGAGCTGTCGAGCGCCGCTCTCAAGGCCTTCAGTACGTCGGTGATCTCCAGCCTGACGACAACGCAGTTCAGCGGCCTGTCGGCCACCGGTGTCTCCGCTTTTTCCTCGCGGCAGATCGGCAGCATCTCGACCACGATCGTCGCGAATTTGACCACGACCCAAATCGTTGGCCTTACGGCAAGCCAGATTAAGGCTCTGACGTCCGCCCAGATTGGCGCTTTGACGACAAACAACGTCGGCGTGCTGACGTCCACGCAGGTCAAGGCGCTTGCGGCCACGCAGATCACCGCGCTGAGCACCGTTCAATTCGCCGCGTTCACCTCAACGCAGATCGGCGAACTCGGCGGCACCCAGATCGCGGGCATCACTGCCGCGCAGATCCAGCAAATGAGCTCGACCCAGTTGAGTCAACTCTCGGCCACGGCGCTTAAATCGTTCAGCACGACCGCGATCGGCGGATTGACGACGACGCAGTTTGCGGGATTGTCCGCAACCGCGATCGGAGGGATGGCAACCTCGCAGATTGCGAAGCTGGCGAGTACGATCTTCAGCCATATCACCACGGTTCAGCTCGCGGGCCTGACATCCTCGCAGATCAAATCCATGATCCCTGCGCAGATCACCGCCCTCAGCAGCGCGGCGATCGCCTCGCTGTCGGTTGCCCAGATCAAAGGACTCGAGTCTTCGGATATCGCCGCATTCACCACCGTGCAGGTGACGTACTTCACGAGCACCCAGCTCGAAGAAATGTCATCGGCACAGGCGGCGGGCTTTACCGGCGCGCAAATCAGCGCGCTTTCGACGACGCAGTTCAACGCCCTTTTCGGCGGCTGATCCTTTCGCGGCCGCCTACCTAACTACGCCGGCGCGTTCAAGGTGCGGGCGGAGCCGGCCGGTGATCCATAACCCGAACATTCTTAGATCGCTGAGCAGCGACCAGGCGGGATAGGTGAAGGTGGCAGGCCGGTTGTGTTCGACGGCGGCGTGCGCGATCCAGGCAAATCCATATCCGGCCGCCGGCACGGCCGCCCAGGCCCACCCTCCCACGACAGCCGCATAGACCGCACAGGCGATCGCAAGGCTGGTGCCGACGTAATGAAGCCCGCGGGTTACGGGCTGCGCATGCTCGCGCAAATAGAAAGGCCAAAACTCGGCGTAAGTTGCGATCCGCGGCGCACGCTCCATGGGCTCTCAACCTTGCTTTCAAGGACCGTTGCGCTTAGTTTGCCGCACCTTTTTTGGCCCTGGAAGCCTGCTTCCGCCTTTGCAAGAAGTGGACGAAACGATGCCCGACAACTCCCGCGCTCCCGCCCGCCGCACCGGCTATGTGGTTGCGGTCATTGGCGCTACCGGCAATGTGGGGCGCGAGATGCTCGACATTCTTTACGAGCGCCAGTTCCCGGTCTCGAAGGTCATCGCGCTGGCCTCCTCGCGCTCCGTCGGCAAAGAGGTTTCCTTCGGCGAAGACGACGTGCTCAAGGTCCAGAACCTGGAGACCTTCGACTTCAAGGGCGTTCACATTGCGCTGTCGTCACCAGGCGCCAAGGTGTCGGCCGTGCACAGCCCGCGCGCCGCGGCCGCCGGTTGCGTCGTCATCGACAATACGTCGCACTTCCGCATGGATCCGGATGTGCCGCTGGTGGTGCCGGAGGTCAATCCCGAAGCCATCGCGCGCTACAAGAAGAAGGGCATCATCGCCAATCCCAACTGCTCGACCATCCAAATGGTCACGGCTCTGAAGCCGCTGCACGACGCCTTCAGGATCAAGCGCGTGGTGGTGTCGACCTATCAGTCGACGTCGGGCAAAGGCAAAGACGCGATGGATGAGCTTTTCAACCAGACGAAGGGCATCTACGCCAACCAATCGCCCGCAGAAACCAAGTCGCTCTTCACCAAGCAGATCGCCTTCAACGTCATCCCGCATATCGATGTGTTCCTGGACAGCGGCGAGACCAAGGAAGAATGGAAAATGGCGGTGGAGACGCGCAAGATTTTGGATCCCGAAATCAAAGTGCACGCCAATTGCGCCCGCGTCGCCAGCTTCATCGGCCACGCCGAATACGTGAACATCGAATGCGAGCGGCCGATCACCGATAAGGAAGCGCGGGAGATTCTCTCCAAAGCGCCCGGGATATCCGTCGTGGATCGTCGTGTCGACGAAGGCTACGTCACGCCGGCCGAAGTCGGCGGCGAGGACGCCGTGTTTATCTCGCGCATCCGCAAGGACATGAGCGTCGAGAATGGCCTCTCGTTCTGGTGCGTCTCGGACAACCTGCGCAAGGGCGCGGCGCTCAACGCGGTGCAGATCGCCGAAGTGCTGGTGAAAGAATATCTCGGCGTGGCCTGAGCCAACGGCGGGATCAGAAAGGCTGCCCCGCCGGCGGGGCTGTTGGTTTAATTTGCCAAGCCCCGGGCCAAAGCCAGGCCCAGCACGGCCGCGCCGGATATAACCATGATTGCGCCCGAGAAGCGGTTCAAGCGCTTGAGGCCGCGTTCCATCATCGACGTTCGCCAGGAGCCCGCGGCTCCGGCGAGAACGAGCCACCACAACGCCGATCCGCCGAAGACGCCTGCGATCAGCAAGAGCCCGTCGGCGGGGCTGGGTTCGCCGTAGGTCGGGCCGAACGCGGCGAAGACCCCCAACGCAGCCATCATCGTCGCCGGATTGGTGATCGCCATGCTGAAGGCCGTAGCGAAGTCGCGTCGCAGGCTCTGCACGCTCAATTGCCCGTCCGCCAGCAGCACCGGGGCGCGGTAGGTGATCAGCCCGACCGCAAGGACGACGATGCCGCCAACGAGGCCGATTGCGAATTCATGGGCGATGATGACCGTGCTGATGACCGTAAGACCGAGGCCGGCGATGGCGCCGAACATCATGTCGGCAAAAGCGGCGCCGAGACCCGCGGCGAAACCCTGAAGGCGGCCGTGAGCAAGGGCGCGGCGGATGCAAAGCATGGCGACCGGACCCACCGGTGCGGCCAGGGCGAAGCCCGCGGCAAGTCCGCGGATAAAGGCAAATTCCAGCAGCGCGAAAGTCATGCGTTCTACGGCGATCGCTTTGAATGGATAGGATGCTCCTACATACATTTTTCGCTTGCCTGCAGCAAGTTTGCGCGGATTCTGCACGTACACCGGGTGCAGCCCGCCCCGTTCACCGTCAAGGATTCTCGACATGACGCCTTCGGCCTCCCGCCCGCGCCGCAGTCTTTTATATGTGCCGGCGTCGAATACGCGCGCCTTGGAAAAAGCGCGTTCATTGGCCGCCGATGGCTTCATCGTCGATCTTGAAGACGCCGTTCTGCCGGAGGCGAAGCCGGATGCACGCCGCGCGGCGGTCGAGCTTCTGCGCGCCGGCGGTTTCGGCCAGCGAGAGCTGATCGTGCGCACCAACGCGCTCGATACACCCTGGGCCAAGGACGATTTCGTGGCGCTCGCCGAGGCAAAGGCGCCCGCAGTCCTCGTTCCCAAAGTTTCCAAGCCCGACGACCTTCGTGCCGCCGTCGCCGTGCTTGCGCCATCGCCGGCAACGCAGTTGTGGGCCATGATGGAAACCGCGGCTTCTATCCTCTGGGCGCGTGAGATTGCCGCGTTCGGCGCGCCGCTTGCGGGCCTGGTTGTCGGCACCAATGACCTCGCCAAGGAGCTTCGTTGCACCCATCCGCACGACCGGGCGCCGATGCGAACGGCGCTGCAGACCTGTGTGCTCGCAGCCCGCGCCTCTGGATTGGCCGCCATCGACGGCGTCCATATCGACCTCGACGACGAGCAGGGATTTATCGACTCCTGCCGGGAGAGCCGGGCGCTTGGTTTCGATGGACGGTCTCTTATCCACCCGAAGCAGATTGCCGGCGCCAACGCGGCTTACGCGCCTTCGGAGGCCGATCTTGAGCGGGCGCGGCGGATCGTCGCCGCGCACAAGGACGCGGCGGCGGCCGGTAAGGCGGTCGCGGTGGTCGATGGCCGGTTGGTGGAATTTCTCCATGTGCGCGAAGCCGAGCGCCTCCTGGCGCAGGCTGAGGCGATCGCCGACCTCGCATAAAAAAAGGGCCTGATCGGGAGGATCAGGCCCTTCTAGTCGAGGAGGGAGACGGAACCTGAGCCTCCGCAGAAACGCTCAGGTCATAGGCACAGCAAACAAACGCACTCAATCAACGCAATCAACGCAATCAACGCAATCAACGCAGGGACGCACTCAATCTCGGTAGTGAATCAATTCGGCAGGTTCAGGCCAGTACGCGCAGCAAACAAACGCACTCAAGAAACACGAGAACACAAGCAAGGCATCGGGAAGAACATCAATCACAGCCATGAACCACACCACTCGAACGAACCAACAAACGCACTCGGAAACGACTTACCAAAGCTAACTGACTAACGCGGACGCAAGAGAAACGGACGCAACGACGAAGCGAAAAAAACCAACTCAAACTATTTCTTGATGCGAGCACTGGTCGAGTTCGAAAGCGATCCGCTCGCATTCGCGCCGCCGCTCACCGAGCCGGGCGAGGTGGACAGCGAACCCGACGTCGCGGCGCTTCCGGACGTGCTCGAGCTGACGGAGGCCGGCGCATCCAATGCCTCGCTTTCGATCGTGGCGTTGGAGTTGGACGATGTTCCGCCTTCGAGCGAGCCGCCGAGGCCGCCGGCCGCGGCCGCCCCGCTGCTGGTCACAACGCCGGCGCCGTTCCGCGCCCGACCTTCTGCGGCACCGGCCGCGCCGGCCGCGCTGCGAGCGCCGGCGGCAGCGCCGCTACGCACATTGCCTTCAACAACACGGCCCGTGTCGACGGCCGTGCGCCCGCCGAGATCGATCGCGGCGTCGCCGTTGGCTCTGGCGGCTCCGGCCGCACCTGTCGTCACATCGACGCCCGCTTCGGCGTCGCGACGGGCGCGCGCTTTAGCGCGGGCGGCGGCACGTTCCGCAGCCCGCGTGGTCGCCCGCGTCGTGCCGCGCACATCCGGCGCATCCAAGCGGCCATCGAGGCTGCCCGCGGCCGCGCCACCGGCGCCGAGGCCGCCGTTGATTCCGCCAAGGCCGCCGCCGAGCCCGCCGGTCGCGCCGGCTGCACCGCCAAGCGCGCCGCCGGCGCTGCCGCCGAGGACCTGAGCGCTGGCCGGGGCGGCAATCAAAGCGGCGACCACCGTCGTCATCAGAACCTGTTTAAACATGAGACCCTCCACTCTGTGATATCCCGTGAGCCCGCCGCAGCTTTCCTGATCACGTGCGGGTTCAATGGATAAACGCAGCCATCGCGGCGAACTTGGGGCACAACCTGAGGCATTGTTGGGGCGGGGTTGCGCCCCGCATGCGTGCCGACAACCGTTACGCACAGCGCCCGGCAGAAATGCACGGATTTTCAAGGCGCATACCTGCCCAGCGCGGAACGCGTGCGCACCCTGCCCGCTCTTTGACCGTTCGTTGACTTAGGAGGATGAGGTGAGTACACAACAGGTCGGGGATCGAAATCAGCGGGCCATGGCCCGAAATTTCATTTTTATTCAATACGTTATTCACTAACGGACGCTTCCCATGACCCAAGCCGCGAAGTCTCCCGCCCGGCCCTTATCGCCGCACCTTCAGGTCTACCGGCTGCCCCTCGCGGCCTGGCTCTCTATTAGCCACCGCATTACCGGCGTAGGTCTGACGCTGGGCACCCTCCTTCTGACGTGGTGGGTCGCCGCGGCCGCGTATGGCGAAGAGGCCTATGTCACCTTCATCGGCTTCCTGGGCTCGCCCTTGGGACTTCTCATCCTCTTCGGCTTCTCGGTCGCGCTCTTCTTCCATCTCTGCAACGGCATTCGCCATCTGTTCTGGGATGCCGGCATGAACTTCTCGATCGCCGAGACCAGACGCACCAATGCGATCGTTCTCGCCGGTACTGTCGTGTTGACGGCGATCGCCTGGATCGCCGCATTCATTTAGGGGGCGCGCAATGTCGAGCTCTTCTTCTTCCCGCTCTCTTCGTTCGCCGCTCGGCCGCGCGCGCGGTCTCGGATCGGCCAAGGATGGGCTTCATCACTGGTGGATCCAGCGCCTGACCTCGATCGCGCTCGTCCCGCTCACGATCTGGTTCGTCGCCTCGCTCATCGGTCTGCGCGACGCCGATTGGGAAACCTACAGTCTCTGGATTTCGGCTCCGATCAACGCCGCCGTGATGGTCCTGTTCCTCGGCGTGAGTTTCCATCACGCCCAGTCGGGCATGCAGGTCGTGCTCGAGGACTATGTTGCTTCGCACGGTTTGCGGGTCTTCTCCATCATCGCCGTCAAATTCGTCTGCTATGCCCTCGCGGCCTTGAGCATCGTTTCCGTCATCCTCGTCGCGCTCGGAGTTTGAGATATGGCCGCCTTCACTATTGTTGATCACGAATACGACGTGGTCGTCGTCGGCGCCGGCGGCGCGGGCCTTCGCGCCACCTTCGGAATGGTGCAACAGGGCTTCAAGACGGCTTGCATCACGAAAGTGTTTCCGACGCGCAGCCACACCGTCGCGGCCCAAGGCGGCGTCGCCGCCTCGCTGGGCAACATCGGCGAGGACAACTGGGCCTGGCACATGTACGACACGGTCAAAGGGTCGGATTGGCTCGGCGACCAGGACGCCATCGAATACATGTGCCGCGAGGCGGTGCCCGCGATCCGTGAACTGGAGCATTACGGCGTTCCGTTCTCCCGTACCCCGGAAGGCAAGATCTACCAGCGCCCCTTCGGCGGCCACATGCGCAACTTCGGCGAAGCGCCGGTGCAGCGTGCGTGCGCGGCGGCGGACCGCACCGGGCATGCGATCCTGCATACGCTCTATCAGCAGAGCCTCAAGTTCAAAGCCGAGTTCTTCATCGAATACTTCTCCATCGATCTGATGATGGATGAAAGCGGTTGCCGGGGCGTCGTCGCCATCGACATGGCGACCGGCACCATTCACCGCTTCAAGGCGCACATGGTCGTGATCGCGACCGGCGGATACGGTCGCGCCTACTTCTCCTGCACCTCTGCGCATACCTGCACCGGTGACGGCAACGCCATGGCCGCCCGTGTCGGCCTCCCGCTGCAGGACATGGAGTTCGTGCAGTTCCACCCCACCGGCGTCTACGGAGCCGGCGTCCTCATCACCGAGGGCTCGCGCGGCGAAGGCGGCTATCTCACCAATTCAGCCGGCGAGCGGTTCATGGAGCGCTATGCGCCGACCGCCAAAGACCTTGCGTCGCGCGATGTCGTCAGCCGCTCGATGACCATGGAGATCCGCGAAGGTCGCGGCGTCGGCCCGGAGAAGGACCACATCTTCCTGCACCTCGAGCATCTCGGCGCTGAAGTGCTGCACCAGCGGCTGCCCGGTATCACGGAGTCGGCGAAGATTTTTGCCGGCGTCGATGCAACGAAGGAGCCGATCCCGGTCCTGCCGACGGTGCACTACAACATGGGCGGCATCCCGACCAATTATATGGCCGAGGTCATCCGGCCGACCGCGGGCAATCCCGATGCCACGATCCCCGGCCTCATGGCCATAGGTGAGGCCGCGTGCGTTTCCGTGCACGGCGCAAATCGCCTTGGCGCGAACTCGCTGCTCGACCTCGTCGTCTTCGGCCGCGCCGCCGCGCTGCGGTGCCGCGACACCCTGAAAAAGGGCGAGAAGCATCGCCCGCTGGCGAAGGACGCCGCCGATATGGCGCTCTCGCGCCTCGATCGCCTCCGCAACGCCAACGGCCCGATGACGACCGCTCAGATCCGCAAAAACATGCAGCGTACGATGCAGAACGACGCCGCGGTGTTCCGCACGACCAAGAGCCTTCAGGACGGCATCGGCAAGCTTTCGCAGATCGCCGGTTCGATCAAGGACATCAAGGTCAGCGACCGCTCCCTGATTTTCAACACCGACCTGATCGAAGCGCTCGAGCTCGAAAACCTGATGACGTGCGCGCTCGCGACCATCCACGGCGCCGAAGCGCGTCATGAGAGCCGCGGCGCCCATGCGCACGAAGATTTCCCCGAGCGCGACGACGAGAACTGGATCAAGCACACGCTGGCGTATGTCGATCACCAGTGGAAGGTGAAGCTCGATTACCGCCCGGTGCACAAGTACACCCTCACCGACGAAATCAAATATATTCCGCCCAAGGCGCGCGTCTATTAATCGCGGGCAAAGGACTTTCCCATGGTCGAATTTTCGCTTCCCAAGAACTCCAAGCCCACCAAGGGCAAGCATCACCCCGCGCCGGCCGGGGCGAAGAACGTCAAGCGCTTCGACGTTTACCGCTACGATCCGGATACCGGCGCCAATCCGCGCATCGATTCCTACGATGTCGACATGGACAGTTGCGGGCCGATGGTGCTCGACGGACTGCTCAAGATCAAAGACGAGATGGATCAGACCCTCGCTTTGCGGCGCTCGTGCCGCGAAGGGATCTGTGGCTCCTGCTCGATGAATATCGACGGCGGCAACACGCTGGCGTGCCTGAAGCCGATCGAGGAGTGCAATGGCACGGTGAAAGTCTATCCGCTGCCGCATATGCCGGTGGTGAAGGACCTCGTTCCCGACCTCACCCACGTTTATGCGCAGTACGCCTCGATTGAGCCGTGGATGAAGACCGAAACGCTGCCGCCGTCATCGGGCGAACGCCTGCAATCGCCGGAAGAGCGTGAAAAGCTGGACGGTCTGTGGGAGTGCATCCTGTGCTTCTGCTGCTCGACCAGCTGCCCGAGCTATTGGTGGAACGGCGATCGTTATCTGGGTCCGGCGATCCTCCTGCAGGCGGCCCGCTGGATCAACGATTCCCGCGACGAGGCGACGGGCGAGCGTCTCGATAATCTCGAGGATCCGTTCCGTCTTTACCGTTGCCATACCATCATGAACTGCACGCAGACCTGCCCGAAGGGACTCAATCCCGCCAAGGCGATCGCGGACATCAAGATGAAGCTGGTGGAGCGCGCCGGTTAGACCGGAATCCCGCGGGCTTTCTGCGTCTTGCTGAGCCAGCGGGCGTAAAGCGCGTTCTTACGGTCAAGGGTTGCCGCCGTCTGAAAGTCGGCTTCGGCTTTGGCGTAATCCCGCATCACGAAGTAGCTGATCCCCCGGGCGAAGCGCCATTCGGCATTTTCGCGGCGTGCCAGCAGCGCGCTGAAATCGTTGATCGCGCCCGTCGCGTTTCCGGTCTCCATGTGCAGAAGCGCGCGCGTATGCCAAAGGTGCGTCCGGCGCGGATCGAGCGAAATCGCAACATTGAGGTCGGCGATCGCTTCCTGCGGCCGCTTGAGCGTGCGCAGGAGATCGGCGCGCTGCGAACGCACCAGGACGACCATGTTCAGCGCATGGGTTTCGGGCAGCAGCGAGTTCCAGGCGCGGAACCCGAGTTCGTTGGAGGATTTTACAACCGGGCTGAGGCGAACGGCGGTATTCAAATCCGCAAGAGCCTGTTCGTGTTTGCCGAGGCGCGCGTAGGTCACGCCGCGGCGGTAATGGCTCATGTAGCTGTCGGGGTGTTGCTCGATGGCTTTGGTATAGATCGCGACCGCGTCGGTCTGCTGTCCATTGACCAGCGCCGTGAAAGCTTTTTCGGTGTAATCGCTTTCAGAAGAAAAGGTCTTCTGGAGCGGCTCGATTGCCGCGATACTTCCGACCATGGCCAGCGCCATGACGCTGGAACGCAACATAACCATCACAACCTCGCGTCCCCGCCCGGCAATAGAACGTGCCGGGCCGCGTCAAGGTTTCAACGGTTTCGCCACACAACGGTAAAAAATGCGGGTCGGGGCAAACAACGTGCAGGACCAGTCCACCTGGTCGGCGAGCAGCGGCGCGCGCCCGGTCTTGGCGCATTCCGACTCGGCCAGCTTATAGATCTGCTCCGGCGTCGCGGTTTGCCTGGAGTAGCAGATGGCGACCGTATCGGGGGTGGAAGCGCCGACGGGTTCGCGTTGCCCGGCTTCCCGGCGGCTGTCGACATAAGGCCCGCTGGCGCACCCGCCGACAAGCCATGAAAGCACCAGCAGCGCCGCGGCGGTCTTGGGGCGAATCCCTTGAGTTTGCTTCAAAAAAAGTCCTCTGCGGCTGCCGCGGGAACGCTTACCACGGGTTGTTTTAACTCCCCGGCCTGTTTATCTTTTCGCCCGGAACACACTTTTGTCGAGGGGGATTTAGATGTCCGCAGGGAAATTCCGGCTGGTCACCCGTAGTGACTTCGACGGGCTGGTCTGCGCCGCGATCATGCGCGAACTGGGGATGATCGACGAGATCAAGTTCGTTCACCCCAAGGACATGCAGGACGGCGTGATCGAAATCACCAACCGCGACATCACCACCAACCTGCCCTACGTGGAAGGCGTCCATCTGGCTTTCGACCATCACGAGAGCGAGACCATCCGCGTCGGCAAGAAACAGAACCATATCATCGATCCGAAGGCGCCGTCGGCGGCCCGCGTGGTCTATGATTATTACGGCGGCAAAAAGAAGCTCCCCCGCATTTCCGACGCCTTGATGGCGGCCGTCGACAAGGGCGACGCCGCCCAATTCAACAAGGACGAAGTCCTCAATCCGCAGGGTTGGGACCTCATGAATTTTATCATGGACGCGCGCACCGGTCTGGGCCGCTTCCGCGAGTTCACGATCTCGAACTACCAGCTCATGATGGAGCTGATCGAGAAGTGCGTGCTGATGCCGGTCGAGGACATCCTCATGCTCCCCGACGTGATCGAGCGCGTCGACCTCTACGTCGAGCACGAAGCCAAGGCGAAGGAGCAGATCAAACGCTGCACCACGGTGCACAAGAATCTGGTCGTCCTCGATCTGCGCGACGAAGATACGATTTGGGCCTGCAACCGTTTCCTCATCTACGCCCTGTTCCCGCAAAGCAACATCTCGATCCACGTGATGTGGGGCCTCAAGAAACAGAACACCGTCTACGCCATCGGCAAGTCGATCTTCGACCGCTCCTCGAAGACCAACGTCGGCGAGCTCTGCCTCAAGTACGGCGGCGGCGGCCATCAGGCGGCCGGAACCTGTCAGGTGCCGAACGATCAGGCCGAAAAGACGCTCAAGGAGCTGATTGAAAAGGTCACCAAGGACGGCTAGCTCGGCCGCTCCCGAAGATGGTCAAGCTGCCGCCTCCAATCCCTGGGGCGGCGGATTTGAAGTTCCCACGAGGTCCACGCGCGCGCGTTTAGGAACTTCAAATCCAGCTGCCGTGCGAGCCTCATGAACATCCAGCGCCGTCCCGATCCAAGCTCGTGTCAGCTCCGCTGCACGAACCGGCGGGCTTTGGGATCGCCGGCGCTCGGGGCCGGCATCTTGCTTTACGGTGAACCGTGACCGATACGCCCGTTGAACGTTACCGCGCGCTCGTGGCGTCGGGCGAACTGAAGTCCGATCCGGTCCAGGAGCTTGCCGCCGAAAAACTGACAAGTCTTTCCCGCGCGCTCGCGGGTTACGCTCCGCGCAGCGGCAGGAAAGGCTGGATGGCGCGCTTCGGTCTCGGCGCGAAGGAGGAAAAGCCGCCGCCGCAAGGGCTTTATCTCTACGGCGGCGTCGGGCGCGGCAAGTCGATGCTGATGAACCTCTTCTTCGAGACCGCGCCCGTCGCGAAGAAGGAGCGCGTGCATTTTCACGCCTTCATGCGCGATATCCACGCCGAGATTCATCGCCGCCGGCAGATGCCCATGTATGAGGACGAGGGCGACCCGATCCCCGGAATGGCGGACGGCATCGCCGACAACGCGACCCTGTTGTGTCTCGATGAAATGGAGATCCGCGACATCGCCGATGCGATGATTGTGGGCCGGCTGTTTCAGAAGCTCTTCGATCGCGGCGTCGTCGTGGTGACGACGTCGAACCGTCATCCCGACGATCTCTACAAGCACGGACTTCAGCGCGAACGCTTCGTGCCGTTCATCGCGATCATCAAGGAGAAGCTCGACCTGCTCGAGCTCGATTCTCCGCACGACTATCGATTGGGCCGGCTCGCCGGTCAGGCCGTCTACCATATGCCGCTGGGGCCGAGGGCGGACGCGGCGCTCGATGCGGCCTGGTCGCGCCTGACGGACGAAGCGAAGCCCGAGCCGGACTTCATTCTTGTCCACGGGCGGCGCGTGAACATCCCCGCGGCCGCCCGCCAGGTCGCCCGGTTTTCTTTCGAAGATCTATGTCGCACGGCGCTTGGCCCGACGGATTATCTCGCCATCGCCGCGCAGTTCTCCACCGTCATCATCCGCGGGATTCCGACGATGGGCGAGGACATGAAAGACGCCGCGCGGCGCTTCGTCACCCTCATCGATGCGTTGTACGAGCATCGCACCGCGCTGGTGTGTTCGGCCGACGCCCACCCACACGAGCTGTATACAGGGTCGGAAGGCGGGTTCGAATTTGCCCGCACCGCCTCGCGGCTGATCGAGATGCAGGCCGCCGATTACATCCGGCAAAGGCATTTGGAGTAGCTCAGAGCTCGCACTTGTTGTCGCGTCGCTCCGCCATCTGCTGCTTGATCGCGGCGCGCATCTCCTCTTCCGTGGCGTAAGGGTCGGGCAACGGCCGCACCAGCAGAAGCAAAGTTCCGCTCTTGAGTTTCGCCGCCGTGATCTTCGGCTTTTCCTCAGCGCCGCTCTCGATCGGGTTGATCACCGCGAGCTTGAGATGAGGCATGCGAAGCTGGAGCCGCTCCACCGTGCCGAGGAACGAATCGCTGTGAAAGTGGCCCGTCAAATGCAGCACCTTGCGACCCGGATTTTTCTGCAGGTGATCGGCGATGGATTCCGCCATGGTGTCGTCGCGCGTCGCTTGTGCCGCGAAGGCGCGCACCGCCTGGGCGCTCGGCGTGCGCTTCTCCCCCGGTTTCGCGTTCGGATCGCCGCCATGCCCAGCGTCGCCCGTGGCGAAGCCCATGAATTTATCCCTGTACGGGCCGTCTTGAAGATTGATCTCGCGGGCGGCCCAGCGGCGCTGCTCCGGTTTCATGCGGGAGAGGAACTCCGGCCCTTCCAGACCCACGCAGCGCACCACCATGCCCGGCGCGTTGGCCGCGATCACCGGCAACTTGTGCTCCTTCGCGAATTCCACGAGCGGCCGGTAGCTGGTTCCATAGTTGGACCATAGCGTGATGCGCGTGGCCATCGTGTTCTCGCCGATCTTGCCGGCGAGGTACTCGTCCAGGACCGGCTGCTGATCGCGCTCGAACTGTTCCATGGAGAGCGAGAGATTCGCCGTGCGCGCGTACATCTCGCGAAACACGGCCATTTGCGCGTGATGAACGCCGGCGTGGCGATGGACCTCGCCGAAGAAGGTGACGTCATAATCACCCAGAAGGCCCGCCGCCTCCGCGATCGTCACTTCGCGCGGCGCCTCGCGTCCCGCATTGGCGTGAATCATCACATAGGACGTCAGATCCGGGACCGCGCGGGGCAGGACAAGGTCCTCGCCCGCCCTTGCGACGGCCGGCGTCGCGGGCGGCGGGTCCGCCGGCGAGGTCGCGGGCGGCGCGGCGGCGCAGCCGTTTAGCGCTACGCTTAGAACAAACACGGGCAAGGAGGCTGAGGTTGGGAACCGGTTCATGGCCCAACACTTTACCCGCATCCCCTTGATACGACACTGGTCTTTGTGATTTTCCCGATCGTGCGCGGACGCTTGCTCCACAAGCCCGTTTCGCGCTACCACACGCCCCGACGGGGATGGGGTGTCTCGCGGTTCTTTCCATAAAAACCGCAGCCTTCCGCATAAACTCAAGAGGTAAAAATGGCACGCAAGAAGATTGCGCTCGTAGGATCCGGCAACATCGGCGGCACGCTCGCGCACCTGATCGGGCTGAAAGAACTTGGCGACGTGGTGTTGTTCGACATCGCCGAGGGCATCCCCCAGGGCAAGGGCCTCGACATCGCCGAGTCCACGCCGGTCGAGCGCGTCGATGCGGCCTATTCCGGCGCCAACGACTACAGCGCGATCAAGGGCGCCGACGTCGTCATCGTCACGGCCGGCGTGCCGCGCAAGCCGGGCATGAGCCGCGATGACCTTCTCGGCATCAATTTGAAAGTCATGAAGGCGGTCGGCGAGGGCATCAAGGCGAACTGCCCGAAGGCCTTCGTCATCTGCATCACCAATCCTCTCGATGCCATGGTGTGGGCGCTGCGCGAATTCTCCGGTCTGCCGCACAACATGGTCGTCGGAATGGCCGGCGTCCTCGACAGCGCGCGGTTCCGTTACTTCCTCGCCGAAGAGTTCCAGGTCTCCGTGAAGGACGTTACCGCGTTCGTGCTCGGCGGCCACGGGGACACCATGGTGCCCTTGGTGCGCTACTCCACCGTGGCCGGCATCCCGCTTCCCGACCTCGTCAAGATGGGTTGGACCACGCAAGAGAAGCTCGACAAGATCGTCCAGCGCACCCGCGACGGCGGCGCCGAGATCGTCGGCCTGCTCAAGACCGGGTCTGCGTTCTACGCACCGGCGGCCTCCGGCATCGAGATGGCCGAAGCCTACCTCAAGGACCAGAAGCGTGTGCTGCCCGTGGCCGCCTATATCGACGGCAAGTACGGCGAGAAAGACATTTATGTCGGCGTGCCCGTCGTCATCGGCGCCGGCGGTGTCGAGCGTATCGTCGAAATCACCTTGTCGGCCGACGAACAGAAGATGTTCTCGCACTCGGTCAATGCCGTGCGCGGCCTCGTCGAGGGCTGCAAGAACATCGACCCGTCTCTCAAGAAGTAATCAACGCTCCTTACGGAAAGCGGTCCATCAATGAATATCCATGAGTACCAGGCAAAACAGGTGCTGAAGAAGTACGGCGTGCCCGTGCTTCCGGGCGGCGTCGCATACACCGCCGAAGAAGCCGCCAAGGTCGCCGAAAGCCTTCCGGGCGGTGTCTACGTCGTCAAATCCCAGATCCATGCGGGTGGCCGCGGCAAAGGCAAATTCAAGGAGGCCGAAGCCGGCGGCAAGGGCGGCGTACGCGTCGTCAAGTCCGTCCAGGAAGTGAAGGAAAGCGCCGCGCAAATGATCGGCCGGACACTGGTCACGGTTCAGACCGGCCCGGCCGGCAAACAGGTGAAGCGGGTCTATATCGAGGCCGGCTGCAACATCACGCGCGAGCTCTATCTCTCGATGCTGGTCGACCGCGGCACCTCGCGGGTCACCATCATGGCGTCCACCGAAGGCGGTGTGAACATCGAGGACGTGGCGCACGACACGCCCGAGAAGATCGTATTCCAGAGCATCGATCCCGCGGAAGGCATTCAGGGCTTCCACTGCCGCAAGATCGCCTTTGCGCTCGGCCTTGCCGACAAACAGGTGAAGTCGGCGACCAAGCTGCTCACGGCGCTGTACAAGGCGTTCATTGAATCAGACGCCTCGATGCTGGAGATCAACCCGCTGGTCGTCACCGGCGAGGGCGAGGTCCTTCCGCTCGACGCCAAGATGAACTTCGATTCCAACGCGCTCTATCGTCATCCGGAAATCGTCGAGCTGCGCGACGAAGATGAAGAGGATCCGATGGAGCTCGAAGCGTCCAAGCACGATCTCAACTACATCAAGCTCGACGGCTCTATCGGCTGCATGGTGAACGGGGCGGGCCTCGCCATGGCGACGATGGACATCATCAAGCTCTATGGCGGCGAGCCTGCGAACTTCCTCGATGTCGGCGGCGGCGCGACGCGCGAGCGTGTCACCACCGCCTTCAAGATCATCCTGTCCGATCCCAACGTCGAAGGTATTCTCGTCAACATCTTCGGCGGCATCATGCGCTGCGACGTCATCGCCGAAGGCGTCGTGGCCGCTGCGCGCGAGATCAGCCTCAACGTGCCGCTGGTCGTGCGCCTCGAAGGTACCAACGTCGAATTGGGCAAGAAAATCATGGCCGATTCCGGCCTACCCATCATTACCGCCGACAATCTCGCCGACGCGGCGCAGAAGGTGGTTAAAGCTGTTAAGGAGGCCGCATAAATGGCGGTGTTGGTTAACAAGGCCACCAAGGTCATCTGCCAGGGTTTCACCGGCAGCCAGGGCACCTTCCACTCCGAGCAGGCGATCGCCTACGGCACCAAGATGGTGGGCGGCGTGACCCCGGGTAAGGGCGGCACGACGCACCTCGACCTGCCGGTGTTCGATACCGTCGCCGATGCAAAGAAGAAAACCGGCGCCGATGCGACCGTGATCTACGTTCCGCCGCCGTTCGCCGCCGATGCGATCATGGAAGCCATCGACGCCGAGATGCCGCTCGCCGTGTGCATCACCGAAGGCATTCCGGTGCTCGACATGGTGAAAGTGAAGCGCGCGCTTCAGGGCTCCAAGACCCGTCTCATCGGGCCGAACTGCCCGGGCATCATAACGCCCGGCGAATGCAAGATCGGCATTATGCCTGGCCACATCCACCAGCGCGGCAAGATCGGCATCGTCTCTCGCTCCGGCACGCTCACCTATGAGGCCGTCGCGCAGACCACCGCCGCGGGCCTCGGCCAGACGACCTGCATCGGGATCGGCGGCGACCCCGTCAACGGCACCAACTTCATCGATTGTTTGGATCTCTTCCTCAACGATGACGAGACGCAAGGCATCATCATGATCGGTGAGATCGGCGGCACGGCCGAAGAGGACGCGGCCGCATTCTACAAGGCGCACAAGAAGAAGAAGCCTATCGTCGGCTTCGTCGCCGGCGCCACGGCGCCGCCGGGACGCCGCATGGGCCACGCCGGCGCGATCATCTCCGGCGGCAAAGGCACGGCTGACGCGAAGTTCGAAGCCATGCGTTCGGCCGGCTTCATGGTGGCGGACTCCCCGTCCGCGCTCGGCTCCACCATGGTGAAGGCGCTCAAGGGCTAAGATTTATGTCGCGTTTCATCCGCGCGGCTCTGATCGCCGCGGCCACGGCCACCGTATCGCCGGCCCTGGCCGCGGATGATCCATCCCTGCTCACCGTCGGCGCCGGGCTTTGGGACACCAACTTCAATTACGATGACCAGGCGCTCGAAGTGCGCCTCGAATACCGCCACGGCGCGGGTTTGTTCGAAACGGATTCGTTCCGCGGCCTGAAGCCGACCATTGGCGTCATGGGCAACAGCCTCGGCGGCAAGTTCGCCTACGCCGGATTTTCCGTTCCTTTCTTCCTCGACGATGCGCAGCGCTGGGAATTCACGCCCTCGGGCGCGGTCGGCGCTTATTCCCGCGGCAACGGCCTTGAGCTCGGCGGTGTCTTCGAATTTCACCTCGGGCTCATGCTCAACTATGCGGTGACGGACGGAAGCCGCGTCGGTCTTTACATCACGCATATCTCCAACGCTTACATCAACGGCTACAATCCCGGTGAGAACTCGGCGCTCCTCACCTGGTCCTTTGCCCTTTGATCTTAAGTACCGAGAAGAAATTCATCTTCATCCATGTGCCCAAGGCGGCGGGCACCTCGGTCCACGGCGCGCTCGGCCATTTCGACGTATTTCACAAGGTTCGCCGCGCCGAACCCGCAACCAGGCGACGTCATGCCGTCGCCAACGGCCTGCCCGAGGCCGCTGCGGACTTTCGTCAGCACACCGCCGTTCGCACCGTCATCGAAGTCCTGGGTCGCGCCGCTTACGATGCCTACTACGCATTCACCTTCGTGCGTAATCCCTGGGACACAGCGGTGTCCTGGTTTCACTACCGCCTGCAAAATCCGCAGATCGACGGTCACGCGGAAGCGGCCGCGGCGGGCACCTTCGACACCTATGTCCACCGGGCGCTTGCCGGCCCCGAGGGCCGCCGCCGGCTCGAGTTCCAGCATCGTTATGTCACCGACGACAACGGCGCTCTCGCGGTTCGCTTCGTCGGGCGCCACGAGACTCTCGCCGCCGACTTCGCCGCAGTCACCGCGCATCTGGGTGTCGAGCCGCTGCCCCTCGACCACTTCAATCAAAGCAGCCACGCCCCGTGGGCGAGTCTCTACACGCGCGAGACTTTCGCCATCGTCGGCGAGCTTGTCGCGCGCGATGCTGCGCTATTCGGATATCCCGCCGACCCGGCCGTCTATGGCATACGCTAAGCGGCAACTCTGGCCCCAAATCGCCTTACTCTGGCCCTATTTGGCTCAGGAAGTGGGGAGAAACGGGTTTGAAGCTCGAAATCGGCCAAGTTTGACGCCAATTTCACTGGTAAGTCGTTGTCACTAACGGTGTTTTCCTCTAAGACTGAACCAAGGGCGCGGGCCGCCTTCCGGATTGAAGCCAGGACGCGGCGATTCAACTCCTCCGCCTGGGCTGCCGGCATACGGGAGGGGTTGGCTCAGTCTCGTCTTCCTGCCCGGACATTCTTCGGACCCTCAGAACGGACCTTAAAGGGACCTCGACGTGGACGCTTCCTTTCTCACCGGCGCAAATGCCGTCTTCATCGGCGAGCTGTACGCCGCCTATCTCAAGAACCCCAGCGGGGTTGATCCCAGCTGGGCGGCGTTCTTCCAGGAGATGGGCGACGATGCCCATGAACTGCTCAGGGAGCTGGAAGGGCCAAGTTGGGCGCCCTCGGACGCGACGATCATTGGCGCGCCGGGCGAAGCCGCTTCCGCCAAGTCCGAAGGCAAGTCAAAGGCTGCTCCCGGCGCCGACAGCGCCGCGATGCTCAAGCAGGCCGAAGATTCAATTCACGCCTTGCAGCTCATTCGCGCCTACCGCATGCGCGGTCATCAGGTCGCGGCACTCGATCCGCTTTCGCTCGGCAAGAAAGAGGTCCATCCGGAACTCGACCACAAGTCGCACGGTTTCACCGATGCCGATCTCGATCGCGAGATTGTGCTCGGCGGGGTCCTCAACCTGCAGAAGGCGACGCTGCGTCAGATCATCGACGTCTGTCGCAAGATCTACTGCGGCACGATCGGCGTCGAGTTCCACCACATCCAGCATCCGGAGCAGCGCGACTGGCTGATCCACCGCTTCGAGAAGGACCGCCTCGCGCCCTCCTTCTCCCGCGAGGGGAAGAAGGCGATCCTCGAGCGTCTGACCGAAGCCGAGGGTTTCGAAAAGTTCCTTGGCATCAAATACACCGGCACCAAGCGCTTCGGACTCGACGGCGGCGAAGCGGCGATCCCCGCGCTCGAACAGATCATCAAGCGCGGCGGCGCCCTTGGCGTGAAGCAGATCGTCATCGGCATGGCCCACCGCGGCCGGCTCAACGTGCTGGTGAACGTGATGCACAAGCCGTTCTCGGCGCTGTTCTCCGAGTTCCAGGGTAACTCGCCCAATCCCGAGTCCGTCGAAGGTTCCGGGGACGTCAAATATCACCTCGGCACATCGGCCGACCGCGAGTTCGACGGCAATGTCGTGCACCTGTCCCTCACGGCCAATCCGTCGCACCTCGAAGTGGTCGATCCTGTCGTGCTCGGCAAGGTTCGCGCCAAGCAGGAGCAGATGGGCGACACTGCCCGCAAGCAGGTTATGGGCCTCCTGATCCACGGCGATGCGGCTTTCGCCGGCCAGGGGATCATTGCCGAGTGTTTCGGATTTTCCCAGATCCAGGGCTTCACCACCGGCGGCACGATCCATTTTGTGATCAACAACCAGATCGGCTTCACCACCACGCCGCAGTACAGCCGCTCCGGCTTGTATTGCACCGACATCGCCAAGATGGTGGAAGCGCCCATCTTCCACGTGAACGGCGACGATCCCGAGGCTGTGGTGTTCTGCGCAAGAATGGCCATGGAGTTTCGCCAGACGTTCGGCATCGACGTGGTGCTCGATATGGTCTGCTACCGCCGCTTCGGGCACAACGAGGGCGACGAACCTAAATTCACCCAGCCCCTCATGTACAAGAAGATCGAGGGGCACACGACGACGCGTTCGATCTATGCGAAACAGCTCGTCGAAGAAGGTGTGTTCACCCAGCAGGAGGCCGACGGGATGATGTCGCGCTTCATGCATATGATGGAAGCCGACTTCGAATCCGCCGCCAGCTTCAAACCCAACAAGGCCGACTGGTTGGAAGGCGCGTGGAAGGGCCTCGCGCAGATGGGAGAGGAAGAGGAATACCGCGACGACAAAACCGGCGTTCCCCTCGACCTCCTGAAAGAGGTCGGGCTCGGGATCTGCAATGTGCCCGATGGGATCGCCATCAATCCTAAGATCGTGCGCCAGCTCAAGACCAAGCGTGAGTCGATCGAAAGCGGAAAGGACATCGACTGGGCGACGGCGGAAGCGCTCGCCTACGGCACCTTGTGCGTCGAAGGCACGCCCGTGCGGCTGTCCGGCCAGGACTGCGGCCGCGGCACTTTCTCGCAGCGCCAATCGGTGATCATCGATCAGAACAGCGAGAACCGGTACATCCCGCTGAACAATATCCGCCCGGGCAAGCAGGCGCGCTTTGAAGTGATCGACAGCCCGCTGTCCGAGCTTTCAGTGCTCGGGTTCGAATACGGCTACAGCCTTGCTGATCCAAACACTCTCGTTCTTTGGGAAGCGCAGTTCGGCGATTTCTCGAACGGCGCCCAGATGATCATCGATCAATTCATCAACTCGGGTGAAAGCAAGTGGCTGCGTCTCTCGGGTCTTGTCATCCTTCTGCCGCACGGGTTTGAAGGGCAGGGACCAGAGCACTCATCGGCGCGTATGGAGCGTTATCTTCAGTTGTCCGCCCAGGACAATTGGCAGGTCTGCAATTTCACGACGCCGGCGAATTACTTCCATGCGCTGCGCCGTCAGATGCGCCGCAATTTCAGGAAGCCGCTGGTCATCATGACCCCGAAGTCGCTCCTGCGCCACAAACGCTGCGTTTCGGCGCTCTCCGATATGGCCGAAAACTCGAGCTTCCAGCGCATCTACGGCGAGACCGAGAAGATCGCGGCGGCAAACAAGGTGCGCCGCGTGGTCGTGTGCTCCGGCAAGGTCTATTACGACCTGCTGCAGGCGCGCGAGGAAAAGGGCATCGACGACGTCGCCATCGTGCGCGTCGAACAACTCTATCCGTGGCCGAAGGAAACCTTGGGCCGGGAGCTCGGCAAGTATAAGAACGCCGAAGTGGTGTGGTGCCAGGAAGAGCCTGCAAACATGGGGTCGTGGACCTTCGTCGACCGCCGCCTGGAGTACGTGCTCGACGGCATCGACATCAAGGCGAAACGCCCGGTCTACGCCGGCCGGCCGCCCGCCGCGTCGCCGGCCACGGGTCTCATGAAAATTCACGTGCGCGAGCAGAATCAGCTTTGCGAGTGGGCGCTGGCGACGCCGCTCGATCAGATCCCGCAGCCTTTCCGACGCGTTTCCAAAGTCGGAAAAATGGCCGCGGAATAGAACGAACAAGCTGCGCACCGCGCGAGGTGCGCCGAAGACGAGCTGGGGATGAACATGGCTGAGATCAAAGTGCCGACCTTGGGCGAATCCGTGAGCGAAGCCACGGTCGCAAAATGGTTCAAGAACGTGGGCGATGCGGTCGCTCAGGACGAGCCGCTGGTGGAGCTCGAAACCGACAAAGTGACGGTCGAGGTGCGCGCCGAAAGCGCCGGCACCCTCACGGAAATCGTCGCTGCTCCCGGCAGCGAAGTCGCTGTCGGCGCAACCCTTGGCGTCATCGGCGCCGCAGGTGCCGCGCCCGCCAGGAAAGCCGAACCCGCGAAAACCGCGCCGGCTCACGCTCCGGCGGCGAAGGCCGCGCCCGCCGCGGCTGCGCCGCCGAAACCCGCGGCCGCGCCGGCGCCTCAGGCCGCGAAGCCGCCGGCTCCGCCGAAGGCCGCGCCCGCCGCAAAGCCCGGCATTGAAGCGGATTATCCGCTCGCGCCCGCTGTCCGCCGCCTCGTCGACGAGCACGGCCTCGATCCGAGGAAAATCCCTGCCTCCGGCAAGAACGGCCGTCTCGTGAAGGCCGATGTGCTCAAGTATCTCGCGTCCGGCCCCGATCGTACGACCAAGGCGGTCGTCCCGGATCGCGGACCGTTGGAAGAACGCGTCAAGATGACGCGCCTGCGCAAGCGTATCGCCGAGCGCCTCAAGGAGGCGCAAAACACGGCGGCCATGCTTACGACGTTCAACGAAGCGGACATGTCGGCCGTCATGGCGCTGCGCAACAAGTTCAAGGACAGTTTCGAGAAGAAGCACGGCGTGAAGATGGGCTTCATGTCCTTCTTCGTGAAGGCCGTGGTCTCCGCCCTCAAGGAATTGCCGGCGGTGAACGCCGAGATCCAGGGCGACGAGATCGTCTACAAGAACTTCTACGACATCGGCGTTGCCGTCGGCACGCCGCAGGGCTTGGTCGTGCCGGTGGTCCGCGATGCGGACTCGAAGGGCTTTGCCGAGATCGAGGCGGAAATCTCCGGGCTCGGGCGGCGCGCGCGCGAAGGCAAGCTGACGATCGAGGACATGACCGGCGGCACCTTCACCATCACCAACGGCGGGATCTATGGCTCGATGCTCTCGACGCCGATCCTCAACACGCCGCAGTCGGGCATCCTAGGCATGCATAACATCAAGAACCGCGCCGTGGTTCTCGACGACGGCAGCATCGTCTCACGCCCCATCATGTACATCGCGCTGTCCTACGATCACCGCATCGTTGACGGCCGTGAAGCAGTCACCTTCCTCGTGCGCGTGAAAGAAGCCATCGAGGATCCCAGCCGCTTGCTTATCGACGCCTGACCCAACTTTCTCCTTCCCGGAATCGGGGAGGTTGAGGCGGGGTCTTTTCCACTCTCGAGGAATAATCTTATGGCCGAAACTTTTGACGTCATCGTTATCGGCGGTGGCCCCGGCGGCTATGTCTGCGCCCTGCGCGCGGCTCAGCTCGGCCTCAGGGCGGCCTGCGTGGAAAGCCGCGGCGCTCTAGGCGGCACCTGCACCAACGTCGGCTGCATCCCTTCCAAAGCGCTTCTGCAATCTTCGCACCTTTACGAAGAGGCCAATCACCATTTCGCCGATCATGGCATCAAGGTCGGCAAGCTCGAGCTCGATCTCGCGACCATGATGGCGCGCAAGGACGACGTGGTGAAGCAGAACACCTCCGGCATCGAGTTCCTTCTGAAGAAAAACAAGGTCGCCTACCTCAAGGGCTTCGGCAAGATCGTCAAGGCGGCTCGCGGTGCGCACCAGGTGGCGGTGAAGGGACTCGACGGCAAAGAAGAAACCTACGCCACTAAATACGTCGTCATCGCGACCGGCTCCGAGGTCACGCCGCTGCCGGGGATCACCATCGACGAAAAGCAGGTCGTCTCCTCCACCGGCGCGCTCGTGCTGCCAAAAGTGCCGAAGTCGATGATCGTGATTGGCGCGGGCGTCATCGGCCTTGAAATGGGCTCGGTCTGGCGCCGTCTTGGCGCCGATGTCACCGTGGTCGAATTCCTGGATTTCATTCTTCCGCCGATGGATGGCGAAGTGCGCAAGCAGGCGCAGCGCATCCTCGAGAAGCAGGGGATGAAGTTCAAGCTCGGCACCAAGGTCACCGAAGCCAAGCCCGGCAAGGACGGCGTGACCGTGAAAATGGAGCCCGCCAAGGGCGGCGCTTCCCAAACCGCGACCGCGGACGTCGTGTTGGTCGCCATCGGACGGCGCGCCTTCACCGGCGGACTAGGTCTCGCCGAGGCCGGCGTTAAAGTCTCGAACCGCGGCTTCGTCGAAGCCGACGAGAACTATCAGACCAATGTCGAAGGCATTTTCGCCATCGGCGATGTCATCGGGGGCCAGATGCTCGCGCACAAGGCCGAAGACGAAGGCGTCGCTGTCGCCGAGATCCTCGCCGGCCATCCCGGCCATATCAACTACGAAGCCATCGCCGGCGTCGTTTACACCTGGCCGGAAATCGCGGGCATCGGCGCGACCGAGGAGCAACTCAAGGAGAAGGGTATCGCCTACAAGGTCGGGAAGTTCCCCTTCACCGCCAACGGCCGCGCGCGCGCCAATGGCGACACCGACGGTTTTGCGAAGGTGCTCGCCGACGAGAAGACCGATCGCGTGCTCGGTTGTCATATTGTCGGCCCGGCCGCCGGCGATCTCATCATGGAAGTGGCGGTGGCGATGGAGTTCGGCGCCTCGAGCGAAGACATCGCCCGCACCTGCCACGCGCACCCGCAACTGGGCGAAGTGATCAAAGAAGCGGCGCTCGGCGCCGACAAACGCGCGCTCCATATCTAGAGCGTGCCGATGGGCGGTATTTCCGAGCCGAGGCCCGGAAGTATCGTCGTCTTCGAACTCCTGTCTTATATCGCGCTCGTTCCGCGCGGCCTACAGCTCGCGAAGATTTTCACGGGCGCGGCGGTGCTTCCGGCAGCGCCGCTCAACGCCGGTGTAATTCTCATTCACGCGTGCCTGATATTCCTCGTTGCGCGCAGGCGTAAGAATTTCGCGCGTTGGGTCCTGCTTGGATTCCTGATCTTGTTGCTGGCAAGCGCGTTCGTTGCCTTGCGCGGCGCCGGACCGGCCGTCATTGTGACGAGTTCGCTTCAGGCGTTTCTATTGCCGCTCATGGCCCTGGCGCTTCAACTCGCCGCCATCTGTTTTGCGTTTACGCGGCGCGCCGGGGCATGGCTCGCGCAAAGATAAGAAATAAACTGAATCAGATACCGGGTCGAACGGCGGCCGCCGTCGCTCGCTCGAGCGTCACCAGGGCCGCATGCCGGTGATACTGTACTTGCACGCCAGCGAGCGCAGTTTCTTGCGGTCGCAGGGGTCGATGTTCTCTTCATCGCGCCACCGGGCGAAAGCGACGACGTTCCAGTCTCCGCGGCGCTCTTCCATGAAGACGCTGGCTTTTTCGATGACGCCTTTGGCGTCGACCATATAGATCATCATCTCCTGCATGCCGATGACCGGTTCCGGCGCGCGCCGCAGACCGCGGATGCGGTTGTGGGCGACTTCGCGGATACCGCGCAGCTCCCACACGTCGTACTCCTTGCTGGCCTCGTTGATCAGCGCGCTCCACGGCATCGTCCATGGCCGGCGCCAGACGTTCCCCGCGTAGGAACCGTCGTCGCGCTTTTGCGTGCCCTCGGGCTGAAGCTCGATCCCGATCAGCTTGCACACGTCCACGTTCTGTTCATTGCACATCCAGAACGTCTTGAGGGCGCACTCCGGGCTTTCGCCGGGCGTGCTGCAGGGTTTCTCATCCGCGTTGGGGAAGATCGGCAGGTCCGCGCCATGGGCAACACTGATCCCATTCAGGAGCGCAGACGGCAAAAAAAGAACGGCGACGGACAACAGTTTGGGAATCGGCACGTTTTGCTCTTTGGACCAAGGCTGGGCGGCTGCTACCCTTACATTACATATGTTCCTCCCGATCCGCGACGACAACCCCCATACCATCACGCCCTTCGTGAACTACACGATGCTGGCGACATGCATTCTCGTCTTTTTATGGCAGTTTTCTCTCGGCGGCGAAGCAGGGCAGGTCGCCGTCATGGCCTACGGCTTTACGCCGGCGTATTTCTTCGGCGAAGGCGCTCCGCCCGGCGACATCCCGTACATCCCTGCGACGCTCACGATTTTCACCTCGATGTTCATGCACGGCGGATGGATGCATCTCGCCGGCAACATGCTCTATCTGTGGATCTTCGGCGACAACATCGAAGCGTCGCTCGGGCACAGGCGCTACCTTGTGTTCTACCTCCTCTGCGGTGCCGCGGCCGCGCTGGCCCAGGGTTACGCTGCGCCGGGCTCCGACGTGCCGATGGTCGGCGCGTCCGGCGCCATTTCCGGCGTGCTAGGCGCCTATCTGGTGCTCCATCCACGCGCGAACATCAAAGTCTTCGTGCTGCTGATCGTCTACATCACGGTCATCAATGTCCCTGCCTTCATCGTGCTGGGCTTCTGGATCGTCGGCCAGCTGATCAGTTCAGCGTCGGTCGATGCCGGCCAGCCGGGCGTCGCCTTCATCGCCCACATCGGCGGTTTCATCGCCGGTTCAGTCCTGGTCTTTTTCTTCAAGAAGAAGAGCGTGCCGGTGTTCGATACGGCGCACAGCCGTCCGTTTGCCGTCGAAAATCGTCCCGTGCGCCTTCGCCGCCGCGGGTCGGTGCCGAACGCGGGCGGCCGCGGGCCTTGGGATCATTGACGCGGGTTTCCGCGCCCGCATGAAACTGAAACGCTATTCGGCCGTGCTCTTGGCGCGGGGATGGGCGGCGCGGTAGGTGCGGATCAGATGAGCCTCATCCACCGCGGTGTAGCGTTGTGTCGTCGACAGCGACGCATGACCCAGCAATTCCTGAATCGTACGAAGGTCTCCACCCCTTGCGAGCAAGTGAGTCGCAAAGCTATGGCGCAAGGCGTGCGGTGTTGCGTCTTCGTGCAGGCCAAGCTGTGCGCGCAGCTTTTCCATCTGGCGTTGGATGATCCGCGGGCTCAAGGGCTTGCCGCGGCTGCCCACGAACAACGGCGCGCCTCCCGCACCCTGATACGGGCAGAGCGCGCGATAGCTCGCGATGGCGCTCTTCACGATCGGCAGTATGGGAACGATACGTTCCTTCCGGCCTTTGCCGACGACGCGCAGGACATCTGCTTCGGTGCGGGTCTCCCAGCTGAGGGACAGCGCTTCCCCGAGACGGAGGCCGCAGCCGTACAGCAGCAACATCAGCGCCTGGTCGCGCGCCGCCAGCCATGGCTCCTCTTGGAGTTCGCCGGCGCTGCGGATGGCATCGAGCGCATCGACTTCGTCGAGCGCTTTCGGAACGCTTTTCGGAAGGCGCGGCGTCTTTACGCTTTTGACGGCCGGATTATGCACGCGGCCGGTGCGGTCGAGAAAACGGAAGAAATTGCGCAACGTCGACATGGCGCGCGCAACCGAGCTGCGCGCGATGCCTTCACTCGACCGGTGCGCCAGGTAGCTCCGGATATCCGCGGGCTTGAGCTGAGCGAGAGCCGAAAGGCCGGCGGGTTCGCCGAGGTGCCCGACCAGAAACGCCAGGAATGCGGCGAGGTCGCGGGCATAGGCATCCGAGGTATGCGCCGAGACGCGCCGTTCCGCGGCAAGCCACACATGCCAAGCGGCGATGGCTTCGGCGAGGTCAGGTGCCGCGGCGAAATGGATCTGGCGAAGGTCTAGAGTTTCAGCGTCCACCAACGGCCTACCGCGTAGCGGCTGACGTGCGCCAGGAAGGCGATGAGTTCGGTGCCTTGCCCATTTTCGAAGTGATTGGCGGCGCGGCATCCCACGGCGAAAAGACCGACCGGAAGACCTTCGCCTTCGGGAAGCGCCACCAGGGCGTCGGAGCGCACCAGGCCGGCGGCGCTGCCGTACAGCATGGCTTCGCCCTGGATATCCGGGCGGATGCGTGTCGACTCGGGTCCCACCAGCTGGTCGACCGTGCCGCGCGGCAGCGGCCGGATGATCGGCCCGGCGTCGACCGGGACGCTGTCGGTTTCGAAACCGATCGAGATCACGTCCACACCGAGGTGCACCGGCAAGTCGTCGTGCAGGATCTGCGCAAGCTCGTTGTAGTCCCGCGCGTACATGAGGGCGAGAGCGCACTCCATGGTCCGTTCGACGAGCGACATATTCGAGCGCGTCGTGGTGACGAGACGATCGCTCGCCGCCTTCATTTCATCGACCTGGCGCCGCAGGCGGTCGACGACGAAGCGCTGCATGTCGACCACGACGGTGTCTGCGGAAAAGCGCGTGTCCGGCGCCAGCGCGCCCAGGAGCTCCGGGTTGTTCAGGAGCACACGCGGATTCCGCCGCAGGTAGGCGACGACATCTGCTTCACGCAATTCCGGTTTCTGAGCGTCGGTTTTACCCGCCGTCATATGATCAGCCATGTTTCCCGGCCCCCGCCCACGTTTCCCACTCATGGCGATTGGCTCCCCAGGATCTCCATTTTAAAGAATGGATTGTCCGGTCTTGGCCCAATCATCCAAGAAGGCTTTTAAGCCTTTATCGGTTAAGGGATGGTTGAACAGCTGACGCAGGGTTGCCGGCGGCATCGTCGCCACATGAGCACCGATCTTGGCGGCCTCTACTACATGCATGGGGTGGCGAATCGAAGCCACCAATACCTCGGTCGAAAATCCGTAGTTGCCGTAGATAGTGCAGATATCGTCGATCAGCGCCATGCCGTCGGTGCCGATGTCGTCGAGACGGCCCACGAACGGCGAGATGAAGCTCGCGCCCGCCTTCGCCGCCAGCAGCGCCTGCGCCGGCGAAAAGCATAAAGTCACGTTCACCATCGTTCCGTCGCCGGAGAGTTTTTTGCAGGTCTTCAGGCCGTCCGGCGTGAGCGGGACCTTGATGGTCACGTTCTTGGCGATCTTCCGCAGGACGTTCGCTTCTTTCATCATCGTGTCATGATCCAGCGCGGTGACTTCCGCGCTGACGGGGCCGGGTACCACCGCGCAGATTTCCGCGATGAGGTCCACGAATTTCTTGCCCGACTTTGCGGCGAGCGAAGGATTGGTGGTGACGCCGTCGACCATGCCGGTGGCGGCAAGGTCTTTGATCTCTTTGATATCGGCGGTGTCGACGAAGAACTTCATGGTCTCAAGCACTCTTTCTTTTCAGGGGGTGTCTCGATATCTAGATTGTAAAGCATGACTTCAACGCAATCCACGCCCGCCGAGGACTCCCAGCGTTTTAGCGCGGGCGCACAAGTTGCGGTGCTGCTGCCATTACCTGTTGACTCAGCCTACGACTATAAGGTTCCGGACGGCGCCGAATTGACGGCCGGCGATATAGTCGAAGTGCCGATTGGGCGGCGTTTCGAAGTCGGCGTCGTGTGGGGCGCCGGACGCCACGACGTGAAGCCTGAGAAGCTGCGTGAGGTCGTCCACAAGCTGGATGTGCCCGTCGTGCCGGGCGTGCTGCGGCGCTTCATCGACTGGGCCGCCGGCTACACGCTCCAGCCGCCGGGCGCGCTCCTGCGCATCGCCATCAACCCCGCGCGACGTTGGGTCCCGCCGCAGCCGACGACGGCTATTGCCGCAACTGGTGTTTCGCTCGCCGTCGCCGGGGTAAAGGCGACACCAGCGCGCGAAAAGGTCCTGGCGGCCATCGGGCAGACCACGTTTCCCACGGCAACCGCCCTCGCCGCGAAGGCGGGCGTCAGCTCCGGCGTCATCCGGCAACTGATCGACGTGGGCGCATTGCGACTGGTACCTTTGCCCTATGCGTCGCCGTTCGCCGCTCTTGACCCGGCGCACCATCGTCCACGCCTCGAAGCCGCGCAGGCCGAAGCCGCGGCGGAATTGGTGGACAAGATAAATGGCGGTTTTTCCGTCACCGTGCTCGAAGGCGTCACCGGCTCCGGCAAGACCGAGGTTTACTTCGAAGCGGTAGCGGCTGCGCTCAAAGCACAGCAGCAGGTTCTGATACTGCTGCCGGAGATCGCGCTCACCGCCCAAAGTCTCGCGCGCTTTGCCAAGAGATTCGGCGGCGTCCCGGCGCTCTGGCATTCCGATCTGAACTACAAGGCGCGCCGTGAAACCTGGGCTGGTGTCGCTAATGGCGACGCCCGCGTTGTCATCGGTGCGCGCTCCGCCTTGTTCCTTCCGTTCCGCGATCTCGGCCTCATCATTGTCGATGAGGAGCATGAGTCCGCCTTCAAGCAGGAAGACGGCGCGATCTACCACGCCCGCGATATGGCTGTGGTGCGCGCGCGTGAAGGCGCCATCCCCATCGTTCTGAGCTCCGCAACGCCATCGCTCGAGACCGTCATCAACGTGCGCAAAGGGCGCTACGGCCGCGTTCATCTGCCGTCCCGCTATAACGCCGCGGCCATGCCGCGTATTTCCATCATCGACATGAAGGCCAATCCGCCTGAGAAGGGGCCCTGGGGCCGCGCCTGGCTCGCCCCGCCGCTGGTGAACGCCGTGAACCGCACGCTCGAAAGCGGCGAGCAGGCGCTTCTGTTCCTGAACCGCCGCGGCTACGCGCCGCTCACCTTGTGCCGCACGTGTGGCCACCGCCTGCATTGCCCGCGCTGCACCGCCTGGCTGGTGGAACATAAACTCACGCGGCGTCTGCAGTGCCACCACTGTGGCTTCGCCGCGCCGCAGCCCGAAGCTTGTTCAGCCTGCGGCGCGAAGGACTCCTTCGTGCCCTGCGGCCCGGGCATCGAACGCGTCGCCGAGGAAGCCGCTGCCCGTTGGCCCGATGCGAATGTGCGCGCGGTCGCCTCAGACACCTTGGATCGCCCCAGCGCGGTACAGGAATTGATCGAGGACATTCTGGATCATCGCATCGACATTCTTGTCGGCACGCAGGTGCTCGCCAAGGGTCACCACTTTCCGGGCCTGACGCTTGTCGGCGTGGTCGACGCTGATCTCGGTCTTTCAGGTTGGGACTTGCGCGCCGCGGAACGCACGCATCAGCTTCTTCACCAAGTGGCAGGGCGCGCCGGCCGCGCCGAAAAGCCTGGGCAGGTGATGCTCCAGACTCACGACCCCGCGCACCCGGTGATGCGTGCGCTTGCGACCGGCGAGTCGGATGCATTCATGGAAAGTGAGATCGAAGCACGTGAGGCGCTTGCCATGCCGCCCTTCGGGCGCTTGACGGCGCTAATCCTCTCGGGACCCGACGAGGTCGCGGTCGTCGCCGCAGGGCGAACGCTGGCGGCTCATGCGCCCCGCGGCGATGGGATCGAAGTGCTGGGCCCGGCGCCGGCCTTTATGGCTTTGTTACGGGGCGTGCACCGTCATCGTCTTCTGCTGAAAACCGGCCGCGCTCAGGCGCCACAACCTTTGGTGCGGGAGTGGCTGGAATCAGTTAGAATTCCGTCATCGGTAAGGGTGCAGATCGACGTGGATCCCTACAGCTTTTATTGATGAGCCATGTCCGAATACTGGTTCGAGCCAAGGCGGACCGGATACGGTGCCAGTCCCACCCATTGGAAGGGCGCGGTGTTCTTGTTTGCTTTCATCCTCGCCGTGGGGGCCGGCACCCCCATCCTCATCTTTGCCTTCGGTGGCGCGCCTTACGTGCCGCTCGCCTATGTGCTAGGCCTTACGGCTGTCTTCCTGCGCATCTGCCGCAAAAAAACCAACGGACCCTGGCGTTGGCGGTGAGGCAAAAGGCTCTCGGCGCGGCTGTTACAGAACCCCCGATTTTCCGGCCTTTTTCGCGTTAAAGCGAAACTGCACAAGGGCTTTGCGCGGTGGTCTGTTGCAAGCCGTAAGGCCGTGTGCTACCAACCCGCCGTCCATCGCGGCAGCGACCGGAATTGGTCGTAAATCCGCTGCGGCATCAAGCACTTAGCTTGATCTCCGGACCCGGCCGAAAGCGTCCGTTTTTGGTCCGGTCCGACATGATGTTTTAGTCTTGCTCAAGGGGCGTTTCACCGGTGGCAACGGATGTGGCAGGAGCCAGTGGCGTAAGCGGGCGCTATGCAAGTGCCCTTTACGAACTGGCCGACGAACAGGGTGCGCTCGACGCCGTCGCCGGCGATCTTGCGAACCTGCAGAAGATGATCGACGACAGCGACGATTTCCGGCGCTTCATCAAGTCGCCGGTCCTCTCCCGCAACGATCAGTCCAAGGGGATCGCGGCCATCACCGAGAAGGCCCAGCTGTCGCCCATCACCAGGAAGTTTCTCGGCCTCGTCGCCCAGAACCGCCGCCTGTTTGCCCTTCCGGGCATGATCAAGGGCTTCCGTGAAATCCTCGCCGCGCGCCGCGGTCAGGCGGCCGCCGAGGTCGTGAGCGCTGTGCCGCTTTCGGACTCGCAGCGCATGTCGCTCACAGATCAGCTCAAGAAATCCGTCGGCCGCAGCGTCGACATCGTCACCAAGGTGGACCCGTCCATCCTCGGCGGCCTCATTGTTCGCGTCGGCTCGCGCATGGTCGACAGCTCGCTCCGTTCCAAACTTCAACGTCTTAAGCTCGCTATGAAAGGGGTCGGATAAATTATGGAAATCCGCGCCGCAGAAATTTCGTCAATCCTCAAGCAGCAGATCGCCAACTTCGGCACCGAAGCTGAATCGGCCGAAGTCGGCCAGGTGCTCGCCGTTGGCGACGGTATCGCCCGCGTCTACGGCCTCGATAACGTCCAAGCCGGCGAGATGGTCGAGTTCCCGGGCGGCATCAAGGGGATGGCGCTGAACCTCGAAACCGACAACGTCGGCATCGTGATCTTCGGCGATGACTCCACCATTAAGGAGGGCGACACCGTCAAGCGTACGGGCACCATCGTCGATGTTCCGGTCGGCAAGTCGCTGCTCGGGCGCGTCATGGACGGCCTCGGCAACGCCATCGACGGCAAAGGCGACCTCGGCGCGAAAGAGCGGCGCCTCGCCGAGCTGAAGGCTCCCGGCATCATTCCGCGCCGCTCGGTGCACGAGCCGGTGCAGACGGGCTTGAAGGCGATCGACTCGCTGATTCCGATCGGCCGCGGCCAGCGCGAGCTCATCATCGGCGACCGCCAGACCGGCAAGACCGCCGTCATCCTCGACACCATCATAAATCAGAAGAAGGTCAACGACGCGGCGAAGAGCGACAAGGAAAAGCTCTTCTGCGTGTACGTGGTCGTCGGCCAGAAACGGTCGACCGTTGCGCAGGTCGTGAAGACCCTCGCAGACTATGGCGCGCTCGACTACACCATCGTCGTTGCCGCCACGGCCTCCGACCCGGCGCCGATGCAGTTCCTTGCGCCCTACACCGGGTGCGCCATGGGCGAGTGGTTCCGCGACAACGGCATGCATGCCGTCATCTTCTACGACGACCTGTCGAAGCAGGCCGTCGCCTATCGTCAGATGTCGCTGCTGCTGCGCCGTCCGCCGGGCCGCGAAGCCTATCCCGGCGACGTGTTCTATCTGCACAGCCGCCTGCTCGAACGCGCAGCGAAGCTCAACGAAGCCAATGGCTCGGGCTCGCTCACCGCTTTGCCGGTGGTCGAAACGCAAGCGAACGACGTGTCGGCCTACATTCCGACGAACGTGATCTCGATCACCGATGGACAGATCTTCCTGGAAACGACGCTCTTCTATCAGGGCATTCGTCCCGCGCTGAACGTCGGCATCTCGGTCAGCCGCGTCGGATCGTCGGCACAGATCAAGGCGATGAAGCAGGTCGCAGGCTCGATCAAGCTCGAGCTCGCGCAGTACCGCGAAATGAAGGCGTTCGCCCAGTTCGCCTCGGATCTCGATCCGGCGACGCAGCGGCTCCTCGCCCGCGGTGAGCGCCTCACGGAGCTCTTGAAGCAGCCGCAGTACAAGCCGGTTCCGGTCGAAGAACAGGTGGTCGTGATTTTCGCCGGCACCAAGGGCTACCTCGACAAGATCGCCGTGCGCGACGTCGGCCGCTTCGAATCCTCGATGCTCGGCGCCATGCGCGAACGCGCGCCTGACATCCTCGCGGGCATCCGCCAGGAAAAGGCTCTCAGCGACGCCCTCCAGGCGAAGCTCAAGACCTTCCTCGACGACTTTTCCGCTTCCTTCTCGTGAGACCGGGTGGGCTGTCTAAGTAGGATCGAGCAATGCCTAGCCTAAAAGAGTTCCGCGTCCGTATCGCGTCGGTGCAGTCGACGAAGAAGATCACGTCGGCCATGAAGATGGTCGCGGCGTCGAAATTGCGCCGCTCGCAGGAAGCCGCGGAAGCCGCTCGCCCTTATGCCGAGCGCATGGAGCGCATGCTCGGCAACCTCGCAGGCGCTGCCGCGGGCCGCGCCGGCGCGCCGGCAATGCTTGCGGGCACGGGCAAGGACGACGTCCAGCTTGTGGTCGTCATGACCGCGAACCGTGGTCTCGCCGGCGGGTTCAACTCCAACATTATCCGTTCGGCCCGCGGCTTGGTGCGCGAACTACTCGAAAGGGGCAAGACGGTTAAGATCCTCGCCGTCGGGCGTAAGGGCCGCGATGCCATGCGCCGTGACTTCCGCGAGCTGATCGTCGGGGAATACACCGAATTCGGCCGTAAAACGGTGGCTTTCGCCGAAGCTAACGAAGTCGCTTCGAAAATCACCGCGATGTTCGTTAACGGGGAGTTCGACGTTGCGACCATCGTCTACGCGCGCTTCAAGTCGGCGGTCTCGCAGATCGTTACGCGCCAGCAGATCATCCCGTTCCCGGTTCCGCAGGCTGCGGCCGGCACGGACGCTTCTGCGGTCTACGATTACGAGCCCTCGGACAACGAAATTCTCGGCAGCCTGCTGCCGCGCAACCTCGCGATCCAGATTTTCCGCGCGATGCTCGAGAACGCCGCGTCGTTCTTCGGCTCGCAAATGGCGGCGATGGACTCGGCGACGCGCAACGCCGGCGAAATGATCAATAAACTGACGCTGCGCTACAACCGTTCGCGTCAGGCCATGATTACCAAAGAACTCATCGAAATTATCTCGGGCGCCGAAGCGGTCTAAGCCGCGCGCACCCGGGGAAAAAGAAGGCATAGGAGAAGACAATGGCGAAGAACAACGTCGGTACCATCACCCAGGTCCTGGGCGCGGTCGTGGACGTGAAGTTCGACGGCGATTTGCCCGCGATCTTGAACGCGCTGACGGTCGACAACAAAGGCAAGAAGCTGGTTCTCGAAGTCGCGCAGCACACCGGTGAATCGACCGTCCGCTGCATCGCCATGGACACCACCGACGGTCTCGTGCGCGGCGCTAAAGCGACCGACACCGGCGACGCCATCCGCATGCCGGTGGGTCCGGGCACGCTCGGGCGCATCATGAACGTCATCGGCGAGCCGGTCGACGAGCGCGGCCCGATCGACGCCAAGGACTACGCTCCGATTCACCGCCCGGCGCCTGCGTTCGTCGATCAGTCGACGGAAGCGCAGATCCTTCCTACCGGCATCAAGGTCATCGATCTGCTCGAGCCGTACCTGAAGGGCGGCAAAATCGGCCTCTTCGGCGGCGCCGGCGTGGGCAAGACCGTGCTCATTCAGGAGCTGATCAACAACATCGCCAAAGGCTACGGCGGTTACTCTGTGTTCGCCGGCGTCGGCGAAAGAACGCGTGAGGGCAACGACCTGTATCACGAGTTCCTGGAAGCAAAGATCATCGACAAGGACGGCCCCAACTCTCGCGTCGCCCTCGTGTTCGGCCAGATGAATGAGCCGCCCGGCGCACGCGCGCGTGTCGCGCTCTCCGGTCTTACCCAGGCCGAATACTTCCGAGACGTCGAAGGCAAGGACGTGCTCTTCTTCGTCGACAACATCTTCCGCTTCACCCAGGCCGGCTCTGAAGTGTCCGCGCTCCTCGGCCGTATTCCTTCGGCCGTCGGTTATCAGCCGACGCTCGCCACCGACATGGGCGCGCTGCAGGAACGAATCACCTCGACCAAGAAGGGCTCGATCACGTCCGTGCAGGCGATTTACGTGCCCGCCGACGACTTGACCGATCCGGCGCCGGCGACGTCGTTCGCCCACCTCGACGCCACGACCGTGCTGTCGCGCTCCATCGCCGAACTCGGCATCTATCCGGCCGTCGATCCGTTGGACTCCACCAGCCGCGCGCTCGATCCGCTCGTGGTCGGCGAGGAGCACTACAAGGTCGCCCGTGACGTTCAGCGCGTGCTGCAGACCTACAAGTCGCTGCAGGACATCATCGCCATCCTGGGGATGGATGAACTGTCCGAAGAGGACAAGCTCACGGTCGCGCGTGCCCGCAAGATCCAGCGCTTCCTGTCCCAGCCGTTCCACGTCGCGGAAGTCTTCACCGGCAATCCCGGTGTGTTCGTGCAGCTCGCCGATACCATCAAGGGCTTCAAGGGAATCGTCGCCGGCGACTATGACCACCTGCCGGAGCAGGCCTTCTACATGGTCGGCACCATCGAGCAGGCGGTCGAGAAGGGTAAGAAGATGGCCGCAGCGGCCTAAACTTGAATCGCTGGGACTGAACGATGGCCGATACGATCAAGTTGGAACTGGTTTCACCCGAGCGCCTGCTTCTGTCCGAGCAGGTGGAAATGGTGATCGTGCCGGGCGCCGAGGGTGTGTTCGGCGTGCTGCCGAAACACGCGCCGACCCTCTCGACGCTGAAACCCGGCTTCGTCCAGGTCTACAAGGCGGGCAAGGTGGCCGACAGCTTCTTCGTGACCGGCGGTTTTGCCGAGGTCACGCCGACCACCGTCACCATCCTTGTCGATGAGGCCGTCCCCCAGGCCAGCTTGACCCGTGACTACGCGGCGCAGCGCCTCGCCGACGCCAAGGCCCGCCTCGACCAGGCGGCGAACGACGACGACCGTCGCCTCGCACAGGTCGCGGTCGTTAACGCCGAAGCGATGGTTCAGGCGGCGGCTTAGTCCGGTCCCGCCGCCTTACAATTGCCCGATGTGATGGTTTTCCTGCCGGCGTGGTATAGAGAAAACACGTCTGAAGCTTGCGCGTTCACCTTTCATGGCTAAGCATTGGACCTTGAACGAGATCGATTGGTCGCGTTTCGACGCGTCAAAGGTCTCGCCTGACCTCATTTCGGTGATCAAGACGGCCGCCATGGTCGAGCGCAACGGCGCCGACTATGGGCGCTACCTCAATGGCGTCTTCGATGACGACCCGGAGTTCCAAAGCCGCGCCGCCACCTGGGCAAAGGAGGAAGAGCAGCACGGCCTTGCCCTCGGGCGCTGGGCGGCGCTCGCCGATCCGGAGTTCGACATGGACGCCAGCTTTGCGCGCTTCACGGACATGTACAAAATCCCGGTCGACGCCCAGGTTTCCGTCCGCGGCTCGCGCGCCGCGGAACTGTGCGCGCGCTGCGTCGTCGAGACCGGTACCAGCTCGTTCTACTCGGCGATTCGCGACGCAGTCGACGAACCCGTCCTCAAGCAAATCTGCAAGAACATCGCTGCCGACGAGTTCCGGCACTACCAGCTTTTCTATCGCCACATGGAGCGCTACCTCGCGGCCGACCGCACGGCGACCGTCTGGGAGCGCTTCAAGGTCGCGTTCACGCGCTTCCGCGAAGCCGACGACGACGAAATTGCCTCCGCTTACTACGCCGGCAATGCGGTGCCGGGCGCATACGACCGCGCATCGGCAAACGCCGCCTATGCGGCGCGCGCTTTCGCTTTCTATCAGCGGCGCCACGTTCGCCGCGCAGGTCACATGTTCGCCCAGGCCGCCGGCTTCAATCCGGAAGGTTGGGCCGCGAGGGTTCTCTCGGCGGTCCTGTGGATGGTGATCCGGTTTCGCGGCCGGAAATTCCGGCCGGTCCTCGTGCCGGCCTAGTGCCGAAGCGGGGCGGGGATGTACCTTCTCTTTGTAGATGAATCCGGCCATCCGCCGCCAGCGTCACGCAAGGACACCAGATATTTCGTAATGGCTGGCGCCATCGTTCCGGAGCCGGCATGGCACAAGCTTCGCGATTCGTTGCTTGGGATGAAAATCCGGCGAAAAATCCGTGGCGAGCTCAAATGGCGATATTTTGCGCCAGGCAACGACGATGCACAAAATCCTCTTAGAAAACTTGAGCAATCTGTCCGTGATGAAATCCGCGCGGAGATTTATCAAATCATCACGGCGCAGCGATCTATCAGAACACTGGCGGCAATATGCTCAATAGAAACTGCGTATAAGATGGCATCGGTGTGCGACCAGCAGGATATCTATAATTTAACGTACAAAGTTATGACCGAGCGATTTCAATATTTTTTACAAGATGTCGAGCGGGAAACGGGTGCGCGCGAATACGGAATGATTATTGGCGATCATCGTGGAAAGGATGATGACAAAAAGCTGCGTGCCCATCACCAAATGCTGCTCAACGCCCCATCCGGGAAGGTTTCGAAATATCCGCACTTGATTGAGAGCTTGTTGCTTCAACCATCCAATCTAAGCGTAGGTATCCAAATAGCCGATCTGGTCGCTGGCGCAGTCTGGCGGAAATTCGAGCGGGAGGATTCGCGCTGGTTCGACCTCGTCCAGAGTTCGCTTAGAAGGAGTTCGGCGGGCCGCCTTGATGGTTTTGGATTGATAAAAGTCCCGAAGGCGGGCTGGATATGACGCCGGGTGGGACCGTAGTCCCAACGTGCACTGTGACGCACTCCCGGCGCAGAATCTTCCCATTAAATGACCCCCGTCTCAAGCAATTTTGCCAAACTTCTAGCGAGCCGAATCGGTGCAAATGGAGGAAGCGTCGCGATTATTCAAACTTTCGAATCTGTTAGTGAGGCTGACTCGGGGGTAGAAGCTTTCACGAGCAACCACGAAATGGGAAAGGTTCCGTCGTTTCAAAAAACTCCTTTTCCGTCTAAATCCTTTTCCCGAACATCACGCGGCCTTCAAGTAACCGTTCCAGATTTCTCCGCGCAGGCGCGCGCTCCCCAAGGTGCGCAAGTTTCGTCAGTTGGGCGAAAATCCGAGTAAGAGCTGCGGTACGGTGGGATGGTTTGCCGCGCCCCGCTTCCCCAAGCCTGCCTCCGTGAGGCATGGTATGGGAGGATGACCTGCCTCGGGGGACCGCCATGACCGGACGGATTGTACACTTCATCGCCGCTGTTTGCTTTCTTTCCGCGCCGGCCTTTGCGGCCGAACCTTCTCTTCCCACCGTGAAGATCTTCACCACCGGCGGAACCATCGCCGGCTCCGGCTCATCGCCGACCGACATGACCAATTACAAGGCGGGTGGAATCTCCGGCGAGCAACTGGTGAACAGCGTCCCGCAGCTGAAACAGCTCGCGCGCACGCCCGTCGAACAGATCGCCAATGTCGGCAGCTACGACCTGACGATCGCCATCTGGCTGGACTTAGCCCGGAAAATCAACGAGTCCCTGGCCGATCCCGCGGTTTCCGGCGTGGTCATCACGCACGGCACGAACACCATCGAGGAAACCGCCTATTTCCTCAATCTTACCGTCAAGTCCGACAAGCCGGTGGTCCTTGTCGGCGCAATGCGTCCGGCCACCGCGATCAGCGCCGACGGACCTCTGAACCTCATCAATGCGGTCCGCGTGGCGATAGCGCCGGCGGCGCGCGGCAAGGGCGTGATGGTCGTGCTCAACGATGAAATCAGCGCTGCGCGCGACGTCACCAAGGAGCACACCATGCGCGTCGAGGCGTTCCGCCCCACCGACTTCGGTTATCTCGGGTATATCGACGAAGACAAGGTCGCCTTCTATCGCGCACCCGTGCACCGGCACACGTTGAATTCCGAATTCGACGTCTCGAAACTCGACAAGCTCCCCGCTGTCGACATTCTCTACGAATATATTCAGCCGACGATCGGGCTCGTCGATGCACTGGTGAAACTCGGCAGCCAAGGCATTGTGTTTGCGGGAACCGGCGCCGGCGATCTTTCGACGCCCGAGCGCGAAGCGCTCAAGCCGCTGCTGCAGATGAAGCCGCAGATGCGGCCCGTCCTGGTACGTTCGAGCCGCGTCGGCAACGGGCGTGTCGTGAATACGAAAGACTACGAACCGTTCGGTACCATTGCCGCCGATACGCTCAACCCGCAGAAGGCCCGCATTCTGCTGATGCTTGCCCTGACGAAGACGCGCGATCCCAAGGAGCTGAATCGGATCTTCGCGGAATACTGACCGGCTAGGCCTTCGCCGCCGCCGCGACGACGCCCGCTTCGCGCGTTATCAACGACACGATGATCATCACCAGGAACGCCGCCGGCGCGGAGATGATCGCCGGTTGGCTCAACGGAATGATCGGCGTCGCATTGCCCAGGATCTGAACCCACACACTCGGTCCCGCCACGATCAGGCCGATGGAAAGCGCAAGGCCCGTCGCGCCGCCGGCGACGGCGCCCGCGGTGGTCAGGCGCGACCAGTACATCGCCATGATGAGGATGGGAAAACATGCGCTGGCGCCGATCGAGAAAACCAGGCCTGTCACGAACAGGATGTTCTGCCCCTTGAACGCGATCCCCAGCGCGATGCCAAGCACACCGATCACCACGGTCGATACGCGAAAGACAAGTTTCTCCGTACGCTCCGACCGGTGCCCGCGTGCGATCACCTGAGCGTAAAGATCGTGCGAGATGGAGGACGATGCGGCGACCGTAAGGCCGGCGACAACCGCGAGGATGGTGGCGAACGCCACCGCGGCAATCAGCCCGAACAGGACCTCGCCGCCCAGAAAGTGGGCGAGGTGCAAGGCCACCATGTTCGAACCGCCGGGAACCATGCCGCTGCCGTCAGTATAGGCCGGATTGCCCGCGAGAAGCGCGACACCGGCGGCCCCCAGGATGAAATAGACGATGTAATAGACGACGCCGACGATCGTGATGCAGATGGCCAGCGACCTGCGCGCCGTCGCCGCATCCGGAACCGTAAAGAACCGCATCAGAAGATGCGGCATTCCGGGCATGCCCAGGATCAGCGCGATACTTAGGGACGCGCTGTCGATTGCCGACAATCCCATCCCGCCGGGCTGCAGCAGGCCCGCGCCCATCTTGTGAACGGCGGCGGCCCGCTCGTAGAGCGCGTCGATGCTGAAATTGGTCTGCGCAAGAGCCAGCAGCGCGAGCAGCGAAACGCCGAACACCAGGATAATGGCCTTGGTGAGCTGCACCCACGTGGTCGCCAGCATGCCGCCGAAGGCGACGTAGACCACCATCAGGAGTCCGACCAGCACCACGGCGGCTTCGTACGGAATTCCGAACAGGATCTCGATCAATCCGCCGACGCCGAGCATCTGCCCGATCAGATACATCAGCGAGACGGAAAGACCGCTCAACGCTCCGATCAGGCGGATAGGCGTCGGCGACAGGCGGGCCGCGGCGGCGTCAACGAAGGTGAACCGTCCCAGCCGCCGCATGGGACCGGCCACGAATCCCAGCATGACGACGAAGCCGAGCAGCGGTGCGAAGGCGTAGACCACCGCGTCGTAGCCGGCCATGTAGACCATGCCGATGCCGCCCAGGAAGGTCGAGGCGGACAGAAGATCGCCCGCAATCGCCCAGCCGTTTTGCCAGGCTGTGATCTTCCCTCCCGCGGCGTAGAGCTCGCTGGTCGTGCGGCTGCGCTTTTGCGCCCAGTAGGTGATGCCCAGCGTCACAACGATGACGACGAAGAAGAGGCTTATGGAAACGGCGCTCGGAGAGGCGTTCATGATAGCCCCTCAGTGATGCGTGACGTCGAAGGTTTCGACGTCGGCTTTGTCTTCCTTGATCATCCACCAGCCGACGGCGACGGGAATCGCGACCGACAGCGTGCCGAGCAGGAACGCGATCGTGAGTGAACTGCCCTCCCACAGGGGAATCGCCAGAAAGTCCGGCGCGAGGAAATAAAGGGACTGGTAGGCGGACACCACGGCGACGGCGATGACCGTCCACAGCGCGCCGCGCTTCTCGAGCTTTACATTCATCGCTCCCCCTGTGAGCATCGCCTCGCTTCACGATGATACCCGCCGAAGCGCGTTGTCGGGCGGAAAAAAGTCATGCAAACTGCAACCGGTCGGTCACCTACGGGGGAAAATATGCGGCGTCTGTGCTCGGGTATCGTGGTTATGGGACTGCTGGCTTCCGCGCCGTTGTTTGCGCAGCAACGCGAATTGTCGCCGGAGCGTAAGGCCGATACCGAAGCCCTGCGGGGGATCGCAAAGGCGACGCCGGCGCTCCCCGGCCAAATCGTCGACGTTAAGGTCGATCGCGAGCTCACCGGCCCGTCCGCGGCGGCCGCCGACAAGAACGGCAATATCTACGTGCTCCATCGCCCGGCGGAGGCCAAGCCCCCGCAGGACGGCGATCCGGTCATGGTGTTCGATGCGAAGGGCAACTTTCTGCGCTCGTTCGGCAAGGGCATGTACACCATCCCGCACGGCATCAAGGTCGACCCGGCGGGGAACGTCTGGACGATCGATTCGTCGACATCGTTGGTCCTCAAGTTCTCGCCCGAGGGCAAGAACCTCATGAAGGTCGATGTCGGCGGCATTCCCGATCCGAAACGCGCCTTCTGCGGCGCCACCGATGTCGCCTTTGCCAAGGACGGCCGCTTCTTCATCTCGGACGGCTACTGCAACAGCCGCGTCATCGAGTACACCGCCGACGGCAAGAAGGTGAAGGAATGGGGCTCGCGCGGCACCGGCCGCGGCCAATTCATGAACGTGCATGCGATTTCCCTGGCGGACGACGGCACGCTCTATGTCGCCGACCGCGAGAACGGCCGCGTCCAATGGTTCGATCAGAGCGGAAATTATCTCGGCGAAAAGAAATTCGGCGGCCAGCTGTTCTCCGTCGTCGCCGCGCCCGACGGCGGAGTCTATGTCGGCACGCAGCCGCGCGATGTCGAATTCGCGACCGATCCGTTCCTCTTCAAGTTCGATCCCAAGAGCGGCAAGATCATCGGCAAGGTCGACATGCCGGCTCACCAGCTCAGCCTCGGCCCGAACGGCGCGCTCTATCCCGGCACCCGCCGCCGCGGCATCCAGATCTTCCAGCCGAAATAACGGATTTATCTGCGTACGCGCGGCGGGGTTTTCCTCGCCGCGCGTTTTCTTTTGGGCCGCAGCGCGGCGACGTCGTCTTTGAAGGCCTCCACGACCTTCTTGTAGATGTCGCGTTTGAAACCCACGATCATCTCCGGGACGTCCTCGAGCTTCGCCCACGTCCAGGCGCTGAATTCGGGCTGTTCGCCGGCGATGTCGATCTCCTCGTCGCGCCCGGCGAATTTCATCAGGAACCACTTCTGTTCCTGACCGCGATACTTCGCGATCCAGCCTTTTCGGGACGTCAGCTCCGCCGGGAAATCGTAACGCAGCCAGTTGCGGGTGACGGCGATGATCTTCGCGGCCGTCGTGCCGGTTTCTTCGCGCAGCTCGCGCAAGGCCGCCTGGCGCGGCGTCTCGTTCTTGTCGATGCCGCCTTGGGGCATTTGCCAGGCTCCTGGCGTATCGATCCGCTCGGCCACGAACACGCGGCCGCGCGCATTCACCAGCACGATGCCGACGCCGCGTCGGTAGGGCTTGGCCGCAGGCATGGCGAAAAGATCAGGTCTTGGCTTTTGCTTTCGCCGCCGCCGGCACGGCCGGTTCCGGCTTGGCTTTCGCCGCGTCCGGCTTGGCTTTGGCGTTGGCGGCGGGCGGCGCGGCGGGCGCGGGCGCCGCGGCCGGGCTTTCGGAACGAATCAACACCGCCGAGATCGGCGCAAGGGCGATGCCCTTCTTCTGCGCCTGCTCCATCCACAGGACCAGACGTTCGAAGCTCACCGGCTTCGCATTCAGCGCTGCCACCGCGCTGCCCTGATAACGCGCAAGGCGCTCGGCATAGTCGAGCCGCGCGTCGATGGCGGCGCGGAAGGGACGCTCATCGATGACGACGTCGGCGACGGCGGTCGGCACGCTCGCTTCACCGACGCGTATCCCCGGCGAGCCTTGCACGTAGAACAGATTCTGTTCCTTCAGCTTCGCGAACAGCGGCGCAATATGCTCGTTGGACTCGCGGAACTTCGTGCCCTGGGCGTCGAAGACGCCGATGGCGCCGGACGAAGCCTTGAAGATCGCGTCGAGCCGCTCGGTGTTGTCCTTGATCTCGAGCGTGGTGAGGAGCCCGAGCGGTCCGGGATCCTGCGCGGGGAAGTCCTTGCTCTCCAGCGGCACCTCGATCAGCACTTCGTGTCCTTGCGCTTTCGCCCTTTCCACCCATCCCTTGAGGTTGCGCGCGTAAGGGCTGAAGGCGAGGGTGACGGCGGGCGGCAACTTGGTGATGGCCGCTTCGGTTGCCGACTGGCTGAGGCCAAGGCCGCGAACCACCACGGCGATCTTCGACGCCGTCGCCGGCGGCGGCACGACCGCGCCCTTCTTCACGTCCCGCAGCGCCGCAAATCGCGGCGGCGGCGCGCTGACCGCGACGCGGTCTGTGGGCGGCAAGGGCGGGTCGACCAGACGCGGGCGTCCCCCGGCGACTGCGGGCCCGCTATCGCCCGATGTCACGAAGCGATCCGGCGCGCCGGGAGCAACGCCGGGCGCGTTCAGGGCGGGAATTCCAGCGATCATGCTGGGGGTCTCTTCGGCGGACTCCGCGGGCGCGGGGACTTCGGCGCCCGGCTTTGCGTTCTCCGCCGAAGGTTTGGCCGCGGCGGCAGGTGCCCCCGCTGAGGGCGGGGCGGATGTCGGGACGGATGCGACCGGTTTTGCGCCCGTCGGCGACGGACGCGGCGGCGGCAGGACTGCAACTTGTGTTTCTTTTGCCGCGGCAACCGGGGGCGTCGCGGCGGGCTTCGCGGCCGGCGGTGGCGTGACGGCGGCGGTGGTCGCCGGCGGCGTGACGGCCGGCTTGGGCGCGGCCGGCGGCGCAGCCTTCGCGGCAGGGGCGGGTTTTGTCTTCGCAGCGAGACCCAGGCGATCGCCGCTCGCGGACGCGGAGGGTTGCGCCGCCAGCCACGGACGCCGCTCCGCCGAACGGTCGGTCGCCGCCGTCGCGTCGCCCGCGGCCGGCGCTCCCGCGGCATCCGCCGGGACCGGCGCTTCGTCGACGATCTCGAGATCGGCGAAACTGCCCGTGACGGGCGCGGTCGCCGTGTCGACCGCCGGAGCGGTCAGGAGCACATAGGCTATGAAGCCGACCACGCCGGCGAACACCACTCCGCTTCCGGCCAGCGCGATCTTCGCCCCGCGGTTCGACGAGCCTTCCTCATCTTCATAGAAGTCCTCGTCTCCGTCGCCGCCGAACGGATCTTTGACGCTGTCTTGCTTGCGGAAGCGGTCGAACAGACCCATCGCTCTCCTCCGGTCCGCGCGCGATGCGCGCAGCCCATATGATAGCCCGATTATCTTCTAGCCGGAGGAGCGTTAAGAGGCTCTTAAACAAAAAGAAACGGCCCTCGCGGGGAGGGCCGTTTTATTTTGGTGAACCGCGGCTTCGCGGGGCCACCTTTAATTGGTGGTCGTCGTCTTTGCCTCGGCCCGCTGGTAGAGCGCGATCCCCTGCAGCAGATCGAGCGCCCGGCGCAGTTGGTAGTCTTCAGGCTCGGCGGGTTTGGCCGCGGACGCGGTCTGCTGCGGCGCCGTGCCGGGCGCGGCGCCGGCCGACGGCTTGGACGCATCGCCTGGCGCCGTCGAAGCGCCCGGCGCACCCGGCGCAGGCTTGGCGCCGGACTGCGGTCCCACCGGCGCGGGCGGAGCCACCAGCGGTTCGACCTGCCGTTCGTTCTCGTTGCGCAGCGCGCCCGGAAGGTCCCGCTCGGCGCGGCTGAAGCCGGTGCTCGGCGTCCCGATCGGTTCCACGCGTGCCGGCTTCACTTCGATGTCCGGATCGATGCCGGTCGCCTGGATCGACTTGCCGCTCGGCGTGTAATAACGCGCCGTCGTCAGGCGCATCGCGCTTTCACCGCGCGACAGCGGGATGATCGTCTGCACCGAGCCTTTGCCGAAGCTCTTGGTTCCCAACAGGATCGCACGGCCATGGTCCTGCAGCGCGCCGGCGACGATCTCCGAGGCCGACGCCGAACCGTCGTTGATGAGAACGACCAGCGGCTTGCCTTCGGTCAGGTCACCCGGCTTTGCATTGTAGCGCTGGGTCTCCTCGGAGTGGCGCGTGCGCGTGGAAACGATTTCACCGCGGTCGAGGAAGGTATCGGAGACCGATACCGCCTGATCGAGCAGCCCACCCGGATTGTTGCGCAGGTCGATGACATATCCCTTCAGCTTCGGCCCCAGCTTCGCCTTCAGCGACTTCACGGCGCTGTCGAGCCCCGCCTGGGTCGTTTCGTTGAATTGATTGATGTCGATGTAGCCCACGTCGCCTTCGACGCGGCTCTTCACAGACTGTACGCGCACCATGGCGCGCACCAGCTTCAGATCGAACGGATCGACCTCGGCGCGGCGGATGGTGATCGTGACCGGCGTGTTGATCGGCCCCTTCATCTTCTCGACCGCTTCCTGCAGCGTCAGGCCGATGGCGGGTTTGCCGTCGATGCCGATGATGTAATCGCCCGGCTGCACGCCGGCACGGCTCGCCGGCGTGTCGTCGATCGGCGACACCACCTTCACCACGCCCGATTCCATCGTCACTTCGATGCCGAGACCGCCGAACTCGCCTTTGGTCTGCTCCTGCATCTCCTGGAAGCTTTTCGCCGGCATGTAGCCCGAGTGCGGGTCGAGCGAGGTGAGCATGCCGTTGATCGCCGATTCCAGAAGTTCCTGGTCGGTGACTTCCTCGACGTAGTCCTTGCGCACGCGCTCGAACACGTCGCCGAACAGCTCGAGATACTTATAGGTATCGTCGTTGAACTTGCCGGCCGATTTCTCGGCGGCCGTGCTCGGCAGCAGAGGTGCCGTGATCGCGCCCGCGACGAACGAAAGCGCCGCGGCGGCGGCAATATATTTAAAGCGCATTGGACTTCACACCGTTCGAATTCAAGGGCTTCATCTCCTCGCTACTTTTCCCGTGCGATCCGCGAGCCATGGCAAGGGATTGATCGGCTGACCGTCACGGCGCAACTCAACGTAAAGCGAGGAAGCGGCTGTCTCATCTGTGACGACACTGGCCATGACGCCAACCGGTTCGCCCGCCAGCACGCGGCTCCCGACTTCACCGTCGATGCGCCCTAAACCAGCCAATAACGTATGATATCCCTCGCTATGTTCGATGATCAATAGTTGGCCATAGCCGCGGAAGGGGCCGGCGAAGGCGATCACACCGTCGAACGGCGCGATCACCTGCGCTCCGGCCGGCGCTTTGATTGTAATGCCTTTTGTGCGTAATCCCGCGCTATCCGCGGGGTCCGCCGCCTCGCCGAATCTCGCCGAAAGCGTGCCTGCAACCGGATAAGGCAAGGTGCCGCGCGCCTTGGCGAAGGAACGGGTTACAGCAAGTTCATCCGGGGCCGATTTCGGCGGAACGGGCGCGACTCGCGCCACCTGCGTCTCACCGGGTTTTTGGCCCGTCTTTTCCGCCGGGGCTTTTGCCTTGGCGTCGGCTGCGGCCTTTTGTTTTTCGGCCCGTTCCGCTGCTGCTCGCTCCAAGGCGAGATTGCGCTCCGCCGCGTCGCGACGCGCCTTTTCTTCGGCCAGCCTGGCAAACAGCGCGCGCAGGTCCTCGGCCTCCTGCGCCAGCTTCTGCGTGCGCGCCGTCGCTTCGTCGGAGCGCAACGCGATCTTCTGCTGCTGGGCTGCGCGTTCGGTCAGCGTGGTTTCCATGCGCTTGCGTTTCTCCACCAGTGCGGCGGCGCTCGCCGCCGCCGCCTCGCGCTGCTCCGTCACCTGCGCGCGCACGCGATAGAGCGTCGTCAGCTCCGCCGCCAGCGCGTTCGAGGACTGTTTGATGTTCGGCATCGCCGCGCGCAGCAGGATCGCCGTGCGCACCGCATCGTCCGGCGACAGCGGGTTGAGCGTCAGCGCATCGCCTGGCCGCAGCGCGAGCCGCTGCAGGGCGAGCAAGGCTTCGCGCATCTGCGCATCGCGCCGTTCAAGGGTGCGGCCGGCCTCGGCGGCGGACGCCTCCATCTCGGCGATCCGGTTTTCCATCACCAGCAGCGAGTATTCCTGGTCCTGGATCTCCTTGGCGAGGGCGATCGCCTCGCCGCGCAGGCGCTCGACGTCCGCCGTGATCTTTGCGGCCTCCCGCGCCAGCCGCTGACTTTCGCTCTCGCTTTGCTGGAGGTCGCGCTCGAGAGCCTTCAGCTGCGCGGGATCCGGATCCTGCGCAAAAGTTTGTGTGGCCGCGAGACACGCGGCCAGGAAAAGGATTCCGGGCTTAAGCGCTCGCACGGCTGGCGACGGACGTGGCATCGCGCGTATCCGCGCCCCGTACAAGAAGCGAGCCCCCGGTCATCTCGGCCGGCTTGTCGAGCTTCATCAGCTCGAGCACGGTCGGCGCGATGTCGGCAAGCCGGCCGTCTCTCAACTGCGTGATCGCCGCCGGTCCGTTCACCAGCACGACCGGCACAACGCCCACGGTGTGTTGCGTGTGCGCTTCATGCGTTTGCGGATCGCGCATCATCTCCAGGTTGCCGTGATCGGCGCAAATGAGCATCGCTCCGCCGCTTTTCTTGAGGGCCGCCTCCAGGCGCGCGAGGCAGGCATCGATCGTTTCGGCGGCTTTGATCGCCGCGGACAGGATGCCCGTATGTCCCACCATGTCGCCGTTGGCGTAGTTGACGATGATGACGTCGAAACGGTTCGCTTCGATCGCCTCGACGATGCGGTCCGTGACCTCGGGCGCGCTCATCTCCGGCTGGAGATCGTAGGTGGCGACCCTCGGGCTTGGAATAAGAATACGCTCTTCGCCCGGGAATTCCTGCTCGACGCCGCCGTTCAGGAAGAAGGTCACATGCGCGTATTTCTCGGTCTCGGCGATGCGCAGTTGCTTCAATCCCGCTTCGCTGATCACCTGGCCGAGGGTGCGTCCGCCCGCTTCGCTCGGGAACATGACTGTCATGAACTGGTTATGGACGCTCGAATACTCGGTGAGCCCGGTCGCCGCGGCGAAACGGATCACGCGCGGGCGCGGAAAGCCGGCGAAATCGGGAAACAGGAGGGCGGCGAGGACTTGGCGCGCGCGGTCGGCCCGGAAGTTGGCCATCAGCACGCCGTCGCCGTCCTTCATGCCGGTATAATTGCCGATCACCGCCGGCAACATGAACTCGTCGGTCATGCGGGCATCGTAAGACGCGCGGATGGCCTCCAGCGCGTCCGGGAACACCGGGGCTTTTGCCTCCGTCATGGCGACATAGGCTTTTTCGACCCGGTCCCAGCGTTTGTCGCGGTCCATGCCGAAGTAGCGTCCGCCGACGGTCGCGATCTTCGTGCGCGACAGGCCCGACAGCGACTTCAGGAACTCTTCCATGAACCCCAGTCCGGACGACGGCGGCGTGTCGCGCCCGTCGAGCAGCGCATGAATCGCCACCGGCACGCCCGCGGCGTCGAGAATGCGCGCCAGCGCCGCCATCTGATCCATGTGCGAATGCACGCCGCCCGGCGAGACGAGGCCGATCATGTGGGCCGTACCGCCGCTCGCCGTGAGCTTGGCTATGAAATCGCAGAGCGCCGGATTGCTCTTGATGCTGCCGCTTTGGATCGCAGCGTCGATGCGCGGCAGGTCCTGCATCATCACGCGGCCGGCGCCGATATTCATATGCCCGACTTCCGAGTTGCCCATCTGTCCCGGCGGCAGGCCGACGTCGAGGCCGCTCGTCTCGACGACCGCGTGCGGGCACGTCGCCAGCAGCCGGTTCCAGGTCGGGACATTGGCCAAGGCGATGGCGTTGTCGGTTTTTTCGGCCCGGTGGCCCCAGCCGTCGAGGATCGCGAGCACGAGGGGTTTGGGGCGGGCGTGGGCGGTCACGGCAACGTTCATGGGTTGTTGGGACTATACCTTAGATATGGTCGCGGCGGCGCGAGGCGGTATGGGGGTCCTTTTGGGCCGAACGCCGGCCCCTGGCAATCAAAAAAAGCCTGTTGCGCGAATAAGTTGTGAGCCATTTATTCGTGGTTCCTCGCCCCTTGCTTCCGGCGCGCCGTCATCTGATATAGTGCCCCTCGAGAGGCTGGCGATGGACGGATCCCTCGCCAACCCGGTCAGGTCCGGAAGGAAGCAGCCGTAACGAGTTTCGGTTCGGGTCGTCGTCCAGCCTCTCACCCTTCTCCTTCCCGCCCGAGCCCCATAGCCGATGGACCAAACCGCGACCGATCGCCCAGGGTCATTGGCGTCTGGGGACTCCGCCGGCGAGTACCAGGTCCTTGCGCGTAAGTACCGCCCCACCACCTTTGCCCAGCTCGTCGGCCAGGATGCGCTCGTGCGCACGCTTACGAATGCGATCACGTCGGGCCGGCTCGCGCACGGGTATATGCTCACCGGGGTACGGGGCGTCGGCAAGACCACCACCGCCCGGCTGATTGCCCGGGCGCTCAATTGCGTCGGTGTCGACGGCAAGGGCGGACCGACGCCCACGCCTTGCGGGGTCTGCGTTCACTGCACCGCCATTTCCGAGGATCGGCACGTCGACGTGCTCGAGATGGACGCCGCCTCGCGGACCGGCATCGACGACATCCGCGAGCTTTTGGAAGGCGTGCGCTATCGCCCGGTCTCGGCGCGCTACAAGATCTATATCGTCGACGAAGTGCACATGCTCTCCGACAAGGCCTTCAACGCGCTTCTGAAGACCCTCGAGGAGCCGCCGGAGCATGTGAAGTTCATTTTTGCCACCACCGAGATCCGCAAAGTCCCGGTCACGGTGCTGTCGCGGTGTCAGCGCTTCGACCTGCGCCGCATCGAAAGCGCCGAGCTGGAAAAACTCTTTGCCGCGGTCAGCAGCAACGAAGGCGCGTCGGTCGACGATGGCGCCCTCGCGCTCATCGCCCGCGCCGCCGACGGCTCCGCGCGCGATGGCTTGTCCATCCTCGACCAGGCGATCTCCCAGGCCGGCGGCAAGCAGGTGGGCGAGTCCGCCGTACGCGACATGCTCGGCCTTGCCGATCGCGCGCTGGTGTTCGATCTCCTCGAAGCGGTGATGAAGGGCGACGTGAAAACCGCCCTCGACGTTCTTGCCGGCCAGTATGCGGCGGGCGCCAGTCCCGTCGTCGTCGTCCAGGATTTGCTCGAGCTCGTGCACTGGCTCACGCGCCTCAAGGTCGCGCCCGATGGCGCCGCCGATCCGGCCCTGGCCGAGAACGAGCGCACCCGCGGCGTCGGCATGGCCGAAAAGCTCAGCATGGGCGTGCTGACCCGCGCCTGGCAGATGCTGCTCAAAGGCCTTTCCGAAGCCCGCGCGGCGCCGATGCCGCTGCAGGCCGTCGAGATGGTGTTGGTGCGCCTGGCCTACGCCGCCGATCTGCCGACACCGGCCGACGCCGTGAGATCGCTCGAGGGCGGCGGCGCCGTGGCGGCGCGCGCGCCGACCGCGGCGCCGGTCCGCCCCGCCCCGCGTCCGACGATGACCGCGACGGCGGTCGCCGCCGGCCAGGCGCCGCAGGCGGTCTTCGCACCGCAGCCGACCGCGGAGGCCGTGCCCATTCCGCAACCGCAGTCCTTCGCCGAAGTCGTGAAGCTCTTTGTCGCCAGGCGCGAAGCGGTGCTCGCGACGCACCTGCATCGCAACGTGCACCTGGTGCGCTTCGAGCAGGGATTGATCGAATTCAAGCCGGCCCGTCTCGCGCCGGGGGATCTCGCCGGCCAGGTCGGCAAGATGCTGACCGCGTGGACGGGGCAGCGCTGGGTGGTGAGCGTCGCGAGCGCCGGCGGCGCGCCGACGCTCTACGACCAGGAGATCGAGACCGCGAAAGCCGATCCCCTGGTGAAGTCCATTCTCGAGGCCTTCCCAGGCGCAACGGTCGAAGCGATCAAGCCCGCAGATAAGTAATCGTGATCCGGAAAGCGGAACCGGTTTCCCGACGGATCGCACGTCCCTATAAAAGAAAGCAAAATGAAGAATCTCGGAAACATCATGAAGCAAGTGCAGGACATGCAAACCCGCATGTCCGAGATGCAGGATAAACTTGCGCAATTGGAAATCACCGGCAGCGCCGGGGCCGGCATGGTGCAGGCGACGCTCATCGGAAAGTGCGAACTCCGCCGCCTCAAGATCGATCCCGCGCTGATGAAGCCGGAAGAGACCGAGGTGCTCGAGGATCTGATCGTCGCCGCGGTCAATGACGCCCGCGGCAAGGTCGAGAAGAACGCTCAGGATGAGATGAGCAAGCTCACCGGTGGCCTGCCGCTGCCGCCGGGATTCAAGCTGCCGTTCTGATGGCCGGTCCTCAGATCGAGGCCTTGATACGCCAGCTCTCCAAGTTGCCGGGCCTTGGACCGCGCTCGGCGCGCCGCATCGCGCTTGCGCTGATTAAACGCCGCGAGTCCCTGCTCGATCCGCTCGTCCAGACTTTGAGCGCGGCGTCGGAGTCCGTGAAGATCTGCGCGCGCTGCGGCAATTTCGACAGCATCGATCCTTGCACCATCTGCGCCGACCCGCGCCGTGATCCCTCGTTCATCTGCGTGGTCGAAGACGTCGCCGACCTGTGGGCGCTCGAACGGACCGGCGCGTTCCGCGGGCGCTATCATGTCACCGGCGGGCTGCTGTCGCCTCTCGATGGGATTGGTCCGGCCGACCTTCGGATCGACCGGCTGGTCGCGCGCGCCGACGCCCCCGAGGTCAGGGAAGTGGTGCTGGCGCTCGCCGCCACAGTCGACGGCCAGACGACGGCCCACTATATCGCCGAACGGTTGGCCGGCACCAACACCACGGTTTCGGGCCTTGCTCACGGCATGCCCATAGGTGGTGAGCTCGATTATCTCGACGACGGCACCATCGCCGCGGCGTTCACCGCGCGGCGGCCGGTGTAGCAGGCCTCTGATCCCCTTTCCCTCGCAAAAGTTTTATAATTTGAGCGCCGGTCGCGTCACGTCTGTGCCATAATTGTTCCATATGTTCTGGGCTGAACAGTCACGTGCTGCGCGCAGGATTTTCCCCCTCGACGGGTGGCGCCCGCAGTCTTTGGAGGTCAGTATGTTGAGAACGCTCTTCGCTGCCGCGGTCGCCGTTCTGGCGCTCGCTGGTTGCGCCGGTCCGAAGTTCGTCACCTCGGACGTCACCCGCTATCACGCTTTGACCGAAGCGCCCCAGGGCAAGACCTTTGCCATCGTCGCTCTCGATGAAGATCAGGAGTCGAGCTTCGCCTTCAAGCAGTTCGGCGATCTCATCCATCAGCGTCTCTCGGCGCTCGGCATGCGCCAGCACACGGGCGGCGGCGGCCCGAGCAACGCCGACTATGTCGTGACTCTGCGCTATGCCGTCTACGGCCCCAGCGCCGATGTCCGCACGCGCTGGTCTGGCTTCGGTCCGCGCAGCCACTTCGGCTTCGGCTACGGCTTCAGTCCTTACTGGGGCCGCGGTCCCTTCGGCTACATGGGCTACGACCCGTTCTGGGACGACCAGTACGAGATCGAAACCCGCCAGCTCTTCACCCGCCGCGTCGAAGTGAACATCTTCGACGGCGACACCTTCAATTCGGACCGTAAGCGCCGCGTGTTCGAAGGCCGCGCGGTCAGCTCGGGCCAGAATCCTCAGATCGAGCCGGTGATGCCCTACATCCTCGATGCGATCTTCCAGGAGTTCCCCGGCCGCTCCGGCGAGAACAAGGTGGTAAGCGTCGAAGTGCCCCCGGAAATCGAACGCGCCGCGCCGCGTCCCGCCGCACGCTCGGCTTATTAAATTAAACGACACGCGACGGATAGAAACCGGGCCTCCCAAGAGGCCCGGTTTTTTGTTTACGCCGGCTCGACCACCAGCTTCGCGCCGGCGATACCCGTCACCTTCACGCGCGCGCCCGCGGGAAGGTCGGGGCCGGTCACCAGCCACGCGCCATCGGCGACCTTCATCCGGCCGCTGCCGTGCTCGATCGCGGTCTCGAGCACGAACACCTGGCCGAGGTACTGGGCGCCGCGTTGATTGAGGGTCGCGTCCTCGGTCGCGATGCTCCGCGGTTTCCACAAGCGCCGGCCGATCACCGCCGTCCCGACGCTCAGCACCGTGAAAATCGTGATCGCGACTTGCCACGAGAGATCCGTGACGATCAGCGCAACGAGTCCGGTTATCACCGCCGCGATCCCGAGCCACAGGAAGAAGACGCCGGGCAGGGAGAGCTCCAGCAGGAACAGCACGAGGGCCAGGATCCACCATGTCCAGTGGCTGCCGCCGTCGATATAGGAGGTCCAGGTGTCCATGTGCGGGATACCTTAGCCCGCTGTCGGCAGGCGTTGCGGACGCGGCGGCGCCGGCGGTGAGGGCGGCGGCGTCGGTCGTCCGCCCGGCGGGATCATGGCTTCCTTCGCCAGTTCGGCGATGCCGGCGATCGACCCGATCACGCCGCTGGCTTCCAGGGGCATCATGATCAGCTTTCCGTTCGGCGCCTTTGCGACCTCCTTCAGCGCGTCGACATAGCGCTGCGCCACGAAGTAATTGATCGCCTGGACATCGCCCTTGCCGATAGCCTCGGAGACCATTTCCGTCGCCTTGGCTTCGGCTTGGGCGAGGCGCTCGCGGGCTTCGGCCTCGCGGAACGCGGCTTCCCGCTTGCCCTCGGCCTCCAGGATCTGCGCCTGCTTCTGGCCTTCGGCGCGCAAGATGGCCGATTGCTTCGAGCCCTCCGCTTCCAGGATCTCCGCGCGCTTCTCACGTTCGGCCTTCATCTGGCGCGCCATCGCGTCGACCAGGTCCTTCGGCGGCGAGATGTCCTTGATCTCGATGCGTGTGACCTTCACGCCCCACGGCGTGGTCGCTTCGTCGACCACACGCAGCAGCCGCGCATTGATCGCGTCTCTCTGCGACAGAAGCTCGTCGAGGTCCATGCTGCCCATGACGGTGCGGATGTTCGTCATGGTGAGGTTGAGGATCGCGAGGGGCAGGTTCTGCACCTCGTAGGCGGCTTTGGCTGCATCCAGGATCTGGAAGAACATCACGCCGTCGACGGTCACGGCGGCATTGTCCTTTGTGATCGCCTGTTGTGAAGGAACGTCCAGCACCTGTTCCATCAGGTTCATCTTCCGTCCGACGGTTTCGATGAACGGCGTGATGAGGTGCAGGCCGGGCGACAATGAGCTTGTGTATTTGCCGAACCGCTCGACGGTGTAGTTCCACCCCTGCGGCACGACCACGACCCCCTTGAACACGATTAGGATGCCAAGGACGACGAAGATGACGGCGAACGTCGAAAAAGACATGAGGCCCCCGAATCAATGCCGCGGCTGCCGCGGCTCATGTTGCCAAGAACCAGATTCCCCGCGCAACTTGTAGGCGCGGCAACTCCTCGATTATCGCTTTGCTTGTGTCGAGATTATGACGGCTATTCGGCGATCGCGCGCAACGGGGTGACGTTGTCGGCCGGGATCGCCGGTTGAGCCTCGCCCTCCAGTGGGATGTTTTCGATCTTATGGCCCCGGCCGACGATCTTGTCGGTCGAGATCAGAATCTCTTTCACGTCCTTTTGCGCCTGTTCGAAATGCGTGCCGAGATTGCCCACGCGCTTTTCCAGACGCTCGACGTCCTTTGTCAGCTCCCCGATCTCCTTCTGGATGATGTGCGCCTGCTCGCGCATGCGCGCATCCTTGAGGATCGTGCGGATCGTATTCAGGGTCGCCATCAGCGTGGTCGGCGAAACGATGTAGACGCGTCGGCGGAAGCCTTCTTCCACCACCTGCGGGAAGCGGTCGTGCAATTCGGCGAACACGGATTCGGCCGGCACGAACATGATGGCGGAGTCCGCGGTCTCTCCGGGGACGATGTATTTCTCCGCGATATCCTTGATGTGCTTCAGCACGTCGGTGCGGAACGCCTGCTCTGCCAAGGTCCGCGCGCGCTCGTCGGACGCCCCGCACAGCGCGAGGAAAGCCTCGTGCGGATATTTCGAGTCCACCGCGATCATGCCCGGGGGATTGGGCAGGCGGATGACGCAGTCTGCACGCTTGCCGTTGCCGAGCGTCACCTGGAAGTCGAAAGCGCCGCGCGGCAGCATGTTGCGCACCAGGTCTTCCATTTGGGTCTGCCCGATCGCGCCTCTCGCCTGCTTGTTCGAAAGGATATCTTGCAGGCCGACGACTTCAGCGGACAGCTCGGTGATGTTCTTCTGCGCGGCGTCGATCACCGCCAGGCGCTCTTGCAGAGCGCCAAGGGCCTCGGCGTTCTTGGTGGTGGTCTTCTCCAGGTTCTCGCCGACTTTGCGCGTCACGTCGGCCAGCCGCTCGTCGAGCAGCTTGCGCACCGCGTTTTCCTGCATCTGCAATTGCTCGGCCATGCGGGCTTGGGCCGCCGTCTGGCTGTCGGCCATCTGCGCCAGCCGTCCCGCCAGCATCGTCTGTGCTTCGGCGAGCCGCGCCGCGGTATCGGCAAGCTGGCTCACCGCTGCGCCGGCGTCTTTCCCGCGGCCGCGCAGGATAAAAGCCAGGAGGGTGCCGCCGGCGATGATCGATAGGACGAGAACACTCGCGAGTGCCGAATCCATTTATCCCGTAAACCCCCGTGCCGGCACGCTTTTTTATGCGCCTCAACCGTGCCACACTCCCGAGACTAAATGAAATCGCTCTCCCCGGCCACTCGCTCCTGACCCCCGAGCCTGCCATGACTCTTTCCCGCACCCTGCTCGCCCTTAGCCTCGCGCTCGTCTCCCAGGCGGCGTCGGCGCAGACCAAGCCTGCGCCCGCCGCTGCGCCCAGCGGCGCTGCAAGCGTGGTCGAAGTTCCGGCGGCGACCGGCAACGCCGACCTCACCATCTACAACAACAATTTCGCGATGGTGCGCGAGCGCCGTTCCTTCAGCCTTCCCGGCGGGTCGGCGCAGCTCGTCATGGGCGGCGTGCCGCGCGAACTGCAGCCGGAAACGGCGTTCCTGCAGGTGCTGAAGGGTGACGCCGTCCGCGTCACCGAACAGATCTTCAACTTCGACGTCCTCACGCCCTCGAAATTGCTCGAGCGTGCCGTCGGCAGCGAAGTGTCGGTGATCTCCATCAATCCCGGCAACGGCCGCGAAGTCACCGAGCGCGCCCGCGTCCTCAGCGTCGACGAAGGCCTCGTGCTCGAGATCAACGGCAAGATCCATACCAACCATCCCGGCCGCGTGGTCTTCGACTCTCTTCCGGCCGGCGCCCGCGCCCGCCCGACTTTGTTGATGTCGGTCACCGGCAAAGGTGCGCAGGCGGTGGAGGCGGAGCTCAGTTATCTGACCGGCGGCCTTTCCTGGCGGCCGGACTACGTCGCGCAATACGATGCTGATTCGAACCGCATGGACTTGTTGGCCTGGGCGACGGTCACCAACGCCACGGCCACCGGCTTTCCTCATGCGAGGATGAAACTCATCGCCGGCGAGGTGAACCGCGAGCAACCCCCGCCTCCGCCGTCCGCACCTATGCGCGCGCGGCGCGCCGAGGCCGGCGACATGGCCATGGCGCAGTCCTTCGCTCCCGGGATCGCCGCGACCGGTTCGCTCGCGACCTACGTCTACAATATCCCCGCGCTCACCAGCCTCGGCGCCTTCGAGACCAAGCAGCTTGGTCTGCTGAACGCGCAAGCTGTTCCAGTGCGCCGCCAATATACCGTCAGGGCCGAGCCGCACTTCTTCATGCAGCAGATGCGCGGGGCGCCGATCGAAAGCCGCGCGGCGATCGAGCTCGCCTTCAACAACGACAAGGCCGCGAAGCTCGGCACGCCCCTGCCGGCCGGCATCGTCCGCGTCTATGGACAGGACGCCGAGGGGGCGCCCCAGTTCATGGGCGAGGACCACATCGCCCATACCGCCGTCGGCGGCGAGGTGACGCTCAACCTCGGCAACGATTTCGATCTGCCGGTGCAGCGCGAACAACTCGCCTTCGTTCGCGCAACCGACAACATCGTCCTCGCCACGTGGCGCGTCACCCTCAGCAATGCCAAGTCGCGGCCTGTGACGGTGCGTGTGATCGAATCCATTCCGGGAGCGTGGGAAATCTCCAAGGAAAGCCATCCTCACGAGAAGCAAAACGCCGCCTCGGCGACGTGGGCCCTCGAGGTGCCGGCGAAGGGAAAAACGGTGCTCGAGTACACCGCGCGCATCACCCAGTAACGGGGCGCGCGCTCTTTTATTGACGCGCGGAATTCCAGGCCTTATCTCAGCCCGACCATGGCGCTCCTGGACATCATCGTTGCCCCCGATCCGCGGCTCAAGAAGAAGGCTCAGCCGGTGGAGCGCGTCGACGCGGCCACCGCCAAGCTCATGGACGACATGCTCGAGACCATGTACGAGGCGCCGGGCGTCGGCCTTGCCGCGCCTCAGGTGGGCGTTCTCAAGCGCATCATCGTCGTCGATCCTGCGCGCGAGAAAGAAGAGCCTCGGCCGCTGAAGATGGCAAACCCGGAGATCATCTGGGCCTCGGACGAGACCAAGCCGCATGAGGAAGGTTGCCTCTCGCTCCCCGAGGAGTACCAGGAGGTTACGCGGCCGGCCTCCATCAAGGTCCGCTACATCGACGAACAGAACGAAATCCGCACCCTGGAGGCCGACGGACTTCTCGCGGTCATCATCCAGCACGAGATGGATCACCTCGAGGGGGTGCTCTTCGTCGATCACCTCTCGGCCTTGAAGCGCAACATGATCATCAAGCGCCTGACCAAGGTGAAGAAGCTCGATCAGCGCGCCGCCAAACGCCACCCGGTCGAAGTCGGTTAGCCGGGCCGCCGCGCGAATTTGGTCGCGCCCCAAAACGGGGTCAGATACGAATAACCACGAAGACGTTGCCTGCTTGGCAGGGCGGGCGTGTTTTCCGTGTTGACCCTTTCTCGCGAGCTTAGTGATGCGCCTCATCTTCATGGGTACGCCGGAGTTTGCCGTCGCCGCACTGGCGCGCCTCGCCGAGCGCCACGACATTGTCGCCGTGTACGCGCAGCCGCCGCGTCCCGCCGGCCGCGGACAGCAGCTCCGGCCAAGTCCGGTGGCGACCTTCGCCGCCGGCCGCAATATTCCGGTCTTTACGCCGAAAAGCCTCAAGAAGCCTGAGACCCAGGCCGCCTTCCGCGCGCACGGCGCCGAGGCCGCGGTCGTGGCGGCCTATGGTCTTATCCTTCCGCAATCCATTCTCGACGCTCCGAAATGGGGCTGCCTCAATATCCATGCATCACTGCTGCCGCGCTGGCGCGGCGCCGCGCCCATCCAGCGCGCCATCATGGCGGGCGACAGGAAAAGCGGCGTGACCATCATGCAGATGGACGCGGGCCTCGATACGGGCGCTATGCTGATGACCCGGGAAACCCCCATCACGGATGCAACGACCGCCCAGGCGCTGCACGACACGCTGGCGACGATCGGCGCCAGCTTGATCGTCGAAACCTTGGACGCACTGGCCGCCGGCCGCCTGCTTCCGGTGCCGCAACCGGAGCAGGGGGCCACGTATGCTGCGAAAATCGACAAGGCCGAGGCACATATCGATTTCGCGCGGCCGGCGCGCGAGGTGCTGCGTCATATCCATGGGCTTTCGCCATTTCCGGGTGCGTGGTTCGCCCACGAGAACGAGCGCATCAAGGTTCTCACTGCGGAACTCGCGGAAGGATCGGGCCCGCCGGGCACGGTGCTTGACGACCGGCTGGCAATCGCCTGTCGGGACGGCGCCGTGCGCCTCACAACCGTGCAGCGCGCTGGGAAGGGCCCCACGCCTGCGGACGCTTTCTTGCGGGGCTATGCGTTGCCGAGGTCCTCTACGCTCAACTAAACTTGGTCTCGCGATCGAAAAAGCGGCTCTGCGCGCCTTCGGTTGGCGGCAGGACGAGGTAAGAAGAGAGTCTGGTCATGTTTGGGCGCCGTCCGAAAGTCATCGCGCGTGGCGAGCTTGTCCACCTGCTTCCGCCGACCCGCGAGCAGGAAGGCGAATTCGTCGCCATGACCGTCGGCAGCCGCAGCTTTCACGAGCCCTGGGTGTACCCTGCGACCGACGAGCGGCGCTATCGCGCCTACCTGGAACGCCTGGAGCGCGGCGGCGCCTTTGGATTTTTGGTCTACCGCAACGATGATGCCGGCCTCGCCGGCGTCATTAATATCAACGACATCGTCATGGGCGGTTTCCGCTGCGGATCGCTCGGTTACTACGGGAACGCCATGTACGCCGGCCGCGGCTATATGACGGAGGGTCTTGCGCTCGTGCTCGACCATGCGTTTACCACCCTCGAGCTGCACCGTCTCGAAGCCAACGTTCAGCCCGACAACGCCAACTCGCTGGCGCTCATCAAGCGCCTTGGCTTCCGCAAGGAAGGTTTTTCGCCGGCGTTCCTCAAGATCGGCGGCGTCTGGCGCGACCATGAACGCTGGGCGATCCTCGGCGAAGAGTGGCTTTCGGCGCACAATGCGCCGCATGCCGAGCCGCACGCGACAATTCTGGCGTAACAAACGCTTGCGCGCGCGAAATCGCGGTCAGATACGAATAACATCGAAGACTCTGCTTGTTCGGCACGATAGATGTGTCTTTCGTGTCTGACCCCTTTTTCGCGCCATCGCATGCCCCGTTTTAAACTCACCATTGAATACGACGGCGCGCCGTTCGTCGGCTGGCAACGGCAGGAGAACGGGCCGTCGATCCAGGCCGCGCTCGAAGACGCCGTGCGAGGCTATTGCCAGGTGGACCAGGTCGTCCACGGGGCCGGTCGCACCGATGCCGGCGTGCACGCCTTGGGGCAAGTCGCCCATGTCGATCTCCCGCGCGACGACAGCCCCCATGTTGTCGTCAATGCACTTAATGCCCACCTCCGTCCGCATCCGATCGCGGTGCTCACGGCGGAAAAGGTGGGCGAGGAATTCCACGCGCGCTTCTCCGCGGTCGAACGGTCCTACGAGTATCGCATCCTCAATCGGCGCGCAGCGCCTGCGCTTGATGCCGGCCGCGTCTGGTGGGTGGGCCAGCCCTTGGATGCGGCCGCGATGCATGCGGGGGCGCAGACACTTCTCGGTAAGCACGATTTCACAAGCTTTCGCGCCGCGGAGTGCCAGGCGGAATCGCCGGTGAAGACGCTCGATCAGCTCGATGTGTCCCGGCAGGGCGAGGTCATCGTCGTCACTGCGCGCGCACGATCCTTTTTGCACCATCAGGTGCGCAATATGGTCGGAACGCTGAAGCTGGTCGGCGAGGGCAAGTGGACGCCGCGCGACGTGGCCTCCGCGCTCGCGGCGAAAAGCCGCGCCGCGGCGGGTCCGACGGCGCCGGCAGAGGGCCTTTACTTGACGCGCGTGCGCTATCCCTGAGCTAGATTCTCTGCACCAGCGCGGCCAGCGTGAAGGCGAGCGTGAAATCGAGCACGACCAGGCTGAGCGCGGATCCGACCGTGATCCGAAGCCCGACCGCGGCGATGAAGGTCGACCAGATCGCCATCACGACCATCGCCGCCAAAGTGGCGAAACGGTAGGCGTCGAGCGGCAGAAGCCCGAAGTCCGCGGCCAGCGAGAATACGCCCAGCGCAAGGCCCACGGGCAATTGGAACCAGTTGTACGGCACGATATGCCAGAAGTAGAGCGGCGTGCGGCCCAGGAAGCGGGCGGCATAGATCATCGCGAAGGGAAAGAGTGTCCATGACAGGACGTAGCTCAGGCCTTGCACGATGGCGAAGACGATCGGCCCCATGGCCGTCGGCTCGCGGGAGTACACCAGGGCGAGGTGGCCGAAGTGAAACGGCGCGACGATGAGGGCCGCGGTATAGGAGGTCCAGAAGCCGCGCGGGCTCTTGTCGAAGAATTCCCAGGCGCGCCCGTCGAACCGCAAGAGGAGCGCCAAACCGTAGAGCGCGTTGGCAAGCTCCCGTGGCGACATGTTATTTGAAGTATCCCTCGAGGATCGCGAGGTAGATCCGCGTCAGCGCCTCGATGTCGCTCACCAGGCAATGTTCGTCGGCTTTATGCATGCTCTGGCCGACCAGCCCGAACTCGCACACCGGGCAGGCGTTCTTGATAAAGCGCGCGTCCGATGTGCCCCCGGTGGTCGACAGTTCGGGCGTGACGCCCAGCACGCTCTTCACCGCGCCTTCGACCAGCGAGGTCAGCGGGCCCGGCATGGTGATGAAGCTTTCGCCGGAGACGGAAATTTGGAGATCGTAAGACCCGCCTTCGGCGGCGCGGTCAAAGGTCTCTTTCACCCAGCGCCGCAACGCCTCGCCCGTGTGCTTATCGTTGAACCGGATATTGAAGCCGGCGCGCGCCAACGCCGGAATCACGTTGGTGGCGGTGTTGCCGACGTCGACGGTGGTGATGGCGACGGTCGACGGCTGGAAGTGTTCCGATCCCTCGTCGAGGGGTTTCTCGATCAGCGCCGCCAGCATCTTCATCAGCCGCGGGATCGGATTGTCCGCAAGATGCGGATAGGCGGAGTGACCTTGCGTGCCGTGCACGACGAGTTTTCCAGTCAGGCTTCCGCGACGGCCGATCTTGATCATCTGGCCAAGCTTCGTCGGATTGGTCGGCTCGCCGACCACACAGGCATCGAGGATCTCGCCTCGGTCCTTGAGGCGCTCCAGCACCTTCACGGTTCCGTTGACCGCTTCGCCCTCTTCATCGCCGGTGATCAGCAGGCTGATGGATCCGCGCGGCGCGCCGTTCTTTTTGAGATACTGCGAGGCTGCGCCGGCGAAGGCGGCGATGGCGCTTTTCATGTCCGCGGCCCCGCGGCCAAAGAGCCGTCCTTCGATCACCTCGGCCTTGAAAGGATCCACGGTCCAGCCGTCGCCCACCGGCACGACGTCGGTATGTCCGGCGAAACAGAAGTTGGGGGCTTCCGTCCCGAGCCGGGCATAAAGGTTCTCGATCCGCGGCTTTCCGCCGTCGGCGAACGCCATGCGCTCGCATGCGAAGCCCAGGCCTTCGAGCGCGCGCGCCAGGACATCGAGCGCGCCCTCGTCTTTAGGGGTCACGCTCGGATGCCGGATCAGCTCACGGGCGAGCTGCAGAGCGTCGATGTGCGCGGCTTCGCTCAATCGCGCAACAATTCGTTGATGGATGTTTTTGCACGCGTCTGGGCGTCGACACGCTTGACGATCACCGCGCAGGCGAGGCTCGGACCTGGGCTGCCGTCCGGCAGCGGTTTTCCGGGCAACGATCCCGGCACCACGACACTGTAGGCCGGCACGCGTCCGATCAGGATCTCGCCCGTGGCGCGGTCGACGATCTTGGTCGTGGCGCTGATGAACACGCCCATCGACAGCACCGCGCCTTCTTCGACGATCACGCCTTCAACCACCTCGGACCGCGCGCCGATGAAGCAGTTGTCCTCGATGATCACCGGATTGGCCTGCAGCGGCTCGAGCACGCCGCCGATGCCGACGCCGCCGGACAGGTGAACGTTCTTTCCGATCTGCGCGCAGCTGCCGACGGTCGCCCACGTGTCCACCATGGTGCCGGAGTCCACATAAGCGCCGACATTCACGAACGAGGGCATCAGCACCACGCCCGGTGCGACGAAAGCCGAGCGGCGCACGACGCTGCCCGGAACGGCGCGGAATCCTGCCTGCTTGAACTGGGCGTCGCTCCAGCCCTGGGTCTTGAGCGGCACCTTGTCCCAGTAGGCCGCGCCGGCGAGACCTTCCATCTGCGTCATGTCGTTCAGACGGAACCCCAGCAGCACGGCCTTCTTGAGCCATTGGTTGACGGTCCACCCGCCCCCGGTTCCTGGTGCGGCTTTTTCGGCCACGCGCACCGCGCCGCCGTCCAACAAGTCCAGCGCCGCCGTCACGGCATTGCGCGCAGCACCTTGGGTTGATGGAGAGAGGTTGTTCCGATCCTCCCACGCGCGTTCGACCGCGTCCTGTAATGATTTGATATCCATATCGAATTCCTGTTTCATTGAGATCGGCGGGCGCAGGGGTGCCCGAACATAACCGCTCGTCTCGCCGATTTGAAGTTCCCGCGCGGGTGATGCACGAATCCAACTGGCACTTCAAATCGATAGCGACACGAGATTCAGGGAATCGCCGGGGCCGCCTTGGTTGCCGGAGAGCGCGCCGCGCCTCCGAAACCGGCACCGGCTAACCGAGTCAACGCATTGGCTTAAATTAGTTTGGTCAGGTAACCTTTGCGGAACCGGACCGACAGAAGTCGGCCAGGCATAATGGTGGGGGACGATATGGCGCGCGAAAGCGGCGCTTCATCTCAGGCGAAGGATTTTAAGGGTCAGACCGAAGTCCTGTCCTTCGAGCTTTCTCCTGCGGCTCTTGAGCGGTACGAAGAACCGGTCTTCCGCGTGTTGCCCGCGGGGCTGATCGAACCTGCCAATCCCGTCGCCGTCGAGTTCGCCGCAAGGCTTGCGCCCGCGGATATGGAACGCCTCAAGGCGGCGGCCGAAAAATCGACGACGGCAAACCGCGCTTTGGTCGACATGGTCGACGTCGGCCCGGAAGGCAAGCAGCAGAATCTGCAGGTGAGTTTGATGCCGCTGCGTGACGGCGGCGGAACGCTGCTCTTTGTGCGCGATCTCACCCTCGACAATTCCCTGCGCCTCGCGCTCGTCGACAGCCGGCGCCGCTACAAGGACTTCATCGAAATCTCGACCGACTTCGCCTGGGAAACGGGCGCCGATGAGCGCTTCGCGTTCGTGCCGCCGCGGGGCGCGCTCGGATACACGGCCGACGGTCTGATGGCGATCGAGCCGCGCGGCCTCCTGGTCGCCGATACGCCCGGTGTCGAAAGTCCATTCCTCACCAAGCGCCGCGTGGAAAACGAGGAGCTTTGGCTGCGCCGTCCCGACGGACGCGCCGCCTGCGTCATTGTCTCGGCAATGCCTCTGATTGCACGCGACGGCAAATGGGTGGGAGCTCGGGGAGTGTGCCGCGACGTCACCGAAACCCGCGACCGCGAAGCCACTCTCACGCGCGTGCGCAACCGGGAACGCGTGCTGACCCGCATCGTCCGCGCTTTCCGCGACGAAGTGAACCCTGAAGCGATGCTCAGCGTCGCGGCCGAGGCGCTTGCCCGCGGGCTGGGCGCCGAGAATTGCCACATCTTCCGCGCGCTCTCCGACGAGGCTCCGCCGAATCCCATCTCGCCCGGCTTTCAGCTTGCGGCGCGCTACGGGGAACTCGAAGCGGGTGAAGCCGCCCCGGTCCTGAAGACGATCGGCGACGGCGCCGCTGCGGTGGAGATCCTTCTGGGCGGGATGCAGGTGCTTGCCGCGCCGGCGCGCTACCAGGGTGCATCCAACGGCGCGGTGATCCTCTGGCGCACCGTCGAGCGCGGCACTTGGAACGACGACGACCGCCTTCTGATTGGAGACATCGCCAACCAGGTCGGCATCACCATCGAGCAGTTCACCCACCATGAACATGTGCTCAAGATTTCCCGTACCGATGCGCTGACGGGGCTTCTCAATCGCGGCGCCTTCGTCGACGGGCTGCAGCGCTTTCTCGCGCGACTGATGCGGGACGGCGGACACGGCGTGCTCATGTACGTCGACCTCGACAACTTCAAGGCCGTCAACGACACGAAAGGCCACCAGGCGGGCGACGATGCGCTTCTGAAGGTGCGCGATATCCTGGTCCAGTATACGCGTCCGACCGATCTTATCGCCCGCCTCGGGGGGGATGAGTTCGCCCTCTGGCTCAACGGCGCCGACCTCTCGATCGCCAAGACCCGCGCTGGTCAGTTCCTGACCCGCATGAAGGACCTCGGGCCTTATTCCGCCGGTCCCACCGAGCCGCTCGGCATGTCCATAGGGATCGCGGTTTGGTCGCGAGAATCCAAAGAGACGCTCGATCGGCTTCTGGCGCGCGGCGACGCGGCCATGTACGAAGCCAAACGCGGCGGCAAAGGCAGCTACGCGGTTGCTGCCAACGCCATGGTGCAGCCGTGAACACGGCCGCGAAATCGGGCGGAGCGGTCGTCGGCGTGGCGAACGCTCCCGCGCGGGACCGGCTGATTCACCTGCTCGGGATCCCCGGACAGAGGATCACCTATGAACAGGCCCGCGACCTCCTGGACCACCCGGAAGTCGAAGTGCGCCGCGCCCTCGCCGAGCGCACGGATCTCGAGCCCGAGATTCTTTTCTTCCTCGCGCGCGATTCCGATACCGCCGTGCGTCGGTCGATCGCGGTCAACGCGGCGACCCCCGACAAAGCCTCGCTGTTGCTGGCGGCGGACGAAGATGCCGACGTGCGATCCGACCTTGCCGAGCGCGTGGGCCGGGTGCTGCCGGGCCTCGATCTTGCGCAGCAGGAAAAGGCCTGGCGCACGATTCACCAGGTTCTGATCCTTCTCGCGCGCGACCAGTTGCCGCGCGTGCGCCGCGCGCTGTCCGAGGCGCTGAAGTCCGTGCCGAACGCGCCGCACGATGTGGTGTTTACGCTGGCGACGGACACCGAGGCCACCGTCGCAACCCCGGTCCTCGAATTCTCGCCGGTTCTGACCGACGAGGATTTGAAGGCGGTTATCCAGGCAAGCCCGCTCACGGCGCAGTTGGTCGCGATCTCGCGGCGCATCAACGTCGGCGAGGAAGTTTCAAATGCCATCGTCGGCACCGGCAACGTCGATGCCATCACGATGCTGCTGAAAAATCACAGCGCGCAGATCCGCGAAGAGACGCTCGACGCCATCATCGATGCCGCGCCGCGCCAGGTTTGGTGGCACGAACCGCTCGTGCACCGCCCCAACCTCAATTCACGCGCCGCGTTGCGCATTGCCGAGTTCGTCGCCGCCTCGCTCGTGCAGGAGCTCGCGCGCCGCGCCGAGCTCGACGCCGACACCATTAAGACACTTGATACACTGGTGAAGGACAAGCTGCGCAAGGACGATAGCAAGGGTGGGCTGTTGTCCGACGATCCCAGCGAGATGCTGGCGGCCGATGCGCTTCGCATGGCGGCGCGTCAGGTCGAAGCCGTGGCGCGCGCCGGCAAGCTCACCACCCGTGCGGTCATGCAGATGGCCGCCGATGGACCGTCGCCGATGATTGTCGCATCGCTCGCGCACCTGGCGGATCTTCCGCTCGCGGCGGTGGCCGAAGTCGTGCGCACCGCCTCGGCCAAGGGAATGCTCGCCGTCGCGTGGGCCGGCGATTTCACCGCGGAAGAAGCCGCGCAGCTTCAATTGAAAGTCGCGCGCGTGACGCCGGAGTCCTTGATACGCCCGCGCGCCGGCGGTGGTTTCGATGCCACCGAAGCCGAGCTCGAGTGGCAGCTCGATATGTTCCAGGAGATGGCCGAGAAGTGACCTTCTCTTCCCTCCTCTGCCGGGAGGGGAAGGCTGGTGGCGTCTCCGTTTCGATCTTGTCTTGGGCCAGCACAACAGGTGGCCGCTGAAACCGGGATCAGTCGCAGGCCTCGTTCTTTGCTTCCTTGCCCTCACCGCCTCCAGAGCCGTTGCGTGGGGTGAGGAAGGCCACCGCGCGATCTGCATGACCGCCTGGACCGAACTCTCCGAGGCGACCCGCGGCGAAATCCGGTCGCTTCTCGACGTCACGACGCCCGAGCAGTTCGCCAAGACTTGCACCTGGGCCGACGATGTCAGCATCGCTCGGCCCGAGACCGCGGCATGGCACTTCATCCATATCCCAAAGGACGCCCGCGCCATCGATCTGGCGCGCGATTGTCCCCCGCCGGTGTCGTGCGTCGTCGACCAGATCGAACGTTCCGCTGCAGTTCTGGACAGCAAGGCGGACAAGCCCCTGCGCGCCGACGCCTTGAAATTTCTCACGCACCTCGTGGGCGATTTGCACCAGCCTCTGAATGTCGCCTTTGCCGCCGACGGCGGCGGCGCCCGCATCAACGTCGTATTTCTGGGCAACAAGACGACGATGCGCGCGCTGTGGGAGTGGGGATTGCTCCAGGTTCCGGCGTCGGCGCTGGCGGCCGCGGAGCCGCATACCACGATCGGCGGCCGCTCACGGCGCATTCACTGGCGCGAAGGAGGCCCGCGCGACTGGGCGCAGGACACGCTGTGGGTGATGAGGTCGGCCCCTACCGCCTACGTCGGCAATCCAGGCGGGCTCGAGCTCGGCGAACTTTATGTCCAGCAGAACTACCCCATTGCCCAGGATCAACTCGAAAAGGCGGGCATTCGGCTGGCGCTTCTGCTCGGCCGGCTGCTGCACCCCGACCGGACACCCCGCGCGCCGTAAACCTTCGCTCCACCTCTGTGCGGCTTCGCCGGCGGCCTTTTCGCGGGGGAAGCCGGAGTTAAATTGTTACTGTTCGTCTTAACAAAAAAGCGTTTTCGAGTGCCGACCGTCTATCTCGCCAGTTCCATCTTCGTGGTGTAGGGAAGCCGCGAAATTGGGGCGGGCGAGGGGATGGTTTCGGAATTGACGTTTGCGCGGGTATTGCTCGTCGACAGCAGCCCTACGGATCGCGCGCTTCATACGGTTTTCCTGCAGCAGGCTGGCGTGCGGCACGTCGTCGAGGCCGGCGACGCCACGCAGGCTTTCAACGTCATCATTCGCGCGCAGCAGCCGTTCGACGCCGTGATCGCCGATATCAAACTCTCCGATCTCAGCGGCTTTCGGCTGCTCCAGGTCGTGCGTACGAACGAGGCCCGGCCGATGCGGCCGGACTCCTGCTTCATCCTGATGTCCGGCGACTGGGATTCGGCCGCCTTGACCCTCGCGCGCCAGCTCGACGTCAGCGGTGTGCTTCTGAAACCCTTCGAACCTGCGAAGCTGAAGCAGCAGCTCGCCGCGGCGCGGCGGCGCGTCTTCGCCATCAATATCCCGCGCTACCTCGCCGTGATCACGCCTTGAGCGTTACATCAGGCGGCGCGCTTCTTCGGTCGTTGGAACGCGACCTTCGGGAGTCAATTCATCCACGGCATCCGGCAGCGTCTTGGACAGTCCCTCCAGTAGTTCCTGGCGCGACATGTCCGTCTGCTCCATCAGCCAGGCGATACGCTCTTCGCCCAACGCTTCTTCCAGGCCTGCCGGCGAGATCGGCGTGTTGGCGCCTTTGGCGACCCAGCTCTCCGCCTCTTTCGCGTGGCCGTTTTGGCGCAAGCGGTTGACCAGGCGCTCAAGACCTTCGCTCAGCGCCGCTGGCGACAGGATATCGTTGAGGCCGCCGGGCGGGGCTTGGCCGGGCGTTCCCGGTGCTGCGCTTCGTCCCAGCATATCGGCCAAACGGCCTTTGCCTTTGAAGGTGCGGTAGGCGAGCGTCCCAAGGAGCGCGAGAGTCATGGGCGAGATACCGCCGCGTCGCCCGCCGAACATGGCCATCGGCCCCATGCCCATGTGTGGTTTCATCAAGACGTTCCCGAGAAGGCTCATCGCACGCTCCTGTTTGTCTGTGTCCGGAACCCTAACGGGGCGGAGCGGCCAAGGGTTTCGTGTGGAGGCGCGTGCGCGAATTGCTGCGCCGGCGTGCCAAATGCTAGAGGGAAAGGTGCGCCGGGAACATCAACCGGACACCCCGGCGCGCGTCCCTTTTTACTTGACGCTGTTTCCAAAATGGGGCAGGGTCGGGAATGCTCTCATAGCCGGGCTCTCGGGCCCGGCGTCCCGTGCGCCATGGCCGGTTGGGCCGGCCACGGTCCTCTCCCCGGTGCATCTTCCGAGCCGGGTGACGGCCGTAGGACACAGTCCTCATTTTCCTCTTTGCCACAATGTCGCGCGATGTCGCGTAATGTCGCGTGAAATGTCGCGCGATCAGGCGGCGCGCAAATCCTTGGCAGGTCGCGAAACTTCGCTCCTCCGCCACAATGTCGCGCGCGGCGGACGTTTTTTTCGTTACATGGAGTGAGGGCGTGAACCGGAGCCACTCCGCGATTATCCGCCGCATGTGCCGCACGACTGCCGCACGATGCAAAATCACACTAAGCTGCAGCGGCGCATTGAGAATTTCGAGATTCTGCCGCATGCCGCATGCCGCATAGCGATTATGACACGTAACGCAGCGGCGCGGGCCCGGAGCTTCAAGCATCTGAAGAGTCAGTGCCGGTCACCCGCCGTCGCTCCACTGCCGGGTGCCGGAAGATCGTGCGGATCGTAAACGTTGCGCGGCACAATTCACGTCGCAATATCACCGTCCGGGCGCGGAGAGGCGCGGCGCAAAGTGCAGGGCTGCCATATTCGCCCTGCTCGGAAAAATTGTCCCATCGCGCAAAACAAATCGCGGGGTCTGCCGTTGCGATTGTCGGGCCGGGACGTGATTCCCTTTCCTCGGCCGCACGCGAACGCGAGAGCCCCCCAAGCACCAGGAGGAGAAGACGATGGCAAAGAAGAAGGCGCCGTCCCGCACATCCACGCGCGGCGCGCAAGGCAAGAGCCGCATGAGTGGACGCACCAAGACCGCACGCGGCACCAATCGCGGTCAAAAGCAGCAACCTCAGGCACAAAGCGCCAAGGAAGCGCCGCAACGCCGCGCGGCCCGTGGCGCGTCGGCCACCCGCGGAAAGCCGCAAACCCGTTCATCGCGTCGTCAGACCCAGCAGTCGCAAAGCCCCGTGCGCAACAAGACCAGCCAGGCCAAGGGCCGCACTGGAAGCGCGAGCCGCGCGAAGTCCGCCAAGGCGAGCCGCGGCGCGCAGGCGCAGCTGCAGGCGGGTGCGCAATCCGGGTCCCGCGCCCCGACCAAGACCGAGGGCCGTCCGCGAAAGCAGAACCAGCCGTACCGCGCCGAAGGCGACCGCAAGAAGGGTGAACGCGGCGCGGCCAGCAGCCGCCAACGTTGGGATGAGGGCGAAGGTCGCCAGATGGAAATGAGCCGGCCGGGCGCCGAAGGCCGGCGCGGCCGCGATGATCGCGACACCGGCCGCGGTGCGCGTGCGCGTACCGAACGTTCCGAGCGGGGCCGCGACCAAGGCCAAAGCCAGCAACGCGCACAAGCGCCGGATGAGGGCGGTGAACGCACCCGCGGCGACAGCAAGCGCCGCCGCGGCCCGACGGGAACCCGCCGGGAGATCCAAGGCGGAATGCACGCCGAGGAACAGGGCATCCAGCAGGCCCAGGGCCGCTGGAGAAACGAAGAGGATATGACCCCGAGTCCGCGTCGCCACAAGCAGCAGCAGTCCGAAAATACCGGCGAGGCGCAGCGGCAAATGGGCGGCGATGAAGGCCCGATGCGCGACGGTCACGACCGAGGCGCCGCTATGGAGGACCTCGACGCGGCCCGCCGCCATACCGACGTCCGCGACGAAGGCGAAGATGAAGGTTATGGGCGGTCCGAGGGCTCGGCCAACCGGCGACTGAGCCAGCGCGGCGAATATCCGGCCGACGACGACGATCAGCAATACGGCCGCAATCTCGGCGGGCGCAACCGCGTCCCCGGCGGCGGATCGCGGCGTAATCAGTAGCGGATGATTAAAGGGGCGGCTCGGGTGAGCCGCCCTTTCATTTGCCCGCTCCGGCAGGCGGCGGCCAGGGTGCGAGGCCGCGGATGGCAGCGACGATGTCGGCGACGTCCTTATAGACGCCCCCGGCAACGGCCGCCGGCTCCCGCGCGTTGGCCAAAACGGCTTTACGGACGATGGTCCTGCCGTCGTAGAGGGTGAGGTACCAGGCCCGCGGAAAAATATGGAAGTGGGACGCGTCGACCGCGTCGGTCGGCGTAACTTTCGCGAAAACCTGCTCCGCGGTCTTGGCTTCTAAGGTTTCAGGTCCTCTCGCCGCTCCCTGGAACGTATCGTAGAGAAACCACGTCCCACTTTTTTGGTCGCGATACAGGAAGCGCAGTCCGCTCGTCAGACTTTGCCCGACGTGAACCTCCTGCCAGATCAGCCATTTGTCCGAGGTGCCGGTCTTGTCCGAAACGAAAAGCCACACGTCGCCGAAAGGGGTTCCGCCGGCCTCGTTCAGGATCCAGCCCAGCCGGTCCCAGGCTTCCTCGCCCTTGCGCGCTTCGAAGAAGCGAAGCTCAGCGTCGAAGGTGGTCTGATGCGTTTCAAGCGGCGGCCCACAGGCAAGAAGCGCCAGCGCGACCATTCCCGCCGCACGTCTCACTCCTTGCTCTCCTGCGCGGCAAAGAACAGCTGATCCATCGTCTGCGCGCCCGGCGTGGCGGAGAACAGAAGCGTCATCTTCTTGCCACGGCGCCGGCCCACGAATACATGGTGCGTCGTCCAGCCCGCGGCTCCGGCGGATTCCTCGAATACGCGCGCGACGTAGAAACCGCCGCCGGGCCCGCCGAAGAAATCGGTGACTGCTTCCGTCAGCGATGCAACGTCGCCGGAAAAGCGCGCGTTCACTGTGCACGGCCCGCCGGTCCGTTGCGCGATCGCGATGGGTGCAACGGGATCGTCCTTCCAATAGACCCGGCCGTCGTCCTTGCCGAGGATCGCGCTGGCAATCTTGTCGTCGGGCGATTTGGCCTCGTTCTGAGCGGCGAACGTGCTCACCGGCGTGCCGGTGACAATTGCATTCACGCAGCCGTTCGAAGCGAAGTGCAGGAACTGATCGGCCGCCGCACCGTCGTCTGCCCGTGGCGCCGCTATCAGCCAGAATAAGATCGCTGCCCCGGCGTTCACGGCTCCGCGTCCTCGGCAATCGCCTGCAACCAGCCGAGCAGATCATCGGTCATGTAGTGGCAGTGGCTTAAGTCCTCGCCTTCGTAGGAAGGCAGGCCTTCGTGCTTCACCCAGACAGTCTTCATGCCGAGCGCCGCCGCTGGTGCGAGGTTCTTGTGGCTGTCCTCGAACATGACCGCCTTGGCCGGCGTGACGGCGTGTTTGGCGATCATCGCCGCGTAGGCCGCAGGATCCGGCTTGGGGATGTAGGCGCTGGCGCGGATATCGAAAATATCGGCGAAGTGATGGGCGACCCCAAGCCGCTTCACCACGCTCTCGGCGTGATACGCAGATCCATTGGTGTAGATCAACTTGCGGCCGGGAAGGGCGGCGAGCAGCGCCTCGAGCCGCGGATCGGCGTTCAACACGCTGTGGTCGATGTCGTGCACATAGTCGAGAAAGGCGTCGGGATCGACGTCATGGTGCAGCGTGAGGCCGCGCAAGGACGTTCCGTATCTGTGATAGTACTGCTTCTGCAGCTTGAAGGCCTCATCCGGCGTGATATTGAGCGCCTTGGCGATGAAGGTCTTCATGCGCACGTCGATCTGCGCGAACAGGTTGGTGGTCGCCGGATAAAGGGTGTTGTCGAGGTCGAACACCCAGGCGTCGATGTGGGCGAGTTCGCTGCGCTTGGGGATCTGCACGGGGCCCTATCTCGCCCGGATCAGGGTTCCCGCTCCATGGGGCGTGAACAGCTCCAAGAGCACCGCATGCGGCACTCGCCCGTCGACGATCACAGCCGCTTCCACACCCTGGTCGACCGCTTCGAGGCACGTCTCCACTTTGGGAATCATGCCGCCCGAGATGGTGCCGGACTGGATCAGCGTCTTTGCGCGTTCGACGGTCATTTCCTTGATGAGGCGGCCGGTGTCGTCGAGCACGCCGGCGACATCGGTCAGCATCAGAAGACGCGTCGCGCCGGCGGCGCCGGCGATCGCGCCCGCCGCCGTATCGGCGTTGATGTTGAAGGTCTCGCCGTTCGGCCCGACGCCGATGGGCGCAATGACCGGGATGATGTCCGACTCTTCGAACGTATCGAGGATATGCGGATTGATCTCCGACGGCTCGCCGACGAATCCGAGGTCGAGGATCTTCTCGATGTTCGAGCCCGGGTCCTTCTTCGAGCGGCGCAGCTTGCGCGCCTTGATCAGGTTTCCGTCCTTGCCCGACATGCCGACGGCAAAGCCGCCGGCCTTGTTGATGGCCGTGACGATCGACTTGTTGATCGAGCCCGAAAGCACCATCTCCACGATCTCGACGGTGGCGGCGTCGGTGACGCGCAGGCCGTCGATGAACGAGCTTTGGATCTTCAGGCGGTCCAGCATGGCGCCGATCTGCGGGCCGCCGCCGTGGACTACGATCGGGTTGATGCCCACCTGCTTCAGGAGCACGACGTCGCTGGCGAACCGCTGCGCCGAGCTTTCGTCGCCCATCGCGTGACCGCCGTACTTGACCACGACGGTCTCGCCGGAGTGCTCGCGCATGAAAGGCAATGCCTCGGCGAGGATTCCGGCCTTCTCCAGCCAGATCGCATGGTCGGCATTGGCGGGGCGTTCTACGGACATGAGCTCGGAAGACCGCTGGTTGATGTTTTCTCGACCACTCGCATAAGGCCAAGCGGCCTTTTACGCAACCGGGCTCTGGCCGGGCAGCGCGAGCTGCGAAAGTGCCGCTCTCGTTTCGGGAATCCCGAAGCCGTCGGCGGCGCTGGTCACCAGGATTTCCGGGTGCGCGGCGACATGTTCGGTCAATTCCTTGGCGATCGCGGCACGGGTCGCGGCCAGCGGACCCGGTTTAACCTTGTCGGCCTTCGTGAGGATGATCTGATAGTTCACCGCCGAGTCGTCCATCAGCTCCATGATCTCGCGGTCGGTGTCCTTGAGGCCGTGACGCGCGTCGATCAGCACCAGCGCGCGCCGCAGGTTGGGCCGGCCCTTCAGATATTTCCTGATGAAATCGGTCCAGACCTCGACCTTGTCCTTCGGCGCCTGGGCGTAACCATAGCCGGGAAGATCGGTGATGGTCAGCCGGCGCCCCAGATCGAAGAAATTGATCTCCTGCGTGCGGCCCGGCGTCACCGACGTGCGGGCGAGGTCCTTGCGCCCGGTGAGGGCGTTGATGAGGCTCGACTTGCCGACGTTGGAGCGCCCGGCGAAGGTGATTTCAGGCACGTCCGCGTTCGGCATCTGCTCCAGCTGCAACACGCCCAGCATGAAGTTGCATTGCTGCGCGAACAGCTTGCGGCCGGTTTCGACGACCGCCGGATCGTAGCTCGGGTTGAGCGCGCTCGACACTGAGGTCTATTTCTTCGCCGGCTCGGGCTCGCTCCGCAGCAGCACCCACTGCTGCAGGATGCCGAGCAGATTGCTCCACGCCCAATAAATGACGAGACCGGCGGGGAAGGTCCCCATCATGAAAGTGAAGATCACCGGCAGGAACATCATCACCTTCGCCTGCACGGGGTCGGCCGGCTGCGGCGCCAACTTTTGCTGGAGGAACATCGTCACGCCCATGATGATCGGCCAGATGCCGATATTCAGGAAGGCGAGGAAGCTCGGCACGTCCCACGGAACCAGGCCGAACACCGTCAGGATGCCGGTGGGATCGGGCGCGGAAAGATCCTTGATCCAGCCGTAGAACGGCGCGTGACGCATCTCGATGGTCACGAACAGGACCTTATACAGCGCGAAGAAGATCGGGATTTGGAGGAGGATGGGCAGGCAGCCCGACAGGGGGTTGGCCTTCTCGCGCTTGTAAAGCGCCATCAGCTCCTCGTTCATCTTCACGCGGTCGTTGCCGTAGCGCTCCTGCAGCTTTTTCATTTCAGGCTGGAGGCGCTTGAGATGGTTCATCGCCTTGAACTGCTTGTTGGCGATCGGGAACATCAGGAGGCGAAGGAAGGTCGAGAAGGCGATGATGGCGAGGCCGAAGTTGCCCAGGATGCCGTGCAGCCAGCGCAGGGCATAAAAGAACGGCTTGGTCAGGAAATAGAACCATCCGAAGTCGATGGCGAGATCGAACTGGGTGAGGCCCGGATCGATGGAGATCCTGTCGAGGAGCTCGAGCTCTTTCGCGCCGGCGAAGACATAGCCGTTCACGAGCTTTTGCTCGCCCGGCGCCAGCGCCACGGCTTCGCCGCGAAGGTCGGTCTGATAGCGGTCGCGGCCCGAACGGTTGTTGTAGGTGAAGTTCGCGGCGACTTTCATCTGCGGATCGAATCCGATCGCCGTCAGCCAGTATTTATCGGTGATGCCGATCCAACCGCCCGTGGATTCGATCTGCGGCTGCTTCGGTTCTTCGCGCAGTTCTTCGTACTCGCGCTCGACCAGGGTCGTGCCGTTGAACACGCCGATCGGGCCTTCGTGCAATATGAAGAACCCCTGTAGCGTCGGCGTATCGGTGCGCGAGACCAGCGCATAGGGGAAGATGCTTACCGCGCGCTCGCTCTTGTTGGAGACCGTCTGCTCGACGCGGAACAGGTATTCCTTGTCGGTGCGGATCGTACGGCGGAATTCCAATCCTTCGCCGTTGTCCCATGTAAGGGTGACGGGCGTCGTATCGGTCAGCACGGCGTTCGGATCCTCGGCGGTCCACACCGTGCTCGCGCCCGGCAGCTTCAAGGATGCATCCGATGCGATCCATCCGAACTCGGCGTAGTAGGGCGCCGGCGAGCCCGCCGGCGTCAGCAGCGTGATCGCCGCGCTGTTCGGATCGGCGGCCTCGCGGTAGCGCGTCAGATGAACGTCGTCGATCCGTCCGCCCGCCAGCGAGATCGAACCCTCGACGTAACTGGTGGCGATCTTCAGGCGCGGCGCTTCGGCGGCCGGCGCCGTCGGCGGCGGCGCGGCGACCGGCTGACCTTCAGGGCGCGGCGTCGTCACCGGCGCGGACGGGCCGTCGGTATCCACATTCGGGGGCGCCGCCGGCTGGCCGGTCTCCGTGACCGCGGGCGGCGGCATCATCTGCGGCGCGAAAAACATCTCCCAACCCATCAGGATCAGGATGGACACCGCCGCGGCGATGATGAGGTTCCGATTATCCATAGGCGCTCGACATCCTGGTTACGAGGAGGGAGGCGAGGGGACGGGATCGATCCCGGATCCTCCCCACGGGTGGCAGCGCAAGAGACGCTTGGCGGCAAGCACGGCGCCCTTCGCGGCGCCGTGCGCGGTGATGGCTTCGCAAGCGTATTGCGAACAGCTCGGGTGAAAGCGGCAGCGCGGTCCCAAGAGCGGCGAGACGGTGATCTGATAGGCGCGGATCGCGCCGCGCAGGGCGGTGCTCAAGGGCGAGGTGTTCATGTGCGTGGCCTCTTCGGCTCGGCGATCCTGCGCAGCGCTTGACGCAGGTCGTCTTCCATTCGGCCGAACGCCCGGGTCAGCGTTTCAGTGCGTCCGATCAGCACGTAGTCGAGCGAAGGGTCGGCATCGGCGATGAGGCGGTCGGCCAGGGCGCGCAAACGGCGCTTGGCGCGGTTGCGCGCCACCGCGTTGCCGACCTTGCGGCTTGCGGTAAAGCCGACATGGATGGGCGAAGTCTGCGCGTCGCTCCGCTTGGCGGCTTGAAGGATGAAGCCGGGGGCGACCCGCTTCAGGCCTGAACTTCCGACGCGAAGGAAATCGGCGCGTTGCTCAAGGGAGACCCACTGCCGGCCACGGCGTACTTCGCGTGCTGGTCCAAGGGTGTCCCGAGACATAGTTTCACCTGTCTTCCGGACGGGGCCGTCCGGGCTCGTAGCCCCATGCTTCGAGGGGCCCGCGGGGCTTAGGCCGACAGACGCTTGCGGCCCTTCGCGCGGCGGTTGGCGAGCACCTTACGTCCGCCGACGGTCTCCATGCGGGAACGGAAACCATGGCGGCGCTTGCGCACGAGTTTGCTGGGCTGATAGGTGCGTTTCACGTCACCAACTCCGGTTCTTCAAAAAAGAAAGGGCCCGGCGGGCCGGGCGCGATTGCGGGGGTGTATAACGGCCCGCGGGCGGCCAAGTCAATGGCAAGGACCCCTTATTTATCAATAATTTCGCCTATCCGGCTGATAAAACTGGCACTTCGGCGGGTGGTTTTGGGCACCCGGGTTCGCCAAACGGCTGCGCCGGTGCCCCGGAAGTGTCCCAGGAGTGTGATAAGACAGCGGCCTTGAGGAGAATCCATGGCCCCCGCGGACCGCAGGCAGGTACTCGAAGAGGAGAGCTCCCCCCGGATCCAGCGTCCGCGGGAGGTGCACGCGCCAGCCCCGCCGGCGCGATCCTCCAGCCTGTCGGCGCGCCTTCTCCTTCTCACGGTCGCCTTCGTGATGTTCGCCCAGGTGGCCGTCTTCGCGCCGATGATCTCGCGGGCCCGCATGGCCTATCTCAATCAAAAACTCGAGCAGGCCCACCTTGTCCTCGTCGCACTCGAAGTCGCCACCGAAGAGATCGATCCGTTGCTCCGCGATACGCTGCTCTTTCAAAGCCGCATGTTCGGGATGACCATCTACCGCCCCGGCCAGGCGCCCCGGACCTTGGGACCAAGCATCCCGACCATCCTCCCGCACGTCTACGACCTGCGTTTGGAGAGCTACTGGGAATCGATCTTCCGCGCTTTCGCGATGATGGCCCGCGCCGGTGAGGTTCCCGTCGCCGTCACCGGCTACTCCCCGCGCGACCCTCAGGTGCTGGTGGAAGTCTATCTCGACGAAGCCCCGCTCCGTGCGCAGATGTACAATTACGCGCAACGGATTCTGTTCATCGGTTTCATCGTCTCGATCATCGCCGCCGCCGCGGTCTACGTGTCGTTGCAATGGCTCGCGGTGCATCCCCTCCGGCGTCTTACCGCCGCGATCACCTCGTTCCAGGCCGCGCCCGAGGATCCGTCGCGCATCATCTCGCCTTCCGAACGCAAGGACGAAGTCGGCGTCGCGGAGAAGGCGCTTGCGGCCATGCAGAAGGAGCTGCGGCAGGCGCTGCTCGAAAAGGAGCGGTTGGCCGGAGTTGGGACCGCGGTCACTAAGATCTCGCACGATCTCAAGAACATTCTCGCGACCGCGGCCCTCGAGCTCGATGGGTTGGATGCGGTCCCCGATCCGCAAGTGCGGCGCATGACCGCGAACATGATGAAGGCGGTCGACCGGGCCGTTCATCTGTCCAACACGACCATGAGCTTCGCGAAACAAGGCCTGCCCGAGGTCAACAAGGAGCCGATAAATGCGGCTGTCTTCCTGGAGGGCATACGCGCCGCTCTGCAGAAGCTCTGCGATGGAAGCACGCTGCATGTCTGTGTGGACACGGACTTCGCGTTCCACGCCGATCCGGAACTGCTTACCCGCAGCGTCGACAACCTCGTGCGCAACGCGGTTCAGGCCGGGGCCACCGTCGTCGCGCTTGACGCGCGCCGTGAGCACGACAACGTCATCTTGCGCATCGCCGACAATGGACCGGGATTGCCGCGCCGGACGCTTGATAATCTCTTCGTCCCGTTCGCCGGCTCGACGCGCGCCGGCGGCGCCGGCCTCGGCCTTCCGATCGCCCGCGAGCTTATTCGCGTACAAGGCGGAGACCTCGAACTGGCCTCGACTTCCGCGGCCGGAACCACCTTCGTCATCCGCCTCCCTTTATGAGCTTTGCAAAGTGAGTATGTCTGAAGCGGCTGGATTGCTGGTGCTGTTCGCGGCCATTGGCGGCGTACTGTGGTATTACCGTTCGCGCAAGTAAGCGGAAACTGATAGAGACGCGGCTCATGAGCACGATCCCACAGCCTCCGAAGCGCGAGGGCGGAACGCCCATCAGCAAGCGCCTTACACCGCGCGACATCCAGGCGCGCAAGGGCGCCGATCCCATCGTCTGCATCACGGCGCACAGCGCCCCCATGGCCGGCTTCCTTGATCCCCATGTCGACCTTCTGCTTGTGGGCGATTCGCTCGGCATGATGGTGTATGGCCTCGACACCACCGTCGGCGTGACCCTCGACATCATGATTGCGCACGGCAGAGCGGTGATGCGCGGCAGTTCCAAGGCGTGCGTCATCGTCGATTTGCCCTTCGGGTCCTATCAGGCCTCGCCCGTCGACGCGTTCAAAGCCGCGGCGCGGGTGATGTCCGAAGTGGGCTGTGCGGGCGTGAAGCTCGAAGGCGGCGCGGTGATGGCGCCGACCGTCGAGTATCTGGTCTCCCGGGGCATACCGGTCATGGGCCATGTCGGTCTCACGCCCCAATCCGTGAATGTCCTCGGCGGCTTTCGCGTCCAGGGCAAGTCCGAGAGCGAAGCCCGCGCGCTGGCCGCCGATGTGAAAGACCTCGCCAATGCCGGCGCGTTCAGCATCGTTGTCGAGGGCACTGTCGAGCCGGTGGCGCGCGAGATCACCAAGGTGTCGTCGGTGCCGACCATCGGTATCGGTGCTTCGGCGGGCTGCGACGGACAAGTCATCGTCGCGGAAGACATCTTGGGTCTCTACAGCGCCTTCATGCCCAAGTTCGCGAAACGTTATGCCCATCTCGGGGATGAAGTTTCGAAAGCCGTCGCGGCCTATGCCGCCGACGTTCGCGCCCGCCGCTTCCCGGGGCCCGAGAACACCTATGGCGCATCGCCCCCCAAAACCGCCCAAAAGTCCAAGAAGCTCTGAACGATGAACGCAGCCAATGTGAGTCTCGTCACCGTACGGGATGTTGAGAGCTTGCGCCGGCGCCTCCAGGGTTGGCGCCGCGAAGGCCGCACTGTCGCCCTGGTGCCGACCATGGGCGCGCTCCACAAGGGGCACATCACGCTCATGGAGCGCGCCAAGAAGATGGCCGATCGCGTGGTCGCCACTATTTTCGTGAACCCGAAGCAGTTCGGCCCGAACGAGGACCTCGCCTCCTATCCCCGCCGTGAAACCGAAGACTTCGAGATGCTGAACGCCGCCGGCGTGCATCTCCTGTTCGCGCCGGACGCTGCGGTCATGTACCCGCCGAATTTTTCGACCAATATCCAGATCGGCGGCATCGGCGGGGAGCTCGACGGCGCGCACCGCCCCGGACATTTCGACGGCGTTGCCACAGTCGTCGCGAAATTATTGCTGCAGGCGCTGCCCGACATCGCGCTCTTCGGCGAGAAGGACTACCAGCAGCTCGCGGTCATTCGCCGGCTGGTCGCCGATCTCAACATTCCGGTCGACATCATCGGCGTGGAAACCGTGCGCGAAGCCGACGGGCTCGCGCTCTCGTCGCGCAACGCCTATCTCTCGGCCGACGAACGGGCGAAGGCGCCGGCGCTCAATGCCGCCATCTCCGCGGCGGCGAAGGCCATCGCGGCGGGCGAAGATATCGCCAAGGCAACGGCCGCTGCGCGCGAAAAAATCCTCGCGGCGGGTTTTTCGAGGGTCGATTACGTCGAGGCTCGTCACGCCGAGACGCTCGCGCCGCTTGGTTCCAAGGCGGAACCCGGCCGCGTGCTCGCCGCCGCGCACCTGGGGCGCGCGCGGCTCATCGACAACGTCGCAATTCCCAAGGCTTAGACGATCTTCGCCTTGGCCCACAGTTTGGCAAGGCGCGCGTAATTGTCGCCCTGCGCGGCGGCGCTGCGCCAGGTCAGCGCGATGCTGCGCGTCGGCCGGGCTTTTTCGAAGGGACGCACGACAAGATCGCGTCGTCCCGCGACCTCGCGCTCGACCGCCATGCGCGGCAACAGCGTCAGCCCGACGCCGCCGGCCACCATGGCGACCAGCGTCGGCAGGCTGGTGGCCTGGAACACCTCCTTGAGCGCGTGATCGGGCACCCGGCAGGCGGCGAGCGCATGATCGCGCAGGCAATGACCGCCTTCGAGCATCAGCAGCGGCACATCGGCGAGGTCGCTTTCCCGCACGGCTTTCTTCGCCGCCAGCGCATGGTCCGCCGGCATGCAGACGAGCATGTCCTCTTCGCCGATCTCGGCCACGTCCAGCCCGCTTGTTTCGTACGGCAGCGCGATGAGCGCGAGATCGAGCTCACCCTTGCGCAGCCGCGCCAGCGTCGGCGCCGTCTGCTCCTCGCGCACGAACAGCTTCAGGCGCGGATAAGCCTTGGCGGTTTCCGCCACCAGCTGCGGCAGCAGGTAGGGCGCGATGGTCGGAATGATCCCGAGGTTCAGCGGGCCCGCCAGCTCGCGCCGTCCCGCGCGCGCCAGGTCGACCATGTCCTCGAGATATTGAATCGCCTCGCGCCCCCGCGCCGCGACCGTGCGCCCCAGAGGCGTGACGACCACGTTGCGTTTGGTCCGCTCGATGAGGGTCACCCCGAGGGTCGCTTCCAGCTCCTTGAGCCCTGCGCTCAAGGTCGATTGCGTCACGGCGCATTTCTTGGCCGCGCGGCCGAAATGGCCCGTTTCCACAAGTGCGATCAGGTAGGACAGCTGACGGGCGGAGGGCAGCGCTTTAAGTGGCATAGTCGATTAACCTGATCACTATTAATCGTTGGAGTCAATAATACCCAACCCTTAAGTAATCGGTCGACCCATTCACAAACTCCGAAACGAGGGACGACTGTAAATGATCAATCTTGGACAAAAACTTCCGGCCTTTTCCTTGAAGGCGGTCTCCGACACCAGCGGCGAATTCCCCGTCGTCACCGACCAGAGCTTCGCCGGAAAGTGGAAGGTCTTCGTTTTCTGGCCGAAGGATTTCACCTTCGTCTGTCCGACCGAGATCATCGGCTTCAACGATGTGGAACGCGAATTCGCCGACCGCGACGCGCAGCTCATCGGCGCCTCGACCGACAGTGATTTCGTGCATCTTGCCTGGCGCAAAAGCCGGGCGGATCTCGCCGCGGTGAAATATCCGTGGCTTGCGGACATCAAGAAGGAATTCGCTTCCGCGCTCGGCGTGCTGGAGCCGAACGAAGGTGTCGCCTATCGCGCCACCATCATCGTCGACCCGGACAATGTCGTCCGCTATGTCGCGGTGAACGACCTCAACGTCGGCCGCAGTCCGCAGGAAGTGCTGCGCGTGCTCGATGCGCTGCAGACCGACGAGCTGTGCCCCTGCAATTGGAAGAAGGGCGAAGAAACCCTGAAGGCAGCCTAAGGCCCCCCTCTTAGCTGCCGCGATGCGGCCGAGGCCTAATTCCCAAAGTTAGCTCGGCTGCGACGGCGCCGCTCCGTTCTCCCCCTCACACACGGAGCGGCGCTACCACTCTCTCACTGACACGCGAGGCCGCCATGACGACGCATATTGAAGCTCTGAAGAACACGATACCCGCTTACGCCAAGGACCTGCGGCTCAATTTCTCCGCGGTCGCGGCGGACACGACCCTGACGCCGCAGCAGACCTTCGGCGGGTTGCTGGCTGCGGCCATCGCCTCGCGCAATGAACAGGTCATTGGCGCGATCGCAGCCGACGCCTCTGCGGTGCTCACGCCTCAGGCCTTCGACGCCGCCAAAACGGCTGCCGCGATCATGGCGATGAACAACATCTATTATCGCTTCGTGCACCTGGTGTCCGACCAGGAATACGGCACGCTGCCGGCGCGCTTGCGCATGAATGCGCTTGCCAACCCGGGCGTCGACAAAGTCGACTTCGAGCTCTGGTCGCTGATCGTCTCGGCGGTGAACGGGTGCGGCCTGTGCATCGACAGCCACGAGAAGATCCTGCGCAAGGCCGGTCTCACGGCCGCGCAGATTCAGCAGGCGGTCCGCATCGCCGCCGTGGTGCACGCGGTCGCGGTGACGCTCGAGATCGAAGCGGCGGCGGCGCAGCCGGCGCTCGCGGCTTAGATCAGAACCGAAACTTGACCACGTACCATAGCGCCTTCAGGCCGTCGCGCCAGTTGATCTTCTTGCCTTCCTCGTATGTGCGCCCGTAGTAGGAAATTGCGGTTTCATAAATCCGCAATTTCCGCTGCAGGGCGATCTGCGCGCTCATTTCGACCTCGATCCCGAAGTCGTTACAGGTGAGGTCCAAGCTGCGCATGACTTGGCGCGTGAACATTTTGTAGCAGACCTCAATGTCCGTCAGGGTTTGATTGTAGATCAGGTTGAACAGCGTCGAAATGAGCCGGTTAGCCATATAGTGGTGGAAAAACAGCGAACGGTGCGGGCGCCCGAAGAACCGCGATCCATAGACGACGTCCGCCACCCTCCTGACCGCGATCAATTCGTACATCACGGTCCAGTCATTGGGATCGTATTCGAGATCCGCATCTTGGATGACGACGATATCGCCGGTGGCCGCTTCCATCGCTGTTCGCAAAGCTGCGCCCTTGCCGCGGTTGCGTTCGTGGTAACGGACGAGGAAAGAGATCTTCTGCCCTGCCTCGGTCTCCGGAGCGAGAATGATTTCCCCATTGGGGCCCGGATCGACGCCTGCGTATTTAGCGCCTTCGGTCCCCAATGTCGCTTTGAGGAGGTCGGTGGTGCCGTCGGACGAGCAGTCATCCACCAGAATGATTTCCTTCTCGACGGCAGGTAAAGCCCCGCACACCGCGCTGAGCACGCGGGCCAGCGTTGCACGCTCGTTGTAAACGGGCATCAGCACGGAAAGGCGGGCATTAGTCGCGACAGGAGAGGGTTGCTGCATGGCACGCGCCTTTGCACCGAGGTTGAAGGGAGGGATGGCGGTGACGACGCCCGCCCAGAATAAGAGCGCTGGCAGCATGGCGACGCGCTCCAGGCTACTATTGACGTGCCACTCGAAGTCCGCGGGCGTTCCCAGGTATACGGCGGCGAGACCCAGCACATAGACGATCGCGACAGCGCCGAGTAGGGCTGTTCGGTGCGATTCTAATCCCGCCGCAAGCGCCACGGCGAGCCACGCGGTCGCCATGATGGGGAGATAGGTTTGCTTCTGCGATGCCTCAGCGAGATAGCCAAGCTTCGTGAAAAGTACGGCCGGGTCGAAAAAGGTCTGCGCCGCCTGCACCAACACACGCGCGGCGGGGATCACCGGCGCCGGATTGATATCAGCCGAAAAAGCGGCCCAGACCCCATACGGGACAAACACGATGAGAACCGCTGCGTCTCTGACCGATAGTGCATGGCGCTGCTTGACGGCGCCGTATGCGATCAGCGGTGAAAGCGCGATCAGGAACAGCTTCGCCTCCTCCTTCAAGCAAAGAAGGACACCGCAGGCGGCGGCGGCCAGGATGAGGTCCCGGCGGTCGCCGCGTTCTATCCAAGAAACCAAAGCGCCGGCGGCCGCCGTTCCGAAAAGGGCAATGAAACCGTCGGCATATCCGTCGAGTACGTAAACCTTCGCGATGAGGGCGGCGCCGGCGAGGATCAGGAGTGTGCGCCATGCCGAGTGCGCGACGGCTGCGATCCCCGCCACTCCGGCCGCCAACAGCGGGATGAGCGCAAGCTTAGGCGCGTATTCATTCCATCCGACGGCCGTGATGTCGGCCGCCCGCGCGGCGAGCAAAGGGAGAAGTTTAGGATAGTGCTTGTGAACCCAATCGTATTCCAGCGTGGTCCAGAAAGTGGAAAGCCGGAATCCTCCATCAAGGTAGATGACCTTGGCCTGGAAGAACCACACCGAACGTGCATCCCAGGCGAACAGAGGGTCGGCGATGATGGCAAGACCGACGCCTGCTGTGCAGACGACAATGATGCCCAGTTGCCCGATCGCGTTAAGGCGTGCGGCGGTGGAGCTGGCGCCGGCGGCGAAGGTTGGCCACAGCACGGTCGCTGCAACCAGGCCGGCCGCGAGGCTTGCGAGTCCGGCCCAAGCGGCGGCGTTTTGAAAGGCAAGCGAGCCCGCCAAAAGGCCCAGTGCATGGTCAAGCAGTAGGCCGAGCATGAGAAATATCGCGATTGAACGCACGATCTGCCCGGCACCCAGCGCGCCCGTCCAATCGCGGCGGAGGAACAGTAGCCCCGCGACCGCCAACCCCGTGCCCGCGAGACTTGCGGTCAGCCAACTAGCCGCAGCGATCAAGCGCGACCTCCGCTACCGCTGCAATCTCGGTGCATCCCGACGTTTCGGTGGCGAGCCTGAGAAGAAATACGGACTGCCCGAAGTATGGAATGGGCCACGCCATTTCGGACACGCGTTGGTGCATGAGGCCCCCGTCGGCAAGCCGCACGCCGACTGAGTTGCGGAAATGGGGGACCGCGTTTGTGCGCAGCAAATCCACCGCAACGAGGTATTTCGGATCCATGTTCTGCAAGCCCGTCCCGGACTCACGAAGGGTGCCATCCAGCAGGCGCCAGTTCTTAATCCGGAATTCCGCCCGATCGTACATGAGGTCGATGACGTCGTCCGCGGGCTGGTATAGGTGCCACGCCACCAGCACCGTGACCGCGTAAATGGCGATTGCGCGCAGCAGGGAGAATCTGTTTCCGGTCTCGATCTGGCTCATGCGAGATTCGGAAAGGCTGGCTTCCACCGTCGCATCATGCGTGATCTCGAAAGGGACGCGCGCATCCGCGGCGAAGGCTGCGCGCTGATAAGCCTATTTTTAATCGGATAAGTTCGTGCGGGAAAGCAGATTGAAGGAACGTACGACGTGACGTCACATTCTTATGCCGGCGAAGACCTCGAAGTCTTGGCGGCCATGCCCAACTATCACGGCTGGATCATGGAGGAGTTTGGGCCTTTCATATGCGGACAGGTCGTAGAATACGGCGCGGGCATTGGTACAATGTCGGCTCATTTGCAGCGCCGTGCGGACGCCCTTACCCTCGTAGAACCATCGACCAACCTCTTTCATGAGCTTCAGCGCCGGTTCGCCACCGCGTCCGGGGTCGCCGTCGTCAACGCACCCCTCGAAAGTCATGTCCTCGAGATTGCGCCCGCAAGCGTGGATACCATCGTGCTCATCAATGTGCTTGAGCACGTCGAGAATGATTCGTTGGCTTTGAGGCACTTGATGAACGCCCTTCGGCCTTCCGGTCATCTCCTCCTATTTGTACCGGCTCTCAATATCCTGATGAGCAAACTCGACCGCTCGCTGGGGCACTATCGGCGTTATCACCGCCAAGATCTGCTTGCGAAAACACGGGCCGCGGGGGGCGCGATCGAGCGCTGCCGCTATATGGACGCCTTCGGCGTCCTGCCCTGGTTTTTTCTCAACACGCTGCTCGGAAGCATGTCGTTCGACCCGCGCTTGGTCCGTTTCAACGACCGCTACATCGTGCCGCTCTCGCAGCGCGCAGAACGACGGGTGGCGCCGCCGTTCGGGAAGAATCTGCTTCTGGTGGCGAGAAAGGCATGATGCGTTTCTGGGTCCGCTTCGTCGTCGGCCTCGGGTTTGGATCTGGCCTGCTCTGGCTGGCGTTGCGGGACGTTGATGTCCGCGCGGTCGGCGCGGCGATGCTGGCCGCCGATTCCCGCTATCTCGCCGCCGGCCTTGCGCTCTATTGGTTCGACATTGGCGCGCGGATTGTCCGCTGGCGCGGCCTTCTGCGATCGACCAAGTTGCTTCGGTTTCCGGACGTCGCCCAGGCGCTGATCGTGGGCTATGCCGTCAACAACGTGCTGCCGGCGCGGCTCGGCGAGATTTTCCGCGCGGATTTCTTGCGCCGGCAATTTGCCGTGAGCCGCTCCGCCGCCGTAGGCTCCATTATCGTTGAACGTTTGCTCGATGGGATCGTTGTCGTGTGCCTGTTCGTGCTCGGCCTCGCACTGGTGACCTTCGAGACCGGCTCGGAGATCCTGGTTATGGCGGCCGCGGCCGGCGGTGCGGGGGTGCTGATGGCGGCCGCCGCCGTCGCGACTTTCCCGGCGTACTATCGGCGACTGCCGTTCGCGACGGTGCCCTGGATCGCGCCCCGGCTCGACGCGTTTGTTGGCGCGCTCTCAGTAGTGCGTACGCGCCACTTTCGCATTGCTGCCGTCTGGTCCGTTGGGATCTGGGCGATCGAGAGTTGCGCCATCGCCTGTGTCACTCTCGCCTGCGGCGTCCATCTGGATGCCGCGGCCTTATGCGTGGTCGTCGGAGCGGCGTCGCTCAGCACCCTATTGCCGTCTGCTCCCGGTTACGTCGGGTCCTTGCAAATTGCCTATGTCGCGGCTTTCGCAGCTCTCGGCGAAAGTCCCGAAGCCGCTGTTGTGGCGGCGACTCTGACCCAAGTCGCGCTGTTGGGATCGATCACGGTCGTCGGTCTGGGATTGCTCGCGACCGCGTTTCTGGCGCGTCCGGCAAACGGCGTTGCGAACTCAGCCGCGCCAAAATGATACGCGGCGACCAGTGGCGGCGCCGGATTCCATCTGCCGCGCTCCCGCGCCTCGTGTGTTACTGCAGGTAGATATGCACTTCCGGCGTCTTGGCCTGGTCGCTGGGCATTGCCGCCATGGCGACTCGCTCGGCCGGCAGCCCCATATTGGTCATCGACGCAAACACCGTATCGGCATTGCGGCGCGCGGCGGACGGGTTTCCGCCTTGCGGTGAGACCGCAACCAGATCGAACACGGCGTCGGGCCGGCGCTCGAGGGCCCGCGACAGCGCCTGGTAAAGCTGCGGCTCGTAGGCGACGTCCGGCTTATCGAAGCGGATCACGACCAGCGGACGGCGCTGGGCGAACGTCTCTGCCGACACGGTCGCAACGGCCCGCACCGGCACCGACCGGCGGATCCCGCCGCCGGCGGTCGCCGGATAGGATTGGCCGGCATTGATCTCGGCGGCAAGTTCCACCAGCGAATTGCGCTCGGTACTCACGTACTGCTGCTGACGGCCGATCTCCGCATTCAGGTCGAGAAGCGCACGATCGATGACGATCGCGTTCTGGTTCACCTCGTCTTCCAGCATGCGGAGCTGACGGTGATCGTCTTCCAGGGCGCCGGAAAGGCCGTAGGCGGCGCGGATGTTCTCGAGAATGAAGGCCGAGGCGCCGGCGTCGCTCGAGACCTGCGACGACAGCTGGTTCAGGGTCGCGATGTCGGCGTCGATTTGGGTGAGCTGGGTCTGGGCGGAATTCCAGTTCGCCAGCAGTTCCGGATTGCCCGGCGTCGAGCCCATCTGCAGGCGCGAGCGGATCGAGCCGATCAACGCATGATAGGCGTTCACATTGGCGATGGTCTGCTTGCGGATGACTTCCAGTTGTTCGCTGCGCGTGACCGTGTTCGCCCGCAGCTTTTCGAAGTCGGCGCGCAGTTGCGCGGCCTTCTGGCCGACGGCGGTTGGGCCGAAACGGTTCGAGGACGAAGCGGCCGGCGCGAGCCCGGAGGACTCGACCGCGGCGGCGGCGATCTGCCGGCCCGGCGCTGCGCCGGCGGTCGCGTCGGCCGCGCTCGCCGGCGTCACGCCCTGGCCCGCACACCCGGCAAGTGTGATGGCCAAGGTGGCGACCGCTGCGTGCTTTAAGAGAGAGCCTCTAAGGCCCAGCGTCTCTTGTCCTCGACGTACTGTGGACAGCCCCAATACCTGCATTCTTACACTCACATTCCCCACTACCGGTCAGGGCGGCGCTGCATGCGGCACGCCGCACACAATCACTTCGTGAGTCCCACCCGTATCCCCGAATTCGGACGTTAGAATCCGCCGGGTGATCACTGCGCCTCGAGCCGTTCCGGTCTTTTCCCGAACTCAAACCTTGAGAAGCCGCCCCAAAGGCTTGGCGATGCATCAAAATCCGCAATCGCCCCGCACCACTTGGGACTTTACGCGATGCCCCCTCTGCAAACAAGCCGGGACAGACCCCCGGCGGGGCGGCCGTCCTTTGGATTACCGAGGTTTTTCTTGCAACAGTCCCATGATCTTAGTATCCCAAGCGCCCGTTCGGTCGGCCGTCAGGCCGGCTTGAGGGGCTTAAGCCCTAAATGCGCGCCCGTAGCTCAATTGGATAGAGCATCTGACTACGGATCAGAAGGTTGGAAGTTCGAGTCTTTCCGGGCGCGCCATTTTCTTTCAAGGAATTCCGACTGCCGCCGTTAAGCGCTGTGGGTCACACCCCCCGCTGCTAGTCGTACCGAAGCGAGGCAGCGGCAGGTCGCACGACGAATACCGCCTGGCCGTCGACTGTCATCGCCGATCGCAACGTGGCGAACGCCGTGCCGTGAGTAGTAGGTTGGCTCGTCCTCCCATTGAGCGACTCGATGACCTCACCGTTGAACCGCCGTTCTTTTCTTCGCCACTGTGTCTGCTGCACCGCGCTGCTCGCCGCGAGCGTGCCAGCCCCAGTGGCCGCGATCCTGACCCATCAGCGTCCGCACCGGGGCCTCGCCATAGGGCGAGGCCTTGCCCTTGCGGTGGATGACCCAGATCGGTGTGCCGGCCGGGCAGGCGCGAAGGGCCTTCACCAGGTCTTTTTCGTTCTCGATCTGGGTGACGGCCACTTTCGCGGCGGCCGCGGTTTTGGTTGTGGCGCCCTTGAGCGCCGCGGCCAACGCCGCATCGGTGACGGCGCCGATCACAAAAGCCTTGTCCCCGTCTTTAAGGCCCAGCTTGTCTTTCAGCGAGGGCGGCGGTGCGGCGATTTTCTTCGCCCAACTTGTGGCCGTTTGCGCGCCAAGCGTCAGCGCCACCGACGCAGGCCCGACTTTGAACACGAGGTCGTCCCCGGCGACGCGCACGCTTTTCAGTCCGGCGATCGGCACCTTCTTTTTGATGTCGCCGCGCAGGATGAGCTCGTGGGTTTCCAGCAGCGCCCACACTTCGCCGCGCTGTCCGGCCCAGTCGCAGGCGCAAACCGCTTCACGTCCCACCGAAGAGTTCCTTCAGGAGCGCTGCCAGCCGCACCGCGGCCTTATCCAGTTGCTCGAGCGCGACGCGCCGGTTTTGTTTCACATAGGTGTCATCATACTCGAGCCCGCCGGGATTTCCGACATATCCGGTCGCGGGCGTCCGCATGATCCAGAAGCTTTCGGTCGCCCAGTCGCGCGGCGTGGTGTCCGCAATACGCGGCGCACGGCCTTCGATCGAGAAGAACCCATAGATCGTCAGAAAGCCGTTGGGGGAATCCTTGTTGAGGATCGTGCCGAGCAGCTCCTCTTCCCACATCCCGCGTAAGGTCACGGGCTTTCCGCGGAAGGTGCCTTTGACGGTTGCCCCGCCGCCGTCCTCGGCGAACCCAAAATTGAGCGGCTGGTGCAGATCGGCGATCAAGTGACTTAGGGTTTTCAGCGCGCGTGCCTTTTCCGGCTTGCCCGCCGCGTTCCTCAAGACGGCAAGGCTTCGCTCGACTTCCCGCAACATGCAGCAATCGCGAGCCGGGTCGACGCCTTTCTCGTCCCTTGGAACGAAATTCCAATGCCAGGACCTCGCGCCCGCCTGCGTCTCCAGCCATTGGCAAGCATCGACAAATTGCTCCCTCGAGGAAATGTCGAGCAGCGCATTGACATTGCTTCGCGCCGCGTCCGTCGTCTCGTCCCAGGCGATGGTGCAGACGACGCGGTGACCGTCCGCATTCCAGGCCAGCGCCGGCGCGCCGCCAACAACAAGGAGAGCAAGCGCGAGGGCCTTACATCTCACCGGCGACATGTCCCTGACGCACCGTCACTGCAGCGCTTGATTGAGGGTCAACCCCAGGCGCACGCCGGCCTTCTCCAGCTGCCCCATGGCGATCGGCCGGTTCTGGCGGACATAGGTCTCATCGAAGGTCAGGCCGCCGGGGTTGCCCACATACCCGGTCGGCGGCGTGCGCATGATGAAATAGCTTTCCCGCGCCCAGTCCAACGGCTCGGGATGCGTTTGCACCTCGTGCGCGAGCCATAGGGTCTCGAGCGTATTGCCCGGCGCGACGCGCTCCGATTCAAAAAGGAGGGCGTCCCAGATATCGTAGAGCGTCGTCTTACGGCCCAGGTAGATCGCGGGAATTTTCTTGCCGCCGCCGTCGTTTTCAAAGCCGAGGTTCAGCGGCTGGTGAAGATCGGCGATGAGGTGCATGAGGAGCCGCAATGCCGTCGCTCTCTCCTCTTTCGGCGCGTCGCTTTTCAGGGTGCTGATCTCCTGGATGACGCGCGTGAGGACGCATCCGTGCGGCGGCGGGCAATCGCGGCCGATGTCGATTCCCTCCGCCTCGCGCGGCAGCAGCATCTCGTGCCACGCTGCGGTTTCGGGCTGCGAGGCCTTGAGACGGTCCGCCCAGATGCAGAGTTCCAGGAACTCCTCGCTCGAATCGATGTCGAGAAGAGAGAACGCCTGCGTCCGCACCGACTTCGACATGATATCCAGCGCAATGGCACAGCTCATGCGATGCGCATCCCGGCTCCACGCCTGCGCCGGCGCCGGCGCGCTCAGCAACAGGAGGAGTCCAAAAAAAGTGCGGATCACGGAGGGCCTCACGATGCGGGGTTGGGCTGCGGCGCGGGTTCCGCCGGCAGCGGGATGAATTCCTTGTCGTCCATGTACGGCAGCCTCATGCGCCCCGCGAGCCAGTCCGCTTTGGCCTGTTCCAGCCGCTCCTTGGAAGAGGATACGAAATTCCAATAGAGCAACCGCTCGCCCACCGGTTCTCCGCCGAGCAGCATGACATTGGCGGGCGTTCTTGCGGCGAAGGAGGCTGCCGCGCGGTCCAGCACCAGCATGTGACCGGCGCCGAAGGCCTGGCCTTCCATCTCAACCTCGCCGCTTGCCACATAAAGCGCGCGCTCGCTATAGTCGGACGGGATTTCCGCCGTTGCGCCGGCATCCATATCGAGGTGCGCGTAAAACAGCGGGGACAGCGTCTTCACTGCCGCAGAAAGACCCTGGGCGCGTCCTGCAATCAGCCGCCCGCGCACGCCGCGCTCGTTCCACGCCGGCAGATCGCCGCCGGCATGATGCGAGAACGCCGGCTCGGTTTCTTCATGTTCGTTCGGCAGTGCGACCCATGCCTGGATGCCATGAAGGTGGTCGCCTTCCGCTCTCGCTTTCTCGAATCGCTCGCTATGCGTGATGCCGCGCCCCGCGATCATCCAGTTGACTTCGCCGGGGCGGATCGCCTCCTGCGAGCCGATGGAATCGCGATGCATGATCTCGCCCGCGTAGAGATAGGTGACGGTGGCAAGACCGATATGCGGATGCGGGCGCACATCGGCCGTGCGCGGAATCCCTGGCGCGAGGTCGACCGGTCCCATGTGATCGAAGAACACGAAAGGCCCTACCATCCGCCGCCTGGCGAAGGGCAAGACGCGTCCCACCTCGAACCCGCCGAGGCTCTTGCGCCGCTGCTCGATCACCAGCTCGATCATCTCTACGCCGTCAAGCGCTGATACTGCGCGTTATACTCTGCTTCGAAAGGCGTTCCCTTATTATAAGGCGCCGCTTCCTTGAGCGCGCGCACGAACGACGGCCGCATGGCCAGGCGGCTGAAATACGCCGCAATCGCGGGATAGCGATCGGTGAAGGGCGAAATCAGGTTGGCGTAAAACAGGGTCGGCGCGGCGGCGCAGTCCGCCATGGTGAAGGTTTCTCCGACGCCCCAGGTCTTGCCGGCCATCTCCCGTTCGAGGATTTGATAGGCGGTCGCCATCATCCGTCGCGCCATGTCGACGCCGAAAGGATCGTTTTTCCCGGGGGGGCGAAAGTGGTCCGCGACGACCTTGCCCAGCGCATCGTTGAGATAGAAATCGAAAAAGCGGTCGCGCTGGCGAACCTTGCGCGCGGTGTCGGGGTCCGGGGGAATCAAACTTACCGGGCCGGGATAATATTGCGCGAGATACTCGATGATGATGCTGGATTCCGGAACCGTCTCATCGCGCGTTTCGTCCCGCAGCACCGGGAACTTTCCGATGGGCCAAATCTTCTTGAGTTCGCTCGCCGAGCCGGCATCGCCGAGGTTGATCACCTTGGCCGTGAACGGCGTTGCATTCTCATACAACGCGATCAAGGCCTTCTGGCAATAGGACGAGAACGGGTGAAAGTAGAGCGTGAGCGACATCGGTCTAGAGATCGACAAGTGTCGTGAAGCCGCCCCAGATCATACGCTTTGCGTCAAAAGGCAGGTCCTTTATGTCCATTTTCAGGCGTGGATCGCTCATGACCTTCTTGTTGATGCGGTCGCGCTCCTTGCGATTCTTGTAAACGATGTAGGAGAAGAACACGACTTCGTCCTTCTTGAGCTTCACGCTCTGGGGAAACGAAGTCCACTTGCCCGGCTTCACGTCGTCGGCTTGGCACTCGCGGAATTCGAGCGCGCCGAATTCCATCCAGATCTTGCCGGCCTTCGTCGCCATGGCCTTGTACTTTTTCACATTCTTCTTCGGAACCGGCACCACAAATCCGTCGACGTACGGCATTGCTCTTCTCCTTATGAAACGGACCCCCAGGCGCCTCTGTCCTGCCGCGCCGCGCAGCAGCCTGTCAACAGCCTGCGGTTGGAGGATTCTCCCCGCAATATTGCAGTTTGGGGTCACAAGACCGTGCATACTCGGGTTTTGTAGCCAAACCGCCTGGACAGCCTTCAATTACGGGTTATCCTTTGCCCGCCCTGGACGCGAGCGGCGCATTCGCCGCATTCAAACAAGCAAACGGGAGGATCTCATGAGCAAGCTGTTTCAACTGACCGCCGGCGCGCTGGTCGCCGTGGGAATGTCGTTCGGCGCGTATGCTGCCGACGCGACGATGAAGTACACCGCCACCATGACCTCCGCCGAAGAGGTTCCGCCGAACAACAGCACCGGCAAAGGCCGCGCTGAACTGACGCTCAATTCGGCGACCAAGGAACTCACCTGGAATGTCACCTGGGAAGGCCTGACCGGTGATGCGGTCGCGGCCCATATCCACGGCCCGGCCGACAAGGGCGCCAACGCCGGGGTGCAAGTGCAGCTCGGCGTACAAGGTACGCCGCCGAAGAGCCCGCTGACGGGCAAGGCGACGCTCACTGACGCGCAAATTGCCGATCTCAACGCCGGTAAGTTCTATGTGAACATCCACACGCCGATGAACAAGGGCGGGGAAATCCGCGGCCAGGTCTCGAAGTAATCCGCTCGCATATCGAATTCGGAAAAGGCCGGGCGGCGCCCGGCCTTTTTCTTTTATACTCCGCCCATGCACTTCGCGCCGCGCGATGACGAGATCGTAGAGCTGCCACCGCCGGGAAGCGCGGCGCTGCCGAAAACACCCTTCCGTTATATCTTCCACTACGTTCGGGGAGGCTATCTGCTTCCGGTCGCCGGCATGGCCTTGCTCATCGGCATCTCTACGGCGCTTGAAACCCTGCAGCCGTATTTCCTCGGACAATTGATCGGCACGCTGGCGGAGAGTCCGGCGATTGGCACGGGACGCGCCGTCTCCTGGTTTGCCGCGCTCTGCGTGACGTGGCTCGGCGGATATGTGTTCGCCCATCTTTATGCCTCCTACGCCCATATGCGCATGACCGATCTGCGCTTGCAGATGCAGGACGACATGTTCGGCTATCTGCATGGCCATGCGCCGCGCTACTTCCTGGACAATGCCAGCGGCGGCCTCGTGCAGAAGATCCGTCAAGCGGGCAATGCGGCCCACGTCATCATTGATTACCTCTGCGCCAACGTCATTCGCCTGGCCGTGATGTTCGCGCTGACGATCACGATGATCGTCAGCCAGGCGCCGCACCTTCTCGTTCCCTTTGCGCTCTTTGTCGTTGTATTCGGCGGCGTTGCCGCGATCACGGCGCGGCGCCTGCGTCATTACGCCAAAGCGCAGGCCAAGAGCGCCTCGGAATCGGTGGGCCGCATGGTGGATTCCGTGACCAACTGGGACGTGGTGCGCAGCTTCGCGCGCGCGGCTTTCGAGCGGGAAACGATGCATCCGTTCAACGCCGCCGAACGCACCGCGCAACTCAACCTCCGGCTTTCCGTGTCGTTGATGCGTATGTCGCTTCATGTTCTGAGCGTGCTGTTCCTCGCCTGGCTTGTATGGGAGAGCCTTCAGAGCACGCTCGCGGGCGCCATGACCGTCGGCGCCTTTACCACCGTGATCATGCTCTCCTTCACGGTCGCAACCAGCATCCGCAGCCTCGGCGACAACTTCTTCGTCTACTTCGAACACTATGGTGTCCTCAGCGAAGCGTTGTCGACGGTCCTGAAGAACCACGAGATCGTCGATGTCCCTGGCGCTAGGCCGCTGGCGGTCGCGGGCGGCGCCGTCCGGTTCGATCGTGTTGAATTTTCCTATATCGACGGCACGACGGTCTTCAGCGACTTCTCGCTCAGCATCGCCGCCGGCGAGCGGGTGGGTCTGGTCGGTCCTTCCGGCGCCGGCAAGAGCACGTTGATCAAGCTTTTGCGCAGGCAGTTCAATTTCCAGGGCGGCCGCATCCTCATCGACGGCCAGGACATCGCACAGGTCACGTGGGACTCGCTGCACGACCGCATCGCGGAGGTGCCGCAGAACCCCAGCATCTTCCACCGCTCTGTGCGCGACAACATCCGCTACAGCCGGCCCGACGCCGCAGAAGACGAGGTGATCGCCGCGGCCAAGCTCGCCCATTGCCACGACTTCATCGCGGCACGGCCGGAAGGGTACGACGCCATCGTCGGCGAGAAAGGCCTCAAGCTCTCGGGTGGAGAACGTCAGCGCGTCGCCATCGCCCGGGCCTTCCTCAAGAATGCGCCGATCTTGATTCTGGACGAGGCGACCTCTTCGCTCGACAGCGAGGCTGAGCACCTCATCCAGGAAGGGCTGCTCGCCCTGATGAAGGGACGCACCGTCATCGCCATCGCCCACCGGCTCTCGACCATCGCCCATCTCGATCGCATCGTGGTGCTGGATCAAGGGCGTATCGTCGAGCAGGGAACGCACAAGGAACTGCTCGGCTTGGGCGGAACCTATGCCAAGCTGTGGCAGCGCCAGGCGGGAGGCTTCATGTGATCGCGCTCTATCAATTCCCGCGCCAAGGCGGCCTGCCCAATCCAAGCCCCTTTTGCATGAAGCTCGAGACCTACCTGCGCATGGCAGGTCTTGCATACGAGACCCGTACGATCCTGCGGCCGGGGTCGCGCACCGGCAAATGCCCCTACATCGTTGTCGATGGCGAGACGCTCACGGACTCAACTCTTATCATCAACGAACTCGAGCGGCGCTACGGCCATCCGGTGGACGGTAAACTCACCCTCGCCCAGCGCGGGGAGTCTCTCGCCTTTCAGCGGTTGCTCGATGAGCACCTGTATTGGGTTGCCGTCTATGGGCGGTGGGTGGCTCAACCGGCGGCGCTGCGCCGGAAATTCCTGGAAGGCTTGGGTATTCCGGCCCCGATTTCCGGGATCGCCGCTTTGGTCGGAAAGCGCCGGTACGAAAAAGTATTAAAAGCGCAGGGCCTGGGCCGCCATCCGCCCGAAGTGATTTGGCAATTCGGGATCTCCGACCTCCAGGCGATGGCGCATTGGCTGGGCAACCGCCCCTTCGCCTTCGGTGACTCTGCAACCGTGCTCGACGCCGCTCTTTACTCTTACGTCGGCAACATCGTCGCTTCGGACTGGGAGAATCCGTTAAAGAGTGCGGCGCTCAAGCACCGGAACCTGGTCGACCACTTCACGCGCATGCTCGCGCGGACGTTTCCGGAACTTGCGCGCTAGCGATTCCTTTTTGTGATAGAATCCCTTTCGCACGTCACTTCGGGGGGAGTCATGTTCCGTCGCGCTGCGCTCGTTCTTGTCTTGGGTTTAGCCGCTTGTTCCGACGGTCCGGCCGTCACCGCCAATACGGCGCCGAGCGCCACCGACGATGTCGCCGCGGCCGGCTCGACAGCGCAGATCATGGTGCTTGCCAAGGGAACCGCCTTGCCCGCCGGCTACAAGGTCGATCCCAGCCGAACGATGATCTTTGGGACCGACGAGAAGTGGACCGGCCGGTTGACCTACACGGCCGCGGGCTCGGCCGATGAGGTGTTCGACTTCCTGCACAAAGAGATGCCGAATTTCGGCTGGGTGGAAATCTCCGCCATGCGTTCCGAGAATAGCCTGCTGACGTTCTCCTCGGAAAGCACCGGCCGGCTCGCGACCATCAATATCCGCCGCGGATCGGTGATGGGCTCCACCCAGGTCGATATGGTCGTCGCCCCCCAGGCGGCGAACTAGGGATCAGCCCCTCAAGGTTGCGTCCCATGCGGCGCGGTAGGTCTGCCGCAGGACATTCTTCTGCACCTTGCCCATGGCGTTTCGCGGCAGAGCGTCGGCGAACACGATCATTTTCGGCACCTTGAAGCTCGCAAGCGCGCCTTTCAGGGCTGTGCGCACGGCGTCGGACGAGAGCGGCGATGCGCCGGCGTTCATCGTGATGATCGCAAGACCGGCCTCGCCGAAGTCCGGATGGGGCATGCCGACCACGGCCGACTCGGCCACGCCGGGCAGTCCGTCGATCACGTTTTCAATTTCCTTCGGGTAAACATTGAATCCTCCCGAGATCATCATGTCTTTCGCGCGCCCGACGATGTTCACCATCCCATCGGGATCGAGTTGCGCGAGGTCTCCGGTCTTGAAGAAGCCGTCCACCGTGAAGTCGTCGAGGGTCTTCTCCGGTTTGCGCCAATAGCCGCGGAAGACGCTTGGTCCCTTGATCTGGATTTCGCCGGTCGTTCCGTTTGGTACCGGATGATTGGCTTCGTCGGCGATGCGCAGAACCAGCCCGGGCAGGGGCCAGCCCACGGCGCCGGCCGTGCGCGGGCGATCGATGTGCGCGCTGGTGATGATGCAGGCCTCCGTCATCCCGTAGCGCTCGAGAATCTGCTTGCCGGTGCGCTGTTCGAAAGCGCGGAATGTCTCATCGAGCAGCGGCGCCGAACCGCTGATGAACAGCCGCACGTTCGCCGCCGCGGCCTTCGTGAATCCGGCATGAGCGAGGAGTCGTACATAATATGTCGGCACGCCCATGAACACGGTGGCTTTCGGCAGGTCGCGAACGACGTCGTCGGGCGTGAAGCGCCCGTGAAAGATCATGCCCGTTCCGTTCATCAGCACGGTATTGAGGGCGACAAAGAGGCCGTGGACATGGAAGATCGGCAAGCTGTGCAACAGCACATCGTCGGGCCCAAATCGCCAGACTTCATGCAGCGCCGCGGCATTGGCGGCAAGGTTCCCGTGACTCAGCATCACGCCCTTGGGTTTGCCCGTCGTGCCTGAGGAATAAAGGATCGCGGCGAGGTCGTTGCCGTCGCGGTCCACGGAACCGGCAAGCGGCGGACGGCTCGCCGCGCGGTCCATGAGCGTTCCCTGCCCGCTCGCGTCGAGCGTGAGCAGATGCGGCACGCGGCGCGCGGCGCAGACACCGGGGAGAGCATCAACGCCCGGATCGGCGACCACGACGCTCGGCTGCGCGTCGTCGATGAAATAATCCAGCTCATCGGCACGATAGCCGGTGTTCATCGGTAGGAACACCGCGCCGGCTCTTAGGCATGCGAGATACAGAAAGAGCGCTTCGGGGGATTTCTCCACCTGCATCGCGACGCGGTCGCCCGGTTTTACGTCGAGGTCGACCAGCAACGCCGCGAGCCGCCCCGACATGATCTCCAGATCTTGGTAGCTGAAGACCGACCCATCGGGCCGGGTGATGAAGGGGCGTGTCCTCTCCTTGGGAAATCGCGCGCGGAAAATTTCAAAAAGATTGTGCGTCATGGCCGCCTTTATAAGGGTGGCCAGGAAAAGGGGGAACCTCCACGCGCCCATAGGCCGGCCGGCGAGGGAACCGTGCGTCCCTGACGCGATGAACTGGAAAGCGGAGAGTCCCGGGCGATCAGACCGTGAAGTTGATCGTCTGGCCGCGATAAGGATGAGGACTCGGTTCTTCCTGATACTTCACCGCGGGCGCCGGCGGTGGAGGATTCGGATTGGACGGCGGGCCCGGATCGCGGGCGCGCGTGCTCGGGGTGTGTTGGAATGCGGCAATATCGATGACGACCGGCTCGTCCATGGCTCCCAGCCTAATCACTCAACCACGAACCGCAAGCCCGGAGTGAATGCACCCGCGCGGACAAGGGCTTACGCTTCGGTCACCGCGGGCAGGAACGTCTGCAGCGGCCTGTCCGCATCCGCCAGCAGGCCAGGATCCGGACGCACGCGGTGCGAAATCAGTTTCTTCGATTGCAGGAAGTCTTTGGCCATGTTCACGGCATGGCAGGCGACGAAAGCTCCCTCCCGCAGATAGCAGGCGGAGAACTTGCGCGCGTCCATCGCGCCGCGGATGACGACCTGATCGCCGGGCCTCGATAGTCCTGCCATCTGCAGTTTCAGGTCGTACTGGTCGGACCAGAACCACGGAACTTCGTCGTAGGGCGCCGGCTTGCCGGCGATCGCAAGCGCCGCGGCCTTTCCTTGACCCAAGGCATTCGGCACCGATTCCAGGCGCAGGTTTTCGCCGACGATGCGTGAAGGGTGATTGGTGCAGTCGCCGGCGGCAAAGATGTCGGGATCGATCGTGCGCGCGCATTCGTCCACGACGATGCCGTTGTCGACCGGCAGACCCGCTTCCACCGCCAACTCGACGTTCGGCACGATGCCGATGCCGATCACCGCGAGGTCCGCGTCGATCGATGTGCCGTCGCTGCAGCGAACGCGCGACAGCACGCCCGCACCCTCGAACCCGCTCACCGTCTCGGATGTGCGGATGTCCACGCCCTCGGCGCGATGGATATGCTCATAGAACCGCGACATCTCCGGTGCGACGACACGGTTCAGCACAAGCGGCATCATTTCGAGGATCGTCACCTTGCAGCCTCGCTTGACCGCGACGGACGCGACTTCCAGGCCGATATATCCGCCCCCGATGATGACAACTCTGGCGCCCGCGTTCAGACGCCCTCTGAAACCGCGCACATCGTCGATGTTGCGCAAGTAGTGGACCCCCGGCAGATCGGCGCCGGGACAGATCATCCGCCGCGTGCGTCCGCCGGTCGCCAGCACCAGTTTGCCGTAGGGCAGCACCTCGCCCGTCGCAAGTCCCACCGTCTTCTGTACGCGGTCGATGTGCAGGACCGTGCTCTTGAGGCGTAAATCGATGTGCTTGTCGGCGTAGAACGAGGCTGGACGCATGTACATACGCTCCAGCTCGACTTCGTGCGCCAGAAATCCCTTCGACAGCGGCGGGCGCTCATACGGAAGGTACGCTTCGTCCCCGATGATGGTGATCGGGCCGGCGAAGTGATTCTGGCGCAGGAAGATCGCGGTTTGCGCGGCGGCTTGTCCGGCGCCGACGATGAGGACGTTATCGCTCATGATGTCGTAATGGCGCGAAGAGCAAAAAGATCGCGGAACGTCATTCTTTGATGGCGTCGCCGGCCACCAGCTTGTCGATCTGTTCCTGGGTCAGGCTTGCCCTCATCTCTTCCTTGGTCATCGGCGTGCGCGGCCCCTTGCCGCGTTTTTCCTCGCCCTCGGACATCACTTCCGAGCGGCGGCGGCGGTCGGGACCGAAGTAGGTGCCCGAAATGTCCACGAAGGGACGCGGGCGCTCGATCACTTCGCGGATGCGCAGGATCAGGCTCTTGGCGTTGAACGGCTTGGCGACATATTCGGTGACGCCGCAGTTCCGCGCCAAAATCACTTTCTCGCGGCGCGTCTCCGACGTGATCATGATGATCGGAGTGAAGCGGATATTGTTGGTCTTGTCGGCGCGTACCGACTTGAGGAACTCGAGCCCGCTCATCGGCTGCAACAGCCATTCGGTGATCACGATGTCGGGCGCCCAGCTGCGCATGATCCCCAGGGCTTCGCCGCCATGCTGCGCCTCGTCGATGCGCTTGCAACCCAACGTTTCCAAAATACCTTTGATGACCCGGCGCATATAGGCGCGGTCATCGACCACCAGGAAACTGATGGGCTTCAGATAATCTGACGTCGCCGCAGCCATAGGTACGTGCTCATTCCCCTTCTTTGGACGTGGCGCTTCACCGGCGCCTTCATCCAAGCCCGTGCCCGGGATCATATTTTAGAAGTTTTAAGGTATTCTTTCTGCCGGACAACGCAAAGTTTTGAAGGAAATACGGTTGAAAACGCAGACCAAGCCGGCCCGGGCAAGCCTCGCCGACCACGCCCCCCGCACCTGGCAGCGCATGCTGTCCGGGCGGCGGCTCAATCTCGTCGAGCCCTCGCCGCTCGATATTGAAATCGAAGATATCGCTTTAGGCCTGGCCCGCAACACCCGCTGGAATGGGCAGACCCGCGGACCCCACGGTTGGAGCGTCGCTCAACATTCCGACCTTACGGTTGAGATCATGCGCCGTTTGAAACCACGGGCGCCGGCCAGCCTGCTCATGGCGACCAAGCTTCATGATGCGTCAGAATATGTTACTCACGACTTGATCACGCCCCTCAAAGCCGTCGTCGGGGACGTATTCAAGGAGGTCGAGCGTCGGCTCACCGCCGCCATCTACATACGCTTCGGGTTGAAACCAACGCTTGCGCCGGCCGACAAGGCGTTGATCAAGAAGGCCGACCGGATCGCCGCCGCGACGGAAGCTGTTCAGCTCGCCGGGTTCACGGCCGGCGAATGTAAGAGCGTGCTGGGCTTTACGGAAAAGCCCCTGAAAGACGTGACATTGACTCCGCTCCCTGTCGCCGAGGCCGAGCGGCGTTTCCTCGACGGCTTCCATGTGCTCGAGAAGGCGCTTGCCTTGCAGAACCGCCAATAGGAGATCGCCATGAGTCGTTTTGCCGTGTGTATGTATGCCTTTGGCGCGCTCTTGGCGCTGATCTCTGTCTCGGCCGACGCCTTTGCCGCCCACGGGCTCGTGACCGTCGCGCCCGCGATGGAGCAAGCCGTGGTCTGGTTCAAGGAAGGCGCCAATTTTCAGATGAATCACGCGCTTGGCCTTTTGATTGCAACCGTCATTGGCGAGCGTGTGGCGGATCATCGTTCCCGTGCCGTCCTGCGCGCGGCCGCGGTCCTGCTCGGGATCGGCGCCGTGCTCTTTTCCGGGGCGCTCTATTCCATTTCCTTCGCCGGCCCGGGGTTCTTCGCGCCCTGGGGCGGCATCGCCGCAATGATCGGATGGTGCTTATTCGCCGCCGGGGCCCTCATGGCTGTGCTGCCCGGGCTGAAGGGAACCAAGGGGGAGGACTCGGATGTTCGCTGACTTCAATTGGCTCGGTGCGGTCGTCGCGGCCTTGGCCGCTATGGTCATGGGTTTTGTCTGGTACATGCCCGCCACGTTCGGCACCGCCTGGATGAACGCGCTCGGCAAGAGAAAGGATGAGCTCGGCAGCCCGAAGGTCGCGGTCTCGAACGCCCTGCTGATGAACGTGAGTTAGAGTCGGCTGGCGATCTTCCGCGCCAGCGCTTCTTCCATGGCGCGCTGGGTGACTTTGTCGCCATTCTGCAGGAAGACCGAGACGCCAAAGCTCACGTCGCCGACGCGCGAGGCGACCCCGTCGCCCCACCACAGCGCGTCGTCGCCGATGCCCTTGAGCGGAACGGGCTTCGACGGGATGATGTCGTGCTCCGCGGCATCGTGGAAGCTCTGCAGGAAGTTCTTCGCCTTGCCGCTGCCCTTTGGCCAGGTGATCGCATTCAGGATCGCAAACCGCATCCCCGCCATGGGGAGATCGACGCTGTCCCTGCCGCTGTCTTCGGCAACGCGCCACACGCAGGTGGAGGAATACGAGCCTTCGTAGCCCGGACGGTCGTCCAGATTGCCGTCGTCGCGCCGGTCCGCCGGCGCAACCTGGAGCTGGAGCGTCGAGGCGACTTCCTTGTCCGTCAATAGAGCGCAGGCGTTCACGGTTCCATCCGCCGAAAGCGCAGACGGTTGCGCGCTTTCCGTCCGCGCGCTGAGCGAAGCGACGCCCAATATGACCGCGACCGCGGTAACGACACCTAATACGCCTGCTTCACCGGCACTCATGTCCTGTCTCCTCAGCAAGTATCACTTATATTGATATCATAGCGGCATTTGACGAGGGGAAATATATGACGCTCGACGATTTCGGCGTGTGGGCCGACACCATCCACAGCAGGGCGACCTCCGGCGACCGCGACCGCTTATTGTCCTACCTCGGGCTGGGGCTTGCCAGCGAGGCCGGCGAAGTGGCGACCGAGGTGAAGAAGCTCATTCGCGATGGTACCTTCGACGAGGCCCGGTGTGCGGAGGAGTTGGGCGATGTGATGTATCACTGGATCCGCCTGTGCCGCCTTCTCGGACGAAAGCCGGAAGAGATCTTCGTGGCCACACGCGCCAAGATCGACGCCAAGATCGCCGCCAAACAGCGCTAGTCGCGGCGGTGCGACAGATAGAAATATGAACCGGCGATCGCCGTCAAAGCTCCTGCCGTGATAAGAGGCGCGGCGAACCCTGTAATGCTTGCGGCTGCGCCCTGAATGAGCGCGCCGAGCGCGAGGCCGACGCGCGTTACGGTATACCAGGTGCTGATCGTTCGCGCGCGCATGCGCTCGTCCGCGACCATTTGAGTCGCGGTTTGCGTGCCGATGCTCGCCAGCACCATGAGAAACCCGAAGACCGCCACCAGCGGAAGCGCGAGCCAGAATATCGTGTTGGCCCCGAACGCGCTCAGCGCGATGCCGCCTGCAATGGAGCAAGCGATCGCGATCCGCAAAGCGTCTTCGTGATTGCTCCGCTGGGCTACGAACAGGCCGGCGCCGATCGCGCCCACGCCTTGCGCCGACGTCAGCAAGGCCAGTCCTTCGACGCCTTGGCCGAGCCGCAAATCGGCGATTCCAGCCATCAGATCGCTGAGCGGCCATGCCAGCAGGCTGCAGATTCCAATCAGTACGACGGAAACGCGCAAATCGGCGTGGGTGAAAGTATAGCGGGCGCCTTCGCCGATATCGGCCCACACCGCTCCCCAGAACGACGGCGTCGAAGCTTGGGCGGCCGCGCGCGGCGGAACCGTCATCGCCATCAGCGAAGCGATGACGCCAAGATAGCTCGCCGCATTGGCGGCGAAGGAATAGCCGGCGCCCATCGTTGCGATCATGAGACCCGAAAGTCCGGGGCCTAGGATTCTCGCGATGTTGAACGTGAGGGAACTGATCGCCACGGCATTGCCGAGGTTTTCGCGCGGCACAAGGCTGGGCACGAGCACCAGCCGCGCCGTTTGCGTCGCCGGCTGAAAGAAACCTGAAGAGAGTTGTAAGAGGAAGATCCACATCGGCGTTACAAAGCCGGTGATCGTCAGCGCAGCGAGCAGGGACGCCTGCAACGTGGCGAGGATCTGCCCGACCAGGGCGATGCTACGCCGGTCGTAACGGTCGGCGAGGGCCCCGACGATCGGTGCAACGACGATGGTCGGCAGGAATTCGGCCGCCGCCACCGCGCCCAGCCACGCCGCCGAATGGGTCAGTTCCCACGTCAGCCATCCCACCGCCACACGCTGCATCCACGTGCCGATCACCGACACCAGGCTGCCGGCGGTGAACATGGCGAAGTCCCGGTTGGAAAGCGTGCGGCGCAGCGCCGCAAAGTTCGAAGGGAAAGCCATGATATCTCTATCGTAACAGAAATTTTTCAACGCCGTCGCCGGCGTACCCGAGACTTGAGCGCTCCACTTTGCCTATAGTGCGGGGCCTCTTCGGGGAGAATCGGAATCCATGGCTCCTCCTTCTACATCGCGGCAATCGCCGCTCGCGCGCGTCCTGGACGCCGTGGCCAAGGTCGAGCCGAATGAACTCCCGGCGGCGGTCTGCGCCTTCTTCCTCTATTTCTTTGTGCTCGGAAGTTACTTCGCCGTACGTCCCGTGCGCGAGACGGTCGGGACGATCCTCGGACGGGAATTTGTCGCCGACCTCTGGCTCTACACGGCGCTGTTCTCGATCGCCATCGTTCCGCTGTTCGGATGGTTGGTCGCGAAGTTCCGGCGTTCGATCCTATTGCCGTGCATCTACGGTTCGGTCGCGGTCATCCTCATCGTCGTCTCGCTTTACTTGAAAGTCGGTGAAGCGGCCGACATCCCGGCCGAGCAGTTGCGCGCCGATCCCGACTATGTGGCTGTCGGTTCTTTCTTCTACGTCTGGATCAGTGTCCTCAATCTGATGCTGATCTCGGTTTTCTGGAGCTTTCTGCTCGAGATGCTGACCGGGGAGCAGGTCCGGCGCCTGTTTGGCATCATGGCGGCCGGCGGCACGGCAGGAGCCCTTGCCGGGCCCATTATCACCCGCCTTGCCGTCGATTCCGTCGGCAACGACGGCATCATGTACATCGGCTCCGCCGGTTTCGTCATGGCCATCGTCTGCCAGCGCATACTGATCGCGATCTGGAAGCGTCCGCAATCGGCCTTCGCCGCCACGGCGGACCGAGGGCTCGGCGGAAATCCGTTGGCCGGGATCCGTATCGTTGCGAAGTCCCCGTACTTGGTGGGAATCGCATTATTCGTGGTGCTGTTGTCCGCCGCGAACACGTTTCTTTATTTCGAGCAACTGCGCATCGTGGAGGAAGTGTTCCCCGACCGCACGCGCCGCACCGAGGTGTTCGCGAATATCGATATCGCAGTACAATCGCTCACGATTATCACCCAACTGTTCCTGACGGGCCGCATTGCCGCGACTTTTGGCGTGCGCACCCTTCTCACGATCGTGCCGATCGTGATGGTGCTCGGGTTTGCCGTGTTGTCCTTCGCGGCGACCTTCCCGGTGCTGGCAACCGTGTTCATCCTCAGGCGTTGGGGTGAATACGCTCTTGTTCGCCCGGGCCGTGAGATGCTGTGGAGCAAGCTCGACACCGAATCCAAATATAAAGCCAAGAACTTTGTGGATGTGCCGGTCTACCGCGCGGCGGATTATGTCGGAGCCCAGGCGAAGACGGCGCTCGATGCGGCCGGGAGCGGGCCGGCCGGCGCCATGGTGGTCGCCGCCGTGCTCGCCGGACTCTGGGCGGTCAATGGCTGGTTCCTCGGCCGCAAGCATGATGAAATGCCCCGTTCCGGACTTCGTCCCGCGGAGGCGCCCGCCGAATGAAAGACGATATTGGATCGAACGAAACCGTCTTCATGTCCCGCAGCGGACCGACGGCGACGATTCATCTCAATCAACCGGCGCGCCGCAATGCCATCACCATCGAGATGTGGCGCCAACTGCTGCATCTTGTCGGCGCGGCCGATCGTGATCCTACCGTCAAGGTCATTGTCATCACCGGCGACGGCGGCGCGTTCGCCGCCGGATCGGACATCGAGGAGTTCGGCCAGGTCTCGCAGGATCCTTCCACGGCGCCGGCGACGGCCGAGATCATCCATCAGTCCGAAAAAAAGCTTCACCGCGCCAGCAAACCGACGCTCGCCAAGATCAGTGGGCCCTGCGTCGGCGCGGGATGTGGGATTGCCCTGTGCTGCGACTTCCGGTTTGCCGACACAACGGCGCGATTCGGCATCACGCCCGCCCGCCTCGGGCTCGTCTACAGTGTCGCGGACACAAAGCGGCTCATGGACGTCGTCGGCGCGGCGCGCGCGCGTGATATGCTCTTCACCGGGCGCATTTTCAGCGGCGAAGAAGCGCTGTCGATCGGACTCATCGACAGGCTGGCCGCGCCCGATCAGCTCGACGATGCCGTGAACGAATATGTGGCGATGCTCGCGGAAGCCTCGCCGTTCTCCATCCGCACGATGAAGCGCCATCTTCAGTCGGTTCTTGACGGCGCGAAGGACGACACGCCGGAGACGCGCGCGGCTTTTGCCGATGCGATTTCAGGACCCGATTTCAAGGAAGGCCACGCGGCCTTCATGGCCAAGCGCAAACCGAAGTTTCCGCCGTAGCTCTAGTCGGCGAGGGCAGCCGGAGGCGCGCTTGGGACACCGTGTCCGATATCGAGCCATTCCAGTTTATGCAGCTCGAAATGGTGAATGCCGACGTCGGAGTAATTGCCGCGCCCGCCCTGCTGGAACACTGCGCCGACGACGCGCGGGGCGCGCTCCTGCCGTACGGCAAGGGGCAGGAAGATCCAGTCGGATGTGAGCTTGCGGCCCGTCGAGGTCGCGTAGCTCGATCGTGCGAGATGGCCGCACGGGTGCGACAGCACCGAGGTTAGATTCGCAATGCCGGCGGCGCGGAAACGGTGGGACCGGCCCGGGAAGAAGTCCCCGCCGGTCAGATCGCGCGACCACGTCTGTTCGAGCCGCGTGCCCTGCAGGCGTACGACCGGTGCGCCGTCCAGGAATTCAATGATGAAAACATGGCCGGCGAAGCGGGGCGACGGGCTGTCCAGAAAAGCGTCTGAGGTCGTACAGACCCCGTCGCCGCGCAGGGACGACCAATAATCGCGGAAATCGAAACAGTCCGGCGACCAATCCGCGCCTGGCTCATCGACCTTGGGCTCCGCAGACGTGCGCGCTTTAAATAATTCGAACGGGGAACGGACGGCCTTAACAAAACTCATAACCAGGTATGCCTCGTAATCCGGCCGCCCTTCTCGCGACGCGGTGAAGCGGGCAGTGGATCAGAAAGGGATTACCGAGGCGTTGACGCAGGTCAAAAAGGCGGACGCCGCCGCATAAGGGAAAAGCCTTACTTGCCTTCGGTCATCATGGTCCGGATCGCCTTCACGATCTGGTCGCGCATCAGCGGGTCGTCCATGGCCCGCGTGAGTTTATGACGCAACAAGGCCACGCGCCGCCGCGCCTGCGGGTCGTCGCCGGCTTGTGACGTCGCCGCGTCACCAGATGGCTTTGTTTTTCTCGCGGCCTTCTTCGGTTCTTTGTTCTTTGCCACGTCCTACTCCAGTCGCGGAAGATCGGGTTCGGCCATGGGCGTCTTGTAAGGCCCGGTGAACGGCTTCACGTGCCAGATCACGACACAGAAGAAAACATGGCTTACGGTAAACCAGAAAGTCACCGGCCACGGCGGCCAACCCTCGAAAAAAAGAAGCATCAGCAAGCCCAGCACGACGAAGATCCCGACGGTCATCAGGATGATGATCGCCTTGCGATTCATGGTTGGACCGACGGCGGGCGGCGAAGAAATCATGCGCGAGGCTAGCATGCCCGCTGATGTTTCTGTAGGTCATTGGCATCACACGCTTTATGGTGTGGCCCCTCGTGCAGGGTGATCCGATGTTGTTAGACCGTTCCCGCAGTCAGCTGCTGGTCGTGGATGTTCAAGAACGCTTGGCGCCGGCGATGCACGACGGCGAGCGTATGATCGACAACTGCGCGGTGCTGATGCAGGCGGCGCACCGGCTCGGGATTCCGGTCACTCTGTCCGAGCAATACACAAAAGGTCTCGGCCCTACCGTCGCGCGGCTCGGCAACGTCAAGGGCGATTCCCCGGTGCTGGAAAAGATGCATTTCTCCTGCGCGGCGGATGCGGGGCTCTCGACACGCATCCGGGGGCTGGCCGCGGAGGGTCGCTCGCAGCTCGTGATCTGCGGGATCGAAGCCCACGTCTGTGTCCTCCAGAGCGCGCTGGGTTTTGCGGGTGGCGGGTTGAATGTGTTCGTGGCCGCCGATGCGGTGACTTCGCGCAAGCCCGAAAGCGCCGCGATCGCCAGGGACCGCTTGGCGGTCAATTCGATTGCGGTTGTCACCACCGAAATGGCGCTGTTCGAGTGGCTTCACATCGCCGGCACGGCGGAGTTCAAGGAACTGAGCAAGCTCATCAAGTAAGCCAATCGCGCACGGCCTGTATCCGGCCTGCAAGGGCGCCGGCGTTGGTCCTTATAGCCGGCGCGCGCAAGGCTTGGATCGCATCCATGTCTTCGGACTTGAATGCATCCAGCCACGTGAGCAGACTCGCGATCGCGATCGCCGCCGCGCGGCTTGCGCCGTCATCGATCTTCACCGCAACGCCAAGGCCGCGTTCGGGCAGAACGCCCGCGTAAATGCCTTCGGCGCCCGTTTTCACCACACCGGCGCCCGCAAGCGCTCCAATCATCGTCGCGCACGAATGTCCATGCCCGGACATCAGCACAGGGTGGGCTTTCATCGCTTCGATCAATCGGCGCGATGCGGGCGTGGTGCCCAGCCGCGCCCACGCCGCCGCCAGCGACGTCAAGGGCAGGAACACGTTGGCGGCGCTGCAGCCGTCACGCACCACGGGGCCGGGCGTGGTGAGGGCCATGGTCGCGAGCGCGCCGATCGCGCCGGTTTGCACCGGGTGATCGGCGTTAGTGTAGCCTTTCGTCGGCCATCCGGCATGCCGTGCCAGCGTCAAGAAGCCCGTGTGTTTTCCGGAACAATTATGGTGCAGCGGACACGGTGACTCACCCCTGCGCAGCAGAGCTTCGGCGGCCGCGGCATTCGAGGGAAGATGCGTTCCGCATTCCAAGTCGGCCGTACTGCACCTGATTCGGCTCAGCCACGCGCCGATACGCGCCACATGCACCGCTTCGCCGCCGTGGGAGGCACACGCGAGCGCGAGTTCCTCTTCGCCCAATGCCGCCGCGTCCGCCGCGCCGCTTTCGACCAGGGGGATAGCCTGAAACGGTTTGATGGCCGAGCGCGGACAAATGGGCCGGTCCACATCGCCCCACGCGTGCAACAGACGGCCGGAAGAATCGACGATGCAGGCGGCGCCGCGATGCGCACTCTCCACGGTCTCGCCGCGGACGACTTCGACCAAAATGGGGTTCGGGTCAGGGCTCATGGACCGTCGGCTTGAACCCGGCGGCGCGGATCCGCTCTACGATCTGGATGGCGTGATCCTCGTCGCGTGTCTCGATGGTGATGTCCAGCCGCGCGGCGCTGGCCGCAAGGTCCAATCCCAACCGGCGATGCGAAACGTCGATCACATTGGCGCCTTCGCTTGCGCAGATCGCGGTGATCGCTTCCAGCGAGCCTGGGCGGTCCGGGATGGCGATCGACAGCGTGAGGATTTGCCCGGCGCGAACAAGGTCGCGCAACAAAACCGACGAGAGCATGCGTGAATCGATGTTCCCGCCCGAGAGGATGAGCACAACCTTCCGCCCCTGAAAACGCTCGGGATATTCAAGCAGGGCCGCCAGCGGCGCCGCGCCCGCGCCTTCGGCGACCGTCTTGCCGCGGCTGGCGTACATGCTGATGGCGCGCTCGAGGCTCGCCTCGCTGACGGTCATCACTTCGCGCACCAGCGATTTGACCACCGGCGTCGTGCGCGTGCCGGCATCGCTGACCGCGATGCCCTCGGCGATGGTGGCGCCGCCGCTGGGTGCGTTCTGGGCGGACACCGCATTTTTCATGGACGGATAAAGCGCCGCCTCCACCCCGATGATTTCCACGGTCGGCGTTACGCTCTTGGCCGCGGTCGCAATACCGGCGATCAGCCCGCCGCCGCCGATGGGTACGACGATCATCCCTGCGTCCGGCACCGCCTCCATCACCTCCAAACCTATCGTACCTTGGCCGGCGATCACGTCCTCGTCGTCGTAGGGGTGGATGAAGGTAAGTCCGCGCTCCGCGCCGATGCGGCGTGCTGCGGCGGCCGCCTCGCTCAGGGTTTCGCCCTCGAGCACGACGGTGCCGCCATAGTCGCGGGTCTTGCGCATCTTGTTGAAAGGCGTGCCCTTCGGCATGACGATGGTCGCGGGAATGCCGAGTCGGCCGGCATGGAAGGCGACGCCCTGGGCGTGGTTGCCGGCCGACATGGCGATGACACCGGCTTTCTTTTGGGCCTCGCTGAGTCGCGTCAGTTTCGCGATGGCGCCGCGCGCCTTGAACGACCCGGTATGCTGAAGGTTTTCGTATTTCACATAAACGTCAGCGCCGGTCGCTTCAGACAGCGCCAGGCTGTAAAGCGTCGGCGTCGCGGCGACATGGCCTATTATCCGCTCGCGAGCGTTCCTGATCGAGTCCGGGCCGACGGCCATCGCCTAGCCCGCCGCGCGGATCAAGGCGGGAATGTCCGCGCCCTCACTGGGCACGGCGAGGATCACGCCCAGAATGACGATCAGGGCGATGACGAAGTACCACATCACACCGGGCATAATGCGCCTCCGGAAAGTGCAAGCTTCGCCATGGTTCTATTGTTCCAGGTCCGTGAGAACAAGGCCCGCGCGCTTGCGCGGCGCAAGCCGGTTCGGGCACCATGGCGCCATGGCCAGGGTCCATTTTACATCGCACCTCAAGCATGTGGCCCCGCCGGAACCGGTGGAGGCGAGCGGGACGACCGTGGCCGATGTCCTGTCCGATGTTTTCACGCGCCATCCGGCTGTCCGCGGTTATGTCCTGGACGATCAGGACCGCGTGCGCTTGCACATCGCGGTGTTTGTCGACGGCACGCACGTGCGCCGCAATATCCTCGCAACGCCCGTAACGGCGACCAGCGAGGTCTACGTCCTGCAGGCCTTGTCGGGCGGGTAAGCGAAACGGGGGGGAGAAAAGAATGGCTGAACGTCTGTATGTCTCGACGCGGAAGGGACTTCTCGTCTACGCGCGCAACGGTAGGGGCTGGACCCATCACGCCACCCATTTCTTGGGATCGCCGGTCTCGATCGTGCTGCCCTCGACGGATAACAAGACCGTCTTTTGCGCGCTCAACCTCGGGCACTTTGGAGCAAAGCTTCACCGCACCACCGACGGCGGTGCGACCTGGAGCGAGCTCGAGCCGCCGAAGATGCCGAAGGTGGAAGCCCCGGCTGCAGCGGCCGGCGATCCCGAGAAGCCGCCGACCGTGAATCAAATCTGGGCGATGGCCTGGGCGGGACCCGACAAGCCCGGCGCGCTGTGGGCCGGCACGACGCCGGGCCTCTTCTATTCGGAAGATTTGGGCGCGACGTGGGAGTTGAACGAAAGCCTCTGGCAGATGCCCGAACGGGCGCGTTGGTTCGGCGGCGGCACCGTCGATCCCGCGTTGCACGCCATTTGCGTCGATCCGCGCAATTCCAACCGCGTCGCGGTGGCCGTATCCTGCGGCGGCGTCACGGTTACCGAAGATGGCGGAAAAAACTGGCGCGTGGCGGGCCATGGCATGCGCGCCGAATTCATGCCGCCCGATCAGCAGTTCGATCCGGTCATCCAAGACGTGCACATGATGGCGCAGTCGCCGTCGCATCCGCACATGTGGTGGGTGCAGCACCACAATGGCATTTTCGTCTGCAAGAACGATCTTCAAAGCTGGGATGAGATTACGACCGCGCCGATTTCGCATTTCGGTTTTCCGGTCGCCGTCCATCCCAAGGACGGCAACACTGCCTGGTTCGTACCGGCCAAGAAGGACGAGCATCGCTATCCGGTCGACGGCAATATGGTGGTCAATAGAACGCGCGACGGCGGCAAGACCTTCGAGACCCTCCGCCGCGGCCTGCCGCAGGGCCAGTGTTTCGACCTCGTCTATCGCCACGGCCTTGCCGTCGACGAAACCGGCGAGCATCTCGCCATAGGTTCGACCACCGGCGGACTCTGGACCAGCGGCAATGGCGGCGACGACTGGACGCTGATCAACGCGCATCTCGCGCCGATCTACGCGGTCAGATTCGCCTAAGCGGCGAACCCGGGGCAGCTGATGCCCTTGCCGCCGATGCCGCAATAGCCGCCGGGATTCTTCTCCAGGTATTGCTGGTGGTAGTCCTCGGCGTAATAGAACGTCGGCGCGTCGAGGATTTCCGTCGTGATCGTTCCGGCATTCCGCGCCCCAAGAGCGCTCTGGTAAGCTGCCTTCGAAGCTTCGGCCAGCTTGCGCTGCGCGGGGGTATAAACATAGATGCCCGAGCGGTATTGCGTGCCGATGTCGTTGCCTTGGCGCATGCCTTGCGTCGGGTCGTGATTCTCCCAAAACGCTTTCAGCAACTGTCCGTACGAAATCTTCTTGGGATCGAAGATCACGCGCACGACTTCAGCATGGCCCGTGAGACCTGAACACACCTCCCGATAGGTCGGGTTCACGGTGGTTCCCGCCGCATAGCCGACTTGGGTCGAATAGACGCCCGGCATCTTCCAGAACAATCGCTCCGCGCCCCAGAAGCAGCCCAGCGCAAACATCGCCGTTTCCAGGCCTTCCGGAAACGGGGCCTTCATCTTGTTGTTGTTCACATAGTGCAATTCGGGAACCGGGATCGGTTCGCTGCGTCCAGGCAAAGCTTCCTGAGCGGACGGCATAGCGGTCTTCGAAACTACCATGATCTCTACTCCAATGGCGCCGACAGCAGCGCGAACGGCGGCGGCTCGGGTGTTATGCCATCCCAACCGCCGCCGAGCGCCTGAGTCAAGCCGATCACCGCTGTGAATCGCGTAAGGCCGGTTTGCACAAGCGACTCTTGCGTTTGAAAAACGCTGTTCTGCGCGGTCAGCATGGTCTGGAACGGCTCGGCGCCGGCGCGATAGCGCAGATCGGCCAACTTATAAGCGTATTCGGCCTGCTCATAAGCTTCCCGGGCGAGCGCGTACTGGCGTCCGTTTTCACCGACGGCCGTCAGTGCGTTTTCGGTGTCGCGCAGCGCGTTCAACACGGTCTGCCGATACGTCTCCACGACGGCGCGATAATTCGCTTTCGCCCCGCGTTCCTGATTGAGCAGCCGGCCGCCGGCAAAGATGCTTTGTGCCGCCGAGCCGCCCAACGACCAGAAGAAGGTTCCCGGATTCAGGATTTCCGAGATCAGGTTGGAGGACGAGCCGCCCTGCGCGGTAAGAGAAAAACTAGGCAGGCGCGCGGCCTTCGCCGTCGCAACGTCGAAATTCGCCGCCTTCAAGTTGGCTTCGGCCACGCGAAGGTCGGGGCGCCGTACGAGAAGGTCCGACGGAATGCCGGCGCCGACTTCGGGCAGCCGCACATCGGACAGCGAGCGACCGTCGACGGCAAATCCCTCGGGTGGGCGGCCCAATAAGACCGCAAGGGCGTTGAGCGACTGGCGCTCCGACAGCCGCAGCGCCGGGATACTCGCGCGCTGGCTGGCGATGGCGCTGCGCTGCTGCGCAAGCTCGAGGTCCGAGATACTCCCGACGCGGCGCTGGGTCTCAAGAAGCTCGAGGATGGTTTCGGCATTCTTGAGGCGGCGCTCGGCGAGCTCGAGGCGTTCGCGTGCCGACAGCACCTGAAGATATGTCGTGATGACATTGGAGATCAGGGTGATCTCCACGGTCACGCCATTGTACAGGCTGCTCTCGAACCGCTGACCCGCCGCGGCGGCGCTATTGCGCTGTTGGCCGAAGATGTCGAGCTGGTAAGAGGCGCGTAAGTTCGCGTTATAGCCGGTGGTGGTGCGCGTGGTGCCGATGACTTCGCCTTCGTTATTGAGTGCTTGGCCCTGACGCTCGCTGCGGCTTGCGGAGAAGCCTGCATCGACCGAGGGGAACAGCACGGCTTGCGCGGCATTGGCTTGCGCCTCGGCCTGCACGATGCGCGCCACGGTCGCCTTGAGATCGTGGTTGTTGGCGCGCGCTTCGGCGACGAACTTCGAGAGTTCTTCGTTTTCAAACCCTGTCCACCACTCCTTGTCGGGCATCGGCGCCGTGGGCGCGTCCGCCTCGAACGCGGCGGAGGCATCGAACGCGCTCGGGACCTCCACCCGCGCCGGTGGATAACCGGCGCACGCGCCGAGTGCGATCGCGACGAGAGAAGCGGCGCAAGCCGCGCGTTTGAAAGGCGTCACAGGAGGTTACTCCGCTCCGAGGGCGACGACGGGGTCGAGGCTTGCGGCCTTGCGCGCCGGCAGGTAGCCGAACAGAAGGCCCGTCAGGAACGCGCAGGAGAACGCGAGCACGACGGGGCCGATCGAATATTCCACCGGCTTGTCGAATTGCGAGAAGATGAAGGCGGTCAGGAACCCGATGCCGATGCCGATCACGCCGCCAATGGAACAGACCACCAGCGCCTCGGTATTGAACTGCAGAAGGATGTTCAGCTTGCGTGCGCCCGTCGCCATACGGATGCCGATTTCGCGCGTGCGCTCGGTCACGCTCACCAGCATGATGTTCATGACCCCAATGCCGCCGACCAAAAGCGAGATGGCGGCGATGGAACCGAGGAGGATCGTCAACGTGTTGGAGGTTTCCGTCGCGGTCTCGAGGACCGAGACCATGTTGCGGATCTGGAAGTCTTCGCGCTTGTGGCGAGCGATCAGAAGCTGGCGCACGGCCTCCTGGGTCGCGTCGATCTTGTCCACGTCCTGCACGGCAACGGTGATCGAGCGTGCATGACGCGCGCCGAACAGGCGCTGCGCGCTCGTGGTGATGGGGACGAAAGCCATATCGTCCATGTCCTGGCCGAAGTTGTTGGCCCCTTTGGCCGCCATCACGCCGATGACCTGGAACGGATTGTTGCCGATAAGGATGTATTGCCCGAGCGGCTCTTCGCCCTCCGTGAACAGCGCCTTCACCACCGTTTCACCCAGCACCACCACGGGCGCGTACTCATTGACGTCCGTTTCAGTGAAGAAATGGCCTTTCGTCACCTTCCAGTCGCGCGCCGCGGTGTAGTTGGCGGTCGTTCCATTCAACGTCGTGCGCGTGTCGTTCTTCGCGAAACGCACCGTGGTGCTGTCGGGATATTCGGACACCGCCTCGTCGACGTTGGGCAATCCCGCGATGGCTTCCGCGTCGGCCGGAATTAGTGAAGCGCGGTCGCCGGAGTAGCGCTGGTTCGGGGCGCCGGGGCGGATGAGAAGCAGATCGGTGCCCATCGCCGAGATACTGTTCAGCACTTGCTGCTTGGCGCCGTTGCCGATGGCGAGCAGGGCAACCACGGAGGCGACGCCGATGATGATGCCGAGCAGGGTCAGCATGGTGCGCAGCCAGTTGGCGCGCAGCGAGCGCACCGCCATCTTGCCCGCTTCGGCGAGATCGGAGGCTGTTGCGAAAGACGACACCGGATTGAGGCCTTGCGGCTCGATCGGTGACGTGGAGGCGGGCGGCACCGCGCCCGAATCGGCGGTGATCAGTCCGTCCTTGATCTCGATGACGCGTTTCGCCTGACGGGCGACCTCGGCGTCGTGGGTGATGATCAGCACCGTATGCCCGGCCGCGTTCAGATCCTTCAGGATTTGCATCACGTCGGCGCCGCTCCTGCTGTCGAGCGCGCCGGTCGGCTCGTCGGCGAGGATCACCGCGCCGCCGTTCATCAGTGCGCGCGCCACCGACACACGCTGCTGCTGACCGCCGGAAAGCTGGTTGGGCTTGTGATCCATCCGGTCGCCAAGCCCGAGCTTCGTCAAAAGTTGTTCGGCGCGCGCGACCCGGTCGCGGTGCGAAAGCCCGGCATAGATTGCCGGGACCTCGACGTTCTCGACCGCCGTGGCCGTCGCGAGAAGATTGTATTGCTGGAAGATGAAGCCGAAGGCGCTGCGCCGGAGCAGCGCGCGCTGATCGGCGCCGAGCTGCGAGACTTCCTCGCCGGAAAATTTGTAGGACCCCGAGGTCGGCCGATCGAGGCACCCCAGCAGGTTCATCAGCGTCGTCTTGCCGGAGCCGGACGCGCCCATGATGGCGACGAACTCGCCGGGATAGATATCGAGCGAGACGCCGTGCAGGACCTGCACCGACAGCTCGCCGTTGTTGTAGGTCTTGGTGATGTCTTTCAGAGCGATCAGTGGTTGCGCGTCGGCTCTGGACGCCTGTCCGCGCCATTGCAGATCGGAGGCCGGTACCTTCGCAGCTGGACCGATCTGTTTGTTCATCTGAAGCGCACGACCCCGCCGCCGCCGAACGGGAATCCGCCCGGCCGCTGCGGCTCTTGCTGGCGGCCCCCTTCGGGCGCTTCCATCACCACGACATCGCCCGGCTTCACTCCGGATTTGATTTCGGCCACCAGACGGTTCATGGCGCCGACGACGACCGGTTTTTGGACGCGTTCGCCGTCTTCCAGGACAGTGACGGTAAAGTGCAGGCCTTCGCTGGGGTTCCCGGCTGGACCGTCGCGCCCGCCAGGGCCACGCATGCGCCGGCGCTGCTGACCGGCCGGCGGCCCGCCGTTCGCGTCGGGAGCTGCGCCCGGCGCGGGAGGCGCGGCGCCGTTGCCGGACGCGTCGGCCGACGGCGGGCCTTGCGGCCGGCTAGCAGGCCGCAGGGCGGAAACGGAGACGATCGGCACGTCGTGCGCTTCAGCGACGATGAAATAGACCTGCGCGCTCATCTGCGGCAGCAGGTCCTTCTCCGGGTTCTCGACGTCGAACAGGCAGTTATAGAGAACGACATTGTTCACGACTTCGGGCGTCGGCACGATCTGGCGAAGTGTGCCGTACCGGCGCTTGCTCGACGTACCAAGGGTCGTGAAGTACGCCCGCATGCCGACCTTCAGCTTCGGCACGTCGGCCTCCGATACCTGTGCGTAGACTGTCATGGTGTCGAGGTCCGCGATCCGCAGGATAAGCGGCGCCGTCTGATTCGCATTCAAGGTCTGCCCTTGCTTGGCGATCAGGTTGACCACCGTTCCATCCATCGGCGCGAAAATCCTTGTGTAGGAAAGATTGGCCGTGTCCCCCTTGAGCGTCGCTTCCGACTGGCGGATCTGCGCCTGCAAGGCGGCGATCTGCGCAGTGGCGACTTTCATGCGCGATTCGGCGGCGTCGAACGCATCCTGGCTGGTGGCGTTGGCGGCCAGCAGCTCTTTCTGCCGTTCGAACTGCTGCTGGGCGAGCGTGCGTTCCGCCTGACGCTGGGTGAGCTGCGCCTGATAATTTTGAAGCTGCGCTTCCGTCGCAGTCTTGCGGGATTCGAGGAGCGTCGGGTCGAGCTCCGCGAGAAGGTCGCCCTGCTTGACCTCTTGACCGTAGGTGACGTGGATCTTGCGCAGCTGGCCGGACACCTGCGTGCCCACATCCACGAACTGCAGCGGCTGCAGGGTGCCCATCGCGGTGACCGTGTCTTCGACATCGCCGACCATCACTTCCTGGGTGATGAACGCGCCTTCCGCATTCTCCTGGCCGACAAAGAACCATGTCGCGCCGCCGATCACCGCGACGGCGGCGACGGCCGCGGCAATGACCCTCCGGCGCGAGCGCGCCAGGAAAGCGAATTTCGGTCTCGAGACGTTTTCAGCGGGCATGAGCTTCGAAAGCCTGGGAAGGACCGGCTCAATATAGACCCCGGAATTATGTCATTCATCCGTGGAAACGGTGACTGTATTGTAATCCATGCCTTTTTCGAGCTTCACCGCGCGTTTTGCCCACCCAGCAATGAATAACCCACCGCACAGCGCTTCCGCGGAACTGACCCGGCGGGCCGGCCTCTATGTCGCTTGCGGCGGAGCGGTGCTGGGTGCCGGCACTTTCGCCCTGGCCGCCCATGCCGGCTTCAGCGCGGGATTTTCCGTTGCGGCGCTGGCGACGTACTTGATGGTGGGAGTTTTTGCGGTCTCGCGCATTGCCCGGCATCATCCCTTTGCACGGTTCGGCACCGCCAACATTCTGACCTTGGTACGTCTGCTCATTGCGTCATCGATGGCGGGTCTTGCTTTCGAGATGGCTTTCCACGAGCGCGTGATCGACAACGGACTGGCCTGGGGTTTCTTCAGTCTCGCGGTGACGACACTCGTCCTCGACGGGCTCGACGGCTATGCCGCGCGCCGCGAAAATCTAGCCTCGGACTTCGGCGCGCGCTTCGACATGGAAATCGACGCATTGCAGATTCTGCTCCTCTGTCTCATCGCCCTCGCGCTGGAGAAGGCGGGCTTGTGGGTCCTGATCGGGGGTGCATTGCGCTATGCCTACGAGGTTGCCGGCGTCTTTTGGCCGCCGCTTCAACGGCCGCTGCCCCCTTCATTCCGCCGGAAATTGACCGCCGCCGTGCAGGGCGGCACGCTGGCGGCGCTGCTCGCGCCCATCATCGTTCCGCCTCTCAGTACGAGAGCCGCGGCCATCGCCCTTCTCCTTTTGATCTACTCTTTCGCCGTCGACGTCATTTGGCTCGCGATTGAGGATGCGCGGGCAAAGCGAGCATCATGAACTTCGTATCCCGGCAAGGAATCGCAGCGGCACTCTGTGCAATCCTCATCTTGCACGGCGTTCTGCTCGTTCCGACCTATCCCGAAAATATCCGCCCCAGCGCGTTCCTCTATCTCGCGCTCGAACTTCCGGTTCTCATTCTCCTGCTCGCCGCCGCGCGGGGGAAGCTCGTGCGCGGCCTCATCGTCGTCATCCTCACCGTCTTCATGGTGATCAAGCTGGCGAACTTCATCGCTTTCCTGATGTTCGCGCGGCCCTTCAATCCCGTGGTCGACCCGTCCCTCGTCCCCATCGCCATCGAAACCCTCGCGAAAACCAGTGTGCTGCTGGTCGCGCTCGCCGTGCTCGGGACATTCGCCCTCGTCGGCGCCGTTGCGGCTCTCTTTATATGGATTGCGCGCCGCCTATCCGCGCCAGACCTTCGTCCAGTGCTCCTTGGCCTCGGCGCTGTGTTGCTCGTGGTCACGCTCGCCTTGCGCGCAACGCCCTGGCATGAGCGGTCGGTCATCGAAGCCGGAACTTTCGTCCAAACCCAAGTGTTCAATGTCGGTCGTAGCCTGGCCGCCCGCGCGCAATTCCAGCGCGACGTCGCGGCCGATCCCTTCCGTGACATCCCTGGCGAACGCCTCCTCACGAAGCTGAAAGGGCACGACGTGCTCCTGATCTTCGTCGAGGCCTACGGTCGTACGGCTCTCGATGACCCTGCCGGTCCGCCTGTGCATCAACTGATGCAATCGGAGCAGGCGCTTCGCGCCGCCGGCTACGCGATGCGCAGCTCCTGGCTCCTCTCGCCCACCTTCGGCGGCGCGAGCTGGCTCGCACACGGGACGTTTGTCGCCGGCCTCTGGATCGAGGACCATCAGCGCTACAACGCCCTCTTCGTCAGCGAGCATAAGACCCTCATCCACGATTTCGCCCGCGCCGGATGGCGGACAGTCGCGGTGATGCCGCTTTTCACGCGGCCTTGGCCGGAGGGCCAGTTCTTCGGCTACGACGCGATCTACACGGCGAACAATCTCGGCTACGCCGGCCCGCGCTTCGGCTACATCACGATGCCCGATCAATATGTCCTGTCGGCCTTCCACAAGCGTGAAATGACCGCGGCAGGCCGCAAGCCGGTCATGCTCGAGATGGCGTTGAATTCAAGTCACCTTCCCTGGACCCCCCGCCCGCACTTCGTTCCGTGGGAGAAGGTAGGCGACGGGGCGGTTTTCGCGACCGCACGCGAAGGCGAAGATGTGGATGTGGATTGGCTCGCGCCGGAAAAGATGCGCGATCAGTATGAGAAGGCGGTCTCATATGCGATCAGAACCGTATTTTCCTACGCGGAAACCCAGGTGAAAGACCCCGCGCTGATCATCATCCTTGGCGATCACCAGCCGATCCCGTTGGTGGCGGGAACGTCGGCATCCTATGAAGTGCCGGTCCATGTCCTTTCGCGCGACGCGGCATTGCTGGCGTCCTTTGAAGGCTGGGCTGACGGCCTCATCCCCGGTCCACAAAGTCCGGTGTGGAAAATGGATGCCATGCGAGGGCATATTCTAAAGGCCTTTTCGGAGCCCCCGCCCTAAGTATGTTGCAGCCGTTCGCACACCTGACGCAGGCCGATCTTCCGTTGAGCGACGGCGTTGCGGTGATTCCCCTGGCCTCGGTCGAGACTCACGGGCCTCACCTCCCACTGGCTACCGATGGATTGATCGTTGAGGGCATTCTCGCTCGCGCCGGCGAGCAGTGCGCCGCACGCGCCGTCTGCGTCCCGACATTGTGGCTGGGCGCGTCGGCGGAACACGCCGACCACGCGGGCACGGTCAGCTGCGAACCCGAGCAGATGATTGCGGCCATCGTCAATCTGGGGGAGGGCCTTTCCCGTGCCGGCCTCACCCGCGTCGTGCTGTTCAACGGCCACGGCGGCAATATCGCGCTCGCCTCTATCGCCGCTCTCAAGCTTCGCACCCATTTCGGCACGCTTGCCGCCACCGCCCATTGGCTGGACTTCGGATTGCCGGCGGGCTTCAGCCAACCCGCCCCGCTGCTGCGCGATGTCCACGGCGGATGGGTCGAGACCTCAGTGCTGCTGCATCTTGCACCGCACCTCGTGCGAAAAGACGCTGCAAAGGCCAACGAAGCCCTCGCGCCGACGCCCAGCCTGTTCCCGAGCGGGCCGATCGCCTGGGGTTGGAAGAGTGGAGACCTCGCCGAAGGCGGCTGGATCGGCCGTCCGGATCTGGCGACGGCCGAGATCGGCAAGGCGCTCGTGGATCACGCCGCCGCATCTCTTGCCAAGCTCCTCGACGAAATCGCCGCCGCCAGGTGGGCGGGATAAAGAGAGGAGGGAACGGATGCGCGCTCGTAAAGCCGTTCTCGTCCTTCCTGCAATCCTCGCCGTCGCGGCCGGTTTTCTTATCTGGGAGCGCCTCAAATTCGATCGTGCGGCCTGGCTCGCCGATTACGAACAACTTCGTACCCATGCCTCGCGCAATTATGCCAACCTGCTATGGGTCATCGACGAGCGCGGACTCGACCCCGCGGCGCTCCATCGCGCGACCCTCGAAGAACTCGCGGCGGCCCGGACCGACCGCGCGGCGCGCGCAGCGATCGCGTCGTTTATCTCGGCCTTTCAGGACGCGCATTTCCGCATTGCGCGCACGCCCCTGTCGCGCAGTCTGGAGAACCTCTTCACCGGGCAGGCCGAGGAGATGTCAGCCAATACCTCGGCTGAAAAGGCTTGCGCCGCCCTCGGCTTCCGCGCGGAGGAGGAGGAACTGGCTTTCGGGCTTGCGAGCACCGCGCCGGCGGAGAATTCATTTCCGTCCGCGACCTTCCAACTGGGATCGAGGGCGGCGGCGATCCTGCGAATACCCATCTTCGATCAGAAACGTTACAGGCCGGCGTGCGAACGCGCCTGGCGCGCGCATATCGGTCCGCGTCGATGCGATCGTGCCTGCACGGAAACCTTCGTTCAGACCGTGGTTCCGAATCAACTTTTGTCCGAGCTCACCGCGCAAGTGCGTGCCTTCGGTCAGGCGGGCGTCGCGCTGCTTGTCATTGACGTGACAAGTAACGGCGGCGGCACCGACTGGGTCGAACCTGCGGCAAGAATCATTGCCAATAAGCAACTCGCGTGCGCATACGTCTCGTTTATCAAAGGGCCGCATTGGCTGAAGACATTTTCCGCGATCGTTGAAAAGATCGATCGAGATTTGCGCGCGTCTCAAAATTCAGGCGATGTCGCGCTGCTGCAAGTCGCCCGGCGCCGCGCCCAGGACTTGGCCGACCGCGCCAGCGCAAGCTGCGCGCTCGATACCCTGTGGATCCAGGGGCAGCGGCCGGCCTGTTCCAATCTGGTGGACGATGCCGGATATACGGCGTGCGGACTGATGGGGCCGCTTCCGAAAGGCAGTCTCGCGCGCGCAACAGCCGCCGACGCGCTCTTTCACGGTCTTGGCTACGACTACGCGGAGAGCGTTTTTGCTGGCCGCGTCGCGGTCCTCATCGATCGGCACACCGCTTCCGCGGCCGAATATTTCGCCGCCATTCTCGCAGATAATGACGCGGCCGTGCTCGTCGGTGAGCGCAGCTTCGGCCTCGGCTGCGGCTACACCGGCGGCGGCGCCGGCGTGCTTCTCACGCAAAGCGGCCTCAAGGTCGATATGCCCGACTGTCAGCGCTTACGGCGCGACGGCACCAACGAGATGGCGGGCATTGCGCCGCGCATTGCGGCCGGCTGGCAAGACGGCGACGACGACGACGTGCGCTGGTCCAAAGTCACGGCCGCGCTCGCGTCGCTCGCCGAGTAACCGTTATTTGCGCAAGCGCGCGATTTCGCCGAGCAAGTGGCCCGCGCGCACGGCCTTGGTGCTGAGGTAGTTCTGGTTGTGCGGATTGACGCTGCCGATCAAACGCTGGTGTCCCACCACATTCACCCCGAAGTCCTCCAGCGCGCTGATTTTCTCGGGATTATTGGTCATCAGCGTGATCTTGTGGAATCCGAGCAGCGCAAGCATCGCGCCGGCAATGCCGTAGCGGCGTTCGTCCGGTCCGTAGCCGAGCACCGCGTCCGCATCGACCGTATCGTGACCGAGTTCCTGGAGGCCATAGGCGCGCATCTTGTTGAGGAGCCCGATCCCGCGGCCTTCTTGGTCGAGGTAGAGCAATACGCCCGAGCCGTGGGCTGCGATCTCGCTCACGGCAAGGCGCAGCTGATCGCCGCAGTCGCACTTCAAACTGCCGAAAAGGTCTCCCGTCAGGCAGGCAGAGTGCAGCCGCGTCAGCACGGGCTTTGCTGGATCCGGCCGGCCGATCACGACCGCGATTTGGTCGCGCAGCCCGTCGCCGCCGCGGAACACGACGAACTCCGCGTGCTCCGCATCCGAAAGCGGTACGCGCGTGCGCACGGCGATCGAAAGATCGCGCGCGGCGCGGTCGTGGAAGCTGTCCACGGCGGAAGCGTCGACGGTGATCATCTCGCCCAGGCTATCGGTGGTCGGCAACACAACGGCCGCGGGCAAAAGATAAGCGCGCTTCACGAGATCGAGCGCGCTTGCTTCCAGCCCGTCGGCGGCGCGATGCGCAAGCAGCGGCACGTCCGGTTTCACCGCCATCAGGACGGAATTGATGTCGTGGGGAGAAAGACCTTCCAGGTGCACCCGCGCGGGGCCCGGCATGATGATGCCGAGGTGGCGCAGGCGCGGCGCGGGCAGAATGAGTCCGACGGCGCCGGCGGACGCGACGTTCCACGCCGCAATGCGTTCGCCGCCCTGCATGTCGGCAGCGGCAACGATCAGCGCGCGGCCTTTGGCGGTAAGCCGTACCGGCCGGCCCTCCCGCAACTCATGCACGGCGCGCTGCACGGCGAGGCGGCCGGCGTCGCCGAACCACCTTGCCAAGTCGCCGTCTACGGTACCAATCTTTACGTCCTCGTTCGGCAAGCGCGCCTCACGCAAAAGAAGAATTCATGAAATCCGATGGCATTGTGGACTGGGAGAGGGAGGCTCCGCAATGGCCGGCCCTGCTCGGTGCCGCCCGCGGCCCTAGCCCCGCCGTTGAACCAGCGGATGATGTACTCTGGCGGGTCTACGGCCCGCTTGTCAGGTCTAACGCCGATCACACGCCATTTGTTATCGGCCAATTGGGGCAATCTCTGGACGGGCGAATCGCAACCCCAAATGGTCAGTCCCACTACATCAATGGACCCGCGGCCATTCTCCACCTCCACCGTTTGCGGGCGCTGGTTGACGCGGTTGTGATCGGTGTCGGCACGGCCATTGCCGACGATCCTCAGCTTAGCGTTCGTCATGTAACAGGTCCGCAGCCCGCCAAAGTCGTGATCGATCCGAACGGGCGCTTGCCGCCGTCAGCACGATGTATGCAGGGTTCCGGCCGACGCATCGTCGTCGGAACAGGCTCGCTCGCAGGCGTCGAGTATCTCAGCGTTGCGAGGCGAGAGGACGGGCTTGCGCCCGACGCTATCATTTCGGCGCTCCATGACGCCGGTCTGAAGCGCATCCTGATCGAAGGCGGTGGCCAAACCGTGTCGCGTTTTGTCGAAGCCAATGCACTTCACCGCTTGCACGTCATGGTCGCGCCGATGGTGATCGGCGCGGGGCCGGTGGGACTCAGTTTCGGCGCGATCACCGATCTCAAACACGCCGCGCGGCCGTGCGTGTCCAGCTATCCGCTTCCGGGCGGCGACGTTCTATTCGACTGTGCGTTTTGAGGGGACGAACGATGGAACCAGCTCTGGTTCAAAGCTACCGCTGGCCGGCCAAACTCTTTCACTGGCTCACGGCCCTCGCCGTCGTCACCGCGATCGTGCTCGGCTTCGCGATGGTAAGTGCTCAGCCGGGACCGCGGCAGAATCAACTTTACGATCTGCATCGCTCGTTCGGCGCCCTGATCCTTGCGCTCACGGGCGCGCGCCTCCTATGGCGCCTGTTCTCACCGCCCCCCCGGTTGGTGCCCGGGATGCCCAAGTGGCAAAAGACGGCCGCCACCGCCATGCATCGTCTTTTGTATGTGATCCTCATCGCAATGCCGCTGCTCGGATGGGCAGGCACATCGGCGTTCCCTGCGACCATCACGGTATTTGGGCTGTTCGAGCTGCCGCCGCTCGTTGCGCCGAACCGCGAACTTTCCACGATCCTTCTTGGGATTCACTGGCGCCTCGCGTGGCTGCTCTGTGTCCTCATTGCCGGGCACATTGCCGCGGCGCTGTACCATCACTTCGTTGTGAGGGATGAAACGCTGCGGCGGATGCTGCCCTAGACCTTGGGGCGTGCGAATAGGTCGCGGTGACCGATGGTCAACAGCCGCGTGTTGATCACACTCGAACGCAGCCACTGTTCGATGTCCTCGGGCGGCACTGTCTGTATCTCCTGTACGGCCGATGCGATGCCGGCCAGCGTCGCATAAAGAAGCGCCGAGGCGCCCCGGTCGAGCGCCCACGGACTCTCGCCGGTTTCGATTTCGTAGTCTGCAGCCGCGAGAGCGGCTTCCAGGACTTCGGGCGCGCGCGGACCCGCCGCCGGTCCGAAACCCTTGTCGCGATGCTGGTGATTGCAGAACGCCTCGGCAACCACCTGATCGAGCGGATGCTCCGGCTCCGATGTGATGACGCCGTCGAAGGTCAGCATGCTTAGCAGCGCAACCTTCTGCGTCGACAGCAGCGCGACGAAGGCATCCAACCAGCGCGCCGAGGTCAGGTCGAACAGCGCCGACGCGGTGACAAGATGTGTGCCCTTCGGCCAGCAGGCGGGCGTCTGGGCCAGATCGCAGATGTGGGTGCGCACGAAAATCTGCCGGTCGCCTTTGCGCATCGCCAGCCCGCCGTCATAGGCCTTCACGTCCGTCCCCCAGCGCGCCAGCTGTTCAAACGACACGGAAAGATTCTTCTCGTCGCTGTCCACCAGCGTCCAGAACTGGCGCGGCGGAAGAAGCTCGGCGAGCGCGCGCACCGAAGCGCCCGTGCCCGCGCCGACGTCGCACACCTTGATCGTCTCGTGGTTCTCGAAGGCGCGCCCGCACGCGGTCAAGACCTGGCGGTTGCGTGCCGCGAGGTCGGCGGGCTCACGCAAGGCCAACCACTCCGGAGAAAAGCCGCTCATGCCGCGGCGTCCATCGCCGACGACAGCGCGCTTGCGACGCCCGCCGCGGTATCGCTCCATCGCGGCAGGGCCTGGCCGCGGCGCCACGCGGCGTCCTTGAGGCGTAGGCGTAACCCATGATCCGACAGAACGCGGCGCAACGCGTCTGCAAAGGCGCGCGCGTCGTCGGCCGGAACGAGGAGTCCGGCATCGGCCGGTACGGTTACCGGAACCGCGCCGGCGGCGCAGGCAACGATGGGCAGTCCACGGGCCAGCGCTTCGGCGAAGACCATGCCGTAGCCTTCGTAGTGCGAGGCCAAAGCGAACACATCGGCGCGATGATAGACATCGCCCAGCGACGGGCCGCTCAGCTCGCCCGCGAGCTCGATCCTCCGGCCTAGGTCATGCCGCTCGATCAGGCTGCGTAGCGCCGCCGTGGTGGCGGGGTCACGCTCTTTACTGCCGACGATGCGGCTCCTCCAAGGCACGTCTGCAATCTGCGCCAGCGCGCTGATCAGTACGTCGTGGCCTTTACGCGGCGTCAGTGTGCCCACCGTGAGGATCAGGGGCACATCGCCCCCGCCCGCAGCGCGGGGTGCGGGATCGGTGCCTGGCAGGGCGACATGAATCCGCGGCTTCGGTACGCCGTAGTCTTCGATCAGCGTTTGGGCGGTGACGGGACTTGTGACGATTACCCTCTGCGTACGGGCCAATGCGGCGCGTTCGGTCTTTTCGAAATGCGCGGCCTCGGCCGCCGAGAGCCCGCTTTCACGCGCTAAAGGATGATGCACCAGCGCGACGATGCGCAGGCGCAAGCCGTCGAGCAGACCTGTTGGAAGCGCTCCATAGGCGAGCCCATCGATCAACACCGTCGCGTTCGCCGGCAGGCTTTCGAGGCTGGAACGGACGGCTTCGAGATCACTCTCGTTCGGATTCGGGAAGGAACCGGGCCATGATACGGGCCGGGGCGTCCAACCCGCCGCCGGCAGCGCGTCCATCAGTCTGCGCGCGTAGACATACCCGCCCGTCAGGATCGCTGGATCGCCGGGAATGGCGAACCAGACCTCAGGCATGAACAAGATCCGCTTCGTAAGCGGCGCGGGCGGTGTGGGACTCGTGCAAGGTCACCTTGAGCCGGGCCAGCCCCGACGCCGAGGGTCCAAGCCGTCCGGCGCTGATGGCTTCCTGCACGCGCAAAAACACCCATCGCGCCACAGCCTCGGTGGTGGACCTCCGGCCGCGGAAGTCGGGATGTTCGTCGAGGTTGCGGTAATTGATCGAGGACAGGATCTGTTTCACCGTGTCCGTCGCAAGGCCGATGTCGACCACGATATCGTGCTCGTCCAGCTCTTCGCGCATGAAACAAACATCGATGACGTAGGTCGCACCGTGCAGCTTTTGCGCCGGCCCAAATACCTCTCCCGGGATGCTGTGGGCGATCATCACGTGATCGCGGACTTCGACGGAATACATGGGCCCTCTATTCATAGTGCAGCACGGTCATCAGGTCTGAGCTATCACCGCTCAATGCGGCGGGCAACCGGCTCGGCGCCTCATCGAAGGGAATCTCCCTCGTGACAAGCGCATCGAATTTCGGGTCCTTCAGAAGCTCGAGCGCTTGGGCAAGCCGCTGCGCATGACTCGTCGTGGCGCGGCGAGAAGGGGCCACGGCGCCGACCTGTGATGAGATGAGTTGCAAGCGTTGCGCGTGAAAGGCCGCACCCAGCGGCAACGATACCTTGCGTTCGCCGAACCAGCTCGCTTCGATGACTTTGGCTTCGAAGCCGGCGCATTCGAGCGCACGGGTCAGGCCTTCTTCCGTGGCACTGGTGTGGATCACGACATTCTGGTCGAGCGGCGCCGCGCCCGGCAGGGCGAAGGCCGCGCCCATCGCCCGCGCCGGTCCCGCCCGCACATCGAGCACATCGGCCACAGTGACTTGGGCGCCCGGGATCCTTGCCGCCAGCGCGGCCGTCAGCAGGCCCAAGACGCCGCCGCCGATGATGAGGATACTCTGCCCCGCGGCAAGCTGCGCGTCCCAGGTGATGTTGAGCGCGGTTTCCATATTGGCGGCAAGGCACGCCCGTTTCGCCGGCAGCCCTTCGGGGAGCCGATGGACAAACGCGCGCGGCACCTGCGCGATCCGTTGATGCGGATGTAGGACGAACACCTCACGGTTCAATATATCCGCGGGTCCCGCGATGACGGTTCCTACCAGTGCGTAGCCGTACTTGACCGGAAAGGGAAAATCGCCCTCCTGGAGCGGGCAGCGCATGCGCCGGTACTCGCTGCGGGGCACGCGTCCGTGGAGCACCAGGCGCTCGGTACCGCGACTTATTCCGGAGTAGAGCGCGCGGACGGTCACATCGCCCGCAGCGGGTAATGCGATTTGCGCCGGGCGGCATTCCACCTGACCGGGCGCCATGTACCAAAGGGCGTCGCTGTGAAGCATGCGGCAACCTAAGCACTCAAGTAACAGCTGTAAAAAGAATTGTGCGCTTCGACCGAGCCATTGCCGCGTTGCGGGCGTTCTGTCACAAACCGACAACCGTCCATGGGCTTGCGGCGCCGCGCGAGCCTCTTACCTTCGCGCTAATGAACGTTCCAAAGATTCCCTCGCGATCGCCCGCGCTCTGGTTCTTGGCGCTTGCCTTGTTGTCGACAGGCGCCGGCGCGGCCGAAGCTCCTCGGACCGGCGTTCCCTCCGACGCTCCGGCCAAAGCTGCGGAGGAAATCCAGAAGCAGACGGAGCTAGCGCCGGCTGAAGGTCCCATCACTTACACGGTCGAAATCGAAGGCGCACCGAGCGGGGCGGTCGAATCCCTGCTTGAGGACTCATCGCAGCTGATCCGTCTGCGGGACAATCCGCCCATGACCCTCGCCGCGCTTGGCCAGCGCATTGCACGCGATGAAAGGCGATTTCGCGCGGCGCTCGAGTCCGAGGGCTACTACAGCGCCACCGTGGTGACGGCGACCAAAGATGAAGAGGGCCGCATCGCCGTCACCATCACTGTTGATCCGGGCGAACGCTACCAGGTGACCTCCGTTGTTCTCGATCTTGCGCGCGAGGATGCCGCCACCGTCGCGCTCATCAAGCCTGAAGACTACGAAGGGCCCCTCAGGGAGATCGTCGGCCGCCCAGCGCGCGCCGCGGACGTCATTCTCGCTGAGGACACGGCGCTCGACCTGCTGCGGGCGAAAGGATTTCCTTTCGCCAGGCGCGGTGACCGCCAAATTGACGTCGATCACGCGACGCGCACCATTGCCGTCAATCTTCCCGTCGACCTCGGCCGCCAGGCCTTTTTTGGCGCCACACACTTTTCGGGACTGGAAAAGGTCAACGAATCCCACATTCAGCGCCTGGTGCCGTGGCCTCAGGGCGACATCTTCAGCGTCGAGGCCCTCGAGAAGTTTCGCGAAGAGCTGATCCTTGCTTCGCTCTTCACCTCCGTGCGTGTCGAGCCGGCGGCCAGCAGCGTCCCGGAGAACGGTTCGCCGCTCGACGTGAGTGTCATTGTTACGGAAGGTCCTCATCGCTCCGTCGGCGTTGGCGCGACCTACGCCCGCGACAAAGGCTTCGGTGGCTCGCTCTTCTGGCATCACCGCAATCTTTTCGGCAACGGCGAGCGCTTCGAAGCGAACCTCGACGGCAATCAGCTCGACCAAACCGCGGAGTTTACGCTGGAGAAGCCCGCCTTTCTCGACCGCCGCAATACTTTGGAGCTCGGCGCCACCGGGCACCATGAAGATACCGAAGCCTTCAAGGAATACAGCGGCGCTCTGCGCGCCGGGATCGAGCGCGAGCTGAACGAGCTTTGGCGTATCGCTGCCGGAACGACGCTCGAGTTCGCAGCGGTCACCGAAGATGGCCTCGAACGCAACTCATACCTCGCCGGCCTTCCTCTCGGCATCTCGCGCGCGGTCGATGAGCGGCTCGTCGTCGAGATGACGCGCGGCTGGCGCCTGCGCGTGAACGCCGTCCCGTACGTCGGCCGGTATGTCGGGACTATGACCTTCGTGCATCTTGAATCGGAGGTCGACGGCTACTGGCCGGTCATGCACGGTGACCGTCTCGTGCTTGCCGGTCGGCTGAAACTCGGCAGTTTGTTGGGTGAGCACACCGACGAGATTCCCGCTCACAAGCGCATTTATGCGGGCGGAGGCGGGTCGATCCGCGGCTTCGGCTACCAGCTCGTCGGGCCGCTGGATGCCGAGAACAAACCTATGGGCGGGCGAGGGCTGATCGAGACCAGCGCCGAAGCGCGCATCCGTGTGTCCGACACCATCGGCATTGTGCCGTTCGTCGATGCGGGCATGGTCTCGCGCCATGGCCTGCCGGGCCAGGACGGCGACATCCGCGTCGGCGCGGGCATCGGCGTGCGCTATTACACCGGGGCCGGGCCGCTGCGGGCCGACTTCGCCGTACCGCTCAATAAACGCGCCGGTGTCGACAAGTCCTTCCAGTTCTACATCAGTTTCGGACAGGCCTTCTGATGCGTATGCGGATGGTCATCACATTCCTGGTCGTGGTTGCGCTCATCGGGGCGGGATTTGGTCTGCTGGTGTCCACGCCCTCGGGTCAGCGCTGGATCACCGAGCGTATTGTCCGCGCGGTGGGTGGGACAGATCAAACCGTCACGGTCAAGGAGGTTGGCGGCGAATGGCCATCGCACATCCTTTGGACCGGCGTTACCGTGGCCGACCGTGACGGCGTCTGGCTGACCCTCGATCGGCTCGATCTCCAGCTGAACCCCGGTGCGCTGCTGGCGGGACGTCTCGATATCGGCAGCGCCGTCGTTGGCCGCGCCCATATGCTTCGCCAACCGGTCGGGAATCCCGCTGCGCCGGCCTCGCCGCCGCCGACGATCGATTCCGTTGCCCGCTCGCTCAGCCGCATCACGGTTCGCGACGCGCGCATCGATGTATTGCGTCTGGAGCCGGCCGTCATCGGCCGCGCCCTTGATGCGAGGCTAACGGGGTCGCTCCAGGAAGATCCCGACAGCCGCCTCCAGACCTTGGCGCTCGATGGTCGCTTGCGCGCCGAGCCCGGCGCGCTCGCCGTCAAGCTTGCGGCCGGCCGCAACGCCGCTGTGTTGCAGATCAACGGGATGGCGGAAAACCTGCGCGCCGCGGGCGCTATCACCGTGAACAATCGCACCAACGCGCTGTCGGGCGCACTCAAACTGGAGTGCCGCGGCGAAACGGCCTGCTACGCGGGGCCGGAGACGAAGCTGGGGGCCATAGCGGCAGAGCTCGCCCTGGCGGGCACACTCGCGGCGCCGCAGGGAACCCTGAATTTTAGTGCGCAGGATGTCGGGTATGGAGCCCGGCGGCTGTTGCGCTTCCAGGGCGTCGTCGCCGCGCGCCCGCGCGAGGGCGGCGTAACCATCAGCGGCTCGGGTGTCGCGGCGGGCTTTCCCGATGCGCTACCCGAACTGCGGTCCGTCGCGGGAGACGAAGCGACATGGTCCGTTGCGTTGACGCGGCTCGCCGACGGCGCCCTCACGCTCGACAGTGCACGCATCGACTCCGGCGACATAGTTGCGCAGATCGCCGCCCTCGGCCTCGCGGCACAGCGGACACCGGCGACCCTTCGCCTCTCGCTCGTCGGCGGCGGCCGGCTGCTTGGTGTCGACGACCGCTCGTCGCGCACCGAAGCCACTCTTCGCATCGATCGCCTCGCGGACGGTGGCGGCGCGGGCCATCTCACCCTTGCCGCATCCGCTCTACCCGCCTCCGCCGAGGTCCGTCCGCTCGTGCAAGGCCAATTGACGCTTGATGCGGATGTTGTGCTCGGCGCCGACCGCGCAGATTTCACGAATATCGTCGCTCGGTCCGGTGCGACGGTGCTGCGGGGCTTCAGCGGTTGGACACGCGCGCCTCGTTTCGACCACGCGGCCTCATCCCTCACGCTGACCTTGGCGCCGTGGGCTGTGCTGCCTGAGCCGACGCAGGCGGACGTGACGCTCAAAGGTCCGCTCGCAACGCTGCACGCGGAGGTCCAAGCAACAGCGCCGGCGGTGCTTCTCTCTCGCGCCCCGGTTTACGACGCTGTTCTGTCCGCGTCGGTCGATCGTACGCCGGCCGGTTTTGTCGCCGAGCTCGACGGCAACGGACGCTGGATCGACGGCGCGGTGGCATTCTCCACCACGGCCGCGCAGACCAAACAAGGCATCGAACTCGGCGCGATTTCCTGGAAAAGTCCGACCACGGCTATCGGCGGAGCTCTGACCATCCACACCGCCGGGCTTGTCTCCGGCGCGCTGACGGGACCTATCAGCAATCTCGCGCCCCTCACCGCCGCGTTCGGCGCGCCGTCGGAAGGGACCGGGGACCTCACGGCAACCTTCGTCGCCGGCCAGCAACAACGCCTTGAAGCGAGCCTTACCGCGCGGAATGTCGCAAACGCGGCGTTGACGGCCGGCGCACTCACGTTCAGCGGACGCTTTGACGATCTGTTCGGCGCGGTGAAACTCGCCACCCGCGCCGAAGCGGCGGAAGCTCAGCTCTTTGGCCGTCCGCTCGCCGCGTTCACCACCCGCGCCGAGGGCGATCTGAAAGCCTTGAAGGTGGAGCTCGACGCCAAAGGTGCCGCGGACATCCCGTTCGCGGTATCGTCGGCAACCGACATAAGTTTCGGCGACAATACCGTCGTCACCTTCAAACGCCTGGTGTTTCAGGATGGGGAACTGCAAGCCGAGCTCCTGGCGCCAACGCAGCTCACCTACAGCGCGGCAGAGCTGAAGCTGGGCGACACGCGCATCCGCACCCGCGGCGGCGAGGTGCAAGGGTCCTTCACATGGAACAGGACCAACGACCGGTTCGACGGCGCGGTCCGTGCCAGGAACGTCGCCCTTCCCTCCTTCGCCGACATTCCCGGGCAGTCGACGTCGATCGTCGTCAGTGGCGACGCGGAGTTGTCCGGCCCGATGTCCTCGGTCAACGCGACGGCGCGGCTGACCGGCCTCCTGCCGTCCGCCAAGGACCAGCCCGCGATCACCGTCGAGTCCGCGATCACGCTCGCGGGCGGCCGCGCGAAAATCGACGCGACGGCGGCCGGGCTTTCGGCAGAACCGGCGCGTCTCTACGCCGATATCCCGGCGCGGCTGAACCTCGCCGCCGGCCGTTTTGCCGTCAGTACCTTCGAGCCGGTCAGCGGCTCGCTCAAGTGGACCGGCAGCCTGACACCGCTGTGGCGGCTCATTCCGGCGGATGTGAACGTGCTTGCCGGCGATGTGGCCGTCGACGCTTCGCTGTCCGGCACGTTGGACGCTCCCGTGGTCAGCGGGACTTTCAATCTCGCGCGCGGCACCTATGAGAACCTCGTCGGCGGCACGGCGCTGCGCAATATCGAAGCGCGCATCGGCGCGGACGGGCAGGGCGGTTTCACGCTGTCTCTCAAGGCACAGGATATGAACGACGGCACGGTGGCGCTTTCGGGCCGCATCTCCGGCGATGCCGACATGAACGCTGACGTCAGCGTAGATCTCGCGCGCCTTGACGTTCTCCACCGCGACGACGTGGTCGCTGCGGCCACGGGCAGGATCACTTACGCCGGCCCGCTCGCGGCGGGCGTCTTCAAGGGAAATGTCCAAGTCGTGCGTTCTCTCGTGCGCCTCGGCGGAAGTTATATGCCGGAGATCCCGCTCCTGCGTGCGCTTCCGGGATTCGAACCCGCCGGCAACGACGGCCTTCTTTCGGCCATGCGGGTGGAGATTGCAGTCGCCATCGCCGACCCGATGCGCATCGAGGGCGAGGGGCTTGATTCCATGTGGCGGGGCGAGCTCACGGTAGCCGGCACGATTGCGCGCCCCGATGTGCGCGGAACGCTCACCCTCGACCGCGGCAATTTCTCGTTTCTCAGCCAGACCTTCGCCCTCGACAACGGCACGGTGACCTTCACCGGCGGCGGCACGGTCGATCCGCAGCTCTACATCGTCGCCACGCGCGAGGCCTCGGACATCACGGCCACCGTCACCATCACCGGGCGCGCGCGCGCGCCGGAGATCCAGCTCTCTTCGCGGCCGGCCCTGCCGCGCGACGAGATCCTCGCCCGCCTTCTGTTCCGCAAAGGCACAGGTGAGCTGGGCCCGATCGAATCCATTCAGCTGGCCAGCGCCGCTTCCGATCTCGCCGGCCTATCTCAAGGCGGTATCAACGGCGTTCTGCGCCGCACATTTGGCCTCGACCTGTCCTCCGGGGCCGAAGGCAATTCGGTCATGCTCGGACGCCAATTCGGCCGCAATCTCTACGTCAGCGTAGGGCAGAGCCTGACGGAGCAGGAGCGGGAGATTGTCGTGGAGTGGCGCTTCTCGCGCTCGATCTCGCTCAAGTCCACGACCAGCGACGTCAGCGGCGCCGATATCGGCGTTTTCTGGCGCAAAGACTATTAGGTTTAATGGGACGGCCGCAGGATGCGGCCTTTCTCGGTAACGGTGACCACGATCAATACGGCAATGCCCGCCACGAAATACCCGAGGGTGAGCGGGACAGTCGTGCCGTCGAACTGCTGGCCGATGAAGAAGCCCACGAGGGCGGCCCCGGTCGTCGAGCAGAAACCCTGCACCGAGGAAGCCGTTCCGGCGATATGTCCCATCGGCTCCATGGCCAGGGCCCCGAAATTCGAACCCATCAGGCCGAAGCAGAACATCATCCCGCCCTGAAGCGCGGCAAAGGTCCACAGCGTTTCGTATCCGAGCCATGAGACGAGAAAGTGGATGGCCGTGAAAAAGACGTAGCCGAGCAGCGCCGCGTGCGAGACCACGCGCATGCCGATGCGCTCGACAATGCGCGAGTTGATCAGCGATGCGACGCCGAGCGCGGCCGCCGTGCCGGCGAAGATCAGCGGAAAGAGCTCAGTCGCCTGCAGCGGCCCGGCGAAAACCTGCTGGGCCGAATTGATGAATCCCAGCAAGCCGCCGAAGGCCAGACTCATCGCCGCCATGTAGCCCACCGACTGGCGGGTCGTCAGCGTGAGCCGGAAGGCGTTGCCGATCGCCGGCAATGAAAAAGGCCGGATGTCCTCCGGATGAATCGTCTCCGGCAGCCTGATCAACGACCAGATGATGAGGATTCCGCCGAACACCGCCAGGAGTCCGAAGATCCAGCGCCATGGTGCGATCAGGAGGATGCCCGCGCCCACCGACGGGGCGATGATGGGGATAGCGAGAAATACGATGAACACCAGCGACATCACCCGCGCCATCTGCCGGCCGGCGAAACGGTCGCGTACGATCGAAACCGCGAGCACGCGCGTCGCGCCGGCGCCGAGGCCTTGCCCGACCCGCGCGATGATCAGCGCTTCAAACGAAGTCGCAAACGTCGCCAGCACGCCAAAAACGGTATAGATCGCAAGACCGATCATCAGGATCGGTTTGCGCCCAAAACGGTCCGAGAGCGGCCCATAAAGAATCTGGCCCGCGCCAAAAGCCAGCATGAACGCGGTAATGATCCATTGCCGGTCGTTCTCGGTGGGAATACCCACCGCGTCACCGATCGCGGCCAGGGCCGGCAGCATGATGTCGATGGCGAGCGCGTTGGCGCCCATCAGGGCGGCGATCAACGCCACGAATTCCCTGAAGCCCAGGTCGGGACCGCTGCGCGGAGGACGGGGAGTGTGAAAGGTCATCGGGCCATCACGTCGAAGGGGCGAGGGTGATAGCCCAAGTCATTCCGGCGCGAAAGCAAGAGATTGCGTAGGCGCGGGGATATGGCGCTGGAACTTATTTCAACCCGCCGAACTGGGGCGGCGGAATGCGGTGCTTGGTCGCGGCCTCGTAAGCCGCCGCGGCCCTCAGCACCGCCGGCTCTTCACCGGGGCCCGCCCAGAACAGCAGGCTCACCGGCATAGGATGGTTCAGCATGCCTTTCTGCGTGCCGGTGACGAGGCGGTAGCTCTTCTTGTCCTCGCTCAGCACATAGCGCGCGTCATAGACCACTTGATTGAAGCCGGCCGGCACCGCGACCTCAGGCCCGCCGATCACGTCCGTCGGCGCAGGACCCGCGGCGGTGCGTCCGTCGATCACGGGCTCACGGTCGATCCCGATCTTCCACTGCGGCACGCCCATATTGGGATGCACGAGCACGTCGAGTTTGTTTTCGCGCATCACCTTGGTTACCGCCATGCGGAACACAGCCTGCATCTTCAGCCGGTCGACGCCGCGGGTCGCGCGGATGTCCTGCACGTTGAGCGCCGCGGCGTTGCGCGCCCCCGCCGTCTGCTCGGCGCTCCTCCATTTGGAATGGGCCGCGTAATCGGCCCAGGTCTTGATTTTCGCGTCGCCGCGCTCGGCCAGATAGCGCGCCATCATGAAGGCTTCGCGCTCCGCGTTGTCGAGGCCGCTTCCGAAGCGGCGCAAGTTCAGTTTGGGCGACAGAGGCGCTTTGCGCAGCGAAAGGGCGACGAGGTAGTCGCGCGTCCGCACGTCATGACCCGGCACGGCGAACTCCGGCGCCTCGCTCTCCATCTGGAAGAAATACTCCGGCGCGTTGATGGGGATCGTTTCGGCGAACGCGTCCTGAAAGGTGTAGGTCATGTTCGCCACCGAAGGGTCGTCAGGCCATTTCGGGTCGACGGACTCCACGATCTCGGCCCCCAGCTTGTCGCGCAAGACTGCCTTCACCTCGGCATCGATCAGATCGGTGATCGCGCCGTCGTTCGGCGCATGCTTCACCATATACTCGCGCACCACGCCGATGCGCATGCCCGCCAGCGGCTTCGCCCCGGATGTGTGGGTGAAGGCCGCGTAGGAAGCGGGCCGCAGGACGTTCGGGGCGGCCGTGAACATGTCCCTCGGGTCGTAGAAGGTGCCGTCGGCTTCTTTCATCGCGTCGACCACCTTCGCCGCATCGCCCAGCGTGCGGCAGATGGCGCCGGGCCGATGGTTGAGCCACTGCGCCGTCGCCGAACCGTCTTCGGACGTAAGTCCTTTGGTCGTGACAAAGCTGGCGGCGGCGTTCTGGCCCGCCGGTTCACGGCAGGAGCCGCTCGTGGTTTCGCAGATCGAACAGGTGGCGAGGTTGGCCGCCACGGCGGCGCCTGCGCCGCCGCTCGACGGTCCCGCGGAGCGCTCCGTGTCGTAAGGATTGCAGACGTGACCGGACCAAGAGCCGCGGATCTGTCCGCTGCCGCCGATGAACGTGCGCTCTGCCTTTTCGTCGCCTGCCGCGAAATGGGTCACTTCCGCCGCGATGCTGATGCCGTAGATAATCGCGCCCTTTTCGCGCACCTGCCGCACCGTCGTCGAATCCCGCGGCGGCACGTCCATGGCGAAGGCGACATCGTTGCCTCCGGTCGAGCGCATATCCTTCACGTCGTACCAGTTCTTGATGGTCATCACTGTGCAATAGAGCGGCAGCCTGGCGAGGTCGGGTCGGCGCCCATACTCCGCGTCCAGCTCTGCCGCGCGCTCGAGCGCGTCGGGATACTTGCGGAACGCGTCACATTGGGCCGGGCAATGCGCAGGGTTGGCGCCTTTGCTCGTATGGGTATCGCACGAGGCCTTGCAGGTGACCGACCGCTCGCCGCGGATATTCAAGGTCTCGAGGGCATTGATCTGCCCCGCATCCTTGCGGCCGGCGATCATGCCGTATTGCTGCTGCACGCTCGGGTCGGAGAGCGTGGCCTCCATCCGCCCGAAGTCCAGCGGCGCTCCTTGATACTCGTCGAGGTTCGGGAGGAACGTTGAGGCCGCCCGGGTCTCCGTCGGAAAACGCAGCGGCACGCCTGTACGCACCACGCCCCTGCCGACGCGCACGCGCGCGCCGTTCGCGGTGACGAGATTGGTGCAGATTCCGTTGAAGGCTTTGGTGCGTGCGATATAGGCCTGCACCACGTCAACGCAGGTCGTTTGACCGTATTGAATCGCGGTTTGGATGTCTTCGATCGTCGCTTCTTCGATGCGGAAGCCGCCGCTCTGCCCTGCGAAAGAGGGCAGCGCCGTCAGCGCCAAAAAGATGAAACCGAGCCCTAACTTGCGCATCACCACTCCCAGTTCACCGCGAATGCACATACTGTGAATGCGTATTTTTCCGTCTGCCTTGGACCGACGATCGGCGCTAGCATAGGATGACCGCTTCCCGAAAAGCGAGGTGGACCATGCGCTTTCTCGTTCTCGTTTTCGCATTATCGCTGGCTTCGGCCGCTTTCGCCGCCGAAACCCAGAGCGTCAAGCCCGGGATCAACGACACCTATCTCAACCCCAGCCTCGACGCCGCGGCCCAGAACAAGGGCTTCACTTCGGAGAACCGCGAGACCTTCGCCAATCGTATGGAAATCGCCGCCGCCATCGGGCTCAAGGCCGGCATGAGCATTGCGGACGTGGGGGCCGGCACGGGCATCTACGCGCCGGTGTTCTCGAAGGCCGTCGGACCTTCCGGCAAAGTCTATGCCGTCGATATCTCAAGGCCGCTTCTCGCCTTCATCGAGAAATCGATGAAAGAGGCGGGCATCACGAACGTCACCATCGTCCTCGGCGCCGATAAGTCCATCCACTTGCCGCCGAATTCGGTCGACGTCGTGTTCACCTCCGACGTTTATCACCATTTTGAATATCCGCAGGCCATTCTCGCCGACATTCGCCGGGCCCTGAGGCACGGCGGACAATTCATCGTCGTCGACTATGACCGCATCGCCGGCGTCACGCCGCCGTCCCGGCTCGAGCACGTCCGCACGGACAAACAGACGGTAATCGCCGAGGTCACTCAGGCGGGATTCCAGCCGCCGGAGGAGGTGAATATCTCCGGCCTCAAGGAAAGCTTCTTCCTGCGTTTCAGGAAATAGAGCTTACGGCACCAACAGCTTCCACGCGCCGTTGTCCATGCCCGCGCCCGTCGCCTCCGTCGGTGTATCGTGGAAGCGGGTGTAGACCGGGCGGCCTTTATAAGCCCACTGCTTGCGATTGCGTTCCGGCCGGTCGATCAGCGTCCACTCGCCCGTGGGCTTGGCATCGCCCGGTGCCCAGACCGGCGGCCAGGCGTTGATGCAGCCTTCGCTGCAGCCGAACTTGGGCGGCTTGTCCTTGTCGTACACGTACATGCGAAGCTGGTTGGGGAAGGTACGGTAGATGTAGCCGCCGTCTTCCTCGACCAGCGCGACCTGACCGGGATGTTCCACAGCCTTCGGTTTCTCGGCGGCGTGCGCGGCGGCGGCCCACGTCATGCTCGCGACAAGAACCAGCAGAAGCTTTCGCATGAGACCTCCTTTAGATATGTCCGCCAAGAATAGTCCTCGCAAACCGGGAACGTCACGCAAAACTGCGTGAAGTCTCCAGCGGCGAGGGCATTGCCATGACCGTGACTGCGGGTGGAACCCGGCCCGACGGGACTTAGTTATTCAAGGGCTTGACGAGCGAGCGCTCCCACATCGGAGCCACGGACCATGACGCCATCATCTTTACCGCGGTCTCGGCCGCGGCGCGCTGCATCGTCGTCTTCATGACCGCGACGCTGAAGGTGGTCGGGACCTGCAGCTCGTCCGGAAAGCGCACGAAGTTCTTCGCGCCTGCGGCTTTCAATTCGCTCAGCTGCTGCACGGCCATGGCCACTTCGCCCTTCAGCAGGCGCGTGGCGGTGAACCCTTCGTCCACCAGCACGGTCCGCTTGTCCAGGACTTCGCCTAGCCCGAGGTCGCGCATCAGCTTCTGAAGTCTAAGTCCGCTCACGCCGCGGGCGGTCACGGCAATCGAAGGTGTGGCCGCAATCACGCGCTTGAAGTCCTCGACATTCCGCATCACCGGCGTTGGCGCGCCGTCTGCAACCGCGAGGCCTTCTTCGCTGACAAAAAGGTCGGTGGCGCTGAGCGCCTTGCCTTCCTTGACAAAGCGGTCGGCGGAGCCTTTGCCCACCAGAACGAGGTCGGCCGCTTCGCCCTTATCGATGCGTTCGGCGATCGGCACCGTCGCGGAGAACTCGATGTTCATCGCAAGGCCGGCGCTGCGCATCGCGGGCGCGATCTCGGCCATCGCCCCTTGAGCCGCCATCGACGACAGCACTTTGAGCGGCGCGTCGGCGGCAAAAGTTTTCCGCGCGGTCAGCGCGGCAACGGCGGCGGCTATAAAAGCACGGCGTTCCATATCTGCTCCTTATCCGCGGCCGACGAGCGGCATTTGCGTCGCCATGATGGTCATGCGCAGGATATTCGCATCCAGCGGCAGCTCGGCCATCATCAAGACCGCTTTACCGACCTCGGCTACATCCATGGTTGGCTCCACGGCAATCGTCCCGTTCGGCTGCGGCACGCCCTTGGCCATGCGCGCGGTCATCGGAGTCGCCGCATTGCCGATATCGATCTGCCCGCAGGCGATGTTGAAGGGGCGACCGTCGAGCGCGAGCTGTTTGGTGAGCCCCGTCACCGCGTGCTTGGTCGCTGTATAGGGCGCGGCATGCGGCCGCGGCTTCTGCGACGACACCGAGCCGTTGTTGATGATGCGTCCGCCTTGCGGGTCTTGCGCCTTCATCATCTTCCACGCCGCCTGCGCGCACAGGAAAACGCCGGTGAAGTTGATGTCAACCACCTGCTTCCAGGCCTCGTACGTGATCTCGTCGAACGGCACCCGGGGCGCGCCGATGCCGGCGTTGTTGAACAGCACGTCGAGGCGCCCGAATTTCTTCTGGGTCTGCGCAAACAGCGCATCGACCGCGGCGGGCTGGCTTACGTCGGTGGAAACGATCAGGGCTTGGCCGGGCTTTCCGGACAATTCGACCGTCTCTTCCATCTCAGGGATGCGCCGCCCGGCGAGGGCGACCGCATAGCCGTGCTTCAGGAAGGCAACCGCCACTTCCCGGCCGATCCCCGAACCCGCGCCCGTGACAATCGCAACCTTCGCCATTTAAACAGTCTCCCCAATCAGGTGCCGGATAGCATATACGATAAAGCCATGAGCGCAGACGACAAGAAAGGTCTCGGATTCAAACGCGGGCTCACCAATTACGGTGACCCGAAGTTCAGCCTTTATTTGCGCCGCTCCTTCGCCCGTTCCATGGGCTATAGCCGCGAGATGCTGGACAAGCCCATTGTCGGCATCTGTCATTCGGCCAGCGGCTACAACAATTGTCATCGCGATATGCCGGCGCTGATCGAAGCGGTGAAGCGCGGCGTGCTTGCCGCCGGCGCGCTGCCGATCGACTTCCCGACGATTTCTCTCGGCGAGACTTTCCTGTCTCCGACAAGTCTCAAATACCGCAACCTCATGTCCATGGACGTGGAGGAGATGATCCGCGCCCAGCCCATGGACGCCGTCGTCCTCATCGGCGGCTGCGACAAGACCGTACCGGCGCAGCTCATGGGCGCCGCTTCGGCCGATATTCCGGCGGTGCAAGTGGTCACAGGTCCGATGTCGACCAGCAGATATCGCAGCGAGCGCCTCGGCGCCTGCACCGACTGCCGCCGCTTCTGGGCAACCTACCGTGCCGGCAAGATCACCGATGCCGAGATCGATCGTGTGGAGGGGCGCCTCGCTTCCACCACCGGCACCTGCGCGGTGATGGGCACGGCAAGCACGATGGCGTCCATCGCCGAAGCCCTCGGCATGATGCCGGCCGGCGCCGCGGCGGTTCCGGCGGTCGACGCCGACCGCCTGCGCATTGCCGAGGCCAGCGGCCAACTCGCGGTCTCGCTCATGGGCAGCGATCGCCGCCCCAGCAGGATCATCACGCCGAAATCCGTCGAGAACGCGCTGCGCGTCCTGCTCGCCATCGGCGGTTCGACCAACGCCGTCATTCACCTCACTGCAATCGCCGGCCGCCTCGGTATCAAGATTGATTTGAATCGCCTCAACGAACTCTCCGACTCAACGCCGGTGCTGGTCGATCTCAAACCCAGCGGATCGGGTTACATGGAGGATCTCGCGGCCGCAGGCGGCATCCCCGCCGTGATGCGCGAGTTGAGACCTCTGCTTCATCTCGACTGCGTCACCATCACCGGCGAAACCATCGGCGCGCGTTTGGATGCGTGGGACCCGTGGGTCGACCGCAATGTCGTGCGCACAATGAAAGAGCCGCTCCAGGCTGTCGGCGGACTTGTGGCGTTGTTCGGCTCCCTCGCGCCCCAGGGCGCGATCTTGAAGCGCGCCGCGGCGGATTCCGCATTATTTGAGAAGGAAGGGCGCTGCGTCGTGTTCAGTTCCCTCGAGGATCTCTCCCACCGTATCGATGCGCCCGACCTCGACGTCACCGCCGACGATATCCTGGTGCTGAAGAACGCCGGCCCCAAGAGCGAAGCCTGCATGCCGGAAGCGGGCTATCTGCCCATTCCCAAGAAGCTGGCAAGCGCGGGCGTGAAGGACATGATGCGCATCTCCGACGCGCGTATGAGCGGCACGGCCTTCGGAAGTGTCATCCTGCACGTCTCGCCCGACTCCGCCTCGGGCGGCCCGCTCGCCCTCGTCGAGGACGGCGACCGCATCCGCGTCAGCGTCGCGAAGCGTTCCGTCGATCTTCTCGTCGACGAGAAGACGCTGGCCGCGCGCCGTGCAAAGCTCCCGCCGCCGCCGCCTCAGGCGACGCGCGGCCATTCCTGGCTGCACGATCAGTTCATGACCCAGGCGGAAGAAGGCTGCGACTTCAGCTTCCTGAAGAAGGAAGGCGTCAAGCCTTGACCTTCAGGAACCGTACGCCGAGGCACAGGATCGCCGACAGCGCCATCGAGGCGGCAAGGAAATAAAGCGCGCCCGTAAAGCCGCCGGTGTTTTGACGGATCCACCCGATCGCGTAAGGGCCCAGGAATCCGCCGAGGTTTCCAAAGGAATTGATGAGCGCGATGCCGCCGGCGGCCGCTGCCCCGGACAGGAACCGCGGCGGAATGCAAAAGATCGCCGGCCGCGCGCCGCTCATACCGATGAGGGCGATCGAAACTCCCGCCACCGCCAACCACAGATTGTCGGTGAAGACCGACGACAGGAATCCAAGCGCCGACACGAAGCAGCCGATCGCATAATTCTTGAGGTACTTGCGCGAGCGGTCGAGCAGGTGGGACCACAAGATCAGCGCGACGCAGCCGGCGATGTAAGGAATCGCGGAGACAAAACCGACTTCGAGTGTCGTCAGTCCGAACGGCTTCAGGATTTGCGGCAGCCAGATGCCGACGCCGATGGAACCGGTGACAAAGAAGAAGTAGGCAAGCGACAGCACCAGCACGCGCGGATCGACAAGCGCCGACCACAGATCCTTTTTCGTGCTCGGGTGCGCTTCGGAATCAAGCTGCGCCCGCAATGCCCGCTTTTCCTCGGGCGTCAGCCACCGCGCGTCTTCCGGTCGGTCCGCCAACATTTTGAGCGTGATGGCGCCGAGCAGACAAGCGGGCAGGCCTTCGATGATGAACAGCCATTGCCAGCCCGTGAGCCCGTAAACCCCGTCCATTTCCAGAAGCGCGGTCGAGATCGGTCCGCTGATCACCGAAGACAGCGGCACCGCGACCACGAACCAGGCAAGGATGCGTCCGCGCACGGCGACCGGAAACCACGTCGCGATATAGAAGATCGCGCCAGGATAAAAGCCGGCTTCGGCGACGCCGGTGATGAAGCGGATCACGCTGTAGCTCACGGGCCCGGTCGCGAACGCTGTGCCGGCGGCGGCAAGGCCCCAGGTCACCATGATGCGCGCCAGCCAGCGCCGCGCGCCGTACCTTTGCAGCGCGACATTGCTCGGAATTTCAAAAATGCAGTATCCGACGAAGAACATGCCGGCGGCGAAACCGAATTGTTCGGCCGTCAGTCCCAAGTCCGGGTTCATCGTCAGCGCGGCGAATCCGACGTTGGTGCGGTCGATATAGCTGATGATGTAAGCGACGCAGAGCAGGGGGATCAGCCGCCAGGCCGCCTTGCGGACCGCCGACTGCGTGACGGTGTCCAAACTCGTGAGCGCGCTCTCCGTCATGAATCCCCCCGAAAACGATGACAGGGCGCGAGACTACGCGAAGTCATCTCACACCGCCACCTCTGCATGAGCTTGCACGCGCGCGCCCGGGTTCGCCTGAACCTTTTAAGGAAGGACGCGTTTACACGTCGGGCTTTTCATCCTGACGGACGTCATATGTTCAAGAACGCATTCGGCCTCGCACTGACGGCGGTTGTGCTGTGCGGCTGCAATCAATCGATCCGCGAGTGGTGGACGGAAGACTTGCGCCGTCCCGACGCGATTGCTGCTGCGGGTTACGGGCCGTACCGCGCCTCGGCGACGCGCGAGACCGTCTATGTGTACGACGCCGAGGAGCCCGGTTTCGAAGAAACGGCGCTTCTCGGCGCCGAACGCGGGTCCCGTCGGCGGGCAGGCGGCGGCGTTACCGTAGGCCGCCCACGGCCGCTGGCCTCGCCGGCGGCATCGGCGCTCGAACGTCCGCTTCCGCTCACATCGCCGACGGCCGAAGATGTTCCGCCCGTCGTGCGCGATGACGAGGCGCCGCGCCGCGACGGGGCCGCCGCCGAAGCAGGCCGGAAAGCGCTCGCCGCGCGTCTCGCCTTGCCGCCGGCCTCGCCGCAACGGCCCGGCGCGCGTTCGTCTTCGCCGCGAACGGCGGACCCGTCTTCCTTGGCCGATTCCGGAGATACCGCGGCGCTGTCGCCGCCTGGGCCGGCGATAGCGGCGGCGCCGGTGCAAAGGCCGATCGTGCCCGCCGCTGTCTCGCTCACGGGTATGACCGAGCATGAGCTGCGCGGCGCGCTCGGTGAACCGCGCGAAGAGGTCTCCAAAGGCTCGCAGAAGATATGGACTTATGTTGGGGACGGCTGCGTGGTCGAGGTGATGCTTTTCCTCGACGTGACGCGCGGCGTTTACACCGCCCTCGAGCACAAGACCGTGGCCGCGGACGAACGGACCATGCGCGGTCCGTGCTTGCGCGGCGTATCGCAAACCGCTGTGCGCTGACATGAACGAGGAGCACGCGTCCGTGGGGCCGGCAACCTTGCACGCGACCATGATCTCCGCGATCGTCCAAGCCAGCCTGTTCGTCTTCGCGATGGTGGCCATCGGGGCGTTTGTCTACAGCGTGGTCGGCGCGTGGGGGGCGGGCGAAGAGAAGGCATATGTGCGGCACTCGCACGATCGTACCGCGCTCATTGTTCAAGGACTGATGCCGCTGCTGGTGCGGGGGTCCCCCGCGGACGCCGAAGAGCTGACACGGGCTCTCGCCGGCTATGCGAGTGACGACATATCGCTGAAACTTTTCTTCCGCCAGGCCGGTTCGACGTCGGGCGTATTCCTGATCGCACAAACCGATTCCCCTGTGGCGGGCGAACAAGTGCAGGCCGGGGGCATTCTCGAGCGCTTTGGCGAGCTTTGCGACGCGCCCGATCTTCGGGGAACTCTCACCTTCGGCGCTTCGGCGCTCACCACGCTCAGCCGCATCCGCAGTCCGCACGGATGTTGGGGTGTGATCGCCGCGTTTCCGCCGCCAACCCCTGCGGCGTGGCGTTCTCATACACCGCTCGCCGTCACCGCCCTCTCCGCCGCGGCTCTTTTGCTCCTTGGTTTATGGAATGCCTTGCGGCTGGTCGCGGATTTGCGGCGCGTGCGGGCGCAGGAAGCGGATGGCCTGCCGGACCTCGCGCCGGCCAGGATCGAACCCGTGTTCGAAGTTCCGCGCGCCGATGACGCTATTGCCGCGGCGGTCCCATCCGCGCCGCAAGCCGTCGAGCTCAGGCTGCGCGACGATGTCACAGCGCCGCCGCATGAGGAGCCGTCCACGCCCGCCGACGCCCATCGCGATGACGCGGGCGGGCTGCTCGACACCATCCGCGGCCCCATCGATCTCTCGCAAGTCGTGCGTGCTTATGTCGAGGCCGAGCGTCAAAAGCCCAAAGGCGCGCAGCTCGCGGCCGAAATTGCCGAAGGCGTTGTCATTCAAGGCCGCGCGGACTTTGTCAGCGCCATTCTTGGCGAATTGATCGGCAGCGGCCTCGACGGCGACGGCAAAGCGCACATCACACTCGCCGCCGAAACCGATGAATCGCGCCGGCGCGCTTTCCTGACCGTGGACTACGATCCTCCCGGGGCGGCGCCGGGCGAAGCCATGGGACGTCTCTCCCTCGTCAAGCAATTCATCGCCGCGCTCGGCGGGGTCAGCGCTTGTGAGCATCGCGACGACGGCGGGGTCACCGTGCGCCTCGCATTCCACGCGTCGTAGATCGCACCGGTCGGAAGAGGATTTTTTCGACCCGCACGTTCGACGCACGAGCGACAATCGGTCATGCGGGAATCCCGATATTGTCACAGGCGGATGATAAGGTTAGTGCTACGCACCGCGGCAACCTCCGGATGCCGCGTGCTACCACCGGCTCGCCATGTGAGGTTCACCAAATGAACACATTTCGCAGCCAGAATTAGAGTGTCATTAGTTTTGTTCAGTGAGGAATGATGCGGAAGCTGTTCTATTGCACGGCCATCGGCGCGGCTCTCTTGGCGGGTCCGGTGTTGGCCCAGTCTTACGAGGAGGGGGCAAAGGCTTATAACAAGCGCGATTTCCACACCGCGCTCAAGAACTGGGAGCCGCTGGCCGACAAAGGCGACGTCAAGGCGCAGTTCAACGTCGGTCTCCTCTACGCCCAAGGTCTCGGGGTCGATCTCGATTCCAAAAAGGCTGTGAAATATTGGGAGATGGCTGCGGGCCAGAAGAATCCAGAAGCCGCGTATCAAATCGGCCGCGTATATGCGGAAGGCCGCAAGGGCATCGACAAGAATCCGGCGGAAGCGGCGAAGTGGTTCCGCCAGGCGGGCGATCTCGGCAGTCCGGCGGCGCAAGCGCAGCTGGGCGATCTCTACATGCGCGGCGAAGGCGTCGCGAAAAGCGATAAGGACGCGCTGAACTGGTACAAGAAGGCCGTTGCGCAAGGATACACGCCGGCGATGGCCAGCCTCGGCGCGATGTATGAAACGGGCAAGGGTGTTCCGGCGGATAAAGCCAAGGCTTATACCTACTTCACCCTCGCGGTCGCCAAGGCCACCGGCAAGGAAGCCGAGGCGGCGACCGCCAGCCGTAACCGCGTGGCGGCGGCCCTGAAGCCGGAACAAGTGAAAGCCGCGCGCGAAAGCGCCAGCAAGTGCATGGCAGCCGAATACAAGAACTGCGCGCTTTAGATAATAAGTAGCGATAAATAATAAGTAGCGATGTCGTGACCGGCGCGGGTGGTTGACCCGCGCCGTTCTCTTTTGTGCACCCGGAGGGCGAACCTTTTCTCGACCGCAGCGCGTTTAGGATCAAACGGCGGGAGAAAGCATGAACCTGTTATGCACGCGGTTGTATGCGACGGCCTTGCCACGCGCGCTGGGCGTGGCCGCGCTTCTGCTGGTTTCCGGGTGTAGCAGCAGTCAGCTCCGCGCCTTCTTTGGCCCTCCCGATGACGAAAGTCCCGACGCCGGAATTGAGGTTGCGCGCACACCTTCGGCATCTCCTGCGCGCGCCGTGGCGTCGGTGCGTCCCGCGCAGCCCTTCGCCAAGCCCGTGCAAAAACGCGCGCGCGCGGCGCAGCCCATCGTCCCCGCGCCTGTCGTTTCCGTGGCTGGGCTTGATGAAGCCGAGGTGCGCGGCGTCCTCGGCGAACCCACCGAGCGCATGGAGCGCAGCGGCCGCAGGATTTGGCTGTACCGCGGCGCGGGATGCCGCGTCGAAGTCACCTTCTTCCGCGATGTGACACGCGGCAAATATGCGGCGCTGGCCCACAAAGTGGTGCGCACCGCGCCCGGCGTGTCCGATAAAGCCGATATTCCCTGCGCGCAGGATCGGCGCAGTGCCTCCCGATAACGAAGCGGCCCATCCCCGAGGGCTCTTGCGCCGTCTCACGGCGAGCTTGCGTCTCGTGCTCGCCGGAGGATGCAGCCTCATCGCCTTGACGGCGTTCCTCGTCTTCCTCGTCGGCCGCGCCGCCGACGAGCGCAACCGCGCGCTCCTCGCGGAAGAGTTCGATCGCACGGCACTTGCGCTCGCCGACGCACTGCGGCCGATTCTGCGCGCGGCGACGCCGGGCGACGTAGCGGTCATCGCCGAGGCCATGGACCCTTACGCCTCCGCCGATCGTACGCTGTATCTATTCTTCACTCCCGCAAACGGCGGCGCGTCCGGCGTCTTTTTTATCACCGGTGCTCCCGCGATCGTCGCCGCGCGAACGGAAGGCGAAGCGGAACGCGCGGTCGCCAGTGGAACGCTCGGAGATTTCTCCGCTAGCTGCGCGCCGACGCGTACCAGTGCGTTATCGGCCGCCGGGACCTACTGGGCGGCCGTCCCGCTGGCCAGTCCTTCCGGGTGCTGGCGCCTCGTTGCCAGCCGCCCCGTGCGAAGCATGGCCATTCCCTATTTCTCGTTGCCGCCGCTCCGCAGCGCGGCCCTCGGCGCGGCGGCGGCGGCATTGTTGATGCTGGCGGCCGCGATCCTCGCGCTCACCCAGACGCGCCGCTTGCGGTCCTTCGCAGAAGTAGGCCACGCCTTTGCCGAGATCACCGCCGTCCCCGATCCCGCTCTGCTGCCGCTTCCGGCCAATGACGGAAGCGCGATCGACGATCCGCCCGAAGCCTCGCCCGAGACCGCGCAGGTTCTCACCCTGACGCGCAGCATCGTCGATCTGTCGTCCGTCGTGCGGGCGCATACCGACACCGTGGCCACGACGCTTGCGACGGACGCCGATCGACTGCGCGCCGACATCGCCGATGGCCTGTTGATCGAAGGTCGTGCGGACTTCGTGCGCACCATCCTCGAAGAACTCGTCGAACCCGCTCTGCGCGCGCCGTCGACCCGCGAGCCCATCGTCGTGACTCTGTCCGGCGATGATCTCGGTGGGCGAGGCTTTGCGATGCTCACGGTCGAAACGCCGCCTGGGGCGGCGGGTGACGAGGCCGCCGGTCGCCTGTCGCACATCAAACAATTCATCGCCGCTCTCGGTGCGGCCGTGACAACCGAGATGTGCGGGGGTGGCCGTCTGCGCGTATTGTTGCGGCTTCCGCTGGCGCGCGGTGTTCAAACCGTGCGATCGGATGCCTCCTAACGGGCGCAGGTAACGCCGTTTTGACTGAAATTTGAGCCCCTTAGGGCCTCGCGCGTGCGTCTCGGGGTGGGCTAAGATGCGCCCGGGGGTGTCCTCCTTCGCCGCCCCCCAACATCACCGGGAGATGCACAACATGTTCAGTCTGCGTAACCTCACCCTTGTCTGCGCCGTGTCCGCTTTCGCGCTGACCAGCGCCGCCGGCGTCACCTCATTCGCCGCCGAAGCGCCCTTCAAGCCGCAGTCCGGCCAGGCGGGCAAGGACGTCGTGTGGGTGCCCACGCCGCAAGCTCTCGTCGACAAGATGCTCGACATGGCGCAAATCACCAAGGACGACTACCTCATCGACCTTGGTTCCGGCGACGGTCGCACCGTGATCACGGCGGCCAAGCGCGGCACCCGTGCGCATGGCATCGAATATAACCCCGACATGGTGAAGCTCGCGCAGTTCAATGCCGCGCAGGAAAAAGTCTCCGATAAGGCGACCTTTGCCCAGGCGGACATCTTCCAATCCGATTTTTCCAAGGCCACCGTCATCACCCTGTTCCTTCTCCCGCAGCTCAATGTGAAGTTGCGTCCTATTCTGCTCGACATGAAGCCGGGCACGCGCGTCGTCTCCAACTCCTTCAACATGGGCGATTGGAATCCCGACGAAACGGTGATGGCCACCGGCGAATGCACCAGCTGGTGCACGGCCTATAAGTGGATCATCCCGGCTAAGGTCGAAGGCAATTGGAAGCTCCCGAACGGGACGCTCAATCTCAAGCAGAACTATCAGATGCTGGAAGGCACATTGACGGTCGACGGTAAGGCGCAGCCGATCAGCGAAGCGAAGATGAACGGCACGGAGATCGCCTTCACGGCCGGCGGGCGGAAGTATACCGGCCGCGTCGAGGGCAATGCGATGAAAGGCAACGTCGCCGGCGGCGGCACCTTCAGCGCAACCAAGGCCTAAGCGCGAAACGGATACTCTGCCTCACTAAGGCGGCGGCGCGTTCGGCGTTGCCGCCTCGATCGTTTCTAATCGAGCGCGCGTCCGGCGCTTTTCATTTTTCAAGACAACGACACGCCCTTGCGTCATTCGCGAGAGAGGCCATTGGCCGAAATCATCTGGAAGGCCGGCGCGTGCACATCGCGCGCGTCGGCGATTACGCATCATTTAGGGAGATACCATGCCGCACACGCGTCCGGAGTCCGTCCAAACGATTTGGGCGTCCACCATCAGAAGGAAAGGCGCGCTGCGTTGCACGGCCTCGCTGCTCGCCTACGCCTTGACGGTACCCGCCATCGGCACGACGGTTGTCCCTGCGCTTGCGCAGACGCAGGGTGCGCAAAATGTCGAAGAGATCGTCGTCACCGGAACGCGCGTGGTGCGCGACGGCTATCAGGCGCCGACGCCCCTCACCGTCGTCGGCATAGAGGAAATCGAAAGCCAGGCGCAGCCGAACATCGCAGATTTCGTCAATACACTGCCGACCTTCCAAGGCAGTGCGACGCCGGGCACCAGCCAGTCCAGCATCAGCAACGGCACCGCCGGCGTGAATACGTTGAACTTGCGGGCGCTCGGAAATACACGGACGCTGGTGCTGTTCGACGGTCAACGCTCCGTTGGCTCGATTCTCCAAGGCTCGGTCGACATCAACACCTTTCCTCAGGCGCTGATCCAGCGCGTCGACGTCGTTACCGGGGGCGCATCGGCCGCCTACGGCTCGGATGCGTTGTCGGGCGTCGTCAACTTCATCCTCGACCGCGATTACACCGGCATCAAAGGTGAGCTCGCCGGAGGCATTACCACTTACGGCGACAACGCCAATTGGAGGGCGGAGCTCACCGGCGGCACGCCTTTCGCCGCTGGCCGCGGCCACTTTCTCATCAGCGGCGAACTGACCCACAAAGACGGGATCATGAACGGCAACCGCGATTGGAACCTCGAGCCTGGTTACGGGACCATGATCAACCCGGCTTACGGCACCGGCCCTGGCCAGAGCCGCAATGTGCCCGAGCGCATCATCGTCGATCGCATGGGTGGCGCTGGCTGGGCGGCGGGTGGTCTCATCACCAGCGGACCATTGAAAGGCATCGCTTTCGGTGCCGGCGGCGCGCCCTACATGCACGTTTACGGCGATCTCGTCAGCGGCACCAACATGCGTGGCGGTGATTGGAAATCGACGCAGATCCGTGACACGCACGGCCAGTCCATCGACAGCCGGCAAAGCATGCGCAGTATTTTCACGCGCCTCAGCTACGACGTGCGCGACAACGTCGAGGTTTTCGTGCAGGCGGCCTACAACAAGGCGCGGGTGCAAGGCATCAGCAGCCCGAACTTCAATCCGGCCAACATCACGATCCGCGGCGATTATGGCTTCATGCCGCCGGAAATTTTCGCACGCGCACAGGCGCTGGGGCTGACCACCATTCAGATCGGCACGATGCATCCGGACATCGATCCCATCGGCTCGGACAACACGCGCGAGGTGACGCGCTGGGTCTACGGCGCCAACGGCGATATCGACATGTTCGGCTCGTCCTGGGCCTGGGACGCTTATTATCAAAGCGGCATCTCGCGCAGCGAGACCATAGCCACATCGGTCTATTCGCGTTCGCGATTCTTGCTTGCCATCGACGCGGTGCGCGGGCCCAGCGGCACCGTCGTCTGCCGCTCTGCGCTGACCGTGGCTAACGGCTGTGTTCCCTGGAACCTGATGGGCATCGGCGTCAACTCTCAGGCGGCGGTCGAGTACATCATGGGCGAAGCCTGGCGCCATGAGAAACTCAGCCAGAAGGTCGCCGCGGTCTCCGTCTCCGGCGAGCCATTCGAACTATGGGCGGGGCCGGTTTCCTTGGCCTTCGGCGCTGAGCACCGCCGCGAAGAAGTAAGCGGTACCGTCGATGAAGCCTCCTCGCGGAACGACTGGTACGCCGGCAATTACCTGCCCAATTTCGGCAAATATCACGTTACGGAGGGATTCATTGAAACGGTCGTTCCGCTCGCCACCGACGAGGATTGGGCTCGTTCTTTGGAATTGAATGGTGCGGTTCGCGCCACGGATTATTCGACATCGGGCTTCGTGACGACTTGGAAGATCGGCGCCACATGGTCGCCGGTAGACGATCTTCGCTTCCGTGTCACCCGTTCGCGCGACATCCGGGCGCCGCACCTCGGCGAACTCTTCGCCAGCGGCACGGCCAACACCAATATCGTGCTCGATCCCTTCAACGGGAATGTGCAGGTCGCTTATCAGGGACTGAACCGCGGCAATCCAAACCTTCTGCCGGAGAAAGCCGACACCGTCGGCGTCGGTGTCGTAGTCCAGCCGTCCTTCTTGCCCGGCTTCCAGGCGTCCGCCGACTTTTTCGACATCGAGATCAAGGATGCCATCGGTAACGTTGGCGCTCAGGACATCGTCAACTTCTGTTTCGAAGGAAACCAGGCGTTTTGCCCGGCAATCATCCGCGGCGTCGTCAACAACACCAACGTCATTCAACAGATCCGCATCTCACCTTTCAATCTCGCCGTCGAGATCGCACGCGGCATCGACTTCGAGGCCAGTTACCGGGCGCCGCTGGCGGAATGGGTTGACGGCTGGGACGGCGATCTTACGGTACGCGCGTTTGCCACGCGCATGCTCAAGGACTACCAGGACAACAGCATCAACGTGCCGACCGACGACGTGGGCGCTGCGACTGCCAAGTGGAAATGGACCGCGTCGCTTAGCTACAACTTGGAGCCGTTCCGGGCGACATTCTCGGCCCGCGGCGTCAGCGACGGACGCCTATTCAACACTTATATTCTCTGCACCACCGACTGCCCCATCTCCACGACGCAGAATCCCACCGCGAATTTCAATCACCGCGAAGGCAATTTCTATCTCGATACGTCGTTCACCTACCGCTTCCTTGCGGTCGAGGACGGGATCGCGGACATGGACGTTTTTTTGAATATTCGAAATCTGCTTAACAAGGATCCAGGGCCGCGTTACCCGGGGCCGGCGAGCCCGTTCTACCAGTTGCTTGCCGATTGCGGACAGGATGACTGCCAGGGCCGCGTCTTCCGCGCGGGCGTTAGGTTCAGGCGGTAAAAGAAGCCGCGGCCTTTCGGTGTCCGGAAGGCCGCGGATCTCTTGTCCGTGCAGGATCGGCTCCCGGTATGCGCGGATTTTCCTAGGCAACCTCGCCTGACCTGGCCCGTTCCTGTTTCACGGGCCCGACGCGAAAGATAGACTGACGGCTCGCTGGATCATGTGGGCCTCATGACCGTCCGTACCATTGCATCGATTGCCGCGGTCCTCGTGGTTTGCTCGACCGGCGCTCTTGCCCAGCACTTGGATCAAGAGCCCGGCACGGTCATCTCCGTCGACCTGAACAATCTGCCCGCACCCTACGCGACGGCCAATGCGTCCAACGGATCACGCGCCGTTCCGCTTCCGCCGCTGCCGCAACTGCGCGTGCCGGCGGGATTTGCGGTCAATATGTTTGCGCGTGTCGCCCATGCCCGTTCCATGCGGGTCGCCGGCGACGGCACTGTCTTTCTCGCGGAATCGGGACCGGGCCGTATCACCATCCTGCGCGATTCCGACGGCGACGGCCGCGCCGACGTGAACGCCACCTTCGCGCAAGGTTTTCGCTTTCCCCACGGCATGGCTTTTCACGGCAACTTCCTCTACGTCGCCGATCTCGATGCCGTGTGGCGCGTTCCCTATACGCCGGGCGCCACCGCCGCATCAGGGCCGCACGAGCGCGTGACCGCGCAAGGCGCGCTTGGGGATGCGGGCGGGCATGTCACGCGCAATCTCGTCATCGATCCCGGCGGCGCGAAGATGTATGTCGCCATCGGCTCCCGCGGCAATATCGACGAAGAGCCTTCGCCGCGCGCGACCATCCAGCAATTCAATCTCGACGGCAGCGGCCAGCGCACCTTCGCCGGCGGCCTGCGCAATCCTGTCGGTCTCGCTTTCCGTCCGGGCACCAACGAGATTTTCACCGCGGTCAACGAGCGCGATGGGCTCGGCGACGAACTCGTTCCCGACTATCTCACCAGCGTGCAGGACAATGGTTTCTACGGCTGGCCCTACAGCTACATGGGTTCGCGCCCGCAGCCGCGTCCGGGCGGCTGGTCCGACCCGCAAGCTCAGGCGCTCATCGCGCGCGCGATCACGCCCGATCTTCCCATCCGCTCGCACTCGGCGCCGCTGGGTTTTGCCTTCTATGACAAGACCTCGTTCCCGGCGGCCTATCGCGGCGGCGCCTTCATCGCGCTGCACGGCTCCTGGAACGCCGCCGAACCGCGCGGCTACATGGTGGTCTATGCGCCTTTCGCCGGCGGCCGCCCGACGGGGAGCTATCAGGTGTTCCTCTCCAACTTCTGGACCGCCACCGATCGTTCGGCACAGGTGATCGGCCGTCCCGCCGACGTGGCGGTCGCTGCCGATGGCGCGCTGCTCGTGGCGGATGACGGTTCGCAAACCATCTGGCGCGTGGCCCACACCGGTGCGAACCTCCGCTTCACGGCCGTGCCGGCGTCCGGCGCCGCATCGGGCGAATCCTTCCTGCGTTTCTACAACCGCGGCCCGGCCGCGGGCGCCGTGACGGCGACGTTCCGCAACGGCGCCACCGGCGAGCTTCTCTCCACGTGGACCAGCCCTGCGATTGCGCCGCACGCGTCCGAGCAGTTCTGGATCTGGCCGATGCAGGCCGGGGCCGTGCCGTCGTTGGCCAATCCCCCCGCGACGGAATTCACGATCGATGTGCGGGCTGACTTTGATGGCTTTGCCCAATATCTGCAGTGGGACATCCCGGGAGCCGCGCTCGCGAACATGAGCCGCTGCGAAGGCTCCTCGAGCGACGGGCATGTTCTTCTCAACGTGCATTCGCACAATCTCGCGCCTTACGCTTCCTTCGTGCGCATTCACAACGGCAGCGGCGCGGCGCGCGCGCCGCGCCTTGTCATCCGCGAAGCGAGCGGCGGCGCGGAACTCGCGACCTGGACCGCCCCCACGATCGCCAACCTCGCGACGCTTGAGGTCTCCATGGCCGAGATCGAAGCAAAGGCTGCGCCGCCGCTGAGTGCCACCAGCGTGCCGCATTACGTGGTCGCGCTCGAATCCGGATTCGTCGGCGCGCTCTCGCACATCGTGCGCCTGCCCGCCGGCAACCGCGTCGAATTCACCGAGAAGTGCGATCTGGTCGCTCAAGGCAGCTGAAAAAAGGAAACGGCCCCGCGTGTTCCCCCATGCGGAGCCGTCTCGGATTTCGCGCGTTCAACCCCCGGCGCGACAGGGCGGACAATAGGGAGCCGCGCCGGCGGACGACATGAGGAATGTCCCTTATGGCGGTCATCGCGCGCGCTTTGTTATAGTCCCGCCCGAACGCAAGCCACGGGAGCGATCGAGGATGAGTCAGTTCGGACGGCATATTGAAAAAGCGATCGTCGTCGCGCCGCAACCGCCTCTCGCCGCGCCGATCGTTTGGGCCGCCGTCGTCGTCCTCGGCGCGGCCGCTTCTTTCTTCCTCGGATAGCGCTTACGCACGGCGCGCGCGAAACAGCGCGCCACCTCACCTTTCTTTGAATTTTCCCGCGTGCTGCCTCCATGGCGCGTCACACCCCGCTACGCTATAACGGGTTGAGAAGAGGGGGAGCACGTGCGCGTAAATTGGGGGATTGCGGCCGCGGTTGCCGCGGCTGCGATTGCGGGCGTCCCGCCGGCGGCAAGGGCGCAACGCGCCAACGAAAATGCCGTGACCAAGGCCGAAGACGCCTTCGGCATGCAGATCGGCAACGAAAACGTCGGCCTTTACGGGACTACCAGCGCACGCGGGTTCAGCCCCGAGCAGGCGGGCAACCTCAGGATCGAAGGCCTCTACTTCGATCAGCAAGGCCGGTTCGGAAACCGCATCTCCAGCGGGACGGTGATGCGCGTCGGACTGAGCGCGCTGTCCTATCCGTTTCCCGCGCCGACCGGCATCGGCGACATCCAGCTCCGCATTCCAGGCGACGACAACCAGGCAAGCGCCGCCGTCAGTTATGCTTACCCGACCGGGCAACCTCAGGCCTCGGTGGCGGCCGATGCGGAGGTCGTCGTCATCCCGGGCGTCCTCAGCGTCGGCGTGGGCGGCAGTGTCTACAAGCGTGTCGCGGAATGGCGCGGCGACAATGTCGGCATGAACGCCGGCGGAACGATGCGCTGGACTCCCAACGACTATATCGAGGTCATTCCACTCGTGACCTTGAGTCCCCAGCTCTCCGACGACGAGACCCAGCCGCTCGTCTTGAGCGGCGGGGCCTACCTCCCGCCCGAGATCGACCGTGACGTCTTCACGAGCCAAAGCTGGGCCCATCACGAGCAGATGGACTCCAACTACGGCGTCATCACGCGCGCCTCTCTGCCGGGCGATTGGAGGCTGCAGGTTGGGCTGTTCCGGTCCGAGCGCGATGAAGCCTCCAACGTCACGATCTTCTACCGCAATGTGCAGCCCGACGGCGCGGCGGCGCTCGATGCTTTCGCCGATCCGGCGCAGAACAAGCTGTCCTATTCCGGCGAAGTCCGCTTGACGCGAACGTTCGGCGACGAATTTCTTCAGCACACCGTGCACATCGCGGCCAAGGGCCGCGACGTCGCGCGCGTTTTCGGCGGCGGCGGCGGTGCCGCCTTGGGGCCCGGCACGTTCGGGGTCTACACGCCGTTGCCGGAGCCGGTCTTCGCTTTCGGTCCCAGCAGCCGCGACACGTCGCGCACGATTTCGCCGGGCGTGTCCTATATCGGCTACTGGCGGGGCGTCGGCGAAGCCAGCTTCGGTCTCCAGAAGTCTTTCTACAAGCGCAACGTCGTGCTGCCCAACCTGCCTGCCGCCGGCACCAGCAGCCGTCCGTGGATCTACAACGGTACAGTCACTCTTTATGCGACCGAGGCCCTGGCGTTCTATTCCAGTTTCACCCGCGGGCTCGAGGAATCCGGCATCGCCCCGGAGAATGCCAGCAACCGGGGCGAGGCTTTGCCTCCCAGCCTCACCAGACAGGTCGACGGCGGTCTTCGCTACCGCGTAACGCCGCGCCTTACGCTGCTCGCTGGCCTATTCGAGGTGAGCAAGCCGTATTTCGATCGTGATCCGGCCAATCTCTTCACATCCGTGGGAGACGTCCGGCATCGCGGTGTCGAGATCTCCCTGGCCGGCCAGCCCTTTGCCGACCTGACGGTGGTGGCGGGCGTCATGCTGCTGCAGGCGCGGGTGTCCGGTTCGACCGTCGATCATGGACTGATTGGTCCGGTACCCCCGGGGCGTACGCCGGAATTGATCAGGTTCAACGCCAACTACGCGCCCCCGTCCTGGGGCGGGCTCTCGCTCGAAACTCTCGTGGAATACAGAGGCTCCCACTTCGCCAACCGGCTGAACACCTTCAAGGTGCCCGCGGCCACCCTGGTCGACGTCGGCGGCCGCTACCGGTTTCAACTGTTCGGCTCGTCGGCATCGTTCAGGCTGCAGCTTCAGAACATCACAAACGCCTACGCCTGGTCCGTCATTCCGTCCTCCGGGTCTTTCGCCTATGAAGGCCCGCGGCGTTTCTCCGCCCGCCTCGCGGCGGATTTCTGAGGCTGCAAGATGCGCATCGAACCTCGCCTTCTTTTCATCTCCTTCCTCGCGGCGGTGTCGCACGTGCACAGCGCCGCGGCGCAGCGCGCGGCCGACAATGCGCTCGCCGCCGCCGAGGACGCCTTCGGCACCTCGGTCGGCAATGAAAGCGTCGGCCTGTACGGCGCCGGCATGGCGCGCGGCTTCTCCCCGATCGAGGCCGGCAACGTCCGCATCGAAGGGCTTTACTTCGATCAGAAGTCGGGGCTCGGCAGCCAGATCGTGCGCGGCTCGACCGTGCGCGTCGGGGTGACGGCGCAGGCCTATCCGTTCCCAGCCCCGACCGGGATCGCCGACTACCGCTTGCGCCTGCCCGGCGATGAAGTCGTTCACAGCGTCGTCGCCGGCGTCGGGCCTTACGACTTCGCGACCTTGGATCTCGTCAGCCAGGTACCGTTGATCGACGGCAAACTCGGCCTGGTCGCCGGCGCCAGCATCAGCCATGACGCGCCGCGCGAATGGGTCGCCGATTCCATCACATTGACCGGCGGCGCGCTCCTCCATTGGACACCGAGCGAGGTCATGGCGGTGACCGGCTTCTGGAGCCGCGCGGAGACGCGGGATCAGGAAGTCCGTCCCGTGATCTATACCAACGGAGCCCTTCCGCCGCGCTTCGACCGCAGTGCGTACTTCAGCCAGGAGTGGGCGGACATGGAATCGCGCGACACGAACTTCGGGATCGTGTCGACGCTCGCGCCCACGTCGGGTTGGACGGTTCGCGCCGGCGTGTTTCGCTCCTATGCCAGTGTGCCGGAAAACCACGTGCTCGCGTTTCGCCTCACCTCGCCCGACGGCGCGGCGACGATCGATGCGCTCAAGGACCCCCCGACCTATTCGGGCTCCTACTCGGGCGAAGTGCGCGTCTCGCGGCGCTTTATCGAAGGCGACCGTGCGCACACCATTCACTTGGCTGTGCGCGCCCGGGACGCGCGCCGCACGTTTGGGGGAGCGGACACCGAGATCCTCGGCCCCGGCCGCCTCGCGATCTATGAGCCGTTCCCGGAACCGGCGTTTACGTTGGGGCCGCAGAAGAAGGATGTCGTCAAGCAGGGCACCGCCGGCCTCTCCTACGCCGTGAATTGGCTCGGCGTCGGCGAGTTCAGCGCCGGCATCCAGAAAACCCATTACACGCGCGAGCAGATGCCCGCGCTCGGCGGCGCGGTGCTGACCAAGTCCACCAGCAGCCCGTGGCTCTACAACGCCACGGCCGCCGTATACCCGGCCAAGGCGCTGGTCGTTTACGCCAGCTACACCCGCGGCCTCGAAGCTTCGAGCGTCGCGCCCGACAACGCGACCAACCGCGGCGAGGCGCTTCCCGCCAACATCACGCGCCAGGTCGACGCCGGCGTCCGCTATGAATTCGGGCCGAGATTACGGGGCGTGGCTGGGGTGTTCGACGTGAGCAAGCCGTTCCTCGACCGCGACGCGGCGAACCTGTTTCGCCCTGTGGGCCGCATTCGCAATCGCGGCGTCGAAGCCTCGGTCTCGGGAACGCCGTTGCCTGATCTCACCATTGTCGCCGGCGCGGTCCTGATCCAATCGCGCGTCTCGGGTCTGACGGTGGACAACGGCCTCATCGGCAAGGTGCCGCCCGGCGTGTGGTCGCGAGTGCTCAGTCTCTCCGTGCAGTACGGCCCCAAGTCGTGGAACGGGTGGTCGCTGGAGGCCGATGCGGACAACCGCGGCGATTATTTCGCCGACAGGCGCAATACGTTCAAAGTTCCCGGCGAAACGATGGTCAATGTCGGGGCGCGTTACCGGTTCGCGATCGCGGATTCGCCCGCGACCTTGCGCCTGCGCATCGAGAATCTGACCAACCACTATAACTGGCACGTCCACGCGCCGGCCGGGGGCTGGTTCCACGCCCAGGCGCGGCGGCGCTACTCGGCGCGCCTATCGGTCGATTTCTAGAAACAGGGACGGCGATCCGCCGGGCTCCGAACGGCCGAACGGGGAAACCTCCAGCCCGGTCTTATGGTGATTCAACCGCTTAGCTGAGCTTCTCGGCGGCCCCGGATGGTGCCAAGCTGGTTTCAACCAAGGGAGGGACCCATGAAGTTCGCCGCGAACGTCGTTGTCCTCGTCGCCTGCTGGCTGCTCGTCTCCGAGCTGGTGTACGCCCAGGCCCCGACCCCCGGGCAGATCTCGCCCGAGCAATACGGCGTCACCGAAACCCGCAATCACATGGTCGCCATGCGCGACGGCGTGCACCTCGCCGTCGACGTTTATCAGCCCGACGCGCCCGGCAAGCACGCCGCGATCCTGTCTCTCACGCCGTATGGAAAAGCCGGCTCGCGCGAAGAGGCGCGGCGCTTTGCCCGCCGCGGCTATGTCGTCGCCGTCGCCGACCTGCGCGGCCGCTACGATTCCGAAGGCGAGTGGAATCCCATCAGCGAGCATCATCCCCGCGACGGTCACGACGTCGTCGAATGGATGGCCAAGCAGGCATGGAGCAACGGCCGTGTCGGCATGATGGGTTTTTCCTTCGTCGGCTGGACTCAGTGGTGGACCGCGCGTGAGCATCCTCCGGCCCTGAAGGCCATCGCTCCCATGGTCTCGCCGCCCGACGGCTTTGCCAACGTCCCTTACCAGGATGGCGTGGTCGTGGGTTGGATGACGGACTGGTTTGCCCAGCATTCGGGCCGCGTCGCCGCGCCCGTGGGCGAGGGGCCTTACGGCGGCTACACCGCGCGCCGCGCCAAGGACCTGATGCACACGCCCTATGTCGACATCAACAAATCGCGCGGCATCCAGGGCGCGCCCTGGTTCGAGGACATCTATCGCCGCAACCTCGCCGGCGCCGAGATCTGGAAGGCGATCTCCTACCAGGGCAAAGAGAACTTCGCGAAGATCACGGTGCCCTCCTTGAATGCCACCGGCTGGTTCGACGTCCAGCACAGCGGCGCGCCGTCGAACTACATCGGCATGAAGCAGTTCGGCGCCACGCCGGACGCGCGCCGGCCGATCCTCATCATCGGGCCGTGGCAGCACTCGCTCACCCGGCAGGACGACGGCGGGCGGGCCGTCGGCCCCGTCGACTACGGGCCCGAGGCGCCCATCGATCTGCGCGGTTACACCATCCGCTTCTTCGATCACTACCTGAAAGGCATCGACAACGGCGTTGCAAACGATCCGCGCGTGTACGTCTTCGTCATGGGCGCCAACAAATGGCATGCGGAGAAGGACTGGCCGCTGCCCCAGACGCAGTACACCAAGTACTACTTCTCCAGCGGCGGCAAGGCGAATTCATTGAACGGCGACGGCGTGCTTTCCATCCGCGCGCCCGCACGCGCCGGGACCGATACCTATGTCTACGATCCCGCCAGGCCGACCATGGCGCCTTATAAAGGCGGCCATACCGAGGACGGCGCCATCGACGTTCGTCCGCAGCAGTCGGGCAGCGACGTCCTCGTGTATACGACGCCACCGCTCGGCGAAGATGTCGAAGTCACAGGGCCCATCGAGCTCAAGCTCTATGCCGCCACCTCCGCCCGCGATACCGATTGGATCGTCCACCTCTCGGACGTTGCGCCCGACGGCACCGCCTCGCTCCTGGCCGAAGGCGTATTGCGCGCCCGCAGCCGCGACCCCGACAACGCCGGCGCCTTTAACGCCGAGCGGCTCTCGACCATCGAGCCGGGCCGGGTCTACGAGTACACCGTCAAGTTCTGGCGGGCGACCGGCAATCTCTTCGCCAAGGGTCATCGCATCCGAGTGGACCTCTCCTCCAGCTATTATCCCTTCTTCCTGCGCAATTTGAACACTGGCGCCGACAATCTCGCGCTGGTCAAGGAGTCCGAAGCGGTGGTGGCGACCCAGACCGTGCACCATGGCGGCCGCAACGCTTCCCATATCGTGCTCCCGGTGATTCCGCGGCGCACGACACTGGCGGCGAACTAGCGCGATCGCTCCGGCTCTTTCACGCAAGTCGAAGCGCGGGCCGTGCGCACAGGCCCGGTGCGGGCGTCTGGGAAACGGTACAGCAGCCTCTCCGCGACGCCGCCTTACTAGAATTTTTTTCGAATAAGAGTGGCTGGGGGACTAGGATTCGAACCTAGACTAGCGGAGTCAGAGTCCGCGGTCCTACCATTAGACGATCCCCCAGCAGGGGCCGTGCGCCGCTTATGCGTGGATCACTTTAATATAGTGTGATCGTCCGGGGCACGAAAGGCGGCGACTCATGTCCCAATCCGCCCGCGCTTTCAAGGTTTTTGTTCCGGTTCCGCCGACATTTCCACCGGAACTTGCGCCGGGGGCGAAGCGTTGAGCCCGCTCACGCGCGGAAGGGTTTCCCTTTCCAGAATAAGCCGATAGCATCGCGTAGGGTCGCGCGGCCGGTTGTGCTTGGAACCGTAACGCGTCGGGAGAAGAAGGGTCTGAACAAACCATGGCAGAGGATGCCCGCCACGGCCGTATCGACTCTTCCGACAATGGTGTCTTTGCCGCCCTCGATCTTGGCACCAACAATTGCCGTATGCTCGTGGCCCGGCGCAACGGCGCCGACGGCGCCGAATTCCGGGTCATCGATTCCTTCTCGCGCATCACCAGGCTGGGCGAGGGCGTCAGTTCCACCGGCCGCCTGTCCGACCAGGCCATGGACCGCACCATCGACGCGCTCAAGCGCTGCGCCGAGAAGATGGACAGGCGCCGCGTCTCCGCCTCGCGCCATGTCGCCACGGAAGCCTGCCGGCGCGCCGCCAACTGCGGCGAATTCCTGGAGCGCGTCACCCGCGAGACCGGCCTCACGCTCGAGATCATCTCCGCCCACGAGGAAGCCACGCTCGCCCTCAAGGGCTGCGCCGCGCTGCTCGACCGCCGTGTGCCGCATGCCGTCATCTTCGATATCGGCGGCGGCTCCACCGAAGTTCTGTTCGTGCGCATCGACGCCCATCACGAGCTTTCGGTCGTCGGATGCATCTCGCTCCCCATGGGCGTCGTCACCGTGGCCGAGGATTGCGGCGGCGGCGATCTCTGCGGGCGCACGTATCAGGGCGTGGTCGAGCGCGTGACGAAATTGCTCGAACCGTTCGAGGATGTTCACCGCATCGGCGACAAGATCGCCGCTAGCGAGGTGCAGATGATCGGCACGTCCGGGACGGTCACGACTTTGGGTGGCCTGCACCTGCGCCTCGACCGCTACGACCGCGCCGCCGTCGATGGTCTTTCCCTCGATTTCGACACCATCGCCGCCACCACGCGCGCGCTCTGCGGCAAGACCTTGCAGCAGCGCGCCGCCGAACCCTGCATCGGCTGGCAGCGCGCCGATCTCATGCTCGCCGGCTGCGCCATCCTCGAGGCCATCTGCAAGCTCTGGCCCGTGGGATCCCTGCGCGTCGCCGACCGCGGCCTGCGCGAAGGATTGCTGCTCGACCTCATCAACCCCGCGCTGCTAAAAGTCGCCCCGGGGCCGATGCACCAGTTGGCTTAGGCGCATCCGCCCCGAAAAAGTGGGCGCCGGTTTTCGGATAAGGCGATGCGGAACGATAAAAGTCTCCGATGAAGGGCAAGAGCGGCGGAGGACGGCGCACCGGCGCCGGTGACCGCGCGTCCGCCGGGCGCGGCCTGCACGTGCGCGTGCGCACCGCCCGCGGCCGTACCGTCGGCCAGCAGAAATGGCTCCAGCGCCAGCTGAACGATCCCTACGTCGCCCGCGCCAGGGAACAGGGCATGCGCTCGCGCGCCGCCTTCAAGCTGATCGAGCTCGACGACAAGTTCCATGTGCTGAGGAAGGGCGCGAAGGTCATCGACCTCGGCGCCGCCCCCGGCGGCTGGACGCAGGTCGCCGTCGAGCGCGTCAAAGCCGGCCAGCCCGGCGGCGGCGTGGTGGTCGCCATGGACATCAACCCGTGGGACGAGATCAAGGAAGCCAAATGCTTCACCATGGACTTCCTCGACGACCGCGCCCCTTCCGTGATCAAGGACGCCCTCGGCGGCAAGGCCGACGTCGTGCTCTCCGACATGGCCTCACCCACCACCGGCCACGGGCCGACGGATCACTTGCGCATCATGGGCCTTGCCGAAGCCGCCTGGGCCTTTGCCGAGGAAGTGCTCGCGCCCGGCGGGGCCTTCATCTGCAAGCTGTTCCAGGGCGGCGCCGAGAACGAGCTCCTGTCGCAGATCAAGACCCGCTGCCGGGTGGTGAAACACGTCAAGCCGCCCGCGTCCCGCAAGGAATCCGCGGAGGTCTACTTGGTCGCGCTCGACTTCAAAGGTTGATCGCCGGCGTAGGTAAACGCCGCCCGCTTAGATACCCTTATATTCCCGGCCTTTCCTGGCGCTTGCCACTCACGCGGGTCCATGTCATAACCCCGCACCTTTTAGCCAAGCCCGGAGGTGGCATGGAGATAGCCGAAGCCCTGACGTTCGACGACGTCCTTCTGGTGCCTGCGGCATCCTCGGTTCTCCCTGCCCAAGCCAATACCTCGACGCGCCTCACCAAGACCATCACGCTGAACATCCCGCTCTTGTCCGCGGCGATGGACACGGTCACCGAAGCCGGCCTGGCCATTGCCCTCGCGCAGGAAGGCGGCATCGGCGTCATCCACAAGAACAACACGCCAGAGCAGCAGGCCAACGAAGTGCGCCGGGTGAAGAAGTTCGAAAGCGGCATGGTGGTGAACCCGGTCACCATCTTCCCCGATCAAACGCTCGCCGACGCGCTGCGACTGCGCGAGCAGAACAGGATCTCCGGCATCCCCGTGGTCGAACGCAATTCCGGCAAGCTCGTCGGCATCCTCACCAACCGCGACATGCGCTTCGCGACCAACCCGAACCAGCCCGTCAGCGAGCTCATGACCAAGGAGCAGCTGATCACCGCGCCGGAGAATGTCGAGCGCGAGCAGGCGGTGCGCCTTCTGCACGAGAACCGCATCGAGAAGCTCCTGGTGGTCGACAAGAACTACCGCTGCGTCGGTCTCATCACGGTGAAGGACATCGAAAAGGCCAAAGCCCATCCGCTCGCCTGCAAGGACGAGCAGGGGCGCCTGCGCGTCGCCGCCGCGACGGGCGTCGGCGAGGACGGTTACGTCCGCGGCCAGGCGCTGCTCGAAGCCGGCGTCGATGTGCTGGTCGTCGATACCGCCCACGGCCACTCCAAAGGCGTCATCGACGCCGTCGCGCGCATCAAGAAGGCGTCGAACTACACCCAGGTCATCGCCGGCAATATCGCAACGCCCGAAGCGGCCAAGGCCCTGATCGATGCCGGCGCGGACGCGGTGAAGGTCGGCATCGGCCCGGGTTCGATCTGCACCACGCGCGTGGTCGCGGGCGTCGGCGTGCCGCAGCTCACCGCCGTGCTCGAGGTCGCTCAGATCGCGAAGAAGTCCGGCATCCCCGTCATCGCCGACGGCGGCATCAAAAGCTCCGGCGATATCGCCAAAGCCATCGCCGCGGGCGCGGACTGCGTCATGATCGGCTCCCTGCTGGCCGGCACCGAAGAAAGCCCCGGCGAAGTGATCCTCTATCAGGGCCGCACATATAAGGATTATCGCGGCATGGGCTCGCTCGGCGCCATGGCGCGCGGTTCGGCCGACCGCTACTTCCAGGAGGAAGTGCGCGACAATATGAAATTGGTGCCCGAAGGCGTCGAAGGCCGCGTGCCGTATAAAGGCCCCGCCGGCGCCGTCGTCCATCAACTCGTCGGCGGCCTCAAGGCGGCCATGGGCTACACCGGCTGCCCGACCATCGCCGACATGCACAAGTCCTGCAAATTCCGCCGCATCACCGGCGCCGGGATCCGCGAAAGCCACGTTCACGATGTCATCGTCACCCGCGAGCCGCCGAACTACCGCGTCAACAACACCTGACGCCTCTCTCTCCGGAGCAACACCATGACTCCGGCTGCCCGTCGGCGAAGGCCGACCAAAAATGAAACAGCGCGGCGCATGAATCGAACGCGGGTGTCACGATGACCCCGGCGGCGCGCCTTCAGGCCAGCATCGAACTTCTCGAGACGATCCTCGAGCAAGACCGCCCCGCCGACGCCGTGCTCGCGCACTATTTCAAGGGCCGGCGGTTCTTCGGCGCGAAAGACCGCCGCGCCGTCCAGGACCAGGTCTGGCAGATCATCAGGCATCGCGCGCGCCTGTCGTGGGCGCTCGGCGCCGAGAACGCCAACGCGCGCATGCTCGTCGCCGCGTCTCTCGTCGCCATCGACAAACGGCCGATGGATTCCGTCGCCGGGCTGTTCTCCGGCGCCAAGAACGGCCCCGCCCCGCTCGCCGCCAATGAGAAACGCATGGTGGAGAAGGCCTCCTCGCGCAAGCTCGAGGATGCGCCGCGCGCCGCCAGGCTCGAATGCCCCGCCTGGATCCTCGAGAAATTCGAGAAGGCTTTCGGCGCGGACACCGACAAGGAGGTCGCCGCCCTCGGCGGCGAAGCGCCCCTCGACCTGCGCGTCAACACGCTGAAGACCACGCGTGAGGCGGTGATCGCCCAGCTCGAGAGCGAAAAGCTCAAAGTCTCCCCGGCGCGCCTGTCGCCGCTCGGCATCCGCGTCGCCGGCCGCACGACCCTCGGCAATCACCTCGGTTTCAAGGAAGGCCTGTTCGAAGTCCAGGACGAGGGCTCCCAGCTTTGCGCCGCGCTGGTCGACGCGAAACCCGGCATGAGCGTCATGGACCTTTGCGCCGGCGCCGGCGGCAAGACCCTCGCGCTGGCCGCGCAAATGAAGAACAAGGGCCGGCTCATCGCCTGCGACCTTTCCGTCGCGCGCCTCGAGCGCTCGAAGCTCCGCCTGCGCCGCGCCGGCGTGCACAACGCCACGCTGCGCGTGCTCGAGGAGCACGACAAATGGTTGAAGCGCCAGACCTCAGCCGCCGGCGGGTCCTTCGACCGCGTGCTGGTTGACGCGCCCTGCACCGGCACCGGCGCATGGCGCCGCAATCCCGACGCGCGCTGGCGGCTCAAGCCCGGAAACCTCGCCAATCTCATGGCCATCCAGGACGCGGTCTTGGAGCAGGGCGCTCAGCTGACCCGCGCCGGCGGACGCCTTATATATGTGACCTGCTCCCTGCTGCCGGACGAGAACGAGGAGCGCGTGGCGGCGTTCCTGGCGCGCAACGGCGGATTCACCGCCCTCGACGCCGCCGGGATCTGGGCCGACGTGCTTTCGGGACAGTCTCCCGTGCCCGGCCCGTATCTGACATTCTCCCCGGTGCGCACCGGGACCGACGGCTTCTTCATTGCGATACTGGAACGCAGTTCATAACCGGATCTCACGCTGAATGACCGCTCACGACCGCATTCTCATCATCGACTTCGGGTCACAGGTGACTCAGCTGATCGCCCGCCGCGTGCGTGAGATCGGCGTCTACTGCGAGATCCACCCTTTCAACAAGGTCACCGAAGCCTCGATCAAAGCCTACGCCCCGAAGGGCATCATCCTTTCGGGCGGCCCCGCCTCGGTGCTCGATATCGAGACGCCGCGCGCGCCCGATGCGGTCTTCACCATGGGCTTGCCGGTGCTCGGCATCTGCTACGGGCAGCAGACCATGGTCGCCCAGCTCGGCGGCACTGTCGAAAGCTCCGACCACCGCGAATTCGGCCGCGCCTATGTCGACGTCATCCGGAACTGTGCGCTCTTCGACGGCGTCTGGCCGGTGGGCCAGAAAGAACAGGTGTGGATGAGCCACGGCGACCGGGTCACCGCGCTTCCCAAGGGCTTCACGGTCTGCGCCCTCACCGAAGGCGCGCCGTTCGCGGCCATCGCCGACGAATCTCGCCGATTCTACGCCGTCCAGTTCCACCCCGAAGTGGTGCACACGCCGCGCGGCAAGGAGCTTTACCGGAAATTCGTGCGCGACATCTGCGGCTGCTCCGGCGATTGGACCATGGCCGCCTTCCGCGCCGAGGCGATCGCCGCCATCCGCAGGCAGGTCGGCGGCGGCCGCGTTATCTGCGGCCTCTCGGGCGGCGTGGACTCCTCTGTCGTCGCCGCGCTCATCCATGACGCCATCGGCGATCAGCTCACCTGCGTCCTCGTCGACCACGGCCTGATGCGCGCGGGCGAGTGCGAGCAGGTGGTGCGCGTCTTCCGCGACCGCTTCAACATCAAGCTCGTGCACCGCGACGCGTCCGAACTCTTTCTCGGCAAGCTCGCCGGCATGACCGACCCCGAGAAGAAGCGCAAGACCATCGGCGCCACCTTCATCGACGTGTTCGAGGAAGAAGCGAAGAAAGTCGGCGGCGCCGACTTCCTCGCCCAGGGCACGCTCTATCCCGATGTCATCGAAAGCGTGTCGTTCCACGGCGGCCCTTCGGTCACCATCAAGTCGCACCACAATGTCGGCGGCCTGCCCGCGCGCATGAACATGAAGCTGGTCGAGCCCCTGCGCGAGCTGTTCAAGGACGAAGTGCGCGCGCTCGGCAAGGAGCTTGGCCTGCCCGACGAGATGGTCGGTCGCCATCCGTTCCCGGGCCCGGGCCTCGCCATCCGCATCCCGGGGCAGGAGATCACCCGCGAGAAGCTCGACATCCTGCGCAAGGCCGACGCGATCTATCTCGAGGAGATCAGGAACGCCAAACTCTACGACGCCATCTGGCAGGCCTTCGCCGTGCTCCTGCCGGTGCGCACCGTCGGCGTCATGGGCGACGCGCGCTCCTACGACTACGCGCTCGCTCTGCGCGCCGTCACCTCCACCGACGGCATGACGGCGGACTTCTACCACTTCGACATGGAATTCCTGGGCCGGGTCGCGAACCGCATCATCAACGAGGTCAAGGGCGTCAACCGCGTGACCTATGATGTGACCAGCAAGCCCCCCGGCACGATCGAGTGGGAGTAGCCCGCGGGCCCACCATGAACGACGACCTTCGCCAGATCCTTCCCCTCATCCAGCGCATGCAGGACATGAACACCGACACGGCCGCGCGCCTGTTCGGAACGCAGTTGCTGGTGCAGTGCCTGTTGAGCCTCACGCTTCGCATCGCCCTGCGCGAGAACGATCCGAAGCAGCTCCTTGCCATGCTGGAAGAGGACATGGAGAAGGTGCTCTCGCGCCAGCACGCCACGGGCGACGAGGTCTTCGACCGCGTCTGGGTCGAGACCGCGCGCGAACAGGCCAGCATGGCCCTGCGCCATGCCGCGGCCGCGCTCGGCATCGCCGATCCCCATTGATCGCGGCGTCACGCCCTCACATTCATTGCGTTAGCACGTTCTTATGATCCGCCTCGATTCCGTCAGCAAGCAGCACGGCCACCAGATCCTGTTCATCGACGCCGCGATGGCGCTGCAGAAGGGCGAGAAGGTCGGCCTCGTCGGCCCGAACGGCGCCGGCAAGTCCACCATCTTCCGCATGATCGCAGGCCGCGAGCAGCCCGACGACGGCCGCGTGCTGGTCGAAAGCGGCATCACTGTCGGCTACTTCAGCCAGGACGTCGGCGAGATGTCCGGCCAAAGCGCCGTCGCGGCGGTCATGGACGGCGCCGGACCCTTGAGCACGCTCGCCGCCGAGATGGCGGGACTCGAAGCGGCGATGATCGATCCGGCGCGCGCGGACGACATGGAAGCGCTCGTCGCGCGCTACGGCGAAGTGCAGGGGCGCTTTCAGGAGCTCGGCGGCTATGCGCTCGAGGACCGCGCCCGCGAGGTGCTCGCCGGCCTCAGCTTCACCGAGGAACGCATGGACGCCGATGTCGGGCTCCTCTCCGGCGGCTGGAAGATGCGCGTCGCCCTCGCGCGCATCCTCCTGATGCGCCCCGACGCCATGCTGCTCGACGAGCCCTCGAACCACCTCGACCTCGAAAGCCTCATCTGGCTCGAGGATTTCCTGAAACGCTACGAGGGCGCGCTCCTCATGACCTCCCACGACCGCGAATTCATGAACCGCATCGTCACGCGCATCGTAGAGATCGACGGCGGATCGCTCATCAGCTACTCCGGCAACTACGACTTCTACGAACAGCAGCGCGCGCTGTCCGAAAAGCAGCGCCAGGCCCAGTTCGACCGCCAGCAGGCGATGCTCGCCAAGGAGATCGAGTTCATCGAGCGCTTCAAGGCCCGCGCCTCCCACGCCGCCCAGGTGCAGAGCCGAGTGAAGAAGCTCGAGAAGATCGAGCGGGTCGAGCCGCCCAGGCGCCGCCAGACCGTGCGTTTCGAATTCCGGGCGCCGCCGCGCTCCGGCGATGACGTCGTCACCTTCGAACACGTCCACAAGGCCTATGGCCGGCACAGGATCTATGAGAATCTCGATTTCCATCTCGGCCGCAAGGAGCGCTGGTGCGTGCTGGGCGCCAACGGCGCCGGCAAGTCGACGCTCCTCAAGCTGGTGGCGGGCGCGCTTGATCCGGCCATCGGCACCGTTCCGGACAAAGGCACCGTGAAGCTCGGCGCCAATGTGAAAATGGGCTACTTCGCCCAGCACTCCATGGATCTGCTCGACGGCGACGAGACCGTGTTCGAATCCCTCGACTCATCCTTTCCGCAGGCGGGGCAGGGTACCTTGCGCACCCTCGCCGGATGTTTCGGCTTTTCCGGCGACGATGTCGAAAAGCCCGTGCGCGTTCTCTCGGGCGGCGAGAAGGCGCGCCTGGTTATGGCCAAGATGCTGTTCGATCCGCCGAACTTCCTCGTCCTTGACGAGCCGACCAACCACCTCGACATGGCCACCAAGGAGATGCTGGTCGAGGCCCTCGCCGACTTCGAGGGCAGCATGCTGTTCGTCTCCCACGACCGCTACTTCCTCGCCCGGCTGTCCAACCGGGTGCTCGAGCTCACGCCCGAAGGTCCGCATCGATACGGCGGCGGCTACACCGAATATGTCGCGCGCACCGGCCACGAAGCCCCCGGCCTCCATCCGGGCCATTAGGCGCTTTTGAGGATGCGCGGTCCTAAAGGGCGGGAACCGTCCCCCGCCGTGGCTTTTTCCACGGGCGACGGACGTAAGCTGCGAAAAACCTGCCGCGAGTCTGCGCAGGGGTTAATGTCCGCGGGCGCGAAAGCGGTCTAAACTGGGGACCTTTTCCCCTTCTCTCTTTTCGGGATGCCGGCCGGCCCGCGATGAACATCGTTTCGCCCACGACGCTTGCACCGCAAAAGATCTCGCCTGTCGCCGATCCGGCCCTCCTGCCCAAGCCCGATCTCTACCGTCAGCTGCGGCTACTGCTCGCCGGCATTGTCGTGCCGATGCTCGTCCTCACCCTCGCGATCGTGATCGGCGTCTCCCGCGTCACGGAGGAGCGCACCGGCGAAGGCATTCTGCAGACTGCCCGCGGCGTCATGGCCTCCACCGACGCCGAGCTCAAGGGTTACATCGGCGCCGCCCGGCTGCTCTCCGGCTCACCCGCCCTGCAGGCCGGCGATCTTGCCGCCTTTCAGCTCGAGGCGAACCGCTTTGTCGCCACCTTTCCCGGCCGGGGCTCCAACGTCGTCCTCTCCGACCGCGAAGGCAATATCCTTCTCAGCGTGCTGCCTCTGAAGGGGCCTCTCAAGCGGGCGAACCTCGCCGGCGTCGACCAGGTCTTCACCGACAAGGGGACCTATGTCTCCGACATGTACCTCGGCGCGGTCACCGGGCTGCCCACCTTCACCATCGACATGCCGGTGGTGAAAGACGGTGAGGTTCTCTACGCGCTCGCCTTCAATCCCCCGCGTGACGCTTTTTTCGACATCGTCGACACCCTCAACCTTCCCGACGGCTGGGTCATCTCGATCTTTGATCGCAACAATCATCACGTCGCGCGCAATCCGCCCTTGGTCGATCGGACGGACGAAAAGGCGCTGACCTCCGCCGCCTCCTCCTTGCAGGCCGAAATGCGCAAAGGCCCCGAAGGCATCGCCTCGACCGTCTCCGTCGAAGGCGTGCGCCTCCTGACCGCCTACACCCGTTCACCTGAAACCGGCTGGACGGTGGCGATCGGCGTCCCGGCGGAGGAACTGGAGGCTTCGGTCAACCGCGCGCTCGTGCTCACGGTTGCTTTCAGTGCGCTGTTCTATCTCATTGCCGCCGCCTTCGCCTTCCGCATGGCGCGCACCGTCACCCGCGCCGAAACCCAGCGCGAGCTCCTGATCAACGAGCTCAATCACCGCGTCAAGAACACCCTCGCCGGCGTGCAGGCGATCGTGACGCAGACCCTGCGCCGTACCGTCGACCCCGCGCAGGTGCGCACCGCCATCCAGAACCGGCTGATGGCAATGTCGCGCGCCCACAATGTGCTCAGCGACCGCAACTGGACCGCGGTCGAGCTGGGCGAGCTGATCCGCGTGATCCTGCAGGCCTATGAGGATGCGGCGCTCGCGCGCGTGCGCATGACCGGTCCGCCGCTCACCCTGAGCCCGCGCCAGGCCGTGCCGCTCGCCATGATCGTCAACGAGCTCGCCACCAATGCGCTGAAGTACGGCGCCTTGTCGATTCCGTCCGGCGGCCTCGCGGTATCCTGGCGCCGCGCGGACACGGACCTGCATTTCACCTGGGAGGAGCAGGGCGCACCCCTTGCCGGTCCGCCCGCCGCCACCGGCTTCGGCACTTTCTTCATCGAGCGCGCCGTCGTGCACGAATTGCACGGCGAGGTCGTCCGCGATTACGCGCAGGGCGGCCTCAAGGTGCGCATCCAGTTTCCGCTCGAGGCCGTGCAAGCCTCGTGAGCGCGCCAGCCGATACGAGCCGGCCGCTGGAGGGCAAAGACGTCGTCCTGGTCGAAGACGAAGCCCTGGTCGCCATGTATGTCGAAGACCTGCTCTTCGATCTCGGCGCCGCCAGGGTCGAGATCGCCTCCAGCGTCGGCACCGCTTTCGCGCTCCTCGACAAGGCGCTGCCGCAGCTCGCCGTGCTCGATCTCAACCTCGGCGGCCAGGCCAGCTATCCCGTCGCCCGTCGCCTCGAATCCACGGCGACTCCTTTCTTCTTCCTCACCGGCTACGGCATCGACGGCGTCGATCCCGCCTGGCGCCGGCATCCCATCGTCGAGAAACCCGCGAGCCTCGACGCCCTGCGCAAGGCCGTCTGCGCCGTGCTGCGCTGAGCCGCGTTGAGTTGAGCATTCCCGCGCCGGCGCTTCCTAGGAGGGCGGAATGGAGTCAGATTCCAATTCCTTTGTCCTCCGCTGACCATCCCGCGATGGCGCGTCCTTCGAGGCGGAATCGGGGTCAAACTCCAATTCATTTGTAAGCGGTCAGGGGAACGAAGACTCTTTCATGGAATTGGAGTCTGACCCCTATTCCGCCATGACTCCTATTCCGCCGTGACTTCTATTCCGCCGGATCCCCCATCCGCCGGACCCCTGGCCTCGTAACACACTCCACGTCGTCCTTGGCCCGGAGGGCCGAGGATCTAGAGGTTTCTGGTTGCTCTTTTTTTGACCCAGCAGACCCCCCGCCGGCTACCCCACCACCAGCGGCTTCGACGCGCGCCCACCTTTGCCGCATAGTCCTAGAAATGGGCGCTCGCCCGGTGCGCCGCCACCGCCGCGCCGTCCGCATACAGCTCATCGAGCACGAAGCGGTGGGGATCGTCCCGGTCCTGCCAGATCTCCCAGCGCAGGTTGCCCGGCTTGGCGCGGCAGGACGCGACCATGCCGCGGATCAGCGCTTCCAATTCCCCGGCCTTACCGGGCTTGGCGACAAGGATGGCGTGATCTTGCGCTGCGCCGACATGGCGGTCTCCCTCTGGTGCCTTTCCCGCGCCAGCTTAGACAGCGGCCGGTCCCGGGCGCAGCAAAAAAACCGGTTCCATATGCAAAGGCCGCGCGCGGGGGGTAGCGGGACGCGCGCCGCCGCAGCTACCATTCCCTTCCGCGTTCACCCGCACCGAGGGGGATTTCCATGAAAACATGTCCGCGCTTTCTCACGACGCTCGCCCCGATGGCGGTCGCGCTTGCACTGCTCACCGCACCGGTCGCCGCGAAACAACTCCCGCTCGACGCTCTCACCATCGCCGACATCAACGCCGCCTTCGACGCCGGAACGCTCACTTCGGAACAGCTCGTTCAGCTCACCCTCGCGCGCATCGCGGCGTACGACGAGAAGGGTCCGGCCCTCAACGCCGTCCTCGCGATCAACCCCAATGCGCTCGCGCAAGCCAAAGCATTGGACGCCGAGCGCAAGGCCAAGGGCCCGCGGTCGCCCATGCACGGCATCCCGGTGGTGCTGAAGGACAATTTCGACACCGTCGAGATGCCGACCACCGGCGGTTCCATTCTGCTCGAAGGCAGTATCCCGCCCGACGACGCCTATATGGTGCGGCGCCTGCGCGAGGCCGGCGCCATCATCCTGGCGAAGGTGAACCTCTCCGAGTTCGCCGCCGCCGGCGCCAACAGCTCCCTCGGCGGCCAGTCGAAGAACCCGCACAATCTCCTGCGCTCGCCCGCCGGCTCCTCGGGCGGCACCGGTGTCGCGGTCGCGGCGAACTTCGGCACCGTCGGCTTCGGCTCCGACACCGGCGGCTCGATCCGCGGGCCCTCCACCGCCAACGGCATCGTCGGCCTGAAACCCACCCACGGCCTTCTTTCGCGCGACGGCATCATCCCGCTCGCGCTCTCCTTCGACACCGGCGGGCCGATGACCCGCAGCGTCACCGACGTCGCCGCCGTGCTCGGCACCATGACCGGCGTCGACCCGGCCGACGAGGCGACCAAGAAAAGCGCCGGCAGGTTCGAGAAGGACTACCGCAAGTTCCTGAACGCGAACGCCCTCAAGGGCGCGCGCATCGGCATCGCCCGCGACTTCATGAAACAGGACGAGGAGGTCGACTTCATTATCGAGAACGCCCTACACATCATGCGCGCGCAAGGCGCCACCATCGTCGACGTGCATTATCCCAAGTGGCTGCTCGACAGCATGGGCGAGATCTACACCACCATCCGCTGGCCAGAGTTCCCGGTGCAGGTCGGCGAATACCTCAAGACCACCGGACCGAAGTATCCCAAGACGCTGGCCGAGATGCTCGAGCGCTCACGCGCCATCGTCGCGCCCCGGCCCGACGGCGCCGGTCCCAACATCACCCGCTGGGCCCTGTTCGAGCGCGAGCTCGCCGCGGGCTCGATGACCGATTACAGATACAAGACGATGCACGACCACATGATGCCGCTCATCCGCGAGTACATCGAAGGCCTCTTCACCGCGAACAAGCTCGACGCCTACGTCTACCCGACCTCGTCGCGGCGGCCCGCCACCATCGCCGAAACCCCGGGCGGCGGCGGGGGCGGCTACAGCGGCACCAACTACGCGAACCTCTCCGGCTTCCCCGATCTGATCGTACCCGCCGGCTTCACCAACGACGATCTTCCGGTCGGCATCTCCTTCGTCGGCACCGCCTTCACCGAGCCCAAACTGCTCGCGCTCGGCTACGCGTATGAACAGGCCAGCCGTGCGCGCCGGCTGCCGGTGACGACGCCGAACCTGGAAGGAGAGATGATAGAGGTGCCGGATGCCCGGTAGGATTTTCCCTCACCTGAAAGGGGAGAGCGCAGCGAGGGGTCGTTTCTGCAACACGAACGATGGCCCGTCGAATCACAAATGGGCGCTTCGGGAAACCGAAGCGCGCCGCTGAAAATTGCGGAATTGAGATATCCGAAGAAATCCGGCCAGTGAGCGGTAACCGAGGTGCCGAGGTCAGTAAATGTCTTCATGCTGCCCCCTCATCATCTTCTGCATCGCCACCCGATCGTCATATCCATAGGGCATCTTCGCGCCGTTCTTCACCCAGGCGCACCGTTTAAACCCCAGCTTCTTGCCCAGCTTTTGGGCGCGCTTGTTTTTCCCAAGCGCGTACAGCACCACCGAATCAAATCGGCGCCCGCATAATTTCAAAACGCGTTCGGTCAGTTTTCTGCCGAGGCCATTGCCGCGATAGCCGGCGAGCACCCCGGCTCCGAGGATTCCCACGTGCTTCAGCGAAGCGAAGTTGCTGCTGAGCACGGCGGCCCATCCGACAACGCGCTCTCCGTCCACCGCCACCAAGAATGGGGATTTCTTCCGCACGCTCATGCGCAGATTCTTTCGCAGCACCGAGAGGGGCGGTGCTTCCTCCTCGGCAAAATGCAGGCGTTCCTTCAGGACGGCGTCGTAGCAGCGCCGATAGCTCGCGGCGTCCTTCACGACGATCGGTCTGATTTTGATCGCCACGGTCTAATCTCCCCTATGTGGTGCGTCCGCCGCGCAACGGCATTTGCATCAGCAGCGTGTCGTCGAAGCCGGACGGCAGCTTCACGCCGCGTTTGACCGCACCGCGCGGCTCGAACCCCATCTTCTTGTAGAGGTTCCGCGCGCGCTTGTTTTTCTTGAACACCCACAGCACGAGCGTCTCATACTTGCCGCGGGACTTTTTGATGAGCCCTTCGAGCAGTTTTGTTCCCAGGCCCATTTCCCGGTACTCGGGCAGCAGGGTCATGCCGATGTCGCCGCAGTGCTTAAGCGACGGGACGCCGTTGCCGAAGACGCTGGCCATGCCGTCGACACGCGTTCCATCCACCGCCACCAGAAAAGGTGTCTTGTCCCGCACGCTGTCGCGCAAGTTCGCCTTCTCCTCGGAGTGGGGCG
>JBFWOJ010000001.1:0-384246 GCA_050250575.1 Rhodospirillaceae bacterium | reverse complement strand
GTCGCGGATTTTTTTGCATACCCCGGGAAGTCCGCGGTTCCTTTCGTGGGCCTCTTCCGTGGCCGCATCGACGGAGATGATGAAACTCGACACACCCGCGGCGTGCAGCTTGCGGATCTTCTCGGCTTTAAAAAGTCCGGCGTTCGAGACCAGGATGACTTTCATTCCGAGCGACGACGCATGGACGGTGAATTCCAGAATGTCGGGATGGAGCGTCGGCTCACCACCGGTGAAAACCAGATAGCGGATGCCTTCGCGCGCCATGATATCGATGGCCTCGAGGGCCCCGACCCGATCGGCATACCTCCATTGGTCCTTGGGGAATGTGTCGCGCGCGAAATTGCAGAAACCGCAATTCGCGTTACAGGCATTGTTGAGTGCGAACTGGCAGAAGCCTGGGCCACCGCGTTCGAAAAGCAGACGCAGGGTGTCGCGGACCGGAGACGTGCGTTTCGCCCCGGGCGTGAAAGTCGCCGCACTGGCCTGAACGCGCAGTTCCATCCCAAGTTCCATGCGCTTTATGCTCGTAAATGGGCCTTATAATTGACAGATTTGAAGGCGCAGTATAGGCCGATTGGAGCGTGCGCCAAGGAGTGAACCATTCCTCGCCTGGTTTATCTTTTCTTGTGTCTTTTCGGTCTCCTGACTGTGACCGCGCCTGCGCGTGCGGTGCTGCAGAAGGACAGGCCTGCAGCGGTCATGATGGTCGAGAAGCTGCATATGGCGCTGCTCGACAACATGAAGCAAGGCGCCGAATTCTCCTTCGCCGAGCGCAAGGAAAAGATTGCTCCGGTGGTGCATGAAGTCTTCGACCTCGAAACAATGACTCGCATTTCCGTCGGCGGCGGTTGGCAGAAGCTGAGTGAGGACGAGCGCAAGAAGCTCGTCGAAGCTTTCGCGGGTTGGACGATCGCCACCTACGCGTCACAGTTTAAGAACTGGAGCGGCGAACAATTCGTTATCACCGGGTTCAGCGATCCTGAAAAAACGGACGTGGTGGTGAATACGGAGATCAAGCCGAAGTCCGGTAAGGCCGCCGTGCTCAACTATCGCCTTCGGCAGAAGCCCACGGAAAAGAATGACGGACCATGGCAGATCGTCGACATCCTGCTCGACGGGTCCGTGAGCCAGCTCGCGCTGCGCCGGTCGGACTTTGCCGGAGTATTTGCGCAAGGCGGCGCCGCGGCACTGGCCAGCCACCTCACCGCCCTGACCGATAAGCTCGAGGCCGCCGCTCAGTGAGCGCGCGGCGCCGGCGGGCCCAGGATCGCCGGCAACACGATCAAAGTCGCAATAAGATTGAATGCGAGAGCCATGGTGAGGAGAAAGCCCATGCTTGCGGTGCCTTCGTGCGTCGCCAGCGACATACTGCCGAAAGCGGCCGTATCCGTCAGCGCGCTAAAGAGCATGCCGCGGCCCGCGGGCGAGGCGAGCAAGAAGGCTTCACCTTCGCGCCACGCCGATACGAAATGGATCGGGTATGCGACGCCCACCGCGAGCAGCAGGGGTAGCGCAATGATGTTGGCAAAGTTGAGCGGAAAGCCGATCAGCGCGCAGGTGCCGAGCGTGAGCGTGACGGCGACCAGGAGTGGGACCAGAACGCGCAGCACGTCGCCGATCCGCCGGAACATGGCCATCAGCACGATGCCGATCGCGGCGAGGGCGAGGCCGCCGGCCGTCGCGAATGCCTGGGTGACGATACGGCCGCTTTCATAAATCACCACAGGCGGCCCGATCGCGTCCGGCGCGACCTCCCGTACCGCTACCGTGAAACGCGCCATGGCATCGATATCGCGCGCGTTATCCTTAGGAAAGATCTGGAGCCGATAACGGCCATCCTGCGCGATAAAGTTTGACTTCAGGAACGCGGGAAGGTCGTCGAGCGACACCGGGCGCGCCGTCAGCACCGTCCGGAGGGGATCGAGGGCTTCGTCGAAACCGCGCACGAGGGCTGTAGATAGAGTCGAGACGGTGGCGTCGTCGGCGGTCGCGACGCGCCGCAGTGAATCCCGCAGTTCCGTTGCGGCGCGGGCCAGGGGACCGCCGGCATGAGGGGAACTCAGATACGTGTCCGCCGCCCTCAACGCCTCATGTGCGGCGGCGCGTATTTCATCTGCTGACGGCGGTGCCGCCGCCGCCGCCGGATTGATCACGGGCGCGAGAAAGAGCGCCAGATCGTCGATTTGAGCGAGCTTCACATCCTGATCGGCGGGGACGAGGTCAAAAACGCTTTGCACCCGCCCGACTTCCGGCAACAGCGCCAGCTTGGCGGCGAGGCTGCGCACCTCCTCGGGCGTTCCGACCAGAACGCTGAGGGTCTGCGCATCCACGAGCGGATCGCCTTCGAGCATGCGCGCGGTTTGCATGGACTCCGTGTCGGGATCTTTCAGCTTCATCGGATCGAAATCGAAGGCCAGGCGCGGCAAGGACGCGGCAGCCATCGCCACGACAATCGCGGCGGTGATGAGGACCGGCCCGCGGTGCGCAAGAAGTTTGCGATTGAGCGGCGCGGCGCGAACGAAACCTACGGGACGCGTTTCCGGCTTGAGCCGGGTCAACTGCAGCAATGCAGGCATCAATGTGAAGTTCAAGATGACCGCGATAATGATGCCGCCGCCGGCAATCACGCCGAGTTCCGCAACGCCTCTGTATGCGGTCGGCAGAAAGCAAAAGAAGCCAACGGCCACCGTCGCGGCGCTCAGCAGCAAAGGCTCGGCCACGGAGCCGCCGGCGGCTTCCACGGCCTGCGCATCGTCGGCGGCGCCGCGCCTCAGGCGTTCATTGCGGAAGTGAAGGCAGTACTGCATCGCGAAATCGACCGCGATGCCGACGAACATGAAGACGAACGCGATGGAGATCAGGTTGATTTCACCGACACTGATCGCGGCCCAGCCGAGAGTGAATAAAAACCCGACGAAAAGGGTCACAAGCGTCACCGCGACCAATTGCAGTGAGCCGAGCGCAAGCACCATAAGCACCGCCACACCGACGACGGCGAGCGTACCGGCGAAGGTCGTGCCGCTGGCGATGGTCGCAAACTCTTCGTCGGTCAGTGGAACCTCTCCGGTGAGCCGTACCTCGAAGCCCTTGTCCCGCGTAAGTCCGAGTCCGGCCGCGGTTTGCCGAACGAACGCCGTCGCTGCGGCGCCTGGTTCAAGCGCGGTAAGATCAAGCCTCGCTTTTGCCAGGACGATCGCGCGCGGCGGCACGCCGCTACGCAACGCTCCGAACAAGCGATCCCAGTCCATGGACGATTGTTTGCCGTCAAGATTGGCGTTGACCGCTGCCGCCGTCTGGGCTGCAAGCGGGGCGATGGCCGCGGACGATTGCTGGTCCGCCGCTGCCATGAATGCGAGATCGAGCAGGCGGAACACGCCGCGTGCGCTGGGATCTCCCGCGATCGCGCCGAGGAGGGGTTGCGCGGCCGCAAGCTCGTTCCCCAGGACATCGATATCTGCGGCGGAGAGGTAGAGCAGTCCGTTTTGTTCGAAAAAGGGGCCGCCTGTGGGGTTTACGGCGCTGACGAAGAGGTGCGGATTGGCAGCCAGGCGTGCGGCCAAGGCGTCTGCGGCGCGATTGGACTTGGCCGGCGACGGACCGTCGATGACGACGACAATGAGTTCGACGTCACCGGGAAACTGGTTGTCGAAATCGCGCTCCGCCACGCGAAAGGGAAGGTCGGCGTCAAACAGCGCCGTCGTATCGGTGTTGATCGTGAGCGTACGGGCCGCGGCGACGGCGGAGACGATCGCCAGCGAGAGGATGACCGCGATCGCGAGCCACGGCCGGCTGCGGCTGGCGTGAACGACGCGCACAGCGAGACGCGTCAACCCCACGAACTAATAACCGTCATCCGCCGACCAATCGTCGTTCCAGCGCGGGTCGGCGGGACTGCCTTCGCGGCGGAAGCGAACATCGGTCGAGACTCGCATGATGTCGCGCTGGGCGTCGAGGGAAGCATGGACGATGGTCGGCCCGTGCACGACGACATCGCCCGCAACGTAATCGGTATACAGCCAGCGACGGCCGCTGCGATCGGACATCCACTTGAGATCGTGAGTGATCGGCCGCCGGTCGGCGCGATCGGTAGGCGCAGATACGCGCAAATTCTCCAGAACGTCGTCTGTATGCGAGCCCTCGAGATAGAGAAGACCCCCGGCGTCGACCGGGCATTCGCCGAGCGGCACCCAGATCGTCAATACATCCGCGGCCACGCCGTCGATGTAGGTTCTGTCGAGATGGGCGCGCGACGCGCGCTTCGCGCCCGGAACGAAGTGACGCAACGGCGTGCGGCGGATCAACGCGGCGGCGCCGCCGAACAAGGTTTCGGCGATGTGTTTGAGGGCCGGCGTTTCGATGAACGAATGGAAGCTGCGGCTGCGCACGAAGGCGTAAGCCGGATGTCCGGCGATGCCGTGGTCAGGAACTTTCGGCATGCTTCCGGAATATGCGCCGCGCCGCGCATCGCCATCCTTGAAGAAAGTGCGGTCGAAAAGGCTTAAGTAAGCCTCGCGCATGTCGAGGACCAGATTTGACGGCAGCGCGCCCTTCAGCAGGACGTAACCGTCCTCGTCATACCGCGCACGCAGCGTGTCCCCGCCGAGGCTGAGCGTGCTCTCGCGCAACTCAGCGAAATAGTCTGTGGTGAACGGGATCGGCGTGCCGTTCGAGGTCAGCGTGCGGACGTTCATCGTTGTCTGGTCTTCCGGTCGACCGCATCCTATCGGCGGGGCCGCCGATTGCAAGCGACGCAGTCGGATCGAAAGCGCGGAACATTATGAGATGTCGGAAAAACACAAGGGCCGGAGACCGAGTTCGGTTAAGCGCGCCGCGACCCGCGGGCTGACGAGGGCGGCCAGTTCGCCCGTCCGATCGTATCCAGGCGCCGCCGCTTCCAGCCGGGGCGTCGCCGTCACGGCCGGGTGCAGATAGAACTCGGTTACGCCCGGCTCGAGATCCGCCAATGCGCGCAACACCAGTTCCTCGGTGACGTGCCCGGTTTGATGAAGCCCAACAACCCGATCGTTACAGGCGATTCCGGCTGCCGTGAGCCCCTTTTTCATGAGCGCACACCACGGCGCCAGTAGTCCGGCCGGGCGCTCATACGGGAGGCGTACGGCACGGACGCCGAACTCGCGCGAAACCTCGAGGATGACGTTCAACACGGTCGGATGGAAATGCATGTGATTATGCGCGTTCACATGATCCAGAGAAAAGCCGGTGGCCCGGAACGCCTCGAACTGCGCCCGGATCTCCGCTCTGAGCTGGCGCCGCGCTCCGGCGGAGAAGAACCACCTCACGCCCGCGCGCGCCAGGCCGTCCCGAAACGAACCATCGTCCGTCACCAAGGCCGGCAACACGGCGGGCGGCAACACCGGTCGTCCTTCGACCAGGGTTAGATGGAGGCCGAGGCCGAGCCGCGGCATGCGTTTGGCGCGCTTGATGGCATCTGCCGCGGCGGGGGCGGCGATCATCAGGCTCGCCGCCGAGAGCACGCCTTCGCGGTGCGCGCGTTCCACCGCTTCGTTCACCTCCTCGCACAGGCCGAAATCGTCGGCGGTGAAGATGACCTGTGTGGGACGCTTGTGCATGCGGGGGGCATCATGATGGAATGAGCCATGAATCCCAAGCTGGAACTCAGCGAGGGCGATCACCCCCACGTGCGCAAGCTGCTCTACGGCGGGCTCGCCGCGCATAACCGCAAGGCCGTCGAAGCGCCGGAGGTTCGCCCGCTCTGGGTGCTCTTGCGCAGCGAAGACAAAGGGCCTGTGATCGGCGGCCTTCTCGGCGCGACCGCGTGGTCGCATCTTCGCATCGAAGCGCTGTTCGTGCCGGAACTTCTCCGTGGATCGGGCGCCGGCGCGCGTATCGTGACGTTGGCCGAGGAAGAAGCGCGGCGCCGTGGATGCGTTGGCGTTTGGCTCGATACGTACAGCTTCCAGGCGCGCGGGTTCTACGAACGCCTTGGCTATACCGTGCTCGGCCAGATCGATGACTATCCGCCGGGTCACACGCGCTATTTCATGAAGAAGAGCCTGAAGCGATGACAGCCCTGGTGACCGGCGCGACGGGCTTCGTCGGTTCGGCCGTCGCGCGCGCGCTTCTGGCTCGAGGCGAAACCGTCCGGGTGCTGGCCCGGGCCGGCGGCGATCGCCGCAACCTCGAAGGCCTCAAGCTTGAGATCGTCGAAGGCGATCTGCGCGACCCCGCGGCACGCCGCAAGGCGGTCGCGGGCGCATCAAGCCTTTATCACGTCGCCGCCGACTACCGGCTTTGGACCCGCGACCCCGCCGCCATGTTCGCGATCAATGTGGAGGCTACGGAAGGGTTGCTGCGTGAAGCCGCCGACGCCGGCGTCGCGCGCATGGTTTACACGAGCTCCGTTGCCACGCTCGGGCTTCATCGCGATGGCCGCGAGGCTGATGAAGTCACGCCGGTCAGCGCAGCCGACATGATCGGGCCGTACAAGCGCTCCAAATTCGATGCGGAGGAGCGGGTACGCGGCTTGGCTAAAAGCGGGGTTCCGATCGTTATCGTCAACCCGACGGCACCGGTGGGACCGCGCGATGTGAAGCCAACGCCGACGGGCCGCACCATCGTCGAGGCGGCGACGGGCCGGATGCCGGCTTTCGTGGATACAGGACTGAACATCGTGCATGTCGACGATGTCGCCCTCGGCCATCTGCTTGCGCACGATAAAGGTGTCGTCGGCGAGCGCTATGTGCTTGGCGCGGAGAATCTGACGCTCCAGCAGATCCTCGGGCGCATCTCGGCGCTTGTGAAACGGAGCCCGCCGACGATTCGAATCCCGAATGCCGCCATCATGCCGTTCGCCTACGCCGCGGAGTTTTTCGCCCGCGTCTTCAACACCGGAGAACCTTTTGTCACCGTGGACGGGCTCAGGCTCGCGCGCAAGCGCATGTTCTTCTCAAGTGCGAAAGCCGCGCGCGAGCTGGGATACACGCCGCGCCCGGCCGACGAAGCGCTGGCGGACGCCATCGCCTGGTTTCGCGCGCACAAATACCTGTAGCCTGCGATGCAGTGGAAAGTGCGCACGAAAGTCTGGCTCTGGTCCGCGGAGAAAGCATCCTGGCATTTCGTCACCTTGCCGAAAAAGGTGTCCGCCAGCATCAAGGCCATGACCGAGGGCATGCGCTCTCCCATGGGCTCGGTGCGCGTTGCGGTGACGATCAAAAGGGAAACCTGGAAGACGTCGCTATTTCCCGCCAAACAGGCGGGCGCCTACGTCCTGCCGATCAAGGCCGAAGTACGGAAGAAAGCGAAGATCGGCGCAGGCGATACAGTCGGGTTGACCATCGAGCTTGAGGGTTGAGTATGAAAGAAAAGGGGACGTCTCCGTGATCTCCGTTTCGCAACGCGCCGCGGAGAATCCGGAGGGGTATGCCGCCGCCGCGGCGATGATGGCGGCGGCCGCGCACTTTCCGGGATATCGCGGTGTGCATAGCGCGCACGGCGCCGACGGGGTCGGTATCACCGTGAGCTATTGGCAGAACGAGGAAGCCGCCCGCGCCTGGAAGATGCACAGCGACCACGCCGCGACACGCGGGAAAGGCCGCGCGACGTGGGACGAGTAGTAGTACTCGTCGTCGCCGAGGTCACACGCTCCTACGATCGGCGGCGCTCGTGAGAGACGACCAGGGGATGGCTCAACCCATCATGCCGGCCGCGACCACCCCGACAGCGGCGCCGATCACAAGAAACGTGCTGAGGCCAAAGAAAGCCACCAACGCGATGATCACCGCCCGTGCGTTGATTCCGGTGATGCGACTACCGCTCGAAGTCATGGACGTTCTCCCTTTTTTACTCGCCCGCTGGTTACCAGCGCGGGCGTTGCGAAGAACGTAATGCCGAGGGAAGAACGTTGGTTCCGCGGGGCCGCAGAGGCGAAACTTGCGGCCCTCACAAGGCGCGGCAGAAAAGGGAAGCCGTCCGCGGCGCGTCGTCAAAGAAAAAACGGCACAGCCGATCGACTGTGCCGTTTTTAATGTGAGCGGAGCGCTGGGCTCTCTTAAGTCCGTTTTTTAGCCCGCCTTGAGGTTGGCAGCGGCGGTCTTGCCGCGCTCGGTGACGAGTTCGTAGTTGATCTTCTGTCCTTCAACCAGCGTATCCATGCCGGCGCGTTCGACCGCGGTGATGTGCACGAACACATCCTTTCCGCCGTCGCTGGGCTGAATGAAGCCGTAGCCCTTGACCTTGTTGAACCACTTCACGGTGCCTGAAGCCATTTTGCGTCTCTCTCCGTAGATGCGCTCACTTGCGCGAAATACCGCGCACACGTCGCGCGGCGTCCGACAACCAGTGTTGGGAGTGACTCGTGAGCGCCGCCCAAGGAAAAAGGCCCCGGGGCCGTAGCGGGTGGTGCTAGCAACGTCAGGCCAAAACTCGATTGCACAAGAATTACTCCCCGTCCGCCTTGTAAAGTCAAGGCATTTCGATGCACGGTAGCTCCCAGAAACGCTTGGTTTATAAGGCAAAAAGCGAGGTTTACGATTTCGATGCGCGGTGTGGTTGTCGGCCTAAAATCATCTTCCCTCACACACTACCCGATGGGGTTTTGGGGGCCAGGGACCGCTAGCGGCGGAGGCCGAAGCATGCGCTGGGTCGGTGCTCTCTGCAGACTGCGACTTAAGGTCGCGGTCCTTCTCCTTAGCCTGCCTATTTCGCAGGCATTCGCAGGAGAGTCTTTTACGACCTACGGCGACGTGGGGAGGTACGCCCTCCCGGCCGGCGCGGCGATTCTCGCCCTTGCGAAAGATGATGCGAGCGGGTTGACCCAGTTGCTCGCGAGCGGAGCGGTGACGCTCGGGACGACCTATGCGCTCAAGTATGCGATTGACGATACACGTCCGAACGGCGGACGCCGCTCGTTCCCGTCGGGCCACACGGCCTGGGCCTTCAGCGGTGCTGCCTTCATCTATCATCGCTACGGATGGGAGTGGGGAGTACCGGCCGAGATTGCGGCTGCGGCGGTCGCGGTGAGTCGGATCGACGGCAATTATCACCGCTGGCGCGACGTCATTGCATCGGCGGCGATCGCTCACGCGTCAGCTTATTTTCTCGTGGATCGCTTCGATGAACGCGTGACGCTGATGCCGATGATCGGCGCCAAGGAGCCTGCGATCGGAATTGCCGGTAGGATCCGGTTTTAGGCCGATGCTCTCGTCGGCCTGGGCTCAACGACCCGCTGCGCCGGAAGGCGAATGGTCACGGTCGTGCCCATGCCGCGCGTGCTGGCAAGCACGAAGGCGCCTCCGTGCAGCTTGATCAGCTGGTCGGCGAGCGGCAGGCCGAGCCCTGTGCCTTGCACACGGCGCCGCTCCGTATCGCGGCTTTGTACGAAGGGTTTGAGAACGTCGGCGAGTTCGTCTTCGGCAATGCCGACGCCGGAGTCGACAACCGTGATCTCGATGCCGCCATCCGCGGCGCGCCGGCTCTCGACTTTCACCCGCCCGCCCGCGGGCGTGAACTTCACCGCGTTGGAAAGGACGTTCAACAGCACCTGATTGATCTTGCGGACATCGACGACGATGTCCGGCAGATTCGGCTCCGCCTGAACGTCAATGCGAAGCTGCGCCGCATCGATCGCCTGGCGCATGAGGTTGACGGCATGATCGATGACGCCTGCAGTGCTCGTCACCTCCTCGTCCAGCTCGGCCTTCCCGGCTTCGACTTTGGACAGATCAAGAATGTCATTGATGATGCCGACCAGATGACGGCCGCTTTCGTGGATCGATCGCGCGAAATCCACGTACTGCGGGTTGCCAACCGGACCCTTGAACTGATTGTGAATCACTTCCGCAAACCCGATTATGGCATTCAGCGGCGTGCGCAATTCATGACTCATATTCGCGAGGAAGCGCGACTTAGCGCGATTGGCGGCCTCCGCTTTGTAGGCGAGGTCCGCATTCTGCACGCGCAACCGCACGTTCTCGACGAAGGTCTGATAGCCGGTGCGGCCTGCGACCAGGAGGAAGGCGAAATAGACGAAGGTGTAAGCGACAATGCCCGGCGCCATGCGATCCCCGGCGAAGGCCACCGCGATCCACGGCGGTACCATCGCTAGCACGAGGAAGGCGACCATCGCCGCGGGGATCGAATACATCATGATCGTAGCGCCCGCAGCCATGCCCGCGATCATGCTGAAGGTGAGGAGATCGACCCCGGCCTCCGGGACGGAGACGACGAGAGTCGACGTGAAAGCGCCCCAGAGGAGGCCGTAGACCACCGCCCATAGGACAAGGCGGGTGATGGTGCGATCCTTGATCTCGCCCGGCCGCGATCGCCCGCGCCGGCTCCACCACACCAGCAACTGCCAGGCGGCGGCGATCTGGACGATGACCGCAAGCGCCATGAACATTGGATGCCGAAAATCAGGCCAGGCGGCGACGGTCAGAATCAGCGAGTTGACGGAATGCGCGACGGCCGCGATGGGTTGCAATCGCACCAGAGCCAAAAGGCGCTCGACATTCAGTTCGCGTTCGATGTCAGGGGCGAGGACCGGCTTCATCCACAGGGCATGCCAGCGAGCCATCGCGAAACGAACTCCAGAACCGCGGCCGTCCCCCAATGGCGCCGCGCCGCAACGGAAGATTACCTCGGGTATCGAGGCAAAACTAGACCGCGGTGCCGCCCACGGTGAGTTGTTCGATCTTCAACGTCGGCTGTCCCACGCCGCACGGCACGCCCTGTCCGTCCTTACCGCAGGTACCGATGCCGGGATCGAGCTTCATGTCGTTGCCGATCATGGACACTTTACGCATCGAATCCGGCCCATTCCCGATCAGGGTCGCACCCTTGACCGGGCGGCCGATTTTGCCGTTCTCGATCATGTAAGCCTCGGTGGCCGAGAAGACGAACTTGCCCGACGTGATGTCCACCTGTCCGCCGCCGAAATTCACGGCGTAAAGCCCCTTCTTGACGGAAGCGATGATTTCATCCGGGTGGCGATCGCCGCCCAGCATGAAGGTGTTGGTCATGCGCGGCATGGGGTGATGCGCGTAAGACTGCCGCCGGCCATTGCCGGTCGGACGCATGTTCATGAGACGCGCATTCAGGCGGTCCTGGAGATAACCTGTGAGGATCCCGTCTTCGATCAGTACCGTGCGCGAGGTTGGCGTCCCTTCATCATCGACGGTGAGTGAGCCGCGGCGATCGTGGAAGGTGCCATCGTCGATGACGGTGACACCTTTCGACGCCACGCGCTGACCCATGAGATTTGAGAAGGCCGAAGTCTTCTTGCGATTGAAGTCGCCCTCCAGCCCGTGACCGACCGCTTCGTGCAGCAGCACGCCGGGCCACCCGGGACCGAGCACGACTTCCATTTCGCCGCCCGGCGCATCGACCGCTTCAAGGTTGACGAGCGCCTGGCGTAGCGCTTCATCGACCGCCGCCTGCCAGGTATCGGCCTTCAGGAATTCACCGTAGGTAACGCGGCCGCCGGCGCCGTAGCTGCCGGTTTCCATACGGCCTTTGTCCTCGACAATGATACTGACGTTGAGCCGCACCAACGGGCGGATGTCGGCGACGTTGTAGCCATCCGGCCGCAAGATATGCACCGCTTGCCAGGACCCGGCGAGCGACGCGCTCACCTGTTTCACACGCGGATCCTTCTTGCGGGCGTAAGCGTCGATTTCGGCCAGCGTCGCGACCTTGATGTCGAACGGCACCATCGGCAGCGGGTTTTCATCGGTATAGAGCTGCTGGTTCGTGCCCGACGGCGGGTCGGCGAGGGTGCCGCCGCGCCCTGTCCGCACGGCGCGCACGGTCTCACCGGCGCGGGCGATGGCTTGCTCGGTCAAGGTCGTCGAGTGCGCAAAGCCGGTCACTTCACCGGACACGGCGCGCAGGCCGAAGCCCTGCGAGGTGTCGAACGAGGCATTCTTGATGCGACCGTCGTCGAAGCTGAAGCTCTCCGACTGGCAGTACTCCATGTAAAGCTCGCCGTCGTCGCAGTCCTGAAGCGCGTTTGCGACGACACGGCTGACGGAGTTCTTGTCCATGCCGGTCTTGTCGAAAAACAACGTTTCGGTGGTCTTGAGGTCGGCCATGGGTCTACTCCGCCGGTTCAGCGTGGAAAGGTGGATGCGCGCCCGCCGGTGCGGGGCTCGCGGCGCGCTGGGTGTGGGCGAACCACACGGTGAAGGTAAAGAGCGCGAGCGCGCCCGCCTGGTGCGCAAGCGCAAGGCCAAGCGGTACTTGGAGGACGAGTGTCGAAATACCAAGCCCGGCCTGCACCAAAGCCATGATCATCATCGCGTTCAGGACGGCACGCGTACGGCCCGTAACCACACGCCCCGCGCGCGCCCACACGACGGCGATCAGGGCGAACAGACTGAGGGCGAGCACGCGATGATTGAATTGCACCGTCGTCGCGTCTTCGAAGGCGCTCATGTACCAGGGTCGCATCGAATAGAGCCCTTCCGGGATCACCCGCCCGTCCATCAGCGGGAATGTATTATAGATAAGGCCGGCATTAATCCCCGCAACGAAGGCGCCGGCGCCGACCACCACGAGCGCGAAGAATGGCAAGAACCGCGCAGCACGCTGCAGAGCCGGCGCGAGCGTCGAGGGCGGCCGCTCACGCCCTTGCTCGAACAGCTCGAGCGCGAGCCAAACAATCAAGCCATAGACCGCAAAGGCGAGCGTGAGATGAGCCGCGAGGCGGTACTGACTCACGTCGGGGCGGTCGACGAGACCGCTCGCCACCATGAACCAGCCCAGCGCCCCTTGGAGTCCACCGAGGATGAACAGGCCGGCGAGTTTGAAAAGAAGCGGCCGGTCCACGGCGCGCCGCCAGATGAAATAGAGAAGCGGCACGGCGAAGACGAAACCGATCAGCCGGCCCCAGAGCCGATGCGTGAACTCGAACCAATAGATTTTCTTGAACGCCGCGAGCGACATGCCGGCGTTCTTCAGCCTGTACTCGGGCGAGGAGCGGTAGGCGGCGAATTCGTCCTGCCACTGCGCCTCGCTCAGCGGCGGGACCATGGTGAGCGGTTTCCACTCGACCATCGAAAGTCCGGACTCCGTCAGCCGGGTCGCCCCGCCAATGACCACCATGATAAAGATCATGGCCGCGCAAACGACCAGCCACCAAGCAATGGCACGCGAAGAGGGCGGGGCGGACGGCTGGCGCTGGGCAGGCATGGGCTAGGATTAGGCCATGCCTTCTGCGGGAACAAGCGCACGGGCCCTAAATAATGCCAATACAAACCTTTTGTTCGGCGCCGTGCACGCGTGTATGACGGCGGCATCACCACCTTCGGCCCTCGATGAACGCGCCTTCACCTTCTTCCTTCTTGGAGCTTTCGGTCGTCATTCCCGTTCGCGACGAGGCGGGCAATGTGACGCAGCTGGTGGCTGAGATACATGCGGCCTTGAAGGCTTTACCTTCATACGAAATCATTTTCGTCGACGACGGCTCCACCGACACGACCCCGGCCGAGCTTGCCGCGCTGAACGATCCTCGCGTGCGTGTGCTGACCCACGCAAAGTCGTGCGGACAGAGCCAGGCGACGATCAACGGTGTTCAGGCGGCGCGCGGCACCTGGATCGCGACCCTCGACGGCGACGGGCAGAACGATCCGGCCGACCTGCCCCGTCTGCTCACCAAGCGTGACAACGCAGGTGCCGATGCGGCGCGCACGCTGTTCATCGGCCGGCGCGGAAGCCGGCGCGATAATGCCGCGCGTCTCGTCGCCTCGCGCATCGCCAACGGCATTCGCGGCGCCGTGCTCGGTGATGCAACTCCGGATTCCGGCTGCGGCATCAAATTGCTGCCGCGCGATCTCTTCCTCGCGCTGCCGCGCTTCGATGCGCTTCATCGTTTCATGCCGGCGCTGGTGCTGCGCGCGGGCGGTCGGGTGTGCTCCGTTCCCGTTGCCCACCGCATGCGGACGCGCGGCGCTTCGAAGTACACGATCTGGCGGCGGGGCCTGATCGGCGTCGTCGATATGCTTGGCGTATTGTGGCTGATGCGCCGCAATACCCGCCCCACTCTCAAATCATAAGAGGTTGAAGATGAGCTGGTTCCTGGCCTGGTTCGCGACGATGAACGTCATGAAGGCCGTCGGCCTCGTGGGGCAGGTCACCTTCGGCTCGCGCTTCTTTGTGCAGTGGTTCGCCAGCGAGCGTCTCAAGCGCAGCGTGATCCCGCTTGCCTTCTGGCACCTATCGCTGCTGGGCGGGATCCTCACCCTGATCTACGCTTTTTATATTCAGGAGCCGGTGTTCATCATCGCCCAGCTCGGCGGGGTGCTGATTTATAGCCGCAACCTCTATTTCATCTATCGCGACAAAGGCGCCCATCCGCTCATGGGACCGGACCGGGTCTAACCCCCGGCTGTGGCGCCGTCAAATTTCCGCCTTATTTAACGCCCGCTCCTCTTGACGCGTCGAACGCGGCTAGCTACCTAGCTGGCACTCGCCGGGCGTGAGTGCTAACAGATGCGCTGACCGGGGGAAAAGGCTTTAACTATCAATAGGATAAATGGAGGGTTGAATGAAATTTCGGCCATTGCATGACCGGGTTCTGGTCGAGCGCGTCGAATCCGACACCAAAACCAAGGGCGGAATCATCATTCCAGACACCGCCCAGGAAAAGCCGATGGAAGGCAAAGTGATCTCCGTCGGATCGGGCAACCGCGACGAGTCGGGCAAGCTGGTTCCCCTCGACGTGAAGAAGGGCGACCGCATCCTGTTCGGCAAGTGGTCGGGCACCGAAGTGAAGATCGACGGCAAGGAGCTGTTGATCATGAAGGAGTCCGACATCATGGGAATCATCGACTAGCCACCCGTCCAATAAACGTAAGAAAGGGACATTCACATGGCTGCTAAAGACGTCAAATTTTCCGCTGACGCGCGCGACCGCATGCTGCGCGGCGTCGACATCCTTGCCAACGCCGTGAAGGTCACGCTCGGTCCCAAGGGCCGCAATGTCGTGATCGAGAAATCGTTCGGCGCGCCGCGCATCACCAAGGACGGTGTGACGGTGGCGAAGGAAATCGAACTGAAAGACAAGTTCGAGAACATGGGCGCCCAGATGGTGAAGGAAGTTGCGTCCAAGACCAACGACCTCGCCGGCGACGGCACCACCACGGCGACCGTGCTCGCCCAGGCGATCGTCCGCGAAGGCGCAAAGAGCGTCGCCGCGGGCATGAACCCGATGGACCTCAAGCGCGGCATCGACAAGGCGGTTGAGACCGTCGTCGCCGAACTCGAGAAGATGTCCAAGAAGATCAAGACGACCGAAGAGATCGCCCAGGTCGGCACGATCTCGGCCAACGGCGAACGCGAAATCGGCGACATCATCGCCAAGGCGATGGACAAGGTCGGCAAGGAAGGCGTGATCACGGTAGAAGAAGCCAAGGGCCTCGATACCGAGCTCGACGTCGTCGAAGGCATGCAGTTCGACCGCGGCTATCTCTCGCCGTACTTCATCACCAATGCCGACAAGATGGTGGTGGAACTTCAGAACCCGTACATTCTCATCCACGAGAAGAAGCTCTCGGACCTGCAGCCGCTGCTGCCGATCCTGGAAGCCGTCGTGCAGAGCCAGCGTCCGCTGCTCATCATCGCCGAAGACATCGAAGGCCAGGCGCTTGCCACGCTCGTGGTGAACAAGCTGCGCGGCGGCCTCAAGGTCGCGGCCGTGAAGGCCCCGGGCTTCGGCGACCGCCGCAAGGCCATGCTGGAAGACATCGCCGTGCTGACCGCAGGCCAGGTCGTCAGTGAAGATCTCGGAATCAAACTCGAGAACGTCACCGTCCAGATGCTCGGTCAGGCCAAGCAGGTCACCATCGACAAGGACAACACCACCATCGTCGACGGCGCCGGCAAGAAGAACGACATCAACGCCCGCTGCGAGCAGATCCGCCGTCAGATCGAGGACACGACCTCGGACTACGACAAGGAAAAGCTCCAGGAGCGTCTGGCGAAGATCGCGGGCGGCGTCGCGGTGATCCGCGTCGGCGGTGCGACCGAAGTCGAAGTGAAGGAAAAGAAGGACCGCGTCGACGACGCTCTGCATGCCACCCGCGCTGCGGTGGAAGAAGGCATCGTTCCGGGCGGCGGTGTCGCGCTGCTGCGCGCCTCGCGCAACCTCAACAAGCTCGAGATCGCAGATCCCGACCAGAGAGTGGGCGTCGAGATCGTGCGCCGCGCGCTGGCGGTTCCGCTTCGTCAGATCGCCGAGAACGCCGGCGAAGACGGTGCCGTGATTGCGGGCAAGGTTTCCGAGTCCAAGGACACCAACTTCGGCTTCGACGCACAGACCGGCAAGTTCGGCGATCTGGTCAAGGCCGGTATCGTCGACCCGACCAAGGTCGTGCGCGTGGCCCTGCAAGATGCGGCTTCGGTCGCGGGCCTGCTGATCACGACGGAAGCGATGGTCGCCGACCTTCCCAAGAAGGACGAAGCTCCGGCGATGCCGCCGGGCGGCGGCGGCATGGGCGGCATGGACTTCTAAGTCCGGTCTCCCGCAGCCTTGCACAAGTGAAGGGCCATGCCGCCAAGGTATGGCCCTTTTCTTTTCAGAGCGTTCCGGCGGGCGCGGCGCGCCAGTCGACCGTGACCTTCTGGAGTTCCCTGTAGAGGCGCGCCTCGCGCCACACCGGCCACCAGTCGTAAAGGAACAACTCCAGCGGCCGCCACATCGCCACCCAGCCGGCGATGAGAAGTCCCTCGGCGGCGATGTCCGCCGCAGCGCCTGGGACGTCTTCCAGGAGGCTGCGCACAAACAGGCAGCCCATGAGAAACGCGAGTGCGATCAGAAAAGAGATGTAGCCACGCCGGCGCATCTGCTTCAGGCGCACGGTCTCGGCCCAGCAGCGGTAGGCGAAATAATTGTGTACGGCATCGGTCAATCCGGTGTCATGGACGTGCTTCAGCTGTTCCGCGGGCAGATGGAAGACGATCTTGGCCTTTTCCGGGCCGCCGATTTCGTCGACCGCGTCGCGGATGTAGCGATCGAGCTGTGAATCCAGATCCTTGGTTGCAGGCGGCGAAGGATCGAGCCGGTTGAAGAGATGGCCGATTTGCGGAACCTGCACATCGATCACGCGAAGGCCGTGTTCGATGCGATAGTGCTCCGGCCCCTGGAGCGGCGTGGCTTCGACGCCGTGCGGAAGGGGCGGGCGCCTAGCCGGATCGCGGGGGTCGTCCTGCCTTTTGCGCGTATCGGCCATGAGCCTTCGATCCTCGCCCTCCGCTTCGGGCCATGATACAGAGTTTGCCCGGCTATGCCCTTCGATAGTTTGCTCACCGCCCCATGGCGCCGTCGCGATCCTTCCTTAAAGTCATCGGCTTGCTGGCGATCTTCACGGCCGCGCCCGCGACCATCTATTTCCTCTACACGCGTACCGGCGGTCCGGAATCGAAGAAGGAACTGACGTTCCAGCGCAATCTGCGTTACGCGCTGATGGCAGGCACCGACACCTTGGACTTCGGTCCGCTGACCGACTGGCCGTGGGAGAAGGTGTGCGCGTTGACCGACGGCCTGACGCCCAAGGAAATCGACGAGATCCTCGGGTTTGAATATCTCGGCAAGGCCGAGCTGCACTGGATGCGCCGCCCGGAATTCTGGACGCTGCTCTTCGTCGATGTCGAGCGCGAGGTCAATTGGGGTAAGGCGCGCCCCGTCACCGCCGTCCGTATCCCGCGCGAGGGCCTTGCGAACCTGCGCCTGCCGCTCGGCTCCAAAGGGACGTGCGTCGAGCGTCACTCCATTCACGCGCGCCTCACGCGCACACTGGCGCCGGTCGGGGTCAGTCCCGTCACCATCCGCTTCGCTGCCACAGGGGGAGAATAGATGTTCAAGAACGTTGTTGCCGTCGGCGCCGGTGCGGTCGGCTGTTACTACGGCGGCTTGCTCGCGCGGCACGGCGTACCGGTGACCCTCGTCGGCCGCCAAGCCGGGGTCGATGCCATCAACCGGAACGGCCTTCTTCTCGACACGACGACCTTCAAGGAAACCGTGCGGGTCAAAGCCACCACCGACATGAGTGTGGTGAAAGACGCCGACCTTGTTCTTCTCTGCGTGAAGACCCTCGATACCGTGACCGCTGCGCGTGAAGCCAAGGCATTCATGCGCGACGGCGTGCCGATGATCAGCATGCAGAACGGCGTCGACAACGCCGAGCGCATCGAGGAAGAACTCGGCTTTGAGGTGATCTCGGCGGCGGTCTACGTCGCGGCGGCCGTGCCCGCGCCGGGCGTGCTCAAGCACACCGGCCGCGGCGAACTCGTCATCGGCGGCGATTTCCCTGAAGAGCTCCTGAAGCGCATCGCCGAGATGTTCACGGCCGCGGGAATGCCCTGCACCATCAGCGCCGCGCTCGCGCAGCAGATGTGGACCAAGCTGGTGATGAACTGCACCTACAATGCCCAGTGCGCGCTGACGGCCTGCTCCTATGGAACGCTGGTCGCCGACCCCGGAGCGGTTCAGAACATGATGATCCTGGCCGACGAGTGCATAGCGGTCGCCAAAGCCAAGGGGATCATCCTTGATCCGGCTGATATCAAGGACCGCGTGCTGAAGCTCGGTCCGTCGATGCCCACGACGCTATCGTCGACCTATCAGGATCTCGCCAAGGGCAAACTCACGGAAATCGATTCGCTCAACGGCTATATCGCCGCGCAGGGCAAGCGTTACGGCATTCCGACGCCGCTGAACGCGGCGATGCACGCGCTGGTCAGGCTGCGCGAGACACGCAAACCCGCATAGCGGAATCAGTCCTGGTCGTGGGATCCGTCGCGCAGAACGCCGAAGGATTTCGAGTGGGAGCCTTTGACGGCGGTATCGAAGCCGTCGGCGCTGAGGCCGCGGCGAAGAATTTCACGAATGGCCGATGCGCGGCTCGGCATGCGTTTTTCGAAGCGGAAATTATCAAGCGCCACCAGCTCGTCGGCCGACAACATCACTTGCAGGCGGGACAGGCGCTTTTGGAGGACGGACTTGTCGGCGCCGGCTTTCAATCCCCCGTTCTTCCTAGGCATGAACGCTTGTACCTCCGATCAGTCACAGCGCGTCATTTTCTTACTCAAATTGAGTAAGTGAAGTTACTCTTCTAAAACGCGCAAAAAGAGTGTTTTGTTCCGGTAGCTCACGTTGCTGCTCTAACTTATTGAAAACACTTTTGAATTTACAATAAATAGGGTTAATGTCCGGCGCGAGAATTCCGGCGGTCAAGGGTTCAGGAAGCCATCGATGCCTGGGATCCGCGCCCTAAGAGCGCTCCTCCGGTTTGCAAGAGGGGCGATAATGGACTCGGTCCACACCGTACGGCTGAAGTGTTCCACTTGCGGACAACCCGGGCTCGCCCATTGGGCGCATCCGGAGGGCGGCCGCTCCGGGCCCCGCCGTCTGATCGCCATCACCCGCGGATTCACGGCGGTCAGCCGAAGCCAAAGCGAGCCCGAAGTGCTCTGCCTTCACTGCAATGACGTGCCGTCGGACCGCCGTCTGCTGATCTCGGCTCAAACCGTCTAGAGGAACGCCCGCACCATCGTCACGGCCTCGACAAGGCCGACGCGTGCAACCTCGACTCCCGGCGGAAAGGCGGTGCAAAGCCGCGAGGGCATCATCGGGTCCAGCAGGACAAAAACGCCGCGGTCGGTTTCGCGCCGGATGAGGCGGCCGAAGGCCTGCTTGAGCCGCAATCTCGTGATGGCGTCGTCATAACCCTTCCTGCCGTAGGCGGCGCGGCGCGCCTTGTGAAGAATGTCCGGGCGCGGCCACGGCACGCGGTCGAACACGACCAGGCGCAAGGAGCGGCCGGGCACGTCGACGCCCTCGCGCACCGCATCGGTGCCGAGAAGGCAGGCGTCTTCCTCGGCGCGGAAAATGTCCACCAGGGTCGAGGTGTCCATCGCATCGACATGCTGCGCGTAGAGGGGGATGCCGGCCTCGTCGAGCGGCGCGGAAATGTGGCTGTGAACGTCCTTGAGGCGTGAGATCGCGGTGAAAAGCCCGAGCCCGCCGCCGCGGGCGGCGAGGAACAGCTCGCGGTAAGCGGAGGCGACCTGTTTCATGTCATCTTTGCGCACGTCGGTGACGACGATGACACGGGTATTGTCGATGTAATTGAACGGTGAGGGCAGCGACGCCCGCGCCACCGGAGCGGACAGGTGCCAGGCGCCGACCCGCTGCTCGGCATGAGTCCACTGTTCCGCGTCATCGGCCTCGCCGGTCAGCATGGTGGCCGAGGTGACGACGATGCCGTGCGCATGGTCGGCAAGCGCGCGGGCGAAGGGCAGGGTCGGATCTACCCAATGTCGATTGAGGCCGACATCGATATCATGCCCGTCGATACGCTCGAGGTGGAACCAGTCGACGAACTCCTGGGGCGTCTTCTCCCTCAGCGCCTTCACCATCCCGCGCCAGGCGGTGACCTGCATGGCGCCGCGGTGCTCGAGGGTGCGGATCACCGCTTCCAGCCGTTGGCGCAGGGAGGTCTCGAGGATCCCTGCGTCTTTGTTGAGCTTCGCGGTGAAGCCGGAAATCAATTTCCGCAAGGGCGCTTCCAGACGCGCGAGCGCGAGATCCAGGGCGTCGGCGGCTTCGCCCAGGCCTTCAATGAGTGGCATCGTTTCCGCTTCCAGCGAGTAAGGCGAGGAGGTATCGCCCCGCGCCAGGACCTGGCGGCGGACGAGGCTGAGAAACTTCTCCGAAGGCCCCTGCGGCGCGCCGTCCTTCACACGGTTGCGCCAACCCTGGCTCGGCAGCGCCCGCGCCGCATCCAGCGCGTCCTCGACGGTATTGGCCAGGCCGAATTCGTCGCCGCTGCCGCAGGCGATCAGGTCCTCGCAGCGGCGCTTGAGCCCGCGTGCGCGGCTGCGTCTGGCGTTGCCCTCCGCGCCCAGGAGCCAGCGCCGCAGGTCGGCGGCTTCGAGCCCGGTGAAATGCGCGGAGAAGGCGGAGTCCGCCGCTTCGAAGATGTGATGACCTTCGTCGAAGACATAACGCGTCGGGCGCAACGCATCGTCGATGCCGCCAAGAGCGGCCTGGGCCATCACCAGCGCGTGATTGGCGACGACGATGTCGGCGTAGCGCGCGCGGCGTACCGTGCGTTCGACGAAGCATTTCTGATAATGATTGCACGCGGCGTAGATGCATTCGCCGCGCCGATCGGCAAGGCCTATGACTTTGTCGCGGCCTAGGATCTCGGGCAGCCAACCGGGCAAATCACCGCCGACCATATCGCCGCCGCGCGTTGCCGCCGTCCAGCGCGCGACGAGGCCCAGGGCGACCGCGTCATAGGGCTGTGCGCCGAGCCGGTTCAGCGCCTCTTCGTAGCTGAGAAGGCAGATATAATTTTCGCGGCCCTTGCGGATCACGACGCGGCGCTTCTTTTCGTCGGCGTCGGGATGAAGGCGGTCGAGCTCCTGGTCCAGTTGGCGCTGCAGATTGCGCGTGAAGGTCGATACCCACACCGCGCCTTCATTTTGCTCGGCCCAGAGGCTCGCCGGCGCCACGTAGCCAAGCGTCTTGCCCGTGCCGGTGCCGGCTTCGGCCAGCACCAGGAGAGGTTGGTTCGACGCCCCGCGCGGTTGGAAGGCTTCAGTGACGAGGCGTGTGTAATCGCGCTGCGTGGGCCGCGCTTCCGCGCCGGCGCCGAGAAGCCGTTCGAGCCTGGCTTCGGCCTCGGCGGGCGGGACGGGCTTGCTGCCGGGCGGGGCCGGCGGGGCGCGCTCTTCCCAGGCGGGCAGATCGATCCACACGCGCAGACCTGCCGCCGGCCCGAATCCGCGCGCTGCATTGGGATCGCCGCCGAGGGCGGCCAGCACGCTCGGGCCCCAAGCCCAACCCCCGCGCGCCATGGCGCCGGCCACCGCGGCGAGGGTCTTGGCTTCGAGATCCCCAAGACGGGTGAGTTCTTCGAGCAAGGCTTTCACGGCGCGCAGGAGCGTTGCGGGTTTATCCTCGAGCGTACGGGGCGCGGGAAGATTCAGCGACGCGGCAAGTCCGGCGATCGTCGGCAGGCAGAACGTGGCCGGGCGCACGAAGGCAAAAAGCTCGAGCGCATCGTGCGCCGGAAACCGATCGGTCTTCAGGCGCGCCGCCGTGGCCGGCCCGTGGCACAGGATTGGCCGCGCGCCCGCGGTCAACTGCCCGGCCATCGCCGCGCGCTTGAGCGAAATCTCGCCGCTGGTTTCGAGCACCGCCGCGCTTGTCCATTCGGCCGCGACCACAGGCACATCCGGAAGCAGGATGCGGCGCGGCAATACGGCTGTAACGGCGGTCGTGGTCATGGGAACGAGCGAGCAGTAGCCGCCCGGCGCGAGGGGCGCAAGCACTCACCCTGTTCGGGAAACCTCGACGATGATCCCCTCATGCGGCCGCAGGCGGATGAGCGTGCCGGCGCCGTCCGGCGGCGGATCGGGATATGTCGACAGCAGGCGCGCGCCGCCGCCGGCGGACGGGGTATAGGCTGGAGAGTCGGTCAGATTGAGCAGGACGGCCAGTCGGCGACCCTGGTGGTGGCGCTCATAAAAGAGCACGTCGCCGCGCGCCTCCACCAAGCCATACCCACCGATGCTGAGCGCGGTCTCGCGCCGCCGCAGGGCCGTCAGGGCGCGCGTGAGAGCGAGCATGGAGTGCGCGGCAGCGGATTGCGTTTCGACATTACACGTGCCGACATCGTGCATCGGCAGCCAGGGCTCGCCTGCGGTGAATCCGCCGGCATCGCCGCCGGTCCACGCCATCGGCGTGCGCACCGGATCTCGGCCGAAGCCGAAGCGGGGCACGCGCTGCTCCCAGGGGTCCTGCACCTTGTCGGGAGGAATTACACCATCGGTCATCCCGAGCTCTTCTCCATAGTAAAGCGTCGGCGTCCCGCGGAGGGTCAGGAGAAGCATGGCGGCAGTCCTCGCCGCCGCGGCGCCGACCCGGCTCGCGACCCTGGTGCGGTCGTGGTTGCCCAGCACCCAATTGGGCCAAGCGCCCTCCGGCAGTAGGGATTCGTAGCGCGTGATCAGATCGGCCAGCGCCTTGGCCTGCCAGTGTGCGCCGATGAGGTGGAAATTGAAGGGCAGATGGACGCCGGTGAGATCCGATCCGTAGTAGGTAACGACCCGCTCGAGCGGCAAGTAGATTTCGCCGATCAGCACGCGGTCACCGTAGGAATCGGCGATGGCGCGAAGTTCCTTCAGCGCTTCATGCACCTCCGGCTGGTCGTATTGGAAGCCGCGATCGAGGGCGAGGGTCGGCGCCATGCCGGGCTTGAATTCCGGATTGGGTGGATTGTCGGACCACGAGGGATGTTCGAACAGGTGATGCACCGTGTCGATGCGAAAGCCATCGACGCCGCGCTTGAACCAGAAGTGCAGCACATCGTGCATTGCCGCCCGCACGGCGGGATTGCGCCAGTTGAGATCCGGCTGTTGGGGCAGATAGGCGTGGTAATAATACTGGCCACTGTGCTGATCGAAGGTCCACGCGGCGCCGCCGAACTCCGACAGCCAATTGTTCGGCGGGCCTCCGCCGGGGGCCGGGTCGCGCCAGATATACCAGTCGCGCTTGTCGGACGTGCGGCTCTTGCGGCTCTCGATGAACCACGGATGCGCCTCGGAGGTATGGTTCGGCACGTAATCCATGATGAGCTTGAGGCCGCGCGCGTGCGCCGCCCCCACGAGGCGGTCAAAGTCCTCGAGCGTGCCGAAGATCGGGTCGATGCCGCAATAATCGGAGACGTCGTAACCGAAGTCCGCCATGGGCGAGCGGTAGACCGGCGACAGCCAGACCGCATCCACGCCGAGCCACTGGAAGTAGTCCAGGCGTGAAATGATTCCGTTGAGGTCTCCGATCCCGTCGCCGTTGCTGTCCTGAAAGGAGCGAGGATAGATCTGATAGACGATGCCGCTTTGCCACCACGCCGGATGGGAGACTTGGGTCATGGCCCTGCCGGCCCGAGATGCTCGCGGATGAAGGCGTCAATCGCCGCGAACCAGCGCGTGCGCACCGCATCGGTTTCATGGAACAGCTCGTGTTTGGCATCTTCGAAGCTGACGAGCCTACAGTTGGGCAGAAGCGCCGCCGCCCGCACGTGAGCGGCGGGGTCGACGAGAAGATCATGTCCCGCGCTGCCGAGAAGGATCGGTGTCCGGATTGCCTTGAGGAACGAGGCTCCGCAGACGCGCGCGGTCAAGGCAAGGGCCGTCGCAAGCCAGGCGTAGGTCGGCCCGTCGACCCGCAGGTCTTCGCAGGCCGTGAACCAGGCATCGAGCAGCTTGCCGCGCGCCGGATCGTTGGACACCCGGTTCACGTCTTTCGGAAAACGCGGCGCGAGGTTTGGCCAGGCGCCGGCGCCGGGAACGAAGCCACCCCCCCGGCCGAGGGCCGTCATCGTCCGCGCAAGCGCGCGCGCGGCCCAGCGGGGCACGTTGCCGGTATTGAGCGCGAGCATGGGCGCGGACAGGATCGCCGCGTCGACGAGGCCGGGACGGCCGTGCAGCGTGAGCAGCGAAATCGCGCCGCCCATGGAGTGCCCCACCAGGAGACGGCGATGCCCTTTGGGGGAATGCGTGTCGATGAAGTGTGCGAGATCGTCCGCATCGCGTTCGAACGCGCGCGCGGACGGGCGTGTTCCAGCGGTGCGGTGCGAGCGGCCCTGGCCGCGCCAGTCCAGGCACCAGACATTGAAACCGCGGGCACGAAAATCCCGCACGACCTCAAAATATTTTTCGATGAACTCGAGGAAGCCGCCGGCGAGAAAGCAATCCTTCGCTGTGCCGGCGGCGAGATGCCCCCACCGCAGCGCAGCGCCGTCCGCGGTGACGACCTGGCCCCACCGGAACCCGGCGGGTTCCAGAAACCGCGCCTCCAGGTCAGGGGCCGGTGCGCTCATCGGATTGGTCGTCCCGTGGCTGTGCATAACCGTCTCGAAAGTGAGAATGCCCGCTTCCCAAGGGTTTTTCCAAAGACAGAACGAGGACATAAGCGAAAAAGGTGACCTTGCGTGAAATTGCCGCTAGTAAGGGCCCCCTTCACCACCGCCCGATTCCTCATATCCTGGTGCCATGACCGAACTTGCCGCTCTCGCCCGCCACAGCAACGCGTGGCCCTTCGTCGAAGCCCGTGCCCTGTGGGACGAAAGGCTGAAAGGCGTGGCGCCGGCCCGCGGTTATGTCCTGTTCGAAACGGGCTATGGGCCGTCCGGACTGCCGCATATCGGCACGTTTGGCGAGATCGTGCGCACGACGATGGTGCGCAAGGCGTTCGAGCTGCTGGCGCCGGCCGTCAAGACGCGCCTATTCACCTTCTCGGACGATATGGACGGACTGCGCAAGGTGCCGGACAACGTACCGAACCAAGACATGATGCGTGAGCATCTCGGCAAGCCCGTCACCAGCGTGCCCGATCCTTTCGGCACGCACGACAGCTTCGGCGCCCACAACAATGCGCGCCTGCGCGCCTTTTTGGATTCCTTCGGCTTCGAATACGAATTCAAGAGCGCGACCGCCTCTTATAAATCGGGCGAATTCGATGCCGCTCTACTCAGGGTATTGGAGAAATACGACGAAGTGATCGATGTCATCCTGCCGACACTCGGGCCGGAGCGCCGCGCCACATATTCGCCTTTCCTGCCGATTTCACCCAAGACAGGCATCGTCTTGCAGGTGCCGATCCTCGAGCGCGATCTCGCCAGCGGCACCGTCGTCTATCAGGACGAAGACGGAAACAAGGTGCGCACGCCCGTCACCGGCGGGAATTGTAAGCTGCAATGGAAGTGCGACTGGGCGATGCGCTGGTATGCGCTTGGCGTCGACTACGAGATGTCCGGCAAGGACCTCATCGATTCCGTGAAACTCTCGAGCCGCATCTGCCGCATCTTGGGGGGAACACCGCCGACCAATCTCACCTACGAACTCTTCAACGACGAACAAGGTCAGAAGATTTCGAAGTCCAAGGGCAACGGTCTCGCAGTCGAGGATTGGCTCAAGTATGCGCCGTCCGAGAGCCTCGCGCTCTTCATGTACCAGAAGCCGAAGACCGCGAAACGTTTGTTCTTCGACGTGATCCCGAAAGCGGTCGACGAGTATCTCGACTTCCTCGAGAAGTATCAGACCGAGGAGGACAAGGCGAAGCTCGACAATCCCGCGTTCCATATCCACGGCGGCCGTCCGCCGCAGGACACCTTGCACGTCGGCTTCAGCATTCTGCTGAACCTCGCCAGTGTCGCGCATGCCGAGAACCCGGGGGTGCTATGGCACTACATCTCGCGTTTCGTTCCGGGCGCGACGCCGCAGAGCGCGCCGCTGCTGGACCGCCTCGTGAAACATGCGATCGTGTACTACGAGGATTTCGTCAAACCGGCGAAAGTCTACCGCGCCATAGAGCCGATCGAGCGGCCGGCCTTCGTCGACCTTCGTGATGCGCTCGCCGGTTACAAAGAGCCGCCGACGCCGGAAGGGCTTCAATCGGTCGTTTACGAAATCGGTAAGAAATATCCCGAGGCCTTCTCCTCTCTACGTGATTGGTTCAAGGCCCTTTACCAAGTGCTTCTGGGTCAGGAGCAAGGGCCGCGGATGGGCTCTTTCATCGCGCTCTATGGTGTTAACGAAACCGTTCAGCTTCTGGAAAAGGCCTTGGCCGGCGAGGATTTGGCGAAAGCTGCCCCGTGAGCTCTGCACGCGGCGGTTGATGCTTCGCGCCTTTACGGGTGTCGGCTTCTCCTCGTAAGATACTGGGAATCAAGGACTCTGGGGCAGGGACGGCTTCTTGTCCGATCGTCGGGCAGGGCTGGGGCCCCCGGACCTTACGGGGAGGTTTCCATGAAACGTACGCTCGTCGCTCGCGTCCCCGCGCGCGACTTTTTTGGCATCACTCTAAGATCGGCACTCCTGGTCTCGACGGCGATCGCAGCCGTGTCGGCAGTCCCCTCACGCGCGCAAGCGCAGGAATTGGCGATGGAAGAGATCATCGTCACCGCGCAGTCGCGCGAACAGAGCGTGCAGGATACGCCGATCTCGCTGACGGCAGTGACCGGCGACAAGCTGCAGGACGTCAGCATCGCCAAGGCCGAGGAACTGCAGCAGCTGGTGCCGAACTTCACGATGACGGAAACCGGCATCAGCACCAACATCTTCATCCGCGGCCTCGGTTCGGGCATCAACCAGGCTTTCGAGCAATCGGTCGGCTACTACGTCGACGGCATCGCCTACACCCGCGCCCAGCAGACCCGCATGCCTTTCCTCGACCTCGCTCGGGTCGAGGTGCTGCGCGGTCCGCAAACGATTCTCTTCGGCAAGAACTCCATCGCCGGCGCCCTCAACATCGTCACGGCCCAGCCGACGACCAGCCTCGAGGGTTACCTCACGGGTACTTATGAGTTTGAGAACCAGGAATATATCGCCGAAGGCGCGGTGTCCGGGCCGATCACCGACACCGTCCGGGCGCGCGTCGCCGCGCGCTGGCGTGATTCCGATGGCTACGTGCGTAATCTCACGCTTTCGCGCACCGAGCCGAAGCGCGACGATTTGACCTTCCGCGGGATTCTCGAGGCGGACGTCTCCGACACTGTGGTTGCGAACTTCAAAGCCGAGCTCAGCGACTTTGATGTCCTGGGCCGCTCGATCGAAACCTTGAACGAACTGCCGGCCGCCGCCGGTCCGTTCACCGGTCGCACCTATTCGCAGATCCTCGTGGGCCTTGGCGCCGACCGCAGCGTCCTCGACAACACGCTCAACGGCAACCGCAGCTCCAACGGCGACTTCAGCAACAACAAGCAGGAAACTTACGTCGCCAATATCCGCGTCGACATCGGCGGCTATGAGCTGCGCTCGATCACCGGTTTCGCCGCACTGAAGTACGACGAGCTCTGCGACTGCGACTACACCGGCGCGAACGTGTTTCTGGCCGGTCTGCGGGAAGACTATGACCAATTCAGCCAGGAATTCCGCCTGACTTCGCCTGTGAACGAAAGCTACGATTTCGTCGCCGGAGCGTACTATCAGACGTCGAAGCACGATTACTCCGACAATATCATCGTGCAGCCGACCTCAGTCCTCGTGCCGCTGGTCAACCAGCAGTCTCCGGGTGCGGGCAGCGCGCTCGCGGGCACGCAGGCCGCGCGCAGCGCGAACGTCGAGGCCGATCTGCTCTCCGCCTTTGCGCAGGTGAATATCCGCCCGGCGGGCGACCAGTTCGAAGTCCAGCTCGGCGGACGCGTTTCCAGCGAGAAGAAGGAAGGCAGCCGCACTCTGACGATCTTGCGTGAAAACGGCGATCCGCTGCCGGCGCCGCAGGCGATCGCCGCCGCGGTATACGCGCAGGTCTTCCGTGTCAGCTCGACCAACCTCTCTGCGCTCGGACCGACGGGCGCGGCGCTGCAGGCGCAGCTGGGGGTCATGCCGGTCTCCGGCGACCGCAAGGAGACCCGTTTCTCTCCCGACGTGAAGCTGCTCTATACGCCGAGCGACGATCTGATGCTCTATGCGAGTTACGCCCGCGGAGCAAAGAGCGGCGGCTTCGACTTCCGCGCCAACAACCGAAACTTCTATCCGACGATGCAAGCGTCCTTCGAGTTCGAGGACGAAAGCGCGAACAGCTTCGAAGTCGGCACCAAGGCGAGCTTCGGCACGGCGCAGCTCAATATCGCCGCCTACTACACCGAGTTCAAAGATCTCCAGATCTCGATCTTCGACGGGATTCTCGGGTTCAACGTCGGCAACGCTGCGTCAGCCCGCTCGCAAGGGATCGAAGCCGACGGACGCGTGCTCATCAGCGAATATATCTCGCTCACCGGCTCGCTCGCGCTCACCGACTTCAAGTTCAAGGACTTCCGCAACGGACAGTGCTACTTCGGTCAAACGCCGAACGTCGACCTCAACGGCGACGGCCGCAATGAGCTCTGCAACTATACGGGCCAGACCAATCAGCTCGTGTCGGATGTTCAAGGTACGGTCGGTCTCTCCGGCTGGTATCCGGTCCTTTCGGGTTACCGCGTGGACGGCGCTTTCGACGTGTTCTTCACGTCGAAGTACCACGCCTCGAATACCTTCGATCCGGCGCTCATTCAAAAAGGATATGCGACCCTCGGCGTTCGTCTCGGCATCGGTCCGGACACGGGGCTTTGGCAGATCGCGTTCATCGGCCGCAACCTGACCAACGAGCGCTACATCCAGTTCGGCGGCGATACGCCGCTCTCGGGCTCGACCTTTGGCGTGAATTCGGATTACGCGTTTGCCGATCGGGGCCGCACTCTTGCCATACAGGCGCGTGTAAACTTCTAGGCGGCGCAAAAGTGGGAACCGGTTTTGCGCCCGGTCGCGGCCTAATCTTAAAGAAATTAGATTTGATCCGATTGAAGGCAATCGGATCAAATCGAGGGATGAGAACGAAAACCGTGGTCATCGCAACGCTGGTCGGCTCCGCTGTTATTGCGGCGGAGCCGGCGCCGTTTTCGGCGCCGCGTTATGTCGATCGCGCGGCGCCGGTCACCGTCTGCGGCCTGAACGCAGCCTCACTCGATCAAGTAGCGAACGTGTTGGTCGAAAAGGGCGGCGTACGCGAAGCAGCGGGGGATCAGAAGTTCCTCGCGTTTGAATCCCTGGACCGCACCCACATCTGGACCTTCACCCGCCTAGGGCATGCGGCTCATCCCGCGGTTATTTGCCGTGAGCTGAAGGACAGCGCGGCGGGACTTGCGATCGGCATGGATTTCGTCTGTGGCGGTTCGCGTCTGGAGTGCGACGCTCTTTACGGGGAATTCGTGGATTTGAACGAGGCGATGAAAGAGAAAGCGAGAAAGCCCTCGTGACCCCTTTTGTTCGAAAGGTGGTGGTCGTTTTCTACGCCGCGCTTCTGCTTTTCGTCGCCGTAGCGCCCTCGCAGGCGGAAACCGCCAAGCCACCGTACAAGCCTTATTCCGGTCAATCGGGCAAAGACGTCATCTGGGTGCCGACGCCGCAGGCGCTCGTCGATCGCATGCTCGATATGGCCAAGCTGACGGATGAGGATTATCTCGTCGATCTCGGCTCCGGCGACGGCCGTACCGTGATTGCCGCGGCCAAGCGCGGCGTGCGCGCTCACGGTGTCGAATACAATGCAAAAATGGTCGCTTTGGCCGAATTCAATGCCAAGCGCGAGGGCGCGAGTGGCCTTGCGACATTTGAGCGGGCGGACATCTTCCAGTCCGATTTTTCCAAAGCGACCGTGGTGACGTTATTCCTTTTGCCGGAGATCAATCTCAGACTCCGCCCGATTCTCCTCGACATGAAGCCGGGCACGCGGATCGTATCCAACTCCTTTCATATGGCCGAATGGCAGCCGGACGAGGCGATCGATGCCGGGGGCGACTGCGAGAAGTGGTGCCGGGCGTATAAGTGGATCGTCCCTGCGAAAGTCGATGGCCGCTGGCGAATCGGTGGCGGCGAACTGCGCTTGACCCAAACTTTCCAATGGCTCGCGGGGGAATTGACCGAAGACGACAAGGTCGTCCCGCTGAGCGAGGCGCGACTCAACGGCGCGGATATCATGTTTACCGCGGCAGGGAAGCGTTACTACGGTCGGGTCGATGGCCCCGAGATGGTTGGCGCCATCGACGGCGCGCAGAAATTTACCGCCCGCCGGATGTAACCGGCGTTTGCGGCTCTCGCGCAGTTGATCGCAGATAGCTAGCCGAGACGGCCCCGCTGGGCTGGATTTGTCCTACCACCCTAGCGTAAATTTCTTCGCAGCCGATACAACTATTATGATCCAGGCGCCAGAAAGTTGGCCGTGTGAAGAATTTCAGTAAAGACCAGTTGGCGGACGTCGAAGTTTATATCGCCGAGCCGAACGAGCAGGTTCGCGAAGGCATGCGTGGAGTGCTTCGCGATTACGGTATGCGCCGCACGCGAACGTTCGGCCGCATCGCCGACCTTGTGGAAGCGATCAAACAGCTGCCGCCCGACCTCCTGATCGCCGCCGCGGACCTTGATGCCGGGCTTTTCGATGCGGTCCGCGACATCCGTCATTCCAGAATCGGATATAACCCGTTCATCCTCATCAGTCTCCTGGTGAAGGGCGATGCGGAGGGCAGCGCGATCAAACGGGCGATTCTCGCGGGCGCCGACGATGTGATGATAAAGCCGGTCTCCCCGGCGAAAATGCTCGACCGCGTGGCGCATTTCGCCATGCACCGCCAGCCTTTCATCGTCACGAACGATTACCTCGGACCTGAACGGCGTGGGACAAACGATCGGCCCTCGAAGATCAAGCAGCTGAGCGTGGTGAATACGTTGAAGGCGACGATCGAGGGCAAGCGCATGACGTCTTCGGAACTGCGCAACGCCATCGAGAGCAACATGGCGGAAGTCATGTCGGCGAGGCTCGACAGCCATGGCCTGAAGCTCGGCTGGGTGTGCGGACTCATCCTGGCTGCCTATCGCGAGAAGCGCATCGACAAGGAACTGCAGGAGCGGGTGCTGATCTTGGTCGGCGTGCTGGAAGACGCGGGGCGGACGGCGCACGCCCTAGGGGAGCCCGAACTCTCCCAAATCTGTATCCAGATGGCGCGCCAGGTCGAAGAGCTGGCGGAGGATTATGAGAATCCCAGCAGCCTGCAGCTGGCCACGATCGAAAAGCTGACAAAGGCGTTTGAACTCGCCAAAGCCGCCAAGAGCGGGCCTGCCAGTCCGCCGCCGGCCGCCGCCTAGCGGCTTTTCCGTCCCGGCAGCCGCTTCATGATCGGCGAAGGCGTCGGGGCCATCTCCGCGTGGTCCACCAGTTCGATCTTGAAGAAGAGGTGCTTGCCCGCCAGCGGATGGCCGACGGAGCCATAGGCCATCTCCGGCGGAATCGACACCAGCCACTCGTCGCCGGGCTTCATCATCATCACCGCCGACACGAATCCGGGGATCAGTGCACGCAGCGGAAAGATGGTCGCATCGTCGGTTTCCTTGCCGTACGAAGTGTCGAACAGCTCGCCCTCCAAAAAGCTGCCCTCGTAGCGCACTTTGATCGCACTGGTGCGGGTCGGATGGGCGCCCGAGGCCGGTCCCGACTTCAGGACCATGAAGGTCGTGCCCGCGATGGCGTTGGCGGGCGCGCGGCCCTTGGCGTTGAGCAGCGCGAGGTTGGCCGCGGCGCGGGCTTCCGTCGCCTCGTCGCTTTGGGCGAGGGCGGGAAGAGCCACGGAAAATGCGGCGAGGATAAGCAACACACGCAGCATGCAGGGCATCGGACCTCCTATGCTTTCAGGACCAGGTCGAGGTCGGCGACTTCCTTGGCGATTGGGCTTTCGGGCTTCGCTCCGCTGTAGCCCATCAGCTCAATGATCTTCTCGATCGGCGCCCGTCCTTGTTTGCCGATGAAGGCGGCCTTCGCGACCGCGATCGCCGCCATATCCTTCGAGGTTTCGAACTTGTGAAGAAGGAAGACATAACGGTCGTCCCAAGTCAGAACGCTGGTCGAGACCGTGAATTTCTCGAACAGCATGATGGGCCGGCGGAACCGGAAGGTGATCGATCCCAGCACCGGAAAGAATCCGGCTTTGCGCAGGCGCCCGTAGGTCCCATTGCGGATCATGAAGCTGACCCGCGATAGGTCGCCGAAGCTCGCGTACCGCGAGTTCGTCATGTGCATGAAAATATCGAGGTCGGTCGGCAGGCAGCGGAACGCGAGCTTGCCTTCGCCCATGATGTCGGCGCGCGCACCGAGGTGCGCGGTGATCCACATCCAGATCAAGCGCCAGATCAGGTTCATGGGGCAGGGAGTTGATCTTTAGGCCGCTACCGCCGCGCTGAACAATTCGTCTTCCATGTCCATGATGGTGTCGCCGCCGGCCATGAGCGAAGACAAAAGCGCACCGGTCTGCGGCATCAGCTTGTGCATGAAGAACTTCGCGGTCTTGATCTTGCCCTTGTAGAAGCCGGTCGGATCGTCGGCTTGTTTGGCGAACGCAAGCTTGGCCATCTTCGCCCACATGAAGCCGACCGACACATACGACAGGATCTTCAGCAGGTCCGTCGCGGCGGCGCCGGCTTCGTTGGGATTGCTCAAGCCTTTTTGCGCCACGGTTCCCACCGCCTGCTGAAGGCGGCCGAAGCCCTTGGCGAGTTCGAGCACGATCTCCTCCATATTCGGATCCGCCGCATTCTCTTCGATGAACTGCTGCACCGGATGGAAGAAGGCGCGCATATAGCGGCCGTAGTGGGCGGTCATCTTGCGGCCGACCAGGTCGAGCGCCTGGATGCCGTTCGTGCCTTCGTAGATCTGAGTAATGCGCGCGTCGCGCACGAACTGCTCCATCCCATGTTCGCGGATGTAACCGTGACCGCCGAATATCTGTACGCCGAGGTTGGCATTGTCGAAGCCGATGTCGGTGCCGAAGGCCTTTACCACGGGCGTCAGGAATTGGATCAGATCGTCGTGTTTGGCTTTGTCTTCTTCGCGCGTCGCCTTCTCCGCCATGTCCTGGCTCCAGGACACCCACATGACGAGGGCGCGCATACCTTCAGTAAGGGCTTTCATGGTCAGCAAATTCTTGCGCACGTCCGGGTGGACCAGGAGCGGATCTGCGGGCTTCTCGGGATGCTTCGCGCCCTTGAGGCTGCGGCCTTGCAGGCGCTCGCGCGCATAAAGCAGCGCACCCTGGTAAGCGACTTCGGAGAGGCCGAGACCCTGCACACCGACGCCTAACCGCGCGGTGTTCATCATCGCGAACATGGCGCGCATGCCTTTGTGCTTTTCGCCCACGAGCCAAGCTTTGGCGTTGTCGAAATTGATCACGCACGTCGCCGAGGCCTTGATGCCCATCTTGTGCTCGATCGAGCCGCAGGAGGCGCCGTTCCGCGGTCCCACGCTGCCGTCTTCCTTGGGCAGGAACTTCGGACAGATGAACAAGCTGATACCCTTGATGCCGGGCGGCGCATCCGGGAGACGCGCGAGCACGAGGTGCACGATGTTCTGGGTGAGATCGTGTTCGCCGGCGGAGATGAAGATCTTGGTGCCGGTGAGGTTATAGCTGCCGTCGGGCTGGGGATCGGCCTTGGTGCGGACCAGGCCGAGGTCGGTGCCGCACTGCGGCTCGGTGAGGCACATCGTGCCACTCCAGGTGCCGTCGGTGAATTTCGGCAGATAGAGCTGTTTCTGCTGCTCGGTGCCGTAGAGCTTCAGCGCGTTATAGGCGCCGTGCGTGAGCCCCGGATACATGCCGAAGGACATGTTGGCCGAGCAAATCATCTCCTCGACCATCATGTTGAGCGCCTTGGGCGCCCCCTGGCCGCCGTACTCCTGATCGGCGCCGAGGCCCGTCCAGCCGCCGGCGATGAACTGGTCATAGGCTTCCTTGAAACCCTTTGGCGTGCGAACCACACCGTTCTCGAACGTGCAGCCCTCTTCGTCGCCGGAGCGGTTCAGAGGGAACAGAACCTCTTGCGAGATCTTCGCGGCTTCCTCGAGCACCGCATCGACCACATCAGGCGTGAAATCGCCGTAGCCCGGAAGCTTCGCGAGGTCGTCGCCGGTGAAGAGCTCGCGGTACACGAACTTCATATCGCGCAAAGGTGCGGTGTAGACGGCCATGAGGGCGGTTCCTTCTATTCGCGCTCGAGATAGATATCGTGGGTGACGTGCCAAGTCGCTTGAGCGTCCTGCTTTACGGGCAGGATGGCGAACACATAGTCGGGAAAGGCGGTGGTCGGTTGGCGCGCGCCCGGTTTCAATCCGCGGACCTCCGGGGGCGAGGAGAAGGCTTCCGGGTCGTCGGCCAGCCGAAGCTCCTCCATCCTCATTTTGTAGCCGGGGTGGGTGACGACGTAATGAATGTGGGCGCCGTTCGCCCCGTAGCCCGCCGGTCGGATCGTCTCATAGCGGAAGCGGCCCTCGGCGTCGGTGCGCAGGGCGCCGTGCAGGCGCGCGTTCTTGTCATCATTCGGAAGTTCCCGGTCGCGCGTGTACCGGCCTTCGCGGTCGGCATGAAAAATGTAGACCGAAACGCCGGGTAGGCCTTGCGGCCAATCCATCACCTTGCCCGTGACGATCAGCCGTTCCCCGGGCTCGCCGGGTGCGATGGTGATTCGCGACGGTACGCCTTTGGGCGCAATGAACTTCTTTGAGTTGTAGCCGGGCGGGACTTGCGCACGCGCGCGCCAGGGTGTCAGCGACGCGGCCGCGGCGATGGTAAGGAGGTCACGGCGGCGCATCATTTCCGTGCCATGACGATGTCGTTCGTGATTTGCCACACGCGGTTCGTGTCGCGAACGGCGTTGCGGATCAGGAAGCGGTCGGGGTCCTTGGCCTGGCCGGCAAGATGATCCTGTTTGATCATCGGATCGCCGTCGAACCAGAGTTCGAACACGCGAGGTTGGAATCCATCTGCCTGCACCACGAAGTGCACATGCGCGGGCAAGGTGAGGCCGGGATAGGCGGCAGGACGGACGTTGCCGTAGACGTAGCGGCCGACGGAATCCGTGCGCATGTAGCCGAAGAGACGGGGGCTTTCGCCGCCAAATCCGGGGCGCGGCTCGGTATCATTGTAACGGCCCTGGGCGTCGGTATGATAGATGTACACGGACGCGTCCGGGATCGGCTTCCTGTCCTTATCCATCGCCACGCCGCGGATGACCATGCGGTCGCCCCGCTCGCTCTTCGGCGTATTGGAGATGAAGAAGGACGCCCCTTCCGGCGCCTTGTATTTCGCGAAAAAGGCATCGTCTTCACCCGGGCGCAGCGCGGCGCCCGCGGGAAGGGCGCCGACGAGGGCGGCGAGGGGAAAGTAAGACAGAACGTTACGACGTGTCGTCATCAGAACCTTCGTTGCCCGGACAAGCCGGGATGACAGCCTTAATTCCTCAGCGGTTTCCCCGTGTCGAGCATGTGTTCCATGCGCGCGAGGGTCATATTGTTCTTGGCAAGCTCGAGGAAGGCATGGCGCTCGAGCTTCATGAGGTCCTTCTCGCTCAGCTGCTCGGAGAAATCGGTCTTGCCGCCGGTGAGCACGCTTGCGAGGGCGAGCGATACCGTCTGATCGTGCGGCGTCACCTTCCCCTGGAGCGTGAGCGCTTGCAACGCGACTTTCAACGCGACAACGCCGTGGATCCCCGGCAGGTTGATGGTCTCCTCCTTGGGCGGCGCGTAGTTCTCCGCCAGCTTCAGCACTTTGGCCTTGGCATCGGCGAGCAGCCGATCGCGGTTCATGGTGATGCCGTCATCCTTGCGCAGGATTCCCATTTCCTTGGCTTCGAACGCGGACTTCGCGACTTGCGCCGTACCGATCATCTCGAAGGCTTTCGCGACCGTCGGAATCGGCCCCTTCGGCGTCTTCGGGTCTTTGCGGATACGCAGGAGCATTTCCTTGCAGCCTCCCCAGGCGGGGATCACGCCGACGCCGACCTCGACGAGACCGGTGTAGGTTTCCGCGTGCGCTTGGATCGCCGCGCTATGCAGAAGGATCTCGCAGCCCCCGCCCAGCGCCATGCCGAGCGGCGCGGAAACCACGGGGAAGGGCGCCATCTTGAGCGCCTGGTAGGTCTTCTGGCCGTCCTCGATCTGGGATTCGATTTCGCTCCAGACCGCGATGTTGGCGGCGAACAGGAGAAGCCCGATGTTCGCGCCGACCGAGAAGTTCGGTCCCTCGTTATGAATGACGAGGCCCTTCCACTTCTTGTCGTTCTTGAACAGTTTCAGGACGTCCTTGTAGCCCTGCATGATCATGGGATCGAGGCTGTTGGCGCGCGAGGTGAACTCGAAGCACGCCACGCCGTCGCCAAGGTCCCACACTTTCGCCGACGGTGTTTTGAGGATCGGTGTCGCGCCGCGTTTGACATCCGATAGTCGAAGCACACCAGGCGCGCGGACCACTTCTTCATATTTGCCGACGACCGTCAGGTATTTGAGCGATCTGCCTTCAACCTTGTAGAATCCGCCTTTTTCCGCCGCGAGCTTGAGCAGCGGCGGCACGTCCATCTTCTCGGCGGCGAGCTTGTCGGCGAACCATTTCGCACCCATCTGATCGATGAGCTCGAACGGACCATGTTTCCAGCCGTAGCCATCCTTCATGGCCTCATCGACGTCGACGATGGTGTCGGCGATTTCCGGCACCAGCGCCGCGGTGTAGGCGAGGCCCTTGCTTGCGAGCTTCCAGGCGTATGTGCCGCCCTTATCGGCGTGTTCGACCACGGCTTTGAGGCCGCCCTTCTTGGCCGCGCCGGCGCTTTCAAGCGCAGACTTCACGCTGGCGGCATATTCGCCGGTCTTGAGGTTGATGCTCTCTTTGATCTTTTCGGCGCCGTTCTTGCGCAAACGGTAGAAGCCGCCGGGGCCTTTGCGGCCGATCCAGCCGTTCTTGAGCATGGTCATTACCACCGGCACTTCGCCGGAAATCGCGACGTATGGATCGCTCTTGGGCAGGAGCGACAGCATCGACTTGGTCAGATGCGGCATCAGGTCGATGCCGATGAGATCGAGCAGCCCGAACACGCCGGTCTTTGGAATCCCGAAGGGACGTGAGCCCACGGCGTCGGCCTCGTCGATGGTAAGGCCGAGATTGATGGCTTCCACCACCGCATTCTGCATCCAATAGATGCCGATGCGATTGCCGATGAAACCGGGTGTGTCCTTCGCGATCACTACGCCTTTGCCGAGACGGATGTCGCAGAAGTCCCGCACCATCAGAAGTGCGTCCTTGCGTGTCTTCGGCCCGCCGACGATCTCCAGGAGCCGCATATAGCGCGGCGGATTGAAGAAGTGCGTGATCATGAAATCGGGAACCATCGCCTCGGGCATGCCCGCGGTCAGTTCCTTGAGCGGGATGGTCGAGGTGTTCGACGAGACCACCGAATCTCTTTTGCGGTGCTTCTCGATCTTCTTGTAAAGGTCCTGCTTGATGTCGAGGCGTTCGATCACGGCCTCGACGATCCAGTCGCAGTCCTTGAGAAGCCCGAGATCGTCTTCGAGATTGCCCGGCGTGATCAGGCCCGCGTTGCGCCTGGACATGAACGGCGCGGGATCGGCCTTCTGCAGCTTCGCGATCGCACCTTCGGCAATCGCGTTGCGATTGGCCCCTTCCTTCGGGACGATGTCCAGAAGCACCACCGGAATACCGGCGTTGGTCAGGTGAGCCGCGATGCCGGCTCCCATCACGCCCGCGCCGATCACCGCGGCTTTTTTGATCTCGGCCATTTCTGTGACTCCCTAAACGTCACGCATTTTCTATTTTGCCATGCTTGCGGCGGTTGGGCCGCGAGGAGCCAGAGGCATTGGTTTCTGATCTTCTCGAAAAGTCGGAAAACGAGGAACCTCTGGGCCCTCGGCGCTTCGCGCCAAGGACGACATCAAATCACATCGCTTCCAATACCGTCGCGATGCCTTGTCCGCCGCCGATGCACATGGAGGCGAGGGCGTATTTCTTCTTCTCGCGTTTCAGCAGCCAAGCCGCCTTTCCGGTGATGCGCGCGCCGGAGGCGCCGAGCGGGTGACCGATGGCGATCGCGCCTCCTTCGATATTGGTCTTGGCCGGATCGAGGCCGAGCTCCTGCATCACCGACATGGCCTGCGCGGCGAAGGCTTCGTTGAGCTCGATGAGATCGATTTGATTGAGCTTGAGGCCGGCGCGGGCGAGGGCCTTCTGAATCGCCGGCACTGGACCGATGCCCATGATCTCCGGCGCGCATCCGGCGACGGCGATCGACTTGATACGTGCGAGCGGCGTCAGGTTGTTCTTCTTGGCGTATTCCTCACTGCATACCAGCACCGCCGAAGCGCCATCGGTCAGCGGCGAGGACGTCCCGGCTGTGACCGAACCGCTTTCCTTGAAAGCGGGTTTCAGGCCGGCAAGCGCCTCCAACGTCGAGTCCGCGCGGATGCAGCCGTCGGTATCGACCATGCCGCCCTCGCCCTTCACGGCGATGATCTCGTCCTTCAGCTTTCCGGTGGCCTGCGCCTTGGCCGCGCGCTGATGACTCTCGAGCGCGAAGGCTTCCTGTTTGGCGCGCGGGATCTGGTACTTCTGCGCCAGGTTCTCGGCCGTCTCGCCCATGCCGATGTAGGCCTGATGCCCGGCGTCGACCAGGATCGGATTTGGCATCGGATTGTACCCGCCCATCGGCACTCGGCTCATGCTCTCGACACCGGCGGCGATGAAACATTCGCCGGCGCCAAGCGCGATCGAGCCCGCCGCCTGATGAATGGTCTGCATCGACGAGCCGCAGAAGCGGTTCACCGTATCGCCCGCGGTGCTGTTGGGAAGGCCGGCGAGGAAGCCCACGATGCGGCCCATGTTCATGCCCTGCTCGCCTTCGGGGAACGCGCAGCCGAGCGCGACGTCTTCGATGTCGTCCGGATTGACCTTGGTGCGCTCTACCAGGCCCCTGATCACCGCCGCGGCGAGATCGTCGGGACGGGTCTTGCGCAGAGCGCCCTTGTTCGCGAGCGTGAACGGCGAGCGCGCGTAACCGGCGATGACAATGTTGGTCATGTTTGTTCCCTTCAGCCGCTCGATTTAGCGGCTTCTTCGTGTTTCAGTTCTTTCTTCGACAGCTTGCCGATGAGCGATTTCGGTAGGACGTCACGGAACTCATATAAGGCGGGCTGCTCGATCTTGGAGAGCCGGTCCTTCAGAAAATCGCGGATTTCGTTTTCCGTCAGCGTCATGCCCGCGCGCACTTTGATGAACGCCTTCGGCGCCTGGCCGCGGTATTCGTCCTCGACGCCGATGACCGTCACTTCTTCGACAGCGGGATGAAGGTAGATCGCCTCTTCCACCATGCGCGGATAGATCTTGAAGCCCGAGGCGATGATCATGTCCTTGATGCGGTCGACGATGAACACGTAGCCTTCCTCGTCCATGTAGCCGACGTCCCCGGTATGGAAGGCGCCGTTCTTCATGACCTCGGCCGTATCCTCGGGCCGGTTCCAGTAGCCCTTCATGACCTGCGGGCCGCGCACGCAAATCTCGCCCTTTTCGCCGATCCCGAGGACGCGGTCGTCTTCAAGCGAACGAATCTCCACAATCGTGCCCGGCATCGGCAATCCGACGGAGCCGGCCTTGTTCACGCCCCTCGTCGGATTGGTGCAAACCACGGGCGAAGTTTCGGAAAGGCCGTAGCCTTCCACCACGACGCACCCGGTCGTCTGCTCGAACTGGCGTTTGACCTCGACCGGTAGCGGCGCGCCGCCCGAGATGCAAAGCTTAAGCGACGTAAGGTCGTATTTGCTGGCGATCGGAGAATTGTTTATGGCGGTAAAGATCGTCGGCACCGCTGGGAAGACAGTCGGCTTCTTCCTATCGATGTGCTTCAAACAATCCTTGAGCTCGAAGCGCGGCATCATGACGATCTCGGCGCCGAGGTCCATGGCGCAGAGCAGGGCGACCGTCATCGCGAAAACGTGGAAGAAGGGCAGGGCGGCGAGAAATTTCTCCTCGCCGTAAACCGGGCTGCCGTGCCAACTGGAGACCATGCGCACGTTGGCGGCGATATTCGCGTGCGTGAGCATCGCGCCCTTCGGCAGGCCGGTTGTCCCGCCTGTGTATTGCAGCACGGCGACGTCATCCTTTGGATTGATCGAGGGAATATTGGGCTCGCCGTCGTTGTCGATGAGGGCGTCCCACCACACCTGGCGGTCGTCTTCCTCGACGTTCGCGACAGTGGACCGGCGGAACAGGTTGAAGAGGACGGACGTGCCGAGCGGCAGCGCTTCCGTCATGGAGCACACGACCAGCTTGCGCAGGTTGGTATTGTTGAGGAGCGTGCGCGCCTTCGGATACATCGCGGTGAGATCCATGGTGACGAGGAACTCAGCGCCCGAGTCCTTCACCATCGTCTCGAGTTCGCGCACGGCGTAGAGGGGGTTCATGTTGACGACGATGCCGCCCGCCATCATGACGCCGAAGTACGCGGCTATGTAGTAGGGTGAATTCGGCAACAAAAGCCCGACCCGGGTGCCCTTGCTCACCCCGATCTTCTGAAACCCCTGCGCCGCGCGTGCGGCCATCTCGGCGGTCTCGGCGTACGTCCAGCGCTTGCCGAAAAAGTCCATCGCCGGCCGGTTCGCGAACCTGGCGGCGGCGTCGTGCAGGAGATGGAATACCGGCACCGACGGGAGCGGCATGTTCCACGGCGCGTAGGCAGGATACGTGCGCAACCACGGATATTCAGGGCGGGGCGATGAGCCGTTTGCGTTCACGCGGCTACTCGCCCTACTTGTCGAGCAAGCTTGAAAGTTTGAGCGCGATGCCCTTGGAGCCGAACACCTTCAGCTTGCCGAGGGTGAAGGCCACCATCGGATTGAGGTCTCCATTCATGAGCTTCACGAGGTTGTCGCCTGAAAGCACCAGCGTCGTCTCGGCTTCGTCGGTGTCCGGGTTGGGCGTGATCTTCACCTCGCCACCGGTTGCGTCGAGCAGGATTTTGCCCTCGTCGCCCAGGTCGAACAGAACCGAGTGATTCAACTCTTTGAGTTTGTCGGCTTGGCCGGACATTTCACCGACCAGATCGTCCAGGCTCATTTCCCCGCCTCCCAGGTTATGGGCCCATTGTCGTCCACCGGGGCCAACTCGGGAACCCCAATTCGGGGTTTATCTTTTTTCTTCAACACATTCCGAGCCGATTTGTCCCCGGTCAAAAGCCTCGGCCGGCGGACGCGCTATACGATGAGGTCCAGTCACGTGGGAAGGTGGGAAAGTCCAGATTTTTCATGGCTTTAATTGACCCGTGCAGGCCGACCGGCTAGCTTCGCGCAAACGAGGGCCTTGATGTCATTTCCCCGTTACTTAAGGCGGCGGTTGGGGCCGCGGTCCTCGGCAAGGACGACTTGGGATGTCTGACGCAGCGTCGACGGGAGCGGCGGGGGACGGCGGCGCAAACCGCGCGAAGCCGAAGGACCTGCGCGCCCTCGTCCAGGAGATGGGCCAGTGGCGCCACGCCCCCGAGACGGGCGTAAATCTCGTAATAGTAAGCGTTGCCGCGGCCCTCCCGGAAACCAAGCGTACGCCATCCCTGATCGCGCAGATCGCGGAAGGCATCGCCGCCATCGGCGCCAAGCGCCACGGCAGCACGTATCAAGTTTCCAGCTGCGACCTCGGCATCATGGCCAAAGTCACGGAAACCGCGCTGATCGGTCTTGTGCGCGACTTGAAGGTCGAAATGCTGCGCACCATCGAGCGGAATTTTCCGGGCAGCTTCGGCACCATCGACCAGAGCCGGCTCGTGCTCAGCTACGATCTGGTCAACAACTATCGTTCGGCCGCGGATCGCGTGGCCAAGTACGCCGAACTCGCTCAGCGCAGCGCCGCGGATCAGGAGCAGGGCGACAAACAGCTCCGTCCGCTGACGACGGGCGACATCAAGAACGTCATGAAGGCCTATGAGAAATTCGGCAACGAGAAGTTCATCAAGGCTTTCGTGCGCGAGCAGGACATCGTCATGCACGTGCAGGGCAAGCCCATCGAGCGCGTGTTGACGGAATACTTCATCAGCATGGACTTATTGCGCAAACCGCTGTTCGTCGACGTCGAAATGCGCGGGTCCGGGCGCCTGTTCAACGAGTTCACGCTCGTGCTCGACCAGATATTGCTGCAGGCGTTCGACCACATGCACACCAAGGGCGGGCGCTGCTCGATCAATCTCAATGTCGAGAGCGTCTTCACCGAGCAGTTCGAGAGTTTCATCGAACGCACCCCGGAGGCGGTGCTGAAGGAAGTGGTTTTCGAATTCCGCCAGTCAAATATCGTCGAGAACTTCGACGAGTTCCAGGTGGCGCGGGGTCTGATCAAGTCCAAGGGCGCGACCATAGCGGTCGACCAGATCTTCCCGCAGACCGTGGGCCTCGTGGACCTCGATTACATCGGGGCGAGCATCGCCAAGATCCACTGGCGCAATGGTGCCGAAGATATCCTCAAGGAGCGCGAGCGCGCGGTGAAGTACCTGATCGACTGTAACGTGCTCCCGGTCCTGATCCGCGTGGACAACGAGCGTGCGCTTGAGGTCGGGGACCGCATGGGTATCAACCTTTTCCAGGGCTTCCTTATCGACGACATGCTCAAGAAGGCCGCGCCGGCGGCGAGCTGAGTTTCACCCCACCCTTTTCTTCGCTATACCGCTTCCATGCGTATCCAAGCGAAGCTCTTCGTTCTGCTTCTGGTCATCGGCTTGATCCCGCTCGCGGCGCTGTCGTGGCGCAGCGAGAAGGCGATGGAAAGTCTCGGGCTGGCCATCGCCGGCGCGGGCAAGACCGCTGCGGTCGCGGAGATGCAGAGCCAGCTTTTGCAGGCTGTAGCGACCTCCTCCGATCTCATGGCGTCCCAACGGCGCCAAGTGGAGCTCGCCCTGCGCCTGCTGGCGCGCGAAGTCGAGGTCCGGCTGGGCGCAGACCCGCCGACCGGCGAGATCGCCCTTTATTTCCACACCGACTTTGATTCGCCTAAGACCTGGCCCCCGGGAACCGATCTCGCGCTCGACCACGCGATCGCTTCGCCGCGCGGCGAGCTTCAGGCGATCCCGATCTCGCGCGAACATCAGTCGTTCCTGGTGGCGCCTGGCATCACGCGCGGCGCGGTTCAGCCGCTCATGCGCCGGCTCTCCGACATGGATGCGCTGTACAGGCGGCTGGCCGAGGATAATAGGAACCTGTTCTATTGGCAGTATGTCACCCTCGAAGAGGGCGTGCACGCCTCGTTCCCGGGACACGGGGGCTATCCGGAAGGTTACGATCCGCGTCAGCGCGACTGGTACAAGAATACCCTCCAGGCTCAAGACGTCGTGTGGCATCCGCCGCTGCTCGACGCTTCCACCCGCCGCTTGCTTCTGACCGCGACGATCCCGATCAAGAAGGACGGCATGTTCGCCGGTGTCGCGGCGATCGATGTGGACGTGCTTGCATTCCTCAGCACGGTCCAGGCGCAGACCCGGCTTGGTACGCGCGCCGAAAATTACATCGTTCAGCTCGTCGAGGCGGCAGGAGCTCCTTATGTCGCGGAACAAAGCACGGGCACGCCGGTGCTGAGGGTGATTGCGTCAAATCTCTATCGGGATATCGGCATCGCCTGGGACGCCCGGCCCGAAGCGCCGGCGCTCGAGGCCGACGCGGCCATCATCGAGGCCGTGACGAAAGATCTCCTGGCGGGTCGCGACGGCATCCAGCGCGGTGTGCATCGCGGGCGTGAGTCGCTTTGGGTCTACGGAGGCCTCGAAAACCTCGGTTCGACGCTCCTCTATATCGTGCCGGTCGATGACATCGAAGGTGTTGCCGACAAGGCGCAGGACAACGTGCGCCAAGCGGTGATCGATGAAGTCCGCCTCGCCGGTATTGCTTCGATCGCGCTCGTGGTGATGATTGCCGGCCTCGCCGCCCTCGCGGCGCGTACCATCACCAGCCCTTTGCGCGAGCTCGCGGCTACCGCCGAGGGTTTGGCGCGCGGCAATCTCGACGCGCGTGCCGAAGTCACGAGCCGCGACGAGGTCGGCGATCTCGCCATGGTGTTCAACGCAATGGTGCCTGAGCTGCGAAGCCACATTCAGGTCAAAGAATCCCTGACACTCGCCCGCGAAGTGCAGCAGAAGCTTCTGCCCGAAGCGGCCCCGCGCGTGCCTGGATTCGATATCGCCGGTCGCAGCGTCTACCACGACGCCGTCGGCGGGGATTATTACGACTTCATTCCGCTGCGCGATGCCAACGGAAGCGAACGTCTGGGCATTGCCGTTGGCGATGTCTCAGGCCATGGCGTCGTCGCCGCGCTGACGATGACGTCGGTGCGTGCGCTGCTCCGCAGCTTCGCCGAGGACGACACGTCGCTGCAGCTGTTGATGCGCGCCGTCAATCGGCACGTCGCCCAGGATGCCGCCGCCGGGCGCTTCGTGACACTGGTCTACCTCGTCCTCGAGCCGGAAACGCGACGCCTGCGTTGGATCAGCGCCGGCCACGGACCGCTGCTGTTCTTCAACCGCTCGACCCGCGAGTTCGAGGAGCTTGCGGCCCATGATATCCCCCTTGGCGTCAATCCCGACTGGTCGTTCCAGGAAAACGTCCGCGACGATTGGCCGCAGAGCGGCCTTCTGATCGTCGGCACCGACGGCATCTGGGAAACTAGGAACGTCGCAGGCGAAGCCTTCGGAAAGGAAGGATTGATGGGCGTGATCCGTGCGACCGCTCATCTTCCCGCGGCGCAGATCTGCGACGCCGTGGTCGATGCGCTGGCGGAATTCGCCGGCGGTGGGGCGCAGAACGATGACGTCACGCTCGTCGTCGTGAAGTTCGGCAAGGAGAATGCTTAAGCGAGCATGACCAGGACCAGCCCGCCGGCAATGACGGCGATTCCCGCTGTTTTGGCGACGCTCAGAGGCTCGCGGAAGGCTGCATGTCCGAGGAGGAGCGACGACAGCAGCGCGACCGTTCGTTTGAGGACCTCGATCAGCGCCACCATCGCCAGCGAATAGGCTAAAAGCTGCAGCGCATATCCTCCGCCGCCCGCGATCGCCGAGGCGAGCACAGGGCGCGCCGCGCCGGGGGAAAGGCGAAGGCTTTTTCCGCCGCGGACAATCGCCCAAAGCAAAAGGCTGCTCCAGATTGCCCCGATTTGAATCAGCCCGTGCAGTCCGGGGGTCGTGTAGGAAAGGCAAAGTTTGTCGAGCGCCGGCGTCGACGACCAAAGGAGCACGACGCCGAGCATGGGCGCCGTGCCGCGCTGCGCGCGCAAGGCTCTCCACGCCGCGCCCAGGCCCGCCTTGGACTCCGGCGGTTGAAACAGAATGAAGAGCCCGGCGGCAATCAAGACGATGCCCACATGCTGGCGGGGCGTGGGCCATTCGCCAAGGAGCAGGCCGCCCATGCAAAGGGCGACGACCGGCACGAGCGCCAGCAAGGGAATCATCAAGCTCAGCGGCGAGCGCCGGATCGAGACGATGAACAGGAGATTGGCGGCGAGGCCAAAAGCCGCATCGATCGCGCCGGGAAGCAGATAGCCGGATGCGATGCGCGTCTCACCCGTCCACCACACCCAGGCCGCCAGCACCGGAAGCTGGCCGGCGATATAATAAAAGAGAATGGTCTCGGCCGGGCAGGCCGGCGGCGCGGCTTTCCGGAAAAAATCCCCGGCCGAATAAAGCACTCCGCAGGCAAGGCCGAGCGAAAGTGCGGGTAAGCTTAATGCCAGCATGTCCTAATGAAGTTCCGGGCATTGACCGCCCATCGCCTTAACTCCATCTTGGCGGCCTGCAATCGGCGCGTACTAAAGCCTTAGCACAAGACAGAGTTCATGCCCGACATCCTTCGTCACTTCTTCGACGGTCTCAGATCGCTCTGGGATTCGGGCCGCGAGCGCGTCAGCGAAACTTCCCCCGCCGACGTGCAATCGGCATTCTCGCGCGCCGCGCCGTGGATCGTCGGGACGATCCTCTTCATTCTCATCGTCTACTACCCGCTCGGGATGCTGGTCTTCAATGAGATCGACGACGATCTCGACATCGCTCCGGCACCCCAATACACCGTGGCCGGCGGCAGCCAGGCCGTCGCCATCGCCGCGACCGTCACCATGCGCGAAGCCGAACGCTGGATCGCCAACAAGCCCTTTTGGCATCCGTCGGCGCCGCTGGACAACACGCCAAGCTATCAGCTCGGCATCATGTACGCGGTATCGCGTTTCGCGCTCGAACTAGGCGACCATCTCGGCCGTGTGCGCGGTTCCAGCGCCATCGACGAGAACGTCGATCGTGCCTCGTCGCTTCTGCGTTATGACGGGACGGTCTGGTATTGGGGCCAAGGCAACATCTGGCCGGATGCGAAAGCCGAGACGCAGTACAAGCGTGGTGTCGAGGCCCTGCTTCTTTATAACCGCGCGCTGGCCGCGGGCACGGCAACCTACGAACGCCGTGCCGACAATCTGATTGTCCTTCTCGATCGCATCGCCTCCGATCTCGGCTCCGCCAGCGCCGTCATCGAGGCACGCGTGGCCACGGCCGGCGGGCACTTCGATTCGGCGGCCGATGACGTATTCTTCAACGTCAAAGGCAAGATGTACGGATACGCCGTGATCTTGAACGCGGTCGGGCAGGATTTTTCGACCGTGATCGAAGATCGGCGGGCGGGCGAGATTTGGACCGAGATGCTGACGTCGATGCGCACCGGCGCCGCGATGGATCCATTGATCGTGATCAACGGCGCGCAGGACAGCACGCTGTCGCCTTCGCATCTGGCGACGCTTGGTTTCTACCTTTTGCGCGCCCGCACGCAGCTGCGCGAGTTGGTTGATACCCTTCAGAAATAGATTCGTTCTCACGGAGGATGCGCATGCCGAAGATTTCGAAGTCGGAAGAGCAATGGCGCCATGAGCTGACGCCCGAACAATTCCGCGTACTGCGCGAAAAGGGCACCGAGCGCGCCTTCACGGGCGCGTACAACGATTTCAAGGGCGAAGGCATCTTCGTCTGCGCCGGATGCGGCGCTACCCTGTTCGACGCTGGCACGAAGTATAATTCCGGTTCAGGCTGGCCGAGCTTTACGGCGCCGGCGGCCGCCGATGCTCTCGATGCGCATCGCGATACCAGTCACGGCATGGTGCGGGTCGAAGTGACCTGCGCGAACTGTGGCGGCCATCTCGGCCACGTCTTTCCCGACGGTCCGGCGCCTGCCGGCGAGCGCTATTGCATCAACTCTGCGGCCCTGGAATTCAAACGAAAATCCGCACTGTCGGGCACATAAGGCGAACTCCAGATTCAACGGTACGCATGGCCTCGCCTGATGCAAATATGTCGCGTCAATCAAAAAATATGACCGTCTTGTTAAGCTCGCGCTTGCCGGGTCAGGCACGATAAGCAATGTTCTTGCCCGTCGCGGTGCGCCTCCGAGCGCCGCGAAGATCACGAGGGGGGGAGGGCTCCAGGTCGCTGACTCTGGCAGACCAGGAGTTAGAAAGGGGCGCGGCAACGCGCCCCTTTTTCATTCTCGCGCGCGGCTGTCAGCCGCGGCCGCGATAGGGCGCTACACCCTGGTCGGGAACCCACACCCCTTCGGGCGGCGCGCCGGTTTGCCAGAAGACGTCGATCGGAATCCCGCCGCGCGGATACCAATAGCCGCCGATGCGCAGCCATTTCGGTGAAGCGGCTTCGACGATACGCTTGGCGATCGTCAGCGTGCAATCTTCGTGGAATGAGCCGTGATTGCGGAACGAGCCCAGAAATAGCTTTAGCGACTTTGACTCGACGATGGTTTCGTCCGCGACATAGTCGATCACCAGATGGGCGTAGTCCGGCTGGGCCGTGACCGGGCAGAGCGAGGTGAACTCCGGACAAGTGAACCGGATCAGGTAGTCGGTGCCGGCATGAGGATTAGGTACGGTTTCCAGGACCGCAACATCGGGCGATGCCGGCAACGGCGCTTGTTCGCCGAGTTGAGTCAGGTTATCGGGTCTATCCATGGTCATCTTTTCCAGAAGCGTTCTTCCGCATCATAACACGCGCACGTCGCATGACACTTCCCCCGTCACCCGCAGCAGATGAGTCCGGCGAGGAGCTTGTGGCCTCGCCCTGCATCAGCATTTGCACGATGGATCGCACGACCGGACTTTGCATGGGATGCCTGCGTACGATCCAGGAGATCGGCGCTTGGCGCACCATGACGCTTGCGCAGAAGCGCGCGACGGTCGCCGCATGCGCCGAACGCGCCAAGGTCATCGTGCCGCGCGGCAAGGACGGCAAGCCCTTATAGTCGTATGTCCGATTTCCCCGGATAAACAAAGTTTATCCACAGGGAACATGCGGCGGTCCGCGTCGTTGGAGTATTGGGACCACCTCTGTTTTTCAAGGAGCGCGTGATGGCAATCGTCTCGACCGAGAATTTTGGCCGCTCGTTCACCACCGTGCCGGTTCCTCCGGTGGAGCCGAAAGAGCCTGGCCGCAACAAGCGCTTCGATGCGCGCGACGTGCGCGGCATCGTCTCGCGCACCGTGAGCAGTGCACGCGCCTCCGGTCGCGACTATATGGGACAGAGCCGCGCGGCCGCTGCGGCGGTGATGTCGGTACGGCCCGATCTTTCCTTCGGCGAAGCGCTGGACGCCGTCATCCGGCTGCGCGAGGTGGATACGTTCTAAATCAAGGCCGCCTGCGCGCGACGATGAAAATGCGCCGCATGCAAAATAGCGTGCGGCCATTTTTTTGCGGCGGATAAGCCTCACGCAAGCGTGCCGCGTAGGCCGCCGTGAAATCCGCCGCTTCCTCTTCATCGAGAAGGCTCGTGTAGGGACGCAGCGCCGTACCGGCGGCCCAGGCGGCGACCGGATCCTCGCCTTCGAGCTCGTGGTGATAATCGGTTTCCCAAACGTCGATTTCGGACATCAGGTCGGCCAGCAGGTCGTAATAACCGGCCGGCGGCAACGGCGTCCGCTGGCGAAGTCCCTTCCCTAATTTTTCGGCCCAGCGCGGTGCGCGGGCTATTTCATCGAGACATAAATGGTAGGGGGCGTTCTTGCCCACCGGCATCTGTGCGGCGAAGACGCCGCCTGGTGCGAGGCCTCTTGCGAGACGCGGAAAGAGGCGCTCATGATCCGGCACCCAGTGGAGCGCCGCATTGCTGAAAATCAGCGCCGCGGGCGCGGGCGGCGCCCAGGTGGCGATGTCGCCCGGTTCCCACATGATTCCGGCTGGGAAGGACCGCAGCGCCGCCCCAAGCATATCGGCCGAAGAGTCCATTCCGGTGATCTCATGCGCCGGCCATCTCTCCTTCAGCTTTACGGTGATGTTTCCCGGGCCGCAGCCAAGGTCGTAAATCGGGCCGCTTTCGGTGAGTGTGATGCGCGGCAAAAGGTCTTCGACCGGCCGCGCGCGGTAGGCCGCGAAATTCAGATAGACGTCCGGTTTCCATTTGACCGAGGCCGCGTTCACGACGTTGTCGCCTCCGGGGCGGCCGGCGGTTCCCCTTCAGGCGGGGGCCGAATGGGAATCCGGGCGATGGTTGCGCCGTTGCCGCCACCCTCCTGCGCGTCGGCCAGCCCTTGAACCCCTCTGCGAAGCATGTCGCCGGCGGAGCGGTCGACGGCATGCATTTCGGTAACGCCGATGCTGACGGTAAAGCGCAGCTTGTCGCCTGCGAAGGCGACATCGAGAGCGGCAAGATCGCGGCACATGCGCGTCGCCAATGTTTGCGCGCCCGCCGCAGGCGTTTCAGGTAACAGCGCGAGAAAGCGACTTGGCATGAGACGGCCGAAGCTGTCGCAATGGCGCATCACAACCACGCAATACCCGGTGAAGACCTGTACGATCGCCCTGCCGGCGTCCCGTCCGTGGGCACCGAGCAGTCTTTCATACTCATCGATCTCGATCGTAAGACAGGAGAACGGCTCACCATATCGGCGCGCACGTGCGAATTCATTTTGCGCAAGCACGCTCACGTGAGCGCGGCTCGAAACACCGGTGATCTCGTCGGAGCTCGCCCGCCGCTCCAACTCGCCCCGCAGGATGTTGGCTTCGCCCCGCACGTGTTCGAGCGCATGTGAAACGCCGAGCGCGAGCGCGAGGCCGGCGAGCAGGAAAGCGAGGGCGGGCGCGACGTCCGAAGAGGCGGCATATCTACCGACGATGAACGCGCCCACGGACGTGACGATGGTCATCGCGGCAATTGCCGTCAGGGCGCTGCGGCGTCCTGGCGCAAGCAAGACCAGGTACGGCGCGAGGAGCCCGCTCATAAGGGCGAAACGCGCGAGATCACGCGCCGGATCGGAGAGTGCGTTCGCGATGTTGGCGGCGCTGAAGATGGCGGCGGCGGAAAGCGGGAGGAGAAGCGCGGGATAACGCGCGCGCTGCATGCGCACGCGGCTGAAGGCGATAACGGCGAGGACGACGGCGCCGAAAATCCAGAAACGTAGTGCATGCGCCTGCGATGGGTAGATCGCACCAGCGATGACCATGTAGGCGACGCTGCCGCCGAGGAGCAAATTGCGCTGGCTGCGCGCACTGCGCAGCGCACGCGCGTTCTCGTCGGCGCGCGTTTTGGCCGCTTCGCTTGTCACGCCAACCCCCAGCGAGGTCCCATTGCCCTCATTCTAACACGCGGCGGACGTACCGCGTGTTAGCGCCTTTGGTGCGCCGCAAAATGATTGTCACGCCCACGGGAGTACTAGATGCAGCGTCCGGACCGGAGCTCGCCATTACATACGGTAGATGGTTGATCCGAGCGCACGTCGGTGCGCGATTCGCGCCGCAGGCGACAAAAATCTGTCTCGTTTTTTTAAATCAGGGCGCGCCTTTTGGCGTCAGTGTTCGCGATTCGAAGCGGCAAGATTTGCGCTAGATCAAGACGCTGCGATTTGATCGCGGTGCGCGTTACGTCGAGTTTTCCTAGAAAAAACAAGTCGTCTGCGACGGGGGTCAGCGCGCGCGCATGAATAATTCTCGAACCCCGTATCCAAGCGGCATACTCTTTTTGCCGTTCATGGCATTAGCGACTTGACACCGTATGCCACATGCCGTTGGTTACGCACTTCCCGTGGGGTATAACCAAGGGGATGGATGAGGGGGGTTACAGGTGGGCCGGAGAAGGCCGGCCTGCGCGGTCTGGGGCACTTGCCAAAGTGGGCAATGCCCTGTTAAACCGCGACGCTTTTCGCCCATCGAGAGTGTCCGCATTCCGCTAACCCATTTCGAGTGAGCGCATGGAACTTCCTGTTCGTAACACTGACCAAAAACCCAAGTCCAACAAGCGCACGGTGGGCTTCGTCGTCGTCATCGTGGTTCACGCGTTGATGTTCTACGCGTTGACGACCGGCCTCGCGAAAACGATGGTCGATGCGCTCCTCGAGCCGATCGAAACGCGAGTGATCGAAGAGGCTCAACAGATGCCCGAGGCGCCGCCGCCGCCGCCGCCGAAGTTCGACACGCCGCCGCCGGTCGTCATGGATATGCCCGACGTGGTCATCACGCAGGAAGCCGCTCCGCAGGCGGCGATCACCGCAACGAAGAAGGTTGCGCCTCCGCCTCCGCCTCCGCCGGCGGATGTGGTCATCGCGCCGCGCACCAATCCCCGCCGCCCCAACGCGGGCGCCGAAGAAATCTATCCGGCCATGTCTAAGCGGCTTGGCGAAGAAGGCACTGTCGTTCTTCTCCTTACCGTCAGCGAAGAAGGCCGCGTGACCGAAGCAAAGGTCGACCAGTCGAGCGGTTTCGAGCGGCTTGATGAAGCCGCTTCGAAGGAAGCCGTTCGTTCGTGGCGCTTCCTGCCCGGCACGCGCAACGGTAAGCCGGAGACGATGCAGATGAGGATTAAAGTGACGTTTTCGCTGAAGGGCGACAAGTAAGTCGCTCCGAGCCCCAGATTTGGACCAACTCAAGAGTTTGCGTTTAGTGAGGATCACAAAATGAATAGCCGTAACACTTTCGTTTCGAAAATCGCGGGCTGGATGTCCGCCGTGGCTGTGGCGATCGTCCTCTCGGGCGGTATCGCTTACGCCCAGGACCCGGCTGCCGCTCCGGCCGATCCGGCGGCGGCTCCCGCCATGACCGACCCGGCCGCTGCGCCGGCTGACCCGGCCGCCGCTCCGGCCGATCCTGCCGCCGCTCCGGCGGACGCGGGCGGCACCGTCACCGCCGACCAGGTCGAAGTTGAAAACCCGTACGGCTTCGAAGCCATGTGGGAACACGGCGACTGGGTTGCCAAGACCGTGCTCTTCATCCTGGTGTTCATGTCCATGGGCACTTGGTACATCATGATCCTGCGTCTGTTCGACACGGCCGCCGTGATGCGCCAGGCCGATGCCGCTCAGAAGAACTTCTGGACCGCCGGCAGCCTCAAGGAAGGCGTTGCCAAGCTTGACCAGAACAGCGCGTTCCGCACCGTCGTGGAAGACGCTCTGCGCGCCACCGAACACCATGAAGGCAAGCTGACCGACCAGGTCGACCTCAACGAGTGGGTCTCCATGTCGCTGCAGCGCTCGCAGGACGCGATCAACGGCCGTCTCCAGGCTGGCCTCGCGTTCCTCGCCTCGGTCGGTTCGGTCTCTCCGTTCGTCGGTCTGTTCGGCACGGTGTGGGGGATTCTGAACGCCCTCATCTCCATCGGTGTCGCCGGTCAGGTGTCGATCGACCGCGTCGCCGGTCCTCTCGGTGAAGCCTTGATCATGACCGCCATCGGTCTCGCGGTCGCCGTGCCCGCCGTGCTCGCCTACAACATGCTCGTTCGCCGCAACAAGATCGTTGCCGAGCGCGTCCGCAACTTCGCCGCCGACGTCCATGCCGTGTTGCTCAGCGGTCGTTCGCAGACTCGCGCCCGCGCCTAACCAGGCGCTTAGGTAGGAGTATTTGTTATGGGAATGAGTGTCGGCCCCGCTGCCGAAGAAGATTCGGTCAACTCGACCATCAACACGACGCCGCTTGTCGACGTGATGTTGGTTCTGCTGATCATCTTCTTGATCACCATCCCGGTCGTGACGAAGACGATTGAGCTTGAGCTGCCCATCATCTCGAACGAGGCGACGCAGACCAAGCCCGAGAACATCATTATTCAGATCGACCGCGACGGAAGAATCTACTGGAACGATTTTATCGTTCAGCCTGATTCTCTCGTCGAACGGATGAAGGCCGCCGCCGTCCTGGTTCCGCAGCCCGAAGTGCACATCCGCGGCGACCAACAAGTCCGGTACGAGTTCATCGGTCGTGTTGTCGCCAGTGCGCAGCGCGGCGGGATCATGAAGGTCGGTTTCATTACGGATCCGGAACTCCGGGGCGAATAGCCCCGGAGCCTCCCCAAGGAGTTATTGTTATGGGAATGAGCGTAGGGCCAGCGTCCGGGGAATCGGATGTGATGGTGGAAATGAACACCACGCCGCTGATCGACGTGATGCTGGTGCTGCTGATCATGTTCATCATGAGCCTTCCGGTGCAAACGCACGCCGTGAAGCTCGACATGCCTCGGCCGAATGCGAACACAAATCCACCGGCTCCGCCGGTGGTCCATACGGTGGAAGTGGACTTCGACGGCACGATCATTTGGGATGGGAACCCCACCCAGAATCTCGCGCAGGTCACGCGTTATCTCGCGGCGGTGTCGGCAGGCCAGCCGCAACCGGAAGTGCACCTCAGACCACACCGCTTGGCCAAGTACGATACGGTTGCAAAAATCCTGGCGATCGCCCAGCGCCTCGGCGTGAAGAAGATCGGCTTCGTGGGTAACGAGCAGTTTTTGAACCAATAGTCGGTGCAGCCTTGCCAGGGTTGATGGGCTTGCCTTAATAAAGCCCTGGATTTTGGCAAGACTTGCACTTGGGGTAGCGAGGGGCGCCACCGGTTCTGCCAGTGGCGTTTCTCTTTTGCTTTTGAGAGGACAAAAGGCATGAAATCGAGAGCTTCAATGATCGCGTTGTCGCTGATGTTGGCGACAGGAATTGTCGGGGTGGACGCGGTTGTTGCGCCGCCGGCCATGGCGCAAAAGGCGCCGTCGGTCAGCCCGAAGGTCGGTAAGCCCCTCCAGGCCGCCCAAGAAGCTTTGAAGAAAAAGGCGTTCAAGGAAGCGGTCGCGGCAGCAGAACAGGCGGCGGCGGTGAGCGGCAAGACGCCGTACGAAACCTACCTCGTGAATGAAATCCTCGCGATCGCCTATATCCAGAGCGGCAACTATGCGCGCGGTGTTGCGGCATGGGAAGCTTCGCTCGCCACCGGCCAGATGCCGCCGGAACAGCAGCAGGAGCGCATCAAGCAGCTCGCCGCTGTGAACTATCAGAGCAAGAACTATCCGAAGGCGATCGAGTACGCTCAGCGTTACCTCAAGGAAGTGCGCCCCGGCGACGCCGACATGACCGTTCTCATCGGCCAGAGCCACTACCTCCAGAAGAACTACAAGCAGGCGGCCGAAAGCCTGCGCGCGGCCGTGAAGGGCGCGGATACGGGCAAGCGGAATCCGGAAAAGGTTTGGCTGGAACTGCTGATGAGCGCCGAATACGAGCTCGGCAACCAGGATGCGGTCGCCGCCACGATGGAGCGCCTCATCACCCTGTATCCCGATCCCAAGTACTTTGCGCAGTTCGTGCAGATGTCTGAGCGCACGCTGCGCGGCACCCCGCACGTCGAACTCGACGTCGCGCGCATCAAGTTCCACTCGGGCATCATGGCGACCGACCGCGAATACACCACGATGGCCGAGATCGCGCTCCAGGAAGGTCTGCCGTGCGAAGGCAAGGCGGTCATCGAGCGCGGCACGAAAGCCGGCATCATGGGCCAGCCCGCGAACAAGGAACGTGAAGCGCGTCTCCTCGCTCTCGCCACCAAGCAGTGCGAAGCCGACACCAAGACCCTGCCGCAGGGTGTTGCTGAAGCCGCCAAGCAGGCGAAGGGCGACGCCACCGTGAAGTTCGGTGAAGCTTATTGGAGCATGGGCGACAACGAGAAGGCGGTTGAACTGATCAACGCCGGCATCGCGAAGGGCGTGGACAACAAGGACGATGCGCAGCTGCGCCTCGGTATTGCCCACATCAGCGCGGGCCGCCGCGCCGAAGGTCTCGCGGCCTTCAAGTCCATCACGCCGGGCAGCCAGGCAGAGAAGGTGGCCGGTCTGTGGCGCATCTACAGCGGTCAGCCGAAGAAAGGCTAATCACTTAGGTTTGCTTCAAGAAAACGAGAGCGCCGGGCCCCCAAGGTCCGGCGCTTTTTCTTTTCGCCGGCAGGCACGATATAATACCCCGCCAATATGCGCGGGTGCGAGCCCGCCCCACCTGTCACGAGGTGACCCCATGCTGATCCGCCGCCGCAAGGCATCGGACGTCCCGTCCCGCGAAATTACGCCGGAAAGCGTCTATCTCAATCGCCGTGAGCTCATCGCGGGCACCGGCCTCGTTGCCGGCAGCCTTGCCCTCGGTACGCGGTTCGGCTTTACCGAAGCGCAGGGCGCCGTTCTGCCCGCGGCGGGCGGCAAGTTTGCCGACCTCAAGAAGGGCTATGCCAAGCTCGGCGGCAAGGACGCGCCGACGTCGTTCGAGGACATTACGAACTACAACAACTTCTATGAGTTCGGGCTCGACAAGGGCGATCCTGCCGAGCATGCCCACAACTTCAAGCCGCTGCCCTGGACGGTGAAGGTCGATGGGTTATGCGCCAAGCCTGGCACGGTCGACTTCAATGACTTCATCAAGCCGCACGCGGTCGAAGAGCGCGTCTATCGCATGCGCTGCGTCGAAGCATGGTCGATGGTCATTCCCTGGGTCGGGATCTCGCTCGCTGAAGTGATCAAGCGGTTTGAACCGCAAGGCAGCGCGAAATTCGTCCGTTTCGAGACCGTCGTCCGGCCAACCGAGATGCGCGGCCAGCGCTCGGCCAACCTTCCCTGGCCCTATATTGAAGGTTTACGCATGGACGAGGCGATGAACCCGCTCGCCATTCTCGCCATCGGTCTTTATGGCCAGCCGCTCCTCGGCCAGAGCGGCGCTCCATTGCGCCTGGTTGTGCCGTGGAAGTACGGGTTCAAAGGTGTGAAATCCATCGTGCGTATCAGCTTCGTCGAAGATCAGCCGCAGAACACGTGGAAAGTGATGAACTCCACAGAGTATGGTTTCTACGCCAACGTCAATCCCAACGTCGATCACCCGCGCTGGTCACAGGCCAGCGAACGGCGCATCGGCGACTTCCGGCGCCGTCCCACGCTGATGTTCAACGGTTATGAAGAAGAAGTTGCGCACCTCTACAAAGGCATGAACCTCTCCCGGCTCTATTGAGCGCCGGCGCACATCATCGCATGGCTGAGGCCGGCGTTTCGCGCACGTTCGATGGATTTTTGCGCCGGTGGCTCAAGCCGGCGGCGTTCGCTCTTTCATTATTGCCCTTCGCCTGGTGGGCGTGGCGCGCCGCCGCCGGCCAGCTCGGCGCCAATCCGATCGAAGCGACCACGCGTTATTTCGGCGATTGGGCGCTGAGGTTCCTTTTGATCGCACTTGCCGTCACGCCGGTGCGACTGCTGACGGGATGGGCCGGGATTGCGCGGCTACGGCGCATGCTCGGCTTGTTCGCGTTCTTCTATGTCGTCCTGCATGTGATGGGCTACGTCGGGCTCGATCTGTTTTTCGACATGCCGCTTCTGGTGCAGGAAATCATCAAGCGGAACTACATCACTGTCGGAATGTTCGCTCTTGTGATCCTGATCGCGCTCGCTGCCACTTCTACCGACCGCATGGCGAAGCGACTGGGCGGCCGTCGCTGGCGCCGCCTGCACATGCTGGTGTATCCGGCGGCCATCGCCGGCGTGATCCACTTCTACATGATGGTGCGGGCGGGCTTTCTCGAGCCGCTCATCTATGCGCTCATCCTGGCGGCGCTTTTCGCCATCCGGATCGTCAGGAGATCGAAGTGATCAGCTGGCGTGGGTCGCGTTGAGCCGATTTACGACTTGCAGCCACATGGTGCAGTGTTTCCACGCTGCGGCTTGCATGTGTCTGCGCGCGGTCGCGAACGCGACTTCCAGCGCGTCACTGCCGTGCTTTCGTCTGAGTTCTTCCGCCAGTTCGCTTACGTCCGGCTGATATCTCGGGTCTGCCATGGCCACCCTCGGAATCGACTATCCCGGGAAAATATAGACCCGAAACCATTTCTTGGGAAGTCTAATCCGTGACAGGGGGGGTGAGCTTTCGGGCCCGCTATCCTTTTTGCTGGCGCGCGTATAAACTGCCCAGGAGCGGGCAAGTCATTGTCAACCCTGGGTTATTTGCCCTTTCGCAGCAAGCGTGTCCTATCCCTGTGGTAACCTAGAAGCGAATGCCGACTAAGCGTAAAGCGGGGGCGAGAGAGCGCGCGAAAGCCACGGCTGGGACTATGCCTAAGGGGCTGGATGACGCTCTAAAGGCCGGACCCGCCGGGAAAGATCCAACGCGGGGTGCGGCAAAGCCTGACCGAAAGGATCCAAGCCCGGAGGGCTCGGGCAGCCCGGCGGTGACCGGCGGCCCTGCCCACACGGCGATGACCGCCCAAATCCTCGACGCCGCATCCAACGGGATCATCGTCGCGGATGCGGATGGCAAGGTCACTTTCGCCAATGCCGCGGCCGGCGACATCTTGAATCGTACCGCCGGCGCAATGGCTGGCGTCAACGTCGAACGGCTGTTCATTTTTGGCGCGGGCCACCTCAACGCGGGTCAACCGTTGCCGCTGATGGCGCAGATCCGCAGTGGTCCTTATTACCTCGAACGCGACGCTCATCTTGCGCGCAGCGACGGCGAGAGTTTCGAGGCGGTCTACGCCGTCGCTCCTGTCCGCAGCGGGCGCGACGTCGCCGGGCATGTCATTACTTTTCGCGATGTCACCGAGAGGCGCAGGGCCGAAGCCGAACTGCGCCTCGCGGGAGCGGTGTTCCATTACAGTCCGGAAGGCCTGATCGCGGCCGACGCCAAGGGCCGTGTGACGAAGTGCAATCCGGCTTACCGGCGGCTCACGAATCTTGAAGAATCTGAAATCGTCGGGAAGCCATTGGCCGCGGTGCTCAATGCCGGTGCTCAAGCGAACGACGGCATCATGCCCTTCGAGGACGGCGCCGAAGACGCGCAATGGGAACAATGGTGCAAGAGCAAGAACGGCCGGCGCTATGCCGCGCGCATATCGGTCTCGGCGGTGCGCGACGCCGCCGGCGTCGTCCAGCAATATATCGCCATCGTCTCGGACGTTACGCAGCGCAAGCTCGACGAGGAAAAGATCATCTACCAGGCCAATTACGATCAGCTCACCGGCCTTCCCAATCGCACACTGTTCATGGACCGCCTCACGCGGCGTGTGCTCGAAGGCAAACGCGCCAAGACCAGTGTTGGGCTGATGTTCATCGACCTCGACGGCTTCAAGGCCATCAACGACACGATGGGACACGATGCCGGCGATATGCTTCTTAAGTCCACAGCCCGCCGTCTCGAGAAATGTGTCCGTGAGGCGGACACGGTGGCCCGCCTCGGCGGAGACGAGTTCACGGTGATCATGCCGCTGATCGACAACTTCGACGCTGCCGCCATAGTCGCCTCCCGTATCATCAAGTCCTTGACCGAGCCGTTCGACCTGAGTGGCCGCGAGGGCCGGATTTCAGCCTCGATCGGGATCTCGCTCTTGCCCGCGCAGGCTGCCACGGCCGGTCAGCTTCTGCACAATGCCGATGTCGCGATGTACTTCGCCAAGCGCCAGGGCAAGGCGAACTATCAGCTTTACCGGCCGGAGCTCGAGGCGAGTGTGAAGGTTCAAGAGCGCGGCCTTTAGTCCTGGGAACCCCGATATTTCCCGGTCCCGGACCGGTGGAAATCGCCCTTGCAAACTCCCCTTCGGTCCTTCACAAGCGTGCAACATGCGCGTTGTGGCGCCTGTGAATAACCTTTTGAAAAGTAAAGAAATTCAATGAAGGACGCCCCGACTTCCGCCGCCGTCAGCCACGATTCGATGGCGCATGCGATTCGGTTCCTGTCCTGTGATGCCGTGCAGAAGGCGGCCAGCGGCCACCCCGGAATGCCCATGGGGATGGCTGATGTGGCGACGGTGCTGTTCACCAGGTTTTTGAAGTTTGACGCCGCTCAGCCGCGCTGGCCGGACCGCGATCGTTTCGTGCTGTCGGCCGGTCACGGTTCGATGCTGCTGTACAGCCTGATGTACCTCACCGGCTATGCCGACATGACGATCGAGGAGATCAAGAACTTCCGTCAGCTCGGCGCGATCACGGCCGGTCATCCCGAATTTGGGCACGCGTCGGCCGCGGAAACCACCACGGGTCCGCTCGGCCAAGGCCTCGCCAATGCGGTCGGCATGGCGCTCGCCGAACGCCTGCTCGCGGTGCGCTTCGGCAATGATGTCGTCGATCACTACACCTACGTGATCGCCGGTGACGGCTGTTTGATGGAAGGCATCAGTCACGAAGCGATCTCGCTGGCGGGCCATCTCAAGCTGAACAAGCTCATCGTTCTTTTCGACGACAACAGCATCAGCATCGATGGGCCCACGAGCCTCACTGTTTCCGACGACCAGCGCAAGCGCTTCGAAGCGTCGGGATGGAATACGTGGGCCGTCAACGGCCACGATCCGGAAGCGATCGCCGCGGCGCTCGCGGCCGCGCAGAAGAGCGATCGGCCGGCGATGATCGCGTGCAAGACGACGATCGGCTACGGCGCGCCCACGCTCGCAGGAACGGCGAAAACGCATGGCTCGCCGCTGGGGGACGTGGAGATCAAAGGGACGCGCGAAAAGCTGTCGTGGGCGCACGAAGCGTTCGTCGTGCCGGGGGATGTGCTTGCGGCGTGGCGCGCGGCCGGTGCGAAGGGCGCGGCTGCAGCCGGTGCGTGGCGAAAGCGGGTCGATGCTTTGGATCCTGCGAAAAAGCGGGAGTTCGAACGCCTGATGTCCGGCAAGCTGCCGGAAGGCTGGATGCAGGCCGTCAACGAGGTGAAGAAGAAGGCCGCGGCTGATAAGCCGAAGGTGGCGACGCGCCAATCATCGCAGACGGTGCTGGACGCCCTTACGAAGGCGATCCCGGAATTGATCGGCGGGTCGGCCGATCTTACCGGTTCGAACAATACCAAGGCCGCCGGTATGGGGCCGATCTCGGCCTCGGACTTCAGCGGTCGCTACGTTTACTACGGTGTGCGCGAGCACGGCATGGCGGCCGCTATGAATGGCCTCGCGCTCCACGGCGGCATCATCCCCTTCGGCGGCACCTTCTTGGTGTTTACGGACTACTGCCGTCCATCCATACGTCTCTCGGCACTGATGAGTCAGCGTGTGATCTACGTGATGACCCACGATTCGATCGGTCTTGGGGAAGATGGTCCCACGCATCAGCCGGTCGAGCACCTCGCGAGTTTGCGCGCGATCCCCAATCTACTCGTCATGCGCCCGTGCGACACGGTTGAGACCGCGGAGTGCTGGGCGCTCGCCGTTGCCGTCCAGAAACCCTCGATCCTGGCGTTGACCCGTCAGGGCGTCCCGACCCTGCGCACGGAGCACACCGACGAAAATCTGTGCGCCAAAGGCGGCTATATCCTTGCGGAAGCCGACGGCAAGCGGCAGGTGACGATCATTGCAACGGGCTCGGAAGTCAGCATCGCGATGGATGCGCGCGCGAAGCTGAAGGCGGAGGGTATTGCCGCCGCCGTCGTTTCCATGCCGTCGTGGGAATTTTTCGATGCGCAGCCCGCCGCGTACCGTGCGCAAGTCTTGGGTGAGGGGACTGTCAGAATCGCGATCGAGGCGGCAGGCACTTTCGGTTGGGAGCGCTATGTTGGTCCGTCCGGGGCGGTGATCGGAATGCAGAGCTTCGGCGCCTCTGCCCCGGCGCCCGATTTGTACAAACACTTCGGGATCACGTCTGAGGCTATCGTCGCCGCCGCGAAGCAACGACTTTAGAGGACTGCATGCCGGTAAAGGTAGCGCCCAGCATTCTCTCCGCCGATTTTGCCCGCTTAGGCGAGGAAGTTCGTGCGATTGATGAGGCCGGCGCCGACTATATCCATGTCGATGTCATGGATGGGCACTTTGTGCCGAATCTGACGATCGGTCCCGTCGTCGTGAAATCCCTCCGCCCGCACACCAAGAAAGTGCTGGACGTCCATCTCATGATCCAGCCCGTGGATCCTTTCATTGCGGCGTTCGCGGAAGCGGGATCGGACATCATCACGGTCCATGCCGAAGCCGGGGCGCATCTCGATCGCTCGCTTCAGCTTATTCGATCGCTGGGCAAGAAGGCGGGCGTGTCGCTCAACCCGTCCACGCCCGAGAACGTGGTCGAATACGTGCTCGATCGCCTCGATCTGATCCTGGTCATGAGTGTGAACCCTGGCTTCGGCGGACAGTCCTTTATTCCGAGCCAGCTCGAGAAAATCCGCCGCATCCGCAAGATGATCGGCCGCCGTCCGATCGAGCTCGAAGTGGACGGGGGCATCACACCGGCGACCGCTCGCGATGTCCAGGACGCCGGCGCCGACATTTTGGTGGCCGGGACGGCTGTTTTTGGCACCAAGGACTACCGCGGCAACATCGCCGCGCTCCGCCGATAGATTTAAAAGCCCGCTAAATCAATGGCTTAATCTTGCGCGCAGTGGGTGCTTGTGCTGCGCAGGGGGGCTGTCCTGATTTGGGGCTGAGTGTCCTAAATCGCCTCGTTCAGCTATCGAGCGGCTTCAGGCCGTGGTTCGCGAGAAAGTCAGCGACGAGGAAGGCGGGGTCAATTCAAACGCCCGGCCGCGCTATCGACCCGTTCACGGCACCGCCACTCTCGATTTGAGATGCCACCAGCAAGCGGTGAGGGGTATGGTTGGGAATGGAAGCGATAGGTGGTGGATTCGGGAGTATCTGGCACTGGCTCATCGTGCTGGTCGTGATCGCCCTGCTTTTTCTGCCCGGCGGTCCGGGGGATACGATGCGGCGAAAGTGAGCCGCCGAGATAACCCCTTGTGTCCTAATATGAAGTGCCAGGTGACCTCGTTAGGACAGTACCCGCAGGGGCTGTAATAATTCTTTCACATATTTGTCAAAAAAGGTGAGCCTTCTCCCGCTATGGATGGCGTGCTTTTGCAATCGCACTCTCTCTTCAGTGGAGACATCTATGCTCAAAAAATTCTGCGCCGCCCTGGTCTTCGCCGGCTGTGCCGCGACCAGTGCTATGGCCGTCGATGTCGATCCCAGCCTGAAGGACTACAAGAAGGTTGCGGGAGTTGGAGGCACCCTGAAGTCGATCGGCTCTGACTCGCTCAACAACCTCATGACCTTGTGGCAGGAGGGGTTCGGCAAGGAATACCCGAATGCCGTCATCGAAATCGAAGGCAAGGGCTCCGGCACCGCGCCGCCGGCGCTGATCTCCGGCACTGCACAGTTCGGACCGATGTCGCGGCCGATGAAGAGCGTCGAGATCGACGACTTCGAGAAAAAGTACGGCTACAAACCCTCCAGCATGCGCGTGGCGGTCGACTCGCTCGCCGTGTTCGTTCACAAGGACAACCCGATCAAGTGTCTCAGTCTTGCCCAGGTCGACGCGATCTTCTCGAAGAGCCGCCAGCATGGGGCAAAGCAAGACATCAAGACCTGGGGGCAGCTCGGCTTGACCGGCGAGTGGGCCACTCAGCCGGTTTCTATGTACGGCCGTAATTCCGCCTCGGGCACCTACGGGTATTTCAAGGAAGTCGCGCTTGCAAACGGCGACTTCAAGGACAGCGTCAAGGAACAGCCCGGTTCTTCCGCTGTCGTTCAGGCGATCGCATCCGACAAATTTGCGATCGGTTATTCGGGGGTGGGCTACAAGACCGCCGACGTTAGGGCGGTTCCGCTCTCGGCCGCCGACGGCGGGTCTTGCGTCGAAGCGACCGCGGAAAACGCATACGCCGGGGACTATCCCATCACGCGTTTCCTCTATGTCTACCTGAACAAAAAGCCGGGTACGAAACTCGATCCGCTGCGCGGCGAGTTCATCAAGTACGTCCTGTCTAGACAAGGCCAGCTGAGCGTGGTGAAGGACGGCTATTACCCGATCCCGTCGCCGGTGATTGCCGAAGATTTGAAAGAGCTTGAGCTCGCCCATTAAGGGCGTACGTGGCTTGGTGAGCGGTGCCGGCAGAAGTGCCGGCACCGTCATTTTCTAGAGTATGGAGTTGCTGTGGCGGACGTTGAGGGAACGGGCGCTGAAGTGAAAGAGCGGGCGCCGGTCAATCCGCCGCGTCGCCGCCGCGCCATGACCACGGCGCGGCCTGTCATCATTGTCGATAAAGCTGCCGACTGGATCATTCGCGTCGGCGGCCTCGGCGTGATCCTCGCTGTTTTCGGCATCATGGTTTTTCTCGCCCAGGTCGTCGTCCCGTTGTTCACAGGGGCCTCGCTCGAAGGTCAGGCGTCGGTGAAAGTCGCGCCGGGACCCCGCGCGCTGATGGAGGTCATCGACGAATACAAAGTACTTTCGACCTCCGTCGATGAGAGCGGAAAGGTCCATGCGTTTCACATTGCCACGGGGACCGAACTGGAGGCGCCGGCCTTCGAACTCGGCGGAAAAGAAGTCACGGCCTTCAATCGAACGCTCAATGGGCGGGATCTGGCTTTCGGCTTTGGCGACGGAACGCTCCGCCTCGGGACGTTGAAAGTCGGCGGTGTCGTGGTCGATCGGACGGCTGTACCGGCCGACCTCAGGCGCCTCAACGATGTGGATTTTACCGACGGCAAGGCCATCTATACCGCGATCAATGCCGAGCAGATGCGGGTCATATCCATCGGCGTGGAACTCGGCGAAGATATTCAAGCTGCGCCGGCCGGCACCGCTATCGTCGCGATCGATTATCGCCTTGGCGGTACGGTGGAGCGCCCTACGCGTTCGTTCATCACGGTCGACGCGGCCGGCGTCGGCCGCGTTTCGCGCACGGAGTCTCGGACCAACATGATGACCGGCGCGACCACGACGACGGTTACGTCCTCGGAGTTGCCGGGTCTTCCGGCCGGCGTTCACGTCCATGCCCTGCTGATGACGGACAAGGCGGATCAGGTCTACGTCGCCGAAGAGAGCGGCAACATCTTCCGCTACGATACACGCTCCTTCACGCGCCCCGAACTCGCCGAAACCGTCGACCTCCTTCCCGGCGATGCCAAGGTCGGGGCCATTGGTTTTCTGATTGGTCAGCAGTCGTTGGTCATCGCCGGCTCGGATGGAAGTGTAAACGTCTATTTCCGGCTCCAACGTGCCGAGGCGAAAACCACGGACGGTTTTGAGCTTGTTCGCGCCCACACGCTGGAACCGCACGGCGCCCCCGTTGTCGCTATGGATGCGAGTCAGCGGGGCAAGTTGTTCGTCACCGCCGATGCCGCCGGCGAGGTCTGGGTCCGGCATTCGACCAGCGAACAGGTATTGCTCAAGCTTGAAGCGCAGGGGGCGAGATACGAAACGCTCGCCCTGGCTCCGCGCGAAAACGGGATCGTCGCGATCACCGAGAGCAGCGAGGCGCATGCCTGGGACATCGCCGTTCCGCATCCCGAAACGACGCTGCAAACGATCTTCGGAAAAGTCTGGTACGAGGGATATCCGGCGCCTGATTACACCTGGCAGTCGTCGTCCGGGACGGATGCCTTCGAGCCCAAGCTGTCCTTGGTTCCCCTGATTTTCGGTACGATCAAGGCGACGGTCTATTCCCTCTTGTTCGCCATTCCGATCGCGCTCGGGGCGGCCATCTATACCTCCGAATTCGTGCACCAGCGGGTTCGCGCGATCGTCAAGCCGACCATGGAACTCATGGCGTCGCTGCCGTCGGTCGTGCTGGGCTTCATTGCCGCGCTTATCCTCGCTCCGCTTGTCGAGACGTGGATTGCCGCTATTTTCTGCGCGTTCGTGGTCGTGCCGGCCGGGCTGTTCGCGGCGGCCTATCTCTGGCAGCTGCTGCCTTCCACGATCGCCCTTCGCTACGGCGGTTTGCCGAAGTTCATCCTGATCTTTGCGACCCTCATCCTCGTGGCGCTGCTCGCCTTTTCGATCGGTCCTTGGTTTGAGCGCGTGTTTTTCGCCGGCGACCTCAAAGCCTGGAGCACCGGTACGCACGGCGATAGCGCCCCATTCACAGCCATGCTGATATTTCCGGCGGTTTTCGTCGTCGTCTACATGAGCACGCAGGGGCTCGTGTCCGAACGCTTTGGACGCATCCTCCGGGGCGAGGACCGCACGCGCGCGGGGCTAGCCGACCTCGGGCGGTGGGTCGTCACTCTCGCCGCCGCCGCGCTCATCAGCTACCTGCTGGCGCTGGCGCTGGTCGGCGTCGGTCTGGATCCGCGCGGGGGCATCGTCGACACCTATGTCCAACGCAATACACTCGTTGTCGGTTTCGCGATGGGGTTCGCGGTGATCCCGATCATCTATACAATTTCCGAAGATGCGTTGAACGCCGTGCCGGAACACTTGCGCGCCGCCAGTCTCGGCTGCGGCGCCACCGATTGGCAAACGGCGATCCATGTCATCCTGCCTACGGCGATGAGCGGCGTGTTCTCCGCCATCATGGTCGGCATGGGACGGGCCGTGGGTGAGACGATGATCGTCGTCATGGCGGCCGGGAATACACCTTTGCTGGAGTGGAACGTGTTCAGCGGCCTTCGCGCGCTCTCGGCGAACATTGCGGTCGAGCTGCCGGAAGCGGTCCGCGATTCGACTTTGTACCGCATGCTGTTTCTGGCGGCGCTGACACTGTTTGTCATCACCTTCGCCGTGAACACGTTGGCCGAGCTTGTGCGCCAGCGTTTCCGTAAACGGGCGGCGCAATTGTGAGCATTGAGGACGCGACGATGGGCGTGATCACCCAATTGAGTCCGGACCGCGTCAAAGCGCCTGACGCCGCGGATGCGACGCCGCGGCGCACCGACATGCGCGCCCGCGGCGAACCGGCGTTGTGGGTTCTCGGCGGGGCGCTCGCCCTCGGCATCGCGATGATCGTCGGTTTCTTGGCGCTGGTGGCGTGGAACGGTATCGTTACGTTTGTTCCGAAGCGGTTGGATGTCGTGACGCAGACCGACGGCAGCGTTACGGCCGGCGAACCGTTCCGTGAGGAAGTCTACAGGCCCCCGCCCGAAGTGCTGGAAGGCCTGCCGGCCGAGTGGAAGGAGCGCATCGCCGCTGCGGACGGTTTCGCATCCCGCACGCTCTACCGCGTCGGCAACTTCGACATTTACGGCGAGGACTTCCGCTGGATACCGGAATTCAGCGTCGCGAAGCGCGAGCGTCCTGCCTCTCTCCTGTTTGTCGAGCGTTTGGAATGGGGCCCGTTCATCGGAACGATCAAGACCGTCACCATCGACGGCGTTGAGCGCCAGATCTCTTCCTTGCACGATCCGGCCTTTACGCAAGCCTACCGCGCCTCTCGTGACCGATGGGAAGCGGCGACAAGGCTGGAACAGCACGAGATCGGAGCGATCAACCGTTCCTTGGAAGAAGGACGCTTGGAGCTTCGCGCGATCGAGCTCGCATCCGGACGCGATAGCGCGGAATATCGGGACGCGCAGCAACGCTTGGAAGCCGCCTCGGTCCAGCTAAGGTCCGCCTATGACAAGCTTGTGGCGCAGGTGGACGAATTGCGCCGTCTGAACGCGGCCAACACCGTCACCTTCACCGCCATCAGCGGTGAGGAGAAGACTGAACAGATGGCGGCGTTGGTGCGCTTCTATGCGGCCAACAACCTGTCCTTTGCTGAGAAGGCGGGGGTCTATTTCTCGCGGTGGGCGGAGTTTCTTGGCGACGAGCCGCGTGAAGCAAACACCGAGGGTGGCGTATTGCCGGCGATCTTCGGCACGGCCGCGATGACCCTTCTGATGGTGGTTCTGGTTGCGCCGTTCGGGATCATCACGGCGCTCTATCTTCGAGAATATGCCAAGCAGGGGCGCCTGGTTTCGATCGTGCGTATTTCCGTCAATAACCTCGCCGGTGTGCCATCTATCGTGTACGGCGTCTTCGGCCTTGGTTTCTTCGCCTACGCGGTCGGTGGTTCGATCGACGCCTTGTTCTATCCGGAGCGGCTGCCGACGCCCACCTTCGGCACGGGCGGCCTTCTTTGGGCGTCACTCACTCTGGCGCTCCTTACGGTCCCGGTCGTGATTGTCGCGACCGAGGAAGCGCTCGCGGCCGTTCCCCGTTCCATGCGCGAAGGCTCGCTCGCCTGCGGCGCCTCCAAGTGGCAGACCATCCGCAACATCGTTCTGCCGCGCGCGATGCCGGGCATCATGACGGGCATCATTCTCGCCATGGCCCGGGGCGCCGGGGAAGTGGCTCCGCTCATGCTTGTCGGCGTCGTCAAGCTGGCGCCGGAGCTGCCCGTGGACGGGATTTTTCCCTTCGTTCACCTCGAGCGCAGCTTCATGCATCTCGGGTTCCATATCTTCGATGTCGGCTTCCAGTCGCGGAATGCGGAAGCAGGAAAGCCGATGGTCTTCGTGACGACCATGCTGCTGATCAGCCTCGTGTTTGTGATGAACGTCGTTGCAATCGTCATCCGCAATCGTTTGAGGCGGAAATTCGTGGGCAGTCAATTCTAAGAAAGAGTGCGGACATCTGATGAATCTGGATATCGCCACAACGGCCCGGGAAGATACGGTCTACCACGTCAAGCGTGGCGGCGCCGGAGAGGTCCTCGGCATTGAGGACCTGAGCTTGTGGTATGGTCAGGCGCAAGCGCTCCACCATGTCACCATGCCGATCGAGAAAGGTCTCGTCACGGCGCTCATTGGCCCGTCGGGATGCGGCAAGTCGACGCTCTTGCGCTGCATCAACCGCATGAACGACCTGGTCGACGGGATGTCCATTGCCGGCGCGATCAGACTTCACGGGGAAAACATCTATGCGCGGGACGCCGATGTGATCGCGCTCCGCAAGCGGATGGGCATGGTGTTCCAGAAACCCAATCCCTTCCCGATGTCGATCTTCCAGAATGTCGTCTACCCGCTCAAGGTGGACGGAGTGCGCGACAAAGCCGTGCTTGAAGAAACGTGCGAGCGCGCGCTCCGCAGTGCCGCACTGTGGAATGAAGTCAAGGACCGTCTCGATCAAAGCGCTCTCGGCCTTTCGGGCGGCCAGCAGCAGCGCCTGTGTATTGCGCGCGCCGTCGCGGCGGATCCGGAAGTGCTTCTCATGGACGAACCCTGTTCGGCGCTCGATCCCATCGCCACGGCGAAGATCGAGGACCTCATCAACGAACTCACGGGTCAATACTCGATCATCATCGTTACGCACAACATGCAGCAGGCGGCACGAGTCTCGGACAACACCGCCTTCATGTATTTGGGCCGCCTTGTCGAATACGGCGACACCGAGGTTGTGTTCCAAACTCCCAAATCAGGAAAGACACAGGACTATGTCACAGGTCGTTTCGGCTGAACGAACACTCGATTCTGGGCTTCGGGGAAAACTCATGAAACCGACAGTTTTGATCGTCGAGGATGAAGCCTCGCTCGTCACCATGCTGCGCTATAACCTCGAGAAGGAGGGCTACAACGTCACCGAGGCCAGCGACGGCGAGGAGGCGATCACCGTTGCCGCCGAGACGCCGCCGGACGCGGTGATTCTCGACTGGATGCTGCCCCGCATGTCTGGCATCGAGGTGTGTCGCCAGCTCCGCCGCAAGTCCGAAACCCGCCACGTGCCGATCATCATGCTCACGGCGCGGACGGAAGAGTCCGACAAGGTTCGCGGCCTCAATGTCGGTGCCGACGATTACCTCACCAAGCCGTTCTCGATGCCGGAGCTGATCGCGCGGGTGCGTGCGCTCCTGCGGCGATCCAAGCCCTCCCAAAGCAAAGGCCAGCTTACCTTCGGCGACATCGTTCTGGACCTCGACGCCCACCGTGTGACCCGCGCCGGGAAGGCCGTCCACCTCGGCCCGACGGAATTTCGCCTCCTGCAGTACCTGATGGAGCGGCCGGGAACCGTATTCTCGCGCGAAGAGCTGTTGAATGGAGTCTGGGGGCCGGACATCTACGTGGAACCCCGCACGGTCGACGTGCATATCCGCCGGTTGCGCAAGGCCTTGAACGCCGGTGATGGACCGGACGTCATTCGTACGGTGCGGGCGGCGGGCTATTCGCTCGACGACGCCGTCGCTTAAGAGTGGAGGCATATTTCGCTAGCGGCGAGGCATATTTCGCTAGCGGCGAGGCGGTTGCCACCGCCGCCGGCCCCGACTATCAGTTATGCCTCGATGGCTCGTCGCGTCGGACTCATCCGATTCGCGAAGCCGCCGGAAGGGGGCGTACATGGGCCACGACGCGACGTCGTTTATAACGACAGTTGCGCTCGCGTTCGTGGTGGCCTTCGCGTTCGGATTCGTCGCCCAACGCCTCAAGCTCTCGCCCATCGTCGGCTATCTGCTCGCGGGGATCGCCGTGGGCCCGTATACGCCCGGGTTCGTGGGCGAACTCGAGCTTGCTACCCAATTCGCGGAGATCGGCATCATTCTCCTGATGTTCGGGGTCGGCCTGCATTTCTCCGTCAAGGACTTGCACGCCATCCGCGGCATTGCCGTTCTGGGCGCCGTGACCAAGACGGTGATCGTGGCCGGCGGGGCATTTTCCATCGCCCATATGTCATGGGATTGGGCTCCGGGGCCGAGCCTTGTCTTCGGAATTTCCCTTTCCGTCGCCAGCACGGTCGTCATGACTCGCGCCTTGGAAGCGCGACACCAATTGGACAGTCACGAAGGACGTATCGCCGTCGGGTGGCTTATCGTCGAGGACCTGATCATGGTCGTGACGCTGGTTCTGTTGCCGGCCGTTGCCGGCGCCCTTCGCGGCGGCGAGGCCTCCGACATGGGGCAGCTTGGCGCCACCGTGGCGTTGGCCATCGGAAAAATCGTTGTGTTCGGCGCCGTCGTCATACTCCTCGGGCGTCGTTTCGCGCCCTGGCTTCTCGGCCATGTCGCGCGCGGGGGGTCGCGCGAGTTGTTCACATTGGCAGTGCTGGCGCTGGCCTTCGGCATAGCTTACGGGTCGTCCGAGCTTTTTGGCGTGTCCTTTGCCCTCGGTGCTTTTTTTGCCGGGATGGTGCTCAACGAGTCCGACCTCAGCTACCAGGCGGCGGCCGATTCAATCCCGTTCCAGGACGCATTCGCGGTGCTGTTCTTCGTCGCCGTCGGCATGCTTGTCGATCCCGGAACAGTGCTCGACCAGCCGTTTCTCGTTCTGGCCGCGGTCCTGATCGTCATTGCGGGAAAATTCCTCGTGACGTTCCTCATCGTCCTTGCTTTCCGGTACCCCGTGCGCACTGCCCTGACGGTTGCTGCAGGCCTTGCGCAGATCGGGGAGTTCTCGTTTGTCCTCGCCAGCCTCGGCGCCAGTCTTGGCATCATGGATCGCGAGGCTCAAAGTTTGATCCTTTCAACGGCGCTCGTCTCGATTTCCCTCAATCCGCTGATCTTCCAGCTCATCTCGCCGCTGCAGCGAGCGCTTGATCGCTGGCGATGGTTCTCGCAAGCCATCGAACGCTATCTCGCGCTGCCCGACGAACCGTCAGGCGATGCCCCGCGCGATCATACCATTATCGTCGGTTATGGCCGGGTCGGGAGCGTCATCGGAGCCGAGCTTCTGCGGCAGGAAAAGCCCTTCGTGATCATCGAATACGACCGGGCGACCGCCGACAAACTGCGGCAGCAGGGCCGCTCCGTCATCTTTGGAAATGCCGCCGCGCAAGTCGTGCTCCAAGCTGCACACATCGAGGCCGCCGCGCTTCTCGTGATCACGGTTCCGGATGGGTTCGCCGCCGGAAACATTCTCAATCACGCGCGCAAGCTTAGGCCGGACCTGAAAGTCATCGCCCGTTCGCACAGCGCCGATCAGTTGGATTACTTGAAGCGGGCGGGCGTGGACCTCGCCGTCATGGGCGAACACGAGCTCGCCGTCGTGATGTCCGAGTATTCATTGCGGATTTTGGGTGTGGCCGAGCACGTCATCGCCGACACGATCAGGGACCTTCGCCGCGGCGAGAGTTTCAGCCCGGTGACCCGGGACTAGGTTTTTCGTCGTCGTACACGAGCAATGCCGCGACGGGCATTTCGAGATTCGCCCGCGCTTTCAAGAAGGAGAGTTCAATCAGGCACGCCGCGCCGACGACGTCGGCGCCCGACTCACGCAGCAGCTTCGCCGCGGCCGCCACCGTGCCCCCGGTCGCCAAAAGGTCGTCGATGATGGCGACGCGCTGCCCCGGTGTTACCGCGTCGGCCTGGACTTCGATGGTATCGGTCCCGTACTCGAGGCCATAAGAGTGTTGCTTGACCTTGCCCGGCAACTTGCCGGATTTGCGGATCATGATCGTTCCGCATCCCAGCGCGATTGCCAGCGGCGCCGCGACCAGGAAACCGCGCGCATCGATGGCGGCCAGGATCTCGGGCTTCCACGGCGCGACGAGGGCCGCCATGCGGTCGATCGCCGTGCGCCAGGCCTGCGGATGGCGGATCAGAGTCGAGATATCGAAGAAGTTTATCCCCGGCTTGGGAAAGTCGGGAATCTGGCGTACGAAATGTTTCAGATCCATCGCGCCTGCGGAGAGCTATGAAGTTTGCGCCTGCTCTTTATCGCCCTGCGCGTCCGTTTGCAATTCGTTCTCCCAACGGGCTACGGCCGTCGTGGCGACCGCATTGCCAACGACATTTGTTGCGCTGCGTCCCATGTCCAGAAATTGATCGACGCCGAGAATAAGAAGGAGGCCGGCTTCAGGGAGGTTGAAGGTCGTGAGCGTCGCGGCGATCACGACCAGGGAGGCCCGAGGAACGCCGGCCATGCCCTTGCTGGTGATCATCAGAAGCAGCAGCATGGTGATCTGCTGCGCCCATGATACCTCGATGTTATACGCTTGAGCGATGAACATCACCGCGAAGGTGCAGTACATCATCGATCCGTCGAGATTGAAGGAATAGCCCACAGGCAGGACGAAGCAGGCGACACGCTTGGAAACCCCGAACCGTTCCAACTGATCGAGCGTTTTCGGATAGGCGGCTTCGGACGAAGCCGCGGAAAACGCCAGCAGGATCGGTTCCTTGAGGCCACTGATGAGGCGGCCGATGGCCGGGCCCACCAGCAGGAAGCCGGCGCCAAGAAGGATCGCCCAGAGGACCAAGAGCGCAAGATAAAAGCCGCCCATGAATCGGCCGTACGCGGAAAGGATATCGAGCCCCTGCGTCGTCACCACCGACGACAGGGCCGCGAAGATGGCCAACGGAGCGGCCTTCATCACGTAGGCGGTGATCTGGAGCATGATATTGGCGACGCTATTGGCGAGGTCCGCCACGACTTTGCCGTGATGGCCCTGATTCATCGCCGCGATTCCAACGAAGGCCGAGAATACGACGATCTGCAGGATCTCGTTGTTGGCCATGGCTTCGAAGAACGAGCGCGGCACGAGATGGGTGATGAACTCACGCAGGTTCAGCGAGGTGGCTTGCGGCGCCGTCGCGGCCGCGGCCTCGGGCAGGGCCAGACCCAGGTTTTCTCCCGGGGCGAGCACGTTGACGAAGATCAGCCCCAGAAACAAGGAGACCAGCGAAGCGCCGATGAACCAGACGAACGTACGGATGCCGATGCGTCCAAGTGTCGTTGCATCACCCATGTGGGCAATGCCGACGACGAGCGTCGAGAACACCAAAGGCCCGATGATCATCCGGATCAGGCGGATGAAGATGTCGGTGATGATGGAAAAATAGCCGGCGACCTGTTTCGCGGTCGCGGGATCGAGCTGATTATGGCAAATCGCTCCCATGAGGATTCCCACCACCATCGAGACGACGATGGGGTTTCCGAGCCGGCGCAGCATCCTGTCTGTCCCCCAAACCAAACTGAGCGTTTCGAAACCATGGCATTTGCCGCGGGACGGCGCACCCCCTTTGGGGCCGCTCGCGCGTGCCGAACTTATCCCCAACCTGCAACCGGCGGCTTAATTCGTTCGTACTTTTTAAGAGGTCGAGGTTCACTGGGCTGCTTGTCGGATGACGCGTTTTAGTTGTATAAATCCGGGACTTTGGGTGCCCGTCTTCCGGAAGGCGCCTCGATCCATCGCGCCGATGTAGTAAAAGTGATGGACGAGGTGGTCCCGCACAACTTCAGGACGATCAGAGCGTTTATGCTGCGAAACCATAAGTCCGCTCGATTCACCGCACATGGCGTCAACCGCCGGGGGAAGAGCGCGATCGTCGTCGGGGCTGCGAAATGACCGGGCTAACCATGGATGATGTGAAGCGGTTGAGGTCGGACCCGTCGCCGGCCGTGCGCGCGGGGACCGCCGCCAAGCTCGCCCAACAATTCAACGTCACAGATTTCGCGCCGGCGGAGCTGGCCCTCGCCGAGCAGATCTTTCGAATTATGGTTCGCGATGCCGAAGTCCGGGTGCGCGAAGCCCTTTCGGCCAACTTGCGTGCCAACCCGCGCTTGCCGCATGACGTCGCCGTCTCGCTCGCCAAGGACGTCGACTCCGTTGCGCTGCCGATCCTGTCGGCCTCCGAAGTTCTCACCGCCGACGACCTTCTGCAGATCATCGCCAGTCAGGGATCGGCGGCGCGGCTCGACGCCATCGCGGGACGCAAGGAGGTCGACGCGCGCGTGTCCGAGGCCATCGTTCAGAATGGCACCGAAACCGTCGTTGCCAAGCTGCTCGCCAATCCGGGTGCGGCTCTGACTGAGCCTACGCTGCACAAGGTCGTCGATAGGTTCGGGCATAGCGAAGAAGTGCAAGAGCCGCTCGTTCATCGCGATACGCTGCCGATCACGATCGCCGAGCGGCTGGTCACACGCGTGGCCGAACATTTGCGCACGCACCTCCTCTCCAACCATAAGATCTCGCCCGATATTGCGCTGGATCTTGTCCTCCAGACACGCGAACGGGCGACGGTGGGCTTGGCGATGGGCGTGTCCGAGGACAGCCTTAAAGCCTTGGTGGCGCAGCTGCAGGCTCACAATCGCCTGACCGGCTCGTTGGTGATACGCGCGATTTGCATGGGTAATTTGCGTTTCTTTGAACATGCGGTGGCCACGCTCGCGGGCCTCCCGATCGACAACACCCGTGCGCTTATTCATGATCCGGGCTATCGCGGCCTGAAGACGGTATGGGCCAAGACGCGCCTTCCCGAGGCTGGTTATCCGGCGGCGCAAGCGGCGCTCGCGGTCATCGCCCAGACGGAACTGGACGGCCGGGACCTCGATCCTGAACGCTACTCGCGGCGCATCATCGAGCGGATCCTGACGCAGTACGAAAACGTCGGCATCCAGTTCGACAACGATGACCTTGAATACCTCCTGGCAAAGGTCACGCAGGTCCCGCCGGCTTCACTGGCCGTTCACTAGGGTCGTCACCAAACACCGGTGTTGGGCATCGATGCCCAAGGCTCCTGCGGCGCGCGTGCGCCGCCCTTCTGCAAAAGCTCAATGGAGATGTTGTCGGGCGAGCGGATGAAGGCCATGCGGCCGTCGCGCGGCGGACGGTTGATGACGACGCCGTGCTCCATCAGGCGGCGGCATAGGCCGTAGATATCATCGACTTCATATGCGACGTGGCCGAAGTTTCGCCCGCCGCTGTAGACCTCCGGATCCCAGTTGTAAGTGAGTTCGATCTGCGCCGACTCGTCTCCGGGCGCCGCGAGGAAGACGAGGGTGAAGCGCCCCTTTTCATTCTCCGTGCGGCGGATCTCCTGGAGACCGAGCTTCTTCACGTAGAAGTCTAGGGACGCGTCCAGGTCGGTGACCCGAACCATGGTATGAAGGTATTTCATGCTGTTCTCCCTGGTCTAACGCCTTGTACGGCTGACTAACGCGCCCATCCCGGCCCTGGCAACGCGCAACCGTCGCGAGCGTTGATAAAGGTCACCATTATGGACCGTCCCTTTTGCTACTATTAGTTGATGGGGCCTTGTATAATGGTGGGAACGTGAGAAAAGTAACGGCGGGCGCAGGCGGGGTAGAACGCAGCGGCCCCTAGGGAATTCAGGTGCGACAGATTCTGCACGATTGGTCGACCAAACTTGCGCGCGACGACGGCGTGGCAGGCATCGTTATTGCCATGATTATCGCAATCTTGGCCTTTACTTCGGCGACCGTTTTTTTCTCGCGCACGATCGGCCCGGCTCGCGACCTCAAAATGGTTCAGGACGATGCCGGAAGGCAGGGCACGATCAAGGCGGGCATCATGGCCTACTTTTTGAGCCAGTCCCCGAACGGTGTCCCGTGCCCGGATCTCGCTGCTGACGGCCTTGACGGGGTCTCTGACGCCTGTGGCGGCACCGCGACGACCAGCGGCGCGCTCCCATGGAGCACCCTGGGGCTTTCCGAGGCGGATGCCCGCGATGCTTACGGTCGCTACTACACTTACGTCGTCGTATCGGATTCTGCCGTACGCCAACAGTGCGACAGCGTCGCGATCGCGGCCGAGAATGGTGGCGGTGTCGCCTATACCGGGGAGGTGGTGGCGAACACGGCCCTCATCGACGACACTTCCGGCGAGTATGTACTCTACGCGGTCATCGGCCACGGCAAGAACGGTTACGGCGCGCGGACATCGGCAAGCGCCGTAATCGCGACGACCGGCGCCAGCGCCGAGGAAATCGAGAACGCGACTTCGAATACGACCTCCGTCAATTCCGGCGCCGTCGACGACACCGTCCTTGTGCCCGAGAGCACCGAGTTCTCGGAAGTGTGCGAGCAATTCACGGAAGGGGGCCAACTAAACGCGTCGATGACCGAGGACTTCAGCGGCTCGAGCTTTGACCCCGATAAATTGATCGCCGACGGCGATGGCGGCGCGGCACCGACACAATCCGGCGGCCAAGCGAATTTCACCGCGGCCGCTTCGTACATCGCCACCGCCGACGCGATCTTCACCTCGCCCGGTGCTTTGGCAATCTATGCGTCCGCCTATTGGACACCCGCGGCGAACGATAACAGTTTCTCGATCGCGACCCGGGCCAGCCTGGACGACAAGGACCCCGATTCCGACGATTTTACCTCGGGTAGTTTGGACGGCATCACATTCCGCTTCGGCGGAAATGTGCTGATCCGCGACAGCGGGAGCACGGAGCAAACGGGCGGCGATCTCGATGTGATCGCCGGTCGTCGATATTTCATCGAAGTATACGACAATGGATATGATCTCTGGGGCCGTATTACCGATGTCGCCAACCCGGACCTGAGCGCCGAGGTTCGTCTGAGTGGCAACACTGAGGACCTCGGTGATGAACAGAAGGTGGTTTTCATCAATCGCGTCGGCAGCAATGCCCTGGATAGTGTCGTTATCGGTACGCCGATGCTTTCGCTCACGGGTTATGCCGAGGTTGACGGTGACGAAAACGACAACGCAATAACCGCCGGCACTTTCACTATAGAAGCCTGGATTCGTCCGCGATCGTTCCCGAGTTCCGGCGAAGCGACCATCGTCTCCCAGTGGGACGAATCCGACACGACGGACAGTTCATATCGCCTCTACATGGACTCGACAGGGGCCCTTTCGATCAATCTCCAAGACGCTGCTGGCGGCGCTTTTGAGACCCAGGCGTTGGGAATCAGCACCACGCGTAACGAGTGGACCCATGTTGCCGTTACTTATCAGGCGGGAACAGGCGCGCTTCGGGCTTACCAGGATGGCGCGCTCATTTCCTCCACGTCCAATTTGAGCCTTCCCATGGACGGCGGCGGCGTACGAAACGTGAGCGACAATGACATCGTTTTCGCGGTGGGCGCCGACGGAATGGACGGGGCCGCCGAGAATATCTTCACGGGCGATATCGCGGACGTCCGCCTCTGGGACGCGGTTCGCACCGCGAGCAACATCGCTTCCTGTTATAAGCGCAGACTTCCGGCCGAAGATCCGTGTGATGACGTTGCCGACATTGTCGTCAATTGGATGCTCGATCCGATCGTAGACGGTGACGGGGCTTTCTCGGACAATTCCGCCGATGCGGCCCGGGGCGTGGGGGAAGATGGCGATCTCGACAGCGCGGCGGTTTGGACTCCCACGTTGGCCAATTACGTGCGTCCCACCGCCGATCAGATATGCCCTGGCTTCGAAGGCGGCCTTTACCACTGCGAGTTCCGCGGTGAACTCGCGGAGACCGATGTCAATGTGCCGACGATTGTAGGGAACATCTACTTCAAGGTCTGGGGAGGCGGCGGTGGCGGTCACGACGACTTTGGTGATGAAGCGGCAGGCGGTGGCGGCGGCTTTGCCGCTGGCATGATCGAAAATACCGACGACAACGGCGACGGTTCCAACACAGACGGTTACGGCCGTTACGAAGTCGAGGTTGGCGCGGGCGGCGACGCCGGCGATGACGGAGAGGACAGCCGCGTTGAGTACGGCGGTACGGGTTCCGCAATTCTTATAGGTAGAGGCGGCGAGCAGGGCAGCGACGACGACGACGGCGATCAGGGCAGCGGCGATGCCGATGCCGCCGAAAACGGTGTCGAAGCGCCCTCGCTCGATGATGAAGACGGTGCGGCCTGTGTCCCGGCCGGCGACCCGTGCACCGACCCGCACTATGCCGATATGGAAGACGACGATCTCGGCCGTGGCGGCGCTGCGGGAGACAACGCCGGGTTCGACGGTGTGATCGTCCTGCTTTGGTAGTTAGAATCGCGTCTCCACGTACAGCCACAGCTTTTCGGTATCGCTGGCAAAGCTATTGGCCTCGTAGCGCGCCCAGCGCACCCCCAGCGTGGCGTAGCCCATCACGCTGACATTGAAGTCGGCGTTGTATTCCGTGCCGTAGGTGACCGCTCCGCCGTCGCTCGTGAAGTGGTGCAGGCGTAGATCGAGCCGCGGGTTCTTGATCGGTCCCAGATCTGCAAACTCCTGCAGATAGCGCAGGTGAACGTCGCGCAATCCATTCGCAGGCGTGACATTGAACACGTCCGCCCAACCGTTATGGCGATGGAGTGTGGCGAGCGGCGTTTGAACGGCGCGCGTCCCGTTTCCTTCGAGCCACTCGACGCCGGCGAAGATGGTGGAATCGAGATAGTGGATGGACGGTCGCATCAAGGCGTAGGTCAGCGTGAAGTCCGCCGTATTGCGGCGATAATCGGTTTGCCGCGCGATTTCGGCTTCTATCCCCCAGAACGCCTCGCCGCCGGTCGTCATGCTGTCGTAGCGCAGGCCGTAGGTCGCGGATGAGAACTGCGCCGCCGATTGAAGGTCGATGAGATAGACGTAGCCCGTGAACAAGCCGTAGGGAACGAGGTCGGTGGTGACGCCGAGTGCATGGCTGTCACTGCGCCAATGCCCATTCGGGCTGCTATTGCCCAGCACGCGGTTGATGCCGTCCAGGTAGGCGTAGCGCAGGGCGAGGTGCGGCGCGGGCCGTCCCTCCAGCGTGACCGCGTCGAACGTCTGATCGTTTTGCCGGAAGGCGCCAGCGCCGATCCAGCGTTCGTTGTCGTAAAGGATTCGCTGACGGCCGACGACCGCGCGCGCCGCGGTCATTCCGTCGGCGCCTGCCGTCGACCAGCCGGCGTAGATGGTGTTCAGGATTTCGCTGTCGGGGTCGGGAACGACCGGCCGGCCCGTCAAAACGATGGCGCCGTCGCTGCGCAGGCCGGAGATCTCGCGCGTGATCTCTCCTTCGATGCCGGCGAATGCGCCGTGGAACGCGGCGGTTTCATAGCCCACGCGCAGCCGGGCGGTCGTTGCGTGCGCCGGCAGGGGCGCCGCGGCTTGCGTCACATTCTCGTACCGCAGCCGCGCATCGATCGTCATGTCGCCGCGCGTAAGCGCCTCCATCAGCGAGGCCTCTTGCGCCTGCGGCCGTGCGTAGGGGAGGGGCCGGGCACTGTCCGGAACGGCCGAGACCATCGCCAAGGCGCGGTTCACGCGGTCCGGTCCCCAGGGAATCGCCGGCGTCGGCGCGGCGACACCCCACACGTCCGTACCTTCTCCCGGACGCAACACCGTGGTCCCGGCGGCATTGGTGACGGTCACCTCATAACCCGAGAACAAGGCGACCTGTAGGTGATCGTCCTCCATCTCGACAAAAAAGTCCGTGCCGCGGATGCCGATGGTGGCGATGGGCGTCGAGATCGCGAAGGATTGGGCGCCGCCATTGTCCTCGATGGCCCCCGCGAGGATGCGCGCGGTCCCCGAAGCGATCCGGATCGCGGCGTTTCCCGTCTTCTTCTCGGGCGCGTAAACGAATTCGTCGATGACGACATCGGCATCGGGGCCCAGCGTCAGCTGGGTATTGTCGGAGAAGGTGACGCGCAGCTTTCCGGTCGGGCCTGTTTCCAGGATGTCGGCGGTGAAAACCGGGTCGTTGAGCGCCAGCTCATCTTGTCCCGTCGCGCGCACCGCAAGCGCGCTGCCGGTAAGGGCGCTGACGCCGCCGGCGCGCAACGTTTCCTGCGCCGCGGCGGAGGCGCCCACGAATGTGGCGGCAACGATGCCGATCGTCCCCCAGCCCTTGCCCATTGATCTCCCCCAGGAAGGCCCAGCTACTTGCGCGGATTATAGGGCTTTCGCTCCGCCCAACCCTTCACAAATTCCTCGAGCTCCTTATCCGGCGTTTTCGGAAGCACGATTTCGAACACCACATATTGGTCGCCGGCAGGCTCGCGCTTGGTGGCCGGAACCCCTTTTCCCTTGAGGCGCATGCGCGCCCCGCCGTTGGTCCACTTCGGCACCGTCATGCTGACCGGGCCGTGTACGGTCGGGACTTCGATCTTCCCGCCCAGTACCGCTTCGCCGAGGGAGATATGCACTTCCGCGTAGATATCCCGGCCTTCCCGACGGAAACCCGGGTGCGGCCGCACCTTCACCTCGATCAAGGCGTCGCCGGCCTGACCGCCCGGGCCCGGCGCGCCTTGTCCCTTCAGCCGGATGGTCTGGCCGGTGTCGATGCCCGGGGGAATATTCACGTCCAGTGATTTGCCGCTCGGCAGCGTCAGGCGCTTGGTCGCGCCGATCACTGCTTCCTCGAAATCGATTTCCAGCATGAAGCGCTGATCTTCGCCGCGGGCTCTGCCCGCGAACGGATCGCCTCCGGCGCCGCGCCCGGCGCCGCCCCGGAACATGCCGCCGAAAAGGTCGCCAAGGTCAACATCGTCAAATGAGAACCCCTGGGGGCCGTAGCCCGCTCCCGCGCCGTGCCGCGCGCCGCCCCGCGCGAATGGGTTCTGACGGATTTCGTTCCCGCTCGCGTCGATTTCGCCGCGGTCGAACCGCGCGCGCTTCGCCTCGTCGCCCACGATATCGTAAGCGGCGTTGATTTCCTTGAAGCGGTCCTCGGCCTTCTTGTCGCCCGGGTGCAAATCAGGGTGCGACTTCTTGGCCAGGCGCCGAAAGGCTTTCTGGATCTCCGCGTCGCTCGCCGTCGATGCAACGCCAAGCACTTCATAAGGGTTCTTAGCCATAGCTCGCGTCTTGTCCTCCCCTCTGTTAGGTGCGGTCTGCGGGGGCGTTTGTAAAGCCGGTGCGGCTCATTTCTGTTACGAAATTCTAATGGGTGGCCCGAGGGTTAGTCACCTTTTCGCGCTCTCCGTGTATGAGCCATCGGGGGTTGGTTTGCCAGGCGTTCCTCGGTACAGTCCGCCGCTTCAAAAACGAGGATCTAGGGTGCCGCAGAGCCGTTTTCTGAAGAAGTGGGCGCAGCCGATCCTTGTTCCCGCGGTAGTGCTTATCGCGGTGGTCGCCATCCTCGCCCTGGTTGCGCAGCAGTTCGAAGGACTGCAAGACCGGGTCCGCCACGCGACCGACGTCAAGGGAAGGCTCACCCTGGTCTACTCGCTGGTGCAGGAGGCCGAAGCCGGCGTGCGCGGCTTCATCCTCACGTCCGACGATTTTTACCTGTCCTCGCTCGCTGAGGCCGATCAACGCCTCACCCCGGAACTCGACGCTCTGCAGGACCTTCTTGCGGACGACCCGCATCAGGCCAAGGCGCTCGCCGACCTTCGCATCAACGTTTTGACCCGCATAACCCAGCTCGAGCAACTGGCCCAATCCGCGCGCGCCGGCGACAGCGCGGGTGTCATCGAGGATATGCGTCAGCGCGTTGGCTTCAATCTGCTGCAAGCCATCCGCAGTGCCGTCGATGGCATGATCGCCGAGGAAGATCGCCTTCTCGTCGAGCGGCGCGAAAGCGCAAACCTGACTGCGGCGGTTCTCCAGCTGCTGGCCTATGGCACGTTGTTCCTGGTGATGACGGTTGCTGTTTTGAGCCTGGCCGCGGTTGTGCGTCGGCGCGAGCATCTCGAAGCGGTTGAGGCCGATCTGCGCGCGGCCAACGACCGCCTGAGCGCCGAGATGCTTCGGCGCGAAAAGGCGGAAGAGCAGCTCCGCCAGGTGCAGAAAATGGAGGCTATCGGCCAGCTCACCGGCGGCATCGCGCACGATTTCAACAACATGCTCGCGGTGATCATCGGCGCGCTCAACATCATGCAGCGCCGGATCGAACGCGGCGATTTCAATGTCCAGCCGCTGATGCAGGCGGCCGTCGAAGGCGCTCAGCGCGGCGGCGCGTTGACCCAGCGCTTGCTCGCCTTTGCCCGCAAACAGGTCTTGGCGCCGCGGCCGCTCGACGCCAATAAGCTGGTTTCAGGCATGTCGGACCTTCTTCGCCGCACACTGGGCGAGACCATTCAGACCGAAGTCGTGCTGGCCGGCGATCTTTGGCGCACTTACGCGGATGCGCACCAGCTCGAAACGGCGATCCTCAATCTTGTCGTGAACGCCCGCGACGCGATGCCCGACGGCGGCAAACTCACCATCGCGACTGCCAACGCCACTTTGGACGACAGCTACGTCGCGGAAGAACCCGACTTCCCTATCGGCGATTTTGTCATGGTCTCGGTCACGGACACCGGAATCGGCATGCCGCCCGAGATTGTGCGGCGAGTCTTCGATCCTTTCTTCACCACAAAGGACCCGGGCAGGGGAACGGGTCTAGGTCTCAGCCAAGTCTATGGATTCGTGAAACAGTCCGGCGGTCACATCAAGGTCACTTCTGAACCTGGCCGCGGCACGACGTTCAAGGTCTACCTTCCGCGCCACCAGGGAGCCCCGGACCTTGAGGATGCAAAGAAGCCTGACACGGTGCCCGCACGAGCGAGCAATGGCGAATGCATTCTCGTGGTCGAGGACGACGACGCAGTCCGCAAACTTGCGGTCGAAGGTCTGAGCGACCTCGGTTATGTGGTTCTCCAGGCCGCCGGCGCGGAACAGGCGCTGAACCTGGTCGACGAGCATGCGGGGATTTCGCTGCTCTTCACCGATGTCGTCATGCCCGGCTCCAATGGTCGCGAGCTTGCCGACGCCGCGCAGCGGCGCAGGCCGGGTCTTAAGGTGCTCTTTACCACGGGCTATACGCGGAACGCCGTTGTCCATGACGGCACCCTGGACCCCGGCGTGCGTTTGATCGGAAAACCGTATACCCTGCAGGAACTCAGTCGTACTGTCCGCGAGATTCTCGACAGTTGATCCCTGAATCCACCTTCGGCGTCGCGCTCCTGATCCTGCACCTATCGATCGCGGTGCCGGTGTGCGCGCATATTGTGCTCACCAAACAGGAAACGGTGGCCATTGGCTGGATCGGCTTCGTGCTGGTCTCGCCGTTTTTCGGTGCATTCCTCTATTGGGTGTTCGGCATCAATCGCGTCGCCAGACGTGCACGGCGCTACCGCAACCGTCAGCGTCACGCTGCGACGCCGAACCTTGCGACCCATGACATGCCTTTCAAGGGCCTGCCGACCCCTCAACAGCGCCAGCTCTTCCAATTTGCCGGTTCGGTCGCCGAGATGCCGTTCCTCGGCGGCAATCATGTCGTTCCGCTCGTCAACGCGGAGGGCGCCTTCCCGAATATGCTCGCCGCGATCGCGGAGGCGAAGCGCTTCATCGCGCTTTCGGTCTACATTTTTGACGTCGACGAGGTCGGCGAGAAGTTCATCGCCGCGCTGATCGAAGCGCATCGGCGGGGCGTGACGGTTTGCGTGCTGCTCGACGAGATCGGCAGCGGCTCGAAGCACGCGGATAAACGTCTGGCCGCGGCGGGAATCCGGACCGCGCGGTTCATTCCCCAGAACCTCAAGCTCCTTCCGCTGATCAACCTTCGCAATCATCGCAAGATCATGATGGTCGACGGACGGATTGGTTACATCGGGGGAATGAACATCTGCCTTAGCTACGGTGCACAGAAGGGCGACAAAGTCCATGACATGCACTTTCGGGTCAGCGGACCGGTCATCGGCCAGCTGAACGGGATTTTCGAGCAGGATTGGAAGTTTGCGGCCGACGAGACGCTCGAGTTGCCCCTCGTCCCGACGCCCGACGAGAAGTTGGACGACCCCGTGTACGCCCGTGCCACGCCGGACGGTCCCGATGACCTCATGCAACGCACGCAGTGGATCATCCTCGGCGCGCTGGCGGTGGCTCAAAAAAGCGTGCATGTCTTGACGCCGTATTTTTTGCCGAACGAGGTTCTGACCAACGCGCTTGGAGTCTGCGCGATGCGCGGCGTCAACGTTCAGGTGGTTGTCCCGTCCCGCACGGACATCCGTCTCGTCGATTGGGCCATGGAAGCGAAGTTCCAATATCTGCTGGAGCACGGCGTCAGGATCTACCGGTCGCCGCCGCCGTTCGATCACACCAAGCTGATGATCGTCGACAGTGTCTGGAGCCTTGTCGGCTCCTCGAACTGGGATCAGCGCAGCTTGCGTCTCAATTTCGAAGCGAACCTCGAATGTTATGACGAGGCGCTCGCCCGCGATCTCGAAACGCATTTCGACAGCATCAAGAAGATCGCGAAGCCCGTGCATATCGGCGATCTCATGTCGCAACCGCTGAAGACCCGGCTGCGCAACAACTTCGCCCGTCTCTTCGCGCCGTATCTTTAGGGGCGCTAACCGAGGCGGTTGATCCCGTCGAAGGCCGCGGTTTTGTAGCATTCCGCGAGCGTCGGATAATTGAACACCGTGTTGACGAAATAATCGACCGAGCCTTTGTGCGCCAGAACCGCTTGGCCGATATGGATCAACTCGCTCGCGCCTTCGCCGATGATATGCACGCCGAGCAGTTCGCGGGTCTCGAGGTTGAAGATCAGTTTGAGCAGTCCCGACTGATCGCCGATGATCTGTCCGCGCGCAATCTCCTTGTAGCGCGCCTTGCCGATTTCATACGGGATGCCTTCCTGCGTCAGCTCCTCTTCGGTTTTGCCGACCGTCGAGATCTCGGGAATGGTGTAGATGCCGTAGGGAAACAGTGACGGCGTGCATTCGTGCTTTTCGCCGAAAGCGTGACAGGCGGCAAGCCGCCCCTGTTCCATCGAGGTCGACGCCAAGCTGGGAAAACCGATCACGTCTCCGACCGCGTAGATATGCGGCACCGCGGTCTGATACTTCTCGTTGACTTTGAGGCGGCCGCGGTCGTCCGTCGGAACGCCGGCGGCGGCAAGGTTCAAGGTCTCGGTCGCGCCGGACCGGCCGATGGAGTAAAGCGCTTTCTCCGCCACGATCTGTTTACCGCTCGCCAACACGATCTTCACCCGTGGGCCTTTTTCGTCCGCGGTCGGCTCCAACCCTTTCACTTCCTCGCCGAGACGCAGCGTGACGCGGTTCTGGTGCATCTGATAGGCGAGGCTATCGGTGATCTCGCGGTCGATGAAGGGCAGCAGGCGATCGCGCTTGTCCACCAGCGTGACCCGCACGCCAAGCGCGGAAAAGATCGTCGCGTATTCGATGCCGATGACTCCGGCGCCGATCACCGCCAGCGTGTGCGGAAGTTTATCCAGAGTCAGGATGTCGTCGCTGATGAAGATACGCTGGCCGTCGAAGGGGATGTTCTTGTCGCGTGTGGCATGGGTACCTGTAGCGATGACGATTTTTTCTGCCGTCACATTGCGTTGACCGCGGCCGTCCGCGTCTTCGAGACCCACCGTGTGCGGATCGACGAACTTGGCGTTCGCGTTCACGAGCGTGATCCGATTACGCTGCAGCTGGTGGCGCGTGACATCGATCTCGTGCCGGACCACGTGGTCGGTCCGGAAGTGAAGGTCCTGCATGGTGATGTGTTGCTTGACCGTATAGGACGATCCGTAGATGCCGCGCTCGCGGTACCCGGACAGATGCATGACGGCTTCGCGCAAGGTCTTGGAGGGGATCGTGCCGGTGTTGATACAAATGCCGCCCACGACGGCCTTCTTCTCCACCAGCATCACCCGGCGCCCGATTTTGGAGGCCTGGATGGCCGCCCGCTGTCCCGCCGGGCCGGAGCCGATCACCAAAAGATCGTAGTCATAGGCCGTCATAAAAGCGCCCCCCCGCGCCCCGGTTACATAGCCTAGACTAGAGCATTTTCGGCCAAAGGGGAGACGGGGATTCCCGTTATTTGCGAACCCGTTCAGGACCGGGTACAAATTTTTCGGTGGGCAAGACAGGGGGATGCGATGAACTTGATCCGCTTCACGTTGGCGGCCGTTTTCGGCCTCGTTACCGCGGGCACGGCGCAGGCCGCGTCTTCACCTGAAGTCATCGCTCGTGGTGAGTATCTCGCCCGCGCCGCCAACTGCGTCAGCTGCCATTCGACGCCCGAAGGCGAACCCTTCGCCGGAGGGTTGAAGATGGCGGTCCCGTTCCTGGGGGCGATTTACACCACCAATATCACGCCCGACAAAGAGCATGGCATCGGAAGCTATACTTTCGAGGACTTTGAAGGCGCCATGCGCCGCGGCGTGGCAAAGGACGGGCACATGCTCTATCCCGCCATGCCCTATCCCTCATATGCGAAAACCAGCGACGAAGACCTGCGCGCGCTCTACGCGTTTTTCATGGAAGCGGTTCCGGCGGCAAACGTCCCGAACAAGCCGAGCGAAATTGAATCGCCTTGGAACTGGCGCTGGCCGCTGAAGATCTGGAATCTCTTGTTCCTGCCCGACGCCGGTTACACGCCCGACGGCGGCAAGGACGCAAAATGGAACCGCGGCGCCTATCTGGTCGAAGGGCTTGGGCATTGCGGCGCCTGCCATACGCCGCGCGGCCTGTTCTTCCAGGAAGCCGGGTACGATGCATCCGATGACGACTTTTTGGCTGGCGCCGAGCTCGACCACTGGCACGCTTCGAACCTCCGCGGCGATCCGCTCGCCGGTCTCGGACGCTGGTCGGAGAGCGATACCGCCGCGTTTCTGAAGACGGGGCATAACCAGTTTTCGACGGCCTTTGGCACGATGATAGAGGTGATCAACAACTCCACCCAACACTTGACTGACGAAGATGTCGGTGCGATGGCGGCTTACCTCAAATCCCTCCCCGCGGTCGGCGATCCAAAGGCGACCTACATCTATGATCAGAAGACGACCGACGCCTTGCGCAGCGGTACGTTCGCGTCCGCAGGCGAGCGCTTGTACGTACAGCACTGCGCCGCCTGCCATGGTCACGACGGAAAAGGGGCCGCGCCTTATCTGCCGCCCATCGCCGGCAATCCCACGATCGTCGAAGAAAATCCGGTCTCGCTCATAAATGTAACCTTGAACGGTTCGGCCCGCATCGTCGTGCAGGGCATGCCTGACGCCTACCGCATGCCGCAGTTCCGCGTCCTTCTGAACGACCAGGAGATCGCCGATATCATTACTTTCATGCGCCGTGGGTGGGGCCACGCCGCGCCCGCGGTGTCCGCCGAGCGGGTCAAGGCCCTGCGCGATGTCACCAACCCTGCCAGCGACGAAGTCGTCATCCTGAGGATGCGTTAGGGCTTAGACAGCAGCGGCTCCAATCCTCGATGGGATTGGAGCCGCCTGTGTGCGAAGCTCCGAAGGGGGGGCGGGCTTCGCGGATGTGAGCGGCGCTGACGGGCGCTGCTGCTCACATCATTAACTTAGGAACCTCCTCCTTCCGGTGCCACGGTTGAAGGGTGACCATGCTGTCACACTCTGGCCGTGTCGGGGGCCGTGTCGGTGGCGCTGAGGTTCTAAGAGGCGAACGGCGCGCCAACGAAGTTGTTCACGCTGCTCAGCGACATGAACAAGAAGTCAGCCAAGCGTCTCGCAGCACCCCTGTCGATGTCCCATTGGAACCATAGTTCAGCCTCATTAGAGCCGTTCCAGGAGCGATGAATCTCCCATCCGGAACAGGAGGTTCGTATGAAGACTTTGATCAAGGGGCTTATGGGGCCAGCCCTCGTCTCATCGATGCTGGCGCTGGGTGCCTGCAGCACGGACGGCTCCTACACGTCCGTCGGCGTGGGGATTTCGTCTTACGGCGGCTACTACGACGGCGGATATGGGGTCAGCGGAACCGCGGACCGCGATTGGGACGGCATTCCAAATCGCTTTGACCGGGATCGCGACGGCGACGGTGTCCCTAACCGGTTGGATTCTCGTCCCAATAATCCTCGGTGGCGCTGACCGACCGCCGCGCGTGGACAAAGGGCGGCTGCGAGCCGCCCTTCTTTATTCCCTAATGCGCTTTGCCCGCCGCGCGTTCAGTCTGCGGCGCCGATGGTAGGAATGGATGCTCTTCCTTCGCCACGAATCTTTCGCGCTCGAGAGCAAGCGTGTCCCAGGTTTCCGCCATCGCGGAAAGCTGCTTACGATGCTCATCGGAGACGGCCTGGGCCGCGAGCGCACGACATTCTTTGGCGTGCTGTCTGTATTCGGACGCTTTCTTCACTGGACCCTGTCGTACGCCTGAACTTTGCACGGTCGTAACCCTCTCTGGGTTAGCTGCTTAAAAACGCACCCGTACCGTGCAAAGTTCCCTGCCATCGCGCGTTATAGTGGGTCGTAGGCGGCGACGACCCGGGTCCTTATAACGCGTTATTTTGGCGCTTCTTTTGACTCCTCCTGCGGCATCAGTGATCCATGACCCCGCACGAGGTCGGGGTGTTTCTTGATCATGGCGGCGCAATCCGGATCCTTGGTGACGTCCACGTTCATCTTGCTTTCACACCGGCGCATCTTCTCGATATCGGAACTCGTGAGGCTGGCCTTCCTCATGACGGTCGTGCATTGACCGTCTTTCGCCAGCACATCGCTGGTCATCGCCATACATTCGTTGAGCTTGAGAATTTCCGTTTTGGTCAAACGCTCTTCGGTAGCGGCCGAGGCGCCCTGTGCAATCGCCAGCGCGGCGCACGTAGCGGCTGCAGCGAGGAAGCTGGTCGTAAAAGACTTGGACATATTGATCTCCGCAAATGTGGTGCAAGGATAACGCCCTGGTGCGACGCGCTGTTACGTGTCGCTTCGGGAACAATTTGGCTTTAAAGGCCGGGAAGAACCTGGGCGCACCGCCCGCGTTGTGCCTTGGTCATGAAATCCGATTTCACAGGATGGCTTCTCGACCGCGAGGAGCGCCGTCAACTCTTGCAGGAATTTCGGCCGGCTTATGCCGACGTGATCGCCGACCATGTCACGCTTGAAAGTCCCTCGGCGGCTGTGCGCCCGTCGCCGCCTGATGTCGACGGGCGGATCGTCGGGGTGGTTGATGACCACAAAGGCGTGCAAGCGCTCGTTGTCGAAATCGACGGGACCACGCACCGGCCCGACGGCGGTACCTTTCACATTACTTGGTCCATCGATCGCAAGAAGGGGCGTAAGCCCGTGCACAGCAACGACGCCCTCGCGCATCTAGGTTGGAATGCCTTGCCCGCGCCGCGCCGCATTCGGCTGCTTCCCAAGGCGAGCCACTGAATGCAGCTCTTTCTGGATTGCGACGGCGTACTGGCGGATTTCGATCGCGCGGCGACAAAAATTCTTGGCCTCCGGCCGAAGGAATTCCAGCATCGATACGGTCTCGGTAGGTTCTGGGGGAAACTCGCGCGCACGCCGCACTTCTACGCCACCCTTCCGCTGATGCCGGATGCCATGGAACTCTTCGACGCGGTCCGTCACCTCGATCCGATCATCCTCACGGGCTGTCCGCGGGGCGGATGGGCAGAGGCGCAGAAGGAGACCTGGGTCGCGCGCCACTTTCCGGGGACGCGGGTGATCACGACGATGGCCGCGCGCAAGCGCGAGCACTGCACGCCGGGCGACATCCTTGTCGACGACACTCTGAAATATCGGGACCTGTGGGAAGGCGCCGGCGGCACCTTCGTGCACCACAAAAGCGCCGCCGGTACGCTGGCGGAACTCCGCCGCATGAAGGTGCTTACGGGCGCCGCGCGCGGCGCATCGGAGGCACGAGCCGCCACAGCGCCAGGCAGTAGATGAAAAGCGCGGTGTAAGCGGCCGCGAACGTCCAGAGTGGGAAGTCCCAGTAGAGCAGGGACTCCATCCACTGTTGGATCATAGGCGCCGGCGACGTTGCTTCCCCTTCAAGAGCATGTTCCCAAATGGTGAGGATACAGGCCCGCCCTGCCAGCGCCTGCACCGCGACGCCGCCCATCAGAGCGAGATGCAACGTCCGCCACCAAAAGAGTCGTACGAACCGCCAACCTCTCCAGCCGCCCAGCGGAATTGCGATCAATCCAAAGAGATTGAACAGCACGACGAGAAGGTGCAGCGCGATAATGAATTGGGCGGCAGCCGCCTGCATGCGGCCGCTACTGCGCCAGGTAAAGATATGACACGATTCCGGCCAGTAACAGGAGCCCGATGACGGCCAGGATGGTCAAACGCGAGCCTCGATCCAGCATGGTCTTGCCTTCCTCTACTGGGGGAACCCGTATGGCGCGCCCGGGGGGTTGCACCTTAAGAATTCCATCTTAGAATTTCCACCTGTCAGTGATTCCGAACTCGGGAGGTAGCACCCATGCCACGTGCATTGCTTGTTGCCGTCATCGGCAGCATCCTCACTCTTATTGTTGGATTGATCCCGCCCGCATTTGCCGCGAGCGCGGTTGCACCCGCGCCGGCGCCGGTCGCCGCAAGCGGCGCGGAACTCGTCGCGGCAAACCCCAACGGCGCTTCCAGTGTGATCCTGGTCGTAAACTACGAACGTGCTGCGGGCCGAAACATGCACAGCCGCCTCGCGGCTTTCGCGCGCGCCAACCCGGATATCAAAGTGATCGTACGCCCTGTCGGCGGCGGCGGGCCGCTCGCCGATTTCCTGGCCAAGGCCGCTTATGCCGCGGGGCGGCAAGGTAAATTCGCCGCGTTTCATGAGTATGCGCTGGCCGCTCCGATCGCGAACACCTGGTATTCCCTGCGCGATAATGCGGCGGTGGTCGGGCTGGATTGGGCGCGCTTTCAACGCGATTACATGGACCCCGCCTTTGCCGAGGATGTGCGGGCCAATGCCGCCTTCGCCGAGGAGCAAAAGGTGACTGCGCCGGCGGTGGTGGCCGGCGGCCGCGCATTTTCGGGGCCCTTGGAGACGATGAATCTCACTGAGATCGCGGCGGCGGCAAGAACCGGTGGGTCAGTGATTCCGGCGGCCGCGAGGTGAGTGGCTAGTTCAGGATTTGGTTCAGCATAAAGGCGAGGCGCACGCCGGCTTTGCCGATCTGATCGATCGCGATGAGATAATTCTGCTTCACGAACATCTCATCGAACGTGAGTCCTCCCGGATTGCCGACATAGCCGGTGGGTGGCGCGCGCATCAGCCACAGGGTCTCCTGCGCCCAGTCCCGCGGCGTGCCGGCGGACCAGCGTTCGCGGTTATAGCGGTCGGTCAACTCCTGAAGGAACGGCGTGTAGCCGTGACTCGGCGGGTCGGGCGCAAGCAGCAGACCGGAGTCCCACAACGCGCGCATGTTGGTTTTCCGCCCGTGGAACGTGACTTCGATATCGCGCCCGCCATGGTCTTCGGCGAAGGAGATACGCAGCGGCTGATGGAGATCGGCGACGAGGTGTGCAAGGAATTTGAGCGCCTCCGCGCGCGCCGCTTTCGGGGCATCGCTCCGGACGATCTCGGCGTGTCGCTCGATTTCGGCGACCAGACAGCTCGTTTCTTTGGGGCAATCGCGGGCGAGGTCGATGTCGCGCGCGTCCCGCGGAATGAACATTTCATGCCAAGCCTCGGTCTCGGGCCGGGTGGCGACGACCTCGTCGGGCCAGGCGCAACTGTCTGCGAACGCCCCTTCGCTTGAGACGCCCAGAAGCGCGGCGACCTTTGTCCGTACCGGCTCGGCCATTTCGGCCCATGCCTTCACGCAAGCCATCCGGTGGCCGCTGCGATCCCATGCCTGCACCGGTGCGGTGATCGCCGCGAGGACGATAAGGACGAGCACAGCACGGGCGCGTATCGGCATCTTAGCCCTGCGAGATGCGCAGTCCGTGGCAAGAACCGATCCCCACAGGGACGTCAGGACGATCGCGAGATGCCCGAGCATGGCTGTCCTTCCTCATTGCAGCGCGCTCTCAGTACGGCTTTCTCGATCCCGCGACAACTCTTGCATGCTGCGGCGCAACATACGGCTCGTTTGCCGCGGTGTCCGCTACTTCGCGGCACCAGGAAAGGTATGATCGGTCATCGGGTGTAAAGAGGAAATGCGGATATGGGGCGCGTCGTGAAGGCATTGCGCGAGGCATTGAACGCAGCTGCGGTCGTCGCGGCGCTGGGCGTGGCTCCGGTATCCGCGGCCGCTCCCGAACGCGACAGCGCGGCGTTCTTCCGTGATCTCGCGGAGACCTACGAATATACGTTGGGTGAACCGCGGACGCCGAAGTTCACGCCCGACGGCCAGCGCGTGATTTTTCTACGCGGCGCCGCGCGCGATCCGGTTCTGCGGCTTTATGAATTCAACGTCGCCACGAAGACCGAGCGGGAGCTGATAACGCCCGCGCAGGTTCTCGGCGGCGCCGAAGAGCAGCTCTCAGCCGAAGAGAAGGCGCGCCGCGAGCGGGCTCGCATCAGTACGCGAGGGTTCACGGCATTCGATCTGACGGAAGACGGAAATCGCCTGTTGGTCGTTCTCTCCGGCAAGCTTTATGTGATCGACCGCGCCAGCCTGCGCACGCGCGAGCTCCCCGGCCAGAACTGGATCGATCCGCGCTTCTCGCCGGACGGCCGCTATGTGGCAGCCGTCGCCGACAAGGAACTTCACGTGATCGAGCTCGAGACGCACAGGGCGAGACCGGTCACGAGCGGCGCGGGCGCGACCATCCATAATGGCGTCGCGGAATTCGTCGCGCAGGAGGAGATGGATCGGCGTCAGGGCTTTTGGTGGGCGCCCGATTCCCAGCGGCTGGTTTACCAGCGCAATGACGAGTCGAAGGTAGAGGTGAGGTACGTGGCCGACCCGCTGCACCCCGAAGCGGCGCCGACCCCTTTCTTCTATCCCCGCGCGGGGACCGCCAACACGGATGTTCGCCTCGGAATGACCGATGTCGACGGCGGTGCGACCCGGTGGATCGAGTGGGACCGGGCCGCATTTCCCTATCTCGTGCGCGTGAACTGGGAGGATAAGGACGCGCCGTTCACGATCCAGGTCCAGGACCGCCTTCAACAGAACCAATTGCTCCTCGCGGTCGATCCCGCCTCCGGTAAGACGCGCGAGCTCCTGCGCGAGACCGATCCCGCGTGGATCAACCTCGACAGCGGCATGCCGCGTTGGTTGAAAGATCGTTCGCAATTCTTATGGACGTCGGAGCGCGGCGGCGCCTGGCAGGTCGAGTTGCGGGCGAACGACGGCAAGCTCGCCCGCGTTCTTACGCCGCGTGACTTCAATTACGATTCCTTTGTCGATCTCGACGAAGCGAGCGGCTTTGTCTATGTCCTCGGCAGCGCAGATCCGCGCGAGAGGCACCTCTGGCGCTTTCCCATCGGCGGTGGACCTGGCGAGCAGCTGACGAAGGACCGCGGCGTACATAGCGCCGTCTTTTCCAAGGACCATCGCTCGTACGTTCACAGCTACAATCTGTTCGACGGGCGCCGGGGGTCCGAGGTCGTCGTCGGCGGGGCAACCACGCCGCTCCCTTCGGTCGCCGAGAAGCCGCGCATCCTCCCTGGGGTCGAAATTACGCGGACCAGACAGCCGCGTCCTCTCGACGCGGCGATCGTCCGTCCCGCGAATTTCAAGACCGGACAGAAGTACCCCGTCATCCTTGACGTCTACGCCGGGCCGACCTCGAAACGCGTCACGGTCACCTCACGGTCGTATTTCCTCGACCAATGGATGGCGGACCAGGGTTATGTGGTGGTGCGCATCGACAACCGGGGAACGCCGGGCTACGGCCGCGACTTCCTGCGCGCGATCCGCGGCAATTTCATCGACATTGCGCTCACGGACCAGGTCGAAGGCTTGAAAGCCCTTGCCGCGGTCTATCCGGAACTCGACCTCACGCGCGTCGGCGTCAGCGGGTGGTCGTTTGGAGGTTACTTCGCGGCCATGGCCACCATCCGGCGGCCGGATATATTCCGCGCCGGGGTGGCCGGCGCTCCGGTCGTGACGTGGGAGAACTACGATACCCACTACACCGAACGTTACCTCGGTACGCCGCAAGCCATGCCGGAGGCGTATCGCGTCAGCAACGTGACGACATATGCCAAAGACCTGAAGCGGCCGCTCTTGATTATTCACGGCCTGACCGATGACAATGTGTACGTCCAGCATTCGCTGCAGCTGGCCGACGCGCTGTTCCGCGCGGGCAGGCACTACGAGTTCATGCCCATGCTCGGCACGCACATGGTCAATGACCCGGCCATTCGCCAGGCGCAGCAGGAGCGCATCATGGCTTTCTTCGCTCGTACGCTCCGCGGCAGCGGCGAGCCGTAGGACTGCGGTCTCCGGAGTGCGGGCGGCGAGCGGGAGGCGCATGAGCAACAAACCCACTGAGGAACGAACTGCGGCGATTTTGACCATGGCGAGGTAGTTCCAAGCGCTTCGGTCATAGCGCGTAGCGGTATGTCTGAACTGCTTGAGTTTATTGAAGCACTGCTCGATCAGGTTGCGCTTCGTGTACTTCCGCTTGTCGTATGTAATCCCGTCGTAGCGGTTCGATTTTGGCGGAATTTGCGGCGTGCAGTCCTGATCCTCGATCAGTTCCCTGATCCAATCTGCGTCGTAGCCTCGGTCGGCGATGACATCGGCGCCGGCCGGCATGGCGTGGGCGCAGACGACCGCCCCGCTAATCGCCCGGTCGGGCAGGCAAAGGACGAAGGGCCAGTCAGATGGCTCACTTACCTACCTTTGATTTGTCATAGACCCAGAAGGAGCACGCTACGTACTTAATTTCTGATGTTGGAGAAGCGCCCCTGTGTAAGTGCGTCCAGGCGCTGGGAAACAATGCAATCTTTCCGGCCTCCGGCTGGATTGAGCGTTTTTGTTGCAAGAATTCAGTAGCGCCGCCCTCTCTCACAGTCCTCAGGTACAGGAGGGACGTTAAGACCCGTTCCGAGGAATACATTGTCTGATCACAATGCCAGTTGAACCCTTGCCCCGGATCGACCCGCTCTATGATCGGACTGGTGCAGTGGAGACCATAATTATCGATCAAATTCCGCATTGATTGGTAGGTGGCGGCGTAGCGCTTAAGCGCCGTATTCAGCGCCGGAATAAGCTGTTCAATAAGCGCCTTCCAGTCGCCGGTCAGCGGACAAGGCAGTGATGTGCCCGTCCGCACATCGCTGACACTTGAATAGCCTGCAACGTTGATGACACTTGGCATCGTGTGGGGATCGGATTCAAACTTGGTTATAATCCGTTCACACAGGTCCGGAGCGACTAGGCCAGGATATTCCTCTATGAACATAGACGACCCGCTCTTGGCATTTATTCTGTGACAGAAACTGGCCGACCCAGGCTGCACCAGGAATCCACCGTTGGATGCCGAGGTGGTGGACTGTCACGAAAATAGCACGGCTCAATCGTAAGCGTTATAGTTTGGTCGCTTACGTTTCATACGGCAGCGCCCTTTGGAAGTCGGCAGGAGAAAAATTTCACCCTGGCCCGGGTGACGGATAGGACCTCGGTAGCCGTGGACGGCTTACAGAACGCCAGCCCGTTTTTAGGAAACCCGGCGGGTCGCGTCTGCAATGGTCTAATGCGGGGTTTCATTTCCCGAGACGCCTTGGGGAAAGATTCTCGCTTCATCCACATTGTAGAAGGGCTTGTGCAGGCGTACGCTTTATCTGCTTGCAGACTCTTCGGCGTGCGCCTTAAGACCCCGGCTCCGTTATTGCCGGGATCTTTCGTTTAGTGATGCGGGATGTCAGCCAGCTCGCATACCTGCGGGCTCTGGGTTCGTGGCCACCAGGGGCGAAGTTACGCGGCGAAATCCGCCAAAGATTGTGTGGGCTCCGATCAATTAAGGGACACGATCTGCGCGGGACAGCGAGGCGCGGGAGTATTCTTCGCCGGAAGAATTGGGCGCAGCGTAAAGCCGGGACTTTGGCCTACATGCTAATTTCTGTAGCAGTCCCGGCGCGCTTATAGCGCGATATGTGGGTTGCTTCAGCAATGGTCGAGTGGCGCCATAGTTGCTTCTGCCCGAGCTTCATACCAGTTCGCCAGCTGTGAGGACGACATTCGCGGACACTCTGGCCTCAAGCGAATACCCCATCCTATGAAGGTAGGCGACCGTCGGCTCCAAGTACGGCTCATCGAAGCTGAAATTCGAGCATTCCAACATGATTACCGACGGGCGCCAGCGGTCCCAATCGTTAGTCTGCAAGGCCGCCATCTCCCCGCCCTCGATGTCGATGCTCATCAGTTCAATCGGCTTATTGCCGATAGTGCGATGGAGTAGGGTGTCGAGCCGCTTTACGGGAACCTGTATGCCGGGCGCGAAGTCGGGCGTCGGTGGATTGGGCGAGTCACTGACTATGCTGGCTCCTAGATTTAATTTGTTCTCCAGGAAGAAACGGCTTGCCCCGCCGCCGATCGCCGCGTGCACATATGCGTCTTGAGGCCGAATAGTCGCCCAGTCCGCGGCGAATGCCGGGTTTGCATCAACGCATAGGCCGCGCCAGCCGATCAGATAGAAGAAGTAGGTGTTCGAGATGAATGCCGGTCTATGGCACCCGATGTCTACATACCGCCCAGGCTTGCCAGACCAGATTCGCCGCTTGAGCACATTGCGCAGAACCACGTCCTCGCCAGCCAAGCCGAAGTGAATATCTCCATACCGCAGCTGATCAATGTTCCAATCCGGCGCCACCGGCCCGCGCGGATACCTGTTGCCGCCAAAAAATTTCAAAAACTCTCGAATGGCGTCCTCGGTCAATACCCAGTCCCACCGAGTTCTGATCTCGACACCGCGGGAAGTGGTGTGACTTTTCCGCTCGGTTTCTTCTTCGCTGCCATGCTCTCCCCCCGAGATTCAGTGGCGACGGGTGAGCGTCGTACCGAACGGTCGGGTCGCCAATCGGTCGGCGGACCTGGCGTCCGCTCGCCACCACAAGCGCTTGGCAATGCTTGGTTGGTACCTATACGGTACCTAGGAAAAGAAAAAGGCCGCACGTTTCGGGATAAAGTGCAGCCTTATCAATATGTTAGTATTGGTCGGAGCGAGAGGATTTGAACCTCCGACCCCTGCCTCCCGAAAGCAGTGCTCTACCAGGCTGAGCTACGCTCCGATCCTTACGTGAGGCGTGCTTATAGCCAGAGGGGCCGGGCGGCGCAAGCGCCGTCCCGACCCCCCGATTTCGGCTAACCCCTTGCCGGAAAAGGCTCCGGGCGGGGCCTTTCGCCCTACGGCTTACGGAACACCAGCATGAAGGAGTCGGTCTTGCCGCGCACTGCCCCGTCGAACACCGGGCTCGTGTGGTTGTCTTCCGGGTGCGCGAGCAGCTTGCTTTCGCTTTCCAGCTTGAAACCTGCCGCGGTCACTTCCTGTTTGACGAGGTCCGGGCTGACGCGGTGCAGCTTTTCCGTCGCCTCGGGCGTGGTGTTCGCGCCCGCGGAATGATCGATCACGATGTAGCGGCCGCCCGGCTTGAGCGCGGCGAACACCGCCTTGTTCATGTTCGGCGTGAAGTTCGAACCGCGGTTCTTGAAGTCGTGATAGTTCCACGACGTCCACGCGACATCCAGCGGCGCCGCGGTCTTGAGGTTCGCGAAGTCCGCGACCGTCACTTCGACGTTGCCGCCGTAGGCCTTGTCTTCGGCGATGGCCTTCACGGCGTCGGCGGCTTTAGGGTTCTTCGCAAGGCCGGCGTCGGACACGACCGCATAGACTTTGCCTTTGGCGCCCACGATCTTGGAGAAGATACGGGTCCAGTAGCCGCCGCCCGGATTGATGTCGGCCACCACGTCGCCGGCCTTGATGCCGGCGGCGGCGGTAACTTCGGCCGGCTTGCGGCCGGCGTCGCGGTCCTTGTCGGGCTGCGGACGCCCGGCGTCGGCGACGGCGGCCTTCACGGCGTCGCTTTGCGCCATGGAGACGCTCGCGGTGCTGAAGGCGAGACCGGCGGCTATGGCAACGACACTCAATGTACGGATCATCATGGAAAATCTCCTCCCTGGGGGTGTGGTGGGGAGCGCATTATACTCGGCGGGCGGACCGAGGGCAGGGCCCCCGAGGGCGAAAAATGTGCCCTGCCAGGGGTTTCACGCGGGGGTCACGCAAGCGTGATCACGCCCGCGTCGTCCCATGCAGCCGGATCGTGATCCCCGCCGCGAAACCTGCCGCCGCGTAAGGACCCATTGAAACGTCGATCGCGTCTAATACGCGCGCTCGATGCAGAAATCGATGATGTCGAGCAAAGCCGTTTTGGTGGGGCTTTCCGGGAAGATGCCGAGAGCGTCACGGGCAACGGCGCCGTAGTGGCGCGCGCGGTTGACGGTGTCGGCGAGGCTCGAGTGGTCTTTCATCAGCTCCATGGCGCGGGCGAGGTCGCCGTCCTTCTGATCCAAGGTCTCCAGCGTGCGCTTCCAGAACGCACGCTCGCCGTCGTCGCCGCGGCGGAAGGCGAGGATCACGGGCAGGGTGATCTTCCCTTCGCGGAAATCGTCGCCCACCGTCTTGCCCAGCTCCGCCTGGCGGGCCGAATAGTCGAGCACGTCGTCGATCAGCTGGAAGGCGATGCCAAGATTGAGCCCGTAGACCCGCAAGGCTTCCTCTTCCACGTCCGGCCGGTCGGCCACCACCGCCCCGATGCGCGCGGCGGCGGCGAAGAGCTCGGCGGTCTTGGCCTGGATCACTTCCAGGTATTGCGCTTCGCTGGTCTCGGTGTCGTTCGACGTCAGCAGCTGGTGCACCTCACCCTCTGCGATCACCGCCGAGGCGCGCGAGAGGATTTGAAGCACTTTGAGCGAGCCGTCCTCGACCATCAGCTCGAAGGCGCGGCTGAAGAGGAAGTCGCCCACCAGCACGCTCGATTGATTGCCCCAGATTGCGTTGGCGCTGGATTGGCCGCGGCGCAGCTCGCTGTCGTCCACGACATCGTCATGGAGCAGCGTTGCGGTGTGGATGAATTCGACGCACGTGGCGAGCTTGACGTGCCGCTCGCCCTGGTAGCCGCACAGCTTGGTGGCGGCCAGCGTGAGGAGCGGGCGCAAGCGCTTGCCGCCGGCCGCGACGATATGGCCCGCCAGCTGCGGGATCAGCGTCACCGGACTGTGCATCCGCGCCACGATGGTGCGGTTGACGGCGCGCAGGTCCTCGTCGACCAGGCCGACCAATGCGTCGAGCGCCTTCGATTTCGCCCGACGGCTAGTTTCAAGATTGACGACAGTCGCCACGAACAGATCCCATGCCAAAGGCCGCCGGCTTCCACCGGCGGCACGCCCCACAAGTCCCCGGGCGCATTTTATGAGCCCGGGACTGGCGCGGCCATACTTATATTACGTGTGGAAATCCAGGCTTTACGCGTCCCTGGGCAGCAGGATCTCGGCGCGCAAGCCGCCCTCGCGCCGGTTCGCGAGGCGCAGATCGCCGCCGTGGTTCAACACGATCGAGCGCGTGATCGCGAGTCCCAGGCCCGCGCCGCCGGTCTCCCGGCTGCGCGATCCTTCGAGCCGCACGAACGGCAGCAGGGCTTTTTCCAACTGGTCTTCCGGAATGCCCGGCCCGTCGTCGTCGATGAGGATACGCACGTACTTTTCGGTGGTGTTGAGGGTGATGCGCGAACGCTTGCCGTATTTCACGCCGTTCTCCGCAAGGTTGCGGATCGCGCGGCGCAGCGAGAACGGGCGGCAGCACACCGTCACGCCGCGCTCCACCGTGCAGCTCACGTCCATGCCCACGTCGCTCAGGTCGTCGGCGATGCTTTCGACCAGCGAGGTGACGTCGACCCGATCCGTGCGCTCCAGGATGGAATCCTCGCGGGCGAGTGCGAGGGTCGCCTCCGTCAGGTGGTGCAGCTCATCGATGATCGCCAGCATGCGATCGCGGTTCTCATCGTCGTCTACCAGTTCGGCCCGCAGACGCAGACCCGTGATCGGCGTGCGCAGGTCGTGGCTGATGGCCCCCAGCATCTGGGTGCGCCCTTCGATGAAGCGCCTCAGGCGCAGCGACATCGTATTGAAGGACTGGGTCAGGCCGCGCACTTCGCTGGTGCCGGATTCATGAATCGGCTCGAGCGTGTCGCCGCGGCCGACGCGGTCGGCGGCGCGGGCGAGGACCGAAAGACGCTGGGTCGTCAGCGCCACGCCGAGGATGATGATCGAGCCGGTGAACGCCAGCACGATCATGTTTTGCTGGAAGACGACCTCCACCCAGCCCGGCAGGCCGGCCATGTAATTGTATTCGCCGTTCAGCCACTGCCCATCCGAAAGCATGATCGCCGCGCGCCACCGGATCGGCGGCGTGCCGAACCCTGCGGTCGGCCGTCGCGAAGCCGCTTCGCCGTAGGCGGGATTGGACCGCAGCTGCTCCGGCTCGCGCAGTTCTCCCTCGGACTCCTCATGCGGCGCCGGCCGTTCGCCTGCTTCCGGCGGCCGGGGTTTTGCTTTCGGCGCGCCGCCGCCCGCCGGCCGAGGCTTCATCGGCGCGTCGCGGGCGGCGGAATAAGGGATCGCCTGGCCGGCGGGAATGAAGTCGGTAGGTTCCAGGCCGTCGGCATCGGCGGGAATATCGGCGTCCGTCAGGCGCGCGGCGGGCGGCGGCGGCGGTTGAAACACGCGATATTTCATGCTGAAGGGCCGCGCGTCCTCATACCACGCGACGCGCTTGTCGTCGGACGAGATCAGCGCCCATGCCTCCGGAAGCGGCGGGCTGTCTTCTTTCGGCGCCGCTTCGTGCGCCTCCAGGGCCGGCCGCGGCCCGACCCAGTAGCTGAGACCGCCGGTGCCGATCGAACGCAGGTAGGCCTCGCGCTCGAAACCGTCGAGCGTATCGATGGCCTGCGCGCTGCGCAGCAACGTGCCGAAAAACGCCTGATCGACGCCAAGAGCGCGTTCTCTTTCGTGCACTTCAACCAGGTAGAAAATCGTCGTCGCCTGCCCGACGGCAAGGGCGGCCAGCAGCAGGATCGTCAGTCGGCCTCCGAGCGTGCCGAACCAGCGCATCCCGGCCTGCGCGATGATCTTCGCGGTCATTGCTCGAACTGAACGTCCGTCGACCATAGGTAGCCTTCGCCGCGCACCGTTTTGATGAAGTGCGGGTTCTTGGCGTCCGGCTCGATCTTGCGCCGCAGGCGGCTCACCTGGATGTCGATGGTGCGGTCGAAAATGTTCGGCTGCAGCCCGTGCGCGAGGTCCAGAAGCTTGTCGCGGTCGAGCACCGATTTTGGATGACTGAGAAAGACCGTGAGCAGGTAATAGTCCACCGTCGAGATCGGCACCATCACGCCGTCGGGGTTGCGCAGCTCGCGCTCGCCGGCCTTCAGCTTCCAGCCCTCGAAGATATACGTGCCCTTGGCGTCGTTGTGCGGCGTCGCGGGCTCGTTCACGCGCCTGAGGACGTTCTTGATGCGCGCCAGCAGCTCCCTCTGGCTGAACGGCTTGGTGACGTAATCGTCGGCGCCGATCTCCAGTCCGACGACGCGGTCGGTTTCTTCGGCCATCGCGGTCAGAAGGATCACCGGCGTGGACGTGTTGGCCGCGAGATAACGGCACAGGCTGAGGCCGTCTTCGCCCGGCATCATCACGTCGAGCACGACGAGGTCGACCTGTTCGGCCGCAAGCCGCGCGCGCGCCGCCGCCGCATCCGGCGCCGTGGTCGCGCGCATGCCGTTTTTTTCCAGGAATTTCGCCAACGGTTCGCGGATGTCGAACGCGTCATCCACGACCAGGACATGCGCCCGCTGGTCGCCCATGAAATCCGTTTGCCCCTGCCGCCTTACGGCATCCCCGTGAAGGTGTTCTGTGTCCATGCCGCCGAGAGTAACTGCGGCCGACCCCCCGCGTGTGCATCACTCTGTATCATGGTCCGCCCCGGCCCGCCCGGCAAGCGCGCGCGATGGCGAAAACTCCCTATTTTCAAAGACCTTGGTGCACTCTTGCCGCGCCGCGCGGGTGATACAAAACGATACAATGGCCGGCCGCGGCGATCCCATAAATTTCGCCGGGCGGCGGGCTGTAAAGCCCGCGGTTGCTGGCGGCGCCTCTCCCAGGGATTCGCGCGTCCGCCGGCGCCCGCGGCCGGCGCACCCGCGCGGTTATTTTAGGGCCCAGGCCGATGATAAATCAGCGGAAACTTGGTCCGTGCGCCGCTACGATGCTTTCCCCGCCGGGCCCGACCGGCGGGATGTCCATGCATTTATATATGTGAGGGGGTCATGGCCAAGGGGCGTGCGCCGGCAAAGAAAAAGCCGGCGGCGAAGACTGCAAAGCCGGTGAAAAGCAAAAACGCGCCGCGCAAAGCGCCCGGCACGGCCGCCGCCGCGCCTGCATCCGATGCGTTGCTCGAAGCCTTGAGCACCTCGCCCATCGGCGCAGCGATTTCGCGCGTCGCCGACGGCGTCATCCTCTACGCCAACGCCGCGATCGGCGCGTTTTTCCATCTCCCGCCCGGGCGCGCTCTCGGTCTCTCCACCGCGGACTTCTTCGTCGATCCGCAGGACCGCGCCCATCTCATCGAACTCGTGCGGGCCAACGGCGGCGTGACGCGCCATTCGCTCTCGCTGCGCACGTCCGAGGGCAAACCGCGCCTGTCGTTCATCACCAACCGCTTGATCCACTTCCGCGGCGAGCCCGCGATCCTCACCTGGGTCGAGGATCAGTCGGAGGTCCAGCGCAAGGAGGACACCCTCGAGTTCACCGCGCGCCAGGTGGAGCTCGTCAACCGCATCGCCGCCATCGCCAATCGCGCCGTGAATTTCTACGATGCGTTGCGCCAGGGTTCGGCGGAGATCGGCGCCTTCCTCGGCTGGCCGATCCGCCTGGTTTACCGTCTCGCCCACGGCGAGAAGGAGCGGCTCGAGATCGCGACCTTCGCCCTCGCCAAGGATCTGTTCGCCGACCAGTCGGTGAAATCGGCCGTGCTCGGCAAGTCGTTCACGCGCGGCGAGGATCTGCCCGGCACGGTCCTTGCCACCGGCGCTTCGGTGTGGGTCGAGGATGTAGCGAACGTGCCGAGCCTGACGAGGTTCGCCAAGACGCGGAACATCATCGGCTCGGTGCTTGCGATGCCGATCAAGGCCGACGACCAGGTGGTCGCTGTGCTCGAGTTCATGAAGCAGATCCCGGCCGCGGCCGATGATCTCCTGAAGCTCACCTTCGAGCGCGTCGGCTCCGAGCTCGGCCGCGTGTTCTTGCGCGATCAGATCACCGTGGCCCTGCAGGAGGCGCGGGCCGAGGCCGAATCCTCCACCCGGGCCAAGGCGAGTTTTCTCGCCGCCATGAGCCACGAAGTGCGCACGCCGATGAACGGCGTCGTCGGCATGGTCGATCTCGTCCTGCAAACGAAGCTCGACGACGATCAGCGCTCGATGCTGCAGACCGTGAAGGAATCCGGCCATGCGCTGATCAAGGTCATCAACGACATTCTCGATTTCTCCAAGATCGACGCCGGGCGTCTCGAGATCGAGGCCCGCGACATGTCGGTCACCAGGATCGTCGAGGATGTGGCCGCTTCGCTTTCGCCGACGGCGATCCAGAAAGGCCTCAAGCTCATCGCCTTCGTCGACCCGAAAGTCCCCGCGACCGTCAAGGGCGACGCCGTGCGTGTGCGGCAGATCCTCTCGAATCTCGTCGGCAACGCCGTCAAGTTCTCGTCCCGGGGCGAGATCGTCATCAGCGCCCATCGCATCGAAGGCCCGCGCGGCGAGGTGCGTTTCGCGGTGAAGGACCAGGGGATCGGCATCGCGCCCGCGGCGCGCCGGCGCCTGTTCGAGGAGTTTTCGCAGGCCGACAGTTCGACCACGCGCCGTTTCGGCGGCACGGGACTGGGCCTTGCCATCAGCCAGCGGCTCACCAGCCTCATGGGCGGCGAGATCGGCGTCGAGAGCATCCTCGGCGAGGGTTCGACCTTCCACTTCACCTTGCCGTTCGGGTCGTCCGATGCGCCGAGGGAAGATCGCGCGCGCACCCTCGAAGGGCTGAGGGTCCTGATCGTCGCCCGCAGCGCCGCGGTGCGCGAAGCCGTTGGCGCCTATCTCGACCATTGGGACGTGGTCACACATGCAGTGGACGACGTGGCCGAATGCATGGCGGCGTTCCATGCCGCGCAGGTGATGGGTAAGCCCTTCGATATCATCGTCATTCCCGAAGTCGATGATCAGGCCGCGGCGGCGGAGCTGCGCGCGCGTTTCGCGCCGCCCTATCCGCGCTTCGTCATCGGGCGCGATCCGGCTCATCCCGCCGAAGCCTTGCGCAAGCTCGAGGAAGTCACGCTGGTCGACGTCAATCCGCTGCGGCGCGCGAACCTCATCGCCGCGGTCGCCGTGGCGGCCGGGCGCGCCAGCCCCGAGGTCCGCCACGTTGAAATGCCGGACGCGAGTCTCGATGTCGCCCCGCCCACGGTCGAGGACGCCCAGGCCCAGGGCCGTCTGATCCTCGTCGCCGAAGACCACGCCGCCAACCGCGAGGTGCTGCGCCGCCAGTTGAACAAGCTCGGCCTCGCCTGCGAGATCGCCCACGACGGCCAACAGGCGCTCGAGATGTACAAGTCGAAGAGCTACGGCCTGGTGCTCACCGATTGCCACATGCCCGGCATGGACGGCTTTGGCCTCACCGCCGCGATCCGTAAAGCGGAGGAAACATCGGGCCGGCGGATACCGATCGTCGCCATCACCGCCAACGTCCTTCAGGGCGAGGCCGAACGTTGCCTGGCCGCGGGCATGGACGATTTCCTGCCCAAGCCGGTGGAGCTCAAGGTCTTGAAAGGCGTGCTCGACAAGTGGCTGAACGGCGTCGCGGCGTCTGCGCGGTCTGCGCCGTCTGCGGCCGTTGCGCCGGCGGCCGGCGCGCCGATCGTCCTCGATCTCGCCAACATGCGCGAGACCTACGGCGACATCAACGAGGACGCCCGCGACATGCTGCGGTTCTTCGTCAGCACCATCGCGCCGCTGGTCACGAAGTACGCGGCCGAGATGGAACGCTCGGACATTCCCGCCGCCTTCGAGACCATCCACAAGGCAAGGGGCGCCGTGGCCAATGCCGGCGGGCGCGAGCTCGCCGCGATCATGGGCGATGTCGAGGTCGCGCTCGCGGCCCAGAACGTCGATGTCGCGCGGGCGCGCAGCCAGGAGATCGACCCCGCCTGGCGGCGGCTGGTGAAAGCCATCAACGAGGTTTAGGTTTATTTTCCCTCCCCGAATTCCCATTCCCTTCTGTGCGTGAGGGGAGGGGGTAGGGGAGGGGTCGTTTTTCGTGTTAGAAATACATGTGGGGCACTTAAGGGGCGTGACGTGACGACCTTTCAGCAGCAGCGCGTCTTGGTGGTCGACGACGAGCCGTTCAGCCAGGGGCTCGTCGCGCAGATGCTGCGCAAGGCGGGCGCCGGCGAAGTGCTCCTTGCCTCGAACGGCTACGAGGCCCTCGACATGCTCGAGCGCCACGCGGTCACCGCCATGATCATCGATTTCCGCATGCCCGGGATCCACGGGCTCGAGCTTCTGAAGCGCATCCGCACCGGCAAGACCGCGGCCGAGCGCAATCTGATCTGCGTCATGCTCACCGGCCATGCCGTGCGCCATCTCGTCGGTCTCGCCATCGTGCTCGACGTCGATACCTTCCTCGCAAAGCCGGTCTCGCTGGAGACCTTGATCAAGCACATGAACCGGGCGCTCCAGTACCGCTTCGAAGCGCTGCCGGTCGAGGACTACGAAGCGGTCGACGTTCGCCACGCCGATGCTTTCCTGCGCACGGGCGGTGTACAGCCTCCCCCGCCGCCGCCCGAGAAGGCCCCTGAAGACGCCGCGGCCGAGGAATTCCTCGAGGAGATGAAAGCCAAGGCCGCGGAGGCGAGGCTGCGCGCGCCGCCGCCGGCGCAAAGCGAGCCGCCCGGGTCCGAAGCGCCCGCACCCGCATCCGCACCCGCACCCGCACCCGTACCCGCGAAACCTGCCGCGAAAGCCCCCGCGCGGCCGGCCGGGAAGCCCGCTTCCCCGCCGGGCGCGAAGCCGGCCGCGCCGCGCGAGCCCGCGCCGGCCGCCGCCGCGCCGAAGGGACCGGTGAAAGCGGTCAAGCTCTCCGAGATTCCCGAGGGCGCCGTGATCGCCAAGAACATCGTCGGGCGTACCGGCACGTTGCTCGTCGCCGCGGGGACGCCCTTCCGCGCGCGCTACGCCCGCCGCCTCTCGGAGATCAGCGACATCGAAGGCGAGATCAAAGAGGTGTGGATCCACGAATGAGGCAGGTATCGGCCGCGCTCGCCCTCGGGTTCGTGCTTCTCGCGGCGCCGCGGCCGGCGGCGGCCTGGGGCGACGTCGGCCATCGCTGGGTCTGTCGCATCACCTGGGACCACTTGAGCGTCGAGGCGCGCGACAAGGTGCTCGACATCCTCGACTTCAACACCCGCGAGGAGTTCGAGGATTCCTGCAACTGGGCCGACGCCCATCGCGAAGGCCACCGCGAGACCGGGCCCTGGCACTACGTCAGCGTGCCCAAAGGCGCGACCGAGGTCATCATGGAGCGGGACTGCCCGGCCGAGACCAGCTGCGCGGTGCGCGAGATCGAGCGCCAGTTCGCGATCCTCACAAGCCAAGTGGCGAAGCCCGAGCGCGCCAGGGCGCTGATGTTCCTTTCGCATTTCGTCGGCGACCTGCATCAGCCGCTGCATACGGGATTTCCCGACGACCGCCGCGGCTCCCTGCTCCGGGTGAAGCTCAACGGTCAAGACTGGACCATGCACGGCGTCTGGGATTACGCGCTGGTGGAGGCCGAGCCGGTCGGCGCCGATGTTCTCGGCGCGCGTTTGCGTTCCTATATCCCGATCGAGCGTGATTTCTCCGGCGTCGATGCGCCGCCGTTGGTATGGGCGAACGAGAGTCTCGCCTTGCTGCGCGCGCCCGCCACCGCCTACGTCGGCAATCCGGGGAATGGATTCGAGCTCGGCGAGATCTATATCCAGCAGAACCGCCGCGTCGCCGTCGAACAGATCAGCCGCGCCGGCGTGCGTCTTGCGCTCTGGCTCGAGCGGGCGATGAAGCACTATCCGTGAAGCTTCGTCATGGTCGAACTCTTGCGCAGCGATAACCCGGTTCTGATCTCCGCGCTGCTCGCCGCCCTCGCCGAAGCCGGCATCGACGCGGTGGAGTTCGACGGCATCGCCGACATCTACGGCGCGGCCTTTCCCCGCCGCCTGATGGTGCTGGAAGACGATCTCGCTCGCGCGCGGCGGATCGCATTGGACATTTGTCCGGAATTCCTGGAGGAAGGCCGGGCATAATCGCGCAAGGGTTCGCGATCGCAGAATTTCCCTCGCAGACCGAAAGTCCCTTTTTCCTTGACAGCGTCCCCTGGTCTATGACAAGGTCGGATTGCTTCCATAGCCGCGCTCTCGGGCCCGGCGTCCCGTGCGCCATGGCCGGTTGAGCCGGCCACGGTCCTCTCCCCGGTGCATGTACCGAGCCGGGTGACGGCCGTAGGACACAGCCCTCATTCTCCTCTTTTGCCACAATGTCGCGTAATGTCGCGTAATGTCGCGTGAAATGTCGCGCGACCGGACGGCGCGCAAACAATTGGCACGGCGTGAAATTCCGCTCCTCCGCCACAATGTCGCGCGCGGCGTAGGTTTTTTTCGTTACATGCGTTGGAGTGGAGTGAACGCCTTTTTTGAGACACGTTCATTGTGCGTCGGCCGTCCGCGATGCGGGGGCCATCCCACGGTCCGGAAGCGTCACCAGGCTTCACCACTCGTCACCGCGCGCCGGAATGATGCCGCCCATTGAACCGTGCGCCGTTTTTTCGCGAAATGTCACGCGTCACCAGTGTCACCGATCACCAGTGTCACCGCTCAACGAGGCGTTCCGTCATCGCCTGCGCCGGCGCGGCGCGGCCCGCGTCGGCGGGCCGCCCGGGAAATCCAGTTCCGCCCACACCGGCGCGTGATCGCTCGCACCCTCTTTGCCGCGCTCGGCGCGGTCGACACCGGCGGCGCGCAAGGCGGGCGCAAGCTCCGGACTCACCAGAATGAAGTCGTTGCGCAACCCCGCGTCCCGCGGCCAGCGGTTGCGGAAGTAATCCCAGAAGGAATACATCGGCGTATCCGGATGCAGCGCTCGCACGCAATCGGTCCAACCCTGTTTCATCAGTTTCCGGAAGGCGGCGCGGGTTTCCGGCTGCAACAGCGCGTCGTCGTCGTACGAGGTCGTTTGATAAATGTCGAACGGCGTCGGCACCACGTTGAAGTCGCCCGCCAGGATGACCGGCACCTTCGCTTTCTTCAATGTACGCGCGTGCGCGATCAGCCGCGCGAACCAGGCAAGCTTGTAGTCGAACTTCGGCCCCGGCTGCGGATTGCCGTTCGGCAAATAGATCGACGCCACCAGGACGCCGTTCACGGCGGCCTCGAGGTAGCGGCTTTGAACATCCGCGTCATCGCCGGGCAGCGCCCGGCGCGTGACCACCGGCGCGCTGCCCTTGGCCAGAATGGCAACGCCGTTGTACGTGCGCTGCCCGACCCAGGCCGCGCCGTAGCCGGCTTTCGCGAGCGCGGCCGCCGGAAAGGCCGCATCCTCGGCCTTGAGTTCCTGCAGGCACACCACATCGGGTTTGGCGCGGCGCAGCCAGGCCAGCAGGCGGGGCAGGCGCCGCACGACGTTGTTGATGTTGAAGGTCGCGACTTTCATTGCTGCGGCCATTCCCACCTCATTCCCACCTTTAGGAACCTCCTCGCGCGGCGTTCGTTCCATGGCCGCCCGGCCGGTCGTACTTTGTCTTCTGTGCAGGCGCGGCGGATTTGCGGGGATAATGCGGCGCGGCGGTGCTACCGTTTCCGTCTCGCGTCCAGGGGAGGAAACCATGCCCGCCTATCTCGTCGCCACCGTCGCCGTGCACGATCCGCAGACCTACCTGAAATACACGGCGCGCACGCCCGCGCTCATCGCCCGGCACGGCGGCAGATTTCTGACCCGCGGAAACCCGGTGACGACGCTCGAAGGCATGCCCTTCAAGGACCGCATGGTGATCCTTGAGTTTCCGACCCAGGCGCACTGCGAGGCGTTTTTCAACGACCCCGAGTATGAAGAAGCCGCGGTATTCCGGCGGGCCGCATCCGTCGCCCAGATCGTCGTGCAGGAAGGTGCGGCAAATCCCAACAGTCCGGATCCGCACGTGTAACGTGAGAGCGAGAATGTTGCGAAGGGCGCGAGGACGGCGACGGGTGCAACTTTTGCACCGGGAGCGCGTTAACGTCTCGTAACATATCTCAGGTGCTGTTTGGTTTACCGCTGTTTTCTGGTCTACGGGAAAAATCGGCGCGTCACGTTGCCGCCGATCGACGCCGCCAACGCCGAAGACGCGGCGGTTCTTGCCACCAAGTTCATGCGCAGCGAAGCTGCCATCGAGATATGGCAGGGCGCTGATCTCGTGCTCCTGCGCAAGCGCGCCGCGCTCCAGCGCAAGAAGTGTCTCGAGCTGCTGGTGAGCTGACGGCTCCTAGCTGAGATAGCGCGATTTCGGAATGCAGGGGTTTTTCAGCGCAATCACCCGCTTCTCGCCGGTCCAGATCTCCACCGCCCGGTAATCCTCGCCGGCCAGCTTGAGACTCGCCTTGGCCACGGCTTCCAACGGCTCGCGCGCCGTGATCAAGAAGGGCGGCTGAGGCGCTCCGGCGCGGGTGATGGTGCGGCACATGAAAGTCGTCATGTGAGCCTAACGACACAAGAGCCGCCGCTGTTTCCTTAAGTCACGAACAGGCGCGTCGCACGCCAAAATGTTATGGAACCACATCCGTGGTCCGGCAGTTGAGTCCGACAGGACGCCTCCCTCCTTTGAGGTCGGCAAAGAGTATGTTGTCATGAGCGAGAACCGCATTTTTGTGATGGACCCCGAGGTGCTCGCCACCTGCGGGATCGCCCTGGCCGACGGCGAGACCGCACGAGAAATAGCAAAAACGCTGCCGGCGGCCCTTGAGGCCGCGTCGATGCCCATCGACGAGCCTGCGCCCTCGGCGCCCTCCACCGGGACGAAATAGCCGGGCCTGTTCTCAGACCGAGATGACAGAAGTGTGAGCCCCGCGGCCCTTGATTGGCCGCGTGCGCAAATTATGTGCATCCTGTCTCGGGAATCCCCCCTGATCACCGAGACGGCTGTCCCCTAGCAGCCAGAGCGGCCGCGCCCCCCGCGGCCGCTCGCTGTTTTCCGCAGCGTCCCGTTGCGCCTACTTGCAGCGAATGACCCGTGTCTGCACCCGCGAGTCCGCGGCGATGTTGGCTTCGTTCTCGTAGCCCCTCGGACATGCGGCATAGGCCTGCGCGTCGCAGTCGGCATCGAGCCCGCGCGCGCAGCTGAAGGTATAGGTGCCGGGCATGGCGATCTCGTTTGTCACGCGGGTGCAGCCGCCGACCACAACGAGAACGAGGGGCGCCAGCAGAAATACGCGGCCAAGTTCGGACATCTGTGCCTCCTTATGGAAGGCTAACGTCGCTCCGCCGGTGCGGTTTCACGGAGGGCGCCCACGGCCGCGCGGTGCCCCGGATGCTAAAACCCCGCCGGGAGCGTGCATCGGTGCGCTTTGCCAAACTGGCAAACCTAGACCGACCTGTATAATGTCAGGGGCCGGACCTTCAACGCAGTTATGTCGGCCGTTGAGACGCCGGAATTCGCGTCGCGGGCGCGCAATGATTGACCTGGGTCAAAAAAAGCACGGGGGAGGAGTTGTAAGGTGCGTCCCATCATAGGTAATCACTGCCGAGGAAGTGGCTTCGCACGGGGCAGCCTCTTCGCTAGGCCAGGAACGACGTTTGAGCGATACGGACGACCTCATCCCCTCGAGACGGCGCGGTTTGACGCGCCAGAAAATCCTCGAGGCCGCCTACGAACTGTTCTCCGCCCAGGGTATCAACCTCGTCGGCGTGGACACCATCAGTGCGCGCTCCGGCGTCGCCAAGATGACGCTGTATCATCACTTCCAGTCCAAAGAGAATCTGGTCTTGGCGTTCCTTGATCTGCGCGCCAAGCGCTGGACGGTTGGCTGGTTGAAGGCGGGAGTGAAGGCGCGGGCGACGGCCCCGCACGCACGCCTGCTGGCGATCTTCGACCTGTTCCAGGAGTGGTTCGAAGCCGACGGCTTCGAAGGCTGTCCTTTCCTGCGCATCATCTGCGAGTCCGACATCGGCTCGCCCGTGCACAAGGCTACGGCGCAGAAGCTCGGCCAGATCGAAAGCTTCATCGCGCAGCTGGCGCGCGCCGCCAAGCTTCCCGATCCGAACCGCCTCGCGGGCGCCTGGATGATGCTGATGGAGGGCGCGATCATGAGCGCCCGCGCCGGCAACAGGAACGCCGCGGCCCAGGCGAAGGACGCCGCGGGCGTGCTGCTGGAGGGTTGGGATAAGGCCAGACCGCCGCGCAGCCGTGGCCCCAAGCGTAAGCCGGCACGGTAGAGCGCACGCCGATTGCGCGCTATCCTGGGATCCTATGGTCCCTTCGGACACAGCCAGCACCGACGATCGCCTTCTCGACGGCCGCGTGCATATCCGCCAGCCGGCGAGCGGCTATCGCGTCGCCGTCGATCCCGTTCTTCTCGCCGCGGCGACGCCGGCCCGCGCCGGCCAGCACGTGCTCGACGCCGGGTGCGGCACCGGGGCAGCGATGTTTTGCCTCGCCGCCCGCGTTCCCGGTGTCCAACTCACCGGCATCGAGATCCAGGAAACGCTCGCGGACCACGCCCGCGCCGGCATCGGGCTGAACAGGCTGGACGGCGCGGCGCGCATCTTGAGCGGAGACATCGCCCGCGGAAACCATGGCGTGTTCGACCTCGTCATGACCAACCCGCCGTTCGGTGATGACGGCACGCCGCCTCCGGATGACTCCCTCGCGCGCGCCCATATGGAGAGCCATCTCGATCTCGCCGGGTGGATAAAGGCTTGTCTCGCGGCGCTGAGGCCGAAAGGCCGGCTTGTGATGATCCACCGCGCCGACCGTTTGTCCGATATCCTCGCCGCGCTCGCGGGCCGCGCCGGCGACATACGCATCCGTCCGATCTATCCGAAGTCGGGGCAACCGGCGCGCCGCGTGATCGTCGATGCCGGGAAGGACCGCCGCACACCGGACACGCTTCTCCCGGGGCTCGTTCTGCACGAGGAAAGCGGCGCTTTCACCGCGGCCGCGGACGCCGTGTTACGCAGCGCCGGCGCGCTTCTATAAAGCGGACGCACCGGTTAGACTGGCCGCCATGGAAGCGCTGGAACGCATCAACGATTTTCTCGCCGAGCACGGCATCGTACGCGCAAAGCTGCCGACGCCGTCGGTCGCGGTCGTGCGCCTTCAAGGCGTCATCGGCGCCATCGGCATGGGCCGCCGCGGCCTCAGCCTCAACGGCCTCGATCAGACCCTGAAGAAAGCTTTCAGCAAGCATGTGCGCGCGGTGTGCCTGCAGGTGAACTCGCCGGGGGGCTCGCCGGTTCAATCGGCGCAGATCGCCGGTCGCATCCGCCAGCTCTCCAAGGACAACAAGATTCCGGTGTTCGCCTTTGCCGAGGATATTGCCGCGTCGGGCGGCTACTGGCTCGCGCTCGCCGCCGATGAGATCTACGCCGACGCCATGTCAGTGGTCGGATCGATCGGCGTGATCTCCGCCAGCTTCGGCTTCCAGGACCTGATCGCGAAGATGGGCGTCGAGCGCCGCGTCCATGCGCAAGGCGAGCACAAGAGCTTCCTCGATCCCTTCAAGCCTGAGAATCCCGAGGACGTCGTCCGTCTCGACGCGATCCAGAAGGACATCCACAAACAATTCACGGCCTTCGTCCGCCAGCGCCGCGGCGAGCGCCTGACCGCCTCCGATGAAACGCTCTTCAACGGCGACATATGGACGGGCGAACGTGCGCTCGAGATCGGCCTCGTCGACGGCCTCGGCGATATGCGCACCATCATGCGCCGCAAGTACGGTCCCGACGTGCGTTTCGTCACCATCGAGCGCCCCAGGAGCTGGCTTGAGCGGCGTTTGGGACGCGTCGGCTTCGCGGCGCCCGAGAGCGCCGACGCCCGTATGGGCTGGGCGTCCGATCTGATCGCCGCCGTCGAGGAAAGAGCGCACTGGGCGCGCTTTGGCCTCTGATGATCAGCATCCTCAAAGTCCTTTTCACGATCGGCGTCATCATCGTGATCTATCTCGGCTTCAAGTATCGCTGGCGCCTGAACGACATGACCCGCGCCGCCGCGCGCATGGCCGGTGTCGACCCGAAGGCGCCCTCCCGGGGCCGCGGCGGCCCGCCGGCCGTCCAGGACCTCGTCCCGTGCCGCAAATGTGGCGCATATGTCGCGGCCGGAACCACTTGTTCCTGCGAAAAGGCCTGAGTCTGTTGATTCCGGGCGGGGCGGTCGGTAGTTTCGCCCGCTCCTTATAAGTACGGATCAGACTGATGGCCCGCGCCGCCAAAAAACCTCTCAAAACCAAGTCCAAACCGAAAGCCAAGACCAAGGCTGCGCGGCCGGCCGGGAAGGCCGCGCCGAAGCTGAGGGCGCGCCTCAAGAAGGCGGTGAAAGCGGTCAAGGCGAGGGTGGCGAACAAGGTCGCGGCGGTCGCCGCGCCGAAGCCGCCGGCCAAGACCAACAGCTTTCAGGGTCTCATCCTCGCGCTCCAGAATTTCTGGGCCGAGCAGGGCTGCGTCATCCTCCAGCCCTACGACATGGAGATGGGCGCCGGCACCTTCCATCCCGCGACGACGCTTCGCGCCCTCGGTCCCGAGGCGTGGAACGCCGCCTATGTGCAGCCCTCGCGCCGGCCTACGGACGGCCGCTACGGCGAGAACCCGAACCGCCTGCAGCACTACTATCAATATCAGGTGATCCTGAAACCCTCGCCGCCCGATCCGCAGGCTCTCTATCTCAAGAGCCTCGAGGCCATCGGCATCGACGTCACGGCGCACGACATCCGCTTCGTCGAAGACGACTGGGAAAGCCCGACGCTGGGCGCCTGGGGTCTCGGCTGGGAAGTCTGGTGCGACGGCATGGAGATCACCCAGTTCACCTACTTCCAGCAGGTGGGCGGGCTCGAGTGCGATCCGGTCGCGGTCGAACTCACCTATGGTCTGGAACGCCTCGCGATGTACGTGCACGGCGTCGAGAACGTTTACGATTTGAACTTCAACGACCGCGGCGTGAAGTATGGCGACATCTTCAAGCGCGCCGAGATCGAATTTTCCGCGTACAATTTTGAATTCGCCAACACCGACATTTTGTTCAAACGATTCACAGATTGTGAAAATGAGTGTCAGGCCTTGCTCAGCCATCGCCTCGCGCTCCCGGCTTACGACCAATGCATCAAGGCGTCGCACACCTTCAATCTGCTCGACGCGCGCGGGGTCATCAGCGTGACCGAACGCGCCGCGTACATTGCCCGCGTCCGCGCCCTCGCCAAGGCGTGCTGCGAGATGTGGCTCCAACCGACGAATGCGCGGTGAGCCATGCCTGAGCTTCTTCTCGAAATCTTCTCCGAAGAGATTCCCGCGCGCATGCAGGCGCGCGCCGCCGAGGACCTCGCCCGCATCGTCGGCGAGAGCCTCAAGGCCCAGGGCCTCGAAGCGAAAGCCTTGCGCGCTGTCGGGGGCTCCCGGCGCGTCACCCTCATCGCCGATGGTATTCCGGCATCCCAGCCGGACACGACCGAGGAGCGCAAAGGCCCCCAGGTCGGCGCGCCCGAACAGGCGATCGCCGGCTTCCTCAAGGGCGCGGGCCTTTCGTCGATCGGTCAGGCGGAGATCCGCGAGCTGCCCAAGGGAAAGTTCTATTTCTCGGTCGTCACCAGGAAAGGCCGTCCGACGGCGGTGGTGCTGAAGGAGGTCATCGAAGCCGGTCTCGCGCAATTGCCGTGGCCGAAGTCCATGCGCTGGGCCACCAACCCGACGCGGTGGGTACGTCCTCTGCATCGGATCGTATGCCTGTTCGACGGCGCCGTGGTGCCGGTTGAATTCGCCGGCGTGAAGGCGGGTGACACGACCGTCGGCCATCGTTTCCTCGCGCCGGGCGAGATCAAGGTCAGGAACGCGTCCGACTACATCGCCAAGCTCAAGAAGGCGAAAGTCGTGGTCGAGCCCGCGGAGCGTGAAGCCGGCATCGCCTACGATCTTGCCGACCTCGCCGCCGCCGAAGGTCTGACGGTTCGCGCCGATCCCGGGCTGATGCAGGAGGTGATCGGCCTCGTGGAGTGGCCGGTGCCGCTACTCGGCACCATCGACGCCGCCTTCATGGACGTGCCGCCCGAAGTCATGACCTCGGCGATGCGGAAACATCAGAAGTATTTCGCGCTCTCGACCAAGAGCGGCGCCTTCGCCAACCGGTTCGGCGTCATCGCCAACATGGAGACGAAGGACAAAGGCAAGGCGATCGTCGCCGGCAACGAACGCGTGCTTCGCGCGCGGCTGTCGGACGCCAAGTTCTTCTGGGATCAGGACCGGGAAGAGAGGCTGGAATCGCGTGTGCAGAAGCTGGAAGAGCGCGTCTTCCAGGCCCAGCTCGGCACCATGCACGACAAGGTCAAGCGGCTGGTGAAGCTCGCCGGCCGGCTTGCCCGTTTCGTGCCTGGCGCGGAAAGCGCTGCGGCCGAACGTGCGGCGCTCCTCTGCAAAGCCGATCTTTCCACCGGCATGGTCGGCGAATTCCCCGACCTTCAGGGCATCATGGGCCGCTACTACGCGCTCCATGATAAAGAGCCGCCCGCGATCGCCGACGCCATCGCGGAACATTATTCGCCGCTCGGGCCTGCGGACGCGGCGCCGTCGAAGCCGCTCAGCATTGTCGTTTCGCTTGCCGACAAGCTCGATAGTCTTGTGGGCTTCTTCGCGATCAACGAGAAGCCGACAGGCTCAAAGGATCCGTACGCCCTGCGGCGAGCCGCGCTGGGGGTCATCCGCATCATTCTCGAAAACAAGCTGCGGCTGCCGCTGCGCGAGGCGTTTGGCGCCGCGCTCGCCGGCTACGACAAGGTGAAAGCCGACGGCAGGAAGGTCACCGAGGAGGTTCTGGACTTCTTCGCCGACCGCCTCAAGGTGCACCTGCGCGAAAGAGGCGTGCGGCACGACTACGTCGCGGCGGTGTTTGCGTTGGGCACGGAGGACGACCTCGTCCGCCTCATCGCCCGCGTCGATGCCCTGGGCGACTTCCTCGCCAGCGATGACGGCGCCAACCTTCTCGTCGCCTATCGCCGCGCCGCCAATATCGTGCGGATCGAGGAGAAGAAGGACAGCAAGAGCTACACGGGCGATGTCACCGGCGAGGCGCTCGGTGCGGCCGAAGCCGCGGACCTTCTTCAGGCCATCGACGGCATGGACGCCACCCTCGGTTCCGTGCTCGAGAAAGAGGCGTACGGCGCCGCCATGAAACTGCTCGCGCAGCTGCGCGCGCCGGTCGACGCTTTCTTCGACAAGGTCACGGTCAACACCGACAATGCCGAGCAGCGCGCCGCGCGGCTCAAGCTGCTCTCGCGCATCGTCTCGGCCATGAACCAGGTCGCCGACTTCTCGAAGATCGAGGGATAACGGTGGCGGACGCCGCCACCGACACCTTCGACTTCATCATCATCGGCGGCGGCACTGCCGGCTGCGTGCTCGCCAATCGCCTATCGGCCAACCCGAAGGCGCGCGTCCTGCTGCTCGAGGCCGGCGGCAAGGACGATTACATCTGGGTGCGCATTCCGGTCGGCTACCTCTATTGCATGGGCAATCCGCGCACCGACTGGTGCTTCCGTACCGACACGCAAAGCGGCCTCGGCGGGCGCGCGCTCAATTATCCGCGCGGCCGGGTGCTGGGCGGCTGCTCCTCCATCAACGGGATGATCTATGTCCGCGGGCAACGGCGCGACTACGATCAATGGCGTCAGCTCGGCAACGTTGGCTGGGGATCGGACGACATCCTTCCGCTGTTCCATAAGCTCGAGGATTTCGCCGCCGGCGATCTCGGCATTCACGGCGGCGGCGGCGAAGTGCGCATCGAGAAACAGCGCCTGCACTGGCCGCTGCTCGACGCCATCGCCGATGCCGCCGCGGCGGCCGGGATTCCGAAGCGCCCGAACATCACGACCAGCGACGACGAGGGTGTCGGCTATTTCAGCGTCACGCAGAGAAGAGGCTTTCGCTGGAGCGCGTCCACCGCCTTCCTGAAACCGGTCCTTTCCCGGCCAAATCTTACGGTGGCCACAAAAGCCGTCACGCAGCGCATTCTGTTCGAGGACCGGCGCGCGGCCGGCGTCGAATTCGCGCAGGGCGGCACGCTGCGCACCGCGCGCGCCAAGGCTTCCGTGATCCTCGCGGCCGGCGCCGTAGGTTCGCCGCATCTCCTGGAGATTTCCGGCGTGGGCGACGCGCGCCGCCTGAAGTCGCTGCATATCGATGTCGTGCAGAACCTTCCGGGTGTCGGCGAGAACCTTCAGGATCACCTCCAGCTGCGTTGCATCTATAAGGTCACCGGCGCGGCCACGCTGAACGAACGGGTGCGGTCATGGTTCGGAAAAGCCCTGATCGGCGCGGAGTACGCGCTCTTTCGCACCGGGCCGATGTCGATGGCGCCCAGCCAGCTCGGGCTGTTCGCGCGCTCGGACCGCGCGGTCGAAACGCCCGACATTGAATTCCACATACAGCCCTTGAGCCTCGACCGTTTCGGCGAGCCGCTGCACGCCTTTCCGGCCTTCACCATGGCGCCGTGCAATCTGCGTCCCCGCAGTCGGGGCTCGGTCCACCTGACCATCCCCGACATCGGCAAGCCGCCAAGGATCGACCCCAACTATCTCTCCGACCCTCACGACCGTCTGGTGGCGGCGCACGCTTTGCGGCTCACGCGCCGCATCGTCGCCCAGGAACCGCTGCGCAGGTACGCGCCGGTCGAATACGTGCCCGGCCTGCATTACGAGAGTGACGAGGACCTCGCGAAAGCGGCGGGCCAGGTGGGCTCGACCATCTTCCATCCGGTGGGAACGGCCCGCATGGGGACCGACGCCGGCGCCGTGGTCGACGAGCGGCTGCGGGTTAGGGGACTCGAGGGCCTGCGGGTCATCGACGCCTCCGTCATGCCCACCATCACGTCCGGCAACACCAACGCCCCGGTCATGGTCATCGCGGAGAAGGGGGCCGCCATGGTCCTAGAGGATTCAAGGATTTAAAGCCTTTCTTACAAACTCCGCTTTAAATTGGGACCTTTTGGGGCCCTTTGCCGTTGTAAGCGCCGGCTGTAAGCTTTATCAAGGCTCGCTTACGCAATTTCTAAAGGTCACCTTACGGAGCTTACGAATGCGGGATAACGCCCTTGAGCGCGCCATCACCGAAGCGGGTGGGGTTACGGCCCTGGCGCGGGCGATCAACGTGACGCCCCAGGCCATCAGCCAGTGGGACCGGGTGCCGGCCGAACGGGCGATTGCCGTTGAACAGGCGACCAAGGGCAAAGTCACGCGGCAGGAGCTTCGCCCCGATCTCTTCGGCGAGCCCAAGAAGCCGGTCGCCGTCCCTGCGCCGACTCCTGCCCCGCCGCACAACGGCCAATGGGTCTATGTCTTCGGCGCGCGCACGGAAGGAAATGCGCGCATGAAAAACCTCCTGGGCGGCAAGGGCGCCAATCTCGCCGAGATGAGCTCCATCGGCATTCCGGTGCCGCCGGGCTTCACGATCTCAACCGAGGTCTGCACCTACTACTATCAGAATGGAAAATCCTATCCGGCCGAGCTGCAGGCGCAGGTCGCGGTCGCCGTCGCCGGCATCGAGGAGCAGATCGGCGCCAGGTTCGGTGACGTGAAGGCGCCGCTGCTGGTATCGGTGCGCTCCGGGGCCCGCGCCTCGATGCCCGGGATGATGGACACCATCCTGAACCTCGGCCTCAACGACGAGACGGTTGAGGGCCTGGCGAAGCAGGCGAACGATCCGCGCTTCGCCTACGACAGCTACCGGCGCTTCATCCAGATGTATTCGGGCGTCGTCCTCGGCGTCGATTCCTACGACTTCGAACACATCCTCGACATCGCCAAGGAAGACAAGGGCGTCACGCTCGATACCGATCTCAACGCCGACGATCTCAAAGCCCTCGTCGCCGCCTATAAGGAAAAGGTGCTTGAGGAAGTAGGCGAGCCGTTTCCGCAGGATGTGCACCAGCAGCTCTGGGGCGCCATCGGCGCGGTGTTCTCGAGCTGGATGAACCAGCGGGCGATCACCTACCGCAAGCTCCACGACATCCCCGACACCTGGGGGACCGCCGTGAACGTGCAGTCCATGGTGTTCGGCAACATGGGCAACGACTGCGCCACCGGTGTCTGCTTCAGCCGCGATCCTTCGACCGGCGCCAATGTCTTCTACGGCGAATACCTTGTGAATGCGCAGGGCGAAGACGTCGTCGCCGGTATCCGTACGCCGCAGCAGATCACCCTCGCCGGCAAGAAGGCGCAAGGCTCGACCTTGCCCTCGATGGAAGAGGAAATGCCTGCGCTTTATCGCCAGCTGGTCGAAGTGCGCGACAAGCTCGAGCGTCACTACACCGACATGCAGGACATGGAATTCACCATCCAGAAGGGCAAGCTCTGGATGCTCCAGACCCGCAATGGAAAGCGCACCGCGCAAGCCGGCTTCAAGATCGCCGTCGATATGGCGCGCGAAGGCCTCATCACCGAAGAAGAAGCCGTGCGCCGCATCGATCCCAACCAGCTCGATCAGCTGCTGCACCCCACGCTCGATCCCAAGGCCCCGCGCCAGTTGCTCGCGCGCGGGCTGCCGGCTTCGCCGGGCGCAGCCTCGGGCAAGATCGTCTTCAACGCCGAAGACGCCGAAGATTGGGTTAAGCGCGGCGAGAAAGTCATTCTCGTGCGCCGCGAGACGTCGCCCGAAGACATCGGCGGCATGCACGTCAGCCAGGGCATCCTCACCACGCGCGGCGGCATGACCTCACATGCAGCCGTCGTCGCCCGCGGCATGGGCACGCCCTGCGTCTCGGGCGCCGGCGAATTGCAGGTCGACGTCAACGCGAAGACCATGCGCATCCGCGACAAGATCCTGCTCGAGGGTGATGTCATCACGCTCGACGGGTCGACCGGCGAAGTCTTCCTCGGCAAGGTCGCTACCATCCGGCCTGAGCTGACGGGGGACTTCGCCACCCTTATGGGCTGGGTCGACGGCATCAGGCGCCTGAAAGTACGCGCCAATGCCGAGACCCCGCTCGATGCCGAAACGGCGCGGAAATTTGGCGCCGAAGGCATCGGCCTCTGCCGCACCGAACATATGTTCTTCGACGCGCAGCGCATCCTCACCGTGCGCCAGATGATCCTCGCCAAGGACGCCGGCGGCCGCAAAGCCGCGCTCGATAAGCTGCTGCCGCACCAGCGCGGCGACTTCGTCAAGCTGTTCACCATTATGGAAGGCCTGCCGGTCACCATCCGGTTGCTCGACCCGCCGCTGCACGAATTCCTTCCGCACACCGACGCGGAAATCGCCGAGGTCGCGCACGGCGCCGGGGTCTCGGAGGATTCGGTGCGCGAAGTGCTCTCGCGTTTGCATGAGACCAATCCGATGCTCGGCCATCGCGGCGTACGTCTCGGGGTCTCGCATCCGGAGATCTACGCGATGCAGGCGCGGGCCATCTTCGAAGCCGCGGCGCAGGTGGTCCAGTCGGGCAGGAAGGTGATCCCCGAAATCATGATTCCGCTTGTCGGCACGCGCGCCGAGCTCGACATGATGAAGAAGATCGTCGAGGACACCGCGAAATCGGTGCTGGCGCAAACCGGCGTCGCCATCGACTACACTGTCGGCACCATGATCGAGCTGCCCCGCGCCGCGCTTAAGGCCGGCGATATCGCTCGGACCGCCGAGTTCTTCTCGTTCGGCACCAACGATCTCACCCAGACCACGCTCGGACTGTCGCGCGATGACTGTGCGACGCTGGTCGAGCTCTACAAGGCCAAAGGCATCTACGAGAAAGACCCGTTCGCGAGCCTCGATCAGGATGGTGTCGGCGAGCTGATCACGATCGCGGCAGAACGCGGCCGCGCGACACGGCCTGGCCTCAAACTCGGCATCTGCGGCGAACACGGCGGCGATCCGGATTCGATCGCCTTCTGCCATCGCGCGGGGCTGGATTATGTCTCCTGCTCGCCCTATCGTGTGCCGGTCGCGCGATTGGCGGCGGCTCAGGCGGTGCTCATGGACGGCAAGGAAATGGGGCTCAGGACCGCCGCAGAGTAAGCCTTTATCCACTGCGGGGAGACGATATGCTGACGATGTGGCTGTGCTTTGATAAGCCGAATTCGCTCGAGCTGCGCATGAAGACGCGGCCCGAGCATCTCGACTGGATCGAAAAGGCCGTGAAGAATTTCAAGTTCGCCGGACCGATGCTGTCCGACGACGGCCAGACGCTGAAGGGCTCGTGCATCATCGCCGAATTCGACAGCCTCGAGCGGTCGCGCGAGATCCAGAAGCAGGATCCCTATCAGAAGGCCGGACTTTTCGAGAAAGTCGTCGTCTGCCCGACCAAGCAGATGTTCCCGAAGGTCTAAAACCTAGATCCTGGCGGCTTCGCGCAAGGATGACGCTGATCCCTCACAGTATCCGGCTATGCCAGAGCAGCGACATCGCCGCGGCTGCGATCGCCAACAATGCGGCGGCGGCGGCGAAGAACGATGAGATCTCGGTCTCCTTGCGCTCCATCACCAACTGGGTATTGAGCGACTTGTAGACCTCGTTGAGCGCTTCGCCGGACGAGGCGGCGAAGTATTTGGCCTTGGTCACGTCGGCGATCGTCTTCAATGTCTCTTCGTCGAACTGCATGTAGCCGTAATTGCGGCCCTGCGCCGAGCCGAGGCCGACGGTGTAGATGCGTACGCCGCGGTCCGCCGACATGCGCGCGGCCTGGATCGGATCAGGACCGACCGTCGCGCGGCCGTCGGTCAAAAGGATGATCGTGGCGTATGGATAGGAGCCCGGCGGCACCGGCTGGAAATTGTCCGGCGGTGGTTGATCGAGCGAGGTGCCTTGTCCCTCCTGGCCTCTGAAATCGGCTTCATGGAACCGCGGATCAAAGGCGGCGTCGGGAAAGATCGTCTGCAGCGCAACCAGGATGCCGCTGCCGATCGCCGTGCCGCGGTAGAGCTGGAAACGGTCGATAGCCTGGACGACGTCGTCGCGGTTCAGCGTCGGCGACTGCACCACAGCCGCCGCGCCGGCGAAAGCGACGACGCCGATTTGAGTGGAGGCGGGCTGCTCCTTGACGAACTGCTTGGCGGCGTTTTGCGCCGCGGTGATTCGATTGGGTTCGACGTCATCGGCCCGCATGCTGCCCGACACGTCCATGACCAGCATGACCAGGGCGCGCTCCGAGGGCATGGTCACCAGCGCCGCCGGTTTCGCGACGGCCATGAGCATCAGGATAATGGCGACGAGCAGCGTCGCGGCGGGCAGATGCCGGCGCACCGCGGCGCCTGGGCCAAGGGCGGCTTTTACCATGCCGATGTCGGCATAGCGCAACGCCATCCGCTTCTTGCGTGCGAGCACGTAGAAGTACAGCGCGACCAGGGCGGGCGCCACCAGAAGCAAGAGCAGCATCATCGGGGAAAGGAATTTCATCGCCGCGGACCCAAGGTCTCTGCCTGGCCCCAAGGCTATGCCTTTTACGCGCGTCCGCGAAGGGGGAGAGCTGAAATCCGCCGGTTATTTTTTTGCCGGCCGTAACAAATACTTTGTCTCGTCCGTCCGGAACGAGGCCCTTAGTCGGCCGTGTCGATCCTTTCGTACGCAGCGTCGAACAACGCCGGCGGCAACCGGTAGGTGGTCCCGGCCTCGCGCACCAGCCAATCGCCCTTGTAAACCTTGTCGCGAACACCCCCGATGGCGAGCCGCCCGTCCGCCAGCAATACGGCTTCGAGCCACTCCGGCCATTCGGCGCGCGGCTGGCCGTTCCACTGGAACGCCTGGATTTCGATGGGTCGTCTGCGGTAACGGGTCGCCATTCCCCTGCGCTCCCGGTCGTCTCAATCGGCTATGCTTGGGTCTTCATCCAGCCCGGTTTGATCGGGGTAATGCGCGCGCTTCCAGCCGTCAAGCCGGCAGGACTTTCGGCGGCATCGAGGCGCACCAGCGCAAGGCCGTGCGCCCCGGACACGCTTTTCATTTCCCCTGCCTCCCGTCCGTCCACGGTTAACGCTTCACCGGGGGCCGGCGTTGCACCTTCGATGGCCACCGGCATCAGGCGCTTCTTGATCAATGCGCGGTAATGCGTGCGCGCCGTCAGCTCCTGGCCGACATAACATCCCTTGTCGAAATCGACGCCGCGCAGCTCCTCAAAGCCGTTTTCCAGAAGCAGCGCTTTTTCGACGTCCATGTCGCGGCTGCCGTCGGGCAGGCCGAGCATGATCCGGTGCGAGTCGTAAACGTCCGGCGTCGACGGCGTCAGCGGCAAGGCCTCCGCCTGTTCCGGAAGCAGCGCAAAACGTATGCCCGCGCCGGGAAGGCGCGGGTCGGTATAAAGGAGGCCGTCGCCGCGTTCTTTGACCATGCCGAGGGTCTCCGCGGTTTCGAGCGCGGCGCTTGCCCCGTCGCCCCACGCGGCGCCCACGTGCAGAGTATCGAGCGGCGCGAGCGTGACCTTGGCGCGCAGCTTGTAGCGGGCGAGCCGCGTGACCAGGTCGTCGCGGCGGGCGCGCTCGCACTCAAGCAACACGGTGTCGCGGTGCGGGATCACGAAGAACTCGTGCAAGAACTTCCCTTGCGCGGTGAGCAGGGCGGCCCACATCGCTTCGCCCGCCTCCACATGGCGCATATCGTTCGAGATCATGCCCTGCAGGAACGCGTTGCGATCCTCGCCGCCGACGGCAACCAGCGCGCGATGGGGCAGGACGGTGAAAAACGCCATGAAGTGCTCCTAACCTCCGTTTTATGTAGCACCGCTAGAGGATGCTGCAAGCTGCCCGCCGCTAAGCTATAACGCCCTCCATGCAGTATGTTTTCATCGACGATTCGCCGCTGCAATATGACGGCTATACGAACCTCCGCCGTGCCATCGGCGGCGCCGAGAAAGCTGTCGGCGGACTGGCGTCGGCGCTGGCCGAGCGCGGCCACGAGGTCAAAGTCATCAACCGCACGACCTACGCCCATATGGCCGACGGTGCATATTACACGCCCTTCGGTGATAGTTGGGCGCCTAAGGCGGCCGACGTGGTCATCGCTCTGCGCAAGCCGGCGCTGCTTGGCCACTTACGTACCGTCAAACATCGCCTGCTTTGGGTGACCGGCGCGCCGGACTATCTCACCGCGCCGGCCAACGCGCCGCTGTGGGAGTCCTTCAACCCGGGGCTGATTTTTATCTCGGAGGTCCAGGCGCGGGCCTACAGCGGCAAGCTCAGGCGTATGGTGATGACTCCGGGCGTGCGCCCGGCGTTCTGGGAGGTGCCGATCATGCAGGAGCCCGACCCGCATGAGGAGGCGCTGAACCCCGAGGTCTATGCCGCCCGCCAGGCCGTGCTGGCGGCGATGCCGTCCGGCCCGCCGCCTCCGACCGCCATCGTGACGTCCCATCCGCTCCATGGACTGTCGTGGCTTCTCGATCTGTGGACGACGCGCATCTACCCCGCCATGCCGGCCGCCCGCCTGTCCATCTTCTCGGTCAGCCTCAGCAAGGCCATGCGCGGCGAAGGCGTCACGGAGGAACTCGCGCCGGTTTTCGAACAGGTCAAGGCCGCCGCGGACAAGAATGTGGCCGTCGCCGATCCTATCGGCGACGACGGCATGGCGGCCGTTTTCCGCACCGCGCGTGTGCATCTTTATCCCGGCCATCAGCATGACTATGCCTGCTGGACCCTCGGCGAAGCCCAGGCGTCCGGCTTGCCCGCCGTCGCGCGCGCACTTGGCGGCGTGCATGAGTGCATCGCCAACGGCCAGACAGGTTACATCGTCCCGGACGCAGACGCGTTTGTGAACGTCGCGCTGCAGATCCTCGGCGACGACGGTGTATACACCTCGCTCCACGAGGAGGCCAAGCAATTGACGCGGCGCCGCACCTGGCATGCGGCCGCCGAAGCTCTCGATAACTTCGTCGCGTCCTTGGCGTGAACGTCCTCTTCATCACCAACACCCGTATCGGCGACGCGATTCTGTCGTCCGGGGTGTTGCGTTACCTGGCCGACAGTCACCCTGGCGCACGTTTCACCGTCGTCTGTGGGCGTCTTGCGCAGACGCTCTTTGCCGCGGCCCCGCGCCTCGAACGCATCGTCGTGCTGAAGAAGCGGCGGTTCGATCTCCACTGGTGGGACCTGTGGCGGGAGGTGAAGGGCACGCCCTGGGACCTCGTCGTAGACCTGCGCCGCAGCTTCATTTCCTATTTCCTGCGTGCGCGGCGACGCTGCATCATCGGGCCTGCCAATGACGCGGTCCACCGCGTTGTCCACCTGTCTTCTGTTCTCAATCTCGATCGCCCCGCGGCTCCGCATATATCTGTCGCCCCGCGTCACGTCGAAGCTGCCCGGCGGCTGATCCCCGAAGGACCGCCTGTGCTCGCCATTGCTCCTGTGGCGGCGGCGCGCGAGAAGACCTGGCCGGCCGCGCGTTTCGCCGAGCTTGTGCAAATCTTGCGCGCGGGGCCTTGTGCCGCCTGGCGAGTCGCGCTCTTCGGTGGGCCGGGCGACGAAGACAAGGCCCGCGCGCTCATCGGCTCTCTGCCGGGTGCACTGAAGATTTTCGGCGAGCCCGATCTGCTCGTCGTTGCCGCCGCATTGAAAAACTGCGCGGCATTCATCGGCAACGACTCCGGACTTGGTCATCTTGCCGCGGCCATGGGTCTTCCGACCCTCGCGCTGTTCGGTCCGTCGGATCCCATCAGATATGCGCCCTTCGGCGGACAATTTCTGCAAGCGCCGGATCGCGACATCACGCGTCTTGATGCCGCGCAGGTTGCAGCGGCGGCGGCCCGATTGTTTCCATAACGTCTTGGCTTCGTACGCCGCATATGCAAAGTCTTGGGCCTCACGAACGAGGCCCGCGTGAAAGTTTTCCATCTCATGAGCGGCGCGCCTTATGGCGGCGTTGAACAGCAAGCCGAAAGGCTGACGGCGGTGTTGCAGCAGAACGGCGACGAGCAGCGCGTCATGCTTGCCGACAATCCAGCGCGCGCCGAACGTTTCGCCGCGGCCGGCGCGATCACGATCGAGATGCAGTTCCCGAGCCACTTTGCCTTCCTTGATCGGCGACGTATCAACGGCGTTATTCGCCGGTTCGAGCCGCAGATCGTGATCTCTTGGACGCCCGACGTCGCGCCCCTGGTCGAGAAAGGGAACTTCGTTCATGTCGGCCGGATCGGCGCAAGTTACGACGGCGGGGCCATCGCCAAGTGCGACCATCTGCTGGCGCCCACCCACGCGCGGGCCGACATCGCGCTGAATGCCGGGTGGCCCGCCTCGCGCGTTCACGTCCTTCCGCACCTTCCTTACGCACGGGCCGGCAAGCCCGTTGCCGCGCCCGTCAGCCGCAAGAAACTCTACACGCCGCCGACGGCGCGCCTAGTCGTCAGCGCCATGCGCCTCGTCAGGAATTGCGGCCTCGAGACGTTGCTCGATGCCATTGCCCGGCTGTCGGGATATTACCTTTGGGTCGCCGGTGATGGCCCGGATCGCGCCTATCTTGAGGCGCAGGCACACGAGAAAGGCGTAAAGCCGCGCGTGCGTTTCCTCGGTTGGCAGGACGATCTTGCCCCCTATGTCGCCGTCAGCGATGCTTTTGTCTACCCGGCCCGCACCGACGACGGCAGCGACACGGTCATTGAAGCCTGGGGCGCGGGCGCGAGTGTGATTGCGGCCGACAGCCTCGGACCTGGTCTCCTGGTGAGGAACGGCGAAAACGGCATCCTCGTGCCCGTCGACGATGCGGTGAGCATGGCCGAGGCGATAAAGCGTCTGTCTCAGGACAAGGATCTCGCCAGGAAACTCGCCGACGCCGGCCGCGCGGTGTTCACCGCCGGCTACACGCCCGACAAGATCGCACAGCGTTATATCGATCTCTTGAAGGCGCTTGCGACGCCGGCTGCTCCCATGTCGATCGGCTGAGGCGCGCATGAAAGGAAACTTCGATTTCATTCTCGCCGGCGGAACGCTTCTCCTTCCCGGTGGCCCGGTGCAGGCCGACGTCGGCGTACGCGGCGGCCGCACCGTCGCGATTGGCGATCTCGGCGCCGCGTCCGCGGCCTCGCGTTACGACGCCAAAGGCCTCACCGTCATGCCCGGCGTCATCGACGAGCAGGTGCATTTCCGCGAGCCCGGGCCGACGCACAAGGAAGATCTCGAATCCGGCACGCGCGGCGCGGTGCTCGGCGGCGTCACCTGCCTGTTCGAAATGCCCAACACCGATCCGCCGACCACGACCGAGGCGGCCATCAACGACAAGATCAGACGCGCCACCGGCCGGGCCTGGACCGATTTTGCATTCTATGTCGGCGCGTCGCCCGAGAACGCAGACCAGCTCGGAATGCTTGAACGTCTTCCCGGCGTGTGCGGGATCAAGATGTTCATGGGCTCGAGCACCGGCACGCTGCTCGTCGCGGACGATGTCAATGTGGCCCGTGTGCTGAAGTCCGGCACGCGGCGCGTCACCGTCCACAGCGACGACGACATGCGCCAGACCGAGCGCGCGGCGATGGAGAACGACGGCGCGGACGTCTCCATGCATCCCGAATGGCGCGATGTGGAGACCGCCGTGCGCTGCACCAACCGGCTCCTGTCTCTCGCCCGCGAAGCGCACCGCCGCGTCCACGTGCTGCATGTGACCACGGCCGAGGAGATGGACATCCTCGCCCGGCACAAGGATATCGCAACGGTCGAAGTGCTGCCGCAGCACCTCACCCTCGCGGCGCCGGAGTGTTATCAGCGGCTTGGCACATTGGCGCAGATGAATCCGCCGATCCGCGAGGCGCGCCACCGCGACGCGCTGTGGAAGGCGATCGCGGACGGCATCGTCGATTGCGTCGGCTCGGATCACGCGCCGCATACCCGCGAGGAGAAGGCCCGGCCCTATCCGCGTTCCCCGTCGGGCCTCACCGGCGTGCAGACGCTGCTGCCGCTGATGCTCAACCACGTCGCCGAAGGCCGCCTCACGCTGCAGCGGCTGGTCGATCTCACCAGCGCCGGTCCCGCGCGCATCTTCGGCATCGCCGGCAAAGGCCGGATCGCCGTCGGCTACGACGCGGATTTCACCGTCGTCGACCTGAAGGCCAAACGCACCATCGCCAACGACTGGATCGCGAGCAAGGCGGGCTGGACCGCGTTCGACGGCATGGAGGTCACCGGTTGGCCCGAAGCAACCATTGTCCGCGGCAATGTCGTCATGCGTGACGACGAGGTGCAAGGCCGGCCTATCGGCGCGCCGGTCAGGTTCCAGGAAACGCTATAATCTGCGGCCCGGAACAGTACGCCTCTGGCCGGTGCATTCAGTGACATGATCCGCGTATGACGGGGCTCGAAAAACAGAATTTGGGATGGAGACCGGATTCGCGCATCCGCTTGAAGGCCATTGGTCTCGCGAAACGCGAAGGGCGGCTGTTGGTCTGCGAAGTACGGGACGACGCGAATCTACTCAAGGGCTGGATCCCGCCGGGTGGCGGCGTGGAGTTCGGAGAAACCGCTGAGGCGGCTCTTAGACGCGAGATTCGAGAAGAACTCGGAATCGAATGTGCTGTGTGCGGAGCGCCGACGATATTTGAGAATCTTTATGAACACGAAGGAGCGAAAGGCCACGAGATTGTTTTCGCCTTTCCGATCATGATTCCCGACCCGGGAATATCTGCAAAGCAGCGATTTCTTTATCTAGAGAGCGACGGGAATCACCATTTCGCGGAATGGATCGAGATCGAAAGATTTCATGACGGTACGGAGACGCTGTTCCCAAGCGGGATCGGAGCTTTGTTGGCCTGACGCCCGATGCGCCGCGGGTACGCGGCCAGGGTGACGTCCGCGTTAGCGCGCCGCCAGGTAACCGCAGGTCGTGTCTTTTGGGTCGCGCGCCATCAGGCGGTCGTAGAACGCGCCGGCGCGCTCGATCATCGGGTTGATGTCCGAGCCGAGGATCATGCCTTTTTCTGCCAGCGAGAGCGCGGCGCCCGCGTAGGCCTGGGCGTAAGCATCACGCGTCGGATAACGCTCGGCGATCGAGCGCCGCGGATCGTTCGCCGCCAGGCGGTCGTCTTCATTCCGCGGAAAAGGGATGAAACTCCCTTCCGTGCGCGAAAGCCGGTCCGGCGCTCCGGTCGCGGCGTTCTGCGGGTTCCAGCCGACGTAGGTGCCGAGCGGGACCGTCACATCGGGAAGCCGGATGCCGGCCGTCTCGAGACCGTCACCGTCGACTTGCGGCACCAGCACGGGATACGGCCGGCCGACCCGCGGCGGAAGCACGTCGACGATCCCTTCAGACAGGAAGCGCCCGCCGAAATCCGAACGCGCAGGCTCGAAAGCACGGCTCGGGGAGCGCGTGCCGGGGATCTTCGGATATTTATCCAGATAGCTCGCGACGCTCGTCAGCGATTGGCCCGCGATCGTGGGCAACTCGGACGTCGGCGGCTCTGTGCGCAGCGTGATCCAGGCATCCAGGTGCAACAACAGCGAGCGCAGCACTGGCCGGTAATCGAGAGGATTGATGCAATGGGCGAGGTCGAGCCGCTCGCCCGCCGCGCCGCTGCGCTGCTGGCCCCCGGCGATGGCGTAGATGCGCGCCCGTGGGCTCGGGGCAAGGTCCGCCGGCTGGCCATTGGTCGCCGGGATGGTCGTGTGGGTGAGGGACGCGGCTTGTGTCCAATACTCGGTCGAGCTGTTGACGTAGAAGAGACGCGGCGCTGCGTTGGCGGCGTTCACCCGGTCGAGCACGCTGCGGCTCTCGTTGGTCATGCCGTCCGGCTGCGCGGCGGTCGCGAAAGGATACCAGTTGTTGGGATAGTCGAGCCCAAGGTCGGGCGCGGTTTCGCGGGCGCCCTGGCCGAAGCGATGATTGAAGGGGCCCTTGGCGGCTCCGGCGACATTGAGCAGCGCGCCGTCGAAAGCAAGCCGGCCCCCGGCTCCTGTCGAAAGACCATGATAGAGCATCGTCTGCAGGGCGCGGGCGCCTTCGCCGTGGCCAAAGGCGATCACCGCGCGCGGCAGCTCCCCGCCGGCAGTGACGATCGGATTGATGCCGCCGTAGCGGTCGAAGCGCTCGAAGTGGAAAAAGAGGAGGGCGTCGCGAACGGCGGCGAAGCCGAGGCCGGCGACCCGCGGCCCGCGTGCGAAATAGCTCACCGTGTAGATGGCGCCCGGCTTGAAGCCGCCCTCCAGGGTGATCAGCGAGGGATCGTAGATCGAGCGGCCCCCCAATCTGCGTCCGAAGATCCAGCGCTCGCGCGGCACCACCATCCGTGGACCTGTTGCCGTCTCGCGCATGGTCAGGACGGCTTCGGGGTCGTCTGCGCGCGCCGGCTCATACCCCACCGAAAGCGTACTGCCGGTCGCGCGCGCCGTGGTCGTCGGCTGCGTGACCGCGATCTCGGAGATCACGCGACCGAACAGCGGCTTGCCGCCTTCCATCGCCAGCGGCAGGTCGGCGCGCAGGCGGCCGTCGCCCGGCAGCACGTCCCAGTTCCACCCGATCCAGAGCAAGGTATAGCCCTGGTCCATCAGGAACCCGTTGCCCGCCTCCGCGCTGCTGATGGGCAGGAGGGCATTCGTCGCGTCGTTAAAGAGGCTGAGCATTGCCGGGCCTGCCGCCGCGCTCGCCTCGAACAGCACGCGGCCGTTGGCGCGCCCGCCGTCCACCGGCCGCAGCATCATGATGTCGGCGGAGAAATGAACCCGGCCCTGCGCGTCGCGGGGCGCCAGCCGGATATCGGTGATGGCCTGGTTTTCCGCGGCGTTCGCATCGAGGATGAAGTAGAGCTTCCCGCGCAGGCGCTCATAGGGGCCGACGCCGCCGAAAGCGCGGCCCTCGGCGAGCACCGCGCGTTCGAGGATCTCAATGCGGTCCACCTCGGCGCGCGCCGCCGCCGTCATGGCGAGCACAACAAAAGTCATCGCGCTGAAGATGAGCCGCTTCGCCGTCCGCATGTCGGAACCTGGATCCCCTCGCCAGGCAGTATGCCTAAACTTTTCCCTTAGGCCAAAAAAAACGGCGCCCGCATGGGCGCCGTTTTTCGTTCACAAAGGTAAAAGTGTTACGGAACGACGATGACGCGCTGGTCGTCACCGCGCTGCACATGCAGCACGGTCGAACGCTGCGAGTTCTTCATCGCGGTCTGGAACTCCTCGAGGTTCTTGACCGGCTTGCGGTTCACCGCCGTGACAATGTCGCCCACTTCGAGCGTGAGCCGTTCCGCGGCGCTGCCCTGCTCGACTTGGGTGACCTTGGCGCCGGTGGCTTCGTCGCCGCGGCTGGTCGAAGCAAAGCTGGCGCCGTCCAGGGCTTCACGGTCGGGAAGCTTGGCAAGCTGGGCCTGCGGCCGCTTGCCGATCTCCACCTTGAAGTTCCGCTTCTGGCCGTCGCGCAGGACGGTGAGCTCCACCGTCGTACCAACGGTCAGCATGCCGATGCGGTTGCGCAGATCGTTCGCATCCCGCAGCGGACGACCGTCCAAGGCGATGGCCACGTCCCCGGCGCGGACGCCGGCCTTGTCGGCGGGAGTGCCGCGTTCGACGCTTCCGATCAGCGCGCCTTCCGTCATGTCGATGCCGAGGTTCTTGGCGATCTCGGGCGTGATCGGCGAAATCGCCACGCCGATGACGCCGCGGCGGACTTCGCCGAACTCCTGGAGCTGCGCGATCACGCCCTTCACCATCGAGGTCGGCACGGCGAAGCCGACGCCGACGTTGCCGCCGGCCGGTCCGAGGATCGCCGTGTTCACGCCGATGAGTTCGCCCTTCAGGTTCACGAGCGGACCGCCCGAATTGCCTGGATTGATGGCCGCGTCGGTTTGGATGAAGTCTTCATATTCTTCGATGCCGCCGCCCGAACGCGACAGCGCCGAGACGATGCCGGAGGTGACCGTCTTCTGCAGGCCGAACGGGCTGCCGACGGCGAACACATAGTCGCCGACGCGCAGTTCGTTGGAATCGCCGATAGGAAGCGCCTGGAGGTTCTTCGCGTCCACCTGAAGCAGGGCGACGTCTGTACCTTCGTCGCTGCCGACGACCTTCGCCGTCAGCTGGCGGCGGTCATGCAGCGTGATCTGGATATCGTTCGCATCGGCGATCACGTGGTGATTGGTGAGGATGTAGCCCTTGTTGGCGTCGATGATGATGCCCGAGCCGCCCGAGGTCCGCTCCCGCGGCGGCATCTGGCCGCGCGGCAGATTGAAGAAGCGGAACGGGTCCATCTGTTCGTCGCTGACCGTGACCTTGGCCTTGACCTGGACGTTGACGACGGTCGGAATCACTTTTTCGACCAGCGGCGCTAGCGTAGGGATGCCGTCGCGGGTTGGCACCATCTGCGCGGCCTGCGCGGAGGCATTGCCGACGATCACCGGCGCGGAGAAAACCAGCGCAAGACCGGTCGCGAGCGTCGGAAGGAAACGAGAGGAAACCGCATTCATTTTTCAAAAGCCCTTTCGTGGATGAGACGCTGGAGACGGGGGACGATCAATGGCCCGTATCGATCATGTCGCTCTCGCGTGCCTCGATCGCGCATCATCGAGCGGGTGCGCGAAGGATTGGCCGTGATGTTAGCGGAGCCCTGCTTTGGTTCAACGGGGGTAACAGCTATTTAATCCCGTATAACGGGCGTTTTAGCCCCGGTTTTCCTGGGCTTTTTGAAGCATTCGAAGGTTCGTCGATCGCGTCCTCGGATCTCTGATTCATGCAGCGGAGCAGGGGCGTTACCTTTGTTTCCTTGACGCTGCGGTGTTGGACATTGGACGCTCGCCGCGCCTGTTGTGGACAAAAAGGGGTCGAGGTCATGAAAGGGATTTCACGTAAGGAATTTCTCGGCGCTGCCGTCGGCGGCGCGGTTTTCAGCGCGATGCCGCAGGCCCTCGTCGCCGCCGACAGCCCGCTGGTCATGCGCACGATCCCCAAGAGCAAGAACAAGGAACAGCTTCCGGTCATCGGGCTTGGCACCGCGCAGGATTTCGGCGCGCAGGCCGAGCCCGCCGTCATGGAGCAGAAGGCGCAGGTGATCCGCGAGCTTGTCGCCAAAGGCGGCCGTGTGCTGGATACCGCCGAGCAATACAGCCGCGGCGGGGCCGAACAATTCGTCGGCGAGGTGATGGAAAAGAATAACCTGCGCGACAAGATTTTCCTTGCCACCAAGATCGAAGAACGCGGCAAGGAGGGCGGCATCAAGGCGATGGAGATCGCCCACGCCCGTTTGCGCACCAAGGTCATCGACCTCATGTTCGTCCACAACATGGTCGATACGGACATCCATCTGCCGACGTTCCTCGATGCCAAGGCGAAGGGTCAGTTCCGCTATGTCGGAGTGAGTTCCACCGGTCGCGAGCAGGACCGCCTGACGACTTGGATGGACCAGCTCGATTTCGTCGAATTCGCCTATGCGGTGGACGCGCGCGAGGCGGAAAAGCGCCTATTGCCCATGGCCGCCGACAAGGGCGTTGCCGTGCTCGTCGCGCTGCCGCTCGGGCGCGGCCGCCTCTTGAGCAAAGTCCAAGGCCAAACCCTGCCGGAATGGGCGAAGCAGGAGCTCGGCGCCGTGAGTTTCGCCCAGCTTCTCTTGAAATTCGTCGTTTCGCACCCTGCCGTCACCGCGGCGATTCCGGGCACAAACCGTCCGCAGCATATGATTGAAAATCTTGCGGCGGGGCACGGACCTTTGCCGGACGCCAAGCAGCGGGAAAAGATCGCCGCGATCTGGACGGCCTAAAAGCTTCTCGCTTGGCGCGGAACACGCCCCGGCGGTTGCAACGATCGCCGGCAGCGCACCGCTATGTCCACGCCCGCCTCCGGAAACAAGTGACAACGCGCAGGAATCTCGCGAGACTGCGCGCCGCAATGGAGGATCAATGCTGGCCCGATACGCCCTTACTTTGTGCGTTGCGCTCTTTCTCGTCTCCGGTTCGCGGGCGCAGCAATCGACTGAACCGCCGCCGCCGGTCGCGGCGCCGCGCGCGAGCATCATGGCCGAAGAGCTCCCTCGTGCCGGCGCCATCGTCGTCTTCGGCGCCGATCGTCCGCTCGGCGTTGAGATCGTCAAGGCGCTCGCCGGGCTGAATAAGCAGGTGACCGCGGTGATCCGGGAAGGGTCCGATCGCGCCGCGTTCGAGGCCCTCAAGGTCGACGTGACGACCGTCGATCCGCTGGTCGCCGATCGGCTCAAGGAAATGTTCGCCGCCGCGCCGTTGCGGGCGGTGGTCGCGCCGTTCGACGTCAGTGACGAGCCGATGCTCGGACTCGATGCCGCGCGCAACATCATCGAGGTCACCAAGGCGACAGGCGTTCCGCGCTTTGTGCTTGTGAGCGCGACCGGGGCAGGCGACAGCCGCGACGTCGTGCCGTGGTATGTAAGCCTCCTCCGCAGCGATGCCTTCGCGGCCGCAAACGCCGCCGAAGAGCATTTGAAATCCGCCGGCCTCGACTTCACGATCGTGCGCGCGGGATGGATCATTGACGAGGAACCGACGGGGACCGCCGCCATCGCGGAAGGGGCGCCCGCATTCAGCTGGATCGCGAACGGGGATCTTGCGCGGATTGTCGCCGGGACTGTCGATGCCAAAGCCCTCAGCGGCCGGACGGCGACCGTGGTCGATCCCCAGCGCGCAAGCCTGTTGTCCGTCCTGTTTTAAGGCTGAAGGTGCCCCGTCTCACGCGTTCGGGGGTCGCTATCCGCGTGCGCGCTCCGTAATATGACTGCATCCAGACCTTAGGGAGGGACTTAACTTGAAAAGACTGATGACGCTTTCCGCTTTGGCTTTCGCCGTCGCGTTCAGCGCGCACGCTGCGGAATCCTATCCGATCTATGAAGTCGATCCCCTATGGCCAAAGCCGTTGCCGAACAATCTCATCAACGGCGACATCGCCTCGGTCGGCGTCGATTCCCGCGACCATGTATGGATCGTGCAGCGTCCGCGCACGATAGCCGAAGACGAGCGCTCGGTCGGTAATGCCGGCAAGCCCGATGAAGCCGAGTGCTGCCGCGCGGCCGCACCCGTCATCGAGTACGATACGCAAGGCAATTTCGTTCAGGCCTGGGGCGGTCCCAGCCCGGACGGAAAATACGATTGGCCGCAAACCGAGCACGGCATCTCCGTCGATCACAAAGACAATGTCTGGATTTGCGGCAACAGCAACAATCAGTGTTTGAAGTTCACCCGCGACGGGAAATTCCTTCTGCAGATCGGCAAGCCCGTAAAGGAGACCAATAGCCTCGATACCGCCAATCTCAACCGCCCCGCGGAAGCGGTCGTATGGCCGGCGACGAATGAGGTGTTTGTGGCCGACGGCTACGGCAATCGCAGGGTCGCCGTGTTCGACGCCGACACCGGGGCCTTCAAGCGCATGTGGGGTGCGTACGGCAACAAGCCGGATGATGCGGCGCCGCGCGCCAATCCGCAGAAACGCGATCCGGCGCCCCAACAGTTCGACCTTGTCCACGGCATCAAGATCTCCAAGGACGGCACCGTCTACGTCAACGACCGTCGCAACAACCGCATTCAGGCTTTCACGATCCAGGGCAAGTTCTTGAAGGAAGGCTTCGTTGCAAAACCGACGCTGATGTCTTCGGGCACCTCCTTCACCATGGATTTCTCCGCCGACGCCCAGGAAAAGTATCTCTTTGTCGGCGATCTGCCGTCGGGGCGCATTCGCGTGCTCGACCGCCAGACGCTGACCGAGATCCCCGGCTCTGCCATCGGCTCGCGCGGACATTATGCCGGCCAGTTCCGCGGCCTGCATGGTCTTGCCACGGATTCCAAGGGCAACATCTACACCGTCGATACCCGCAACGCCCGACTGCAGAAGTTCGTGAATAAAGGCATGTCGCGGTAGAGGCCGCGAGATGAAGCGGCGCACATTCCTGGCGGCGGCGTCGGGGTTCGCGGTGCTCGGCCCGGGCGCCGCGTCCGCCGCTGCGCGCTACGATCTCGTCATCAAGGGCGGGCATGTCGTCGATCCCGGTTCCGGGATCAACGGCCTGCGCGATGTCGCGATCGCGGAAGGTAGGATCGCCGCCGTGTCCGCCGCGATCGATGCCGGCGGCGCGCACATCGTCGAGGCAGGCGGGAAGTATGTCATCCCGGGCCTGGTCGACATTCACTCTCACGCCGCCGACACCAAAGGGGGGCCGGCGCTCAATATCGCGGACGGCGTGACCGGTTATGTCGACGCGGGCAGTCAGGGCGCCGACGAGATCGACGCGGTGGTGGCCGAGGCGAAGGCGGGGCCGCAGCTCGGGCGGGTCCTCATCAACCTCGGCCGCACCGGCCTCCTGCCCGGCGGTGAGCTGCAGAACCTCGCCAATGCCGACGTGGCCTTGGCGCGCGAAGCGATCGCCAGGCACAAGGACGTGATCATCGGCATCAAGGTGCGCATTTCCAAGAATGTCGCAGGCGCCAATGATGTCGAGGTCGTGCGCCGCGCGAAGGAGGCCGCGGCGCCCTTCGGCCTCCCCATCATGGTCCACATGGGTCAGTCGGTGTCGCCGTTGTCGCAAGTCATGGCGCTCCTCACGAAGGGCGACGTCGTCACGCACCTTTTTGCTCCGCCGCCGCAAGCCATCGTCGATGATGCCGGCCAGATCCTTCCATCCGTGCTCGATGCGCGCAGGCGCGGCGTCTGGTTCGACATGGGCCACGGAAGAGGCGGTCATTTCCGTTGGGACACCGCCGAAACGGTGCTCGCCGCCGGGTTCCTGCCCGATACGCTGTCCACCGACTGGACACCCGGCGGGCGCGTTTCCCAGTTCGTGGATTTTCCGACCGTGATGTCCAAGCACATGCATCTCGGCATGACGCTCGAGCAGGTGGTAGCGTGCGGGACGTCGAATGCCGCACAAGTGTTTCCGGCCTTCCGCGACAAGGGCACGCTCAAGGTCGGTGCGCCGGCGGATGTGGCGCTGCTCGAACGCCGCACCGGTGAATTCGAGTTCCTCGATAACTACAACGGAAAGCGGAACGTGAAAGAGAAGCTGTTCCCCGCCGGCACGATTCTCGCCGGGAAATGGATTCCCCGCTCCGCGTGACCGTTAGTCGACGATGAAAAGCTTCGCGCCCGTCTTTGTGTAAGACCGGTGCGCGGCATCTCCTGAATCGGAGACCTGATAGGTCATCCCCGGCTTGAGCATGAAGGAGCCCCCGTCCTTCAGCTGCGATTCGAGCTCGCCCTCGAGCACGTACAGGATGTGCCCGCGCTCACACCAGTGATCGGCAAGATATCCCGGCGAATACTCCACCATGCGCACCCGCAGATCGCCGATGGTGAAGGGTTCGCCATAGGGCCCCGCCGGTCGTGCCGGGATGGCGCGTCGGTTCGATCTTCGACCAGTCGGTGACAGTGAAGGTAAGGGCTGGGCTGGGATCTTCATGAGGAGACCTGCTTGGTCATTTACGCCCGCCACCCTTAGTAGGAACGCTGCTTAATTCCCCAGCGGCCATTGTCGAAGGTCACAATCCACAGGTTACGATGGTCGGAGATCACGGTTCCATCCGGTTGGTTGCGCGTGTAGTGGACGTAGAAGTGAACTTTATGCGGGGCAACGAGGACAGGCGTCACTTCGTGATAATCGCTGTGATGCCATCCAGCCTTTGCCAATTCAACAAACAGGTCGGAAGGCATCTGACCTGGCCCGTCCCAAATAGTCAGGTGTTCGCCCGCCAGAATCACATGAGGGAAGTGCAGGAACTCGTCCATGCCCTGCAGGTCGCGCGCATTGAACTTAACTGCGAAGCCCTTAACGACCCTAGCGGCGTCATCTCCTGCCGTTCCTTCTCCGGGGTAGGAGCCCGGCAAATTGAGGGGATTAAAAGCCACTCCCGACCTCCAGCAAAAGTAGGAAACGACTATGCTTTGATGGATGGAGCGGTATCTTATCTTGCTCAAACCAGGAGCCGCTATGGCCTACGAGTTAGTTATCGGAAACAAAAACTATTCGTCCTGGTCACTGCGAGCGTGGCTGTTGCTGCGTTTTGTCGGGGTACCCTTCATCGAGCATAGGATCAACCTTTACCAACCAGGAGCGCGGGAGAAGGTCCAGGGGTTCGGCGGAGAGACTGGACTAGTGCCCGTACTGGTGGACGATGGATTCCCGATATGGGATACGCTCGCCATCACCGAGCATCTTTATGACTCCTATCCGCAAATATGGCCGGCCGAGAAGCACGACCGCGCTCGTGCACGCAGCCATAGCGGCGAAGTCCATTCGAGTTTGAATGCGCTTCGCGCTGCCATGCCGATAAATGCGCGGGGAAGGCGACGCCTAGCAGCGCGTACGCCCGATGTACTTGCAGACATAGAGCGTGTGAAAGCAATCTGGACCAAAAGCGGTGCGCGTGCGTCCAGCCCGTGGCTTTTTGATTACTTTTGCGCTGCCGATGTGATGTTCGCCCCTGTAGCCCTGAGGTTCCAGACCTACGATGTGAGCATGGACGGTAAGGCAGGAGCGTACCTAGAGGCGCTGCTCGCACATCCCCTCATGCGAGAATGGTGTGATCTGGCTGAGGAGGAAGAAGATATTATCCCGCAGTTTGAACTACCGGAGGCCATCAGTTAAGGACCTCGAGTGTCGTCGATGGGCCTTCGCCAAGGATATGAGCCCTCCACAACACGATGTCCGAGACTAAGTACCGAACACCGTTGCCGGTGTACTTATCACTGAAAGGCGGCCCGGCTCCCTTCTTGCCCAGCCTTCTCAGGTGCTCTCTCGTCGTCCCTAGAAGTCGCGCGGCTTCATGCTGGCATAGCAACGTGTCTGGCGACATCCACGGCTCGATGGAGAGTGGTCTGCTCCAGACAGTGCGGTAAAATCTTTGCATGCGAAGAGTCTACTTCGCGAACCGTATTCGCCGAAGGAACGTTTCCGCTTCTCTGCACGCCGTGCATGAGGCTCAGCCCAATCGACGGCGCGACTCCGACGAGATATCAACACTTCATGAGCATAACGCGACGAATTCGCATGCTGCAAATTGCAAAACGCAATTGTGTGCGAACTGATCGTACGAATTGACGAGTCAACTTCGATGTCAACTCAACCCCTGAATTTCCAGGATATTTCGTGCGAATTCGCGCTCGTCAGTACTGTGTGTGCATACCGTGCACCGAGTTCTGCGTAACCGGATAGGCGACGGTGTCCAATTAACGTGCACACAACTTGACAACCGCCGGGTGGACTCACATGCTCGTCGTGCACTGTCGCTAAAACAAAACCGGCTCGGACTGCAATCCGAGCCGGTCGAGTAAGAGACAGGGTCGCTTTGTTGAAGACCGCCGCGACCAAGGCCTCGTTAGCAGCCGCATCTTAACGATGCAGTGAGACCCTGCAAAGGCGGTTTTCGCCCTTACCTCGCAAATGAGGTTCTAATGGCGAGTGCATACCGCATACCGAGTAAGAGAGTTCGAGTTTCACAACTTCCTGATATCTGGAAGAGAATTCTAAGAGGTGAGTTCCTAAATCGGATCGCAGCTGACTTAGATGTGAATCCTGGCCGGATCGCAGAAATTAAAAAAGGACAGCTCTTCGGCGACGAGAGCCGGCGATTGGGCTTTCTCCCTTCCGATCCGCAACTCGAACTGCTTTAGACGAGGCGAGGCCGTTCTAGAGGCGGCCTCGCAACGCTCCGATGGCCGGCTTCCCGAGACTGAAGCGTCGGTCTCAGTATGCCACGGATGTTTTATCCAGTTTCGTAGTCGCACCTTGAAGTGTCTTCAGGTCAGTATTGCGGGTGCTTCCGGAGACCCGACGCACTTACGGTCAAATCTCCACGCTGAATTTTGCTCTCGATTTCCAGCGCCCAACGCTGTGCGTCGGCTTTTTGATCAAAGGTACGATTGAGTGGTCTTAGACCTGTTAGGCGGACTTGTGCTTGCCATGCGCCATTGGCCCTACGTCTGATAGACGCCATGTCTCCTCCTTGCTGTGCCCAAACTGTGACAAGCACGACTTCGGAGAGTGAGAGACGGATTTGCTGAGTAGGCTAACCTACTGATGCAGCAAGAAGGTGGAATGGCGGGAGCGACGGGACTCGAACCCGCGACCTTCGGCGTGACAGGCCGACGTTCTAACCAACTGAACTACGCCCCCGCATGGGCGAAGACGGTGCGGCGCCGCTGGAGAAAGCAAGGCCGTCCGTCAAAGGAGGCGGGGTTTTAACAGGAGCGTCCGGCCGGTGCAAGTGCAGGTAAGTCGTTTGGGCGCACAGATTTTTTCAAAGCGCGAAGCCCGGTCTTTCGCCCGTCGTCCTCGGCCCCTCTGGCTTGGGGTTTCCGTCCGTCGGCGCCATCGATTCTGCGTCGGATCTCGAGCAACAGTGGGCCGATTTCGGGCGCGCGCGCAGCGGAAGGCTGGCGCGAGGCCATAGGACATTTCCCGAGCCCGGGCCAAAAAGTGAGGGAGTAGAGGGACTTAATAGCCCTTTATTCGCGCGCGACACCCTCCTATATTGATTTTGACTAAAAACAACCTTGGTGATGATGGCCCGAATTCAGGCTCGCGCGACTCATGCGGGTTCTTCTTCCGCTCCCACGCGCTGGGATCGGCCGGGCGAAGGCGCGTCTGTGCTGGCCGATGAATCGCGTCTTCTCATGCTGGCCGAGAGCGTCGGCCAGATGGGCCACTGGCACTGGAATATCATCACCGGCGAGCTGACCTGGTCCGATCAGGTGTTCGAAATCTACGGCGTCGATCCCGAGACCTATCCCGTCACTTTCGACGCCGCGATCGACAGCTGTCATCCCGACGACCGCGACCAGGTGCTCAAGGCGCTCGATAGCGCCATCGTCAATCGCGCCCCGTTTGAGTTCGATTGTCGCATTCAGAGCAACACCGGCACGCGCACGATCATCTGCAAGGGGCAGCCCGAAGTCGACGCAAGCGGAACGGTCGTCGCCCTCTTTGGTCTGCTCGCCGACGTCACCGATGCCTTCACCGCCATCCGCGCGATCCACGACCAGAAGGAGATGCTGGGCCTTGCCGCCCATCTCGCCCATCTCGGCCATTGGATCTGGTCGGAAGACGAGGACCACCTCGCCTTTTGCTCCGAGGAGCTCGCGCGCATTCACGATCTCTCCTCCGGCGCCATGCAGCGTTACCGGCATCCGGAACAACTCGCAGGCGCGATCATACCGGCCGACCGTGCGCGGTATCTCGCCACCATCGCCGATGCTTTGGCCGCGCCGCGCGCCTTCGAGATCGAGTATCAGATCCAAAGCGCCGACGGCGTCCTCAAATACATCCGCGAGATCGGGCAGCCGATCGTCGACGATCACGGCAAACTGCGCCGCTTCATCGCCACCGTCCAGGACATCAGCGAAGCCAAGCGCCGTGAACATGAGCTCGCCCGCGCCGAGGAAGAATTGAAGCGCCGCTCGGCGGAGCTCCAGGAGTCCAACCGGCAGAAGGACAAGCTCTTCTCGATCGTCGCGCACGATCTGCGCAGCCCGTTCAATACCGTCATGGGGTTCGCCGACTTGCTGGCCGCCGGCGCGAAGACGATGCCGCCGGAGAAGGTCGCCAATTACGCCGAGCTCGTGCGCAATTCGGCGGGCGACGTGCAGCGTCTGCTCGACAATCTCCTGACCTGGGCCTCCATCCAGATCCGCGAGGCCGGGCCTAAATTCACGCCCATACGGCTGTGCGAGGTCTCCGCGCGCAGCCTCGAGCCGTTGATGCGCACGGCGGAGGAAAAGCGCGTGTCCATCGTCAATGAGATCACGGCCGAGCAGGCGCTGGGGGACGCCGATCTCGTCTGCATCGTGCTGCGCAACCTCGTCTCCAACGCAATCAAGTTTTCGAAGGCCGGTGGGGAAGTGCGTCTCAACCTTGCACCCGCCGACGAAGGCCGCATGATACGAGTCACCGTGCGCGACGACGGCGTCGGTATGTCGCAGGCGGCGATGGATGACCTGTTCGCGCTTAAGTGCGCGACCTCGGAAGCGGGCACCCTAGGCGAGAAGGGCACGGGCCTCGGGCTTTATCTGTGCCGCGACATCGTCGGCCGTCACGGGGGCGAACTCACCGTCGATTCCACCGCAGGCCGGGGCACCTCCATCCACTTTACCCTGCCGAGCGTGCGCTGACCTTCATACAAGCGCGCGACATTTCAATTTGATCGGTCATCGGCCTCCGGCCTATGAAGGCGAACCGCATTCGCCTCCGCCGGAGCAAGCTTGACGCCTGAACCTCACGCCTTGACTTGGGAAGACGCCGATCCCGCCGACGGCCGCTGGTGGCTGGCCCGCGCCCGCGAGGTCACCTCCGCCGGCGTCCGCGATTTCTTCATCGCCGAGGACGACATGACCGAAGCGCTCCTGGGCCTTCTGCGCGTGCCCCCGCAAAGCCATTACACCGTTCTGGCCGCCGCGTTCCTCGACCGCTTTGAATCGCGCGCCGCCGCGGCCGCTTCTCTCAAGCAGGACGTCTCCGCGGCGCTCACTCAAACGGACAAGGCCGCCGCGGTGCGCCGCGCGCTCCTGTACTGGCGCACCGTGCGCGTCGCAACGATTCTGCGGCAGAACCTCCCCTTTATCCTGCTCGGCCTCTGCGGCGGGATGGTGCTGGGCCTTTCCGTGGCGCTGTTCGCGGTTTGGACTGAGTTCGTCGGCTGGCCCATGGTGGCGGCAGGCGTCGTTCTCGGCGCTGCCGCAGGCGTTCTCTTGAAGATGGCGGTCGAAAACTACCGCGCCAAAGCCGTGGCCGGCCCGTGGGGGCGTTTTGCCGTCGCCATGCTGGGCGTGATTGTCGGAGCCGGCGTGACGGCCGTCGGGGCGCTTTTTCGATTCTGGCAATAAAGGTCCGGCCGACGGCAACTTATCCACAGGTTTGCGCGTTGTGGTGGCAGCAAAAACTGTCAAATTCATCATGCGGCCCGCCACCTACGAACCAGGGATGGACATCGCCTTCGACCCCAAGGCGCGCAAAGTCACGGTTTCCTTTCGCGGCCGGGTCACCGCCTTCCCGACGATGCTGGAGAACGAGGCCGACGCGCGTATGGCTGCGGAGGCCTACTGCCGCGAGCGCGGCTGGGATCCGGAAACGATCGCCCCGTTACCACGCGGCAGAGGTTAGCTCGCCGGATCGTAATTCAGGTTCGGCGCCAGCCACTTTTCCATGAGCCGTAGCTCCATCCCCTTGCGCCGCGCGTAGTCTTCGACTTGATCGCGTTCGATCTTGCCGACGCCGAAATAGGCGGCCTCGGGGTGCGCGAGATAAAATCCGCTCACGGATGCCGCCGGCCACATCGCGAAACTATCGGTGAGCTTTACACCGGCATTTCTCTCCGCGTCGAGCAGGCGCCACAGCAGCGCCTTTTCCGTATGGTCGGGGCAGGCGGGATATCCCGGCGCGGGGCGGATGCCGCGATAGGCTTCCGCGATAAGCTGCTCGTTCGTCAGCCTTTCGCCCGGATCGTAACCCCAGAATTCCTTGCGCACACGCTGGTGCATGCGCTCGGCAAACGATTCCGCCAGCCGATCGGCGAGCGCCTTGAACAGGATCGAATTGTAGTCGTCCTGATCGCGCTCGAATTCGCGCACTTTTTCTTCGGTGCCGATCCCGGCGGTGACCGCGAATGCGCCGATGTAATCGGCAACCCCGCTCTCTTTCGGCGCAATGAAGTCCGCAAGCGCCGCATTCGCCCGTTCACTGCCGGCGCCCTCACGCACCATCTGCTGGCGCAGCGTGTGCAGCGTCGTGAGGACCTTAGCCCGGGACTCGTCGGCATATACTTCGATATCGTCGCCGACGGCGTTGGCGGGCCAGAAGCCGATCACGGCCCGCGCCGTCAGCCACTTCTCGCCCACCAGCCGCTGCAGCATCGCCACCGCGTCGTTATAAAGACCGCGCGCGGCTTTGCCGATGGTCGGGTCTTCCAGGATATCGGGATACTTCCCTGCGAGCTCCCAGGTCTGGAAGAACGGGGTCCAGTCGATCGTGCGCGTCAGCTCCGCAAGATCGTAGTCTTCGAACACCTGCAGCCCCAAGGCGCGCGGCTTCTCGGGCTTCGCGCCCTGCCAATTGATCTTCACCTTGTTCGCGCGCGCCGCGGCGATGGTCTGGCGCTTCTTGCTCTGCTGCTGGCGGGCGTGCGCCTCGCGCATCTTTTCGTAGTCGGCCTTCACTTCCGCCGCGAAATTTTCGCGAAGCTGGCCCGACATCAGGCTCCCTGCCACGCCGACGGCGCGAGAGGCGTCGGGGACGTAGACCACCGCGTTCTTGTACCCCGGCGCGATCTTCACCGCCGTATGCACCTTCGAGGTCGTGGCTCCGCCGATCAGCAGCGGCACCGAGAAGCCCTCTCGATCCATCTCGCGCGACACGTAGGCCATCTCGTCGAGACTCGGGGTGATCAGCCCCGATAGACCGATGATATCGGCCTTCACCTCGCGAGCGGTCTGCAGGATCTTCGCCGCCGGCACCATCACGCCGAGGTCGACCACTTCGTAATTGTTGCACTGGAGCACGACGCCGACGATGTTCTTTCCGATGTCGTGCACATCGCCTTTGACCGTCGCCAGCAGGATCTTCCCGTTGGTCCGGCGTTCGTCGACGATGCCCGCGGCGGCCTTCTTGGCTTTTTCCTCTTCGATGAACGGGATCAGGTAGGCGACGGCCTTCTTCATCACCCGCGCGCTCTTCACAACCTGCGGCAGGAACATCTTGCCCGCGCCGAACAGGTCGCCGACCACGTTCATGCCGTCCATCAACGGGCCTTCGATCACGTCCAGGGGCCGGCCGCCTTTGGCTTCGGCGGCCTTGCGCGCTTCTTCCGTATCCTCGTCGATGAAGTCGGTGATGCCGTTCACCAGCGCGTGAGTTAGGCGCTTGTTCACATCCGCATCGCGCCAGGACAGATCGGCGGTGCGCCTTTCTCCGCCGCCCGTCTTGTACTTCTCCGCGATCTCCAGCAGCCGGTCGGTCGCGTCCGTCCGCCGGTTGAGGATCACGTCCTCGCAGCGCTCCTTCAGCTCCGCTGGAATGTCCTCGTACACCGCCAGCTGGCCGGCATTGACGATGCCCATGTCCATGCCCGCTTTGATGGCGTGGAACAGGAACACCGAGTGGATGGCCTCACGCACGGGTTCGTTGCCGCGGAAGGAGAACGAGACGTTCGATACGCCGCCCGACACATGGCAATGCGGCAGCGTCCGTTTGATGCGGCGCGTCGCCTCGATGAAATCCAGGGCGTAATTGTTGTGCTCTTCGATTCCCGTGGCGACGGCGAAGATGTTTGGATCGAAAATGATGTCTTCGGGCGGAAAGCCCACGGTCTTCGTCAGGATTTCATAGGACCGCGTGCAGATGTCCACCTTGCGGTCGGCCGTATCGGCCTGCCCCTTCTCGTCGAATGCCATGACCACCACGGCCGCGCCGTAACGTTTCACCTTGCGCGCCTGCGCGATGAATGCGTCCTCGCCCTCCTTCAGGCTGATCGAATTGACGATCGGTTTGCCTTGCACGCATTTGAGCCCGGCCTCGATCACGCTCCACTTGGAGCTATCGATCATGATCGGCACGCGGCTGATATCGGGCTCGGCGGCGATCAGGTTCAGGAACTTCACCATCGCCGCTTCCGAATCCAACATGGCTTCGTCCATGTTGATATCGATGATCTGCGCGCCGTTCTCGACCTGCTGGCGTGCGACATCGAGCGCGGCCTCGAAGTCTCCCGCCATGATCAGCTTCTTGAATTTGGCCGAGCCCGTGACGTTGGTGCGCTCGCCGATATTGATGAACGTCGCCGTTTGGACGGCGACGCCACCTTCAACCGTGGAGTTCATGACGCGAGCTTGAATGGCTCGAGGCCGGAAAGACGCATGGCCGTTTCGACTTCGGGGATGCTGCGCGGTTTAACGCCGGCCACGGCCTTGGCGATCGCGGCGATGTGCTCCGGCGTGGTCCCGCAACAGCCGCCGACGATATTGACCAGGCCGTCCTTCGCCCAGGAGCCGAGATGATGTGCGGTCGTGTGCGGATGCTCGTCGTATTCGCCGAAGGCGTTGGGCAGACCCGCGTTGGGATAGGCGCAAACATAGGTGTCTGCGACGCGCGCGATCTCAGCCACGTACGGGCGGAGGAGGTCGGCCCCCAGCGCGCAGTTGAAGCCGATCGTCAGCGGCCGGGCATGACGCAGCGAGTTCCAGAATGCTTCGGCTGTCTGGCCCGAGAGCAGGCGGCCGGATTGATCGGTGATGGTGCCGGAGATCATGATGGGGACGCGTTCGCCGCGGTCTTCGAACACCTCGTCGATGGCGAAGAGCGCGGCCTTGGCGTTCAGGGTGTCGATGATGGTTTCTACCAGCAGGAGGTCGACGCCGCCGTCCAGGAGGCCGCGCGCCTGCTCGCCGAAGGCCGCCTTCAATTCATCGAAGGTGATGGCGCGAAAGCCCGGGTCGTTGACGTCCGGTGAGATGGAGGCGGTCTTGTTGGTCGGGCCCAATGCGCCCGCGACGAAGCGCAGCTTGTCCGGCGTCTTCGCCGCCGCGGCGTCGGCGGCTTCGCGCGCGAGTTTCGCGCCGGCGCGGTTCAGCTCGTATGCCAGGTCCTCCATCCCGTAGTCCGCCTGGGCGATGCGCGTCGAGGAGAAGGTATTGGTCTCGATGATGTCGGCGCCGGCGGCGAGGTACTCGCCGTGAATCTGACGCACGATATCGGCCTGCGTGAGGTTGAGGACGTCGTTGTTGCCTTTGATCTCGCGCGGCCATCCGGCAAAGCGTGCGCCCCGATAGGCGGCTTCATCGAGTTTCCGCCTCTGGATCATCGTGCCCATGGCGCCGTCGAGCACAAGGATGCGGGTTCGCAGCGCGCTCGCGAGCGCGTCCAACCGATCGGCGCGGGAGACCATTTTAGAATTCCCAGCTTCGCCCAGCGGGCCTGCAAGGCCCCATGCCTTGCGGTGTCCGTGTGGTGAGAAGTGCCTGACTACTTAATGAAAAGGGAAGGGCAACGCAAACCGCGTGGGGCAGGGTGGTAGACCCGAACGCGAAGGAATGAAGGCTCGCGACTCGGCCGCGGCGAGCCGCTAAATTTCCCGGGTCGAAGCCTAAAAAAAGACTTGACGAAAGCCGGTTGGTTTCGACCTAGTTCCTTCCGATTTGCGAAAGCGATTTAAATTCAAAGGGTTAGCGGGCATAAGAAACTCCCTCAATGCGAGCTTGCCCTTGTTTTTTCCATTCAATTGCCTTAAGACTACAAACTACGCAGAAGAGCGCAGAAGATTCGTCGGCCAGAAAGGGCGATGAATGACTGAAGTGGTCACAACCTACGCTGCATCGCCGCAGCTCAACCTGTTAGCCCAGCGGCAACAGGGCTTTGGTGTTTCTACCCCCAGCATGCAGGCCGAGGCGCCTACTGCAGACATAAATGCGCTGCAGAGCGTGCTCGCGGCCGCCGACAAATCCGAGAACAACTCTTTTGCCGCCGAGCTGCCGGCGCGTGACGCTTCCGCCAATAACAACGGCAGCGGCCCGTCGCGTCCGCGCGTCGAGATCAAGCAGTTCGATGTCGGCCTCTCGCCCTCCGAAGTGGTGGGCACGCAGGATGTGTTGCAGCGGTTCGATGCCAACGGCGACGGCCGCGTCGACACGCTGGAAGCCGATAAAGCAGCCCTCGTACGTCAGAAGGTATTCACCTTCGCCGGACTCGCTGCCGCGCCGGCGCCGGTGTCGGGCGAACAGTCGCGCGTCGACCTCACCGAAGCCGAGGCGCCTGCGCTAGCCCGCGAAACCGGGCTCGCCATTGCCGCGCTTGCCGGCGAAAGTGAACCGGGCGTGCCGAAAAAGTTTTCCGCGTCCCTGGTCCAGGACCCGACGGCGAAGAAGTACTTCGCGGAAGCCGCCGAAGGCGCGCCCTCGGGAACGGCGGACGCGCCGAAGAAATACTACGGCCAGGGCGCCGAGGTGGTTGTCGCCGGCCAGGCCAACAACGGCGCCAATCCGCCGGTCAAGTACGCCGATCGCGCGCCGGTGCGCGAGCAGACGGTCAGCGAGGACGGCACCGGCGAAGTGAAGTATTACGACCGGGTGCCCCAGGCCGAAGCCGGCGATACCGGCGGCGACCCTGCCGCGCGCGAGAAGTATTCGGAAAAGGCGCAGGAAATCGCCGCGGCTTATGCCGCGCTCAATGGCGATGCAGCGCCGCAGGCGCCGGTCGCGGCGACCGTCACCGCCTGAACCTCTTCCACGGGGAGCTGGAAGGAGCCCGGCTTAGCGCCGGGCTTTTTGTTTTGCGTACAATTTTGGGCGCCGGTACGACGGCTGCCTATACTCAATGCGTTCGGTCCGCCCTATATCAGAGCCCCATCACGCAGCCGGACCCGCCCCTTGCGCCACCTTTCCACGACGCCTGAAGAACCCTCGCGCAAGCGCAGCGACGGGCAAGTCATCCGCTCCCTCCTGCCATTTCTATGGCCGCCGCGCGGCGTCGAGGGTGCGCTGGACATCAAGACCCGCGTCGTCATCGCGCTTATTTTTATCGTCCTCGCCAAGGTCGCGACGGTGCTTGCGCCGATCTATCTCCAGCGCGCCGTCGACGCGCTCGCGCCCCCCGACGTCGCATCCGAGATTGCTCTTCCGCTCGGCTTGATCCTCGCCTACGGCGCAGCCCGCTTTTTGGGCCTGGCGTTCGCCCAGTTCCGCGACGCCGTCTTCGCCAAGGTCGGCGTGCGCGCGGTGCGGCGATCCTCCGCGGTCGTGCTCGAGCATCTGCATCGGCTGTCCCTGCGCTTTCACCTCGACCGCAAGACCGGCGGCCTTTCGCGCATTATCGAGCGCGGCCGCAACGCCATCGAAAGCCTGCTTTCGATTTCCCTTTTCAATGTGTTTCCGACGCTGCTCGAGGTGGTGCTCGTATTCGCGGTGCTGTGGCACGCGTTCAGCGTCTGGTTCGGCGTCGTCGCCCTGGCCTGTGTCTTCGTCTACGTGATCTTTACCGGCTCGGTGACGGAATGGCGCCTCAAATACCGCCGCGAGAGCAATGCCCTGGACACCAAGGCCAACACGCGCGCCATCGACAGCCTGCTCAATTATGAGACGGTGAAAGCGTTCGGCAACGAACGCCTTGAGGTCGAGGAGTACGATCGCGTCATGGGCGACTACGAAAAGGCCGCCGTCCGCACGCAGTCTTCGCTCGCCCTGATGAACGTGGGTCAGGCGCTCATCATTTCGATCGGTCTTGCGGTGCTGATGTATATGGCCGCACGGGGCCGCGTCGCCGGCACCATGACCGTCGGCGATTTCACCCTCGTCAATCTGTACATGCTGCAGCTCTCGCAGCCGCTGAATTTCTTCGGATTTGTCTATCGCAATATCAAACAATCGCTGGTCGATCTTGAGAAGATGTTCGAGCTCATGGACGCCGAACCGGAGATTAAGGACAAACCGGGCGCCCGCGCATTAAACGTGTCCGGCGGCGAGATCCGTTTCGACAATGTCGGCTTCGCCTACGATCCGCGCCGGCCGATCCTCAAAGACGTCTCCTTCACCGTCCCGCCGGGGAAGATGGTCGCGATCGTCGGGACCACGGGCTCGGGAAAGTCCACGGTCGCGCGGCTTCTGTTCCGCTACTACGATATCGGCGCCGGGCGCATCACAATCGACGGCCAGGACATCCGCGACGTCACCCAGGATAGCGTGCGCGCCGCGCTCGGCGTCGTGCCGCAGGACACCGTCTTGTTCAACGACACCATCCGCTACAATCTTTCCTACGCCAAGCCGGCCGCGACCGACGCCGAGGTCGCGCGCGCCGCCGAGCTTGCGCACATCCACCGTTTCATCGCCTCGCTGCCCGATGGCTATCGGACGCTCGTCGGCGAGCGGGGACTGAAACTTTCCGGCGGTGAGAAACAGCGCGTTGCCATTGCCCGCGTCATCCTCAAGAACGCGCCGATCCTGATTTTCGACGAGGCGACCTCGGCGCTCGATACGCACACGGAGAAGGAGATCCAGGCCAACTTGCGCGAGGTCAGCAGCGGGCGTACGACCCTCGTCATCGCGCACCGGCTATCCACCATCGTCGATGCCGACCAGATCATCGTGCTCGAGAACGGCGTCATCGTCGAACGCGGCAGCCACGACGAGCTTCTCGCCCGCGGCGGCGCGTATGCTGCGGCTTGGGCGAAGCAACAACGCTCTGCCGACGACGGGTCGGCAGATGCCGATGCCGTCACGGTCTCGAGTGATTGACAAGCGCATGGCGCCGTTCACGGCCGCGTATCCCTCCCGCAACGCACCGGACGTGCGGCCCGAAAGGGTGCGCGCGGCACGCGAATTCCGCGCGGGCAAGTCACAGCCATAAAGTGGGCCAAAAATTGACCCGGGGTTGCCGGCTTTGGTCCGTTGTCCCGTTGACGTGTTATGTCAACGGAGGTTGCAAATGAAAACGATGTTGAGAGCAGGCTGCATCTTCGTGGTCTCGGCGCTGGCCGCGATCGGTCTCAGCGGCTGCTATAGCGACGGCACCTATTCTAGCGTCAGCTTGGGTGTCTCGTCCGGCTATGGCTACGGATACGACGACGGCTATGGTTACCGCGGTTATCGCGACCGCGACGGCGACGGCGTCCCGAACTGGGCCGACCGGCGCCCGCGTAACCCGTGGCGCTACTGATAATCGAGCTGACTCAAGCGCGCAGGCGAGCTTCCGCCTGCGCGCTTTGCATTTGCCCCTAGCTGTAGCCCAGCTGCGGGGCGATGTACTCAATCGACGCTTCGTATCCCACTTCCTCACCATCCTTGAAGTGTGCCATCGGCACCTGCACCGCGTCGTTGACCACCAGGGTCAGGCAGCGGCGCATCTCTTGCGAGAACATCCGGCCGGCGAGACGCGCGAGTTTGTCGTTGGGGAACTTGCCGATTAGTTTTTTGGTGTCGGTTTCAATGAGAGTCAGCATGGAGACCCCTTGTTGCGAAGGTTCGCTGATATGCCGCAACGGCGGCTCTTTTTGAATGAGGGGTTTGCCGTATTGCGGACATTTCACCCTCTGCACGCTGCGCGTTCAAGTGAGGGAGGTGATCATATTGCGGATGCTGAGGATCATCACGACGACGCCGACGAGAATCATGAGCGCGCGGTCGGGCAGGCGGTAAGCGAGGTGCGCGCCGAACGGCGCTGCGATCAAGCCGCCCAAGATCAAGGCGATGATCATGGGCCACAACTCGAGGCCAATCGTACCCAGGAACGTGATTGTGATCACCGAGGTGATGAAGAATTCCGCGGCGTTCGAGGTGCCGATGGCAAAGCGTGATTGCATGCCCCGTCCGATCAGGGAGGAGGTCACGAGGGGGCCCCACCCGCCGCCGCCGATCGCATCGATAAAGGCTCCGGCAAATCCCACCTTGCGCGTATGGGGAAGGTCTTCGCTGTGGCCGCGCGGTCTTTTCCATACCGCTTTGACGAGAATGATCGCGCCGATGAGGAACAGGTACGCCGCCACGATCGGCGTGATGTACCCCGTGTCGACTTCCGTCAGGACGTATGCGCCCACCGCTCCGCCCGCGGCGCCGGGAAGCACCAGCTTCCAGAACAGGGCCTTGTTGACGTTCCCTTTGCGCCAGTGCGCGAAGCCGGACGCGCCCGTCGTGAAGACCTCGGCGGCGTGGACGGTGGAACTCGCGAGGGTGGGGGGCACTCCGGCGCTCAACAACACACTGGTCGCCGTCACGCCGTAAGCCATACCGACTGCGCCATCGATCACCTGGGCGGCAAAGCCGATGACGACGAAGAGGAGGAAATCTTCCATGGGGTCGCGCTGGTCCTGCGAGGATCTTGTGAAGCGCCGTGACGGACGTCGCCGCGACCACTATTCAGAAGCCGCCGGGACGCCCTCCACGAGGACGCCCCGGACGGTTCAAGGTCAGTCGGTCGCGAAGCAATAGAACAGGCCGTCGCCGCCCGTGGTCTTCACGTTTTCGGCGCTGCAGCCGCGGGTGCCGTGCGCGGAATTCCACGAGATGTTTGCACTGCTGGCGCGGTCGTGATGCCCGATCTGTGCGCTGCCGTCGGCGGCATTGCTCGTCCAGTTCTTGCACGTATGGTCGGCGGCGTCGGTGAAGGCCGTGCCGTCCATCTGCGAACCGGTCAGGATGTCGTGCCGGTTCACACCGTCGAAGCCGCTGGTGATCATCGCGCCCTTTTCCGTCAGCGCCGTACGTTTGTTGACGTTGTTGCCCTTACGCGCCAGCTCGAGCGTATCGCCATGCAGGTCGGCGAGGTCGGCAGCCACGCGGACCCCGTTGAAGTCGAACCACGGCCCCTTGCCGATGCGGTCGCGGGCGTTCACAGCGCCTTGGCCTTGGGTGCTGAGATAGGCGCGCCACTGTTTCTTCTGTGCGCCCGCGGCGGCGGCGAGCTTTGCACAATGGGCATCTGCCCCGGCCAAGCCTCCCAGGTTGCCGCCGTCGATCCCGACGCTGGTGACGAAGAACGACATCGGCTGTTTCGGCGCTGCTTCCCCGCCGCCGGCCGACGACGCCGCGAACGGAAGCAACGCGGCCGCGATCAACAATTTACGCATGAGAGATCCCTCCTCCGGTGATTGAGGGGGCGAGCATAGCCTTAAGATTCCGCTCCGGGGAAGGCCGGAGCCGCGCCGTTACACGATAGGCGGTGCGTGGCGCGTGGAGGAAAGCGTCTCCGCCATGAACTGCAGGGCCTGCACCAGGTCCCCGCGGTTCCGGGCCGCGCCCAGGGACACGCGGACGCCCGAGGGAGCGGAGTCCGCGACCGCGAAGGCCTCGTCGCCGACGACCGCGAGACCCTGCCGGACGCAATGGGCGACGAACTCCGTGCGCGGCCAATGCGGCGGCATCGGAAGCCACAGGTGATGAGCGTTCGGCCGCGCGCGATAAGAAAGGTCTTTGAGAACCCTGGCTGCGAGAGCCTGCCGGCCGCGCGCCTCCGCGCGGATTGCACCGATGATGCGATCGGCCACGCCGCTGCGCAGCCACTCGCTTGCCAGGGCCACCATCAACGGCGGCGGCATCAAGGCTGTGGCTTGCAAACTCTGGCGCATCCGCTCGGCGGCTGCGGCGTCAGGTGCAAGCAGGTAAGACACGCGCAAGGCGGGGGCGATACATTTGGCGAGACCCACAGCGAGGTAGGTAGACTCCGGAATCTCGTTTGCGATCGGCGAGAGGTTCGGCTCCAGGAGGCCATAGGCGTCGTCTTCGATAAGCAGCGCGTTCGAACGCCGCACGATCTCTGCGATCGCAGCGCGCCGCTTCGCGCTCATCGTCGCCGTGGTCGGATTGTGCTGCGTCGGCGTGAGATAAATGACTTTCGGCTTATGCGCTTTACAGGCGTTCGAAAGCGCCGCCGGCATGACCCCCTCTTCGTCCATCGCCACGCCGGACAGACGAAGTCCGAGCGACGCCGCGGCCGCTTTCACACCGGGAAATGTCAGGGCCTCCGTCAGCACCACATCGCCGGGCGAGGTCACGGTCAGAAGGGTGTTGAACAGGATCGATTGGTTGCCGGGAAAGATGACAAGACGCCCGGCATCCGTCGCCGGTATGCGTTTGCGCAGCCACCTTGCCGCGGCGGCGGTGTCGGTCTCGACGCCGCCAGGCCGCTGGTAATTGAGGAGGGCGCTGAATCCGGTCTCGTCCTGGATCGCCTTTAGGCCTTGAGCGATCCGCACCTCGAGATTGGCCTCCACCGGCTGCGGCGGGATGTTCATCGAGAGATCGATCTTGGCGCGGAACGGAAGTCCAGGCGCGCGCGCCGTGGTCTCCGAGATGAAAGTCCCGCGTCCAACCTGCGCGTCGATCAATCCACGCCGCCGCGCTTCGCCGTAGGCGCGCGTCACTGTTGTGAGATCGACGCCCAGTTGCTTTGCCAGCGCGCGGTGCGTCGGCAGACGCTGGCCGCGCACCAGTCGGCCGCTGGCGATGTCGGCGGCCAGCGCCTCGACGATGCGCGTGAACACCGGCCCCGGCCACTCGGACAATGCAGGGAGCCAATCCATACAAATTTCCGGTTTGTCTTTGAATGTCTGGATACAGCGACCTTATTGTATGGGTCAAGGAGATGCTCATGACGTATCCTGCCGCCCGCGGTTCTCTCGTCAAAGCCCTTGGACGCGGACTTTCCATGAAGTGTCCCAGCTGCGGCGGCGGCCGCCTGTTCGCCCGATTCCTGAAAGTCGCCCGCGATTGTCCGGCGTGCGGCGCGGAGCTGTACCACCATCAGGCCGACGACTATCCGGCTTATATCGTGGTGGCGCTCGTCGGCCATTTTCTCTTCTCCGGCGTGCTCGCGGTCGAGCTCGCCTTTGCTCCGCCGGTGTGGGTGCATTACGCGCTGTGGTTTCCGCTCACCCTTATCGGCGTGCTCGGCCTGTTGCAGCCCGTCAAAGGCGCCGTGGTCGCTTTCCAGTGGCATCTCGGCTTGCACGGCTTCGAGACGGCCCGGAGGTGAGCATGCGCGGTGCCACTCGTCTTATCGCCGCGCTCCTGCTTCTGGGCGGCGGGGTGCGCGCTTCGGACTCTCCTCTCGATCAGGATGCGATCGAATACAGAAAAAGCGTCATGCGCACCTTGGAAGCGCAGTTCAACGCCATCGCCCATATCATCGCCTTCGAAGGCCCGCCGCAGAACCTCCGCTCGCATCTCGAAGCGGCGCTGATCACGGCGCGCACCGTGCTGCCGAGTTTTCAGAAACGCGCGCCGGGCGGGACGTCGCAGCCGCAAATCTGGGAAAAGTGGGACGACTACACGATGCATGCGCGCCAATTTGAAGCGGCGATCGCCATGGCGGTGGAGGCGGCGAAGCATGGCGATGTCAGCGACGTCATCTGGTACACCGACCAGGTCAGTTGCCGCCAATGCCACAACAAGTATCAGCAGCCGCGTGTCCGCGGCCGTGGCTGGGAAGAAGAGTATTTGGGGTATTGAGCGGGATTGACCGCAACCTATTGATCTCGCGCGCAGAATCCCACCGGTTGAGAGGGGCAGCGTAGCACGCCCATAAGTCGTGGGCTAAGCTCGTCCCTCTTGGTGGTGGGGGACTCTTGATGGGCATTGAACGTAACGCTGCATGGACGTTCGCATGCAGGTTTGTGGGCGCCGTACTTCTCGCGCTCGTTGCAATTTGCCCCACCGTTTCCCGCGCCAATCCATTTGCCGCGCACTATCTCTTTTTGCCCGGCGTATCAGCCGACAGCGTGACTCTCAGTCTGTCCGACGGCACTTCAGTCGACGGCACGGGGCAGGCCGTGGTGACGAACGCGGCCGTTCTCACCTTCAGCAACCTGAGAAGCGCGGACGGATACGTGGCGGCGAATTTTGCCATGACCTTCGGCCGCCGCGTCGGCACCAACACCATCTACGTGCAGATGGATCCGGCGTCGGAACCCGTGCTGCGCGGCATCGCTGGAATGGTCAACGTCAGCATCTCCAATCTCGATCTCGATCGCCCGTTCACCGACACCGCGGCCTACAGCGCATACGACCAGCTGCCGAGCCGGCTGCGGCGTACCGTGCTCGCTGCGCTCGTCAAACTTCCAACCTTCATCGTCAGTGCGAACACGGTGTCGCGCGGCGACCCGCGTCACGGGCCCACGCTGTGGACGCAAGCCGAAGCCGCGGCGCTGGCCGACCGGTTCGTGAAGATCGTGTTCGGCAGCTCCTTACGTGCGGGACCGATCTACTCCGGCGCCCAGACCGACGGGCAATCGATCCTGCGCTTCCATAATACCGGTGTTGCCGCGGGGACGGTCTCCGTCACCCTTTCTGATCTCGCCACCGGCAACCGCCTTGGCACCTGGACCAGCCCCGTGATCAATGCGCGCGTGGCGGCCGAGTATCCGATTCAGGATATCGAAAGCGCGCTCGGCATCGTTTCCAAGCCCGCGCACTATGCCGTCGCGATGCAGACGGGCATCACGGGCGCCTACCAGCACGTGCTTCGCAAGGGCGGCGACGGCACACTCACCAACCTGACCGCCTGCGATAGCGGCGTCATGACCGATGCCGGCCACCTCAACAACGTGCATTCGTCGCGCCTCAATGCCGACCGCCCCAGCACGATCGTGCTCACGAATACCGGAACCATCGCTGCAACCGCCACCTTCGGCGTCTACGATGCGCGCAATGGAAACAAGCTCGGGGTCTATACCAGCGCGTCCATCGCGCCGGACCGGGCGTTGCAGCTCTCCATGGCCGAGATCGAGACCGCCATCGGCCGCACGCCGACCGAGGGCATGGATCACTATGTGATCAAAATGGCCGGAGCCTTCCCAGGCACCCTTCAGCACCTTGTGACCAACGTCGCATCCGGCATCACCTCGGACATGACCCAAGTGTGTTCCCTCGGCGTCACCTATCCGATGAATGCGCTGCCGGCGGCGCACGCTGGCGTCGTTTCCTCCAGCAAGCAGAGCGCGGCATCGTTCCTGCGGTTCTATAACGGTGGCGAAACCCCCGGTACGGTCGCGGTCGAGCTCGAAAACGCCGCGACAGGCGCAGCGATCGGCACGTGGACCTCCCCGGTTATCCCCCCGCGCGCCGTTGCCAACCACTATATCTCCGACATCGAAATCGGCGCAGGCGCGCCCGCCGTGAAGCCCGACGGCTACAAGCTTCGCGTGATGCCCTCCATCGCGGGGCATTTCCAGCACGTGCTGTGGCGGCCGGCAAACGGCTCCATCGCGAACCTTTCCACCTGCGACGGCGGCGCCGTTGCCGGCGCGACGGTCCTGACCAGCGTACACACGACGAACGTCGCCGGCGCCTACCCGAGCACCGTCGCGGTCATGAATACCGGCGACGGGGCGGCCTCCGTGGCGCTCGGCATCTACAGTGAGCGGACGGGCACCAAACTCGGTACCTACACCACCGCGTCGATTCCCGGAGGCGGCGGCCGCCTGGTTCCGGTCAGCGATATCGAAGCTGCCGCCGGCATCATCCCGGGTGACATGATTCATTATGTCGTGAGGATCGAGAGCGGTTTCGTCGGCTATCTGCAACATCTCATGGGCAACACCCAGCCCGGCGTCGTCACGGATATGACCGCGCGCTGTCTGATGGATCCATCGCAAGCTGAGACGCGCGCCGTGCGCTATGTCGCTCCGGACGGCAACGATCTCGGCGCCGGCACCCTTGCCCAGCCGTTCCGCACCATCCAGAAGTGCGCTTCGAGCGTCACCCGCGGCGGCACATGCTATGTGCGCGCCGGCCGCTACTACGAAACCGTCACGCCGAACGCGGGCATAACCATCGCCGCCTATAACGGCGAGAACGCGACCATCGACGGGACCGATGCCGTGACCGGGTGGGCCGCCGGGCAGGGCAGCGCTTATGTCGCGAGCGTTCAACTCGCGGGCGTGGACCACAATCAGGTCTTTGTCGGTCAACAGATGATGACCGAAGCGCGCTGGCCGAACGGCGACGATCTCCTCCATCCGAATTGGGCCCAAGCGGACCCGGGAACCAACGACACGACGCTCGCGGATCTTCAATTGCCGACCGTCGATTTCACGGGCGCCTTCCTGAATTTCTGGAGCGGCTGGAACCCTTGGTCCTTCCAGACGGCGCGGGTCGTCGCAACCGTCTTTCCGCGCCTCACGCACACGCTCGACATTGCCTCCTACGCCCCGAGCATCGCCCCGATGGAGAACGGGCGCTATTACTTCTTCGGCGCGCGCATTCTGCTCGATAGCCAGCGCGAGTGGTTCTACGATCACGGTGAAAAACAGTTGTGGTTCTGGGCACCGGGAGGGGTCGACCCCAATACGTTGAATGTCCGGGTCAAGAAGCGCGATCTCGCCATAGACCTGCGCGGAAAGACCGGTGTGGTGATCAAGGGTATCAATCTGTTCGCCGCGACCATCAGGATGGATGAGGCCAGCGGCGGCAACGTCGTCGACGGTATCACCGCCGAATATGTAAGCCACTTCACCCGCGCCTACGACAAGCCGGCGTCGCCCGGTTCCGGCAGGTCCGCCAACATCGGCACCACCGGAATCATCCTCGATGGTTCACGCAATTCGATTGTGAACTCGACGATCCGCTACAGCGGCGGCAATGGCATCGCCCTCTACGGCGTCGGCAACCTCGCGCGCAATAACCTCATCCACGGCGTCGCCTACCGCGGCATGGATAATGCGGGTATCGTCGTCAAGAATTCCGATCACACGATCCATCGCAACACCATTCACGATAGCGGCGCCGACGGCATCGCCTTCGACGCGCAGACGTCCTACGCACCGACGAATATCGATATCGGCTACAACAACATCCATCGCGTGATGCTGGTCAGCGCCAACGGCGGCGGGGTAACGGTCGCGAATCTCCTCGATGCCGGGCTCAGCAGCCGTATCCATCACAACTGGATCCACGATATCCAGTCGCCCTACGATTACTTCGGCGGACTGGCGGGCTCCAATTTCACCCTGCGCGGCGTTTATTTTGACGCCGGCGCCACCGGCTGGGAGACCGACCAGAACATCATCTGGAACATCATGTCCGCCAGCCTCAATGTGCGTGGCGATCCCACCGGCGTGAACGAGCGGGCCAGCACGCATTCGATCCACCATAACTCGATCATTGATGTCGATGCGGACTCGGAAATCCTCGTCAGTGCGATCAATCCGTCGCTCTGCGGGACGCTCCGCGTCTCGGACAACTACGCCCTTGTCGCCGTTCGCCAGCAGGGTGCCTTCTGTACCCTGGGAACGAACGGCTCGACGTCTGCCGGCGCCAGCGAGATGACCGGCGTGACCCCGGGCTGCTCTTTTGCCGGCTGCGACTCAGCGGCGCCGCCGCCGGTGACGGACGGCGTTGTCGCGGCCTCCGTCGCCTACACGCCGCACAATGTCACGGTCCGGGCCGGCGAGGTGGCCACGTTCAAAGTCATCGGCGCCGGGTCTGGAAGCCTGAGCTATCTGTGGCGCCGCAACGGGGCGCTTATTCTAGGCGCTTCGAGCTCTACCTATTCTTTCACGCCCACCGCGGCCGACAACGGCGCGCGCTACAGCGTCCTCGTCACAAACGCCTTGCGCACGATCGCCAGCGGGGACGCAATCCTGACGGTGGAGTAGGTAGGCCCATTGCACGCTTTATAGTTGGACCGTGCGATGAACACGGGTTCAAGGACACCAGTCCCGGCTTGAATGTCGGCGGTTTTTTTACAGAATGCGCCGGATGGTATCGCAGGTCGACGAACAGACTGATCCGCCGGCGATTGTTACGCTTGGTCATGTCCTCTATGCCAAGGCGAAAGCGCCGCCGCTTGAGGCCGACTGGGTCTTGCTCGTCCGGAAAATGTCCGAGGGGGACCAAGGCGCGCTTCAAGCGCTGTTCAGCAGGGCCCAACATCTCGTCTTCACCTACGTCCTGCGCCTGACCGCCAATCGCGGCCTCGCCGAGGAATTGACGGTCGACGTTTTCCACGACATCTGGCGCCACGCCGCCCGCTACGAAGAGGGCAAGGGGACTGTGCTCGCCTGGATCATGAACCAGGCGCGCTCACGGGCCATCGACCGGCTCCGCTTCGAGGCGCGAAAGAAGCGTAACGGCGGCGGCGAGGTTTTGACTTCGGCTGACGCGGAGCCCGATCCATCGCATGTCGCCCAACAGCTCGAGCAATCGATGGCGTTGCGGGCCGCGGTCGATGCCCTCGCGGCTGAAGAGCGCGATGCGATTGAAAGTACTTTTTTCCATGGCCTGACCCACGCCGAAGCGGCAGTCCGGCTCAACCAACCCCTGGGCACCGTCAAGACCCGTATCCGCGCAGGCCTTCACAAGCTGCGCCGCATGCTGACCGCCAAAGAAGAATTGCCATGAGCGAAGCGCCAAGACCTTGCCGGCAGACCGAGACGACGGCGGCTTACGCGATCGATGCGTTGTCCCCCGGTGAAGCACGGCGCGCGCAAGCCCACATCGACGGATGCCCGGAATGCCGCCGGGAGCTCGCGGGGCATCGCGCCGTGCGCGAAAAATTCGCCTGCTGGCCGGCCGACGTCGTGCGCCCTGCGGCCGATCTCGGCGCGCGCCTCGCCGCAAGGATCGCCGCGGATGATCGGGGACCCCGCGCAACCGGGCCGCGGGCGGAGTGGTCGGAGCCGGCGTGGGATCAGGTCGCGGCGGGCATCGAATGCAAGCTCCTCGCCGTCGCTCCGGCGCAAAGCCGGGTCAGTATGCTTGTCCGCCTTGCCCCGGGCGCCGGCTATCCGGCGCATATGCACGCGGGCGTCGAAGAGCTCTACCTCCTGAGCGGCGAGCTCTGGATCGACGAACGCAAGCTTAAGCCCGGCGGCTACAATTACGCCGCCCCGGGCACGTCGGATTTTCGGGTGTGGAGCGAGACAGGATGTACCTGCCTGCTCGTCACTAGTACGCAAGACATACTGACATAGCGCCGCGGCGCCGGTCCGGCGCCGGGCGGGGCTTTTATTTTCATCCGCCGCCAATCCAGAAGACGCCGGTCGTCGTAGAGTCCGTGAGTCTGCGTGCTGCAATCCCGGAAAGCGATGGAAGCCGACACCCCTATCAACCCGTGCGCGCATAGCGAGACGACGAGCGCTTTCGCCGTACAGGCCCTGTCGCCGCAGGAAAGCGCTGGAGCGGCGGCCCACATCGGCGGCTGTCGCAGCTGCCTGGCCGAGTTGCAGCTGCTTCGGGCCGTCACCGACCGATTTACCGCCTGGCCCCGCGACATCCTCAGCGCGCCGGCCTCGCTCGGCCCGCGTCTGGCGGCGCGCATCGACCCGGATGCGGGCACCGGGCCGGACGCGTGCCCCCAGGAACCGTGGTCCGAGCCGGGGTGGGAGCAGGTGGCCGAAGGGGTCGAATGTAAGGTGCTTGCCGCGGATCCGCACGCGCACCGTGTCAGCATGATCGTGCGGCTCGCGCCCGGCGCAAGTTATCCGGCCCACGTTCATGCGGACAGGGAGGAACTTCATCTTCTGGATGGCGAGCTTTGGATCGATGAAACCATGCTCAAGCCCGGTGGCTATTACGCCGCCGCCGAGCAGACGTCGGACACCCGCGTCTGGACGAAGACGGGGTGCACGTGTGTCCTGACCACCAGCACAAAGGACATCCTGACGTGACGCACCAGGTCCATTTTACCAAATCAGGACTGACCGGGATCGAGCTCGTTCCATTCGGCATGCACGCCTGTCATTTCTATGACGACCGCGACGAACTGCTTTCGACTTTGATCCCCTATTTTCTCGCGGGCCTGCGCGCGCGCGAGCGATGCATATGGATCACGCTGCCGCCTTTGACCATGGAACAGGCCTTTGCGGCGCTTCGGGTCCAATGGGGCGGTGTCGACGACGCCATGAATTCGGGGGCGATTACGATCCTCGATGCCGAGGGGTGGAACGACTATAGCGCAGGCGTCAAGGGCGCCGACCTTGTCCAGTTCTGGCTGGCGGAGGAAGAGTGCGCGCTGGCGGACGGCTACGAGGGCCTGCGGATCACGGCCAACACGGGGTTGCGCGCCGAGACGGACGGCCCGGCGCTCAAGGCTTACCAAGAGGGCATGACGGCAAGTTTCGCCGGCCGCCGGATCGTTGCGCTCTGCAGCTATCCGAGATCGGCGCGCGATCACGCAGGAACGCTGCAGATCACGGGCGCGCACCACTGCACGCTCGAGCGGTGCGACCGCACCTGGCAGGTCGTCGACCGCGACCCCCAATTTCCCAAATCCTGATCCCATAAGGACACCACATGCTGAATAGATGGCTTCGCGACGTCAGTGCCTTCTCCGATCTCTCGGCCGACGACCGGCGCAGTCTCGCGTCCATTGGGAAGCTGAACCGGGCGCCGGCGGGCGAGGCGTTGACGGCGCCAGACGGAAATCCGGGCAGCTACCTGATCGTCTCGGGGATCGCCTGTTTCGCGAGCCGGGAACAGGATGAAAGACTCATCACCGACATTTTTGTGCCTGGCGAGTTCTTCTCCGCCCCGTGCAGCAAAGCGAAGGTCAACTCGCTTGAGGCGCTGACCATGTGCACATACGCCTTCTTCGACCATTCCGCGCTGCTGCCGCTGGTGGGCGCCCAGCCGTCTCTCGGCCGGGCGCTCTGGCGCGTCGCCCGGCGGCGCGAAGGATCGCTTCGGGAAACCATCGCGAACGTCGGCCGGCGGCCGGCGCGCGAGCGGGTCGCTTATTTCCTGCTCGATTTGCACCACCGCCTGTCGAACGACAACGAAACGCCGCTTTCGCGGGTCTTGCCGTTGTCGAACGTGCAGATTGCCGGCGCGACGGCGCTGTCGCCGGTGCACGTCGGCCGCGTGATGGCCGACTTGGAACAGCGCGGTCTCGTGCGCAAAGAGGGCCGGCGCTTGATCCTCAAGGACCCTACGAAGCTGATGACCCTGATCCGCGCGGCGGAAAGAGGCGACATGCCGCTCGATGCGCCGGGGCAGGACAGGGCCTCGGTCTGCGCGGGCCTCTAGAATGTTCAGGGGCGCGCGATTGCCCTGGGTGCGCCGCGGTTGCTCCCAAGCCCTTGATTGCTCAGCTTTTGTGAGAACCGCAAAACCTCCGATTTAGCCTTGTTTTGCGGGCGTCAAAGCACACTTTCTTAACGATCCTTATCGTAACCTGCACGATGGCGGATCGGGCCCGTGGTATCGCGTGCCCGCAATCATAATGTGCGGAGGCTCGCGCCCCGCACGGGGACGGGTGCCATGACTGAGGACAGGCTCGAGGACGGCGCGGTGGATTCTTCTGCGCCCATTCACGTGGACGCAAAGGCCTCCCGCGCGACGCGCATCAAGAAGCCGCCGTTCGGCATGAAGGCGCCGGCCGGCGTTCCTGCCATTCCCGAGCTGGCGTCCGAGATCAATGTCGGCGCCGCCCGCGCACACGCGGTGCCGACGCCCGGCTGGTGGCATGAGGCCGGAAAATCCGTCATGGCCGCCGGCATCATCTCGGGCGCCTGGACGCTGATCTTCGCCATCTACATCACCGCAGCCGTCGGCTGGGATCAGCTCTTCACGCTGCTGCCGGACCAGTTCGGCAGCTTGACGGCCACCTTTGTTCTTCCGCTCGCCTTCCTGTGGGTGATCATCGCTTACCTCGACCGCGGCCGCGAACTGCGCCGCGAAAGCGCCGCGCTGCGCGCCCATCTCGCGCAGCTCACATATCCGTCCGCCGAGGGCGAAGCGCGCGTCAATGCCATCACCGAATCCCTCAAGGCGCAGGCGAGCGCGCTTGTCGCCGCCAGCGAGACCGCCGTGCGCCAGATGCAGAAGCTCCAGTCGGGCTTCGTGCGCGACGTCGAGAAGCTCGCCACGGTCACCGGCTCGCTCGATGCCGGCGCCTCGTCGGCCGCCGCCGCCGTCACGGAGCAGGTGGCCAAGCTTCAGACGGTGATCGATTCCGCCGCCGACGTGAACCTCAAGATCGAAGACGGCCTGCGCCGGCAGCATGAGTTCATCCGCTCCGCAAGCCAGAAGACGCTCGCCGAGGTCCACAGCATGGGCCAGACTCTGGCCGGCCAGGTGAATAGCCTGTCGACCGCCACTGAACGCGCCCGCGGCATGAGCGCAGCCATCGCCCAGCAGCTCGCCGAGCAGGAGAAGGCCCTCGCGAAGGCCGGCGAAACCGCCAAGAACTACGCCAACGAGATGGGCAATGCGGTGGCCGCCAATTCGGAGCAGGTCGAGGAATCGGCCAAGCGGGCCGAGACCATCGTCGGCGAGATCGCCGACGCCCTTTCTGCAAAGGCGAGCGGCCTCGAGCATCTGTTCGATCGTCAGAGGGCGGGCCTGGAAGCCGCCGGCGATCGCATCGAGGACCAGGCCACCAAGGTCAACATGCGTCTCGGTCAGCAGACCGCCAACCTCGACCAGGTCATGGAGCGCGTGCTGAGCCGCGTCAAGATCGTCGAAGAAGCCCTTGCCATCCAGACCAAGGAGCTCAGCGCCGCCTCGGACGGCGCCGTCGCCAAGCTCCGCACGGTGGAAAGCATGGTCAAGAAGCAGGCCGACTCCGTGGGCGAAGCCGCCGACCGCGTCGAGAACCGCCTGCAGGCCTCAGCCGACGAGTTCAACGTGCGCTCTCGCATCGTCACGGAGAAGTTCGAGCGCGCCACCGCCGACCTCGAGCGCGCCTCGACGGTCGCCATCTCGCGCGCCGAGGCCATGGGCCAGATCTCCGACACCGTCATCCAGAAGATCGACACTGTCGGCGCCCGCGTGCGCGAGCATGCCGAGCAGCTCGCGAACTCAGCCTCGCGCGCATCCGTGCAGGCCGACAATATCCGCGACACGCTGCGTCGTCAGAACGACGAGCTCGAGATGGCGGCGAACACGCTCACCACCCACGTCAAGCTCAGCGAAACCGCGCTTGCCCAGCAGGCGCGTCAGATGGGCTCGACCTCCGAACAGGTTCTCGCCCACGTCCGCTCCATGTCCGACGTGCTCAGCCAGAACTCGTCCGAGCTCATGCAGCTGTCCGCGCGCGTCACCAAAGAACTCGAGTCCATCCGCGAGTCCCTGGAGGCGACCTCTCACAAGGTGTCCGACACCGTCTCTCACTCCGTCGCCAAGACCAAGGACGTCAGCCGCGAGATCGGCAGCGAAGTCTCTGCGCTGTCGTCGGTCGCCACCCAGGTCTCGCGCGACATGCAGTCGGTGCTCAATCAGCTCGACAGCGCGAAGGATTCCTTGCGTTCGGCCGCTGATGCGGCGGCGGCGCGCATGAAGGGCGCCTCCGAGAACTTCAACGACCATATCTCGGCCATCGACAAGGCGGCCTCCCATGCCACCGAAGTGATGGCGGTGGTCGGCGATGGTCTGCGTCAGCGCGCCGCCGGCATCGATTCCGCGGCGGACGACGCCCAGGTGCGCCTCAACGGCTTCCGCGATGCCCTCCAGAAGCTCATGCTCGATTTCGAGGACTCGACCAACCGCGGCGCCGCGCAGGTGGCCGTGGCCGGCGACAAGATGCGCCAGTCGTTGGGCGAGTTCGCCGACACGTCGGAAAAGATCGCCGGCGGCACGCGCGCCACGGGCGAAGCCTTCCGCCAGCAGCTTCTCACCCTCGGCAAGTCGGCCGACGAAGCCGTCGCCCGCGTCGAAGTGGTGCTCAAGACCCTGCGCAAACACGCCGACAGCCTGGTCGAAGCCTCCAACGGCATCACCGAGCAGACCGGCAAGGCGGGGCAGGTCTTCGCCCGCCAGGTCGACCAGCTCCTCAATTCGGCCAACAAGGCCGCCGATACCGCCAAGCAGCTCGAGGACGTGCACGACCGCGCCCACACCGGCAAGTTCCTCGAGAACACGACCTACGTCATCGAACAGCTCCACTCGATCGCGGTCGACATCGCCCGCATCTTCCAGCCGAGCGTCGAAGAGGAATTGTGGAAGCGCTACTACAAGGGCGACCAGGCGGTGTTCCTGCGGCACATCACCAAGACCCTGTCGCGCCAGAAGTTCGAGGCGATCCAGAGCAAGTACAAGACCGACGAGAAGTTCCGTACCTACGTCATGCGCTATCTCAAGGAGTACTCGGCGCTGGTCAAACACGCACGCGCGACCGATCGCTCCGAAGTGCTCACCACGACCTTCTCAACCTCGGACATGGGCAAGCTGTATATGCTGCTCAACAAGGCGATGGATGCCGCCGCCAGCGTCGACGCCGGGAGCGAACAGCAATAGCGCTTTCGCGCCGGCGTTCACTGGCGCCGGGATGGGCCGGTGAAACGGGAGCATGACGGCGCCGGGCGCCGCTCGTCACGTCAAATAGTGAATCGTCGCGGTGGTGTGGACTTCCTCGCCGTCGCAATAGCGCGCGATCGGGATCTTAGCGGCCTCATTCAAGGCGAGGGTGAGGGGGCGGCGCAGCGCCCTGGACAGCGTGCGCGCGGCGATGCGTGCGATCTTCTCGTCGACGAATTTCGCAATCAGGATTTCGGTTCTGGTATCGAGCAGGATCAGCATTCGGCCCTCAAAGCACCACTGAAAATCCCCGAAACGCAGCCTGCGGGCTATTAGGAGCTTCCCGTATATGCGCGGGGGCGCGGGGACTCGGGGGGCTTCGTTCATTCCGGGATGGGGGCTCCGCACCATCCGCGGCCGCGCGGAAAGCGCGGGCCGTGCGTGTCCTGCCCCGCGAGTGGACTTTGGCGCATGACGCCATAGAATGCCGCACAACCTTCACCGCCTCGACCGCGGCGCATGCGAGCGATCCTCACCCCTCGAAACCTCGCCCTCTTCATTCTTCTGCTCGCCGCCGCCTATGCGGCCTGGGCCGCGCAGTTCATGTGGCGGCATCGCGATTATTTTCCCATCTACGACGCGATCACGGCCGAGATTTTCCTTCGCTATCTCTGGAACGGCTGGAACCCCCTCGGGTTTTTCGATTGGTACGCCAACGAGCATCGCCCGGCCTTCCCGATGGCGATCCTCGCGCTCGATCACGCCCTCGCCGGCGCCATCGGTCCGCTGTCCACAGTCGCCATGTATGCGAGCGCGCTGACGCTTGCGGTTCTCCTCGCGGCGCCGAAGCACGGCGAGCGCCTCGACGCGCGCCACCTTCTGCTCGCGGCCGTCGCACTTGTCATGCTGTTCTGGCCCGGCCACTGGGAAAACTACGTCTGGTCCAGCCAGATCCAGATCTTTCTCGCCGTCCTGGCCGGGGTAGGGGCGTTGTTCATCGTCGTCCGCGTCCCCGATGAACGGCCGCCGGGCCTCGCGCGCAGCGCCGCCATCGCCCTCCTGCTGTTCGTCAGCTGTTTCTCCTTCGCCAGCGGATTTGTCTTCACGGGGGCAGTCCTTGTCATCTCCTGGCTTCGCTTCGGCCCCTCGCGCCTTGTCGGGGCGATCGCCATCGCCTTGGCCGGCGCCGTCGCCGTCTATGCCGTGGTTTTTTGGGGCAGGGACCAATTCGGTTATACCGCCGGCAATCTCTTCGAGCCCCGCCGGCTGGTGATGTTTGTCTTAAGGTTCGTGGCGGCGCCTCTCGCGGTCGCGCTTGAACGCGGCTTGACGCTGGTGGATGTGAACCTCGCGCCCACGGTCCGGCTGAGACTCGCGGCGCTCCTCGGATTTTTAGGCGCGCTCTACGCCGCAGGCCTGTTGGTGTCGGTCCTGCGGGCGCGGCGCGCGCACGCGCAGCCCGGCATTTCCAGCGCGCACTGGATGGCCTTGGGGTTGAGCTTGTTCGTTTTCGGAAACGCCTTCATCACCGCCATGGGGCGTTCTTCCAGCCCCCCGAGCTACCCCGTCGACCTGCAACGCTATTACGTCGGCACGGTCTGTTTCTGGTTGGCGGTATTCGCGCACATGTTACGGAAAAGCGCGGGATCGCCTCGCGCGGCGGCCGCCTCCGCGGTCATGGCCGTTGCGCTCCTTTTTGGTGTGTCCGGGGCGACCTACCTCGATGCCATCCGCGCGCACGCCGATGCCGCGCGCAAGGCCGGCCTCACGGCCATGTCGCGCCTGCCGGAGGTGTGGCCGATGTTTTGGCTGCCGGATCTTCTGCCGGACCTCTACGCGCGGTTTGAAGCCGAGCGCACTCTTATATATGCGCAGCCCTGGGCTCGTAGCTTCGGACGCACGCTGGACGGGGCCGCGCCCCGTCGCGATCCGCCGGCGTGTGCCGGCACCGTGACCCGCGCCGCGCGCATTGGTGATGTCGAAGGCAGTTATGAGGTGACGGGCAGGGTGAACGCGCCGCGCTCCGCGGAATGGCTGGTCGTGTCCGATGCCGCCGGAACGGTACGGGGATTCGGCGCCGTGCAACGAGTCTCCGGCGGCGAAGCAGGAGTGCCCTGGATCGCCTACGCCAAGGCTGCTTCGCTGCCCCTCTCCATCGACGTCGTCGATGAAGAAGGTGCGTTGTGCCGCCTGGGGACGGTGCAAACCGCGGATGCACCGCCGATCTCATCGCAGCGCCAGCCTTACCGCACGGATTTCGACGCCGCGGCGGCGGCGGGACCGCCCGATGAAAACTTGGACTGTCCGGCAGATACGCAGCGTGTGCGGTGGGTCGACGGCCGCTTGCTGTGCATGCCGATGCGTTAGGCGGATGGGTTGCCAATCATAAGCGCGTTTTACGCCTGATGCGCCTGGATAACTTGCTCTGCCAGCGGCAGAAGCCGTTCGTTCCTATAACGACGGATTCCAATCATAGCTGGCAGGTCGTGCCGAACCTGGCGCGAGGTCTTAAGATGACCAAAATCGATCAGCTTTGGGTGGCGGACATCACTTACATCCGCCTGGCCGAGGAGTTTGCCTATCTTGCGGTGGTGCTCGATGCCTTCAGCCGCAAGGTCGTCGGGTGGTCCCTGGCCGGCCATCTACGCGCGAGCATGGCGATTGATGCGCTGAAGACGGCTCTGCAGCAAAGGCGGCCGGCGGCTGGCCTGATTCATCATTCCGACCGTGGCGTCCAGAATTCCTGTAGCGAGTACATGGAGCTGCTTCACACCCATCGATCGCCGGAGGAGTTCGAAGCAAACTGTGTCCAGTCTGCTGTACAGTGGGCAGCGGAATGATCCCGTTTTTAACCCAGTGTCGCAAGATTCCGTGTCTCAGCGATGGGGTACAGTCCACAGTCCACAGCGCGCTTAAAGCCAGCCCGACTTCTTGAAGCGCCAATACAGGAATGCGCACGCCGCGGCGATGGTGAACAGCGCAAACGGATAACCGTAATACCATTCGAGCTCGGGCATATGTTCGAAGTTCATGCCCCACAGCCCGGCGAAAGCCGTCGGCACCGCGAACATCCCCGCCCAGGCGGCGAGGCGCTTGGTCACTTCATTGTCCTCGATCGTCACCATCGCGAGGTTGGCCTGCAGAGCCGAGGAGATGGTATCGCGCAGGGAATCGAGCGATGAGTTCAGCCGCGTCAGATGGTCGTAGACGTCGCGGAAATATTCCTGGGTGTTGTTGCACACCGCCGGCACGCGCCCGCCGTAAAGCTTGCCGCTGGCTTCCATCAGCGGAAACACGGCGTGTTTCATCACCATCACTTTCTGCTTGAGCGCGTAGAGCCGTTCGGTGTTCTGGCGCGCCGATCCCTTGGCGAAAATCGCCTCTTCGATGGTCTCGAGCTCGGTCTCCAGCATGTCGATGATGGGGAAGTAGCGGTCGACGACCGCGTCCATCAGCGCGTAGAGCACGAAGCCGGAGCCGTGCTTGAGGAGATGCGGCTCGCGCTCGGCGCGGTCGCGGATCCCGACGAAGCTCCGCTGGCTGCGGTTGCGCACCGAGAGCACGTAATTGTGGCCCACGAACACCGCGACTTCGCCGACATTCAGTTCCTTGTCGACCTCTTCCACGAGGTGCAGCACCGCGAACAATGAATCGCCGTATTCCTCGATCTTGGGGCGCTGATGGCCGACCCGCGCGTCCTCGACCGCAAGCTCGTGCAGCCCGAACTCCGCGCGCATCTCTTCCAGCTCTTCGGTGCTCGCGTCCTTCAGGGCCACCCACACGAAGGTGTCCGGCATCGCGAGATAGTTGCTGATATCCTTCACCGGGATATCGCCAAGCTTCTTGCCGTTCCGATAAGCGATGCAATTGACAAGCATGGCCGGAGATTACGTCCGTTTATGGGTTGCGTGAAGTGCGAGAAGGGCGGTCTCCAGCTTCCGGCAGAAGCTCTCAATCTGGAATAGAGGGCTGGTGGTGCGACGGCTCGCCAGACGCTCGCGGACGACGGAAAGCGCCTTTGCATCCGTCGCCAGATGCACGGCACGTTCCTCGAATTCCGCGGCCGTTGTGGCGATCAGCTCCGGAAGGTCGAGGGACTTCAGGAAGGTGGTGGCGATCCGCGCGCCGAAGCGCCGGCCCGTCGCCGTCAGCAAGGGAAGCCCCGCCCACAGGGCATCGAGCGCTGTGGTCGAGGCATTGAGGCTCAGGGTATCGAGGAACAGGCCGGCATGCCGGTGGCGCGCAAAGTGCGTTCTCTTGTCGGCCACACGTGCGGCAAAGATCAGGCGCGATGCCTCGATCCCCCGCGCATGGGCTTCCGCCCGCAGGTTGTCTGCGATCGCGGCACTGTGGGTCCGCGACAGCCACAACAGGCTTCCCGGAACGCGCTTCAGGATGCGCATCCACAGCTCGAACGTCGGCGTATCGATCTTTTCGGGATTGTTGAAGGCGCAGAAGACAAACCCTTCTTCCGGCAAACCGGCCTCGGCCCGGCTGATATCCGGGCCCATCTCATGAGGTGACGCGGGGTGATAAGGCGCCGGCAGCCTCACGGGCGGTGCGCGGTATAATCCTTCCTCGCCGGGCGGAACGACGATCTCGTCGACGAGAAAATAATCGACGCCCGGGATCTCGCAGCAGCCGGCGTGCCCCAGCCAGTAGATCTGCAGCGGCGCCGGCCGCCGTGCGATCACCGGCAACAGGTACGTCGACATGTATCCATCGAGATAGATCAGGATGTCGAGGTTGGCCCTGGCGATGAGGCGCAGGATTCCATCCTCATCGCTCGCGGTATGGAAGTGCTCGGCGCCGGCCTTGATCCGATCGGTGTAGGGGTTCGCATCGCCCGACGGCACATAGAAAACATGCACCTCGAACTTCGTGCGGTCGTGCGCGCCGAACAGCGCGGCCGTCACATGGCCGATGGGATGGTCGCGCAAGAAAGCGGAGAGATAGCCGAGGCGAACCCGGCCGCGCGCCTTTGGCGCCGGCGCCGGCAACGCCCCGAACCGCTCGGCTTGACCTAGGGTCTGGCGGCCGAGCGCATCGACCACCGCGCGCAAGGTCGCGGGCGGAAGCGGGCGCATGATGGCGTGGTAGGCCACCATCGCGAGGTTGTTGCGGTGGATGGTCATCACATCGACCGCGTCCAGCGCCGAGGTCAGCATGGCATGGTGGCGCTCGGCGTCGGCGAGGCGGCCTTCGATGCCGTCCAGCGTCAGAAGCTTGGTCAGGGCAAGGATGGAGTGCGGGTCGTTGTACAGAACCGCCTCATAGTTGTCGCGCGCTTCGTCGTAGGCCCGCATCTCATCGGCGGTGAAGGCGAGGCGCAGCAGCGTCTCGGTGGCCAGAACGGCCTCTTGCACGCGCGCCGTGGCGACGTCGTTCCGAGGATCGATCGCGAGAACCGCGCGGTACGCCGCCGTGGCCTCCGCGGGGCGGCCCAGTTCATTCAGCGCCTCGGCCAGGAGAAGGCGAAGCCCGATGTTCTGCGGATCGCGCGCCAGCGCCGGCTTCAGCAGCGCGTAAGCCTGGCCGGCTTGATCCTGCCGCAGCAGGCCGCGGGCTTTTTCAAGGGCGTCGGTGGGGTCCATCGGCCTGTTATATAGCCTTTTTTGGCCTCGACGCCTGCATTTGGCGTCCGATATCCTGACCGTTCGAGGGGGAGGGACCGTTGCGATGAAAATCATTGGCGTCGATGTGGGCGGGACTTTCACCGACCTCGTTTACTGCGACATGCAGACCGGCGATCTCGCCATACATAAAGTGTCCACCACGCCCGACGACCCCTCGCGGGCGATCGTCCAAGGCACGCTTGAACTGTGCCGGGACGCGAATGTTGCGCCCGGCGCGGTGAATTTTCTTCTACACGGCACGACCACCGCGACCAACGCGGTCCTCGAGCACAAGGGCGCCGAAACCGGCATGCTCACCAACGAGGGCTTCCGCGACATCATCCACATCGCGCGCCATCAGCGCGTCGAGCACTACTCCATCATGCAGGAACTGCCGTGGCAGAACCGGCCGCTGGTCAAGCGTCGCCATCGCAAAGTGGTGAAAGGCCGGCTGACGCCGCCGATGGGCACGGAGCTCGAGGCTCTCGATGAGTCCGCGGTCCGCGAGGCGGCGAAACAGTTGAAAGCCGAAGGCGTGCAGGCCGTCGCCGTCTGCTTCCTCTTTTCCTATCTGAGCCCCGCGCACGAGAATCGCGCCAAGCAAATTCTTCAGGAAGAGCTTCCGGGCGTCTTTGTCACGACCTCGTCTTCCGTCTCGCCGCAGTTCCGCGAGTTCGAGCGGTTCACGACCGCCTGTCTGTGCGCCTTTATCGGACCCAAGATGGGCACCTACATCCGCCGCCTCGACGGCGCCTTGCGCGACGCGGGCGTGAAAGCCGACGTCCGCATCATGGCCTCCAACGGCGGCGTTGCGACGCCGACCATGGTCGCCGACAAGCCCGTTATCACGCTTCTCTCCGGCCTCGCGGCCGGCGTGCTCGGCGGCGCGTGGATCGGCGGGCTTTCCGACCGCTCCAAGCTCATCACCTTCGACATCGGGGGCACCAGCGCCGATATCGGCATCGTCGTCGATGGACGTTTCGTCGAGACCGATCCGCGTTCGTCCTCGATCGCGGGATTTCCTCTGCTTCTGCCGATGATCGATATCCACACCATCGGCGCGGGCGGCGGCTCCATCGCCTATATCGATCAGGGCGGCGCGTTCAGGGTGGGTCCCCGCAGCGCGGGCGCGGTGCCGGGGCCCGCCGCGTACGGGAAGGGCGGGACTTCGCCCACGGTGACCGACGCGAACGTGGTGCTCGGCCGTCTCGATGTGAACGAATTCCTCGGCGGGAATATGAAGCTCGAGTCCGCCGCGGCGCACCGCGTGATCGAAGAGCTCGCCGAGAGCCTCGGCATGGATAAGCTCGAGGCCGCCGAAGGCGTGCTCACCGTCATCAACTCCAACATGGCGAACGCCATCCGCTCGCGCACGGTGCAGAAGGGCATCGATCCCCGCGGCTTCGCGCTTGTCGCGTTCGGCGGGGCAGGGCCCCTGCACGGCGCGGAAGTCGCCGACATGCTCGAAATCCCCGAAGTCATCGTGCCGCCGTATCCGGGCATTACGTCGGCCATCGGCCTGCTCACGACCGACCTCAAGTACGACGCCATCCGCACCCAGTTTCAGGTCAGCGGCAAGGTCGACATGAAGCGCGTCAACGCCGACTTCAAGGCGATGGAGAAGGATCTGCGCGCCCAGTTTGCGGCCGACAATATTTCCGCCGACAAGATCACCTTCAAGCGCGACGGCGATCTCCGCTATGTCGGGCAAGGGTATGAACTCAAGGTTCCGTTCCCCGATGGCGAGGTCGACGAGAAAGGACTCGAGGGCGTCTGGAACCGCTTCCACGAAGCCCACGAACGCGAATACGGCCATTGTTTCCGCGCCAACCCGATCGAGATGGTGAATATCCGCCTCAGCGGCGCGGGCGAAATGCCCAAGATCAAGTCGATGACGCCGAACAAGGACGCCAGCTTCGACAAGGCCAAGATCCGCAGCGGTCAGTGCGTGTTCCGCGTCAACGGCGAATTGCGTCCGATGGACACGGCCTTTTACCGGCGCGACCAGCTGCCGGCCGGCGCCTCCTTTGCCGGCCCCGCGATCGTGCTTCAGAAGGACAGTACCACCGTCGTTCCACCGGGCTGGAAAGCCGCGAACGACAAGATCGGCAATCTCATACTCACCCGAGAAGGAGCAAAGTGATGGATACGGTTCTGAAATCCAATCACCCGCTGCCCAAGACCCGCGTCGACGCCATCACGGGCGCCGTCATCCAGGGTGCGCTTGAGAACATCGCCATCGAGATGGGCCACAAACTGATGCGCATGAGCTACTCCAGCATCATCCGGGAGTCCGAAGACTTCGGCGCGGCGCTGACCGATGCGGAAGGGCGTCAGCTCTGCGAATGCAAGATGTCGACGCCGCTGCAGTCGGGCCCGATCCCGGGTTACGTGCGCGGCATCCTCGAGCGCCTGAAGGCGCGCGGCGAGAAGATCCTCCCGGGCGATGTGATCATGCACAACGACCCCTACGGCGGCGCCTCGCACGGTCCCGATGTCGGTTTCGCCGTGCCGGTGTTCGACGGCAGCGAGCTCATCGGATTTTCGATGACCACGGCGCACCACCTCGATATCGGCGCCCATACGCCAGGCAGCTGCGGCATCGTCGATGCCGTCGACACCTACGCCGAAGGCCTTCAGTTCAAGGCGATCAAGGTGATCGAGCAGGGCAAGCGCAACGACATGGTGTGGCACATCATGCGCGATAACATCCGCATCTCCGATCTCGTCGTCGGCGATATGGAAGCCCAGATCGCCGCCGCGCAGATCGGGGCGAACCGCTTCCTCGATCTCGTCAGGCGGTACGGTCAGGCAACGGTCAAGAACGCCTGCGAAGATCTGATGGATTATTCCGAACGTCTGATGCGCGCGGCCATCAAGGCGATCCCGGACGGCACCTACAGCGCCACGACCTTCATCGACGGCTTCATCGACGATCCGGAGCCCTCGCGCCGCGATCTTCCGATCTGCGTCACCATCACCGTCGCCGGCGACGAGATGACCGTCGATCTCGCCGGCACCGCGCCGCAGGTCTCCGACCGCCCGATCAACATGCCGCTTGTCGGCACCGTCGACTGCGCGATCTGGATGACCGTGCGTTCGATCCTGCTCGACAGCGCCACCTACGGCAATATTCCGCAGAACAGCGGTCTTACGCGCCCGATCACGATCGTCGCGCCGCTCGGCTGTCTCGCCAATCCGATTTTCCCGGCGCCGGTGATCGCGCGCTTTTGCCCCGGCAACGCCGTCGCCGACACGCTGATGAAAGCCCTCGCTCCCGCGGTGCCCAGGCAGATCAGCGCCGGCGTCGGAAACCTGCGTGTCATTGCTTTCTCCGGCGCGGTCGACAACCAGCCCTGGGTGCACATGGAGATCCTCGAAGGCAGCTACGGGGGGCGCTACGGCATGGACGGCATGGATGCGGTCGATACGCTCTACGCCAACACACGCAACAATCCGATCGAGGATATCGAGTCCCATCTCCCCTTGCGCGTCGACCGGTACGAGTTGCGTGAAGATGTCGTCGCTCCCGGGGAATGGCGCGGCGGCATCGGCACCGTCCGCGAGTTCACCTACCTCAGCGACGGCGGCTTTTCCATCGAAGGCGACGGCGTCAAGTACAGTCCGTGGGGGTTCGGAGGCGGGACCGACGGTACGCCTGCGGCGCTCCTGCACGAGAGCAAAGGCAAGAAGGCCGTGCTGCCGTCCAAGGAACCTTATAGGAAAGCCAAGGCGGGCGACCGCCTCGTCACCCATGGCCCCTCGGGCGGGGGCTATGGCGATCCGTTCAGGCGTAAGCCCGAAAGCGTCCTCGAAAATGTGCTCGACGGCTTGATCAGCGTCGACACCGCGCGCACGCATTACGGGGTCGCGATCGCGGCCGGCAAGGTCGACAGCGCGGCGACGGCAAAGCTGCGCGCCCGTTAGACGTACGCGAGGTTGTACATTCCGGCGGCCAGCAGCCGGATTCCCTCGCAGATGTCCTCGATGGAAGAGAATTCCTCGACGGTATGACTGCGGCCGTCTTTGCTCCGCACGAAGATCATGGCGACCTTCGCGATCTTCTCCATTTCCTGGGAATCGTGCCCGGCGCCGCTTGCCATCGTCAGCGTACGGATGCCTTGGGCCTGCGCCGTATCGCGCAGCATTGCGACCAGGCTCGGGTTCGAGATGCATGGCGCATGGTCGACGGCGATGTTCCAGGTGATCTCGAGCCCGCGACGCGCCGCGACCTCTTTCATCAGCTTCTCGTGACTCGCATACATCGCTTCGCGCGCCGCCGGATCCGGATGGCGGGCGTCCACCATGAACTGCACTTGCCGCGGCACCACGGCCGGCATGTTCGGGTCCACCGTCACCCGGCCGACCGTGGTCACCGCCGGCCGACCGAGACGCTCCGCTGTGGCGATGAGTCCGGCGGCGATCTCGGCGAAACCCGCCATCGGATCCTTGCGCAGGTCCATCGGAAAGGCGCCGGCATGGTTTTGCACGCCGGTCAGCGTCACGTGATAGTGCCTGGGGCCCGTGATGGCATCGACCACCGCGACCGCGCAACCCGCGTCCTCGAGGATGGGTCCTTGTTCGACATGCAGTTCGAGGAAGGTTTCGATATCGTCGCGCTTGGCCTCCGGGATGCGCGCCGGATCCAGCCCCACCGCGCGCATGGCATCGGCCATGGTTTCATCCGCATACCCCTTCATGGTTTCCGCTGTGCCCGGCGCGATGTTGCCCGTCACTGCGCTCGAACCCCAGAATTTCGTCGTCGGAAAGCGGCTGCTTTCCTCCTCGCAAAAGGCGACGCATTCCAGCGTGCGCTTGGGGCGGCCGAACTGCTCCTTGAGCGACTTGATGGCGATCAGGGCGGCAAGGATCCCCAGGGCTCCGTCGTACTGCCCGCCCGGCCGCTGGGTGTCGATGTGAGAGCCGGAGACGATGGACTTTCCCGCAGCGGTGCCTTTGTGCACGCCCCAAACATTGCCCACCGCATCGTGGCGGACGACCAGTCCGGCCTCTTCGCACCATCTGGCGAACTGCCGGGTCGCGCCCACCCATTCCGGTGAATAGACCGTGCGCCACACCCCGGTCTCGCCGTAGGCCCCGAACGCGGCCAGCGCGCTGATGCTGCGTTCCACCAGCACGGGATCGATCTTGATCTGCATGTCGGCACCCCCGATAGAGTATACTTCGTCCAAAGGCAGGTGCCCATGCTCCACATCGCGCTCGCTCTCCTCGCATCGTCCCTCAATGTAGCGGCCGCCGCGCAAGGCGGTGATGCTTGCGACGTTGGACGCAGGTATATCGAGCTCGTTTCGAAGGGGGAGTTTGCCGCTGTCGCCAGACTCTTCGCGCCCGATGCCGTGGTCTACGCGCCGACGGGAAAGGTGTATCGCGGCGCCGAAGAAATCACGCGCTTCTACACCGTCGAGGCCGCCAAGCTCAAAGGCCTGGTCGTCCGTCCCCAGGGCTTTGTCGGCAGTGCGACCGAGTGCTATTTCGAAATCTGGGCCCGCTCCTCGAAGGACGCGGCGGGTGTGTATGTCCTCGATCCCAAGGGCGAATTCGTGCGCAACGCCATCGACCACTTCACTCTCGATGCGCAGGGCCGCGTCGTGGAGATGGTGGCGCACAGCGCGCCGACCGCGAACATGTTCAAAGGCAGCAACTAGCCGGTGCGGTGTCTGTCCGCCCGGAATATTCGCGTCAAGGTAAACGCACGTTAATCCGCTCGGCTGCCGAACCTGTAGGATGGCCCCTTAATTACAAGGCGCCATATGCCCCGTCTTCGCCAGCCTCCCATTGTCCTTACCGTCGCCGAACAGGTCCGGTCGTGGCGCCAGCGCGCCAACACGTTGCGCATGATCGCGGCCAGTTCGAAGGATCAAAAAGCGCGTGCCGTCTTGCTTGAGCGCGCTTCCGAGTGCGAACGGCACGCCCTTGATGCGGAGAGCGCTAGGTCTCAAGCAGGAGCCGCTGGGCCGGCGTGAGGTGCAGGTAGGTCATATCGTAAGCGGCCGCCTTCTGCAGCCGCTTCCAGTTCAAGACCCGCAGCCAGCCGCGCTTCATCTCCATCAAACCGTCTTCTTTCAGGTCTTGGACGACGCGGTTGACGTGCACGTTGCTCAGGCCGAGCGCATCGCCGATTTCCTGTTGGGTCAGCGGCAGCGAAACCTTTTGATCCGACAATTCGCAGCCGGCCAGTTTCAAGCGCACGTACATCTCGCAGAAAAAATGCGCGACCCGCGGATGCGCCTTGCGCTGGCCGAGGTTGAGCATTCTCTCCCTGAGCATGGCGGCATCGACCAGGCTCATGCGCCACAAAGCCTCGCCGAGGCGCGGAAAACGGTGATAGGTCAGGCGAATGTCTTGATGCTGGATGAAGCCCACCTTGACCTTCGAAACCGCCACGATGCTCATGTCGAGCACATTGAGATGCAGGCTCTGGAGATCCGGGAAATCGCCCGGCACTTGGAAGATCATGATCTGGCGCCGCCCCTCGTTCGAGGTCTTGTATATGGCGGTCAGTCCCTCGGTGATCGTGAAGGACTGGGTCGGCCGCTCGCCCTCGCGAACCAGGGTTTCACCCTTGGCGAATTCCTTCATGCGGACCGGCAGCGCGTTCAAGGCCGCCGCTTCGTCGTTGGTCACGGACAGCGTGGTTTCGACTTTGCGGAGTAAGGGGCTAAGACTCGGTTTGACCAATCGCCAGCCTCCGGCACGATGCCGGGACTAACGGCGCGAACCTGGGATAGTTCCCATCCGCGGCCGCGGATGGGAAAGCGCGGGCGTCGCCTCAACCGGTGCTAACGATCCGCGGCGGTGGCGCGCGGCGCGCTCTGGTCCGCCGCCACGGGCTTATGCGGGTGCACGATGTAGGTGCGTGCAAATTTCACATCGATGGCGGCCGACAGCGACGTGTTGCGGCCGTTCTCGTCGGGATGCCCGTCCGCCAGTTGGTGGAACAAGCGCCACAGCGACGGCGAGGACACCTGGCCGTAATTCTGGTGGTGCGTGGCCCAGCCGGAGTTGAGCTGGAGATACCAGCTCCAGGCATCGGCATAGCCGCCGATAAGACCCTCGGCCGTGTCGGGCGTGAGCTTGAGCTGAAAGCGCGCGTCCCTGATCACATGCACGCCGGTGGAATCGAAGGCGATGGTCAGCGGCAGGCGCAGGTCCGCTGTTTGCGTGGTCAGGACGCCGTCCACGATCTTGCCTTTGAAGGTCGAGATGAACTCTTTCCCGAAGCGCGCGTCGATGCGTTGCGTGCCGCCGGGCAGAAAGTTGTTGCCCGAGGCGTCGTTCAGAAGATTGTCGAGGCCGCGATAGGTGGTCACCGTCACGTCCGGGTCGTTGACCAGGTCGTCGACTTCGGTGATCTCGATCAGCGTGCGGTTGAAGTTGTTGCGGCGGACGGCGTTGCCTTCGAAGAAGGTCATGTAGGGCTGGGGATTGTTGTAGCCCGCCAGGCACCCGATCGCGCGATAGAGCTGGTTGTCGATGCCCTTCTCGCCATCGGGGCTGATGAAATCCTCTTCGCCGATCTTTCCGTCGAGGTTCATGCCTTTGCTGATCTTTCCGCGCACCTGCTGATAGGTGAACGGATGCGGCGTCAGGGTGGGATGCCACGTCTCGCCCTCCCATTTCAGCTGCGTGTCGAGCACCGTGCGCTGCGTACCGTCATCGGGATAAAGCGCCTTGAACTCCTCGCGCTCGCCGTCATTGACGCCTTGCGGGCACTCGTCCTTGGCGCCGGGGGTGCGGTGGATCGCCCACTCGCGCAGCGTCAGCACATAGCCGATCGCACGGTTGGTGATGCCGGTCCTGCTCGCGGTCTCGGCGGCGTCGGCTTGGGTTGCGCTCAGGCCGATGGCCAGCGACACCAGCGCCGCGCTCAAACCGTATTTCATGGGCGGCTCCGTAAGGCCTTCATTCTGATGATCAGATTAGCACCATGACCCTGATTTCGGCAGGCGTCACACGAGTTCCCCTAAAATGTAGTTTAGGCCGCCGGAAGGCAGAAGTTACAAGGCTTTAGGTGCATGTGATCGGGTGCATTTAAATTGCCGCCGGCAGGGTTGCGCCCGTATGCTGCGGGCAGGCTTTATATCGCGGACATAAACCATGCGGCGACGTGAGCGGGCGGTCCTGGCGGCGGCGATTCTGGCGATCGGGGTCGCGCCGGGCGCTTTTGGACAAGCGGGGAAGTACCGGCCTCCGGTCGCCGAGCTCGAGGATTTCGTGGCCGAGCCGATGCCCGCGGGATTCGGCGTCCAGCACACCGACGTCGACGGCCCCGTTTTTGTCGATGCCAACGGCATGACCCTCTACCGCTGGCCGCTCAACAACCTGCGCAACGGCAACGCGGGTGACCGCAAAGACAAGCCGTCCGAATGCACCAACGTGAAGGCTACGGTGACCACCGGCCTGATGAGCCCGTATCCGGGCGGACTGCTTCTTCCCGATCTCGAGACCCGTCCGACCTGTACCGAAGCGTGGCCGCCGGTGCTGGCGAGCGCGTCCGACCAACCCGTCGGCAAGTGGGGCATCCAGGATCGCACCGACGGCACCAGGCAATGGACCTATGAAGGCATGCCGGTCTATCGCTCGGCGCTCGATAAGCGTCCGGGCGATGTCATCGGCTCCTCGCGCCGGTGGAACCGCGGCGATTCCGGCTCGCACCGTGAACCGATCGGCCCGCAGCCTGACGCGCCGCCCGCCTTCGAGGTGCGCACCGTCGCCACCGGCCGCCTGCTCACCCTCGACAGCGGCATGTCGGTCTACATGTGGGATGGCGACGCACCCAACAAATCGAACTGCAACGAGGCCTGCCTGCGGATTTGGCGGCCCGTGCTGGCCTCGCAAGCGGCGCTGCCCAAGGGCGACTGGGCGATCATCGAGCGCTCGCCCGGCATCAAACAGTGGACCTTCCGCGGCAAGCCGCTTTACACGCGCATCGCCGAGAACCGCTCGCGCAGTTTCGAGGGCAGCGATTTTCCCGGCTGGCACAACGTCTATACCCAAGTGAACCCGCCGCTTCCGTCGGAGTTCACGGTTCAGGACACCCGCGTCGGTGAAGTCGTCGCCGACAGGGACGGCAGGACGATCTATCTGCACCGCTGCGGCGACGACGCGCAGGATCAGCTCGGCTGCGATCATCCGGCGCAAACACAGGCGTACCGCATGGCGGTCTGCGGCCGCGGCGAGCCCGACCGTTGCCTGAAGATGTTTCCGTACGTGGCGGCGCCGGTCGGCGCCAAGACCGGCAATCTTATCTGGGGAACCATGTGGGTCGATCCGAAGACGGGTAAGCCCGCCGCCGCGGGCGCGCCCGGTGCGCTGCACGTCTGGACCTTCCGCGACCGGCCGATCTACACCCACGGCCTCGACAAGGCGCCGGGCGAGATCAACGGCGACGGCTGGGGCGAATACAACGGCAAGCGCAACGGCTACAAAGGCTTCTTCCTGCGCGACGATTTCCTCAACAACGCGGGTTAGGAAATCTTCTGCACGAACTCCTTCGCCGCCGCGAAGGTTTCCGCGGGCCGCTGGAGCACGAGCTGGTGGCCGACGCCGGCAATGACGCCGAGCATTGACTTGCCCCGCAGGAACACGCGATCTGCATCATCGAGCAGGCTGGGGTGCTGGACGTCACGCCGCTGGCCCAGTGGGATTTCACCCGCCAGCATCAGGACCGGCACCTTTGCCCCTTCGAAGAAGTGCCGATAGTTCTGATCTTCGATCTTCTCCCCGCCCATGCCCATGACGTTGGCCGCGAATTGGCGCCGGAAGCTGCCTTCCGGCTGGCCCTCGAGGACACGCGGCAACAGGTCCTGGATCGACCACTGCTTCTCGGTGGACAGCAGGGAATCCATCGTCACCACGCCGGCGAAATTCCCAGGCGGGTCATTGCCGAGCGCGACGCCCAGCAATCCACCGAAGGAATCGCCGACGATGACGACCTGGCGTGCGCGGAAGGGCTCGGCGACCAGCCAGCGCACTTCATCGATATACGCCGGCAGGGAAACCGGCGCGGGCGCATCGCTCGCCCCATGGCCCGGGAGATCGGCGAGCGCGACGTCGTACTCGGCACGCCATAGTTCCGCCCAGGGCAGCAGTTTCTTATGCTTTTCGAACGCGCCGTGCAGCAGAAGGATCAACGGCTTGTCCGGGAACCGCCCGGCCTCCTGTCGGTAGACAAAAAGCTTTCCGTACGGTCGCTGGATTATTTCAGGCTGGAATGTCATCGCGTCCTCGGAAGGCGGAACGTCGCAGGCGGTAACGCTCCCTTATCATAAGCGGACGGAAAAGCGCGCGGCTTTATGAAGGGGATGCGTGGGGATTTTCCTACGGGCTGATGCATAAAATCGTGCGGCGCGAAGGCGGTAGCGAGCGTGCATTGTGGATGGGCGCCGAGCGGCTTCCCTCCTCGGCCCTCGCATGCCAGCATATGGGCACAACGGGTTCGGTCGTCGAATCCGGTCGCTTGGGAGGGACTCATGGAAAAGATCATCGACAATCTCTTGTCCGATTTTGAACAAGGAAAGCTCAGCCGCCGTAACCTCATTCAAAGTCTGACGATCGCCGCAGCCTCGGTCGCCGGGGTTCCCGCGCTCGCCGCCACGTCTGGGAAGCTCCCAAGCGCCGTCGCGGTCAATCACATCTCCTATGGCGTCAAGGACTATACGAAGGTTCGCGATTTCTACGCCGACCTCTTGGGCATGAAGGTGCTCGCGGACGACGGAAAGAGCTGCCAGCTGGCGTTCGGTGACTCGTTCCTGGTGCTGCGCAATCGCGCCGCCGACGACAAGCGCCCGCCGGTCGACCACATTGCCTATACCATCGACACCTGGGACAAGAATGCGGTGGAAGCGGAACTGAAGCGCCGCGGTTTCACCCCGCGCCCGGATACCGAGAACAGCTTCCACGTGCCGGACCCCGAGGGGCTCGGTGTGCAGATTTCCGGCAGGGCCATGAAAGCCGGCGCCTGACGCAGCAAAGGCCCGCGCCAAACGCGGGCCTTTTTTCCCGACAATCATATCAGGGTTTATGAACGCGCCCGGCCTTGCCAAAGCTTCGCGGCGCATGCTGCGACCCGCAGAATGCCATCAGTCTGCCGTGCGCCATAGGCGATGCGGGAATGGTGGGCGGTGTAGGGATTGAACCTACGACCCCACCCGTGTGAAGGGTGTGCTCTACCGCTGAGCTAACCGCCCGTATCCAGGCTGATGAAGTGAACCGGATAGGAAGGCCGGTCTTAAAGTCCGCCCTTGGCCCTGTCAAGGCGGCCCGCAACCGGTACTGCCTCAGTTTGAATTCTGAATCAAAGCCTTATCGCGTCTCTTGTACGGACCCCGAGGCTTAGAGGCCGGGGCGGCTGCGTCGATCAAGGCGACGATATCCGACATTTCCCACAGGCGGCTGGATAGGCCGCGGGCCATGGCCGGGGTCATTTTTTTTAGGACCTTTAAGCATCTGGAGTCGCCTGTAGTCTGGCGTGCATGTCCGCCAATTGCGCTCGCATCGCGCGGCTAATCACATCGAGCGGGGCACCCTCATCTGTGAGGGCGCTAATGGCGTATCCCAGGTCTCAATGGCGGTGTGGAGAGAGGCTGAGTATTCCTTGACGTCCACACCGCGCCTCCCATGCATGCCGCTAAGCATAAGCCAAGAGACGCCGAAACCCACTCTTAAACGGAAGGCCCGCCGCGTTGCATTTCACGTTCTATAAGGTCAGCCTTTTCCTCGTAAGTGGCGGCTTTGCGCAGCAGTATTGAGCGAGGGAGTGACTGCTTGAGGGTGCCCGCGATTACGCGCATCTGCTCCGCGCGTTTGCGTAAATTATGTGCCTTCAAGTCCGGCAACGGTGGGCGCTTTTCCCGTGGCATCGGAAAAAAATAATAATTGGCCTCCGTACCTGCAACAGCCTGCCGCAGTGCCCTTATTTTCAAACCTGAGCCAGTACCCAACCGGGCGCTATGCCTAACTCATTGATCGTGACACTTTTTTCACCGGTTGAGGGAACATTCGCTGTTCGCTCTCCCTTTATCCTCCCGCTCCCGCGTGTCATTTTCGCCTTCAATTCCTCGGCTTTGGATATCGCCTCTCCATGACCTCTCCCGCGACGGCGACCGCCGCCATAGTCCTCGCTGCCGGCCTCGGCACGCGGATGAAATCCTCCTTGCCCAAGGTCATGCATAAGGTCGCCGGCCGCCCGTTGGTCGGTCACGTGCTGGAGACTCTCAAAGAGCAGAAGATTTCCCCGGTCGTCGTCGTGATCGGCCCGGAAATGGAGAGCTTGGCCAAAACGGTGGCGCCGCATCCTGTGGCCATTCAGCAGGACCGGCGCGGCACCGGCCACGCCGTGCAGCAGGCGCAGGAACAGCTGAAGGATTTTTCCGGCGACGTGATTGTCGTCTACGGCGATACGCCATTCATCAGCGGCGAGACCATCTCCCGCATGATCGCCGCACGCTCCGAAGGAAGGAAACCGGCGGTCGTCGTGCTCGGGTTCAAGCCCGCCGACCCCGGCGGGTACGGCCGTCTCGTGACCGGTGCCGAAGGCCTCGAGCGCATTGTCGAAGCCAAGGATGCCAGCCCCGCCGAGCGCGACATCAGGCTCTGCAATTCCGGCATCATGCTGGTGGAGGCCAAGGCGCTGTGGCAGTTGCTCGCTCACGTCACGCCCAACAACGCCAAGAACGAATTTTATCTCACCGACATCGTCGGGCTCGCGCGCAAGGCCGGCATGACCTGCGCCGTGGTCGAAGGCGAGGAAGAGGAGTTGCTCGGCATCAACAGCCGGGTCGAGCTCGCCGAAGCCGAAGCGATCTTCCAGCGTCGCGCCAGGCGCAAGGCCATGGAGAACGGCGCGACACTGACCGCGCCCGATACGGTCTATTTCTCCGCCGACACCAAGATCGGGAAGGACGTCGAGATCGGTCCGTTCACGGTTTTCGGTCCGGGCGTGAGCATCGACGACAACGCCGTCGTCAAAGGCTTCTGTCATATCGAGGGCGCCCACATCTCCGGCGGCGCCGTCGTCGGACCTTATTCCCGCCTCCGGCCGGGCGCGGACATCGGCGCGGACGCCCACGTGGGCAATTTCGTCGAGATCAAGAATGCCAATCTCGAGACCGGCGCGAAGGTCAATCACCTTTCGTACGTGGGCGATGCACGCGTCGGCGCCAAAGCCAATATCGGCGCAGGGACCATCACCGCCAACTATGACGGCTTTTCCAAGTCGCGCACGGACATCGGCGCGGGCGCCTCGATCGGTTCCAACTCGGTTCTGGTCGCCCCTGTGAAGGTCGGCGACGGCGCCATGACCGGCGCCGGCGCGGTGGTGCGCAAGGACGTTCCGGCCGACGGTCTCGCCATCAACTCCTCGCGCCAGGAAATCAAGGACGGCTTTGCCGCCAATTATCGCAAGTTGAAGCAAGCGACAAAATCCAAGTCCGAGCGTTAAGCGTTCAGAGTGGTTGCCGGGACATAGGGAAGTGCACGTATGTGTGGAATCGTCGGCGTAATCGGCCGCGTCAACGCGGCTGAATGTCTGATCGAGGGCCTGCGCCGCCTGGAATACCGCGGTTATGATTCCGCCGGTCTCGCCACCTTGGTCGATGGCAAGATCGGCCGCCGCCGGGCGCCGGGCAAAATCGTCAATCTGGTCGAACGGCTGCGGGCCGAGCCCTTGGGCGGCACGGTCGGTATCGGCCATACCCGCTGGGCGACCCATGGCATTCCGAACGAAGCCAACGCCCACCCGCACGCCAGCTCCAAGGTCGCCGTCGTTCACAACGGCATCATCGAGAACTTCCAGCAGCTCCGCGCGGAACTGGAGAGCAAGGGGCACACGTTCTCGAGCGACACCGACACCGAAGTCGTCGTCCACCTCGTCACCGATTATCTGGACCAGGGCCTGCCGGCGGAAGGCGCGGCCTTTGAAGCCATCCGCCGCCTTGAGGGCGCCTTTGCCCTCGCCATCATGATGGCGCCCGCTCCCGATCTCCTCGTCGGCGCCCGCAAGGGCCCGCCGCTGGCCGTCGGTTACGGCGAAGGCGAGATGTATCTCGGCTCCGACGCTCTTGCCCTCGCGCCGATGACCAACCGCATCGCCTACCTCGAGGACGGCGACTGGGTGGTCATCACCAAGGACGGCGCCACGGTCCGCAACCAGGCGGGCGAGGTGGTTCATCGCAAGATCGTGCAAAGCTCGGTCTCCGGCGCTCTGGCCGGCAAAGGTGAATACCGCCATTTCATGCTGAAAGAGATTTTCGAGCAGCCCCAGGTGCTCGGCGATACGCTCCGCACGCACTACAATCCCGCCGCGCAGTCCATTTCGCTCGCCCACATGCCTTTCGATCTCCGCGAGATCGACCGCGTGACGGCCGTCGCTTGCGGTACGGCTTACTACGCCGGGCTCGTTGCCAAATATTGGATCGAGATGCTGGCGAAGGTGCCGGTGGACTGCGATGTCGGATCGGAATTCCGCTACCGCGAGCCGCCGCTCTCTAAGAACGGCCTCGGCCTGTTCGTTTCACAGTCGGGCGAAACCGCCGATACGCTCGTACCGCTGCGCTATTGCAGATCCAAGGGCCAGAAGATCCTCTCCGTCGTCAACGTGCCTGAAAGCACGATTGCTCGTGAATCCGACGCGGTGTTGCCGACGCAAGCCGGGCCGGAGATCGGCGTGGCTTCGACCAAGGCCTTCACCACCCAGCTCATGGCGCTGGCCTGCCTTGCCATCAACTTCGGCAAGGTCCGGGGCACGATCGATGCGGCCGCCGAAGCGCGCCTGTCGTCGGCGCTGCTGAGCGTTCCCTCGCGCGTGGCGGACGTTCTCCACCTCGATGCGCACATCAAGCACATCGCCGAAGAGCTGGCGGAAGCGCGCGACGTGCTCTATCTCGGCCGCGGATCGTCCTATCCGATCGCGCTTGAAGGCGCGCTCAAGCTGAAGGAGATTTCCTACATCCACGCCGAAGGCTACGCGGCCGGCGAGATGAAGCACGGACCGATTGCCCTGATCGACGAGAATGTGCCGGTGGTGGTGATCGCCCCCAGCGACTTCCTGTTCGACAAGTCGCTGTCGAACATCGAGCAGGTCATCGCCCGCGGCGGGCGCGTCATTCTCATCAGCGACGAGACCGGCGTGAAGCGCGCCGGCCGGCTGGCATCGCATTCGATCTGCCTGCCGAGCTCCGACCCGTTCGTCGTGCCCATTCTGGCTTCGATCCCGGTGCAGCTCCTCGCCTACCACGCGGCGGTGCTGCGCGGCACCGACGTCGACCAACCGCGAAATCTCGCAAAGAGCGTTACGGTCGAGTAGTGCGGTTGTAGCCTCTACGGCTTGCGGCGCCGGGAAGGTCGCGCACGCAGCGTTGGGGTGGGTGAGGGGTCAAGCCCGCGCCAGGGCGCTTTCTTTGTTCACCGGCGGCGCCTTCAGATACCCGAACGTCTCGACCATCGCTGTGCGCAGCGTATGCTCCACCATCGGCTTGGCGACCTGCGGATAACGGGCGAACTTCGGCGGCACGGCCGAGGTAAAGGCATAACCGCTGCAGAACAGCATGGGAATTTCGCGTTCGGCCAGGCGCTCCGCCAGCGGATAGACCATCTCGCCATGAAGGTTGATATCGAGCATGGCCCCGTCAATATGCGTGGTGTCGAGAGTCGCCAAAGCGCGACTGAGCCGGTCCACCGGACCGACCACCGTGCAGCCCAGACCTTCGACAAAGTCCTGAAGGTTGAGAGCGACGAGGGCGTCGTCCTCCACGATCAGGATGCGCAGACCAGCAAGTGAACTCATCGGAACTTTAACCACTCCACCCGTGGCCCTTACAACGTTCGGCCGGCCGAAAGTTCCCCGCTTTTGGTTGCAATACGGCTATAGTTTTCAAGTTTGTTATCTAGGATGAATGATTCCCAACCGCTGATGCGCGAGTCTCGCGCTCGAAAACCGAAAAGTTGATGCCGTTATGACCGTGGGCCACCGCTACGACTACGACCTCATCACCATTGGCGCGGGCTCCGGCGGCGTTCGCGCCTCACGCTTGGCCGCCAAGTACGGCGGCCGCGTCGCGGTCATCGAGGCCAGCCGGCCCGGCGGCACTTGCGTCATACGCGGATGCGTGCCGAAGAAGCTGCTGGTTTACGGCGCGCACTTCGCGGCGGACTTCGAGGACGCCCTCGGTTACGGCTGGCAAGTCAGCGGAGCGGTCCACGACTGGCGCGCGATGATCGAGGCCAAGAACAGGGAGCTCGATCGGCTCGAAGGCATCTACGCCCGCATTCTCCGCGACGCGGGGGCGAACCTGATTGCGGGAAAGGGCGTCATCGCCGATCCGCACACCGTCGAGGTGAACGGTAAGCGTTTGACGGCGGATAAGATCCTCGTCGCCGTCGGCGGCTGGCCGGCGATCCCCGACTTTCCGGGGAAAGAGCATGTCATCAGCTCGAACGAGGCGCTCGAGCTCAAGCAGCGCCCCAAACGCGTCGTCATTGTCGGCGGCGGCTACATCGCCGTGGAGTTCGCCGGGATCTTCCGGGCGCTGGGCTCCGAGGTCACGCTGGTTCTCAGGTCGGCGCAGCTGCTGCGCGGCTTCGACCAGGACGTCCGCGCGACCCTCGCCGAAGAGCTGGAGAAAAAGGGGATCAAAATCCGCCGCGACTGCGTGGTGAATTCGGTCGAGAAATGCGCTGACGGATTTTCCGTGCGCTTCGACCGCAATGAAGAGATGCGCGCGGACTGCGTGCTCTATGCCACCGGCCGCACGCCGAACACGGCGAACCTCGGCCTCGCCGAAGCCGGCGTCAAGCTCGACAGGAAGGGCGCGGTCGTCGTCGATGAGTGGAATCGCTCCAGCGTCGAGAGCATCTTCGCGGTGGGTGATGCGACCGACCGCGTCAATCTTACGCCGGTGGCCATCAACGAGGGCCGCGTCTTCGCCGAAAGCTTTTTCAACAAGAACCCCATGACGCTGGATTACACCAACATCGCGTCGGCGGTTTTCAGCCAGCCGCCCGTCAGTGTCGTGGGCCTCACCGAAGAGCAGGCGCGCCAGCATCATAAAGTCCGCCTCTTCATCACCCGCTTCAGGCCGATGAAGCACACGCTGTCCGGGCGCGACGAGCGCACCATGATGAAGCTGGTGGTCGATAAAGCGACCGACCGCGTGCTCGGCTGCCACATGGTGGGCGAGGATGCGCCGGAGATCATCCAGGGCCTCGCCGTCGCTTTGAAGGCCGGCGCGACCAAAGCGCAGTTCGACGCGACCGTGGGCATTCACCCGACCGCGGCCGAAGAGTTCGTCACGATGCGCGATCCGGTGCCGGAGAAGGACCCCGCGGCCGCCGAGATGTGACACGAAGGGCTTCGGCATGCGTGTCATCCTTGCGGCGCAGCCGCGAGGATCCAGCTATCTCGTCATCCTTGCGGCGAAGCGCCGAGGATCCAGCTTCCTCGTCATCCTTGCGGCGAAGCGCCGAGGATCCAGCTTTCTCGTCATCCTTGCGGCGCAGCCGCGAGGATCCAGCTATCTCGTCATCCTTGCGGCGCAGCCGCGAGGATCCAGGGGTATCTGTTTTCTGGTTTCGCGAGAGCTGGACGCCGACAGGGGCCGTCGCCCTTCGTTTTCTCGTCATCCTTGCGGCGCAGCCGCGAGGATCCAGGGGTATCTGTTTTCTGGTTTCGCGAGAGCTGGACGCCGACAGGGGCCGTCGCCTCCTCGTTTTCTCGTCATCCTTGCGGCGGAGCCGCGAGCATCCAGCTTCCTCGTCATCCTTGCGGCGCAGCCGCGAGGATCCAGCTTTCTCGTCATCCTTGCGGCGCAGCCGCGAGGATCCAGGGGTATCTGTTTTCTGGTTTCGTAAGAGCTGGACGCCGACAGGGGACGTCGCCCCCTCGTTTTCTCGTCATCCTTGCGGCGGAGCCGCGAGCATCCAGGTTTCTGTTTCTTGAAAGACCAGAAACGAGATACCTCCGGGTCCTCGGCCCTTCATTACGAGATAGGTTGACGCCGCCGTCGTGCTCCTGCGTGTCCCCGCCTAGGCGTCTTTGAATTTGGCAAGCCAGACTGTCGCATCTCCGCACGCGGGATCTTCTGCCACGTAAGACAGCACGCGGAATCCATTCGCGGTGAGCAGCGCCTCGTACTCCGCCGGCGCGAGGCTCGCGTGATAAAGCGCATCGCCGTGATACGCGCCGATGCGCTCGCCCGCTTCGGGCCCGCTTGTGAACATGAGCGCAGCCCCCGGCGCCGCGTGGCGCGCGAAGGTGGAGAACATCGGGCGCTGATCGTCGGGGGTGAGGTGGAAGAAGCTTCCCCATGCCAGGATGCCGCCAAAGCGTTCATTGAGAACCAGGGTCCGCATGTCGGCCGGGATCCAGCGCTGCGCGGGAAAGCGCCTTCGGCAGATGTCGATGAACGCTGGCGCGGCATCCACGCCGACGATCGCGTGCCCTTGCTCGATCAAATAGCGCGCCATCGGGTCCCCGGTTCCGCAGCCGAGATCGAGCACCGGCCGTCCGGGCGCGAGCGCCTGCCGGAACCGGTCGAGCCAGGGGCGCTCCAACAGGGTCTTGCCCCGGTCCGCATCCCATTTGTCCGCGTGACGCTGGTAGAGGGCCACGATGTCCGCGGCGGCAGGGTGAGGGGTCATGGATCGATCATAAGGTGCTGGAAACGCACGCGTTTAGGCTTTTTCCTGGAAATGAGCGCCTTAACTCATTAAGAGGGGCGCATTATATGATGTCGAGCAGCAGTTTGAGGCGAGCCGTGACGTTGCGCGAACAGGGCAAGTGGAGCCGGGAAAGCTGGAGGGCAAAGCCCATTCAGCAGGCGCCCGTGTACCCGGACGCCGCCGCCCTCACGGCGGTCGAAAAGCAGCTGCGCAGCTATCCGCCCCTCGTGTTCGCCGGCGAGGCGCGCCGGCTGAAGGCGGCGCTCGCCAAGGTCGGCGCCGGGCAGGCCTTCCTGCTCCAGGGGGGCGACTGCGCCGAGAGCTTCGCCGAGTTCCATCCGGACAATATCCGAGACACCTTCCGCGTTCTTCTGCAGATGGCCGTCGTGCTCACCTTCGGCGGCGCGCTGCCGATCGTGAAGGTCGGGCGCCTGGCCGGACAGTTTGCCAAGCCGCGGTCCTCGCCCGACGAAACCATCGACGGCGTCACACTCCCGTCCTACCGCGGCGACAACGTCAACGGCATGGAGTTCACCGCCGAGGCACGTACGCCGGACCCGAAGCGCATGGTCCAGGCCTACAATCAGTCGGCCGCCACGCTCAACCTCCTGCGCGCCTTTGCGCAAGGCGGTTACGCGGACCTGCACAAGGTCCATCAGTGGACGCTCGGCTTCATGACCGATGCCGCCGCGAGCGAGAAGTACAAGCGTTTCGCCGATCGCATCCAGGAGACCCTCGAGTTCATGGAAGCCTGCGGCCTGACGGGCGAAACCGTGCCGCAAATCCGCGAGACCGAGCTCTACACCTCGCACGAGGCGCTGCTGCTTCCCTATGAAGAAGCCATGTGCCGCAACGATTCCACCACCGGTCAGTGGTACGGCTGTTCGGCCCATATGCTGTGGCTCGGCGAGCGCACGCGTCAGCCCGATCACGCCCATGTCGAATTCCTGCGCGGCATCCAGAATCCGCTCGGCGTCAAGGTGGGCCCGAAGACCACCGCCGAGGAACTGCTGACGCTGTGCGATGCCTTGAACCCGCACAATGAGCTCGGCCGGCTGACCGTCATCTCGCGCATGGGCGCCGAGCGCCTCGCGGAACATCTGCCGACGCTGATACGCGCCGTCGAACGGGAAGGCCGTCGGGTCGTGTGGGTCTGCGATCCCATGCACGCCAATACCGTGAAGAGCTCGACCGGGTACAAGACCCGCCAATTCGACCGGATCCTTTCGGAGGTTCGCGCGTTCTTCGCCGTGCACCGCGCCGAAGGGACCCACCCCGGCGGCGTGCATTTCGAACTGACCGGAAAGGACGTCACCGAATGCGTCGGCGGCAGCCAGGCGATCACCGAAGCAAGCCTCGCCGATCGCTATCACACCCATTGCGATCCGCGTCTCAACGCCTCGCAATCGCTCGAACTTGCCTTCCTCATTGCTGAAGCGCTCAAGGACGAGCGCCTGCAGCAAAAGAAGGAACGCGTGGCCGCCGGCTCCTAAGAAGTTTTCCGCCGCATGGCAGACTCCCTCACGATCGCGTTGGCGCAGGTCAATCCGACCGTGGGCGACATCGCCGGCAACGTGGCCCTGATCAAGGACGCGCGCGAGAAGGCCCGGGTGCTCGGTGCCGAGCTTGTCATTTTCCCCGAGCTTACCGTCAGCGGTTATCCGCCCGAGGACCTGGTTTACCGCGTGTCCTTCCTCGAGGCTTGCGAGGCCGCCGTCCGCGCGCTCGCCGCACTCACGGCCGATAAAGGCCCTGCGCTGCTGATCGGCGCGCCGTGGCAGGCGCAGGTCAGCCGCGGCGGCGAGGATACGCGCATACGGGCGCACAACGCGGTTCTGCTGCTCGATCAGGGCGAGATCGCCGGCTGCAGGTACAAGCACCATCTGCCCAATTACGGCGTGTTCGACGAATACCGCGTGTTCCTTCCTGGGCCCGCGCCGGGGCCGATCTCGTTCCGGGGCGTGCGCCTCGGCGCGCTTGTCTGCGAAGACATGTGGTACGAGGACATCACCGAAACGCTGCAGGAATCCGGCGCTGAGATCCTGATCGTCCCCAACGGCTCGCCTTTCGAGCTGTCGAAGCCGGACATGCGGCTTAATCACGCCGTCGCACGCGTGACGGAGACCGGCCTGCCGCTGATTTATGTCAATCAGATGTGCGGCCAGGATGACCTTGTGTTCGACGGCGGCTCCTTTGTCCTGAACGCGGACCGCTCTCTCGCGGTCCAGTTGCCGTGGTGGAGAACCGATCTCGTGATGACGCGGTGGACGCGCACCGAAGAAGGTTGGGTCTGCGCGCCGCAGCCGCCCGCGAAGTCATGTGAACGCGCCGAGGCCGTCTATCAGGCCTGCGTACTGGGACTTCGCGATTATGTGCGGAAAAACCGCTTCTCCGGGGTCGTGCTTGGCCTGTCCGGCGGCATCGACAGCGCGCTCGCCGCCGCCATTGCGGCCGACGCCCTCGGCCCGGACAAAGTCCATTGCGTCATGATGCCTTCGCCTTACACGTCGCAGGAAAGCCTCGACGATGCCGCGACGGTCGCGAAGATGCTCGGTGTGAAACTCGACACCATCTCCATCGGCCCGGCGATGGAGGCTTACGCCAAGATGCTTGGGCCCATGTTCGCCGGCACCAACGCCGATATCACCGAGGAGAATCTCCAGTCGCGGGCGAGGGGCATGACCCTCATGGCCATCTCCAACAAGTTCGGGAAGATGGTGCTCTCGACCGGCAACAAGAGCGAGATGTCGACCGGGTACGCCACCCTCTACGGCGATATGTGCGGCGGCTTTGCCGTGCTCAAGGACCTCTATAAAACCACTGTGTTCGCCGTATGCCGCTGGCGCAATGCCAACACGCCCGCGGGCGCGCTGGGGCCGCATGGTCCGGTGATGCCCGAAAATGTGATCACCAAGCCGCCGACGGCCGAGCTCAAGCCCAACCAGAAGGACCAGGATACGCTGCCGCCCTACGAGGAGCTGGACGGCATCCTGAAAGGTCTTATCGAGGGCCAGAAAGGCATCAAGGACGTGGCCGCCGACGGTTTCAATGAAGCCACCGTCCGGCGGGTCTTCCGCATGCTCAAGAACGCCGAATACAAGCGCCGGCAGGCGCCGCCCGGCGTGAAGATCAGCAAAATCGCCTTCGGCCGCGATTATCGCTATCCGATCACGAACGGTTTCAACGACGACCCATAACCCTCGTCGCCCGCCCGGCGGCGTCGCGCACCGAACGCCGGGAAGCAAGATTTACCGCGGGCGATCCACCGTGCCATAAACGCCAGTTCCCGCCTTTTTGGAATGTCCATGTCCGAGTCAGAAGCTCCCGTCGTCAACAACTTCCTGCGCGATATCGTCAGCGCCGATATCGCCTCGGGCAAGCACAAGCAGGTCGTCACCCGCTTTCCGCCCGAGCCGAACGGCTATCTGCACTTGGGGCACGCCAAGGCGATTTGCATCAACTTCGGGCTGGCCGAGGAATTCGGCGGGCGCTGCCACCTGCGCTACGACGACACCAACCCCGCCAAGGAAGAACAGGAATATATCGACGCCATCGAGGCGGACGTGCGCTGGCTCGGCTTCGACTGGGGCAAGCACCTGTATCACGCCTCGGACTATTTCGAGCAGCTCTACCAGTGGGCGGAGTATCTGATCGGGAAAGGTCTCGCTTACGTCGACGATCAGACACCGGACGAGATGCGCATCAACCGCGGAACCCTGACGGAGCCGGGTAAGCCGAGCCCGTTCCGCGAGCGCACCGCCGCGGAAAACCTCGATTTGTTTCGGCGCATGCGCGCGGGCGAATTCCCGAACGGCGCCCGCACGCTCCGCGCCAAGATCGACATGGCGTCGGGCAACATCAATCTGCGCGATCCGGTGCTCTACCGCATCATTCACACCCCGCATCCGCGCACCGGCACCGCCTGGTGCATTTTCCCGATGTACGACTACGCCCACGGCCAGTCGGATGCCATCGAGCACATCACGCACTCCCTGTGCACGCTCGAGTACGACGACCACCGACCGCTCTACGACTGGCTGATCGAGCACCTGCCGGTGCCGTCGCGGCCGCGGCAGTACGAGTTCGCCCGCCTCAACATGACCTACACCATCCTCTCGAAGCGTTATCTCACGCTTCTGGTGAAGGAAGGGCACGTCGACGGCTGGGACGACCCGCGCATGCCGACGATCGCCGGCATGCGCCGCCGCGGCATTCCGCCCGCCGCCATCCGCGATTTCGTCAAGCGTGCCGGCGTTGCGCGCGCCAACAGCGTCGTGGACATCGCGATGTTTGACGCCGCGGTGCGCGAATTCCTCAACAAGGCGGCCTCGCGTTATATGGCGGTTCTGAAGCCCTTGAAGGTGGTGATCGAGAACTATCCCGAAGACCAGGCCGAAGACCTCGATGCGGTCAACAACCCGGAAGACGCTTCCGCGGGCTCGCGCAAGGTGCCGTTTTCGCGCGAGCTCTTCATCGAGCAGGACGACTTCATGGAGAACCCGCCCAAGAAATTCTTCCGCTTGTCTCCTGGGACGGAAGTCCGCCTGCGCTACGCCTATTTCATCACATGTCGCGAAGCGATCAAGGATGCGGCCGGCAATGTCGTCGAGCTGCGCTGCACCTACGACCCCGCGACCAAGGGCGGCAATGCGCCCGACGGCCGCAAGGTGAAAGCGACGATGCATTGGGTCTCGGCCAGGCACGCCGTGGACGCGGAAGTGCGGATTTACAATACGCTGTTCAATCGCCCTGACCCCGGCGCCGCAGGCGACCCGATGAAGGATCTCAATCCCCATTCCCTCGAGGTCATCGCCCGCGCCAAGCTGGAGCCCGCGCTCGCCGCGCGCAACGAGAAGGACACCGTGCAGTTCGAGCGTCTCGGTTATTTCGTGCGGGATTCGAAGGCCGCGAACTTGGTGTTCAATCGCACGGTGGGATTGCGTGACAGCTTCGCCAAGGCGACCTAGATAAGCGTTTCCTCAAGGGAACGCACCAATGTCGGCTGGCACGCGCATCGAATGGACGGACTCCACCTGGAACCCGGTCACGGGCTGCACCAAGATCAGCCCCGGCTGCGATAACTGCTATGCCGAGCGCTTTTCCGAGCGCTTTCGCGGCGTTCCGAAGCATCCGTTCGAGCCCGGTTTCGACCTGACGCTGCGGCCGGAGCGTCTGGCTCATCCCCTGCGCTGGAAGAAGCCGCAGATGATCTTCGTCAATTCCATGAGCGACCTGTTCCACAAGGATGTGCCGACCGGCTTCATCGATCAGGTCTTCGACACCATGGAACAGGCGCATTGGCATACGTTCCAGGTCCTCACCAAGCGCAGCTCGCTCCTGCGCGACTATGTCAACGCGCGCTATCAGGCGAAGCCGTTTCCCGCCAACGTCTGGATGGGCGTGTCGGTGGAGAATGCACAGCAGACCAGCCGCATCCAGCATCTGCGCGACGCCAAGGCGGGCATCAAGTTTCTTTCGGTCGAGCCCCTGCTCGGCTCCTTGGGCGCCGTCGACCTTCGCGGCATCGATTGGGTCATCTGCGGCGGCGAAAGCGGACCGAAGCACCGCGCCGTGAATCCCGCGTGGGTGCGCGAGGTGCGCGATCTCTGTGTCGCGCAGAACGTCGCCTTCTTTTTCAAGCAGTGGGGCGGCCTTCGCCCGAAAGCCAACGGCCGCGAGCTCGATGGCCGCGAGTGGAGCGAATTCCCCGGCGCTCTCGACCGCGCGGCGTGATTTGGCTCATGGCGTCGGCGCGGCGGCTGTAGGCCGGGAATCTTCGCGCGCGGCAGCCAACCTACCGGAAGAAGTCCTTGATCGCGCGCGCGGCGGTATCGACATCGCCGGGCTTCAGGTCTCCATGCGTCACCAGGCGCAAGGTAGGGCCCATCAGCGTCAGGATCCCGCGCTCTTTGAGGAAGGCGCCCAACGCCTCGCATTTCTCTCTTGGCACGGACACGAACACCATGTTCGTCGATTGATGGATGAGCTTCAGAGCCGGGATCTCCGCCACCGCCGCGCCCAGGCGCGCGGCGTTCTCATGATCGGTGCGCAAGCGGGCGAGGTGATGGTCGAGCGCGTAGAGACAGGCCGCCGCGAGCACGCCGGCTTGCCGCATCCCGCCGCCGAGCGTTTTGCGCCAGCGCGCCGCGCGCGTGATCAGCTCCTTGGGGCCGGCGAGAACCGATCCCACGGGTGCGCCCAGGCCCTTGGAGAAGCACATCGACACCGTATCGAACGGTTTGCACAGGTCCGCGAGGGACGCGTTCGAGGCCGCCATCACGTTCCAGATCCGCGCCCCGTCGAGATGTGTCCCGAGCCCTTTGCTCCGCGCGAAGGCTGTCGCTTCGGCGATATAGTTCTCCGGCAGGATCTTGCCGCCGATGGTGTTCTCGAGCGCCAGCAGGCGCGTGATCGCAAAATGCGTATCGTCCGGCTTGATCGCCCCTGCGATCAGATCGAGCGGGATCGTTCCGTCCGGCGCGTTCGCCAGCGGCTGCGGCTGGATGCTGCCCAGCACCGCCGCGCCGCCGCCTTCGTACTTATAGGTGTGGGCGTTCTGCCCGACGATATACTCTTCCCCGCGCTGGCAGTGCGCCATCAAAGCGGTGAGATTGCTCTGCGTGCCCGTCGGCAGAAACAGCGCCGCTTCCTTTCCGGCCCGCTCCGCCACCACCGCCTGCAGTCTGTTGACCGTCGGATCGTCGCCGAATACGTCGTCGCCCACCGGCGCCTCCGCCATGGCTTTGAGCATGCCCGGCGTCGGCCGGGTGACGGTATCGCTGCGCAGGTCGATCATGTATGAAGGTCCCCCGTCTTCGGCCAAGCCTAGGAGAGAACGATGCCGTCCGTCTATATCGCCATGAGCGAAGCCATGCAGGAGTGGGGCAGCGACGCGGGCATCAGCAAGCATCTGTACAAGGTCGGCTTTACCGGCGATGCACCCGAAGACGCGGTGAAGGAGCTCAACGAGACCGCTTACGGCGGCCAAAAGGATTGGGTTCTTGTCGGCGCGCGCGAGACCGAAAGCCTCGACCGGCAGGCTTTGATGAGCCGCATCGGCGAGCGCATGAAGCTTGTCGACCCGCTCTATTATCCCAAGATCAAAGGCGCGCAGGACATCGTGCGCGTCGATCAGCGCAAGGTCGAAGCCAACATCGTCATCAAGCGCACGATGGAGGGCCGAGATTCAAAGGTGCCGAAGATAAAGCCCAAGGACATGGCCGGGTTCATCCTGGACGCGGCGCTGGGCGACTCTTCGCTCGCCTGACAAGCGGGCCGCGTCAAAGTATCGTCGAAAGAGACCTCACCAAGGCACGTACACCTGCACCACGCCGCGCAGCACCTGGAAGTGCGCGGGAGTATGTGTCGTGATCTCGCCGTCGGTATTGATCGACTTCGGCTTGCGCGTGCGGATCTCGACACGCTCCGTCTTCAACGTCCGCACCTGCTTCCAGACGCCGTGTTTTCCCTTGCGGAAGGCGGGATAGAGCAACAGCAGCCGCCACGGGTGGTCGAACTCCAGGCTGTAGAGATTGAGGGTGCCGTCGTCGATGCGCGCGTCTTCCTCCACGGTCATGCCCGCGCCGTAGTGACGCCCGTTGCCCACCGCGATCTGCAGCGTGCGCACGCGGTGGACATGGCCGTTCGCGCGGATGATCGCCGAGAAGGGCCGCGCGCGGATGAGGGCGCGGAAGAGGGCGATGGCATAACCGAAACGGCCCCAGCGGCGCTTCACGTCACCGGTAAGGTTGCGCGTCAGCCGCGTACTCAGGCCAAAGCTCGCGACGTTGAAGAAGGCGCGCCCGTTCACCTCGCCGAGGTCGATCGCGTGCACCTTGCCGCGCAGGATCACATCGACCGCGCCGGGCAGGTCGAGCGGAATGCCGAGCGTACGGGCGAGATCGTTGCCGGTGCCCAGCGGCAGGATGCCGAGAGGTTTGCGGACCTCTATCAGCGCCTTCGCTGCGGTGTTGAAGGTCCCATCGCCGCCGCCGAGGACGATGCAATCGACCTGGGGCCCGAATTCGCGGATGCGGTTGCTCAGATCGTCCGCGCTCCCGCAGGGGAGGCGCTGGACTTCGATCCCACCTTGAACCAGCAGGCCCTCCGCCGCCTGCACGGATTCGCGCCCGCGGCGGCTGTGTTCGTTGACGATCAGGAGGGCGCGGCGGTAGGGCGGCGGCGCCGCGCCGTCAATCTCGCCGGACTGCACGGCTGGCATGTTGAAAAGACCTGTTTTTCCGACCCGGTGTAACGGCGAAGATAGACCCTGGTTCCGTTCACCGGGAGACCCATCGCTTATGCCCCATCTTTTCGAGCCGATCACCCTGCGGGGTGTAACACTGCGCAACCGAATCGTGGTCTCGCCGATGTGTGAATACAGTTCGGTGGACGGTTTCGCCAACGATTGGCACGTCGTCCACCTGGGCAGCCGCGCCGTCGGCGGCGCCGGCCTCGTCTTCACCGAGGCGGCCGCGGTCGTGCCCGAAGGGCGCATCTCCCCGCAGGACCTCGGCGTCTGGAGCGAGAAGCACTTCGAGACCCTCGCGCGCATCGTCCGCTTCATGGACGGGCAAGGCGCCGTCGCCGGCATCCAGCTTGCCCACGCCGGCCGGAAAGCGAGCACGTATCGTTCGTTCCCCGGTGAGCCGCAAGGCGAAGTGAGGCCTGAGAACGGCGGCTGGCAAACCGTCGCGCCCTCGGCCGTTCAATTCTCCCCGGACTATCCGTTGCCCCGCGCCTTGAGCGTCGCGGAGATCGCCGCCGCCCGGGAGGCCTTCGTCACTGCCGCCGTGCGCGCCGAGGCCGCCGGTTTCCGCGTGATCGAATTGCATGCCGCCCACGGATACCTGTTCCACGAATTCCTCTCCCCGCTCTCCAACCAGCGCACCGATTCCTACGGCGGAAGCTTCGATAACCGCACGCGTTTCCTGCGCGAAACCGCCGGCGCGGTGCGGGCCAGGCTCTCCGACGCCACGGCCCTGTTCGTGCGCCTGTCGGCGACCGACTGGATTGAGGGCGGTTGGGATGCGGATCAGACCGTCGCTCTCGCCCGCGCGCTGAAAGACTTGGGCGTCGACCTGATCGACGTTTCCTCCGGCGGCAACGTGCTGAAGGCGACGATCGCTGTCGGACCGGGATACCAGACCCCGTTTGCCGAAAAGGTGCGCCGCGAGACCGGCATCAAGACCTCCGCGGTGGGGTTGATCACCGATGCCGCGCAGGCGGACCATATCGTTCGCACCGGGCAGGCCGACCTCGTCATGCTCGCGCGCGAGCTTCTGCGCAATCCCTATTGGCCCATGCATGCGGCCGAGGCCCTCGGTCACGCCGCCTCCTGGCCCGCCCAATACCTGCGGGCGGCGCCGAAAGGATCGACGCCGCGCGCGCCTCTCGAGAGTTCCGCGCTCGATTAAGCCGGCTGCGCGGCCTTCAGCTCGCCGACTTGTTTCTGAAGCTGCGACACCAATCCCGCCATGCCGCCCTGTTGGGCGATGATGGTGTTGTATTCATTGCGGTACGTGATCGCCATGCTGACCCCGGCAACGATCACGTCGACGATCTTCCAGCCGTCGGGACGCTTGCGCAGTCGCCAGTCGACCGCGTAGTTCTCGCCGGCGTTGCCGACGATGGTCGATTTGACGATCGCGCCGTCTTCGCCGTCCGGTGTGCTCGAGCCGACCTTCAGTGTCTGGCCGTTGTATTCGGAGAAGCGCCGCGACCAGGTGTAGACGATCACGTCCTCGAACAACGGCGTGAAAGTGCTCATCTCCTCCGGCTTCACGGCACGGGCGTAACGGCCGAGCACGAACCGGCCGATGGCCGGCAAGTCAAAGAAGGTCTTGAACAGCTCGCGGAACCGCATCTGCTTTTCCGCATTCGGGATTTTCGCCGCAAGGATCTCGACGATTCCCTTTTGCGCAAATTGCGAAATCAGCATCGCCGCGTCGCCGTCGGACTGGGCAAAAGCGAAGCGCGGCGCGAGCGCGCCCAGCGCGGAGGCGATCATCAGGTGGCGGCGGGAAATCATGGATGCTCCAGCTTGATTACTGGGGTGAGATAATAGCGCTCTGCGGCATTTCCGGGGCGGCGGCGGCCGCAACCGCGCCATTTTCCGAAGTACTTGAAAAATCATCGAAATCTTCCAGCGGCGGCGGTGCGCCGTTGCGGATTTCGCTGGCGCGGATCTGGCGGTAGGCGCTGCGCAGCGAAGCGTAGTAATCGATCGACGAGGCGTTCAGTTCGTCGGTGGCGAACATGGTCTCGTCTTTGGTGTTGATGACCAGCCCCCCCAGGATCGGCCAGGTCACCCAGGCATAGGGATTGTTGCCGCGCCCATACCAGGCGATCGGATCGACAAATACGGCGTCCACGCCGAACCCGGTTCCGTCCCGCAAGGTCGACGGCCCGAACAACGGCGCGTAGATGAACGGCCCATCGCCGACGCCCCACACCGCCAACGTCTGGCCGAGGTCTTCCGAATGGTACGGAAGGCCCATGTCTGTCGCGACGTCGAACAGCCCAAGAACGCCGATGAAGGTGTTCACCACGAACCGCGAGAAGGTGACGCCCGCGCGGTTCGGTTCGGCCTGCAGAACATCGTGCACGAAGGTGATCGGCGAGCGCACGTTGCGCAGGAAGTTGCCGACGCTGCGGCGGCCGCCTTCCGGCACGACGGCCTGGTACCCTTTCACGACGGGCCGGACGAGAACCTTGTCCAGCGCCTGGTCGGTCTTGAACATGGCGCGGTTGAACGGCTCGAGGGGGTCGTTGGCCTCCTCGTAAGCGGCCAGCGCCATCGCATCACTGGCCGGCGGGCGCGTGGCGCAGCCGCCGACAAGCGCGCAGACCAAGAGCAGGGCGAGGAGGCGAAAAGGGGAAAGGGACATCGTGTCCGTGCGGATCGTGCGAATGAGAGGCTATTTTCTATCGTATTTATATCGACTTAGCCCCCACCGGCGTGAAAGACGGGTATCATACGGATTCCAAAAAGCATATATGTATTTCGGCATGGCGGGCTGTCGGTTTTGTCGGCGCGCCGGAACAAAACTCTCCGTTTTTCCGTGCTTTTCCAGGATTCTCGCCGGTGCCGTCCCTCCTCGATCTCAGTGTTACGCAGCGTGCGTCGGAGCCGCTCAATATCCGCGTCTCCTTCGAGTTCTTTCCGCCCAAGACGGAAAAGATGCACGAACAGCTGTGGGCCTCGATCGAGCGCCTGGCGCCGCTAAGGCCGAAGTTCGTGTCGGTGACGTACGGGGCCGGCGGTTCGACGCGCGAGCGCACGCACGATACGGTGGTGCGCATCCAGCAGGAAAAGAGGCTCCCCGCGGCCGCGCATCTCACCTGCGTGGCGGCCACGCGCGACGAGGTGGACGAGGTCGCGCGCCGCTATTGGGACGCCGGCATCCGCCATATCGTCGCCCTGCGCGGGGATCCGCCCGAAGGCGAGACGCGGTACGTGCCGCATCCCGGCGGTTATGCTTTCGCGGTCGATTTGGTGGCGGGGCTCAAACGCGTCGCCGATTTCGAGATCAGCGTTGCCGCCTATCCCGAAATCCATCCCGAGGCGCAAAGCGCCGATGCCGACCTCGAGAACCTCAAACGCAAGGTCGACGCGGGAGCGAGCCGCGCAATCACCAATTTCTTTTTTGATCCGGAGGTTTTCTGCCGGTTTCGCGATCGCGCCGCGAAGGCCGGGATCAAGACCGAGATCGTGCCGGGCCTGATTCCGGTGACCAATTTCGCCCAGACCCACAAGATGGCGCAGCGTTGCGGCGCCTCGGTGCCCGACTGGTTGCGCGACGTCTTTTCCGGCTTAGATGAGGATGTGGAAACCCGGCGGCTCGTCTCGGCGACCGTGGTTGCAGAGCAAGTGCGTGCTCTCGTGCGCGAGGGCGTGAAGGATTTCCACTTCTACACCCTCAACCGCGCCGACCTGACCTATACGATCTGCCATATTTTGGGCGTGAGGCCCTGACTCACCGTGTCGTCCTTGGCCTGCCGGGCCGAGAATCCGGAGGTTTCTCTTTTCCGGATTAGGACGTACACCCTAACACTTTGGATCCTCGCGACCTTGCGGTCGCAAGGACGGCGAAATTGAACGACGAATGTCCGACCCTTTCGAACTCAACGACGACCTGCCGTTCGAGCCGCTGGCGCCGAAGCCCGCCGTGCCGGCGCCCGGCCCGGGGCCTGCGCCTGCGGCGCCGGTGCCGGTCTGGCTCGAAAAGCTCAATCCCGAGCAGCGGCAGGCGGTAGAGACCACCGAGGGGCCGGTGCTTGTGCTCTCGGGCGCGGGCACGGGCAAGACCCGCGTGCTTACCACGCGCGTTGCCTGGATCTTGATGAAGCGGCTCGCCAAGCCGTGGCATGTGCTGGCCGTGACCTTCACCAACCGCGCGGCGCGCGAAATGCGCGAGCGTGTGATGCAGCTTGTGGGGCCCTCGGCCGAGGCGGTTTGGCTCGGTACCTTCCATGCGCTCAGTGTGCGCATCCTGCGGCGGAACGCCGAGCTGGTGGGGCTCAAGTCCAATTTCACCATTCTGGATTCCGACGACCAGATCCGCCTCCTGAAGCAGATCATGGAAGCGGACAATATCGATTCCAAGAAATGGCCCGCGCAGGGGTTGATGGGCGTCATCCAGCGCTGGAAGGACCGCGGCCTCACGCCTGACCGCGTCGGCGCGGAAGGCGGCACCGATTACGCCAACGGACGCGCCGTCGCTCTGTACCGGCTTTATCAGGAGCGCCTGAAGACCCTGAACGCCGCCGACTTCGGCGATCTCCTGCTGCACTGTCTCACGCTTTTCCAGACGCGTCCCGACATCCTGGCCGAGTATCAGCAGCAGTTCCATTACGTCCTGGTGGACGAGTACCAGGACACCAACGTCGCGCAGTATCTGTGGCTGCGCCTTCTGACCCAGAAGCATCGCAACTTGTGTTGCGTCGGCGACGACGATCAGTCGATCTACTCCTGGCGCGGCGCCGAAGTCGGAAACATCCTGCGCTTCGAGAAAGATTTTCCCGATGCGAAGGTGATCCGCCTGGAGCGGAATTACCGCTCGACCCCGACGATCCTGTCCGCCGCCTCGCACCTGATTGCTCACAACGAAGGCCGGCTCGGCAAGACTCTGCGCTCCGGCCACGACGACATTGAACAAGGCGCGCCGATCAAGGTGCGCGGCGTATGGGACGGCGCCGAGGAGGCGCGCTGGCTGGTCGACGAGATCGAGGCCCTTCAGCGCGCCGGTCATGCGCTGGATCAAATCGCCATCCTCGTGCGCGCCGGCTTCCAGATGCTGGAGTTCGAAGAGCGCCTGATCACCACGGGGATTCCTTATCGCGTCGTCGGCGGCCCGCGGTTCTATGAGCGCCTCGAAATCCGCGACGCGGTCGCGTATCTCCGCCTGATCCAGCAGCCGGACGACGACCTCGCCTTCGAACGCATCATCAACAAGCCCAAGCGCGGCCTCGGGGACACGACGATCCAGAAGATCCATATCCTCGCACGCGCGCAAAGCCGCTCGCTGATGGAAGCCTCCATGCGCATCGCCGAGACCGATGAACTGCGGCCGCAGGCCCGCACCGCGCTCGCGAACTTCGCCCGCGACATGCAGCGCTGGCGGTCCTTGCGCGAAACCGTTGCGCCCGCCGAGCTCGCCGCCCAGGTGCTGGAAGAGTCCGGCTACATCGAGATGTGGCAGAAAGACAAATCACCCGAAGCCCCCGGGCGCCTCGACAACCTCAAGGAATTCGTCTCCGGCCTGGACGAGTGGGACAGTCTCGGCGGCTTTCTCGATCACGTCAGCCTGGTGATGGAAAACGACGCCAACGCCGGCGACACGGGCGTGACGTTGATGACCTTGCACAGCGCGAAGGGTCTCGAGTTCGATACCGTGTTCATGCCCGGCTGGGAGGAAGACATCTTCCCCAACCGCCGCGCCCTGGACGAGAGCGGCGAAAAAGCCCTCGAAGAGGAGCGGCGGCTTGCCTACGTCGGCATCACCCGCGCGCGCCGCCGCGCCTTCATCTCGTTCGCCGCCAACCGGCGCGTCTACAACCAATGGCAATCGAGCATACCTTCGCGGTTTGTCGAGGAACTGCCGAAGGATAATGTCGAACAGGAATCCGATCCCGGACTGTACGGGCACCGCCTGTCGACGGCCGGCGATTGGCCGGGCTTCAACGATTCCGTGACCGCGCGCAGCGGCGCGGGCGTCCGCAGCAGGATGGAGTGGGCCAAAACCGGAAGCTGGGAAGTCCAGGAGCGCACGAGCACGAACGAGTTCCGCATCGGCGACCGCGTCTTCCACCAGAAATTCGGCTACGGCATCGTCGAGGGCATCGACGAGAGCAAACTCGAGATTGCGTTCGACAAGGCCGGTCGCAAGAAAGTGCTCGACAGTTTCGTGGAGCCGTCCGCGTGAGCGCCATCGGCTCCGCCTGGAGCGCCAAAGTCACCGTCAGAACCGAACACGCCGAAGGGTTCGAGCAGGCCTTCGCCGGCCTCGCCGGCGTGGTCAGCATGTATGAAGCTCATCCGGACGGCCACACCTGGACCGTGGAAGGAACTTTCGACGCAGCACCGCCGCGCGCGGCGCTCATCGAGCGCATTGCCCTCGCGGCATCCAGTCTCTGCGTCCCCGAACCCACGCTCGAGATCAACAAAGTGCCGGCAAAGGACTGGCTCTCGGAAAGCGTCGCGGCGTTCCCGCCCTTGCGCGCCGGCCGCTTCTATATCCACGGCGACCACATCCAAGGTCCGTTCCCGCCCGGCGCCATCCGGATCCTCGTGAACGCGGCGACGGCGTTCGGCTCGGGCCATCACGCCAGTACGCTCGGCTGCTTGCTCGCTCTCGACGACCTCTCGCATCGCCGAGGAAATGTCCGCCGCGGCCTCGACATGGGCGCGGGCACCGCGATCCTCGCCATCGGCATGGCCAAGGCGTGGCGCGCGCCGGTCGTTGCCGCCGATATCGATCCGGTGGCGGTGAAGGTGAGCCGTTATAACGCCGCGCGTAACGGGGTTGCGCCGCTGGTCCATGCCGTCCTGAGCGAGGGCTGCGGCCAGCGCGACGTCACGCGCCGTGGGCCTTACGACGTGATTACCGCCAATATCCTGGCCCGCCCGTTGGCGGCCATGTCCGCCGATTTGGCGAATCTTCTTGCGCCCGGCGGAACACTGATCCTGGCCGGTTTCTTAAGACACCATGAACAGATGGTGCTTGCGCCCTACCGCATGCACGGTCTGCGATTAGTGAAGCGTTTCCGTCTCGCCCCTTGGACGACTCTGGTCTTAGGGCGCTAGGGCACCACCAGCACCATCTGGCGCTCTTCGCGCCTCACGAACACCACCGACTGGCTCTTGGCCGCCTTCAAGGCTTCCTCGAGCTGCGCGACGGTCTTCACCGCCGTACGGTTCACCGCCGTGATCACATCACCGCTGAGCAGTCCGATCGCGGCGGCAGGGGAATTCTCCTCCACATCGCGCACGATCACCCCTTCGGGGCTGTTCTCGAAGATCGCGCCCATCACCCGGCTCGGCTCCGCCGGTACCGGCGCCGCCGCCGCTTGCTGGTTGGGGTCGACCTTGCCCACGGTGACGTCGATCTCGCGCTTCTCGCCGTCGCGCAGGATGCTGAGCTTCACCGTTTCGCCGGGCTTGGTGAGTCCCACCCGGTTGCGCAGGCTCGACGAGGTGTCGACATCGAGCCCGTTCATGGCCACCACCACGTCGCCCGACTTGATGCCCGCCTCCGCGGCAGCGGTTCCCGGCTGCACGTCGCGCACCAGCGCGCCGCGGCTGATATCGAGGCCGAGGTTCTGCGCCAGCTCCGGCGTGACGTCGACAATCGCCACGCCGATGCGGCCGCGGGTCACTTCCCCGTTCTGGATCAGCTGCTCCATCACGTTCGCGGCGATGCTCACGGGCACCGCAAAACCGATGCCGACGTTGCCGCCGCTCGGGCTTGCGATGACGGTTGGAATGCCGATCAGCTCCCCTTTCAAATTCACCAGCGCGCCGCCGGAGTTGCCGGGATTGATGGCGGCATCGGTTTGGATGAAATCCTCATAGCCCTGCTCGATGAAGCCGGCGCGTCCCAAGGCCGAGATGATGCCCGAGGTGACGGTCTGCCCGAGGGCGAAGGGATTGCCCACGGCGAGCACATAATCGCCGACGCGCAGCTCGGCCATGTTTCCGAGCGGCAGCGCGGTCAGATCCGGGGCGTCGATCTTGAGGAGCGCAAGGTCCGTCGCCTGATCCTTGCCAACGACCTTCGCCGTGAAGGTGCGCCGGTCGCGGAGCGTCACGGCGATATCGACGGCTTCGTTGACGACATGGAAGTTGGTAAGGACATACCCCTGCTTGGCATCCACCACGACGCCGGATCCGACCGAAGACCGCTGCTGGCGCGGGATCTGGTCGGGAATGCCGAAAAAGCGGCGGAAGCGGGGGTCCTGAAAAATCGGCGGCAGGTTGGCGGTCGGGTCGCCGGTGGATTCGGCCCGGACCTGTATGTTGACGACGGCGGGTGTGACGCGCTCCACGACGTCGGGCACGGTGGCAAACGGCATCGGCGTGCCCGGGCTGCCGGCTTGGGGAACGCTCGCGGGTGCGCTTGGCGCCGGCGCAAGTCCCGGTACGGGGACCGGAACGTTCAGACCCTGATCACGCGCGAGATACAGCCCGCCGCCGACGGCGGCGATGGCGAGGGCGCTGACGAATACTGTTCTGGCGCGGGGCATGATGTTCTTGTCCTTTTGGACCGCGGGGTCGGGACGCGATGTAGGTCGGTTCACTCGCCCGTCAAGGGAGGATGGGCGACTTTAGAAGCGGCTTCACACTTAAAAACGAGACAGATCGCAAAGAGTTCTACCGGTCGAGTTGGGTGGAGAACAGGCCGGCGGGAACGTCGATATTGTCGGCATCCGTGACCGCCAGCAGGGTCAGGCGGCCGCCTTCCCGCCTGGCCGCGAGGCCCTCGATCTTGTGCGGTTCATCGACGGCTTCCAGCCACCGCAGCGCGCCGTCGGCGCCGATCAGGCCGATCGCCGCTCCGCCGCAAGGGCCGTCGTCGAAAGAGTTCTCCGTATCCTCGGCGACCGCCGAAAACACGAGTTCTCCGCTCGGCAAGGCGGCGCCGTCCGTGAAAGTCAGCGGCACGTCTGCAACGGCGCCCAGATCATAGTCGCGGTGGCCGGCGGGCGGCAGCGGTTCGATGCGCGCGGTGTCCAACGCGTCCAGGAACTGCGCGAGCGGATAACGGATGATGGAATTACGCTTCTGGCCCTTGTTGCCGCGCTGAAGCACGCAGAGTTCGTCGCCGGCCACCGTGAAACCCTCGAGGTTGATCTTCCCGAACTCCGCTTCCAGCGGCGTCATGAGGAACGAAAGGTCGACGATACGCGGATCGCCATGCAATCCGCCGGCGGCATCGAGGGCAACGAGGGCGCCGCGTTTTCGATTGGGCTTCGAGCCTGAACCGCTGGCGAACAGGACGCCATGGGGATACGCGCCGAAGGCCGGCAGGAACGTCAGGGCTTCGAAATCCGGCTTGGCTTTCTTGCGCGCTTTATGCTCCTCCGGCAGGTCGCCCGGGACAAGTTCGAACAAGGTCCCCGCGGCCGCCGTATCGGCGCGGAAGATGGCGAGGTGATGCTCGTCGTCGGCGACGACATAGATGAAGCCGCTGCGGCAGACGAGCCCGCTGGCCGCGCTGATGTATGTCGGCCGGTGACTGGCCGATGGCGCCGCGATCTCGAGGGTGCGAAGTCTTGTAAGGGCGATCACGCGGGGGCTTAGGGCGCGGTCGTGTCGGCGGCAAGGTCTTGCGAAGCGGTCTTCACCTGATGCACGCCGTTGGTCCAGTCGGCTCGCCCGGGCACGCGCCCGATGCTCGGAAGCGTCAGCGAGAGGTCGAACGGGTTCGCGCCGATGACAAGGCCCAGGACGTTGATCTCGAGGCCCTCGTTTTTCGCCAGCAGGATCCCGAACGCGCCCCCCAGGGAGATTTGCAGCCCCGTATTGCTGGGCGCGGGTGCGATCACCTGCCAGCCGGTGAAATCCTTGCCGATGGTGTTGCCCGGCATGGTGAGCCGGAGTTCGGGGATCGAGCGGCCGATGTGGGCAATGAAGGTGTTGCTGTTGGGGCCGGGCCAGACGACGTAGGTGTTGGGATAGGGATAATTCTCGACGGCGGCCGGCAGTTTGGCGATCACCGCCTCGGCTTCGGCGCCGCGCAGGTCTTGCAGCAGCTTGGGCGGCGAGCCGTACCAGCGCTGGTCGGGTGTCGGCGTCTCGGTCACGCGGATGGCGTTCTGGTTGCGCCGCAGGTAGAAGCCGGTGACTTCATAGCGCGTGTAATAAGCCGCGCCGGCCGGCTTCATCGCGATCCAGGTGTGATCGGAGAACTTGCCCCGCCAGCGCACGGCGGGCGCCGAATACACCTGCACCACCGCCGGCTCGTATTCGGCCGGGTCGGGCGCCCAGCCCACGGGCGCCCGGCTCGCGGTGCGCCAATCCTGCGCCTGGACGGCGGCGGGAAGGGCGATCCGAAGAACGGGGAAGGCGGCCATGATCACGGCGAGGACCATGAAAACCGCGAGGAAACGTGACAGCACCTTGGACATCGCGGCATTTAACCATTGGCGCTGCCCATCTTCTAGGGGCGCATGGTAACGTTTTGTCACAAAGTCTTTCGAGGGAACAGAATGGCGACCGTCAAATTGATGAGCGACAGCGAGGCGGAGGCGATCCCGGCGGTCAAGGCCGTGTTCGACGACATCCGGGCGACGCGCAAGACCGACTTCATCAACAATTTCTGGCGCGCCCTTGCGCACGACCCGGCGCAACTCGCGCGGATCTGGTCCCAGGCAAAAGTCATCATGGGAGCGCCCGGCGCGCTCGACCCGTTGACCCGGGAGCTGATCTATATTGCGGTCTCGACCGCGAATGGCTGCTCCTATTGCATCCATTCCCACACGGCCGCCGCCCGGGCCAAAGGCATGACGGCGGCGCAGCATCAGGAACTGATCGCCATCGTCGGTCTCGCCGGCCAGACGAACCATCTCGCGAATGTGCTGCAGGTCCCGGTCGATCCGGAGTTTGAGGTCAACTAGCTATGCGCGGCCTCGGCCGCCGGGCGCTGGCGCCCGAACCACATCAAGGCGATCGCCGCGAGCGCGAGCCACGGCAAGAGCAGCGTGTTCATCGTTTGCCAGCCGAGCGCCGCGAGCAGCGCGCCCGAGCTTAAGGATGAGATGAGCCCGACACCCACCACGATGAGATCGTTGACCGCCTGCGCCCGTCCGCGCTCCGCCGGCGTGTAGGCCTCGGTCACCAAGGTCGTGCCGCCGATGAACATGAAGTTCCAGCCGACGCCGAGAAGGGTGAGGGCGGAGAAGAAGTGCGGAACTTCCGTCCCGCTCAGGGCCGCGACGATGTGGCCGGTCAAAAGTCCCACGCCCGCGAACATCACCCTCAGCACGCCGAACCGCGCGATCAGCGCGCCGGTGAAGAACGAGGGCAGAAACATCCCGAGCACGTGGAACTGGATCGCCTGCGCCGCATCGGCAACGCTGTGGTGATGTTCCACCATGGCCAGAGGTGAGGCGGTCATCGCCAGCACCATCACGCCTTGGCCCGTGGCCGCGCCAAACAGAGCAACCAGATATTTCGGCTGCCGGATGATTTGTCCGAGCGGGCGCGCGCCGGTTTGGCTCGCCTGTTGAGGCGGTGTCGGAATGCGCAGTCCGAGAAGGAGCAGCAATGCCGTCAGCGAAACGCCGGCGAGCAGCAGGAACGACCCGGTGTACTGCGGCGTCATCAGCGGCTGGCCCCAGCGCGCGAGGGCAGGGCCCAAGAAGGCGGCGACAATGCCTCCCGTCAGCACGAAGGAGATCGCCCGGGGGCGGAACGCGTCGTCGGAGATTTCCGCGGCTGCAAATCTATAGAACATCGCAAACGCCTGGTACGCGCCCAGCAAAAGCGTACCGAGGCAGAGGAGCGGCAGCGAGCTGGCCCAGACTCCGACCGCGGCGATGAGGCCCCCGGTTGTGCCCAGCGCCGCGCCCGCGATGAAACCGGCGCGCCGTCCGACGCGCGCCATCCACAGCGAGGCGGGAACGGTCGTCAGGGCATTGCCCAGAAACATGCTGGCCAGCGGCGCGGTCGCGAGCGCAGCCGAGCCGACCTGGCTACCGGCCAATCCGCCGATGGTCACCACCAGCACGCCGGTGGTCTGGAAGAGCGCCTGTGCGGTCGCCAGCAGCAGCACTTGCCGATGCATCGCGCTTGGCATCTAGCCCGCGCCCAGCGCAAGGAGTCCCCGCGCCACCAGGAACAGACCGATCAGCGCGATCGCGGCGTGGATCGCAAACGCGATCTTGAAGAACCGCGGCAGCGGCGCCGCGCTTGCCTTGCGCGCCCGCAAACCCTGGAGAACGACGAACCCGCCGCCGGCGATGAAAAAAAGTCCGAGGGTGATGTTGAGCGCTGGAGTCATGTGCGGCCCGTGAAAAAAGGCGGCTCATTGCTGAGCCGCCTTGTCTCGTCCGAGAGGAAACTACTTCGCGCTCGCCTGCTTCTGGAATGAGAATTCAGGCGTCAGCAGCCGCGCCTTGTCTGCGTCGGGCTTGGGCGTGAACTTCTGCAGCCGGTTGTTCCAGGCGTCGGCGATATACAGATTGCCTTGCTGGTCGACGGCGAACTGATGCGGATTGTCGAAGCTGCCCGGGCCGCTGCCCGTGATTCCCCAATAGGTCAGCAGCTTGCCGTTCAGGTCGAACTTCGCCATGCGGTTGGCGCCGGCGGCCGAAGCGAGGTAGATCGCATTGTCGGTCGTGGCGATCAGCTTCGTCACGCTGCGGATGTTCGGCCACTCTTCGACGAACTTCCCGTCCTTGTCGAACACCTGCACACGGTTGTTGTTCCGGTCCGCGGCGTAGATGCGTCCCTGCGGGTCGATGGTCACGGCATGCACGAGGTTGAACTGGCCCGGGCCCGAGCCCTTCGTGCCCCACTCGTTCACGTATTTGCCGTTGCGGTCGAAACGCACGATGCGCGAATTGACGTAGCCGTCCGCGACCAGGAACGAGCCGTCCGGAAGGAAGGCCATGCCCGCGGGTTGCGCGAAGTGCGTCTTGTCCGACGCCTGCACGCCCTTTTCGCCCAGGACCATGACCAGCTTCTTGCCGTCGTTGGTGAATTTCAGGATCTCATGCACCGTGCGATTGACCACCCATACATGGCGCTGCGGATCATAGGGACTGATGTAGATGCTGTGCGCCTGATCGATGCGGCTGTCCCACTGGGTCCAGTTCTCGATGACGTTGCCGTTGGCATCCAGCACCATGAGCATGTTGGCGTGCGTTTTCTGATCGTTCGGCTTGGTCGAGGTCGTGCTGCGCTCGGCGCGCACGGTGCCGTTGCGGTCGAGGATCGGTGCGTTGGGCTGCGTGTTCTTCTGGTCCGCCTGGCCGATGAAGATGCGGTTGGGATTGTCGACCGCGACCGCGATCACGGGTTGATCCCACCCGTCGATGGGCGGCTTGAACCAGCCGACGACCGGATTATAGGGTCCCGTGTCATCGAGGCCGCCCTTCTGCTGCGCCAGCGCCGGCGCGGCCATCACGGCCAAGGCGAACGAAAGTCCGAAAAGGCGCGCATGTGTTTTCATATGTCCCTCCCTGGACCCAAATTCAGCCGGGTCCTTTTGTTGGCCGAGGCGGGCAGTTTAGCCGGTGAGAAGGGGGCTCTTAAAGGACATTGGCGTCGAGGCGGCCGCTTTGCCGCGTCGAATTTCTGGCTTTTCAAGCCGGTATGGACCGCCGTCACCGCACCCGGGCGCACCGCGCTAGCCGCGCCGGCGGGCGATCATCCGATAAATCGCAAGCAGGAGGATCGCGCCGACGACGGCGCCGATGAAGCCGGCCGCTTCATCGGGACGATAGATCCCCAGGCGCTGCCCCAGGAACGTGGCGACGAAGGCGCCGGCGACGCCCAGTGCCATCGTGATCAGAAAGCCCTTCGGGTCGCGTCCCGGCATCAGGAATTTCGCGACGATGCCGACAAGGAGGCCGATGATGAGCGTGCCGATAAGTCCCATTTAGTCCCTCAATACTCTTCCGATCCTTGCACCCACAGGAATGACTGCAGATCGATCATGTCGCGGGGATGCAGATCGCGCTGATCGGCGTGCACCTTTCGCGCAAAGGCGAGATAGCTCGCGTACGTCGGCCACGAGGGCCGGGACGTATAGCGAAAATCGAAGCCGTATTTCTTCGCGGCGATTTTCGTCACCGTCGGTTTCAGGAAGATGTGCGTCTTCGGTTGGGCGAGGAAACCGAACACGGTCACGACGGGCCAGGTGAACACACGCGATTGTCTGCGCGGCAGGCTTGCGACGACGTCGCACCATGCGTTGAAGCGCGTCTCCGGCTCGCCCCCGCCGTGGAGGAAGGCGAACAGGCCCTCGGCGAAGGCCTTGGCGCCGCCTTTCATGCGCAGGGCGTCGCGCAGCGCCATGTTCTCGAAAGAATAAACCAGATTGCTCGGACCCACGGCCGCAAGCGACCGCGCGGCGATGTCCCCATAGGCTCGCTTCTGCAGCAAGGCCCGGAATTCCGGTTCTGCGAGACCTGCGATCCAACGTTCGTGCGCTTTGACTTTGTAATTGCGCTCGAGCGCGAGGTAATCCTCGTCGCGAAAACCCTCGGGGAAATAGCGCAGGAATTTCTTGCGGCAGCGGTCGGCGCCGGTTGCGCTGTCCTTGCGCGATTCACGCGTTTTGCGAGGAAGGCCCGGCGTGCCGGGCTGCTGGGCGGTATGGGCCATCAGCGAGGCAACGGTTCGCGAAAGGCAAGGTTCCACGGCCTCTTTCAGCCTGCATCCGCGCGTTGAATCCCTTGCGGCGGCCCATTACCTTTGACCTATGAATGCCGCTCCTTTCGATAGCCAGACGCCGCTTGCGCCCGATACCGGCGCCAGGGCCCGTATCGACGACCTGCGCAAGGCCATGGCCGCGGCCGGCGTGGACGCCTATCTCGTGCCGCACGGGGATGAACATCGCAGCGAGTATCCTGCGCCCTACGCCGAGCGCCTGAAGTGGCTGACGGACTTTTCCGGTTCCGCGGGCATGGCGATTGTCATGGCCGATAAGGCGGCGGTCTTCATCGATGGACGCTACACGCTACAGGTGCGCGACCAGGTTGACGGAACACTCTATGCCTATCGCCACCTCACCGACGAGCCGCCCCAGGCCTGGCTCTCGGAAAACCTGAAGCCTGACATGAAGGTGGGCTTTGATCCGAAGCTGCTGACGTCGGCAAGCGTCGCCCGCTTCGAGGAGGCGGCGACGAAAGCGCACGCCGGTCTCCGCGCGCTCCCGCATAATCTCATCGATGCAATCTGGGCGGACCAGCCGCCGCGGCCGAAAGCGCCGGCGGAGGTCTATCCGGACAAATTCGCCGGCCGCACCTCGGCGGAGAAGCGCGCTCTCGCCGGCAAGGTCCTCAAGGCTGAAGGGCTGGATGCGTTCGTCGTCTCGGCCCTCGACGCCATCGCCTGGCTGTTCAATATCCGCGGCACCGACGGTGAATTCACGCCGCAGGTTTATGCTTACGCTCTGCTGTTCGCCGACGGCCGCGCCACGTTGTTCATCGATCCGGCCAAGGTGACCGATGAGGTGCGCGAGCATCTCACCAAAGACCGGCAAGTGACGCTCGCGCCCTACGACGGGATGGAGGCCGCGCTCAAAGGCCTGCCGCCTGAGGTGACGACGGTGGGCCTCGACCGCGAATACGGCTCGCGCTGGATCTCGGACATCATCACCGCGGCAGGGAAGAAACCGAAGATCGGCGCCGATCCGTGCATGGCGCTCAAGGCGCCCAAACATCCGGCCGAGCTTCAGGGCGTGCGCGAAGCGCACATCCGCGACGGGGCGGCCCTGTCTCGCTTTCTTGCCTGGCTCGATGCGGAAGGGCCCAAGGGCACGTTGAACGAGATCACCGCTGCGGCTCGTCTTGAAGCGTTCCGTGCCGAGAGCAACCTGTTCCGCACGCCGAGCTTTGCCACCATCTGCGGCGCCGGGGCCAACGGCGCCATTGTCCATTACCGCGCCTCTCCGAAAACCGCCGCGCAGATCAAGGCCGACATGGTTCTGCTCGTCGATTCCGGCGGCCAGTATCTCGACGGCACCACCGATGTCACGCGCACGGTCGCCATCGGCACGGCCACCGCCGAACAGAAGCGGCGGTTCACCCTCGTGCTCAAGGGGCACATCGCCCTCGGTCGCGCGCGTTTCGTCAAAGGCACCACCGGCAGTCAGCTCGATGCGCTCGCCCGTCATGCCCTCTGGCAGGAAGGCCTCGATTACGATCACGGCACCGGCCATGGCGTCGGCACGTTCCTCGGTGTGCACGAGGGGCCCCAGCGCATCAGCAAGGTCGGCAACACCGTGGCGCTCGAAGCCGGCATGGTGATCTCGAACGAGCCCGGCTATTACAAGACCGGCGAGTACGGGATCCGCATCGAGAATCTGGTGGCGGTGCGCGAAGCGGAAAAACCCGCCGGCGCCGAGAAAACGCTGCTCGAATTCGAGACCTTGACGCTCGCGCCGATCGATCTCAAGATGATCGAGCCGTCGCTTCTCGATGCGGCGGAAAGGGAATGGCTCAATGCCTATCACGCCCGGGTACGCCAGGTGATCTCGCCGCTGGTCGACGCACCGACGCGCGCGTGGCTGGAACACGCGACCGCGCCGGTCTAGACGGAACGTTTTTCGCCCCTTCGGGGTTGTTTCCTAAAGCCTCCAGAGGACTCACATGCGCAAAGCTCTGACCTCCCTCGTGCTGGCCGCATTGCTGATCTCACCGGCCCTGCGCGCGCAGGAAGCCCCTCCGGCGAACCAACAGCATCCCGGCAATGTCGCCCTGGCCGAGGAGAGCGGCGTTTGGGTCTATAAGCAATTTCCCACGATGCTGCGCCTCTACGTGTTCGACGATGACAAGCCGGGAAAGCTCGCCTGCGTTGACGACTGTCTCTTGCGCTGGCCGCCGCTTTTCGCTCCGCCCGGGTCCAAGAATGTCGGGCAGTGGGGAACCGTGAAACGCGCCGATGGATCGTTGCAGTGGGCCTACAAAGGCCGCCCGGCGTACATGCGCTTCCACGACTCCGTCAGCCAGCCGATGGGCGACGGCGTCGATGGCAAGTGGCACTTCCTCGAGCCTTAGACGGCAGTCGCCGAAAAGCGGCTATGGGCCGCGGTCGTCCTCCTGCGGCAGGAATCGCGATCGACGTAGACCTGCACGGGCGCACCGGAGGCCTCGCGCCGTGATGTGCGCGACAGGATGCGCGGCGGATCGCCTCGTTTGGTCTTCCGCGCGCGGAGGGACGGGCAGGGGATGTCGAAGCCCGGCGCGCGCCCGGCGCGCGTCAGGCCTTCCGTCTCGGCTGGCTCGCGTAGTCGTTGACCGCCCCTCGGGGAACGTCCCTTTTCCCTTGACGCTGTTCCCAAACTGGGGCATGTTCCAGATGCTCTCGATAGCCGGGTGGTTTTGGCTCGGCTCCTGCACGCCATGGCCGGTTGGGCCGGCCACGGTCCTCTCCCCGGTGTAAGTACCGAGCCGGGTGACGGCCGTAGGATAGGCATCATCTCTTTGCCTTCCCCTCGCTGATATCGCCGCGCGGTCGCGTGATGTCGCGGTGCGTTTTCGGTCCAAGCCGTTGAAGCGCAGAATGAATTCGGAGCATGTCGCGTGTCGCGCAGGTCACCTGCCGATTTCATGGCTTTTTGGGCGGCCCACTTCTTGAAGCCGTGCTCTCGGAATCTGCAGCAATCTGCCGCATGCCTGCCGCACGGTTTATGCGGCAGGCAACGCGTTGCGCCTCTTGCAGAATCGGGTTTCTGCCGCACGGAATCCGCCGCATGGGGAGTTGGAGCGAACCGCTCTTTTCAGACACGGTCATTTAGCCGCCGTCCCACGGCAAGGGCGTCTCACGCCCGCAGGATCTTCTCCATCTCCTTGCCCTTGGCGAGCTCGTCGATCAGCTTGTCCAGATAGCGGATCTCCCGCATCAGCGGCTCCTTGATCTCTTCCACGCGCACGCCGCAGATCACGCCTTTGATCAGCGTGCGCGCAGGATTCAGCGCCGGGGCTTCACCAAAGAAGGTCTCGAAATCCGTCTGTTTCTTCAGGTGCGAGTCGAGCTGCTTCTGGCTGTAGCCCGTCAGCCAGCGGATGACCTCGTCGACTTCTTCTTTCGTACGCCCCTTTTTCTCCGCTTTGGCGATATAGAAGGGATAGACGCTCGCGAAGCTCATCTTGTAGATACGGTGCGTTTTCATCCGCGCGCGAGCTCGCGCGGCTTGAAGATGAAGTTGTTGACATAGCCGGGCTTGCGTACGCGCTGGCGGTGGTCCCGATCCGCATCGAACGACGCGAGCGCCAGCAGTCGGCCGTCCCGCACGAAAAAACCGTCCATGTCGAATTGCTTCATGAAGGCGTGGGAGACTTCGATCGGCTCGCCCGTATGGACCTCCTCCATCTCGACCTGCACCACCGGCCGCTCGCGCATCAGCGTCTCCCGCGCGCCGAGCAGCACCGTCTTCTCGAAGCCTTCGACGTCGATCTTGATGAACCCGATGTTCGTGAACTTGAAGGAATCGATCGTGCGGGTCTCGACCGACATCGTACCGTGCCGATGTTCCTTCTTCAGTGGGTTCAGCGAGCCCGTGGCGTTGGAGAAGAACCCGCCGTGGATGGGAACGATCAACTCGGCGGAGCCTGCGCTGTCGGACAGGGCGCAGGTATAAGCCGTCACGTTCTTCGGAAGCGTCCGGCACAGCACCCGGTACATCTTCGGGTTCGGCTCGAAGGCGTACACATGCGGGCACAGCCGGCTGAGGTGATAGGTATAGACCCCCTTGTTGGCGCCGACGTCGATGGCGGCGCGCCCCGGCGGCACGAACGCCGGCAGCATCTTCAGCTCCGGTTCGCCCTTGCGCCAATGTTTGCGTAACAGATAGCGCAGATACAGCCGCGGAAAGCTGTATTTGATGCGCTCTTCCCAGGTATAGCGCGGCACGAAAGGAATAGAGTCCATGCGCGGACTATAAAGGGCGGCACAGGGGGCTCACAATCCTGGGCGGCGAGGCCGGTTTCGAGGCAATTGCAAGTCTTCCCGTCTATGCCTATCTGGGGCCCATCGGTACCCTTTATACGAACGCGCCGGCCGCGTTCCGGAGACCACCCCTATGAAGAAGATTCTCGGCGTTCATAGCGCCCCGCCGGGCCATTGGGTCGGCGACGGCTTTCCGGTGCGCTCGCTTTTTTCCTACAACGGGCCTCACACCAGGAACCTCAGCCCGTTCCTGATGCTCGATTACGCGGCACCGACCAGGTTCGAGCCCGCCATGCGCCGGCGCGGCGTCGGCGAGCATCCGCACCGCGGGTTCGAGACCGTCACCATCGTTTATCAGGGCGGCCTCGCGCACCGGGATTCCACGGGCGCCGGCGGCCTTATCGGCGCCGGCGATGTGCAGTGGATGACCGCGGCTTCAGGATTGGTGCACGAGGAATTTCACTCCGACGACTTCACCATGAACGGCGGCACCCTCGAGATGGTACAGCTTTGGGTGAACCTGCCGGCGAAGGCGAAGATGAGCCAGCCCGGGTATCAGACCCTGCTGGACAAGGATATCCCGCGCGTCGAGCTTCCCGGCGGCGCGGGCACGGCACGTGTGATCGCCGGTGATTTCCAAGGTCACAAGGGTCCCGCGCGCACGGCGACCCACGTCGATGTCTGGGATACGCGTCTTAAGGCCGGCACCACGACCATGTTCCCGATCCCCGAAGGGCATACGCTCGCGCTCGTGGTTTTGCACGGCGAGATCCTCGTGAACGGGGAAGCAACAGCGACCGGATCGCAGTTCGTATTGCTGGACCGTGCCGGCGCGGACGTGACGGTGGAAGCGAAGAGCGACGCGACCATCCTCATCCTCTCCGGCGCGCCTATCGATGAGCCCGTGGTCGGCTACGGCCCGTTCGTCATGAACAGCCGCGAAGAGATCGTGCAGGCGATCGAGGACTTCAATTCCGGTAAGTTCGGGCGCATGGCGAGCTGATAGAGTTCGCACCATGTCTTCCTTTGGCGCTTCGGCCACCGCCGAACAGGTGACCGCCGGCATCGACCTCGGCGGCAAGACCGCTTTGGTCACGGGCGTTACCGCCGGCATCGGCCTCGAATGCATGCGTGTGCTCGCCCTGCGCGGCGCCCGCGTCCTTGCCGTTGGACGGACACGTGAGAAAGCCGCGGCGGCGATCGCCAGCCTGAAAGGCGTGCGCAAGGATCTCCTCACGCCGCTGGGGTGTAATCAGGAGGACCTTGCCGAGGTTGCCGGGTTCGCCAAACTTATCGACGAGCCGCTCGACATCCTTGTCGCCAATGCCGGCGTGGTCGGCAGGTGGAAGCGCGAGACCATCTCAGGCATCGAGAAGTGTTTTTTCGTCAATCACCTCGCGACCTTCCTGCTCGTCACCCGGCTGGCGCCGCGGGTGAGGCCAGGAGGCCGTATCGTCATCGTCAGCTCCAACGCCCACAAACGCGCGCCGGCCCGGGGCATTGAGTTCGACAACCTTTCCGCCGCGCGCGGCTATTTTTTCCTGAAGCAGTACGGCCAGTCCAAGCTCGCGAACCACCTGTTTACGCGCGGCCTCGCCAAACGTCTTGCCGCGGCGGGCGTCACCGTCAATTCGCTCCACCCCGGCCGGGTCTATACCAACATCTTCCATAACCTGCCGCTGGCGCTGCGGCTGCTGATCGAGTTCTACGCCAAGTATCAGATGAAGGACGTTCCTACCGGCGCGTCCACCATGTGCTATCTCGCCGCCCATCCCGAAGTGGAAGGCGTGACGGGACGCTATTTTGCGGACAACGCGATATCGCCCGTCGGCCCCCACATGGAAGACGACGCCATGGCCGAGCGGCTATGGCGGATCTCGGAAGAGCTGACGGGCGCGTATCCGTAGGCAAGCGGCCGATCTATTCTTCGGCGGGCTGTCCCATTGCGGCAGTGGTCTCGGGCTGGGCTTTGTTCGCCGCCGCCTTCCGGCGCGGCTGCTTCTTGCGCGCCTGCTTCCGTGCGGCGCGGCCTTTCGTCGCCGGCGCGCGCTTGGACTGCCCGCGCTTCTTCGCGGCTTTCTTCTTGGTCGCCTTCTTCGCGGCGGTTTTGCGCTTGCTCGCGGTCTTCTTTCTCGCAGCCATGTATCCGAACTCCTTTGGTTGGAAATTTTTTTGGCGCGGGGGATGTTAGCTCATCCGATCAACTTGAGGTAATCCTCTTCTGACAGCACCTTTATGCCGAGCGCCTCCGCGTCCTTGAGCTTCGAGCCGGCGCCGGGCCCGGCCACGACCAGATCGGTTTTCTTCGATACGGACCCTGCGACTTTGGCGCCCATGGAGAGGGCCTGGGCCTTGGCCTCGTTGCGGCCCATCTTCTCCAGCGTACCCGTGAACACGATGGTCTTGCCCGCGATCGGCGAGCCGGACGTGTCCGGTCTGGCGAAGTCTTCCACCGTCACGCCCGCCTTGCGCAGGGAATTGAGCACTTCGCGATTGTGCTTCTCGGCAAAGAAACCGATCAGGTCGGCCGCGACCGAGGGGCCGATCTGTTCGATGCTCGTCAGTTCACGGAACGCATCGGACTCCTCGTTCTTGGCCGAGATCATCGCCTGCGCCCAGGCGTCGAGCGAACCGTAGTGATGGGCCAGCAGCCGTGCGGTTGCCTGACCCACCTGGGGGATTCCAAGGGCATAAATGAAGCGCTCGAGGCTGATCGTCCGGCGGCGGTCGATCGCGGCGAGCAGATTGTCGATCGATTTGTCGCCCCAGCCCTCGCGGCCGGCCAGTTTTCGCCTGTCGAGTTTGAACAGGTCGGCCGGGCTGTGGATCAATCCGTCCGCGAAAAACGCCTCGATGTTTTTCTCGCCCAGCCCTTCGATATCGAAAGCGTCCCGCGACACGAAATGGCGCAGGCGCTCCACGGCTTGGGCCGGGCATACGAGGCCGCCGGTGCAGCGCGTGACCGCTTCGTCTTCCTCGCGCACGGCCAGGCTTCCGCAGACGGGACATCTCGTCGGGAAAGAATAGGCCTTGCTGTTCCGCGGCCGCTTGTCGAGTTTCACCTCCACGACCTGGGGGATGACGTCACCGGCGCGCTGGATGATCACGGTGTCGCCGATGCGGATGTCCTTGCGCGCGATTTCGTCCTGATTGTGCAGCGTGGCGCGGGCGACCATCACGCCGCCGACATTGACCGGCTTCAAATGCGCGACCGGCGTCAGCGCGCCGGTGCGGCCCACCTGAATCTCGATGTTCTCCAGCTGCGTCTCGGCCCGTTCGGCCGAGAATTTGTGGGCAACGGCCCAGCGAGGAGCCCGGCTGACGAAGCCCAGCCGCTTCTGCCAGTCGAGCCGGTTCACCTTGTAGACGATGCCGTCGATATCGTAGGGAAGGCCGGCACGATCGCGGCCCAGCTTGTCGTACTCCTTGAGCATGCCGGCCACCGAATTGCACACGACAGCGCGTTTGTTGACCGGGAATCCCCACGCTTTGAGATTTTGAAGAAACTCCCACTGCGTTTTCCAGGCCGGGCCCTCCACGGCGCCCCAGCTATAGGTGAAGGCGCGCAAGGGACGCTGCGCGGTGATGTTGGGATCCAGTTGGCGCAGCGATCCCGCGGCGGCGTTGCGCGGGTTGGCGAAGATCTTTCCGCCGGCCGCCGCCTGGCGCTCGTTCATGGCCTGGAAGTCGGACTTGGTCATATAGACCTCGCCGCGGATCTCGATCACCTTCGGCACGTCCCCCATGATGAATTCGGGGATCTCTTTGATGGTCTTGATGTTGGCGGTGATGTCTTCGCCGACGGCGCCGTCGCCGCGCGTCGCCGCCACCATGAGGCGCCCGCGCTCGTAGCGGGCGGAGAAGGAAAGGCCGTCGATCTTCGGTTCGGCGAGCATCTCGACCTCTTCGTTCTCGCCGAGATCGAGGAAGCGGCGGATGCGCTCGACGAAGTCGATCACATCCTCGTCGGCGAAGGCGTTGCCGAGCGACAGCATCGGCACAGCGTGGGGCACCTTTTTGAAGCCGCCGGCGGCGGATGCGCCGACGCGCTTGCTTGGGCTGTCGGCGCGCACGAGGTCTGGAAACCGCCCCTCGATCGCGGTGTTGCGCTTGACCAGCGCATCGTACTCCGCGTCGGAAATCGTCGGGGCATCGTCCTGATGGTAGGCAACGTCATGCTCGGCGATGAGCTTCGCCAGTGCCTGCAATTCCGCCTTGGCCTGCTTTTCAGTCAATTTATCGACGGGGATGTCCCGGTTCGTCAGCGCCGGGCTCACGACAGCGGCCCGCTCATCAGGCTGTCCGCCGCCGCGCGCGCTTCATCGGTGATCTTCTCGCCGGCCAGCATGCGCGCGATCTCTTCCCGCCGCGCCGCGCCCTCGAGCTGCTCGACCCTGGTTGTCGTTTGGCCGCCGCGGCTCACTTTCGAAACGCGCCAGTGATGATCGCCGCGCGCGGCGACCTGCGGCGCGTGGGTGACGACCATGACCTGGGCGCTCTTGGCAAGGCGCGCCAGCCGCTCGCCGACCGCGTTCGCGGTCGCGCCGCTGATGCCGGCATCGACTTCGTCGAAGATAAGCACGGCCAGGCCCTGCGAGCCGGCCAGCACCACCTTGAGCGCCAACATGAAACGCGCGAGTTCGCCGCCCGAGGCGATCTTATCGAGCGGACCCGGCGGCATGCCGGGATTGGTCGCGACTTCAAAGGCGACACGGTCCACACCCGCCTGGTTCCAAGCCGCTTCCGGTTTCGAGGCGACGACGGTGCGGAAGGTCGCCTTGTCGAGTTTGAGCGGTGCGAGTTCCTTGGCCACCAATTTGTCCAGCGTCTTGGCCGCGGCCTTGCGCGACTCGCTCAACGCATTCGCGGCCTTCTCATACGCCAGGCGGGCGCTCTTTTCCGCGGAGGCGAGTTTCTTCACATCGTCGGCGCCGTTGTCGATCGCGGCGAGGCGGGCCTTCAGCCGCTCATAAAAAGCCGGCAGCTCGTCGACGGCGGTGTTGTGCTTGCGGGCCGCCGCCTTGAGGGCGAACAGGCGCTCCTCGGCCTTTTCGAGGGCCTGGGGATCTGCATCCATGCCGCCGATGACCGCTTCCAGCTCCTGCACGGCTTCCGCGGTTTCGATCGCGGCCCGCTCGAGCGCTTGCGCCAGCTTGTCGAGCCGCCCGCCCGCCTGCGGCGCGGCGCGTGCGACCTTATTGACCGCGGTGCGCAGCGAGGCTTCCACGTCAGCCCCTTCGGTCAGCGCGGCCCGCGCCTCGGCAAGAGCCTTCATGATCTGCTCGCCGTGCCGCAGCACCGTTCGCGCTTCGGAAAGTTTCTGCTCCTCTCCGGCCTTCGGGGCGAGAGCTTCAAGTTCCTTGACCTGGTGTCGCAGCAAGTCTTCTTCCGCGAAGGCCGAGGCGAGGGTGTCCTGGGCGGCGGCGAGCGCGGCATGGGCGGTGCGCCACGCGCGCCAGGCCTCGGCGCACGCGCGATCGGGCCCATCGGCGCCCTTCGCGGCGGTGCGGTAGGCGTCCAGGGCTTCGATGTGGGTTGTGGGGTCGAGAAGGCCGTGGGTCTCGAACTGGCCATGAACCTCAACCAGCAGTCCGCCCAGGGTCTTGAGGAGACCGATGCTGACGGGCTGATCGTTGACAAACCCGCGGCTGCGGCCGTCCGCGCCGACCACGCGGCGCAAAACCAGGCCGTCGTCGTCGAGCGTAATGTCCTGTTCGTCGAGGATGCCGCGCGCCGGATGCTTTGACGGCAGTGCGAACGAGGCCGTGACGCTCAGCTTTTCCGCGCCCGGCCGGATCAGCGCGGCGTCGGCCCGGCCGCCCAGAGCGAGGTTCAAGGAATCGAGAACGATGGACTTGCCCGCGCCGGTCTCGCCGGTCAGCACGCAAAGGCCCTTGGCAAAATCGATCTCGAGCTTGTCGACGATGACGACGTCGCGGATGGAGAGGTGCGTCAGCATTCCACCCAGACCCCCGGCCCCGGTTTAGCCCTTTACTGCTGCGCCGGCGGCGCGCTCGGCTGATCCCGGACGATCACGGTCGCGTTGCCGCCCATCAGCGCGTAGGCATCCCGGTACCACTGATCGTTCGGGAAGTTATAGCCGAGCACGGCTGCGCTCTTCTGGGCTTCTTCCTTGAGGCCGAGCGCCGTGAAGGCTTCGGTCAAACGATAAAGCGCCTCGGGCACGTGCGAGGTGGTGCTGTAGTTGTTCACGACGTTCTTGAAGCGGTTGATGGCCGCAAGGAAGTGGCGATTGTTCACATAGAACCGCCCGATCATCATCTCCTTGCCGGCGAGGTGGTCGCGCGTCAGGTCCAGCTTGAGGCGTGCGTCGCGGCCATAGGGAGTTGCCGGAAAGCGCGAGACCACGTCCTGCAGCGCGTCGAGCGCCTTCACCGTGTACTCCTGATCGCGGCGCACGTCGGCGATTTGCTCGTAGAAGCACAGGGACTTCAGGTAATACGCATAGGCGATGTCGCGGTTGCCGGGGTGTACCTGGATGAAGCGGTCGAGCCGCGTGACCGCCTCGTCGTATTTGCCGTCGTGATAGTAGCTGTAAGCCGACATCAGCTTCGCCTTCGTCGCCCACACCGAGTAGGGGTGCTGCCGCTCGACTTCGTCGAAATACAGCGCGGCCTGCTCGAACCGGCCGTTTTCAAGATGCACCACGGCCTGGCTGTAGATTTCGTAGACCGACTGTTCGCGGTAGGCGAGTTCCTTGTCGCCGCAGCCGGCAAGCAGGATGCCGAGCAGCATCACGAGGGACGCAGCAAAAAAACGCTGTGACTTGAGCATAGACTCAGAAAGCTCCACGAGGCGGGGTGGCGGCCCCAGGCCGCAATTCGCGGCGCAGTATAAGCAGAGGGCCGCGGCGTGTCACGCCGCGGCCCGGTCTTCTAATGCGCTGATTTGATTAGCGGACGGCGGCCGAACGGCGCTCGGAAATCGCGGTACGCGCGGCCATTCCCGCCTTGTTCAGCCAGGAGGCGGTATTGACGGCCGGACGTTGCCAAAGATCGACCATCTCCCAGCATGTTGGATCGGCGTAGATCTGGTGCATGAGGCGCGCGGTATCGGCGTGGCTGGAGCAGCGGCCGATAAAGTGGCCGATGATCGGATAGCCTGTCAGGTAGAGGTCGCCGACCGCGTCGAGCGCTTTGTGGCGCACGAATTCGTCGTCGTGGCGCAGGCCGTCCTCGTTCAGGATCCGGTTGCCGTCGACGACGATGGCGTTCGAGAGGCTGCCCCCGCGGGCAAGTCCGGCTTCGCGCAGCGCCGTGACGTCCGAAAGCAGGCCGAAGGTGCGGGCGCGGCTCAGTTCCTCTTTGAAGGTGTCGCAGCCCACGACGAAAGAGCAGCTCTGGCGGCCGATGGCTTGGGCGCGGAAGTCTATATGGAAATCGACGCGCAGTCCGTCGTGCCACGGGCCCAGGGCGACCATCTTGTCGCCGTTGACGTAGGAATGCTGCTTGAGGATGCGCATCGCGCGGCGCGGCGCGTCCTGTTCGACGAGACCGGCGCATTCCACAAGGAAAATAAAGGGCGCCGCGCTGCCGTCCATGGCCGGCACTTCCGGCCCATTCAGTTCCACCACGACGTTGTCCACTTCGAGGCCGTAGAAGGCCGACATGAGGTGTTCGACGGTGGCGACGCTGACACCGTTTTCGTCGGCGAGCACCGTACACATCCGTGAGTCCGCGACCTGGGCCCAGCTCGCCTTGATCGTCGCGCCGCCGCCGACGAGATCGACGCGGCGGAAGACGATGCCGGTGTTGGGCGGGGCCGGGTGCAGCTTCATCGCCACGCGGACGCCCGTGTGCAATCCGATTCCGGTGCAGCCGATGGAGCTCTTGAGGGTCTTCTGGAAGACCGGTTTGGGGTCGTTGAAGGCGGTCGAAGCCGTCATGTGGACGCCAACGGCATCCGAGGTACTCGAATCAAAGGTCATACATCACCGATTGTTCTTAAGCACGGCCACAAGCACATCTCCGCCCGTGGCCAATGCCATGGTTCGGTAGCAAACCCCCGAGACCTCACCTACAACCGATATTTCAAGGGTTTGTTCCGGATTTACAAGCAAAAAAAGGGTGCAAAGACAACATTTTGGCGGCATTCCCGGAAAAGAACGGCCTTTCCCCATGGCCTGCCGCCAAAAGCCACAACCACTGCCTGCGCGAGGTTATGCGGGAATCAGCCGGATTCCGCGCGCTGTCCGCGAGCCGCCGACCGGCGTCGACTACTTGTGGGTGAAGTTCGGTTTGCGCTTTTCCACGAAGGCCGTCATGCCTTCTTTGCGGTCCGCGACGCCAAATGTGGAGTGGAAGAGCCGGCGCTCGAACCGTACGCCTTCGGACAGCGTGACCTCGAACGACCGGTTCACCGCCTCCTTGGCCATCATGACGGCGGGCAAGGACAGGCTCGCGATCTTCTCGGCGGCCTTCATCGTCTCTTCCATGAGGCTCGCCAGCGGAACGACGCGGGCGACGAGGCCGCAGCGTTCGGCTTCCTGGGCATCCATGTTGCGGGCGGTGAGGATCAGATCCATGGCCTTGGACTTGCCGACGGCGCGGGTCAAACGCTGGCTCCCGCCGATGCCGGGGATCGTGCCGAGATTGACCTCCGGCTGGCCGAATTTTGCATTATCGGCGGCGATGATCATGTCGCATTGCATGGCGAGCTCGCAACCGCCGCCGAGGGCATAGCCGGCGACCGCGGCGATGATCGGCTTGCGGCAGGTCGAGGCCCGCTCCCACAGACCGGACATGTAGTCGGTGGTGTAGGTATCGGGGAAATCTCGCGCCGACATTTCCTTGATGTCCGCACCCGCCGCGAAGGCCTTTTCGCTACCGGTAAGCACCATGCAAAGCACATCGCGGTCCGCTTCGAAGACGTCGATCGCTGCGGCCAGTTCGCGCATGAGATCCGAATTGAGGGCATTCAGCGCTTTCGGCCGATTGAGGGTAATGAGCCCAACGCCGCCGCGCGTTTCGACCAGGATGTTTTCGTATGTGGCCATGGTATGTGCTCCGGAGTTCGAGACGGTGGCCACACTCTTAAAAGCGAAAGGCCCGCATCGCAAGATGCGGGCCCCCCGACATTGGTAGGCTTTGGCGCGGAAGGCTTAGTTCGCCTGACGGCGCAGGAACGCCGGTATTTCCAGCTCATCCTCGTCGTGGGAGGACATGGTCGGACGGTCCATTGGGCCGACCGAGATGTTGAGCCCGGCGGCCGCCTTGGCCTGGGGTTCCGGCGCCTTCACCTCTTCGGCCTTCGGACGCGACGTCAGGCTGCGATAGCGGCCGAACAGGCTGACGCGGCCCTCCGGCTTCGCGGGGGCAGGAGCGGGCGCGGGGGCTGCCGCCTGAACCGGGGCCGGCTCAGCCAAAGCCATCACGTCCGCGGCCTTCTCGGTCGCCGCATCCATGCGGAAGTCGAGCTTCGGTTCCACCGCCGCCTTCGGAATGAAGACGTCGCGCGGCGCAATCGTCATCCGCGGCGGAGCGGCCGCCGGCGCCTTGGCGACGGCTTCCGCCACGGCAGCCGCCTGCGCCGCGATCGGAGCCGGTGCGGCGAGCGTGGGCTCGAGCTTGCTTTCAGGCGCCGGAGCAGCCGCCGCCTGAAGTTCCGCGCGAACCGCGGCCGCCATTTCCATCAAAGCCTGCTCTTCAGCCTGGAGATCCACCGTGCCGGTCGCCGGTGCAAGGGTCGGACCGCCGAAGCCGAGGCCGCTGAAGGCCGTCTGGATGGGCGCCGGTGCCGGCGTCGGCGCGGCGGGGGCGGCGACAGCCTGAACCGGAGCCGCTGCAGGGGCAGGCGCCGCGGCGGCGGTCATCACCGGCACTTTGGCCACGGCGGCGGAGGAGGTGCGGATTTCCGGCATGCGCCGCGTGGTGGCACGGGCCTCCGTGCGTACGTTGATCGGACGCGGCGCGGCGGCGCCGGCGGCGGCTTCGATGCCTGTCGCCACCACCGATACGCGGATCTTGCCTTCCATCGACTCGCTGAAGCACGAACCGAAGATGATGTGGGCATCGCTTTCCACCTCATCGCGGATTCGGTTCGCCGCTTCGTCGACTTCGAACAAAGTGATGTCGGACCCGCCGGTGATGTTGATGAGAACGCCTTTGGCGCCTTTCATCGAGGTGTCTTCCAACAGGGGATTGGCGATCGCGCGTTCGGCCGCGTCGAGCGCACGGCGCTCGCCCGAAGCCTCGCCCGTGCCCATCATGGCCCTGCCCATCTCCTTCATCACCGTGCGCACGTCGGCGAAATCGAGGTTGATCATGCCGGGCATCATCATCAGGTCGGTGACGCTGCGCACGCCGCCGTGCAGCACGTCATCGGCCATCTTGAAGGCGTCCGCGAAGGTCGTCTTCTCATTGGCGACGCGGAACAGGTTCTGGTTCGGAATGATGATGAGCGTATCGACCACGGCCGCCAGGTCCTCGATCCCGGCTTCGGCGAGACGCATCCGATGCACGCCTTCGAAGTGGAACGGCTTGGTCACCACGCCCACCGTCAGCACGCCCATTTCGCGGGCGACGCGCGCGATCACCGGTGCCGCACCCGTCCCGGTGCCGCCGCCCATGCCGGCGGTGATGAACGCCATGTGCGAACCGTCGAGCTCACGGGCGATGATCTCGATCGCTTCTTCGGCAGCGTCGCGGCCGACGAGCGGCTGTGCGCCCGCGCCGAGACCCTGCGTGGTGTCGCGGCCCAGCTGGATCCGGCGGTCGGTGCGTGAGGCCGCCAGGGCCTGGGCGTCGGTATTGGCGACGATGAAGTCGCAGCCTTCCATCGCGCTTTGGATCATGTTGTTGACGGCATTGCCTCCGGCGCCGCCGACGCCGATCACGCTGATGCGCGGCTTGAGCTGCGCCTCTATCGTCGTCTTGGGTACGCTGATGTTGATCGTCATTTGTAGCCTCCAAATGTCATTTGTCGTTGCAACGGGTTCAGTTTGTTCGTCTTGGTTTCTTGTTCTAGTTCGGCATGTCGCTCGTCGACCGGTTCAACTCGCGCCAGCCGCCGTTGCTCCGTTACCTTTCCTCGTCCTCTAGAAGTTCTCCCTCAGCCATTGGCCGATGCGGCCGAAGCTGCCCTTGTTTTTGGCGGCGTCCATAGCCGCGGTATCAGGTCTCGCAACGTGTTCTCGCAGGCCGTAGCGCAACAACCCGACGGCGGTTGAGAACGCGGGGCCTGACATCGAGTCCGGCAGCCCGCGGATCAGGCGCGGGCGACCGAGACGCACTTGTTTGTCGAGGATCAGCTCGGCGAGATCGCGCACGCCTTCAAGCTGGCTCGCACCGCCGGTGAGGACCACGCGCCGGCCAGCGGTTTTCGCGAAGCCGGACGCTTCCAGGTGAGAGCGCACGAGTTCGAGCGTCTCTTCGATACGGGCCTGGACGATCTGCACGAGCAGGGACTTCGGGATTTCATTGGCGCTTTCTTCGTCTTCTTCCCCGACCAGCGGCACCTTCAGGAGCTCGCGGTTGTCTCCGGGCGCCTGCATGACCGAGCCATAGACGGTCTTCAGGCGCTCGGCGCGCGCAACGGGCGTCGACAGTCCCTTGGCGATGTCGGCCGTCACATGCATGCCGCCGACCGGGATCGTCTCGACGTAGACAACCTGGCTTTCGATGAACACCGCGATCGAGGTCGTGCCGCCGCCCATGTCGATCACGGTGACTCCGAGGTCTTTCTCGTCGTCGACGAGGCAGGCCAGTCCGGAGGCGTAAGGCGACACCACGCGGTCTTCCATATCGAGATCGCAGCGCTCGATGACCGAGGTCAGGTTGCGCGAGGGACCGACCGCCGCGGTGACAAGGTGGATATTCACCCCCAGCTTGCCGCCGAACATGCCGCGCGGGTCGATGATGCCGTTGCCGCCGTCGATCGAATAGCCGGTGGGAATGCAATGGATCAGCTCGCGTTCGATCGGGTCGTACTGAGCGCTGCCGTGCTCGAGAACCCGCCGCACGTCCGTGTCGCGGATCTGGTGGCCGGCCACGGCGAGCTCGACGTCGACACGCGTCGATTGCGGAGCGCCGCAGGAGACGTTCACGAACACTTTGTCGATGCGGCTGTTGGCCATTTGCTCGGCGGCGTCGACCGCCGCGCGGACCGAGGCTTCCGCTTCGTCCAGGTTCGTCACCTGACCGGTGCGCATGCCGCGCGACCGGTGATGGCCCGAACCGGTGATGTGCAGTTCGCCTTCGCCCATCTGGGCGATGAAGCAGGCAACCTTTGTCGTGCCGATGTCGAGCGCGGCGAAAGTCGAGTTCGTGGAGAGGCCATTGGCACCGGCCAGCGTGTTCTTACCGAACATGATCATTCCCCTTTTTCCCCCAGATTCCCGTCAGAGGCTCTGTTTCACAGGAACCACCGGAACCTTCGGCGCGCCGGCGGTGGCAGGCGCCTTTTGTTCCGGAGTCTTGCGCGGCCGCACGATCAGCTGATCGGCCAGCCGCAGATCGATGAATTCGAGATCGCGTTCCAGGATCTTGTGGTCGCGTTCCAGCGTCGCGAGGCGGGTCCAAGCCTCATTCATGTTCTCTTCCGGAAGCCGGACCGAGATGCCGTCTTCATAGGCGTCGAGATAGATGTTCCAGCGGCGCGCGCCGACGCGCACGGCCGCCTGGACGCGCCGCGCGAGTTCGGGTTGCGTCTTCAGGGCCTCGAACAGCACGGCGGCATTCGCGGGCGCATCCGCGCCGACGATCAGCGGCAGGCGGATGTCGGACTCCGGGACGTCGGCGATGAGTTCACCCTCGTGGTCGACCAACGTGTAATGGCCCCCGCGCTGCCACAGGGCGTACGGGACGCGCTCGGTGAGGACCATGTGGATGGTGTTCGGCAGACGGCGTTCGATCTTTGCGCTTTTCACCCACGGCAAGGCTTCGACCTTGGCGCGGGCCTTTACCACGTCGATCGCGGCGATGGGCGTGCCGACTTCGGCATCGAGGGCGCCGAGGAGGTCTTCCGCAGCGGTCATCTCCCGGCCCTCGACGGTGAGTGCCGCGAGCCGGAAACCAAGTCCGGCGGTGGCCTCGACAAAAGCTTCATCGGCCGCGGCGGCCGCCTGCGCAAACGCATCGGGCAGCGATGTGAACTTGAGCGCGGCGGCGATCGCGCCGGCCGCGGCGAAGATGCCGCAGATACGGACCATCAGGCGTCGCATTGGGCGTGCTCCACCATCCAGTAGATGAGATCTTCGAACGACATGCCGATGTAAGCGGCCTGCTCGGGCACGAGCGACGTGGGCGTCAGGCCGGGCTGCGTATTTACTTCGAGCATGTAGAAATCGTTGCCGTCGAGGCGCAGGTCCGCGCGCGACACGCCGCGGCAGCCGAGGATCTGATGCGCCAGCAGCGAATAGGCCATCGCCTGCTGGTACTGCGCGCGCGGAAGGTCGGCGGGCACGACGTGGGCCGAGCCGCCCTTGGCGTATTTCGCCTCGTAGTCGTAGAAGTCGCGGCCGGTCATGATCTCGGTGACGGCGAGAGGACGATCGCCCATCACGGCCACGGTCACCTCGCGGCCCGGGATGAAACGCTCGGCCATGACGACATCGTCCTTGCCGAGCCCGAGATCGTCGAGCGGAGGATGGTTGTCGCCCTTGCGCACGATCTTGACGCCGACACTGGAACCTTCATCGACCGGCTTGAGCACATAGGGTCTATCCATCACGTCGCCGGCTTCGGCTTCCGCGACCGTGACGATCTTTTCCTCGGCAACGGGTATACCCGCAGCCGCGAACATGCGTTTCGCGGCGGGTTTGTCCATGGCCACGGCGGAAGCGAGGCGGCCGGAGTTCGTGTAGGGCAGGGCCATCATGTCCAGGAGGCCCTGGATGCAGCCGTCCTCGCCATAGCGGCCGTGCAGGGCATTGAACACCACATCGGGCTCGGCGGCCGTGATCTGGTTCACCAGCGATGCCATGTCGCGCGGTACGTCGATCTTTACCACGTCGAGGCCCTTGGATTGCAGCGCGCGCGCCGCGGCGGCGCCGGAGACGAGAGACACGTCCCGTTCCTTGGAAAAACCGCCGCACAGCACGGCGACACACTGAATTTTCTCCGGACGCTTCATGACCGCGCACCGCGCAGCAGCGACTGAGGATCGTCGGCAGCTACGCCGATCCGGCGCACTTCCCAGATCAGCTCGACCCCGGCATGCTCTTTCACACGCTTGCGTACCTCTTCGCCCAGCCCTTCGAGATCCGCGGCGGTCGCGGTTCCCGTGTTGATGAGGAAATTGGCGTGCTTGTGGGAAATCTGCGCTCCGCCGCGCACAAGGCCGCGGCACCCGGCGGCGTCCACCAGCGCCCAGGCCTTTGAGCCGGGCGGATTGGCGAACGTCGAACCGCCCGTGCGCGCCTGCGTCGGCTGCGACTGCTCGCGCTCGGCGCGGATCTCCCGGATGCGGGCGGTGATGGCGTCCTGGTTTCCCGGCGTGCCTTGGAGTTCCGCGCCGGTGAAGATCCAGTCCTCCGCCACATCGCTGTGGCGATAGGAAAAACCCATGTCCGCGGCAGCCAGCTGATGGACCTCGCCCTTCGCATCCAGCGCCGTCGCGCCGACGAAGATGTCCTTGATCTCCGCACCATAGGCGCCGGCATTCATGCGCAATCCGCCGCCGATGGTGCCGGGGATGCCGGTCAGGAATTCAAGGCCGGTGATCGCCGCGTCGCGCGCCGCGGTTGCGACGCTCGCATCCACCGCGCCCGCGCCGCAGCGGACTGTGACGCCTTCGGCCGTGATGCCGCAGAAGGCTTTGCCGAGATGGACGACGACGCCGGGCACGCCGCCGTCGCGCACCAGCATGTTCGAGCCGAGGCCCACGACATGCAACGGTACGTCCTCGGGCTTGCCTTTCAGGAACGCGGCGAGGTCTTCGACATCCGCGGGCGAATACAGCACCTCCGCCGGACCGCCGACACGGAACCATGTCATGCGCCCGAGATCGGCCATCACGTCGTAACGGCCGCGCACGCGCGGCAGACGCTCGGCAAGATCAGTGCGGATGCGCCGCGCTGACATCATGCTTTACCCCGCTGGATGGCGGCGAGGTCGTTCGGCAGGGCGTGGGCCCAGGCGGTGATGTTGCCGGCGCCGAGGCAGACAACGAAATCGCCGGGCTTGGCGATGTCGTCGATCACGGCGGCGAGATGCTTGGGCGAGATCAGCGCGGTCACGGCGGGATGGCCGTGCGCGTGCAGCCCGTTGATCAGAGCGTCCCGATCGACCCCCGGAATGGGCTGTTCCCCGGCGGGATAGACGTCGGCGACGATCACGTGATCGGCGTTGTTGAAGCACTGGCAGAATTCCGCGAACAACGATTGAAGGCGCGTATAGCGGTGCGGCTGCACGACGGCGATGACGCGCCCTTGCGTCGCCTGCGTCGCCTGGCGGGCGGCCTTCAGCACGGCGGCGATCTCCACCGGATGGTGCCCGTAATCGTCGATCACGGTGATGCCGCCGGCTTCGCCCGTGCGCGTGAAGCGGCGTTTCACGCCGGTGAACTTGCCCAGCCCTTCGCGGATGACGTCGTCGGAGATTCCCATCTCCGCCGCGACCGAGACCGCAGCCAGCGCATTGAGCACGTTATGCTGTCCGAACATGGTCAGCCGGATGTCCTTGATCACCCGTTCGCCGCCGGTCACGCGCTCCGCGAGCGCCGCATCGAAGCGCACGCCCTTGGAATCGAGCACCAGATTCATGCCCCGCACCTGGGCGGCCGGGCTGAGGCCATAGGTGATGATCTTCCGGTCGGTGAGTTGGGGCAGCAGCGCCTGCACTTCCGGGTGATCGATGCACAGGACGCCGAAGCCGTAGAAGGGGATGGACTCGACGAACGTGCGGAACGCTTCCTTCACCTTCGAGAATTCTTTGTAGTAGTCGAGATGCTCCGGATCGATGTTCGTCACGACGGCGATCGTCGCCGGCAGGCGCGTGAATGTGCCGTCCGACTCGTCCGCCTCCACCACCATCCACTCGCCTTCGCCGCGGCGCGCGTTCGTGCCGTAGGCATTGATGATGCCGCCGTTGATCACGGTTGGATCCAGGCCCGCCGCGTCGAGGACGGTGGCCACCAGCGATGTCGTGGTCGTCTTCCCATGGGTGCCGCCGACGGCGACGCTCCACTTGAGCCGCATCAATTCAGCCAGCATTTCGGCGCGGCGCACGATCGGCAACAGCGCCCTGCGCGCGGCGACCACTTCGGGGTTGTCCGGCTTCACCGCCGAGGACGTGACAATGACGCGCGCGTCGCCCAGGTTCTCGGCGCGGTGGCCGATCTCGATCTTCACCCCGAGGCCGCGCAGACGGTCGACATTCGCATTCTGTGCGATGTCCGTCCCCTGCACCTGATACCCGAGGTTATGCATGACCTCGGCGATGCCCGACATGCCGATGCCGCCGATGCCCACGAAGTGAATGATGCCGATATCGAGCGGCATGGACTGCATCTAGGCGGCTCCTCTTTTCATTGTTTGTATTGGGGCCGTCGGCGGGGCCGTGCCCGCCGCTTCCGCTTTGGCCCGATCGCCCTTTTCGCCTTGAAGCACCGCGGTCACCACGTTGGCCAGCCGGTTGGCGGCGTCGGGAATGGCAAAGGCGCTCGCGGCTTTCGAAGCCTTCAGCAGCACTTCGGGCTGCGTCAGCAGACGCACCAGCTGTTCGGCGAGGGATTCCGCCGTGAACTTGGTTTGCGGCATCAGCCAGCCGCCGCCCGCGGCCTCGAGCGTGCGCGCGTTGGCGGTCTGGTGATCGTCGGCCGCGAAGGGATAGGGCACGAGCAGGGCGGGGCGTCCGGCGGCGCTGACTTCCGCGACCGTGGATGCGCCGGAACGCGAGATCAGGAGGTGCGCCTTGGCGAGAAGTTCGGGCACGTTGTCGAAGAAATGACGCAGCTGCACATGAGCTTCCGAGCCGACGTAAGCCTGATGCGCGCGATCGAGGTCCTCCGGCCGGCTCTGCTGCGAAATCTCCATCCGCCGGCGCAGCTCGAGCGGCAGCAACTTGATCGCCGCCGGAATCACGTCGCTGAACACGCGCGCGCCCTGGCTGCCGCCGAGAACGAGAAGACGGATCGGACCTTCTGCGCCCGGCTCGTGGTATGGCGTATAGCTCGTGGCGATGATCGCCGAGCGCACCGGCATCCCGGTGCGGACGATCTCGGCGTCCTTGGGAATCTTCTTCGCAAGTTCGAACGACGTGCAGACGCGGTCGACCTTCGGCGCGAGCAGGCGATTGGCCAGGCCGAGCACCGCGTTCTGTTCGTGGATCACGGTGGGAAGGCCGAGCTGCAGCGCGGCAAGCATGGTCGGCGCCGCGGCATACCCGCCGAAGCCGACGACGACTTCGGGCTTCAGGTGGTCCAGCAGCTTCTTGGCCTGCAGAACGCCGAGGCCCATGTTGACCAGACCTTTGACGCGGCCAAACACGCCCTGTCCGGCCAGGCTGCCGGCCGTGATGCGATGGGTCTCGATGCTGCCGAGGGTCCCGCCGTAGGCCGCCCCGCGCTTGTCGGTGATCAGCACAAGTCGATGGCCGCGCGAGTTCAGTTCCTGCGCCAGCGCCTCGGCCGGGAAGACATGTCCGCCGGTTCCGCCGGCGGCCAGCGCGATAAAGTAAGGAGTCCGGTGCGGGCTCATTGACGGCCCTCCAGATCCCGCCGGCGGCGGGTGAGGGCGAGGATCATGCCCGTGGCGACACCAAGGGCGACCAGCGAGGAGCCGCCGTAAGAGATGAACGGCAGCGTCATGCCTTTGGTCGGCATCATGTGAAGGCTCGAAGCCATGTTGATCATGGCCTGCAGCCCGAATTGAACGGCCAGGCCGCCGACGGCCAGCAGCACGAACAGGTTCTCTTCGCGCATCACCTTGGTCAGCGCGCGGATGACGATGAAGGCGAACAGCGCGACGATCAGCAGGCACAGGAACACGCCGAACTCTTCGCCCGCGACGGCGAAGATGAAGTCCGTATGGGCATCCGGCAGCGCTTCCTTCACGCGGCCTTCGCCCGGTCCGCGGCCGAACAGCCCGCCTTGCTGGAACGCACGCATCGCCTGCGTGACCTGATAGGTGTCCCCGCTCGCGGGATCGAGGAAGCGGTCGACGCGGCTTGCGACGTGGTCGAAGGTGAAATAGGCGCCGACCAGCGCCCCGAGACCGATGATCGCGATCAGGATCACCCAGAAGATCGGCAGTCCGGCGATGAAGAACTGGGCGCACCATACGGCGGAAACCACCAGCGTCATGCCCACGTCCGGCTGCGCCAGAAGCACCAGCACGACCGCGCCGAGCAGTCCGACCGCGACGACGTTGCCGGGAAAATCCTCGCGCATCTTGTGCTCGGCGAACATCCAGGCCGCGACCACGGCAAAGAACGGCTTCAGGAATTCCGAAGGCTGCCCGAAGTGCAATGGTCCGATCGACAGCCAGCGCCGTGCGCCGTTGATGTCGTCGCCGACGATAAGGGTCAGAAGCGTGAGGACGCCCGAAACCAGGAAGCCGATCACCGCAAAACGCCGCACGTTCACCGGCGCCAGCAGCGAGATCGCGAACATCACGAACAGCGCCAGCGGCAGGAACATCATCTGCTTGCGCACGAAGAAGAAGGTCGACGCGCCGATGCGCTCGGCGGCCGGCGGTCCGGCGGCGAGGTTGAGGATGATGCCGATGGCGATCAGCAGCGCGGTGGCCGCCAGCATCCACTTGTCGACGGTCCACCACCAGCGGCCGACGGTGCTCGTGTCCAGGCGCGTGATCGTGCGCGCGGTCATTGCGATACCGCCTGCGGCCACAGGGCCCGCACTTCCTCGCGGAAGCGGTCGCCGCGGTGCTCGAAGCTCTTGAACATGTCGAACGAGGCGCAGGCCGGAGACAGCAGCACCGTGGCGCCGGGGCGCTTTTCCTTGAGCGCCATGGCGCCGGCTTCCTCGATCGCCGATTCCATGTCTTCGTAGAGCGCGAAGGGGACCTTGCCCTCCAGCGTATCGGCAAAGGAGTCGGCCGCCTGGCCGATCAGAAAGGCGTGACGGATCCGGGGGAACAGAGGCGCGAGCGGCGCGATCCCGCCTTCCTTCGCCACGCCACCGGCGATCCAATAGATATTGTCATAACACAGCAGCGCCTTTTCGGCGGCGTCGGCATTGGTCGCCTTGCTGTCGTTGATGAAGGTCACGTTGTCGACCACGCCCACCAGTTCCTGCCGGTGCTTGAGGCCGGGGAAGGTCTTGAAGCCTGCCACCAGTTGTTCGTGAGACATCCCGTGCGTGCAGGCGATCGCCGCCACCGCCGCCGCGTTCTGCCAATTGTGGGCGCCTGGCAGGCGCGCCATCGTCTTGAGATCGCAGATCGTTCTTGGGCGCGCGCCGGTCGTATCGAACAGGACGCCGTCCTGGACGTGGAATCCCCCGGTCACGGGCGCCCGCACGGAGATCCGCACCACATTGTGGAGCCCGTCGCGGCTCAGCGCGTCGGCAAGAGCGGCGCAGTGCATGTCGTCGACGCCGATGATGGCCGTGCGCGGCGCACGCTGGTAGGCGAAGATGCGTCGCTTGGCGGCGACGTAACCTTCGAGGCCGCCGTGGCGGTCGAGGTGATCCGGCGTGATGTTCAGCAGCACCGCGGTCTCGCAATGCAGGTGCGGCATCAGCTCGAGCTGATAGGAAGAGAGCTCGAGGATATACGTGCCGCCGAGGCCGAGCGGTTCGAGCTCGAGCGCGGGGATGCCGATATTGCCGCCCACCGCCGCCTTTCGGCCGGCGTGCTTGAAGACATGCGCCGCGAGCGCCGTTGTGGTCGACTTTCCGTTCGTCCCCGTGATGCCGATGACCGTCGCGTCGGTCTGGGCTTCCACCAGGAGGTCGACGTCGCAGGTCAGCGCGACGCCGGCGGCGCGCGCGCGCGCGGCCAGGGGGTGGACTTTCGGCAGGGTGTGCGGAATTCCCGGGCTCCAGACGACCGTGCGCACGCCTTCGAGGTTCATCTGCGCGCCGTCGAACGCGCTGAAGCCGCGCGCCGTGCCCTCCTGCACTTGCGCCGGCTGGTCGTCCCACACCTGCACCTTGGCTCCGCTCGCGCGCAGCGAGGCGGCCGCGGACAGGCCGGACTTGCCGAGGCCCATCACGACAACACGCTCGCCGGCATAACGCGGGGTGGGAACCATTCGCATCACCGCAGCTTCAAGGTGGCGAGGCCGGCGACGGCGAGGATCACGGCGATGATCCAGAAGCGGATGACGATGGTCGGCTCGGCCCATCCTTTCTCTTCGTAGTGATGGTGCAGCGGCGCCATCCTGAAGACGCGCTTGCCGGTCAGCTTGAACGAGGCCACTTGCACGATCACGGAAACGGTCTCGAGCACGAACAGCCCGCCGACGATCGCGAGCACGATCTCGTGTTTGGTCACCACGGCGACGGAGCCGAGCGCGCCGCCGAGGGCCAGCGAGCCGGTGTCGCCCATGAACACCATCGCCGGCGGCGCGTTGAACCAGAGGAAGCCGAGGCCGGCGCCGACGATGGCGCCGCAGAACACGGCGAGTTCGCCGGCGCCGGGAACGTGATGAACCTGGAGGTAATTGGCGAACACGATGTTGCCGATCAGGTAGGCGATGGCGACGAACACGCCCGCGGCGATCATCACCGGGACGATGGCGAGGCCGTCGAGGCCGTCGGTGAGGTTCACCGAGTTCGCGGCGCCCACCACCACGAAGACCGCGAACGGGACGTACATGATGCCAAGGTCGAGCAATACATCCTTGAAGAACGGCATGGCGAGCTTGGTCGACATGTCATCGGCGCTGATCGTCGAGATCCAATAGGTGGCCGCGCCGGCCAGGAGGATTTCCAAGACCAGTTTGCTCTTGCCCGCTACGCCCTTGGACGAGCGCTTGGTGACCTTGCGATAATCGTCCAGGAAGCCGATGAGGCCGTATCCGAGCGTGACGATCATCACCGCCCAGACATACCGGTTGGAAAGGTCGGCCCACAGCAGCGTCGCAATCGTGATCCCGAGGAGCATCATCGCGCCGCCCATCGTCGGCGTGCCTTGTTTGATGAGATGACTCTGCGGTCCGTCTGTGCGGATCGGCTGGCCATAGCCCTGTTGCCGCTTCAGCCACTGGATGATCGCGGGGCCGAAGACGAATGCGACCAGGAGTGCCGTGATCACCGCGCCGCCGGTGCGGAACGTGATGTACCGGAAGACGTTGAGCGCCGGGAAATCTGTCGAGAGCGCTGACAAATAATACAGCATGGTCCTAGGTCCCGTTGGCGGCTTTGGGCGTTGGCTTCAGGGCGCGCAAGGCGTCCACGACGACATGCATGTGACTGGAGTGCGAGCCCTTCACCGCAACCACGTCGCCGGCGCGCACGGCCGCGAGAACCTGCGGCACCAGCGCCTTTGAATCCGCCGCGTGAGCGCCGCGCATCTCGGCGGGCAGGGCATCGTGCAGGTGTTTCATCAAGGGCCCGGCGGTGAAGACGAGATGGATGTCGGCAAGCTTCAAGCTCTCGGCGAGGTCGGCGTGCAGCGCCGGCGCGGCGGCCCCGAGCTCGAGCATGTCGCCGAGCACCATGATCAGGCGCCCGCCGCGCGTCCCGCCGACGGGCTGGTGCATCTGGGCGAGGGTATCGGCCAGCACGCGCACCGCCGCAGGGCTTGCGTTGTAGCTCTCGTCGATCACCATGACCGAGCCGCCGTCCACGGCGACGCGGGTGCGCGCGCCGCGTCCGACCGGAGCGGCCAGTTTCGCCAGCGCGCCGGCGGCCAGGTGATGATCCGCGCCGATCGCGATCACCGCGGCCAGGGCGGCGACGCTGTTCAAGGCCCAATGCCGGCCGCTGACGATCATATCGTACATGATGCGCCGGCCGTCGAATTCGGCGGCCACTTGCGTGCCGTCCGGAGTGAGCGACCACGCAACAAGGCTGGCTTTTGAATCCCCCGCCGTTCCGAAAGCCACGACGTTGCTGACGTTGTATTTCTTCGCCGCGGCCGACAGGCGCGCAAAATGCGGATTGTCGCGCGGGAGCACGACGGACCCGCCGGGCTCGAGGCCGGCCATGATCGCGGCCTTCTCGTCGGCGATCTCGGCGACGGAATTGAAGTATTCGAGGTGCGCCGCTTCCACCGTCGTGATCACGGCTGCATGGGGGCGCACGAGCTTCGACAGCGGCGCAATCTCGCCGGCGTGATTCATGCCGAGCTCGAATACGCCGAACTTCGCGTCCGCGGGCATGCGCGCGAGCGATAGCGGCACGCCCCAATGATTGTTGAGGTTGCCCTCGGATGCATGGGTCTTGCCCTGCACCGACAGCCCAAGCTTGAGAGCTTCCTTGGTGCCGGTCTTTCCGACGCTTCCCGTGACGGCGATGATGCGGGCCTTTGTGCGCGCCCGTGACGCCTTCGCCAGATCTTGCAGCGCGAGAAACGTATCTTTAACCACTACGAGGCGATCATGGTACCTGTCGGAGTCCTTGACCGCACGGTGCACGAGCGCAGCCGCCGCGCCTTTCTCCAGGGCCTGCACCACATAATCATGGCCATCGAAGTTCGGCCCCTGCAGCGCAACGAACAGATCGTCCTTGGCGACGGTGCGGCTGTCGATCGAGACACCGCTCGCGGTCCAGGAGCCTGAACCCTTTCCACCGGTCGCGGCCGCTACGTCTTTCGCATTCCACAGCGTCATGATGCAGCGCCTCCCAGACCGAGGGCGCGCTTGGCTTCATCGACGTCGCTGAAGGGGATGACGGTCGTGCCGGTGATCTGGCCGGTCTCGTGGCCCTTGCCGGCCAGCAGCAGGACATCGCCGGCTTTCAACGCACTCACGGCCATGGCGATGGCTTCGGCGCGATCGCCGATGTTCTTCGCATTCGGGCAGCCCTGCATTACCTCGGCACGGATCGCTGCGGCATCTTCGGTCCGCGGGTTATCGTCGGTGACGATGACGTCGTTGGCCAGACGTTGCGCGATATCGCCCATGATTCTGCGCTTGCCGCGATCGCGATCGCCGCCGCAGCCGAATACGACGACCAGGTTCCGCGCCGCGTGAGGGCGCAAGGCGAGCAGGGCGGTCTCGAGCGCATCTGGGGTGTGCGCGTAATCGACATAGACCGGAGCGCCGGACTTGTGGAATCCGACGCGTTGCATCCGCCCCGGCACGCCGGTCAGGCATTCGAGGGCGGCAACGGCGCTTCGGGGGTCGGCGCCGGATGCCAAAACAAATCCGAGCGCGCATACAGCGTTGCCGACTTGGAACGAGCCGGCGAGCGGCAGCCGCACGCGATAGCTTTTTTCGAGCACGACGAGATCGAGAACCTGTGCGTCGCCTTCGACGGACACGCCGACGAGGCGCAAGGCATCGCCCTGTTTGCCGTATCCCATGACGCGATGACCGCGCAGGCGGCACGACGCTTCAAGTGCATTGAACTCGGGCGTGTCGGCATTGAGCACGGCGATGCCGCCGGCCACCATCACGTCGGAGAACAGGCGCATTTTCGCCGCGAGGTACGCGGCCATCGAGCCGTGATAGTCGAGGTGGTCGCGGGTGAAAGTGGTGAAGCCGCCGATGGAGATCTTCACCCCGTCCACGCGAAACTGATGCAGTCCGTGGCTGGAGGCCTCCATCGCGGCGCGGGTGGCGCCGTTCTTCGCCATGTCGGCGAGAAGGGCGTGCAAGCGCACCGGATCGGGCGTGGTCAAACTTCCTTCCACCGTCAGCCCAGGCCCGAAGGCGCCCAGGGTGCCGAGATAACCGGCTTTGTGGCCGAGGTGCGTCCAAAGCTGCTGGGCAAAATGAGCGGTCGAGGTTTTTCCGTTCGTGCCGGTGACGGCAGCGACAATCTCCGGCTGGGCGCCGAAATACCGAGCGGCCATCAGCGCGAAGCGGCGGCGGGGATTGCTGTCCGTGATCAGGCGAATGACATTGCCGCGCGCATCCGCGCGCTCGGCGCCGAGGTCGGTGCCCGGCGGCGCAAGCACCGCGCACGCGCCGCGCTCCACCGCGTCGGCGATATAGCTGCGGCCGTCATCCTTGAGACCGGGCAGCGCGGCGAACAGATAGCCGGGCTTGACCGCGCGGGAGTCTGCGGTCAGCCCGGTGATATCGAGGTCCTTTAGCGCGCGGGCGTCCATACCCTGTTCCTCGAGCAATTCACTGAGTCGCACCGGCGCCCTCCGTCTGTGGCGCGCGTTCGATCAGCTCACCGATGTCGTCAGCGGGAGAAGTGTCGACGGGCAGCGCCGTTTTCACAGGTGCGGGCGGTGCGGTGCGGGTATCCACGGCTTTCACGATGGGCGCGGCATATTCATTGCTGTTACCGTTATAAAGCGGCAGCAGTGAGGCGAGCGGTTCGAAGGATTCGGTGTGGCCCATCGGATACACCCCGAGCATCGGGCCGATCTGGTTCACGATGCGTCCCACCGTCGGCGCTGAATTCCAGCCTGCCGTCGCGAACCCCGCGGTCTCACGCGTTCCCTTCGGTTCGTCGAGCATGACGAGGATCACGTACTGCGGGTCGTCGATCGGGAAAGCGCCTACGAAAGAAGGATGTAGCGAGGACTGATTATAGCCGCCGCGGTATGTGAGTTTTTCCGGGGTCCCGGTCTTGCCGCCGACCAGGTATCCCGGGGCATCGGCTTGGCGACCGGAGCCATCGACCACGATCAGGCGCATCAGGGCGCGCATGGCCAGCGACGTCTTGGCTGAAAGCACGCGCGTTCCCTCCGCCGGGCCGTTCCGGCGGATGAGGGTGGCGTCAAAAAGGGTTCCGCCGTTGACGAGCGCGCTGACGCCGCTCACGACATGCACCGGCGTCACGGCGATGCCATGGCCGTAGGAGACGGTGATGGTATTGATCTCGCGCCAGGTCTGCGGGTACTGCGGCGTGCCTACCTCGGGTAGCTCCAGCTTCAGCGGCGACATCAGGCCGAGCTTCTTCATATAGATCTTCTGGACGTCGGTGCCGGCGGCGAGGGCCATTTTGGCGGCGCCGATGTTCGACGAATGGATCAGGATCTCCGGAACCGTGACCACGCGGTTGAGGCCATGGAAGTCGTCGATGGAGAAACGGCCGATCTTGATCGGCTGGCTGGCGTCATAGGTTGAATTGAGATTGGCGGTGCCTTCCTCGAGCGCCATGGCGGCGGTGAAAAGCTTGAAGGTCGAGCCCATCTCGTACAGGCCGAGGGTCGCGCGGTTGAAACGCGCGTCCGTCGAGGCGGTCCCCATCGCCTTGGGATCGAAGTCCGGCAGGGAAACAAGTGAGACGATTTCCCCGTTCCGCACGTCCATGACGACGGCGCTGCCGGCGAGCGCGCGATAACGTGAGATCGAGGCCGCGAGCGTTTCGCGGACGACGTGCTGGACGCGCACGTCGAGGGACAAACGCAACGGCGCGGAGTCCTGCGTCAGGGTTTCGTTGAACGTCCGCTCGATGCCGGCGACGCCGATATTGTCTGCATCGGTTGCGCCGATAACATGCGAGAACAGTGAGCCGTGCGGATAGATGCGACGCTGCGCCGCTTCGAATGCAAAGCCCGGGATACCGAGGTCGTTGACCTCCTGCTGCTGTTGCGGCGTCAGGTGACGGGCGAGATAGATGAAGCGCTGTCCCGAGGCAAGGCGCCGCAGGACGTCGTCGTATTTCAGCTCGGGCAGCACCTTGAGAAGCTTTTCCGTTGCGGCGCGCGCATCCGGCACCTTTTGCGCGTCGGCATAGAGATTCACTGTCGGCAGATTGGTGGCGACGATGACTCCATTGCGGTCGACGATGTCCGCACGGCTCGAAAGCGGCGCTGGCGCCGATGCGGCGCGGGCCGTGCGTGCGCTGGAGCCGCCGGTGACCAGCATCAGGTCAACGAGGCGCAGGCCGATCGCGGCAAAGGAGAGCGCGAACAGTCCCGCCGTGACGAACAGCCGCATGCGACCGGTCTCGATCGCGTGCATCGTCATGCCGTGCAGCCGCAGTTTACCCTGGCCGGCGGGTCGTACTTCCTCACCGGGATAAAGGAACGGACGCTGTTTCTTCACGCGCGTGATCATTTGCGGTCCGACGTAGCCGACGTCGCCCCAGCGGCGGTCGGAAACAACAAGCGCTGAAGACGGGCAACGGTGACCGACACAACGCTGGGGCTTCGCGGAGCGGGCGCCGCAGGCAGCGACCGCAATTCGGTTTGGAACTGAGGTTTGAAGGACTTGAGCGGATCGCTGTCCGCGGGCGTGCTTTCCGCCGGACGCGCTGTCGCGCCGCGCACAGGCAGCGCCGAGATGTCGGCGATGTTGATGACGGCCGGCGGTCCGAAGCCCAGATGCTCGGCGCTCAACTGCCGCAGGCGTTCCGGATCGTTCAGATAGGTCCATTCGGCCTCGAGCACGCGGATCGCGCCGCGATCGCGCACGATCTGCGCCTCTTTGGCGATCAGCGCGTCTTCGAGTCCCTGAACTTTATATTTCAGCAGGAACATCGACACGCCCACGCCCACGGCCAGCGGAACCCACATAAGAGTGACGGCTCTCACGAGAGGCCTCCGGCGACCGAGGCGAGGGACGGTGCGCTGGTACGTTCTGCAACCCGCAGTCGCGCGGAGCGTGCCCGGGGATTGTCGGCCAGCTCCCGCTCGCCGGGTATGATCGGCCGGCGCGAAACGACCGTGAAGGTGGCCGTCGCCGGAACGGCGCCCAGGCTCGCCGGCGCATGGCGCGAAGGACGGCTCGCGGCTCCGGAGCGGGACTTGAGGAAGGTCTTGACGATCCGGTCTTCGAGGGAATGAAACGAGACGACGGCGAGCACGCCGCCCGGGCGCAGAAGGCGTTCGGCGGCACGGAGGCCGCGCTCCAATTCGCCGAGTTCGTCGTTCACGACGATGCGCAGCGCCTGGAAGGTGCGCGTGGCGGGATCGATGCCGTCGCCGCTGCGCCGCACTTCGGCGCGGATGACGTCGGCGAGGTGCAGGGTACGCGCGAAGGGACGGTCGACGCGGGCCGCGACGATGGCGCGCGCCACGCGGCGCGCATGACGCTCCTCCCCGTAATTGAAGATGATGTCCGACAGCTCGCGCTCGGACCAGGAGTTGACGATGTCTGCGGCGCTGCGCCCGCTTTTCTCCATCCGCATGTCGAGCGGACCGTCGCGCAGGAACGAGAAACCGCGGGCGCGGTCGTCGATCTGCATCGACGAGACGCCGACGTCGAGCGCCACGCCGTCGACTTGCGACACGCCGCGTTCGGCCAGGAGGTCGGCCATGTCGCCGAATCGGCCCGGCACGAAGTGCAGGCGTTTGGGGTATTTCGCTGCGATCGCTTCACTGCGGGCTTGGGCCTCCGGATCGCGGTCGATGGCCCATACCGTGCACTGCGCGGCCTCGAGCAACGCGACCGTATAACCGCCGGCGCCGAAGGTGCCGTCGACGTAAGTGCCGCCGTCCCTCGGGCGCAGGGCCTCGATGACTTCGCGCAGCAGGACGGGGATATGTTCGCGGCCGCCCGGTCCGTCCCATTCTGGCGTGGTCCCCATCAAGCTCCGCCCTTGAGGTTGGCCGTCACGCGGCGGAGCTTGTCCTGGCGCACGCTGGCGAGGGCGGACGGTTCCCAGATCTGGAATTTCCAGCCGCGGCCGACGAACGAGGCCTGGTCTTTCAGCGCGGCCTTGGTGATGAATTCGTCCGGAAGAACGATGCGGCCTTCACCGTCGAAAGGCAGTTCGCGCAAATCTTCCATGATCAGCTCGGCCGCTTCGTCGCGCGCGGCCGGCACGAAGCCGTCGGCGACACCCGACAGGAGCTTTTCGAAGCGGTCATAGCCGGCGCCCTCGAGGCACGGCTCGAATAGAGATGGATGAATGGCGACGGCCGTGCGGCCGCGCGCCTGAATCACGGCGCGGAAAGGCGCAGGGACGGAAAGCCGCCCCTTGCTGTCGATCTTGTTCGTGAACGTTCCAAAGAACGCCGTCATCGTCGAGCCGCCCGTCCTGCTCGTTCCCCTGGCCCCGACGCAGAGTTGCCTCCCAACCCTTTGAAAATGCTGGGTCTTGGCGTTCCCTGAACCTGGACCTTAATGGTATCTCATGGGATTTCATGGGTGTCAATGGGATATGCCTGTAAGTCCTTGGGAAATCAAGGAATGTTCTGCCTATGTTCCTGTCGTGCGGCGATCGAAAGCGAGAGGGGTTTGGAAATAAAATTACGCGCTGGTCCGCGCTGGAGCAGCGCACCTACCCCTCCACAGGGGCTAACGGCGCGGGAGGCGGGGTGTTTTGCCGCGGCGGGAAAAACGAAAGCGCCAGATGGCCTGTAAGCCGGGTTCTGTCCTTGGCGAAGCCAAGGGACGGCCATTCCTCTGGGATGCGCATCACTGCGCACCTCACGCGACCGACCCGGACGACGATGCGGAAACGCATCTTCCGGCGGAGTGACTCCCCGGACGGCCGTCCCTATTTGGTCTTGCTCCAGGTGGGGTTTGCCCTGCCGCCGACGTTACCGCCGGCGCGGTGCGCTCTTACCGCACCATTTCACCCTTACCACCCGAAAGTGGCGGTATGTTTTCTGTGGCACTTTCCCTGGGGTCGCCCCCGCCGGGCGTTACCCGGCACCTTGCTTCCGTGGAGCCCGGACTTTCCTCTCCGTTTTACGGGAGCGGCCGTCCGGCCATCTGGCGCAGGCTCAACATGGTCGTTGACCGAAACAGGGTCAAGCGCCAAGCGGGCTCAAACCGTTGCCCGATGCCTCGCGAACACCACCGCGAGGGCCGCGATGCGTGCGGCCGTCAGATTGTCGAGATGGCCATCGACGTGCGCCGGCATATAGCGCCGCTGAAACGCTTTGATGACGTCGGTTGCCGCGGACTCTGCGTTCAAGACGTCGCTGCCTTGTTCCTGGGTCGTGGGCACGGCGTAGCCGATTTCCGATAGGCGTCGGAACGCGCCGGTCAGATCGGGATGTCCGGCGACGGGTTCGGCCTCTTCCGGCCATAATCCAAATCCGTCGCGGGCGAGTTCGCGCCAGGGAAAAAGCTCGCCCGGATCGAGCTTGCGGCTCGGCGCGATATCGGAGTGCGCGAGCAAACCTTCCGCGGCGACGCGATGGCGTGCGCGTATTCCGACCAGAAGCTCCTTGAGCGCGGCAAGTTGTTGTGCGGGAAACGGGACGTAGCCCCAGTCATGCCCCGGGTTCGCAAGTTCGATCCCGATCGAGGCGCCGTTGAGGTCGCGCTCGCCGCGCCAGTATGAAACGCCGGCATGCCACGCGCGTTGGTGCTCGGCGACCATCTGGTAAATGACGCCATTTTCGTCGATCAAATAATGCGCGCTAACCTTCGCGGCCGGATCGGTGAGCCGGGCGAGCGCCTGATCGGCCGTCCTCATCCCCGTATAGTGAAGGACGGTATAGCGGACTTCGGGCGAGCTTCGCGCATTGAAGTTCGGAGAGGGACGATCGATCGGCGGCATGGCGCAGGTGTTATACCACGCCTCCGCGCTCGCTATGCGTGACCGTAAGCGTCGTAGCGCACACGCGGGCCGATATACCGCCGCAGCTTGCCGATGGCCTTGGCTTCGATCTGGCGTACCCGTTCGGCCGTCAGCCCATAGGCCGTTGCGATCGTGGCCAGGGTGGTCGGCTCCTCGGTCAAATAACGCTGCGTGACAATATCCTTCTCGCGGCGGTCGAGCCGCGCCAGCGCGTCGTTCAGTATCTCCACGTACCAGTTCTGCTCGTCTTCGCCGGCGAGCAGTTCTTCGGCGTCGAGCGAGGTGTCGGCGATGACGTCGCCGAACGTAAGGCCTTCGCTGCCGGGGACCGGCTGATGCAGGGACACGTCGTTCGCGGTCATCCGCTGATCCATAGCCACGAGGTCCTCGCGGCTGACCTGGAAGTGCTTCACCAGGGCGTCGATGTTCTTGTCGTCGAGGTAGCGCTCGCCGTCGGCTTGCAGGTTCTGCTTGGCGCGCCGCAAGTTGAAGAACAAACGCTTTTTGGCGGCGCCGTTTCCGACTTTGATCAGCGACCAGGTCTGCAGCACATAGTTCAGCATCGCCGCCTTGATCCACCAGCGCGCATATGTCGAAAAGCGAAACCCCTTGTCGGGATCGAAACGCACCGCGGATTGAAGGAGACCGAGGTTGCCTTCGCCGATGAGATCGGCGAGCGGCACGCCATAGCCGGTGTACTTCTGTGCGATCTTCGGGACGAGCCGCAGGTGGCTGCCGATCAGCGCATCGTAAGCGGCGCGATCGCCGTCGACGTACCAGCGATGGATCAACCGTTGCTCTTCGCGTTCGCTGAGGACCGGAAACTCCTTGATACGCGCCAGATAAGCGCCATGTTCGGCGCGTGACGCGCCGACACTACGCGCCGCGCTCCGTTCCTGGGTATGAGAGGCAATGTGGTTCATACCTGCACAACGCACTGCGCCGGGGATCGTCCCCGAATTACGGGGTTAAAAAACCTCAGTTTTTGGGGTATTTTTGTGTCGCGCGCGTGATTTTTATCCGGACGCGACAACGTCCGCGCGAAATCTGCGCCTCCCTGACACGGGTCGGGGCCGTCGAACGGGGGGTTCAATGACGACCTACGCTGCGCCGCTGCGCGATATGCGCTTTGTCCTTCACGAAGTCCTTGCCGCGGCGGATACCCTTACGGCCTTGCCCGGTTTCGGCGAGGCGACCGCTGATCTCATGGACGCGGTGCTCGACGAGTGCGCCAAGTTGTGCGAAGGCGTCCTCTTCCCCATCAACCGGAGCGGCGACGAAGTCGGCTGCACGTTCAAGGACGGCGTCGTCACCACACCGCCCGGATTCAAGGAAGCTTACAAGCAGTACGCCGAAGGCGGCTGGTGCGGCCTGACGGCAAGCCCCGAATACGGCGGCCAGGGTCTGCCCGAAACACTCGATTATCTCGTCAGCGAGATGATCGGCTCGGCCAACATGTCGATGGGCCTGTATCCCGGGCTGACGCAGGGCACCATTCTGGCGATCGGCGCGCTTGGAACCCCGGAGCAGAAGAAAGTCTATTTACCGAAGCTCGTCAGCGGCGCGTGGCAAGGCACGATGTGTCTGACCGAAGCGCACGCGGGCTCCGATCTCGGTCTCCTGCGCACCAAGGCTGTGCCGAACGGCGACGGCAGCTACAGTATCACCGGAACGAAGATCTTCATCTCCGCCGGCGAGCACGACATGGTCGAAAACCACGTGCACCTTGTGCTCGCGCGCCTTCCGGATGCGCCCGAAGGGAGCCGCGGCATCTCGATGTTCGTCGTGCCGAAATTCCTGCCGAAGGACGACGGTTCCCCGGGCACGCGCAACACCGTCGCGGCGGGATCGATTGAACACAAGATGGGGCTCAAAGGGTCCGTGACCTGCGTCATGAACTTTGACGGCGCCAAGGGCTGGCTGATCGGCCAGGCGCACAAAGGACTCGCCGGCATGTTTGTGATGATGAACAAGGAGCGCTTGTTCGTCGGGAGTCAGGGCATCAGTCAGGCGGAGACGGCGTATCAGAGCGCGGCGGCCTATGCGCGCGACCGTCTGCAGGGCCGGGCCGCGGATGGGCCCGCGCGGCCCGACAAGCCTGCCGATCCCATCATCGTGCATCCGGATATTCGCAACCGATTGATGTTCAGCCGCTCCGTCATCGAAGCGGAACGCGCGCTCGCGGTGTGGACCCATTTGAATGTCGATATCGCCCACAAGCATACGGATCCGAAAGCGCGTCAACACGCCGAGGATTTGGTGGGTTTGATGACTCCCATCCTCAAAGCCGCTGGCACGGATTTCGGCTCGGAGATCACCAATACCTGCCTGCAGGTGTTCGGAGGACATGGGTACATCCGCGAACACGGGATGGAGCAGCTGGTCCGCGATGTGCGCATCTCGCAGATCTACGAAGGCACGAACGCTATCCAGGCCATGGACCTCGTCGGCCGGAAGCTCGGGATCGACCAAGGTCGTCTCTTCAATGCATGGCTGGCGGAAGTGGAAAGGACCATCACGTCACTGGAACCCCGTAACGATATGGGAGAATTCATCGCACCGCTCAAAGAGGCGGTCGCGCGTCTCAAGTCCGTCACCATGTGGCTGACTGAAGAGTCCAGCGTCGATCCGAACGCGCGCGGGGCTGCGGCCGTGGATTACCTCCGCCTGTTCGCACTGACCGCCTTCGCCTGGATCTGGGTGCGTATGGTCGATACCGCCATTGCCCGGAAGAAGAGCGTCAACGGCGACGGTTTTTACGACACGAAGATCGAGGTCGGCCGCTACTTCATGAAGCGCGTGCTGCCGCAGACTGTGGGTCTTGACGCCGTCATCCGTGCCGGCAGCAAGACCATGATGAGGCTGCCGGAGGCTGCATTCTGATCTCGAGATTACCGCCTCTTTACCGCCGCGGGCTCGCCGCCGCGGCCGGCGTGCTCGCGCTGCTCGTCCTCCTGATCGTTGCGCCGAGCTTCATCGACTGGACACCCTACCGCGCCGTTTTCGCGCGTCAGCTTTCCAGCGCGATCAACCGCCCGCTTTCAATCGACGGCGGTTTGAGTTTTGTACTCCTGCCGCGGCCGGCGCTCGAAGCCGGCGAGGTACGCATCCAAGACGGCCTCGATGCAGTGACCATTGCTGCCGTCAAAGCCCGGCTTGCTTTCTGGCCTCTGCTCAAAGGCGATTTGCATTTCCGCGATCTTCAGCTTGAGGACGCGATTGGGGTCATGACCGTGGATCTCCCCTGGGCGCCGGCGCGGGCGGCAGCAGCGTCCGGCGTCACGCCCGGGCAAGCGGGCGAAGTGACGGCCGCCGTCGATCGCATCGCCTTCAGCGGCGGCGATCTCACGTTGCGCAACAGCAAAGGTGAATCACTGCTGCGCGCGCAGGGTATGGATCTTGCGTTTTCCGCCGATGGCCGCGACCGTTACCGGATCGATGGCGACCTCAGCCTCAACGGGGTACCGATGACGGTGGATGCACGCATAGGCGCGCAAGGCGGGGACGGGGTCCGCGCTTTATCGGTCGCCGCGCACATTCCGGCGGGGGAGACGAATGTTTCGGCAAGCGGGCGGATCTCGCTTGCGAAACGGACATTTGACGGTGATCTGACGGTGAAGGCCGACCAAGGGGCGGCCCTGCTGTCGCGCCTCGGCCTTCCCGCCGTGGAAGCGCCTGCGCTCGCGCGTCCGCTCATCTTTTCCGCCAAAACCGCGGCCGACGGCTCCGGCTTTGCCTTCGACGGTGTGACCTTGGATGCGGGCGGAACGACGGCGAAAGGAGCATTGGAGTGGCGGCGCGCGCGCGATCCCCAACTGACGGTACGGCTTGATTTCGCTCCTTTTGTCCTCGACGACTGGCGTCGGACAGCAACGGCCGCGACGCCGCCGCCCGCGGCGACCGCAGCGACGTCCCCGACGCAGCCGCCGGCAAAGGATGCGGCGGTTTCCGAACTTTCTGCCGAGATCGCGTTACGTTTCCCGGCCTTCTCGTATCGCGGTCAAAATCTGCGCGATGGAGTGTTCACCGCGTCACTTACGACGGGGGTCTTGACCGTCTCCGAACTGGCGGCGACGTTGCCCGGCGCCACACGGATGAATGCCTTCGGACTCGTCACGCTCGGGCAGGGATCTCCCGCCCTCGATGGGGTCGTCAGTCTCCAAACCTTCGACGCGCGAGGCCTCCTCAGTTGGCTGGGCGCAAATGTGACGAATGTTCCCCCGGGACGGCTCAGTAACGCGTCTCTCCAGGGCGCACTCCAGGGCACCTTGAACTTCATCGAGCTCAACGACATCGAGGGCACCCTGGACACCGCGCGCATCGGCGGCCGATTGTCCTTCGGGCCGAGGGCGCGTCCTTTTGTCGGCCTGGATTTGCGTCTGGAGAACGTCAATCTCGACAGCTATCGCGGCGCGCAGATTTCTCCGCCTCCAGTGCCTGCAACTGCCCGCTCGGAATCGAAACCCGAAGTGTACGGCGTCACACCGTCCGGAACGGCTTACGCCGGCTTCGGGTTATTCGATAGCGAGATACACATCCAGGCCGACGGCGTGACGGCTGGTGGACTTCCCGGAGGGCGGGTCGGTCTTGATCTCGGGCTCAAGGACGGCAAACTCGAGATCCGCACGGCCTCGTTTGAAAAGATCGCCGGCACCACCGCCTGGTTCAGTGGCGCCATCAGCGGCTTGGGGACCTCGGTCCAATTCGAAAATCTCCAATTCGATCTTTCGGGCGAGGACCTCTCGCGTCTAGCGACGCTGATGGAGGTCGATCTGGATCCCTCGCTGGCGAACCTCGGTTCCGCCTCGCTTACGGGAAACCTCAACGGCGGCGTGCTGCAAGCCGATATCAATGCGACACTGAAGGTGGCGGGGCTCACCGCACGCGCCGGCGGACAAATCCTCGAGCTTGAAAAGGACGCCCGCTTCAACGGCGAGGTCGAAGCGTCTCATCCCCGTTTCTCCGAGCTCATGCGCACCGCGTCCTATGCATGGCCAAGTCAAACGCGGGATCCAGGGCCGCTCGCGCTGCACGCACGCATTGCCCAAGATCCAGGCCGGACCACGGTTAGCGGCATCCGCATCAGTATCGGTAAGGACCGCATCGCCGGCAGCGTCGAAATTTCGCGCGCAGACGGAAAGACGGTCGCAAACGCGACGCTCACCGATGTCCTGCTGGATCTCGACCGTGTCCTGCCTCCGGCCTCTCCTCCGGCCTCTCCTCCAGCCTCGCCCGCGCGCGCCAAGCCCGCGACAGTCGGGCCTGCGACGGCTTCCGCTGCGCCGGCATCGCCGTGGTCTCAAGAAAAATTCGACTGGTCTTTCCTGAAAGGCTGGCGCGGAGAAATCTCCGTCTCTGGTCCCGCATTCGCGGCGCGCGGTCTTTCGCTTGGGGATTTTTCCGGCCGCATCGTTGTGGCAGATGACGCCGCCGAACTCGCCGATTGGCAGGGGAAGATCTTCGGCGCACCCGGGGAACTCTCGTTCCGGTTTGCGGCCACGCCGCAACCGGCGATGTCTTGGCAGGTTGTTCTGAACCGAGCCGACTTCCGCGCGCTCGTCGCGGGGCTCAACGGAGGACAGACCAACTTGAAGTCCAGCGGCACCGCCGATCTTACGCTGGGCTTCTCGACGCGCGGAACCTCCGCCGCCGAATTCGCCGCGGCGCTGGGGGGAGGCGGCGCGCTCACGGTCACGGCTTCGGAAACAGGAGGAGGCCTGACCGCGGGACTTCTCGGGCCGTTGAACGCGGCGGCACAGCTCGACGTCACGACTCCCGGCAAACCTGCGCCGATAACATTCTCGACGCGCCTGACCGCCGCGAACGGGATCGTCAAACTCGACGGCGCCGAGGTCAGCTCCCGCAGCCATACCGGCCGCTTTGCCGGCACCATCGATCTCCCGCGCCGGCAGGTGGACGTAACCGGCATCCTCGTTCCGCGCAAGCCAGGAGAGGATCAACTGCCCATCGCGATCCGCGGCGCGATGGAACGGCCCAACATCCGTCTCTTGCCGCCGCCTAAGAAGTAGATTGCGCATCCTTCAGCACAAACACGCGCAGGGCGCTGGAAAGGTTGCCCGTGCGGTCTTTGTCGATCTCCGCGATCAGCTGATTGATCGATATCTTGCGCCGCGCCGCGATGGCGATAAGCGCATCCCAGAAAGGCGGCTCGAGGGAAATGCTCGTCCGATGCCCCGCGATGTCGACGGAACGTTTCTTAATCATGCGGTCCGATCATGTCGCCGGGCTTCACCCAGGCGTCGAAGTCTTCCCGTGAGACGTAACCCGTCGCGACCGCGGCCTCGCGCAGAGTCGTGCCTTCCGCGTACGCCTTCTTCGCGATCTCCGCGGCTTTGTCATATCCGATATGCGGCGCGAGGGCGGTCACGAGCATGAGAGAGTTCTCGAGATGGCGCGTGATCGCGGCCTTGTCGGCTTTCAGACCGCGTACGCAATTGAGATTGAAACTGTCCGCGGCGTCGGCAAGCAAACGAATGGACTGCAGGACGTTGTGGATGATCACTGGCTTGAAGACGTTGAGTTCGAGATGCCCGTGCGATCCCGCGACATTGACTGTCGTGTGATTGCCCATCACTTGCGCGCACACCATCGTCAGCGCCTCGGCCTGTGTGGGATTGACCTTCCCCGGCATGATCGACGAACCGGGCTCGTTCGCCGGCATGATCAATTCGCCCAGGCCCGAGCGTGGTCCCGAGGCGAGCAGGCGTATGTCGTTGCCGATTTTCATCAGCGAGACGGCGATGGTGTTCAAAGCCCCGGAACATTCCACCATGGTGTCGTGCGAGCCCATCGCCTCGAAGAAATTGACGGCCGGCCAGAAGGGAAGCTCCGTCAGGCGGCGAAGCTCCAGGCAGAACTTGTCCGAGAAACCTTTCTTGGCATTAAGCCCGGTGCCTACCGCCGTGCCGCCTTGCGCCAAACGGTAGAGCCGCGGCATCACCGCTTTTAACCGCTCGACGCCAAAACCGATCTGCGCGGCGTAGCCGGAGAATTCCTGTCCGAGCGACAGAGGCGTTGCATCCTGAAGGTGCGTGCGTCCGATCTTGATGATGGGTTCGAACGCATCCGCGCGGTTCTCGAGCGCATCTTGGAGTCTTTCGAGGGAGGGGATCAGCCTCCCGATGACTTCGCGCGCCGCAGCGATATGCATCACCGTCGGAAAGCTGTCGTTGGACGATTGGCCGCGGTTGACGTGATCGTTGGGATGGACGGGCGATTTGCCGCCGCGTCCTTTTCCGAGAAGTTCGTTCGCCCGTCCTGCGATCACCTCATTGGCGTTCATATTGGTTTGGGTGCCAGAACCGGTTTGCCAGACCACAAGCGGGAATTCGGCGTCGAGCTTTCCCGCCGCCACTTCGCCCGCGGCTTGGGCAATGACATCGGCGATGTCCGCGGGCAATTCGCCAAGCGTCTTGTTGGCCAGAGCCGCGGCCTGTTTCTGGAGACCGAACGCCCGGATCACGGGGATGGGCATGCGCTCGCCGCCGATCTTGAAGTTCTCGATGCTGCGCTGAGTCTGCGCGCCCCAGTAATGCTCGGCCGGGACGTCCACCGCGCCCAGGCTGTCCGTCTCTTTGCGTGTCGCCATTCTGCACCCCTCTACAAGGCTGCGAGGAACTTGCTTATGGCGTCAAGGGCGTCCGTTAGATTTTGCTCGTGGGTCCGCCCCGAGGAGCGCCGGGGTTTCAAGTCGTGATCCCCGTCCGGAAGCCAATGGATCTTGATCCCGCCGGCGAGTTTCAATCGGCTTATGCTCTGTTTATCGCCCATTGGGTCGCGCTCGCCCTGACATATAAGTGCCTTGGTCTTCAGCGGAAGCAGATGCTCGATCCGCGGGCGATCCTTTCGGCCGGCGCCATAAAACGGGTATCCCAGACAAACCAGTCCCCGCACTTCTGCCTCGTCGGCGATCAGGCTGGCCATGCGCCCGCCCATGGACTTGCCGCCGATCACCAGCTTCCCCGCCCCCAATTCCGCGATGACGGCGCGCCAGGCTTCGAGCAGGACGGGTTGCCGGTCGGGCGGCTTCTTGGCGCCCGTCGTGCGGCGCGCGGCCATGTAGGGGAATTCGAAACGGACGACGGGATAGCCGGCCTTCGCGAGGCCTTCGGCGAAGAACGTCATGAAGGGAGTGTCCATGGGTGCGCCGGCGCCGTGCGCAAGCGCGACCGTCAATTTGCCGGTTTTTGGACCGTTCCTGCGGAGCTCTATCATCGCCCTGCGACTATACGCGCGCTTTCCAGCAGCGGACAAACTCCTCTAGGTAGGCCAGCGCGTTGACGGACGATCCCAATAAGAAGAGCGCCAGGTACCACAGCGGCGGTAAGTCCTCGCGCAAGCGCAAACCCCAATCTGGAGAAGTGTCGTCCGCCAGCCACTGCCACGCCGCCGGGTGGACAACGATGGTCGCGAACAGCGCCGCAAAGGGAATCGCCGTCAGGTAATCGTGAACCCGTTGTTCATGGGCGACGACATTGCGTCGTGGCGTCGCCCAAGTGACATCGGCGCCGGTGGTGAGTTCATGCGCCAGGTAAACGATGATGAGGATGGCGGCGACAAGGGTCGTCACATCGAAGAACAGCGCGAGCAGGACGCCGAACCCGGCTTGACCGGTCAGGAACAGGTGGAGGAGCGACTCCCGCCATCCTGAGGTCTGGGCGATGCCCGAGCGGCGATGGAAATACCAGTCCGCCAGGCCGAACATGATCCAGGCGGGCAGGAGGATACCGAGAATTCCGACGATGGCCGCTTCGCGCATGGCACGGCAACGCCGTGCGCGAAAGACTGTTCCGTGTTACGCCGGCGCGCCGCCGTTGGCCTTCAAAAGCGCGAAAAATTCCCGCCGGGTCTTGGGGCCGTAGGTGAGGAAGCTGGGGTCGGCCTCCGGCAGGTAAGCCGCGCGGGCCTTTCCCCAGTCGTCGAGCGCCGCCTTCTTCTTCATTTCTGCCGGCGAGAGCCCGTACACCCGCGCGCTCGAAAGGCCGAAGATCTTCCGCTTCCGGTCCGGAGTCAGCTCGGGATAGCCGAAGCGGTTCTGGTATTGGGCGCCGATCTGGAAGGTGCGGAACGTCTGGATCTGATCCTGAGGGCTGCCGTACCAGATCGAATCGGTGCCCCATAAAATATTGTCCTCGCCGACGGCAAGCATCAGCTTGCCCATCAGATGGGCCGCCTGATCCGGGTCGCGCATCACCGCGCGCCATGTGCTTCCGAGCTCCGCGTAGACATTGCCGCCGGGCTTGATGCCGTTGACGCGCAACGAATGAATCAGGGAGTCGACGCCCTTCGGGTTTTTCTCGTTGTACGGACCTTCTTTGTGCGAGGGCTCGTAACCGGAATGATAGATCAGGAAATTCATGTCCGGATATTTGGCCGCGACGATGCCGATGTCGCGGCAGGTGGAGAATTCATAGGATTGTTGGCCGAGCGGCAGGCCTTTGTGTACGCAAATGATCTTCACGCCCTGATCGCGCGCCTTCTCGATCATGCGGAGTCCGGTCGCCGGGTCGTCGAGCCAGAACCCTTTACCGTCCGGACCCCACTGGGTGTAGGTCTTCCAGCCGGCGATCTTGTACTCCTTCAATACTTTATCCATGCCTTCAACGTGCCCTGGAAAGTTGGGGTGGCAAAGACCGTGGATGAGAAGCCGCGGCGAGCCCTGGAGTTTCGCCGCAAGCGCGCGGGTCTCGGCCGCCTCGTGCACGAGCAAGGGATTGTCCGGCGCCGAAGGAACCGACGACAGCACCGCTGCCGTCGTGTCGCTGTCCATGAACACTTCGCGCAGCATCGTTTCGGCGTTCAAACACTCCAGCTGGTCGCTCGCCGTGCATGACGCCTGGTTCTGGGCAAATCCCACGAAGCCCTGGCCGGCGCCGCCTTTACGCCATGAGCCTTTCGGGTTCACATGGTGCAGCTGGACATCGAAGATGAATTCGTCGCCCGTGACCACGCTGTCGGCGGCTTCGACCTCGAAGGCCGCTTCGTCGGGAACGACGAACGATCCCCCGGTCTTGCCGGCTTGGGCGAAGGTCTCGTTCATCGCCGACAGTGTCGCGGCCACGCCGCAGGTCGAGACGAGATAGGCGCGCCGGCTCAGGCCCAGCTTGCGCGCCGCCAGGCCTGCTTTTTCATGGGCCGCCCTGTTGGCGGCTTTCGAAACCGCGTCGAGCGGCTGGGGCGCGAATTCTCCGTTGGTGGTCGTGTCGATCTTGATGGGAAGGCGGGTGCCGTCGGGATCGTGACGCGACATGGAGAGTCTCCTCCTGCGAACGAACGCGGGAAGGCTAGCAGAAAACCTCGCCGCCGTCCTTGCCGCCGAAGCGGCGAGGACCCGGAGTTCTTCCTATTTTCGTTTCCGCGCCGCTACCGCGTCACGTCAGCTGCGCGAAGAAATCGTTGCCTTTGTCGTCGACGACGATGAAAGCCGGGAAGTCTTCGACCTCGATTTTCCAGATGGCTTCCATGCCCAGCTCCGGGTATTCGACCACCTCGACCTTCTTGATCGACGTCTCGGCGAGCATCGCCGCCGCGCCGCCGATCGAGCCGAGATAGAAGCCGCCGTGTTTCTTGCACGCTTCCGTCACGGCCTTGGAGCGGTTGCCCTTCGCCAGCATGATCATCGACCCGCCGTGCGCCTGCAGGTCGTCGACATAGGAATCCATCCGCCCGGCGGTGGTCGGGCCGAACGCGCCCGAGGCATAGCCCTTCGGCGTCTTCGCCGGACCGGCGTAATACACCGGGTGCTTCTTGAAATAGTCGGGCAATCCCTGGCCGGAATCGATCCGCTCTTTCAGTTTTGCATGAGCGATGTCGCGTGCCACCACCATCGGCCCCGAGAGGCTGACGCGCGTCTTGATGGGATATTGGCTGAGAAGCTGGCGGATCTCCTCCATCGGACGGTTGAGATCGACCTTGATCACCTGCTCGGACAGTTTCTCCTCACGCACCTCGGGCAGATATTGTGCGGGATTGGTCTCGAGACGCTCGAGATAGACGCCGTCGCGCGTGATCTTTCCCAGCACCTGGCGGTCGGCCGAACAGGACACGCCGATGCCCACCGGGCAGGAGGCGCCGTGGCGCGGAAGGCGTATCACGCGCACGTCGTGGCAGAAGTATTTGCCGCCGAACTGCGCGCCGATGCCCAGCGTGCGCGTCATTTCAAGCACTTCCTGTTCCATCGCGAGATCGCGGAAGGCCTGGCCGTGGACGCCGCCCTTGGTCGGCAGGGTATCGAGATAGCGGGCCGAGGCCATCTTCACCGTCTTCAAGGTCATCTCGGCTGATGTCCCGCCGATGACGATGGCAAGGTGATAGGGCGGACAGGCCGACGTGCCGATATGCTTGATCTCCTCCTGCAGGAACTTCCTGAGTCCTGCGGGATTGAGCACGGCCTTGGTCTTCTGGAACAGGAAGCTCTTGTTGGCGGAGCCGCCGCCCTTGGCCATGAACATGAACTTGTAGGCATCGCCGGGCACGGAATAGAGGTCGAGCTGCGCCGGCAGGTTGTTGCCGGTGTTCTTCTCGTCGAACAGCGAGGTCGGCGACATCTGCGAGTAGCGCAGGTTGAGTTTGTTGTAGGCCTCCGCCACGCCCTCGGAGATCGCGAGGGCGTCGTCGCCCTCGACCCAGACATTCTGGCCCTTCTTGCCCATGACGATTGCCGTGCCGGTGTCCTGGCACATCGGCAGGATCCCGCCCGCGGCGATATTGGCGTTCTTCAACAGCTCGAGCGCGACGAAGCGGTCGTTGTCGGAGGCTTCTTTGTCGTCGAGGATCGCGCGCAGCTGCTTGAGATGGCTCGGGCGCAGGAGATGGGAGACGTCGCGGAAGGCCTCCGCCGTCAGTGCGGTGATCGCCGCGGCCGGGACGACCGTGACGTCCTTGCCGCGGAACGTGTCGACGCTCACTCCGGCGATGTCGAGCTTGCGGTACTCGGTGTCGTCGTGGGCAAGGGGAAAGATTTCGGCAAATGCGGCGTCAATCATGGTCGTGTCCGTATCGGGTCTGGAGGTATGAAGCGGCGGCGCGGCGGCGCTTCATCTACTTCTTGCGGAAGGCGTCGAGCGTGACGACTTTGTTCGCCGCCGGCTCCTGAGGCTCGCCGTCGGGTTTCACCGTCTTCAGGGACGGGCGGCTGGCGCCGGTTTTGCGCGCGTTCTTGAGCTGCTGCGTGACCTGCATCGAATCCACGTGCGCCGTTTCTGCCGGCGCTTCGTCATCGAGCGGCGGGTCGCCCGCATCGTCATCGTCGTCCTCATCCTCGGAGCGCTCCTCGAATTCCACGTGGAACTGCAGTCCGAATTTGGCATGCGGATCGGCGAAGGCGGTCACGGCGGCGAACGGCACCGACAGGCGCTGGCTGACGCCCGAAAAGCTCAAGGTGATCTCGAAGCGGTCCTCGCCCACGACCAGGTCCCAGAACTGGTGCTGCAGGACGATGGTCATTTCATTGGGATGAAGCGCTTTCAGGCTCGGCGCGATCTTGAGACCCGGATGGGTGGTGTCGAACGTAATATAGAAGTGATGCGCCCCGGGCAGCCCCTGCGCTTCGGTGATCTTCAGCGCCTGACGCAGAACGCCGCGCAAGGCGTCCTCCACCATGCGCTCGTAGCTCAGGGATGTGATGTCGTTGCTCAAGGGGCTCGCGGGAACGTTTGGAGTTGTTATTAGCGTATTTTGGTCGCGCGGCAGGTTCAATCCTTAAAACCGCCGGCGACTCGCAAGGTGCATCGCTCGGCAATTTTGGAAGACTCGCGCGAGAGAGAGTGGGGGGCTTCTGTTGCCCGGTGCCCCCCGAACCGCGTTTACTGCCTAATTAGGCCGCAACGGAGTACGCAACGTTGTCGTTGGCACTTTTAGATGTGGCCCGATAACGGCGGAACCATGCCGGGAACAGCTACTGTCTTTACTGCGCACGTCGAGCCTGTTTCGCCCCCAGAAACACCGGACGATCGTCCGATGGAATATGGTGGAGGCGCCGGGTACTGCCCCCGGGTCCGCTACGCCTATGCCACAGCAGGTTTAGCGCCATAGCCGCTTGCGCGGCGTCATCAATATAGGACGCGGTTGGTTAATTTGCCACCCACGGGGTGAAGATCCGCAAATTCGCGTGTTGCGTGGGCCTCTACCGAGCAGGCTGTAGGGGTTGTATAAACGGCTCATGCAGCAATACCTCGACCTCCTCGATCGCGTCCTGCGCGAAGGCGCGAAGAAATCCGACCGTACCGGCACTGGAACCTTGAGCGTTTTCGGCCACCAGATGCGCTTCGACTTGGCGGCCGGGTTTCCGCTCCTGACCACCAAGAAGCTGCACACCAAGTCCATTATTTATGAACTGCTGTGGCTTCTGCGCGGCGACACCAACATCGCTTATCTCAAGGAAAACGGCGTTTCGATCTGGGACGAGTGGGCCGACGAAAACGGCGACCTGGGCCCGGTATATGGCCGGCAGTGGCGCTCCTGGCCCGCGCCTGACGGCGGCAAGATCGATCAGATCGCCAAGGTCGTAAGTTCCATCAAGACCAATCCCGACAGCCGCCGGCATATCGTCAGTGCGTGGAATCCTGCCGATGTCGACGACATGGCGCTGCCGCCGTGCCACACGCTGTTTCAATTCTACGTCGCCGATGGCCGGCTCTCCTGCCAGCTCTACCAGCGCAGCGGCGATATCTTCCTCGGCGTGCCGTTCAACATCGCTTCCTATGCCCTGCTGACGATGATGATCGCCCAGGTCACCGACTTACAGCCGGGGGATTTCGTGCATACCCTGGGGGACGCGCACATCTACGCCAACCATATCGAGCAGGCGCATATTCAGCTCGGTCGTGCGCCGCGGCCGCTGCCGACGATGACCCTCAATCCGGCGGTGAAGGACATCTTCTCCTTCCGCTACGAGGATTTCGCGCTGTCCAACTACAATCCCCACCCGCACATCGCAGCGAAAGTGGCCGTCTGATGCGACGGCCGTCCTTCCGGCCGCGGGCCGCAAGGATCCAGGTGTTCCCGGTTCTTGGATTGAACGAACGCCAAAAAAATAAGCGGGCCGTCTGGCCCGCTTATTCTCGTGTTCGCTAAATGCGAACTTATTTCTTCTTACCCTTCGAGGCGTACTGGTCGAGCAGCGCTTCGAATTTCTTCTGCGCCTCATTGAACTCGGCGTTCGTGCACTTGCTGAATTCCACATACTTGGACTGATAGTCGTCGAAGCCTTCGGCGACCGCATCCATTTCCTTGCTGGTGACGGCGGTGCCGTCGGCGGGGAGGTCCGGGAGAGTCGGAACCGAACCGCACTTGGACTCAGCGGCGAAAGCGCCACCGACGGACAGCGTCATGACCGCGGCAACGGCGCCGCACAGCGTAAAGACCTTTTTCATTTGAGGATTTCCTCCCTGCGACCTTGAGAACGATTTAGGACAACCAAGCGGGCGCCCAACTGGTATATCCTACTGGTGCCACCAACGATAGCAACCTTGTGTTTGCAACCTACCGGAACATATGCGGGTCTTTCAAACGCTTACCGGCCCGCGTCTGAGTGTGATTCCACCGCGAAATTGCGTCGAAGATATGAGTGAACGGCGACAAACCGATGTCCGGCGATAACATCCCCGCGAGCGCGTCAGTCGAGGGCGATAGCAAGCCGCCGATCAAGGTGGTCTTCGTGGTCGCGCGTTCGGAGAACGGCATCATCGGCCGTGACGGCAAGCTCCCCTGGCATATCTCGGCCGATCTCCAGCACTTCAAGCGTCACACCGTCGGCAAGCCCGTCGTGATGGGACGCAAGACGTTCGAGTCCATCGGCAAGCCCCTGCCGCGGCGGACCAACATCGTCGTCACGCGCGATCCCGCCTGGCGGCATCCCGGCGTGCAGGTCGCGCACGACATTCCGAGCGCCCTCGCGCTGGCCTATGAAGACGCTCATCGCACCGGCGCCGACGAGATCAGCGTCATCGGCGGCGGCGAGCTCTTTCAGGCGCTGATGCCGCAGGCGCAGCGCATCTACCTGACCGAGGTGCACGGCCATTTTCAGGGCGATGCCGTGTTCGACCTCGACCTAGCCCTCGGCTGGCGCGAGGTCTCGCGCGAGCGTCACGCCGCTGAAACGCCCGGCGGGGCCGATTTCAGCTTCGTGACGCTCGACAGGACGGCTTAAGGCGAGAGTCTGCACAGCGCCGTGACATCGGCGACCGTGTCCACCGCTTGGTTGTGGACGAAGTGTTGCAGATAGCCCGTGAAGAGACCGCCCATCGGCTTCACCACGTAATGCGCCTGGTCGATCTCCATCGGCTGGAACGAGGGGAACGAGTTCGCCTGAAGCGTCGCAGCGGTGACGATTTTCTGTCCGTTCGCGGGAATCTGCCCGGTCTGATACGTCCCGAGATGATTGCCGTTCCGCGCGTCGTAGATCCCCAGCGAGACGTTCATGCTGTTGGCGCTGGTGTTATGCACCACCACGGAACTCGGATAGCCGTCGATCCGCGTGCTGTGAACGCCCATGACCAGGCTCGTCTGCGCCGCGGCGCCGGTATCGCACGAGGTCAGGTTGGTGAGGGATTTCACGAACGGCTCGTGCATCGCATGCTGAAAGTAACCGGTGAAGGTCGGGCGGATCGACAGCGAGTAGAAGTCCGGCTTGTTGGCCGGCAGGCTTACCTGGCTTTCGATCGTACGCATGCCGACCTGCCGCATCGCGAAGGGAGGGATCGTGCCGCTGGTCCATGTCGCCAGCGGCTGGCCCGTGGTCCCGTCCGAGATCGTGACCTCCACCGATCCCGGCGTGGCGTCGCCGTTGTAGAAGCGCAGATAGGAGAAAAGCGACGGGTGGTTCGACGAGAACACGCCGGGAACGCGCAGACCGCCGATGTTGTTGGTCGAGGCCGCCGCGGGCGTCCAGGACATCCACGTCGTCAACAGCGTGCGGTTCCAGGAATCGTACCATGGTCCGCCCGCTTGATCGTTCTGGTCGTCGGCGTACGACAGCGCGCCCACGAGCGAATTTTGACCCGTCGCCGGATCGGCGATGAAGAAAGGCCCGCCTGAATTTCCGCCCGACCCGTCGATCGCATATTGCCTGACGTGGCTGCTGCGCATGTAGCTGAACGACGTGTCGGCGCCTTCATCCCACCATTGGCCGTAGTTGCTGATGCCGCCCACCATCCCGGGGTAACCCGAGCCGGTGGCGGCCGGATTGGTGCTGCTGAACACCACCGGCATGAAGGTCGAGGTGAACGTGAAAGGCGTGCGGAACTGCACGGCCGCGAAATCGTGGCGGTACTCGGTGACGGGGTACGAGTCCTGGTCCGACATTTGCGTCCAGGTTTCGGTCGTGCGGATGAACGCGAAGTCCGATTTGCCGTAGGGACGGCGTGGGTTGTTGTCGCCCAGCGTGGTCTGGTACTGCGCCGGATAGAACCGCACTTGCGACGCATAGCCGCCGCGGCTCTTGTTGTGCACGCAGTGGCCCGCCGTCAGCACGACGTAGGGACTGACGAGCGTTCCCGTGCAGCGGAAGCTCTGCCCGTTGGGATAGGTGACCGACAGAAAACCGATGGTGTTCCACGGGTAGGTGAGCGTGTTGGACACCTGCTGACGGTCTTCGAGGCCGACTTGCGCCGGGGTTTCGTAATCGAACGCCTGGGCGCGCTCGCGCATGATCGGCGCCGCCGCGCTGTCGTTCGGATCGGCTTCCTTCGAGGCGGGCAGGGGGGGCGCCTCATTTTCAGGGGAAACCTCCGCGCCGCGCTCGGCACCGCTGCGCACGGGCGCTTCAGGCTTCACCCGCCGCGGCGGCTCCGGCCTCACATTGTCCGGCTCGGTCAATTCCTGCACGTCGCCGCCTTGCGCGCGCGCCCTGGCGTTGGCGGGCGCGCGGCCGATGCCCAGCGAGGTGTTCAGGAACTGCCGGGCCGCGTCCGCCGACAGTTGCGCCGCGGTCGGGGCGACGAGGCTGATGCAGGCAAGGCGGCGGGAGTCCTTCACGTCGATGTAGATCTCATGCCACTCGTGATAGCGGCCTTCGATGATCTGGCCCTTGTGAATGACCTGCGCGGGCGTGACCCCGGCGATGTCGGCGCAGCCGTAGGAGGCGAAGTCGGGAAGACGCACCGCCGGCACCGCTTCGGCGGCCAGCACGGGAACCGTGACGATGGCTTGCAGAGCGGCGCCTGCCGCGACAAGGGCGGAACGACGAAACGAATAACGGGCCAAAGGAATCCCCAGCGCTGGCGTTATCCATTCAAGGGGCGGCGAACTCTAAGCGACGACGCCGTAGATGAAGACGCTCGCGCGCCCGCCGGTATTCCGGCGCGCGTCTCAGCGCATCATCTGTCCTCGAGCATGCGAACGGAAATTTCAGGAGCTTTCCGTCGACCGCTGCTCAGTTTCTCCCATAAACGTTTGGCGATGGCAATGTAACCCAGCGCGTGCGCACCGTCCGGGGCGCTTACCACAACGGGAACGCCCTCGTCCGAGGTCAGCCGGATCTTGAGGTCGAGGGGGACCTCGCCCAGGAAGTCCACGCCGAGCTCGTCCGCGGTGCGGTGCGCGCCGCCGTGCGAGAAGATCTCGTCCCGGTGTCCGCACTTCGGGCAGACGTAATAGCTCATGTTCTCGATCAGCCCGAGGATCGGGACTTCGACTTTGCGGAACATCGCAAGACCCTTGCGGGCGTCGATGAGCGCGATGTCCTGCGGCGTCGAGACGATCACCGCGCCGGCCAAAGGCACGCGCTGCGACATGGTGAGCTGCGTATCGCCGGTGCCGGGCGGCATGTCCACGACCATGACGTCGAGTTCGCCCCAGTCCACGTCGCGCAGCATCTGCTCCAGCGCACCCATCACCATCGGCCCGCGCCACACGACCGGCGTATCTTCGGCCATCATGAACCCGATCGACATCACTTTGATGCCGTGCGCCTCCAAGGGCGTGACGCGCTTGCCGTCGGACAGCGGCTTTTTCCCGGAAAGTCCGGTCAGTCGCGGAACCGAGGGCCCATAAATATCCGCATCGAACAGCGCCACCTTGTGCCCCAGGCGGCCCAGCGCCACGGCGATGTTGACCGCGGTCGTCGATTTTCCGACACCGCCCTTACCGGACGCCACCGCGATGATGTGTCTGATGGTCGGCAGTGCCAACCGCTCGCGCGGCGCAGCTTCGCGCGCCGGCGGCGCCGGCGCGGGGCGGCGTGCTTCCGCCGTCAGCACGGCGGTCACTGCGCGCACGCCTTCGAGGATCTTGACCGCGTCTTCCGCGGCCCGCCGCACCGGCTCGAGTTTCGGCCCGGCGCTGACCGGCACCTCGAGCGCAAAGGTGACGTGGCCTTCTTTGATATGCACGTTCTTGACCCAACCGCGCGCGACGATATCGAGTCCCGCCGTGCCGGAATCCACCGTTTTCAACGCATCGATGACACGCGTTTCCGTGAGGCTGGCCAAGGCGATACTCCGATTTGGGCGTTACAATCGTGCGCCGGCGCCGCGCCGTCCCTACATTGCGAGGGAAGCGGGGTTGTCCTATAACGCCAGCAGGCAGAGAACCCCTCTCTCGGTTCTCGCGGACGAAGGATTATTCGATTGTTTTACAAACAACAAGGCAGCGGCGGTGGACCGTGGGGCGGCGGCGGTGGCGGCGGTCCCTGGGGCGGCGGGGGCGGTGGCAGCGGCGGGGGGAATAACCCCTGGTCCGGCCGCGGCGATCGCGGCGGCAATCCGCCGCCGGATCTCGAAGAGCTGTTGCGTCGCTCGCAGGACCGGCTCCGCCGGTTGTTGCCAGGCGGATTCGGCAGCCTGCGCAGCTTGTGGCTGCTCGGCGCCGTGGTCCTCGGTTTCTGGGCCGCGAGCGGCGTTTATATAGTGCAGCCCGATGAACAGGGCGTCGAGCTGATGTTCGGGCGCTACGTGCGCACCACGCAGCCGGGCATGAATTATTGGTTCCCGGCGCCGGTCGGCGCGGTGCTCAAGCCCAAGGTCACTCAAACCAACCAGCTCACCATCGGCTTCCGCGGCTCGCCCGGAAACATCCGCGAGGTGCCGCAGGAAAGCCATATCCTCTCCGGCGACCAGAACATCGTCGACATCCAGTTCGTCGTGCAGTGGCGCATCAGCGATGCCGGCGACTATCTGTTCAACATGCGCGATCCCGAAGCGACCGTGAAGATCGCCGCCGAAAGCGCTTTGCGCGAAGTCGTCGGCAGCAATCCGCTCACGGCCGTGATCACCAACCAGCGCGATCAGCTTGCCCAACAGGCGCGCGAGCTCCTGCAAAGCATCATGGACGGCTACGATTCCGGGATCGCGATCTTGGACCTTCGCATTCAGAAAGCCGACCCGCCGAAGGAAGTGATCGACGCGTTCAACGATGTGCAGCGCGCCAAGCAGGACGCCGAGCGTCTTGAGAACGAAGCGCTGGCTTATCGCAACGACATCATCCCGCGCGCGAAAGGCGAGGCGGCGCGTCTCGTGCAGAACGCAGCCGCCGAAAAAGAGAAGTTGATCAAGGAGGCCGAAGGTCAGGCCGCGCGCTTCACCGCGTTCTACCAGACCTATGTCGCCAACAAGGATATCACCGCGCGGCGCATGTATCTCGAGGCCATGCAGGAGGTCTTGTCCAAGTCCGACAAGATCATCATGGACAGCAAGGGCGGCACGGGCGTCGTGCCCTACCTCCCGCTGCCCGAGATCCAAAGGCGCCAGCAAAGCCCAGCAGCGAGTGCCCCGCAATGAACCCGCGTGTCGTTTTTGGCGTCGTTGTCGGCGTCGTCGTTCTCCTTCTGCTGACGGGCTCGTTCTTCACCGTCCAGCAGACCCAGCAGGCCTTGGTTCTGCGCCTCGGCAATCCGAAGCGCGTGATCACCAGCCCGGGCCTCGAAATGAAGATCCCGATGCTGGAAAGCGCCTATTATTACGATAAGCGCATCCTCGATCTCGACCCGGCCGGCCAGGACATGTCGCTGATCGATCAGCGCCGCATCAACGTCGACGCCTTCGCCCGTTATAAGATCGTCGATCCGCTGCGCTTCTATCAGACCGTCCGTACCGAGGCCGCGTTCCGCGACCGCTTCGGCAACCTCCTGAACAGTAGCGTCCGCGACGCCGTCGGGCGTGCCGATCTCGCCGACGTGCTCGGCGCCAAGCGCAAGGACGTCATGCACGAAATCACCGAAGCGGTGCGCCGCCGCGCGCCGGAATTCGGGATCGAGGTCGTCGAGGTCCGCATCGGCCGCACCGACCTCACCGCCGATACGACCCAGGCGACCTTCAACCGCATGCGCTCCGACCGTATGGCCGAAGCAGCCGATTTCCGCGGCCGCGGCCAGGAGCAGAAGTCGCGGATCGAGGCCGATGCCGACCGCGAGCGCACCATCATCCTCGCCGAGGCGGAAAAGGAATCGCAGACCCTGCGCGGGGAAGGCGAAGCGGAAAGCCGCAAGATCCTCAACGCGGCGCAGGGCCGGGACGCGCAGTTCTATGCCTTTTTCCGCGCCATGGAGGCTTACCGCGCCTCGCTGGGCGAAGGCACCACGATGGTCCTGAGCCCGGATTCCGAGTTTTTCCGCTATTTCGACGCGCTGCCCCGCTAGCTAAAGGGTCCAGGTTACGGGAAATTTACCCCGTTACCGGGGACGAGGCGGCTAAGCTCAAGGCTCACACGCGCAGGCTTTATATCTCCTGTGGGGTGAGCCTTTTTGCGCTCTTTCGTGTTATAAACACGGCTATTCTTGCCTTCCACGCGTAACGGTTTAGGAGCCTCCGGCCTTGAGATCGATCTTGCATTCGGCCGCCACTGTGGCGGTCTTCGGACTTCTTGCTTCCGGCGCCGCGTCCCAAGCGCTCGCGCGCAGCGCCCCGGACAGCTTCGCCGATCTCACCGAGAAGCTGAGCCCGGCGGTGGTCAATATCTCCACCACCCAGTTTGCGCGCGCGCGCGGCGAGCAGGGCGCCCAGCGCGATCCGCTCGAGGAATTCCGCGATTTCTTCAATCGCCGTGGCCAAGGCCAGGGCGAGGGCGAAGGTGAAGGCGGCCAGCAGCAGCGTCCGCAGCGCCGGCAGGCGTCCCTCGGTTCCGGATTCATCATCGATAAGGCCGGCTATATCGTCACCAACAATCACGTCGTCGAAGATGCCGACCAGATTTCGGTGATCCTCGAGGACGACACCGTGCTCGAAGCCACCGTTGTCGGCCGCGACGACAAGGTCGACGTCGCGCTGCTGAAGGTTGAGCCCAAGGCCCCGCTCACGGCGGTCAACTGGGGGAATTCCGACAGTGCCCGCGTCGGCGACTGGGTCATGGCCATCGGCAATCCTTTCGGTCTCTCCGGAACGGTGACCGCCGGAATCATTTCGGCCCGCGCCCGTAATATCCAGGCCGGCAACTATGATGACTTCATCCAGACCGATGCCGCGATCAACCGCGGCAACTCGGGCGGTCCCTTGTTCAACATGGCCGGTCAGGTGATCGGCGTGAATACCGCGATCTTCTCGCCGTCCGGCGGCAGCGTCGGCGTCGGCTTCGCCGCGTCTGCCAATCTCATCCGCCCGGTGGTCGAGGACCTGCGCAAGTACGGCCGCACCCGGCGCGGCTGGATCGGCGTGCGTATCCAGGGCGTCACCGACGAGATCGCCCAGACCCTCGGCCTTGGCAAACCGCGCGGCGCTCTGGTCTCCGACGTCACCGAAGGCGGTCCGGCGGTTGGCTCCGGTCTCGCGAGCCAGGACGTCATCCTGACCTTCGACGGCCGGGCGATCGACAAGATGAACGAGCTTCCGCGTGTCGTTGCCACCACCGCCATCGACAAGACGGTCGATGTCGTGATCTGGCGCAACGGCAAGCAGCAGACCGTGAAGCTCAAGGTCGGCGAATTGCCGGACGAAGCGCTGCAGGTCGCCAAGGCTCCGCCCTCGGGCGAGACCGCGCCGAAGGAATTTGCGCGCAGCGAGATCAAGCCCCTGGGCCTCACCGTGGTGGAGATCAGCGAGCAGGCGCGTGAAAAGTACGGGGTGCCGGCGAACGTGAAGGGCCTGATGGTGGTTGAGGTCGATGAGACCAGCGACGCGGCGCTGAAAGGCCTCCGCCCCGGCGATATCATCGACGGGATCCAGCAGGCCAATGTTCTTTCCATGGCCGATGCCGACAAGGCTCTGAACCGCGCCAAGGAGGAATCGCGCTCCGTCGTCCTCCTGCGCGTCATGACGCCGGACCGCGGCACCGCGGGCGTGACCCCGGGCGCCATCCGTTATGTTCCAGTGAAGGTGATGGGTTAACCATCACCTTTCATGCGCGTCGACTTCTATCATCTGCAGACCTCGCCGGTCGAACGGGCGCTGCCCCAGCTATTGGAGCGAATCCTCAAGACCGGCGAGCGCGCCGTGGTCATGGCGGCGTCCGAGGACCGCGTCGAAGCGCTCGCCAACACCCTTTGGACCTATAACCCGAACACCTGGCTCCCGCACGGCACGGCCAAGGACGGCTTTGCCGGCAGACAGCCGGTCTGGCTCACGGATCGGGAAGAGAACCCGAACGGCGCGCGTTTTCTCGTGCTCACCGACGGCATGGCGTCCGGGCGCATGGGCGACTTCGACCGCTGCCTCGATATCTTCGACGGCAATCATCCCGAGATGGTGACGGCGGCGCGCGAGCGCTGGACCGCCGCCAAAGCCGCCGGCCATGAGCTGCACTATTGGCAGCAAACCGAGAACGGCTGGACGGAGAAAGCCTAAGCTGGGCGCGCGCAAGGTCACGTTTCTCCGCGCGCTGCTGGTCCTCTGCGCGTCGCTCGTCCTCGCGGGCACATTGTATCCCTTCGCGATCAGGCCGGGGGCGCAGCTCGCCGATATCGTTCCGCGGCTGCTGGCCTCGCTCGATCTGCCGCTGCGCAAGACGGATGCCGTGCTCAACATTGTCCTGTTCGTGCCCTTGGGAGGGCTCGCGGGCCGTATCATGTTCCGGCAGGCGCCGCCGCTCCTGCGATGGCTTGGCGTGGTCGTTTCCGGCCTCGCGCTATCGGCCGCGATCGAAGTCAGCCAGACCTTCATCAGAGGGCGAATCCCGAGCCTGTTCGACGTGGGCTTCAACACGCTCGGCGCCGCGATCGGCGCGGCCATGGTAATATGGCGCGCGCAGGGATCGGCTCGGCTCCCTTAGAGCCGACCGGGCTTACCTTGGTGGAAGGCGGCATCGGCGATGACAAGCAAGCACGCACTGGAGAAATTCCCCATACACCTGGGACGGGGCGGGACCGCGCTCCGCGAGCCGGAGTTCACGGGCATGGAGTGGTATGCCGGTTACGGCGCGCGGCACGCCGCCGACGGCGCCGAAGGCCGGCTCGTCTCGATGTTCACCTTCGCTTCGTCCTGGACGTCGTGGGAGATGCACCCGGCGGGCGCCGAAGTGGTCGTATGCACGGCCGGTAAGATCACTTTGCACCAGGACATCGGAGGCGAGGTCCGCACCGTGACGCTCGCTCCCGGCGAAGCGGCCATCAATCCGCCCGGCGTCTGGCATACCGCTGACGCCGATGGTCCGTGTACAGCGCTGTTCATCACCGCGGGCATGGGGACTCAAGTCCGGCCGCCGTGACGGCGCGTTAGGCGCTCTTCTCGAACTCTTCTTCGGCCGGCGCTTCGTCTTCGCTCGGCGAATCGCTTTGCGCCGCGGGTTTCACCACGTAGGGATCGACCAGCAGGAAGGCCGGCGTGAAGCCGCCGAACGCGACGACATTGTCGCCGTGATCCATTTCGGCGATGCCATGCGGGTTGCGCCGCGTCTTGCGCGCGCGCTCTTCCGGGGCACGGGCATCGCGGTGGAAGTCGGTGCGGTCCCGGCGCCAGGCGCGTTCGCGCTCGCGGCGGCTCTGCCGCGCCTGATCCTGCGGCGGAGGCGTGGTTTGTGTGACGGCGGGCTGCGATTCGGCAGCAGGCGGTGCGTCGGCGGCGACCGCGGCAACGGCCGGTTCGACCGTCGCTTCCGCGGCCACGGCGCTATTCTGTTCAACCGGACGCGGCGAACGCTCTTCGCGGTTGCGTCCGCGGCGGCCGCGCTCACGCCCGCGCTCACGGCCGCGTCCGCGGCCTCGGCCACGGGAGTCGCGGCCTTCGCTGTCGTCGCCTTGCGCGGCGCCGGCGGTCAGTTCATTGAGCTCGTCGATGACGAGCGGCGGGATGGTGGTGTTCAGCATTCTCTGAATGGCGGCAACTTGTTTGCCGTCCGATGGGGTTGCGATGGTGTAGGCGTGGCCGGTGAGGCCCGCGCGGCCGGTGCGGCCGATGCGATGCACATAGTCTTCCGCATTCACCGGCACGTCGAAATTGATGACGAAGCCGACGGCCGAGATGTCGAGGCCGCGCGCGGCGACGTCGGAGCAGACCAAAAGCTCGGCTTCGTTGCTCTTGAACTTTGCCAGCATGTCGTTGCGCTTGGACTGCGGCATGTCGCCGTGCATGGCGACGGCGTTGAAGCCGTGTTTGGTCAGCGACTTGAACAGGATGTCCACGTCCTTCTTGCGATTGCAGAAGATGAAGGCGTTGTGGATGTCCTTGGCGCGCAGGATGCGCCGCAGGGCCTCGCGTTTGTCGTCGCTGCGGACCGTGACGATGCCCTGCTCGATGGTCGTGGCCGCGGACGCCGGACGGCTGACCGCCACTTCCTTCGGGTTCATCAGGAACTTGTCGGCCAGCTTCCTGATTTCCTTGTCCATGGTGGCGGAGAAGAACAAGGTCTGGCGGATCTTCGGCAGCAGCGAGACGATGCGTTCGACGTCCGGGATGAAGCCCATGTCGAGCATGCGGTCGGCTTCGTCGATGACCAGCACCTTGACGTCGTTGAGCAGGATGCGGCCCCGCTCATACAGGTCGAGGAGACGGCCCGGCGTTGCGATCAACACGTCGACCCCGCGGTCCAGCGCCTTCTCCTGATCGGTGAAGGACTCCCCGCCGATCAGCAGCGCCATCGCGAGCGGATGGTATTTGCCGTACTTGACGAAGTTCTCCGAGATCTGCGCGGCGAGTTCGCGCGTCGGGGCGATGATCAGCGAGCGCGGCATGCGCGCTTTCGAGCGCCCGCCCGCCAGGATGTCGATCATCGGCATCGTGAACGCGGCGGTCTTGCCGGTGCCGGTCTGGGCCACGCCCAGCACGTCACGCCCCATGAGGATCACGGGGATGGCCTGTTCCTGGATCGGGGTCGGTGTCAGGTATCCGGCGTCTGAGACGGCTTTAAGAGTGTCCGGCGATAAGCCGAGGTCTGCAAATTCCATAGCTTCGGAAAAAAAGGTTCCGTCGCGTTCATACATAGGCTGCGATTTCTCGGCAGGGGCCGAGGCAGCACGCGACCGGTTCTTGCGGCGGCATCATATGTATTCGTTTGACTCTGTCAATGTAAAACCCCGTAAATGCAGGGGAATTCACGTTGCAACAACCTGCCCGGGAAGTCGATGCCGCGGCCCCAGAATCTCGTTTTGATCCCAGGACTTCTGTGCGATGCCGCCCTCTGGCGCCATCAGGTGGACCACCTCGGGGACATGGTTACCGTCGCCGTGGCGGACGTGACCCGGGACGATTCGATCCGGGGCATGGCCGAACGGCTCCTGGCCGAAGCGCCCACCACCTTTGCCTTGGCCGGGCTTTCCCTCGGCGGGTACATCGCCCAGGAAATCATGCGTATCGCCCCGGAGAGAGTGGAGCGTCTCGCCCTGGTGGCGACCAACGCCCGGGCCGACACCGAGGAGCAGACCAAGAACCGGATGGCGCTCATCAATCTGGCCGAGGTCGGGAAGTTCAAGGGTGTCACCCCGCGGCTGCTGCCCAGCTTTGTCCATCCCGACCGGGTCGACGACCCGAGCGTCGCCCCCGTAGTCATGGAGATGGCCGAACGAGTCGGTCAGGAGGCCTTCGTCCGCCAGCAGCGCGCCATCATGGGACGGGATGATGGACGGGCCGATCTCGAGGCCATCCGGATCCCGACCCTGGTGCTTGCCGGCCGTCAGGACATTCTCTGCCCGCCGAAGGTGCAGGAGGAGATGGCTGCGCGTCTGTCGAACGGCAGACTGGTGTTCATCGAGGATTGCGGGCACCTTCCGCCCCTCGAGCGGCCGCGCGCGACCACCGCCGTGCTCCGCTACTGGCTGGGATGAACGTGCGATGATCGATAGAATTTTCTCGCTGCTCAAGGGCGACGTGAAAGCCGCCAAGACGGAAGCCAGGCAGCCGACCGGCCTGCAAGTGGCGGTCGGCGCGCTCCTCGTCGAAGCGGCGCGCCGCGACGATGTGTTCAATGCGGACGAGCAGGACGCCATCAAGCGCCTGCTCGCCGAGCGCTTCCGGCTGTCCGAGGCCGATACCAAGGAACTGTTCGACGTCGCCGAGGCGGCCAGCGCGAACTCCGGTCAGTTGTTCGGCTTCACGAATAAGGTTGTGAAGGAGCTTGAGGAGGCCGACCGCATCCACGTCATCGAGATGTTGTGGGAAGTCGCCTATTCCGACGGGGTCCTCGACGCCCACGAAGACGCAATGATCCGGCGGGTGGCGGGCCTTATGTACGTCTCGGATTTTGAACGCGGCGCTGCGCGCCGGCGCGTGTTGGAGCGCCTGAACCCGCAGGCGTAATGTCTTTTCGTCCTCCCGCGAAAGCGGGGATTCATAATGTTTTTCGTCATCCCCGCGAAAGCGGGGATCCATGGCGCACAGCGCGCCGCTCCTGAGGAAGGCCTTCCCGCTCGCCCGGGCCTGACGACTTAACCCCTCACTCCATGCCCTTCCACAACGCCGTCGCCTGGGCGAGCACCCACCGCTCGATATTCGGATGCGGCAGCAAGGGCTCGGCGAACCTGAAGCTCAGGCCGGCGAGATCGTCCTTCACCTGGCCCTCGATCCCGCCCGCCGACATCAGGAGCGGAACGACGACCACCTTCTTTGTTTTTCCGTTCTGCAGCACGCGCGCCCGAAATTCTTCCCGCGCCTTGGCCTTGATCTCCGCCGAGGCGTCGTTGCGATGGGTGAGGTGCTCCACCGCCGCGTAGCGGCCCTTGTCGCGCAAGAAGGCGGTGTGGATCGCCATCTCCTTCAGCCAAAGACGGTTCTCTTCTTCCGCGTTGGGCCCATGGGCGATCAGAACGATCGCGGTCTCGGAAGGATCGGCGGTAAGCTGCCGCGCGCGGTCCATCAGGATCTCGCTCACGAACGGATGCGCATCCAGCGCGCCCGACATCGCGGCTCGGGCCTTCATCTTTGCCCGCGGCAGGGACTTGAGGCTGGTGTGCTGGGCCAGTGAGTCCGCGAGCCCGAGGATGTAGCGCGTATTGCCGATGATCGGACTATGCGAGGAGACGAAGAGCGGCACCGCGGCGATGCGCGTCACGCCGCGCCTTTCGAGCCGCGTGATGGCCGCCTGGATCGCGGGTGCTTCCGCCATGCCGAAGGCAACCTCGGTTGGATGGCGTTTATCCAGCGCCGCGGCGACGGCGTCCACATTGGCGTTCCAGGGATTGGGCGCGGCGTGCCCTTCGTGCCCGGCGGCTCCGTGGCCGCCGGCGCCATGGGTTCCGTGGGCGAGAAGCAGAATCCCGTCCGTGGCGAAGGCGGAGGGGGCCAAGGCGACGAGGACAGCGGCGATGCTGAACAATCGGCGGAGCCTCATCATCAGACCTCATATATGCGAATGATTATCACTATCACCTCAAACTTGCCCTATCAATGTCTCAATCCAGGGGGAAATTCGCCGAGGATTCGGGGGTGTGTATGGGACTCATTCAACGCGCCGGCGCTGCGCTCATCCTGGTTGGCCTGAGCGGCTGCTCGAACCCGGAATGGCGCGAAATCCTGAGGAACACAGTGGCGGGTACGGCCGAGGGCGCCTGCCGGGCCCGTGCGGCGTGCTCGACGGGGACGCGGAGCGATCCCTTGGCGCCCCGGCCCGCCTGGCACACCGGGGGCGCGCTCCCGAACGATGCTCCGACCCCGGTCGTGCGGGAATAGCCGGCGTTTTGGCCAAGTCTTTCGGGTTGCGCACCACCGCGTAAATAAGTATAGAACGGCCCTCATTTTGGCGACGGCACCGCCTAAGCCCAACGCGAAAGATCGTTCGATGAAAGTCCGTAATTCTCTCAAGTCGGCCAAGACGCGCGACAAGAACTGCCAGATCGTGCGCCGGAAGGGCCGGATCTATCTCATCAATAAGAAGAACCCGCGTTTCAAGGCGCGCCAGGGCTAACGCGCTAGCAGCGTTCTTCCGAGGGGAGGGAGCCTGGGCCGCAACGACAGTTGCGGCCCTGATTTTTTGCGCTGGCGCTTGGGGCGCTATCGCTTCTTCTTTTTGTTCACGATCAGCGACCAGGCCTGACGAATGTGGGCCGTGAGCTCTTCCGTGGACACCTGATCCAGTTCCACGCCGATCCATCCCGCGCCGCCGACATAGGGCGGCCGGTAATAGGCTCGTGGGTCCTCTTCGATCAACAGCTCCTGGTGGCCCGGCGCCGCCGGCAGCAGGACGGCCACGTGACCATCCCCGTGGTGATTGTTGGAGAACATGGCGAACACGCCCTTCTTCACAAAGAAGGTCGGCTCACCATGCGAAAGTTTCTCCGTCGCGTCGGGCAGCGCCAGGCAGACCTTGCGTACGCGCTGGAGCTGGCGGGCGAAGGGCTTGGGCTTTTTCATCATCGCACCTGCAACGCCGTCGCCACGGGAATTCGCGCCGCGCGGATGGCGGGGAAGAGGCCCGCGAGCAGACCGATGCCCACTGCAACGCTCGCACCGATCAACGCCAGCGATCCGTCGACCACCAAGGTGAAGTGGGCCGCCTGATAGGCACGGCCGTTGAATGCGAACCAGGCGATAGCAATACCGATCCCAGCGCCGAGCGCCGCCAGCACCACCGTCTCTGCAAGGATGGCGGTCATCACCGCCGCCGGTGAGAACCCGACCGCCCGCAGCGTTGCGATCTCGCGTGTGCGTGCGTTGATGGCGGCGTACATGATGTTCAATGCGGCAAAGAGCGCGCCCACAGCCATGATCGCGCCGAGACCATAGGCGATGAGGTCATAAAATTGAAGCTGCGGCCCGTGGAATCGGATCCAGTAATCCGTCTCCCGCTCGGCAACCACATCAAGGACAGGATTGCTCTCGAGCGCGGCTTTGAAGGCCTCAAAGTCGTCTGCGCTCTCCAGAGCCACCGTGACGCTGGAAAAATTGTTGGGCGGCAGCGCGTCGAGCAGCGTCACCGCGTCCGTCAGCATGAGCCAGTCAGCAAAGCCATTGCTCTCGTAGACCCCGACGATGGTCCAACTGCTGTTAGGGAGCTTTACCTCGCCGCCGATTGCCATGCCTTCGGCGAGTTCCGCGACCTCGCGGCCGACGATCACCTCCCGCAGGCCCGGCGTAAACATCCGGCCCTCGACCATGCGGAAATCCGGCCGGAACTCGAGGAGACGCGCCGTCGTGCCGCGGATCGGGAGGCCGGTCTCCAGCTTGCTCGCTTTGTAGACGACCGGAATGCCGAACTGTGCTTCGGCCGCCGCAAGGGGCCGCCCGCCGGATCCTTTTTTTATGCCGGGGGTATCCGCGATGGCCACTGCGGCTTCGCGGGGTAGGCGGCTCGTGTTTTCGTCGGCCGAGCTCTGGGAGCGCACGATGGCGCGGTCGGCGCGCGCGTAGGTGTCGAAACTGTGAATGAGTCCGAGCGAAAGCGACAGCACGGATACAGTGACCCCGACGACAGCGGCCATGCCGAGCACGATCACCAGAGATCCGCCGAGCCGCGTACGCGCGGCCAGGAGGTTCATGTAAGTGAGAGCGGTGAGCTGTCGGAACATCGTCTAATCACGCATAGCCTGGGCGATCTCGAGCCGGCTAAGCTTCCACACCGGAACGGCGGCGGTCGCAAGCGCGAGAACGACTGCGGCGCTGAGTCCAACAGCGTAAACCGACCACGGCACCGCAAAAATCGGTCCTGGCGCCCACGGCAACTCGCGCACATAGCTGCTCGCATATCTGGCGAGGAAAAGTCCGCCGATTGCGCCGGCCATAAACTGCACTAAGGCTTCGCCAACCAGAAGGCCGACAAGGTGCGCGTCGCTGAAACCCATCGTTTTTAGCACCGCAAACTCCGGAACACGCTCGCGAAACGACTGCAGCATCGTATTGGTCGTCAGGAGAAGCAGGGCGGCCAGCGTCACGCCGGCGACAAGGTTCACGAAGGTCTTCACGTCGCCAAAGCTCGCCGCCCGCGAAGCCATCCGCACATAGTCGAGCTGCGTGCGCGTCGGCGCCGCCGAGTTAGTGAACATCGCGTCGATCGCACGCGCCGTCTCGTATCCCTTTTCAGGGTCTTCGATCATCACCAGGATCTGGTCGGCTGTATTCTTGCGGTCCTCCGGGCGATACTCATTGAAGAAGTCGTAATGCCCAAGTGAGAAGACACTGAGCGGCAGATCCGTACGGTCGATGATGCCAACCAGGTTCATCTCGACGACAGTACGGCCGATCGTAAACGGAAAATTCTGGCCCACCGTCAGCCCGGCGCCTTCGGCCATCTGGCGCACCATGATGGCGCCGTTGCGCGTGCTTCGCCATTTGCTCAGCGTCACCTCGTCGGGTTTGAAGTGGGGGAAGAATTCGAAAACGCGCTCTTCCGAGCCGCCGACGAAGATCCGGTTGGTGGGCTCGCCGACATACCCGGGATTTATGTTTTGCTCCTGAACGTAGGTGACGCCCGGCAACTCCTGAATCTGCTGCACATACGCGACTGGCATCGGCGTTGGTGTCGCGTTCATCACCCACATCTTATTCATCTTGCCGAGCTCGGCCATGTTGTCGAGCTGACGTTCGGCGCCTTTGACGAGTCCCAGAACTGTGAATGCGGCGACCAGCGCGCCGACGGTGAAGAAGGTGCGCAAGGGTTTGCGCCAGAGGCCCGCCCACAGAAGAGGAAGGAGCTTCGTCATCGCACCTGCAACGCCGTCGCCACGGGAATTCGCGCCGCGCGGATGGCGGGGAAGAGGCCTCCGATCAAGCCGACGGCGAAAGCCGCGCCGATGCCGGACGCCATCATTGCCGGTGTGATGGAGCGGCTGATGAGGACGCTGCCGAAGACCTCTTCGCGGCCATCAAGGAAACCCCAGATCACGGCGGCGCCTATGACAGCTCCGATCACCGTAAGGATGAGGACCTCGAGAAGCACCGATATCGCCACCGCGGCGGCGCCGAAGCCGATGGCCCGCAGTGTGGCGATCTCTCTCATCCGCGCCGATACGGTCGCGTACATGCAGTTCAGGGCGGCGAAGATCGTACCCAGGCCCATGATGGCGCCGACTCCGTAGGCGAGCAGCGTGTAGAAGCGCGTCGGATTGCTCACCTGCCGCGCGCGGTAGTCGTACTCGGACTCGGTATCGAGTTTCAGCGCGGGATTGGACCGGACGGCGGCCTTGAACGCGTTCTGCGCTTCCGGGCTGCCGGATTCCAGGCGGGCCAGGACGACGTTGTAGACGTTGCGCCGCAGCGCCGCGGCCAGCGTGTCGGCGTCCGTCAACAAATTGAAATCTTGGCTTCCGCCGCCTTCGAAAATCCCGACGACCGTCCAGGGTCCGTCCTGGAGCCTGACCGTGCTGCCCAACGCGGTATTCTGATAGCGCGCCGCAGCCGCCTTGCCGGCGATCATCTCGCGCAAGCCCGGCGTGAACATCCGGCCTTCAACGATCTTGATCTCAGGCTGCCGGTCCAGGATGTTCGGGGCGACCCCCAAGACGCTGATGTAGCGTTCGACGCCGTCTGTCTTGCGGCTTGTCAGGAAAGGCGCGTTGATGACGCCGGAGATCAGCGCTTTGCCGTCCGGTCCTTTGGCGATCCCGGGAATGTCCGCCACCAAGGGGAAGATGTCGCGCGGGACCGGGCTCGTTGCCTGGATAGGGCCATCCCCGGCGCCTCCCGTGAAAATAGCCATGCGGTCGGGCGACGGCGAGGTCTTCCGCGTCATCTCGGTGAGACCCGCCGCCATGGAGTAGATCGAAAGCGCGGCGGCCACCAGCACCGCCATGCCGATGACGATCACGAGCGAATCCCTGGCCCGTGTTTTCATCGCCGCGGTATTCATGCGCGCGACTGCGGCGATTTGTCGGATCGTGCTCATGCTTTATCTCGCCAGCGCATCGACGACCGCCATGCGTCCCGCCCGCCAGGCGGGACCCGCGGCGCTGATCGCCGCAACCAGACCGGCGACGCCGAGACCGGCGCCGATCACGCCCCACGAGACGGTCGTGGCTGTGGCTTGGCCGGAGATCAGCGATTTTGTGTAAGGCTCCAGTAGACGGGCGAGGCCGAGGCCCACCACGGCGCCCAGGAGGCACGGGATCATCGCTTCGGCCATCACCAACCCCAGCACCTGCCGGTCGCCGAAGCCGATGGCCTTCAGGACGCCGAATTCGGCCGTGCGCTCCCGGAACGACTGCGTCATGGTGCTCGAAATCATGAGAAGCAGCGCAAACAGCGAGCCCAGTACCGTCGCGTTCACCATTGCGTCGGTGGTGCTGTCGTCTTGCTGCCGCTCGAGGTTTTCCCGGTCCACTGTGGTGTAGGTCGGCGCCGCCGAGTTCTCGAACAGGGTGTCGATGGCCTTGGCCGTCTGCACGGCGACCTTTTCGTCGCTCATCAGGACCAGGAACTGATTGACCCGGTCTTTGCCCTGGGCGCGTTGCTCGTTGAAGAATTCGTAGTTGCCGATGGTGATTCCCGCGAAGCCGCTGATGTCCTTGCGACCGACCACCGTCAGAACGTCGAGCGTCCAGTCTGAACCGTCGACGGTCGGAAGCGACTTGATGGTCACGCGGTCGCCGGCTTTTATGCCGAGGCGCGTGGCCGTATTCTCGCCAATGACGATTCCGTTGCGGGTGGCCCGCAGTTGCTCGATCTGGGCCGGCGAGATGTCGATCCAGCGAAAGAAGTCGAAGAAGCCGTCGTCCGCCATGCCGACGCCGAGGATCCGGGCCTGATCGCCGTTGACGGGCCCGCCGAGGAAGGCGAGCGCGGTGACCGCCCGCACGCCCGGCAGCGCGGCGATCTGCTCACGGTAAGCCATGGGCAGCGGCGGGCCGAAACGCGAGTTGACGTAAAGCCCATCCGGGCGCGAAGCCTCGCGCAACATCTCGAATCCGGCGTTGATCCCCTGCATCAGGCCGAACAGAAGGAAGGTCACGATTAGAGTGAGCATCGTCAATGTCGTGCGCAAGGGTTTGCGCCACAGGCCGGCCCAGAGGAGAGGCAGCAGCTTCATCATCGCTGCTGCAGCGCCATGACCACTGGGAGCCGCGCGGCCCGGATCGCCGGGAACAGGCCGGCCAGACTGCCGACGAGAACGGCGATCAGCGCGGCGACAGACGCGACTTTCAAATCAAGCGTCATATGGAACATCGCGCCCCCGAAATCGGCGGGGCGGCCGCTGAGTGCCGCCCAGGCAACCCCGGCGCCGATCAACGCCCCGCTCGCTGCGAGCAGCAACGCTTCTACGAGGACGGATGTCGCAATGGCGGTAGGGCTGAAACCGAGTGCGCGCAAAGTAGCGATTTCGACCAACCGTGCGCTCACGGCGGCATACATGATCGAAAGGGCGGCCGCGAGCGTGCCGAGCGCCATTATCGTCCCGACCCCATAGGCGATCCCCTCGTAAATGGATACCTGGCCGGCGAGCAGCACCGTGAAATACTCCTCGGAGGTCCATAAGCGGACATCGAGCGTTGGATCGGCGTCGAGGGCGGCGCGCAACCTCTCGAAGCCGGCCTCGCCATCAACCGTGGCATGAACGATGTTGAAGTTCGGGCGGCGGAAGGCGCCCATCAAGGTGTCCGCATCGCCGACGCCTGCGAATTCAGTGTCTCCACCATCCGTCGCAAAAACGCCGACCACGGTCCACGGGCCGTCGGGCAAGGGAATTTGCGAGCCGATGTCCAACTCCGCGAAGGTATTACGCGCACCCTGGCCGACGACCAGCTCCCGCAGGCCGGGTTGAAACGGACGGCCTTCAATGATCCGGTAAATCGGCCTTAGGGCGAACAAGCGCTCGGTCGTTGCAACGAGCGGGAGGAACCGCTCCCGTCCCGCTTTGGTCCGCAGCGGGATGTTGGCGTTCGCCTGAGCGAAAGCGGCAGGCCTCCCGTCGGCGGCAACGGCGATGCCCGGCGCGTCGAGGATTGCAGTGACTTTGTCGCGACTCAGGCTGCTCTGCTGGATGAACCGGGCGTTCTCGCCCAGGATCAGCACTTCGCCGGGGCGTTTGGCGAGATCCATGGTGTGGCTTACGCCGACGGCGATCGAGAGAATCGCCGCGGTGACACCGACGACCAGCGCCATGCCGATGACCACTACCAGGGATGATTCGAGGCGCCCGCGCATGGCCCGGAGATTTAGGGCGGTGATGGCGGCGATCTGGCGGAAAAGTTTCACGGTCACCGCCTCGTCGCCAGGGCGTCGATGATGGTCAGTCGCGCCGCCCGTGCGACCGGGACAGCCGAACTGATCAGCGCGACGATAACCGCTATGCCAAGTCCGATGACGACAAGGCCCGCAGGCACTTGGATGAAGGCGGCGAAGCCGAATGGCTGTGCTGCTTTCACGTAGGGCAACGCCAACGGCGTGATCACGAGGCCGATGGCGGCGCCGGTCAGGCATTGGGCGAGGGATTCGCCGACCAACACCGTGAAGACATGCCGGTCCGTAAAACCGATGGTTTTCATCACGGCGAGTTCGGCGGTGCGTTCGCGGAACGCCTGGATCATTGTGTTGCTCGTCAAGAGAAGAAGGGAGAACAAGGTCGCGGAGACGACGCCGATTATCATCAGTCGTATCCAGGCCTGGTTGGCGTTGCCGTTCTCGAAGACCTCGCGCTCGATGAAAGTCCGCGTCGGGGCGGCGGAATTGATGAACATGGCGTCGATGGCCTTGGCGACATCGACGGCGCGTTCCGGGTCATCGACGATCAGGCGCAGACTGCTGAAGACGTTCTTGCCCTCGGCGCGTTCTTCGTTCACGTAGTCGAAGTGCGCCAGGATGAAGGGGATGGCGCCGGGCATCTGCGGATCGTCGACCATTGCCACCACATTAAAGGCCCAGTCGGTGGTTCCATCCATCTTGGCGATAGACGACTTAATGGGGAAAGGATCTCCGACCGCGATCTGCATGTCGCGCGCGACCCGCGGACTGATGATCATGTTGCGGCGGTCGGCGCGGAACGCGGCCAGTTGTTCCGGCGAGACCTTGAACTCAGTCTCGATCCTGAGCATCTCTTCGCCGCCGGCCCCGAAACCGAACACGAATTTGGGATCGCGGAAGTAGCCGTTAAAGTTTTGCTGTCCCGCAATCGCCACCACGCCCGGTATTTGTGCGATCTGGTCTTTGTAAGCCATCGGCAGAGGCGTGCCGAAGCGCGGCACGACCGTAAGCCGGTCATTGCGTGACCGCTCCAGCAGTTGGTCCAGCCCTACTCCGATGCCTTGGAGCATCGCGAACAGCAGGAACGCCATCGCGAGAGCGAACAGGGTCAGGCACGTCCGCACTGGCTTGCGCCAGATCCCCGCCCAGACGAGGGGAAGGAACCTCACGCCGCGTTCCTTTGCTCGACCGATCCTTTGTCGACGTGCAGCTGCCGGCTCGCGTATTCCGCGGCTTTGGGGTCGTGGGTGACCATGATGATGGTTTTGTTCTGCTCCCGGTTCAGCAGCTGCAGAAGTCCGAGGATCTCTTCGGCGGTGGCGCGGTCGAGATCTCCGGTCGGTTCGTCGCACACCAGCAGCGTGGGATCGGCAATGATGGCGCGGGCGATCGCCACGCGCTGCTGCTGCCCGCCGGAAAGCTCCGCCGGTTTGTGCTTGGCGCGATCGGCGAGGCCCACCAGCGTCAGGGCGGCTTCGACGTTTCGCTTGCGCTCGGCGCTCGAAAGGTTGGTTAGCAGCAGCGGCAGTTCGACATTCTTCTCCGCCGTCAGCATCGGCATCAGGTTATAGAACTGGAAAATGAAACCGACGTGGCGCGCGCGCCACTTGGCGAGCTGGCTCGAGGAGAGCGTGTCGATCCGCTCGCCCGCGACCAGGACTTCACCCTCGGACGGTTTATCGAGTCCGCCGATGAGATTGAGGAGCGTGGTCTTGCCGGAGCCCGAAGGTCCCATGATCGCGAGGAAGTCCTTGGGTGCGATCTCCAGATTGAGCCCATGGAGGACCTCGATGCTTTCTTTCCCACGCGTGTAGCGCTTGACGACGTTACGCAACGAAACAGCCGATGCCATAGATCCTCCCGATGAAAAACTGAACTACTCGATCTCGATCTCCACGCCATCTTTGAGCTGAGCAAAATCGCCGACCGCGAGTCGGTCGCCCGCCGCAAGGCCCGACAGCACGGTGACTCCCTCGGCGGTGCGCCCACCTAACTGGACGCTACGCCGCTCGATCGTTTCGCCGCGCACGACATAGACCGTGCCGCCCGTGGCATTCACTTCCACGGCCTCGGCCGGAACGATTACGCCGCCGGCTTGTGCACGCGCCGGCGAGGCGGAAGGCTGCGCCGCCGACAGGAACGCGACGCGGGCCCCCATCTCCGGGATGATGCGCGGATCGTTCTTTTCCTTGATGGCGACGCGCACTTGCACGGTGGCCTTGGCGCGGTCGGCGGTCGGAATGACGGCAATGATCTCGCCCGGAATCTCCAGGTCGGGATAGGCGTTCAGCCGGATGGTCGCCGCCTGGCCGGCGCTGACACGGCTGATGAAGTTCTCCGAGACGTCCACCTGCACCTCGAGCGATCCCATGTCGACGATGGTGCAGATCCCGGTGCGCGTCAGGCCGCCGGCCGCCGCCGCCGGCGAGACCATCTCACCGGGTTGCGCCGCCTTCGCGGTCACGACGCCGGTAAAAGGGGCGCGCACGATCGTGTCCTCGTGGTCCCGCATCGCCACCGTCTGTGCGGCGCGCGCCACTTCCAAGGTGCTGCGCGCGACGGCGAGGGCGCCTACCGCAGCGTCGAAGGCGGCTTTCGATTGTTCGTGCATCGAGGCGCTGACCGCGCCGCTTTCCAGGAGTTGGCGGTTGCGTTCATACAGCGGGCGTGCGTTGTCGTGCGCCATGGTCGCCGCGGCGAGCGCGGCCTGGGCCTGCTTCACTTGCGCGCCGACCTGCGCGAGACGCGCATTCACGTTGGAATCGTCCAGACGCGCCAGCACCTGGCCTTCTTCGACGCGCTGGCCTTCCTCGATCAAAACCTCGACCACTTTGCCGGTGGTCTTGGCGGAGACCGTGGCCTTGCGCCGCGCCACGACGTAGCCGGAGGCGTCGAGCAGGGAGGCGCCGCCCGCGCCGCCGCTCGTGGTTGCCGCCCGCGCGATTGCCACTTTCACCGGCACTCCGTCGCCATCGACGAAGACAAAGGCGCTCGCGATGAGGATGATGAGGACGGCGCCGGCGCCGGCCCAGAGGCGCCAAGCGCCGCTCGCGCTCGCCGCAGGAGCGGACCGGTCGATCTTCAGCTGACTGAGAAGCGACGATTTATCCGTCATCCAGCCCCCCGCTACCGGCCAGCACGGTACGGGCATCGCGTCGATTCGGCCAACCTCAAATTCGATGAGTCGCGAGTGCCTTACAGGCTTTTTAGATTAGCGGGAATATTGCCTTAATTACCCGCGCCGGAAGATGAACTCGCGGTCTCGTGTGTCGCCGACGACGAATTCATATTCGCCCACTTTTCGAAATCCGTGGCGCGCATAGAAACGCTGAGCCCCGTGATTCTCGGAATAGACGCCAAGCCAGACCTTGCGGCCGGGGCGATTCAGCCAGGCGAGCGCTTCGCGAAAGAGTGCACCGCCGGTGCCGCTGTTCTGCGCGCCCTTCCTTATATAAAGGCGCTTCAGCTCGCCGCAGCCGGCCGTGACGTCGGGATGCGGGAGTCCGCACGGCCCGGCATGGGCATAGCCGATCACTTTGTCGTCGTCGCTGACCATCCACAGTCTCTGCGCCGGATCGCGCAAGAGACCTTCAAAATAAGCTGGGGTATATCTGGATAAGAACACCGCAAGGTGCGCGGGCGGATAGTGCAGGAAGGTTTCACTGAAGGTGTCGCGGGCCAGTGCGGCCAAATCCGTGGCGTGCACGGGCTGGGCGACGTCGATGGCAAGCATGATCGAGGCAATCTCGTCTGTTAAGGTGCGTGACACTGCAATAAGGCATCTCCGATGTACCTCCCAAGCAAATTCAAAGTCGATGACCTCCCTGCGCTTCACGCGGCCATCCGTAAGACAGGACTGGCGACGCTCATAACGTCGAACGACGCGGGCCTCGCCGCGAACCACTTGCCGCTGCTGCTCGAAGGGAGCGAAGGCAAGTACGGAACCCTTTACGGTCATCTCGCGCGTGCCAATTCTGCGTGGTCGGGCGCGCAGCCCGACGCGCTTGCCATTTTCATGGGGCCTGATGGCTACATTTCACCGAGCTGGTACCGCACCAAGGACGACACCGGCGAAGTGGTGCCCACGTGGAATTACGTCGCCATCCACGCGCGCGGTCCGATCACCTTCTTCGACGACGCCGACCGCCTGCTCTCACTCGTAACGCGCCTGACGGAGAAACATGAAGCCGGGCGCGCGAAGCCCTGGGCGGTGTCTGACGCTCCGGCTGAATACATCGCACGCCAGCTCAAGGCCATTGTCGGCTTTCGTCTCGAGATCGCCAGCCTCGAAGGAAAGTGGAAGATGAGCCAGAACCGCAGCGCCGAAGACCGGCGCGGCGTGCTTGCGGGATTGAAGGCGGACGGGGCGGCGGCCGTAGCCGACGTCATGGAAGGCCCGGGAAAGCTCTTATAGGACGTCGGACGCGTGACAGCCGAGATCAGAGTCCGGCCTTACCCCTGATTTCCGCAGCTTCCGTCTAAGGCCATTTCGCCGTCGGGGGCAGGCTCATCAAATACGCATCCGGATTCGCATCGGTCGCGAAACCGAATTTGGTGCCACGATCGTAAACAAGATTGAATTCGACGTAACGTCCTCGCTTGATGTAGAGCGCTTCCAAGTCGTCTTTGGTGAAGGGCATGTCTTTCCGGCGCGCGACGATCCTCGGATAGATGTCGAGGAAGGCTTCGCCGACGTCGCGCACAAACGAAAAGTCGCGTTCAAGATCGCCGCTGTTGAGGTCGTCGAAAAAGATGCCGCCGGCGCCGCGCGGCTCGCGCCGGTGCGCGAGATAGAAATAACGATCGCACCATTCCTTGTATTCCCCGTAAGCGCCGGGTCCATAGCGGTCGCAGGCGCCTTTCATGCTGGCGTGGAACTCCCGCGTATCTTCGGCGAACGGAAAAGTCGGAGTGAGGTCCGCGCCGCCGCCAAACCACGGTCGACTGGTGCACATGAGCCTCACATTCATGTGTACGATCGGAACCATGGGATTGGCCATATGGGATACGAGTGAGACGCCGGTGGCCATAAAGGCGCCGCCCGATTCTTTTGCACCCTGCACCTGCGCAATCCCTTGGTCGGATAAGGTGCCCCAGACGTGGCTGAAGTTCACACCGACCTTTTCGAAGACGTTGCCGCGCATGATGCGCATCCGCCCGCCACCTTTCAGCCGGTGATCGGCGGGTCGCTGCCACACGGTCTCGTCGAACCGGGCGAGATCCTCAAATCCCTCGAAGCTTGCGCAGATGCGGTCCTGAAGCGACTTGAAGAAGTCGGTCGCCGCCAAGAGCAGCGCTTGATGCGCGCCGGCCATGGGCTGAATAGCGTTCATGCTGATTCTCTTTCGGTTGGGAGGGCAGGAAAGGGTCGGCAAAGATAGTGCTTCGAGGCGATGCCCGACCGAAACCCCGCTCGGCCTAGGGAATTGACCACCTCCGGTGTGCCGCACAGAACGCGTGGGCCGCAGCCTTCTGCGACGGCATTGATTAGGATCAACGGCGGAAGCAAGGGTTGCAGCTTCGCGGGGGTGACGACGGATCGCGCGGCCGTAGATGCAAGCTACTTTCTACTTTTTGACGCGATAAACGTCGTGGCAGCCTTTACAGGTGAGCGCGCTCGCAAGTTCGCTCATGATGCTGTCCTTGCCTTGTTCCTTCGCCATTTTCGCGACCTTGGCAGTGCCTTCCGCAAAGGCTTTCATTCTCGCGGAAAAATCGGCCCACTGCCCCCAAACTTTCGGATCGGACTCTCCGCCGGGGATCTTCGTTTCGAACGTCGCAAGGCTGCTTTGTGCGATCAGCGCGATCGTGTCGAGATGACTAACGAGATTGTCCTCCGGTATGGCGCCGGACAGGATCATGCCCAGAACGGCCGTCTGGGCGTCCAACGATCGCATCACGTGCTGGCGGTATTCGATCGCGTCCTTATCGTCGGCGCTGGCGGTGAAAGGAATGAAGGCGCCGCATATTGCCAGACTAAAGACGATCCGCCGCAACGACCCGTTTCGCATGATGGTATTCCCTTTTCGCTTTCCACCCGTCCCGCACGGGCTGCTGTCGACAGGCTGTCCAAAGAGCAACCTGGCGGCACTGACGGCGATCAATTCGCCCCGAAGCCTGTTCACGCCGGGTCGGGCTTGACGGCAATCAATCCCAGGGGCGGGACGGGCGGGCGACAGTACGCATGATTTCTAGCGCGCTCAGTGGTTGGAAAGCCCAAGGCGTCATGATTCGGATTTTTATCGGGTACGATCCGGCGGAAGCCGTCGCGTTTTCCGTGCTCGCCCACAGTATAGCGGTGCGCTCCTCGGCGCCCATCGCCATCAGTCCGCTTATGCTTAGGCACCTCGCGGGAATCCTGACGCGCGAGCGCCATCCGCTGCAGGCGACCGAATTCTCCTTCAGCCGGTTTCTCGTGCCCTACTTGTCGGATTACGAAGGCTGGAGCCTGTTCTGCGATTGCGACATGCTTGTCCTCGATGACGTTAAAAAACTTTGGGATCTCCGCGACAACCGGTACGCGGTGCAGGTGGTTAAGCACGATCACAAGCCGGCGGACCGAAGCAAGTTCTTAGATCGGCCTCAGAGCCCCTACGAAAAGAAGAACTGGTCGAGTGTGATGCTCTTCAACAACGGGAAGTGCCGCGCGCTGACGCCCGACTACGTCAACCGGGCGAGCGGCCTGGAACTCCATCAATTCAAGTGGCTGGAGAATGAAGAACTGATAGGCGAACTGCCGCCACGATGGAATCATTTGGTGGATTACGATCCTTCGCTGCCGGCCGCTGAAATCTCCTTGCTTCACTACACCGAAGGCGGACCGTACTTCGACGATTACCGGCACTGCGGATATGCGGACGAATGGTTCGCAGAACACGGTCGCATGCGGTTTGCCGGATAGACACGCTCGAGTTCGATGCGGCGCGTCCGGATCAAAGACGCTCGATGCGTTCGCCTTGTGCACGTTGCCGAGAATCCATGTTAACGGTCGCACGGTCGGCGGCGCATGGTGAGGCGGGGTGCGGGGTCTTGACTGTTCTACGGAAACGAAGCCTGGCCACACCCGCTCGTGTGACTTTTTTATTGACGCCGTCCCCTAAATGTAGCATGTTTGCCGCTTCCATAGCCGGGTCCCCCGGGGCTCGGCGTCCTGTGCGCCATGGCCGGGTTGGGCCGGCCACGGTCCTCTCCCCGGTGCATCTTCCGAGCCGGGTGACGGCCGTCGGAATAAGCCAGCCTTTGCATGGTGAAGCGTCACCACTGTCACCGCCCGGCGCGCCCAGGCGCCGCCCGCATGGCTCCCTCGGAAAATCGGCCGTGATGTCGCAGGATGTCGCAGGATGTCGCAGCGGCGCTTTTCCCGTATGCCCCTGCGCATGTTCACGAATTCCGAAGACGTCGCAAGTCGCAGATGTCGCAGAGGATGGAGTGCAGTGGAGGGGCGGGCTCAGCCCATCTTGGTCTCGCCGCCGATCCACACCACGCGCACCATGTTCGTCGACCCCACTTTGCCGAACGGCATACCGGCGGTGATGACGAGGGACTTTCCTTCTCGGCCGATCCCGCATTGGAGCGCGGCCTTCACCGCGACATCGCCGATGTCATCTACCGAATGGATGAAATCGCCGACCACCGAGTGCACGCCCCAGACCAGACCGAGACGGCGCCCCGCGGAAAGGTTGGGGGTGATGCAAAGGATCGGCACGTCGGGGCGCTCTTGCGCCGCGCGCAGCGTCGTGGAGCCGGACGAGGTGAAGGTCACGATCGCGGCCGCCTTCAAGGTGTGCGCGATCTGGCGCGCGGCGGCAGTGATCGCGGCGGGCGAGGAGTCTTCGGTCTCCTGATGGCCGGCTTGCATGAGGGCGGCATAGTGCTCGTCGCTTTCCACGGACGAGATGATCTTGTGCATGGTCGCCACTGCCCGCACCGGGAAGGCTCCCGACGCCGTCTCGGCCGAAAGCATGACGCAATCGGCGCCGTCGTAGACGGCCGTGGCCACGTCGGACGCTTCCGCGCGCGTCGGCACCGGTGATTTCACCATGCTGTCGAGCATCTGCGTCGCGACGACGACAGGCTTGCCCTGCCGGCGGCACGAGCGGATGATCCGCTTCTGCAGAACGGGTACGCGCTCGAGCGGCATTTCGACGCCGAGATCGCCGCGCGCGACCATGATCGAATCGGACAGCTCGACGATGGCGTCGAGGTGATCGAGCGCCGAAGGTTTTTCGAGCTTGGACAGGACGCCGGCACGTCCACCCACCAGATGGCGAACCTCGGCCACGTCTTCCGGGCGCTGGACGAAGCTCAAGGCCACCCAGTCGACGCCTTGCGCAAGGCCGAATTGGAGATCGGCCTTGTCCTTGTCGGTCACGGCGGGGATAGCAAGCGCGACGTCGGGAACGTTGACGCCCTTGCGGTTCGAAATCGCCCCGCCGACCACCACTTCGCAATCGGCGAAATCCGGCCCGCAGGTCCGCACCTTCAGACGAAGGTGTCCGTCGTCGATGAGCAGGCTCGAACCCGGCTTCAACGCCGCGAAAATCTCCGGATGTAAGAGGCTGACGCGGCTTTCGTCGCCGACCTTGTCCGTCAGATCGACGCGGAACATCGCGCCGGTCTTGAGCACGGCCCCGTCGTTCTTGAACTTGCCGACGCGCAGCTTCGGGCCTTGGAGGTCCATCAGGATCGTGATCGGCCGTCCGACCTTCTTTTCCAGTTCACGGATGGCCGCGACCGATTTGGCGTGGTCTTCGTGAGAGCCGTGACTGAAATTCAGGCGAAAGACGTCGGCGCCGGACTCGTAAAGTTCGGCGATCGTATCCGGATCGCGGCTCGCCGGTCCGAGCGTGGCGATGATCTTGGCGTGGCGGCCGCGATGGCCCAGCGGAATCGTGTTCATGACGAAACATTATCACGACTGCGTGGTCGCGCCAGCGCCAGTCCGATGACAATTCCAACCGCGCCGATCGCCTGCATGGCGCTCAAGGTCTCGTTGAACAGCACCCAGGCGGCGAGCGACGGGATGACAGGCTGGAGCAAGAGGATCAATGCGCTGAAATTCGCCGGGACATATCCCAGGGACAGCGCAATCAAGGTCTGGCCCGCGACCTGCGTCAGGAGAGCGATGGCCAGCACAACCAGCCAGCCGCTGGTTGTGCTCGGTACGAGGCCGCTTTCCATCAGCGGCGCGGCCATCCACAACACCGCCGCCGACACGGCGCTGCCGAGCGTCATCAGGGTGAGGGTCGACGCGCGCTGCCGGGCGCGCGCCACGGTGAGAATGTAGCAGGCGTAGAAACCCGCGGCGGCGAGGCTCAAGAAGTCGCCGACAAAATTACGCGAGGACATCCTGAGGCTCTCGGACATCATCAGCGCCGAGCCGCCGACACCGACGAGCAAGCCAAGAAGAAAAAGCGAAGTAGGGCGCTCCTTGAACAGGAGCCACGACAGCAGCACGACGAAAACCGGTGCGCCGTTGGCCAGGAACGAGGCGCTGGCGACTGACGTCAGCATGACCGACGAATTCCACATCGCAATATCGGCGGCGAGGAAAAGCCCGCTCAAGACCAGCAGCCCGTAATCCTTGCGCTGGAGGCGACCGGCGGTCCGGGTTTCTCTGGGTTCGAAATAAAGGAAGAGGGCGAGGACCGGAACCGCGAGGCTCATGCGCCAGGCCGCGGTCGCCACCGGACCGACTTCGGAAAGGCGGACAAGGATGGGCCCCGCGGTTGTGAGAATCAGCCCCGCCAAAAAAATCAGATAGGACCATGTCTCGACGAGGCTGCGCTTTTTTAAAAGCGGCGGGTCAAGCGGCGGGACGCCGGCTTTAGCAGCCTGGTCGGGAGAAAGCGGCTGGGAGTCCATTGGAATTGGTTTTTTTCAGCTTATCTCATGCCTGCTACATGCCATGCAATCGACCCGAATTCTGGTCTATACTGGCGCGCGTTTTCGTCCGTCCCCAGGAGCCTCATGAACATCCTCACGTCCGCTGCCGCGCTGGCCGGCCTCTTTCTCTGCCTGCTCGCCCCCGCGTCGGCCGCCGACAATCCACTGATGGGGCAATGGGTCGACAAGCTTCCCAGCGGCGCCTCGATGATCATCGAATTTTCGCCCGAGCGGATCTCCTTCACCAACGTCACCCCTGACGGCAACTTCCTGCCCGCAAGCGTTTTCCCGGTGACCTACAAGCCGGAGGGCAGGGAACAGTATGTCGTGGCGATCGAGGGGCAACCCAACGATCCCATGGCCGTCATGCTGACAGGGCCTGGGAAGATCAGCCTCAAATTTCCGGGCCGCGATGCACGCGATCTCGTGCGCTACGTAGCGCCGCCGGCGGCAGCGCCGGCGAAGCCCAAAGGTCATCCCTAGCCAGATGGATGCGGTCGAGCTGGTAAATCCGCACGCCGTTGCGGATCTCGTCATTACCGGCGATCACGCCGGCAATATCGTTCCGCCGGAGTTCGAGGACCTCGGACTCCCGCGCAGCGAGCTGACGCGGCACATCGGCTGGGACATCGGCGTCGCCGGTGTCGCCCGCCGCCTCGCAAAACGCATGAACGCGCCGGCGGTGCTCACGCGCGTCTCACGGCTGGTCATCGATCCCAACCGGCCTTTGGGCGATCCGGACAGCATTCCGTTGGTCAGCGACGGCACGCCCATTCCCGGGAACCAAAATCTCTCCGCCTCCGAGCGGACGGCCCGTGCCGCGGCTTACTTCCATCCTTACCATCAGGCCATCGATGGACAGATCGAACGGCTGCGCCGGGCCGGCCGGACGCCCGCGGTTTTATGCATGCATAGCTTCACGCCGCAGCTCAACCACAAGGGCACGCCGCGCCCCTGGCACGTCGGCGTCATGTTCAGTTTCGACCGCACGCTCGCTGACCATCTCATCGACGCACTTTCGCGGATCGCCGATACCGTCGTAGGCGTGAACGAGCCATATTCCGGTTTAACGCACGGTTATGCCCAGAAGCGCCACGGCCTGTCGCAGGGTTTGCCTCACGCGCAGCTTGAGATCCGGCAGGATTTGATCGCGGAAGAAGCGGGACAGGAGCGGTGGGCGGGCATTGTCGCCGACGCGGTGTCGGGATGGATGAGACGGAATTTGAGCGAGGCCGCAAATGGATGAGATGACGCGCCTGAAGATCGAAGCCGCCGCCTTCCGCGGCCTCGTCGATCATTTGCGCAAGCGCTCCGATGTGCAGAACATCGACATCATGAACACCGCCGGCTTCTGCCGGAACTGCCTGGCGAAGTGGTACAAGGCCGCCGGCGATCATTACGGCGCGCCGATGAGCTATGAGGCGGCGCAGGAAGCCGTCTACGGCATGCCGATCGGCGAGTGGAAAGCCAAGCATCAGACGCCGGCGAGCGCGGACGCGCAAAAGAAATTCGAGCAAGACGCCCACTTGCACGCCAAGATCGGTGTCGTCGAATAGTCAACGTCTGCGGGCGTCGGGCGGCAAAATAAAACGGTCCTCCTCCCCGATATCCTCATTATCCACAGCTTGTTCGCGCGGCGCGCGCTGCTATGGTCCGCGCACGATTTGATTTCATTTTGTTGACTGCGGGGGCGGGATGCCGGACGGCGCGACGACGACGGATAAAGGCGTATCGGCACAGCGGCTGAAGAGCTTCATTCAGCGCATCGAACGCTTGGAGGAAGAACGCAAGGCGCTGGGGGGCGACTTGCGCGAGGTCTATTCCGAAGCGAAGGGCGGCGGCTTCGACACCAAGATCATCCGCCAGGTGGTGAAGCTGCGGAAGATGGACAAGGCCGACCGTCAGGAACAGGAAGCCCTGCTTCAGGTCTATCTCGACGCGGTCGGCGAGTGAAACGCCGTACGCGCGGATTAGGAAGGCCCCGTCAGAGCCTCGGCCAACAACGCCAAGGCGATGATAGCCGCAGCCACGCCCAGGCCGCCGAAGATCATCTTTACGCGCTCCCCTTTTGCCCGTCCCATCAGGACGAGGAAGAGGAAGGCGGCGATGACGGTGACCGACAGAAAAATATCAGCGGCGCCTACAACCATCTGCTTTCCTTGCGCCTCAAGCGCACCCGCCGTCAAACCATCTCCGTCGGCCGCGCCCTGCGCCAGTCACGTTAATACAACCCGTCCAGCGCTTCGCGGTACTCGCGCAGCACGGCGTGGCGCCTCACCTTGAGGCTCGGCGTCAATTGACCGTTCTCGATGGTGAAGGGCTGGGCCGCCAGCGCGAACTTTCGCACCTTCTCGATCGGACTGAGCTGAAGGTTGGCATGCTCGACGGCATGCGCGATCGCGCTGCGGAACTCGGAGTTCTGGACGAGGGCGCCGACGTCGTTCGGCTGCCCATGTTTCTCCGCCCACGCGGCGGCGAAGTCCGCGTTCGGCACGATCAGCGCGGTGATGTAAGGCCTTTTATCGCCGTAGACCATCGCCTGTTCGATCGCCTCCTCGAGGCAGAGGATTCCCTGAATCCGCTGCGGTGAGACGTTGTCGCCGCCGGAGTTGACGATGATGTCCTTCTTGCGGTCGGTGATCTCGATGTATCCGTCTTCGTCCATACGCCCGATGTCGCCGGTATGCAGCCAGCCGTCTTCGCCGATCGTCGCGATGGTGCCGTCGGGATCGTTCCAATAGCCCTTCATCACGAGTTCGCCGCGCACCAGGATCTCGCCGTCGTCGGCGATCTTCACCTGAACGCCTTTCAGCGCAGGGCCGACGGTCTTCAGCTTCACGCGTTTCGGCGGGTTGGCGCTCACCACGGGCGCGGCCTCGGTCTGGCCGTAGCCTTGCAGCAGGGGAACGCCGAGGGCGATGAAGAAAACTCCGACGTCGTAGTTGAGCGGCGCCCCGCCGGACACCATCGCCTTGAGACGTCCGCCGAAACGTGCGCGCACCTTGCTTCGCACCAGCTTGTCGCAGGCCAGGTCGCGCGCCTTGTCCCAGGCCGTCATCTTCTCGGGCTCTTCATAGCGCTTGCGCCCCAGCTCGAGGGCGAGGTCGAACATCTTGCGTTTGAAATTCGACTGGCCGCGCAAACCCTGAAGAATGCGCTGGCGCATGCTTTCATACAGGCGCGGCACCGCCGTCATGATGGTCGGGCGCGCCTCCTGCATGTTGGTCGACAAGGTCTCGACGCGTTCGGCGTAATAGATCTGGGCGCCCACCGAGATGGGAAAGAATTGTCCCGCAGAATGCTCGTACGCGTGGGACAGCGGCAGGAAGGACAGGAACACGTCGTTGCCCAGCCCCAGCGTGCGCAGCAGTTCCATAGCGCCGTAGCAGTTCGCAAGGATATTGCCGTGTGTCAGCATCACGCCCCGCGGCAGGCCGCCGGTGCCCGAAGTATAGATGAGGCAGGAGACGTCGGTGCGCTTCAGTTCCTCGGCTTCGCCCGGCGGCGCTGTGTGGCCGTGGTTGGTCAGCGCCGACCAGCCGTGGACTTCGACTTCGGAGCGGATCGCCTTTTCCGGATCCTCATAGACGTAGACCGTGACCTTCTGATCGGCTTCCGCCACCGCCGCGATGACGTGGCGCGCCAACTGCGCCGTCGAGACGAGCGCGATCCGGGCGCCGGAGTCGTTGATGATGTGAAGATGGTTGACGGCGGTGTTGGTCGTATAGGTCGGAACGCAGACGGCGCCGATCGCCATCACCGCCAGATCGGCGATCAGCCACTCGGGCCGGTTCTCCGCCACCAGCATCACGCGGTCGCCGGGCTTGACGCCGGCGGTCTTCAACCCGTGGGCCAGGGCGGAGATGCGTTCGGCGATCCGCGTCCAGCTCTGCCCGCGGTAGGCGCCGTCGCGCTTTTCGAAAAGGAACGGGCGGTCGCCGAACTTGCGCGCCTGGGCATAGAACATGCCCGGCAGGCTGGTCACGGTCTGCGTGTCGATTTCGTACGACAGTTGCGCCACGGGTCCCCTCCAAACCCCTTTTTCAAGGGATTATCGTTCCGTGTCCAGTGCATTGGCGCGGCGGCGCGGCGTCCTTAACTAGTACGGTGCGATTTCGTAACCTATATCTATATAGAGCAAAGTCCCGTTCTTTCCCCGGATATGAAACATGACGAATTTCGTTACAGAGCGCTGCGTGCACAAAGACGAACCGGCGAGTGGGAACGCCGTAAACCTCGGCGAGCTTCCGGCCTGGAAGCTCTCGGATTTGTACGCCGGTCCCGACGATCCCAGGATCGCCGCCGACTTCGCGGAGGTCGATAGACGCATCGCCGCCTTCGAGGACTATCGCGGGAAGGTCGCGGGTCTTTCGAGCGCCGCGTTCGGTGCCGCGATTGCCGAGTATGAGTCGATCAGCGAAATCACCGGCAAGCTCGGCAGCTACGCCCAGCTCTACCAGACCGAAGACGTGTCGGATCCCGCCCGCGGCCGTTTCTACCAGAACGTTAGCGAGCACCTGACGACCCTCGGGGGACGCCTTCTCTTTTTCACGCTGGAGATCAACCGGCTCGAGGACGATGCGGTCGCCGCGAAAATGTCGGATGCGCGCGCACGGTATTATCAGCCGTGGGTGAGGGACCTGCGCGTTTCCCGCAAGCACGAGCTGTCCGACGATCTCGAAAAATTGTTTCTCGACAAGAGCACCACCAGCCGAACGGCCTGGGTTCGCCTTTACGACGAAACTCTTGCCGCGGTGCGCTGCACCGTCGAAGGCGAGGCCGAGCCGATGACGCTCACCGCGGCGCTCAATCGCCTGTCGGATCCGAGCCCCGAAAAACGCCGCGCCGCCGCCAAAGGCATCGGCGCAGCGCTCGGCGAGAAAGCCCAGTTGATGACGCTGATCACCAACGTGCTCGCGAAGGACAAGGCGATCGAAGACGAGTGGCGCAAGTTTCCGCGGCCCGTATCGTCGCGCAATCTCGCCAACCTCGTCGAGGACGAAGTTGTCGATGCGCTGGTCAGCGCGACCAAAGACGCATTCAAGGACACGGCGCACCGTTACTATGCTCTGAAGGCCAAATGGCTTGGCAAGGACAAGCTCGAATACTGGGACCGCAATGCCCCGCTGCCGGCGGCGCAGCATCGCGACATTCCGTGGGCGGACGCAAAGGCGACGGTGCTCGGCGCGTATAATCGGTTCTCACCGAAGATCGCCGGCATCGCCCAGGAGTTCTTCGACAAAAGCTGGATCGACGCCCCGGCGCGGCCGGGGAAGGCATCGGGTGCATTCTCTCATCCGACCGTGCCGTCCGCGCATCCATATATCCTGATGAACTACCTCGGCAGTCCGCGCGACGTCGCCACGCTCGCGCATGAGCTCGGCCACGGTGTCCATCAGGTGCTTGCCGCGCCGCAAGGGTATCTCGTCTCCGGGACGCCGCTGACGCTCGCCGAAACCGCGTCGGTGTTCGGCGAGATGCTCACGTTCCAGGCCTTGCTCGCCCAGGAGACGCGAGCCGAGGAGCGGCGTGCCCTGCTGGCCGGCAAGGTCGAGGACATGCTCAACACCGTCGTCCGTCAGGTCGCCTTCCACGAGTACGAGCGCCAGGTCCACGACGAACGCAAGAACGGCGAGCTCTCGCTCGAACGCCTGTCGGAGATCTGGATGTCGGTCCAGCGCGAGAGCCTCGGGCCCTCGTTCAATTTCGACGACGAGTACAAATACTACTGGAGCTATATCAGCCATTTCCTGCACGTCCCGTTCTACGTCTACGCCTATGCGTTTGGGGATTGTCTGGTGAACGCGCTCTACAATGTCTACGCCACCAAGGCGGTGCCGGACTTCGAGGCCAAGTATCTCGATATGCTCTCCGCCGGCGGCAAGCTGCGCCACAAGGAACTGCTCGCGCCCTTCGGCCTTGATGCCACCGATCCCGGCTTCTGGCGCCGGGGCATGAAGACCATCGAGGGCTTCATCGACGAATTGGAGCGCATCAGCTAGTGGCGAAGCGCCCAGGCGAGAAGGCGGTCAGCGAGAACACGGTCACCGGCCGCGTCCGCCGCTACGCTCAGGTCGGCACCGCCATCGGCGGCTTTGCCGCCCGTGTCGCGGGCGAGCGCGTGCTCGGCATCAAGGGCGACAGCGGCAAGAATGCCGAGACCCTGAAACTCGCCCTCGGCGGCCTCAAGGGTCCGCTGATGAAGGTCGCCCAGATTCTCTCCTCGATCCCGGAAGCTTTGCCGCCGGAATATGCGGCTCAGCTCGCCGAGCTTCAGGCCAACGCGCCACACATGGGCTGGCCCTTCGTCAACCGCCGCATGACGACGGAGCTCGGTGCGGAGTGGAAGTCGCGCTTCAAGAGCTTCGAACGCGAAGCGGCGAAGGCCGCATCGCTCGGCCAGGTGCACAAGGCGGTCGGCGATAACGGCGCGGCGCTGGCGTGCAAGCTGCAATATCCGGACATGGAATCGGTGGTCGAGGCCGACCTCCGTCAACTGAAGCTGGTCTTCGCCGCCTACCGGCGCTTTGACCCGGCCATCGATCCTTCGGAGATCCACAAGGAGATTTCCGAGCGCCTGCGCGAAGAGCTCGACTATGAGCACGAGGCCAAGAACCTCGCGCTTTATCGCCACATGCTGGCGAATGAGACGAACGTGCACATCCCCGATGTGCGAGCGGACCTCTCGACGCGGCGGCTTCTGACGATGTCGTGGCTCGAAGGCCGTCCGCTGAAAGAGGTCGCCGCCGCGGCCGACCAGGAAACCCGCGATGCCATCGCCGTGAACATGTTCCGCGCCTGGTACACGCCGTTCTATCGCTTCGGCGTCATTCACGGCGATCCTCACCTCGGCAACTACACCGTCCGTCCCGACGCATCGGTCAACCTCATGGACTTCGGCTGTATCCGCGTGTTCGCTCCGTCCTTCGTCCGGGGCGTGATCGATCTCTATCGCGCGCTCCAGAAAGGCGACCACGCGCTTGCGGTCTCGGCTTACGAAACCTGGGGCTTCAAAGGTCTGTCGCGCGCGATGATCGATGTCCTCAATATTTGGGCTGCATTCGTTTACGCGCCTTTGATGGAAGACCGCCCGCGGCTGGTGGAAGAGACCAACGCGGCCGAATACGGCCGCGATGCCGTGGCGAAAGTGCACAAGGAGCTGCGCCGTTTAGGCGGCGTGAAGCCGCCGCGCGAATTCGTGCTCATGGACCGGGCCGCCATCGGCCTCGGCTCGGTGTTCATGCACCTCAATGCCAAGGTGAACTGGTATCGCCTCTTCCATGAGACGATCGAAGGGTTCGATGTGCGCGCTCTCGCAAAGGCGCAATCGACGGCGCTCGAAACGGCGGGGTTGGCTTGACGTTACTCGCTCGCCGCGGCCGCCTGCACCTGTTGCGACGGACTGCAGGCCGCGGGCGTGACCTTGCAATCGGCTTTCAGGTTCATCACGCCCGAGAGGAATTCGTTCTCGATGGTCACTTGCACCGGGATGAAGCGCTCGTCGGCGGTCAGCAATAGCTTGCCGCGAGACTGGCGCATGCGCTCGATGCCCTTCTCGGAAAAGCCGGCCACCGGCACCAGCGTCGTGTTCACCGTGATCACGTTATAAGTGGCGTCATTGATCGTCGTCGTGCGCGGCGCTGTGGTCGTCCCGACAATGTCATAACGCCGTTGACCGTCGAACACCGGGACGCGGAACTTTACGGGTCCCTTGGAAGCGCCTTGCGCCATCACCTGATGGCGCGCGGCGATGAAGGCCGCCATGGGGTCGAGGGTGTCGACGCGCATGTCGGGGGGGACGGCGCGCTTCTTTTCTTCCTCGCGCTCGCGCTTCGTGTCGTTCTTATTCCAAGGAAGGTCCTCGCGGGCCACCGGCTCACCGGTTTCGCGATTGATGTAGCGTTCCTCGATCTGGGTCATGCGCGTGGCGGCGTCCCAGGTCATCGTCATGCTGGAATCGATCTCGGCGCCGGACCAGTCGCGGCGGTAGGTCGCCGGCACGGGGTGGGCGATATTGCCGTCCGTCTTGAAGCCCCCTGCGCTGGAAAGATCGGCGCGGAAATCGCGCAGCCACTTCGCCACGCCGCGGGACGAAAGTTTGAGGCCGGTCGAATAACGGTCGGTGTCCTGGTCGAGCTCGACGACCGCGTCGCCGACGTGGAGTCCCCCGACCATCAGCGAATAGGCCAGACGCTCGGTTTGCGGCGCACTCGCCTGCGCCCAGCTGCAGGGCGCAAGCCCGGCCAAGGCCAGAAGTCCGCCTACGGAACCCGCCGCGAAACGGCGGTAGAAACTGTACATCGGTAAATCCTCCGGTGCCCTCCAGCCGGAAAATATAGGGAAACTCCTTGGCTTTTCCAGGGCGGGTGGCCGCCGGTCATGGAAAGACCTTATTCGCGCCCGCAGCAATTGCAGGGGAGTTGGCAAGGGCGCGTGAACTGTGCCAGTTTTCCCACCGAAGGTTTCCGCTCGTTACAAAAAAGGTAGGTCGCGTCAGGTCGTTTCGGTCCCTCCAATCGAGGGGCGTGCAGGGGGATCACATGCAGATTGGCGTACTAAAGGAGCGCCGCGCGGGCGAAACGCGCGTCGCGGCCACACCCGATACTGTCAAAAAACTCGTCGCCGCCGGCTGCATACTGACCGTCGAAACCGGCGCCGGCGCGGGATCCCAGATCAGCGACGCCCTTTTTCAGGAGGCTGGCGCCAGCATCGCACCGAGCGCCGCCGCCGCGGCCTCGTCGGACGTCGTCCTCAAGATCCAAAAGCCGATGACCGCCGCCGAAGGCGTCGACGAGGTCGGTTACCTCAAGTCCGGCTCGGTCCTCATGGCGCATTTGTCGGCGCTGACCGACAAGCCCCTGATGCAGGCGCTCGCGAGCCAGGGGGTGATGGCTTTCGCGCTCGAGCTCATGCCGCGCATCAGTCGCGCCCAGTCGATGGATATCCTTTCATCGCAATCCAATCTCGCCGGGTACAAGGCCGTCGTCGAGGCGGCCGCAACCTTCGGCCGCGCCATGCCGATGATGATGACGGCCGCCGGCACCATCGCTCCGGCGCGCGTGCTTGTGTTCGGCGCCGGCGTCGCGGGCCTCCAGGCGATCGCCACCGCCAAGCGCATGGGCGCGGTGGTCTACGCGACCGACGTCCGCTACGCGACCAAGGAACAGGTCGAATCCCTGGGCGGCAAATTCATCGTTGTCGATGAAGAGAAGATGAAGGCCGCCCAGACCGCAGGGGGTTATGCCAAGGAGATGGATGAGGATTTCAAGCGCAAGCAGGCCGAAGCCGTGCGCAACGAAGTCGCCAAATCCGACATCGTCATCACCACCGCATTGATCCCCGGCAAACCGGCGCCTCGGCTCGTCGCCGCCGATGTGGTCGGGCTGATGAAGGCCGGCTCGGTGATCGTCGATCTTGCGGCCGAAGCCGGCGGCAACGTCGAGGGCACCGTCAAGGACCAGGCGGTGACGACCGCGAACGGCGTCACGATCCTCGGCTACACGAACATGGCCGCGCGCCTCGGGCGCGACGCGAGCTCGCTGTTCGCCAGGAACATTCTGAATTTCATCTCGCTGATGCTTGAGAAGGGCACAGGCAACCTGAAGATCAACTGGGAAGACGAGTTGGTCAAAGGCACTTTGGTCACGAAGGACGGACGCATCGTTCATCCGTCGCTCGCAGGTTAAGGGGGGATCGATAGATGGAAATGGTTCAAGCTGCGGCGCACGGCGGCGCCGACTTCTATTACCTGCTGACGGTGTTCGTGCTGGCGGTGTTCGTAGGCTTCTACGTGGTCTGGAGCGTCACGCCCGCCCTGCATTCGCCGTTGATGGCGGTGACCAACGCCGTCTCCAGCGTCATCATCGTCGGCGCCATCCTCGCCGCCGGCCCGGAAGAGATCACCAATTCGAAAATCCTCGGTTTCTTCGCCGTGGTCCTTGCCTCGGTGAACATCTTCGGCGGGTTCATCGTCACCCAGCGCATGCTTGCGATGTTCAGGAAGAAGGGCAAATAGCATGTCGCAAAGCGCAACCCTTCTTGCCTACATCATTGCCGGCGTCTTCTTCATCTTGACGCTGCGCGGCCTGTCGAGCCCGGAAACCTCGCGCAAGGGCAACATGTACGGGATGGTCGGCATGACCATCGCCATTCTCACCACGCTGACCGATTCCGTGGTGCAGGAATACGTGTGGATCGTCGCGGGCATTGCGGTCGGGGGCGCCATCGGCACCGTGATCGCGCAGAAGATCCAGATGACGGCGTTGCCGCAGCTCGTGGCCGCGTTCCACAGCCTCGTCGGCCTGGCCGCCGTCCTCGTCGCGACCTCGGCGCTTCTCTCGCCGCAGAGCTACGGCCTCGGCGAACCAGGCGCCATTCCCACCGGAAGTCTCGTGGAAATGTCGATCGGCCTCGCCATCGGGGCGATCACCTTCTCGGGCTCCGTCATCGCGTTCGCCAAGCTGCAAGGCCTCATGACCGGCAATCCGCTGGTGTTCAAAGGCCAGCACGTCCTGAATGCGCTCCTCGGAATCGGCATCGCGGTGGGCGTCGTCATGTTCTGCCTCACCGAAAGCCATAACTGGTTCTACGCGGTGATGGCTCTTTCGTTCCTTATCGGCTTCCTGCTCATCCTGCCGATCGGGGGGGCCGACATGCCCGTCGTGGTCTCGATGCTCAACAGCTATTCGGGCTGGGCCGCGGCCGGTATCGGTTTCACCCTCCAGAACAGCCTGCTCATTATCGTTGGTGCACTTGTCGGCTCCTCAGGCGCGATCCTCTCCTACATCATGTGCAAGGGGATGAACCGATCGATCTACAGCGTCATTCTCGGCGGATTCGGCGGCGATGCCGCGGCTGCGGCCGGCGGCAAGAAGGAGGTGCGGCCCCACAAGGCCGGTTCGGCCGACGACGCCGCCTTCATCATGAAGAACGCCAGCAAGGTGATCGTCGTGCCCGGCTACGGCATGGCCGTCGCCCAGGCGCAGCACGCGTTGCGCGAGATGGCGGACAAGCTGAAGGCCGAAGGCGTGACCGTGAAATACGCCATTCATCCGGTCGCGGGGCGCATGCCGGGCCATATGAACGTGCTCCTCGCCGAAGCCAACGTGCCGTATGACGAAGTGTTCGAGCTCGAGGAGATCAATCACGAGTTCTCGACCGCCGACGCGGTTTACGTCATCGGCGCGAATGACGTCACGAACCCGGTGGCCAAGACCGATCCGAAGAGCCCGATCTATGGCATGCCGATCCTCGACGTCGAGAAGGCGAAGACCGTGTTGTTCGTGAAGCGCTCGATGGGCGCGGGCTATGCGGGCGTCGACAACGAGCTCTTCTACCGCGACAACACCATGATGCTGCTCGGCGACGCCAAGAAGATGACCGAGGAGATCGTCGGCTCGCTCTGACCGCTACGGCTTGAAGACGAAGCGCGGGGCCAGATGCTCGGCATCTGACCCCTTTTCTTCGCGTCGGAAGATATCCGACCAGTGGCGGTGGACGCGTTCGACGAACGCGCGCGTATCATCGATGGTCGCGTCTGCGATCCACGCCGTGGGGCGCGAATAGGCTACGTGCAAGTTTGTGCGCTCCGCGCTCATCGTCCGGGCTGAAAGACGCGGTTCGGCGCGTCTCGGAAGCGTTTGCAGATCTGCTCGGCATGATCTGGCGAGCGGAACAGGCGCCGTTCCAGCGGCGCGAAACTGCGGTCGGACGCGAAGAAGCGATAACGATTGTTGTCCTGCACGACCAAGCCCGCCGCGGTGCCGCGGAATTCGATCACATAACGCAAAGGCTGACGCATACTCTCTAGACTCCAATGGCGGCGAAAAAGGCGCCACGGGGCTGAAATCGAAAGCGGAGGGAGGGCCGCTTTAAAGGGACTTCGCCCCGTGGCGGATGTGGCGCTTCCTACGGAAGCGGCCTTCGCTTACATCGGGCCGTTCCAAGCCGGACCGGCAGTTTCAACCGAATCGCACGCATCGCTCTCTCCTTGGAAGACGATCTTCCACGCGGCGATGCGGCCTTGCGACCTCCTCGCTGCGGAATCCACGAAAAAAGGGGAATGCAAAAAAGATCGTTCTCCCGCGCGAACGCGCAGGAGAACGCTAACCTCTGGCGCTACATCAGACGGCGAGCCTTAGGTGGAATCCGACGGCGGTATCGCGCTGATCGTCGTTGAACACTTGCGTATTCACTTCGAAAACACCGCTCAGCGGACCGGTTCCGAGCGCGAGACCGGCGCCGACCGTCACACGATTCCGGTGTGCATAAAAATCGGGTTGGGTGATCATGCGCGCATATGTGACGTTTGCGTACGGCCGGAGCGCTCCGGTGAAGAAGGTGGCGGTCCCGCCGAACTTCGCCCAGAAATTCTCGCCGCTGGTTTCATTGTAGAAAACGCCGAGGCTATCGGTGTACTCGTCGTCGCGCCATTTGTCGTAGCTCAGACCGGCGGTGGCGGTTACGCCGAATTGCGGCATCACCAGCCAAAACGCATTGCCGCTCAACGAAGCGGACCATTCCATATGATCGATCGCCGCTCTGACTGGAGTGCCCGCCGAGATCCGCGACAAGTGGGCTTCTGAATCGGCGTACGAGCCGGCGCCCGTGATCGAAAACACCTCGTCCAGGACCCGCGTGGCGTAAGCTCCCATCAGCCAGCCGTCCGAAGACAGATCGCCGCCGAGACTGATGAGGTCGACCTTCGTGTCGAGGTAGCCGGCATAGATACCCACCATCCAGTTTTCCACGGTATGGTCCACGCCCGCCGTGAAGACCTTGCTGTCGCCATCGCGCTCCAAACCGAAGCGCTCGTCGTTAAAGAAGCCGAGTCCCGCCGACGCCCAAGCGCCGTACTGCGGATCGCCGAAGACGTTCGTAGCATCCGTCGTCTCGCTGCTTTGCAAGCCCGCCTGCGCGGACACCGCGCGCGTCAGTCCGATACGGCGGGTGGCAAGGTCGTTGAGCAGGCTGACGTTCGCCGCCGCCATTCCCTCGGACGCGACGTTGAGGCGCACGTTCACAAGATCATGCTCCAGCGCCTGCACGTTGAGGCCGCCGGTGACACTGCCGCCCAGGATCTGGCCGCAGGCCGGCGAGCCGGAAACCTGTCCCGTGACGGTGTTGTAGCCGCACGTGAACGCACTGCTGACGCCGCCCTGCTGAATCGTTCCGCCCAAGGACCCGGTGAGGTCAAGACCGCCCGGTACGACGGTCACAATAGAGCCGTTGGCCAAGGTGAGGGTGGTTTGCGCCTGCGCTTCGAACGCAGCCGCGGTGAAAGCGAGGCAAATCGCGACGGGCGCGATCGCAGTCTTCGATATCATGGAAGCTCATTCCCCGATTGTGGTCCGCTGCGGGAGCAGCGGTTGAGTGTGCTCAGAACGCCTCAACCATAGAAAAGTTGCGTGCGGCTGAGCGTAATGGGCGTCACCTGCATGCGACGAACAACCTGCCACGACAGCACCGCAGGATTGCCGCAACTCAGGCGTAGTACGCCCGTTAGGTTCATCGCCTACCGGCAAAGCGAAGGGGCGCGCCTAGCTACGCGTCCGACGCGCCGGAAGCCCGGGGCGAAAGCCCTGAAACCCAACCAAGGAGACCCACATGATGAAACGTATCCTGTTAGCCAGCGCTATTGCCGGCCTCGTTGCTGTACCGGCGGTCGCGCAGGTGCTCGGCGGTGCGGCTTCGACCGGCGCCAGTGCCGTTGGCGGCCTGAGTGGAAATGTCACGGGCGGCGCCCTCGGCGGCGGCGCTAATGTCGGTGCCAACGCCGGCGCCGGCGGTGCGCTGAGCGGCGGGACGAGCACGCAGCCGAACCTGTCCGGCGCCCTTAACAGCGGCGCGGCCACGGCCGGACGCGTGAGCGGCAATGTCGGCTCGGCGGCCGGTGCCGCCGGCGCGGCAGCGACGGGCGGTGCGCGTGCCGCGGGTCGTGCGGCCACCACGGGGGCGGCCAACACCTCCGGTTCGCTTTCCGGTTCGGCCGGCGGCTCCGGTGGCCTCAGCGCCTCGCCCTCCGGCGTGAGCGGCTCGGCCTCGGCCAATGGCGCAGCCAATGCGTCGAGCAATGCCGCGACCAATGCGACGAACACCGGAGCGGCCGTCGGCGGCGCCGTCACCGGAACGGCGCGCGGCGCGGCGCGCGCGGGCAATACCGCGGCGACCTCGACCGGCGCCGAGGTGAGCAACGCCGCGCGCACGGCGAACGGATCGCTCAACACGACCACCAATGCGGCCGGCAGCGCTAACGCCGACGGTTCGGCGGGCGTGAATGCCGGTCCGGCCTCGGGCAGTGCAAGCACGTCGGGCGGCGCGAATACGTCGGGCGCGCTCAGCACCAGCCCGAACAGCGCCAGCGGGGCCGCGTCCACGGGCGGTTCCCTGACTGGTTCGGCCTCCGGCAGTCTCGCCAAACCGAAGTAATCGGTCGCGTAGGATGAGAAAACGCCGCCAGAGAAATCCGGCGGCGTATTTCTATGGCTGGCGGACAGCCGCCAAGGCTTTGACGGCGACGGGACGTTGCGCCTCTACCAGCGTCGTACAGGAGTTTATCCGCTCCAGCGTTGAAGCAAGGCTGCGCGGGGCACCGCGCACGTCTTGGACGCGCGGCGTGATAAAGGCTTCGAACTCCGCCGCTTCGGCCGGCGTGCAGAAATAGCTGCCGACGCCGACGAGGCCTTCGCGGTTGTTGGGTGGCGTCTTCTTTTTCAAGGTCTCGAAATTCTCCTTGAACCATGCCCACGCCGCCGCACGGTTGGCGCGCTCCGACATCATTCCATAGACGATGGTCGGGATCTCGTTGGTCCGCAGGCCGTCATTAAGAGCAAGAGCGCGCACTTCGGCAGCGACTTTCTGATCCGTCGACCGGGTCAACGCTGACAACAGGCGGCCGCGGATGAATCCGTTCCGTTCGGCCTTGAAGTGCGTCATCACGACTTGCGCAAATGCAGGGCCGCGATCCTGCACCGCGACGTTCAGCGCTTCGTCGAGCAGATCGGGGTCGACGGCTTCCGGATGCACCTTGCCGTCGCCGGCCACGCCGACATAGGCGACGCCGCGCTTCGCCAGTTCGGCGCGCACGTCTTTCGCCCGCGCTTCGAAGGCCATGGCGCTGACGACCGGCGAGCGCATCAGGGTGGCCTGGGTTGGATTGCTCTTGTCGAGGTCCGACGTGGGGTCAAGTCCAAGGCGCTGGTAAAGCGGGCCGTAGATTTCAGTGGCGATGCGCGCCAGTTGCGGCTGCGCCAATTCCGGCAAGAGCACCCTGTTGAACCATGACAGGCGTTCACCGACATCATTGGCCACGTCCCAGGTGATGCCCCCCGGCGCCTTCTGGCGTTCCGTCAGCACGAGCCGCAGCCGCGCGAGATACTTGTCGAAACTCATGCGGCCGGCCATGAAAGCCGCATCCATGCTGTCGAGCAGCGACAGTACCTCTTTATCGGTCAGGGCGAGCGCGCTTTGGGTCAGGCCGTCCCAACCCGCGTCGTCGAGTTCGAAGCGGAAATAACCGGCGCCGTCGGCGTTCGGCATGACCCAGGAGGGACAGCCCGGCGCCTCGAGCGCAATGCGCGTTTCGGGTTCCTTCACGATGACGCACATCTGGTCCCGCTGCGGTCCGCGGCCGAAAGCCACGCAGGTCGGGATCGACCACCGCTGTTGCTTCGCTTCGGGCGTGGCCGGCCCTTGGAAGTACCGGCTCTGAGAGACCACCAGCGAAATGCTGGGTCCTTTGCACTCCAGCCGCCCCGTCAATAGCGGGACTCCCGGTTGGTTCAGGAAGGATTCGAAGGCGGCAACGCCCTCCGTGTCCTTGTTGGCGTCGGCCACCGACTGCAGGAATTCGCGTGCCGTGGCGACGCCCCATGCCTTGCGTTCAAGATGAAGCGCAACGCCTTTGCGGAAGTTCTCGGCGTCGTAGAATTGCTCGAACATCGCGAGCACACCGCCGCCCTTTTCATAGGTGATGCCGTCGAAGGCGTTCTGGATGTCGTCGTTGGACCTGATCGGCTGGGCGATGGCGCGTGCGGCGTGCCAGCTGTCGGTGCCCATCGCGCCCAATGCGCCGGTGAGGGTGAGGCGGCCGAACTCACCGTTTGGATCCCAGGCCGCGGCGGCCTTGTTGCCCATCCAGGTGGCGAAGGCTTCGTTGAGCCAGATGTCGTTCCACCACGCCGGCGTGACCAGGTTTCCGAACCATTGGTGTGCGAGCTCGTGGGCATGCACGAGGGCGTAGCTGCGGCGCTGCCCGAGGGCCGACTTCTCGTCCATGAGAAGGAGTTGCTCGCGGTACGTGATGGCGCCGGCGTTCTCCATCGCGCCGTACGCAAAGTCGGTGACGGCGATGATATCGAGTTTCTCGTAAGGGTAAGCGGTGCCGAAGTAGCCCTCGAGCGCGCCGAGGATCGCCGGTGTATTGTCGAGCGCGTACTTGAGTTGTGAGCCTTTGCCCTTGGCGGCGATTCCGCGCACGGGAATTTCGCGGTCGCGGAACGAGGTCCTGGGCACAGGCGGGCCCTGCACGACGTCGAACGGACCGGCGATCAGCGCGATCAGGTAAGTCGGCAGCGGCTTGGTGGTTGCGAAGGTGATCTTCTTGAGACCGTCCCCGGCCGGCGCTTCTTTGGCGATTGGCGCGTTCGAAATCGCCGTATCGCGCGTGCGCACCGTCATCGAGATATCGTACGGGGTCTTGAAACGCGGCTCGTCGAAGCTCGGGAAGGCGCGGCGCGCGAAGATGGTTTCCATCTGGCTGTAGAGGTACGCTTCGCCGGCGTCGTCGGCGCGATACAGACCCTCGAGCTGGCGGTTATAATCGGCGTCGTACTTGATTGTGATCCTCGCCTTCGGCCCGCGCACCTCGTTCGCAAGGGTGAGGCTGGCGACACCGTCGCTGTCGGGGATTTCGCGCCACGTCGCGGTCACCGGTTTTCCGCCTTCACCGGCGACACTGGCCTCGCGCACCCTCAGGTCTTGGCCGTGCAGCCAAATCAGCCTGGTCGGTTCGGCGAGCGTCACATCGATCGTGACCTCGCCCGAAAACGCGTTCTGGTCGGGCCGCGTGACAAGATCGACCCTGTAGTGGGTCGGTGTGACGGTGGTCGGCAACTGGCCGGCGGGATAGTCCTGTGCCTGGGCGAGGGCGGCGAGGAGAACGGCGAACGCGAAAGCTCCGCTGAAATATCCTTTCACTTGAGACTCCCAATCCTCGTCGTTCCCACAAAAACCTCGCCGGCGGCGTTGCTGCTGAAGCGGAACTGGTTGGGTCCGCAGTCGCCGGTCTCCGTGCACTCCGTCAAGCTGGGCGTGAAAATCGCAACCGCTTCCTGTCCTTCGAGGCTCAGCTTGTGCGACAGCTCATCCTGCAGCCGCGTACGCTGTTTGGACCACAGTTTGACGGCGACCGGGGGGGCCTTGGTATCGCCGGTTCCGACCAGAACGATGCCCTGCACCACCCATTCAGCGTCGCGCGGCGCCACTTCCCAGTCGAACTCGTAATAGCGGATGAGCGTGCCGATCGTGCTCAGGATGACCGTATCGGAGGCATGCCACATCTCGTAGGCTGAGATATTGGAGACCAGGGCCCAGCGGTAGTCGCCTTCAGATTTGACTTCGCCGGCCACGAGCGCCGGGTCGATGCCGCGCGGCTTTGCCGCGGGCTTTGCCGTGGCGGCGGCCAGAGTTATCGCTGCGGCGAAAACACATGCGGTTCGCATGAAGTCGCGCATGAGGTCTCCCAAAAGATCCGTGATACTTTTATAGACCGTGGCCCGGCTCCGCCCAAGAGGGCCGAAGCCGTTACAGTTATCCCATACCGTTCAAAAGACACTTTTTCATGGCGCATGTCGTTCTCAATTCCCGGACTTTGCGCCTCAGGGTGTTTCCCAAACCCAAGGCCAAGGCGGGGCGCGCCAAGCGTGAAAGCAAGACACTCGCGTTGTTCGATCCGCCCACCGACGATTCCGCGGACACAGCCGCCGACAAGCTTGCGGAAAAAGTCGCCGCGCTCTGCCTCCTCAATCGCATGAACGCCGACATTCTTGCGCGTGCCGGCGATCTTGGGCTGCGCGACTGGTGGCTCGCCGCCGGATCGTTGATGGCCAGCGTTTGGAACCTGCGCAGCGGGCGCGCGGCCAACCAGGGGATTCGCGAGTATGAGCTCGTCTACTTTTCCGACGACGCATCGGCGGAAGCGGAAGAGGAGGTACGCCGCGCGGCCTCTCGTCTGTTCGGCGATCTGGACGGGACGCTGACGGTGCGCAATCAGGCGCGCACGCATTTATGGTACGGAGAGGAGTACGGCATCGCCTATCCGCCGCTCACCTCCGCATCCGAGGGCCTCCTGCGCCAACCGGCCAATGCCATCACCATTGGAATGAAATGCACCGGCGCCGATTTTTTCGACGTCTATGCGCCTTTCGGGCTGGGCGATGTTTGGGACATGGTGGCGCGTCCCAACCGGGCTCTGCCGCTGGCGAAGGCTTACGAGGAGATGACCGGGCGCTGGCAGCTGCGCTGGCCGCGGCTGGTGATTTATCCCTGGGTTGACGAGCAAGAGATAAATAAGCAAAAACAATAATCTAGGGTTGATAATTGCGCTTCCAATAGCGGGGTCGCGGTGCTACACCCGGCGCCCTGCCGAACGGTCTTCAGGGAAGCCGCTCCGGAAGCTTTTTGCAACGTCAGCGGTCGCTCGACTATGAGCCAAGAAGTCCCTGGGTCTGCCCCGGACTCAAACCTTTCTCTCCATCGCGGCAAACGCCGAATTGCCACGCTGATGTTAGGCGCCTTGGGCGTCGTTTACGGCGACATTGGCACCAGTCCTTTGTATGCGATGAGAGAAGCGTTCGGCGGAACGCACCCAATGCCGGCCGACGAGCGTCACATTTTCGGCGTGCTTTCTCTCATCGTCTGGGCGCTCGTCTTGGTGGTTTCGCTGAAATACGCGTACCTGATGCTTCGTGCGGACAACAAAGGACAAGGCGGAAGTCTCGCACTGCTCGCGCTCGTAACTCAAGCGGTCCAACAATCGAAGCTCGCGTGGCTGATGCCAGTTGTCATCGCACTTGGCATTTCGGCGGGTGCGCTGTTTTACGGCGACAGCATGCTGACGCCGGCGATGACCGTGATGAGCGCCGTAGAGGGGCTAAACGTCGCTCTTCCCGCTGTCGGCGATTTCGTGATCCTGATCACGCTCGGCATCCTTATTTCCCTATTCGTCATTCAGCGCCACGGATCTCGAATTGTCGGCAAGCTCTTCGGACCCGTGATGGTGCTTTGGTTTGCTGCACTCGCCGGGTTCGGCGTGGTTAACATTGCCCGGGCTCCCGAGGTCTTGGCTGCCTTCAGTCCTACATACGCGATAGGCTTCTTTATAGCTGAGCCGGGGATCGGTTTTTTCTCGCTCGGCGCCGTGTTCCTCGTGCTTACAGGTAGCGAGGCGCTTTATGCCGACATGGGCCATTTTGGCCGCGCACCTATTCGCCGGGCATGGTTTGGTTTCGTGCTTCCCGCGCTGTTGCTGAATTATTTCGGCCAGGGAGCGCTCCTGCTTCGGAGCCCGGAAGCGGCGTCGAACCCGTTTTATCTGATGTTCCCGAGCTGGGCGACCTTGCCAATGGTCGTTGTCGCAACAATGGCTGCAATAATCGCTTCGCAAGCCGTCATTACCGGTGCGTTTTCAGTTACGCGGCAGGCGATGCAATTGGGCTTCTTGCCCCGGATGAAGACCGTCCATACCTCCGAAACCGAGATTGGACAGATTTATATTCCATTCGTGAATTGGACGCTGATGGTATTCGTTGCCATCCTTGTCCTCGGGTTTCAGTCTTCTACGAGTCTTGCCCACGCTTACGGCGTTGCCGTGAGTGCAACGTTACTCATCGATACCGTCCTTGTTTCCCTTGTCATTTTCTTACTTTGGCGCTGGAACAAGATTTGGGCGACTCTCATTACCGTCACTTATCTCATCATCGATCTCGCGTTCGTCGGGTCGAACGCCCTCAAGATCCCGACCGGCGGCTGGTTCCCGCTGGCAATGGGCGCCGTTGTCTTCTTGTTGCTCACGACCTGGAAGAAAGGCCGGGCGATCCTGTTCCGCCGCATGGCCCAGGAAGCGATGCCCGTCGAGCTGTTTCTCAGCTCTCTCAATCCCAACGTCACCCGCGTTTCGGGCACGGCCGTGTTCCTTTCCGGAACCACTGAAGGCGTTCCCCACGCGCTCCTTCATAATCTGAAACATAACCGCGTCGTCCATGAGCGGGTGGTGTTCCTGACCGTGGTCATTGACGAAGTGCCGCACGTGCCGGAAGACGATCGGCTCGAGATCCAGCATCTCGGCCGTCGCTTCTACCGTTTCATCATCCGCTACGGTTTCCTCGATGAAACCAACATCCCGGTCGCGCTCAAATCGGCCACGAAGCAGAACTTTGAGTTCAACGATATGGAGACCTCGTTCTTCTTGGGACGCGAGACCCTTATTCCGAGCCGGCGGCCAGGTATGGCCCTGTGGCGCGAAAGTCTCTTCGCCTGGATGAGCCGCAGCGCCACCAGCGCCATGGCCTTCTTCCATTTGCCTCCCAACCGGGTGGTCGAGATGGGCACGCAGGTGGAGATATAGTCCACGGGCGGGGCTTGAGCGCTATATCTGACGCTCGATGAAGAGAGCCGCCGCCCCTGCGACAACAGGGGGTGCGAAAGCCAGAATGGCGAGCGGCGCAAAGGTTCGCCCGGCGATCGCGACCGCATAGACTCCTTTGGCGAGCGAGTTCACGCCGACGGCGACCATGACGGCGACAGCAACGTCCCATGCCGAAGCGCTCCCGGCCGCGCCCAGCCGCGCCATCGTCGCGTTAGTGGCGTCCACATCGACCAGCCCGCCCAGAGCGGACGTCGCCAAAGCGCCGCCCGTGCCGAAATATTCCCGAGCGTAATGCGTTGCGACCGCGATCGCGGCGAACGCGGCCACGAATTTCACGCCCGTCATGATGTCAGCCGTCGGGCCGACGCTGAGCGACCCATCGCTGTTTTTCTTTCGCTGCCCGAGCCCCAGAAATGCAGCGACCACCGCCGAAGTAAGGGCGGCCGCGACCAGCGGCGGCCACAGCGGAGCAAGCGCATCCTTGAACAGCAACCCCGTCAGGACCAGGGACCGGATGAACATGACGGTCCCGGCCAGAGCGATCCCGCTTGCCGCGAGCCGGCTCGAGGCCGCGTGCGCCTTGGCGAAGCGCGCGAACGCGATCGTCGTCGCGGTCGAGGAAACCAAGCCTCCGAGCACCGCCACGCCCGCCGCACCGGCGCGTTCACCGAACATGCGTATGGAGATGTGCGCCGCGAATGAAATCGCGGCGATCACCACGACGATCCACCACAGCACATAGGGATTGATCGTTTCGCCCGGCCCATAGCTCTGATCGGGAAGGACGGGCAGGATGACGACGGAGATCAGCAGAAGGGTGAGCGCGGCCGTGAGTTCATCTTTGTCGATGCGCTCCACCCACTTGTGCATTTGCTCCTTGAAACCAAGCGTCGCCGCGACGACGACGGCCGAGGCCGCCGCCACCGAGATGTCGCCGCGAACGGCGGTCATTCCGAGGATGAAGGTGAGGATCGCTGCGACTTCGGTCGTCGCGCCGCGGCCCGCGTCCTGTTTCAGGTTTGTGAAGTAGATAACGATCACGAGCGCGATGAAGCCGGCGGCGCTGACTGCCGTAACGGTATCGCTGGTGAATTGGCCGACCAGGCCAAGAACCCCGCCCAGCAAGCCCGACAGCGCGAAGGTGCGCATGCCGAGGGCGCGCGTACCCTCGGCCATGTCGCGCGTTCGCCAGCCGCGTTCGATGCCGATCATGAGCCCGATGCCGAAGGCGAGGGCGAGACGGCCGAAGATCTCAGCTTGTTCCATGGTCCTGCTTCATGGCTTGAACGTTCAAGCTGACCAGAACGTTTCCGGCCTTGAGGGAACTCGCGTCCTTGAATTCGCCGAACTCCGGGACACGCTCGATGTTGCGAAATCCAGCGCCATGCATCATCGCGCCCAGGTACTCGAAGAACATACCGGTGTAGTGCACGTCGTGCGGCGTGGTGCGCCCGCCGAACAGGCTGCGCATCACCTGATAGCGATGCTGGAAGCTCATATTGGGGAGCAGGAACAGCTTGCACAGCGTTTCCATGTCCGGCACCGAAACGCGTATTCGGCCGCCCGGCGCGAGCACCCGATGGAATCCAGCGAGTGCGCGCTGCACCTCGCCGTCGTAGGCGAGATGTTCGAGCACATGAGAGGCGTAGATTTCGGCGCAACAGGCGTCGGGCAGGGCGGAGAGATCGTTGCAATTCCCGACGATATCGACGTGCGCGCCCGGCGCGATGTCCAGGACGGTCCATCCTTTGCGGCCTTCCTTGCCGCCGATGTGGAGTTTGATCTCGCCCAATGGCATTCTCGCCCCGTCAGATCATTTGGAGGACCTATGAGTCACGCACGTAAGGCTAGTAAGAAGATGCGTTCCAACAAACGCAAAGCCAAGTCCAAGGCGCGCCGTAAGCGCAGCCGCGCCCGCGCCGAACGCACAAACCGCTAGGAGCAAAGCGCCCTCGCGTCGTTACGCGAGGGCCAATCCCATGCGCAGGGCGGTGAAGCGGAATCCGGGAATATGCTCGGTCCTCCGCCCTTCCGGCACCCAACCGCGCGCACGATAGAAGGCGACAGCGTTTTCATTGGCGGCCAGCACTTCGAGCATGGCCTTGCGCTGACCGGCCGATTTGATGGCGCCGATGGCGGCGTCATACAGCGCCGAGCCTACGCCGCAACCTTGGTAGGCCGGGAGCACATACAGCATCCAGATCACGCCCGCGGCATTGACGCCGACCGCGCCGACGATCTCATCACCGAATTCCGCGACATGGATGCTCTGCCATTCGCCCGCCACGAAAGCGGCGAGGTTGCGCGAGTTTGTGAGGGCGCGCTGGCTGTCGGCGGGAATCAGGTTCTTGTTGGCGTCGAGCCAGGATTCACGCACCACCGCGGCAATCGCGGAACTGTCCTCTGCCGTAGCCGAACGGATTCTCAAAGCGCTCATCGGGACTCGCCCCTCACCAGAGTCGGATTCGCAAGGGTACGAGCGCCTTGGTTTCCAGATTCTTAAAACACAAAAGGCCGCGATATCATCGCGGCCTTTTCGGCAGCCTTGAGAGAGGGGCGTCGGTTCTAGAAGCCTTCACGCTCCAGGCGCTTGCGCTCCATCTTGCGGGCGCGGCGCACCGCTTCGGCCTTTTCACGGGCCTTGCGCTCGGACGGCTTTTCATAGGATTTGCGCAGCTTCATCTCGCGGAAGAGTCCCTCGCGCTGCATCTTCTTCTTGAGCGCCTTCAGGGCTTGGTCGACGTTATTGTCGCGCACTACTACTTGAACCAGGGCCGTCTCCATCGGTTGGACAAATGAAAGGGGCGACGCTCCACCGGGAGCCGTCGCCTTGAGGGCCGGGGATATAACATAGGGCCTTGGGCCTGGGAAGGCCGCAAAGGCGCATCTTTGGCCCGATTTTCAGCGGTTTAGCGAATCTGATGCATAGATGCCACAGGTTGTAGCTGGCATCGGCAAGCCCCTTCAAACCGCTGCCTTTTTCCGGGTCGCCCGGCCTCCCGGACTGATCTATATAGACTCGGAGAACGCCTAGAACGGACATTCCAATGGCCATTCAACCCATCGCTCGCATGGGAGCCGACATCCTTAAACGCCGCGCGACCGAGGTCACGGACTTCAAGGATCCGGCCCTCCCGGCGCTGGTGAACGACATGATCGACACCATGATGTCGGTGCGCGGGATCGGCCTCGCCGCCCCCCAGATTTCGGTCGGGAAGAGGGTGGTGATCTTCTTCGTGCCCGCCGACCGCAATACCGGCGTGGAGATTCCTCTGACCGTAATGGTGAACCCGGTCCTCCATCCCACCACCCAAAATCAGGAGGTGGGCTGGGAGGCCTGCCTGTCGGTTCCCGGCCTCACCGGTCAGGTTCCGCGGTTCACCGCGCTCCGCTACAGCTACCACAACCTCAAAGGGGAGAAGGTCGAAGGCGAGGCCAACGGATTCCATGCCCGGGTGATGCAGCACGAGTGCGATCACCTCGATGGTGTTCTTTATCCTCAGCGCATGACCGACATGAGGAGTTTGGCCTTTGCCGACGTTCTGACCAGCGAGGCCGCCGCCCAGGGTAAGAAACTGGACCTCGATCCGGAGGGGTAAGATGACTGAACTTCGCAGCGATCCTCTGAACGATCCGATCGCCCAGGCCAAAGCGGAGAAGGTGGCCCAGAAGGACGCCGTGCTGCGGGCTGCGCTCCCGAATATCCCCTTTGACGGTTGGACGATCGGCACGCTCGAGACCGCCGCCGAGAAGGAAGGCCTTGGGCGTCCGGCTGCACACCGCCTGTTCCCTGGCGGCCCAAGGGACGCCGTTACGCACTGGCGTAAGCTAGCCGACCGGCTGATGCTGGAGGACCTTGGACGTCTCGACCTGGGCGGTATGAAAATCCGCGAGCGGATCGCGACTGGCGTTCGCCTTCACCTTGAGCGCTGGACCCCGTACCGCGAAGCGATCCGTGCCGCGCTCGCCTTAAGTCCGCTGCCCCCGTACGCCGGCGACTCATTGAGGGGCTGGTACAACACTGTGGACGCCATTTGGCGCGCCGCGGGCGACACGTCGACCGACTATAACTTTTATACCAAGCGCGGACTCCTGGCCGGTGTCTATGCCACCACGCTTCTCTACTGGCTGAATGACCGCTCCGAGGGGACCGCCGAGACCTGGAAGTTTCTCGACCGGCGGATCCAAAACGTGATGGAGATCCCCAAGCTGCAAAAGCGCATTGCCGACGGCTTGCGTCTGCTTCCCGATCCGCGGCGCCTCTTCAACCGCGTGCGCGAACGCGCTTCGGGCTACCGGCGCCGTACGCCGGAATACTGATTCTTTTCCAACTACTTAGAAATCGGTCTTCGAGTTGAGAGTCCACTTTAAGAGAGAACTTTTTTCTCTCTAACTCTGCCGCGCCCGCAGCAGATTGACGTGTCCCATCTTGCGTCCGGGGCGTGTCTCTTTCTTCCCGTACAGATGCACTCGCGCGGACTCATCCTTGAGATACCGTTCGAGTTGGTTCACGTCGTCGCCGATCAAATTAACCATTGTCACGTCGGCATGGCGGACGGGCGTGAGGAGCGGCAGACCCGCAACCGCCCGCACCAATTGCTCGAACTGGTCGACCCCACCCGCATCCATCGTCCAATGGCCGGAGTTATGCGGGCGCGGCGCCATTTCATTGCAGAGAACATCACCCGACGGCGTGACGAACATCTCCACGGCCAGCAGACCGACGAGGTCCAAGGCCCGGGCGGCCCGCGTCGCAATATCGACCGCCGTCCTGGCGGTGGCGGGATCGATCCGCGCCGGGACGAGGGAGGTCGAGAGGACGTGATTGGCATGATCATTTTCGGCCGGCTCGAAGGGGACGACGTGACCGTCCTCGCTTCGGGCCACGATGACCGAGACCTCGCACCGGAAATCGACGAAGGCTTCAAGCACGGCGAAGCCATCGTCGCCGTCCGGGTTCGGGCCGGTTACGGCCGCCCATGCGGCGTCGGCATCTGCCGGCGACTTCAGTTTCGCCTGACCTTTCCCATCGTATCCGAGACGTGCCGTTTTCAGCACGCTCGGCGCACCCGTCGTCTTAAGAGCGGAATCTAAGTCCTTGCGCCGACTCACGATTGCCCATGTCGGGGTCGCGGCGCCGATCGAAGCGAAGAACTGTTTTTCCTTGATTCGATCCTGGGCTATTTCCAAGACCTTCGGGTCAGGCCTTACGCGCACCCGCGCCGCCAACTCCTGCGCGCATTTCACCGGGACATTCTCGAATTCGAAGGTCACCGCATCGACCGCCGCGGCGAAGCCAGCCAGGGCATTCGCGTCCTCATAGGCGGCAATCGTCGAATCGCTGGCAACCTGTTCGGCCGGACTGTCTCTCTCCGGGCCGTACACATGGGTCCGGTAGCCGAGGCGTGCGGCCGCCAGGGCCAGCATCCGGCCCAGTTGGCCGTTTCCAAGAATGCCGATGGTTGCGCCGGGTGCTAGGCGGTGCATGTGATCCTTAATAGCGGAGTTTGATTAACGCTTGGGCTTTTCAGCCACGGATTTGGTCAGGGTGGCGCGCCAGGCCTTCAGCCGCTGCGCAACGTCCTCGTCCTGAAGAGCCAAAATGGACGCCGCTAATAAGCCGGCGTTCTTGGCGCCCGCCTTCCCAATGGCCAAAGTGCCGACGGGAATCCCGCCGGGCATCTGAGCAATGGACAGCAGACTATCGAGACCCTGGAGCGTTTTGCTCTCGACCGGAACGCCAAGCACCGGCAGCGTGGTCATCGACGCGGTCATCCCGGGCAGATGTGCCGCGCCTCCGGCGCCGGCGATGATCACTTTGAGGCCGAGCTCTTCCGCGTTGGTCGCATATTCATAAAGGCGTCGCGGGGTGCGGTGGGCGGAAACCACCTTCGCCTCATAGGGAACGCGCAATTCGTCCAGGACCTCCGCCGCATGGCGCATTGTCTCCCAGTCCGACTGGCTGCCCATGATGATGCCGACGGCGGGCGCTTTTGCGCCTTTTGTGCTTCGGCCTTTTGCTTTCTTGCCCATCCGATACCCCCGGGGCGGGAAAGCGGCGCACTTTATACGGGCCGGTAACGAATCGCAAAGACATAAGGGGTAGGGTCGGCCACGATCGCCTTATTGAAAGTCGGGGCCCGGCATGCCGGATATCACCCAACCGGAGACCGTGAGGATCGTCGAACGGCGGCTCGACGGCCGTTCCCAGGGTAGTACCCACAGCGCGCATTCGAATCAGCCCGCGAAGAAGGTGGCCGCGACCTACGATGAGGTCGCGAAGGCGAAACCTTCCGACGACCGGATCACCATCCTCGGCATTCCCGTCGATCAGATCACCCCGGCAACCCAGGCCGCCCTCGGCGGCTTGGTCGCTGAGATCAATTTCCTTCGGGGAGTCGTCCGGCGTCACGAAAAGTCGGCCCCGCGCAAGGCCGACACGCCGGGGGTCGCAATCCTCGAACCCGACGCGTTCGTCAAAGCGCTGGGCACTACGCTCGCGCAGCCGGTCGCGCCGGACTCACGGTGGGTCCTGCTTCTGGTCCACGTCCCCACCTATGAGGACATCCGGCGGTCTTCCGGTCTGCTGGCGGCGAATGGCGTCCTCGCCGATGTCGCCCAGCGCCTGAAGGACTTTCCCCTCGACCCCGTCGATCCGGCCGCAGGCTCCGCGCTCGCCATGGCGGCGGCGATGGCGAACTCCTTCGCCGTGACGGGCTACGCAGGAGGTTCCAATCTCGGTGCTCTTGCCAAGCTTCCCGCCGACCAGGACACCGAGGTCTTCGCACGCGCGGTCCGCGCCCATCTCACCGCCAGCGGTTATCTCGTCGGCGGTATCGAGATGGCTGTAGTGATCAAGACCGCCGCCGCACCCATCGGCGCAGGCGAAAGTGCAGCACTCGCTCTTGGCAGGGTCGACCACCTTCTGCGTACCGCCTGAGGTCCTCCGATTAATTCACTGTCGCTGCGGCCGCATGCCGTTGCTCTTGCGAGCGCCCGGCCCACTTTGTCTGCGCAGGCAAGCGGTAGGGGTTCATGTATTTCTTAGTCGAGCGCGACGCGGACACGATTGCCGCGCGCTTTGCATCGAAAAATTACGGCCTGATGGTCGGGCAATTGATGGCGCAGGACCGCGGCAGCTTCTTCGAGCTTCGCAAGCTGCATGGCGGCGCCGTGGCGTCGTTCACCGCATCCGGCGATATTACGCGCTGCGATCACTGATCGTCTTAACCAGCCTTACGCGATGATGTCCGGGATCAGGCGCCCGCGCAGGGTCACGATCTGATCCTTCAACGCCAACTTGCGCTTTTTCAGCCGGCTCACCTTGATCTGGTCGAAATCCGCTTCGCCGGTCAGCCGGTTGATGACGTCGTCGAGGTCGCGATGCTCGAGCTCAAGCTCCGCGAGCTTGGCTTTCACCTGTTCCTGATCCCACTGCATCTGGAGCGCGCGCCGTCTTCCTCAAAAAATTCTTCGAAAAGCCGCCGGTTTCGCGGCACGGTTGTTAATACGCCTGTCCGAGCGGCGCTTTCCACACCAGACGGTTGTAGAATTTGCCTCATTTTTCAGGAGTTTACACCCGTACCCGGGGCACGAACAGAGCCCGGAAGGACTTCGGCGCGCGCGGCCGCCCGACTCGAAAAAAAACGGAGTTGCGGATGAATGATTTCGCCCGCGCACCGCGAGCCCAAATCGTGACAGTTCAATGTCTTAGTTCCGGCGCTGGAAATGCTTTTCCGGAGGCGTACACTTTTCGGGTTCAGAACCGAAGATCCGGAGGACACTGCCTATGGGTCAGGATGCGAGGACGGAAGCGTTACAAGCCAAACATAAGGAAATTGAATTCATCCTCTTCGAAGAAGAACGACGACCTCTCCCAGACTTCGTCCTGGTTCACGAACTCAAAAGAAAGAAGCTGAAAATCAAAGACGAGCTGCATCGCATCGAAGCGCACAGCTAGTTCATTACAGTTCAGCCGAAAGGCCAATCGCGCGGCGCCTCACGCGGGAGACTCGCCCGCTGCCGACGCGAAAGGGTAGGATCCCCAAGACGCTTAAGGCCCATCGCCGGATGGGCCTTATTTTTTGTCAAACGTCAGCCGCGGGCAGGACTTGATCAGCCAGCCTTGGCGGCGGCGGCTTAACCCGGCAGCGGCTCGCCATTTTCGGACGACGGCGCACCTTCCGTCGGGGCTTCGCCGGTCACCGGCGCTTCGGAAGCCGGATTCTCCGCAGCTTGCGCCGCCTTCGCCTCGCGCTCGCGGCGGTTGGCCTCGCGTTGGGCGGCTTTCGCCGCGTTTGTCTGACGTCGCTGGGCGATCACCACCATCTTCTCCAGCTCCGGCTCGGTGCACAGACCAAGCGTCACCGGGTTTTGCGGCTTGATGTTGGCGGCGTTCCAGTGTGAACGCTCGCGCACGCTCAGGATCGTCGGCTTGGTGGTGCCGATGAGGCGGCTGATTTGTGCATCCGTGAGCTCCGGGTGATGCTTCAGCAGCCATGCGATCGCATCGGGACGATCCTGGCGCTTGGAGACCGGTGTGTAGCGGGCGCCTTTGGCGCGCGCCTTGGGAATGGGAATGTCGGTTTTGTTGAGCTTCAGCTTGACCTTGGGGTCGGCTTCGGCGCGCTCCAGGTCTGCTTGAGTCAATTGACCGTTCGCGATCGGATTCACTCCGACGATGCCGATGGCGACTTCACCATCGGCAATAGCCTGGACCTCGAGCTCATGCATGCCGGTGAAGTCGGCAATCTGTTCGAATGACAATGCGGTGTTTTCCACCAGCCAAACGGCTGTCGCCTTCGGCATAAGAGGCAGCACCATAGTATTTCCTTTCGGATTGGGGCCGGTCGCGGGCCCTCGTTGACCGGGCCGCGCCAAACCGGATGGCCGACGCCGGCAAACCGGCGGGCCCGGTATCTAAAATAGTTACCGCGTATATATCGGTTTTAGCGCGCCAGGGTCAAACCGTTTCCCGGATTTTTTTGCTAAGTCCTTGTAAATCAGTCCGGATTTCCTCGGGACGACGGAATTAGGACGATTTTCCCCACATGGCTGCTGCTTTCCATCAAGCGGTGAGCGTCAGCCGCCTGGGCGAGGGGGAAGGTGGCGTGGATGACCGGTTTGACGTCCCCCGCCTCAAGCAGCGGCCAGACCCGCTCTTTAAGCGCCGCGGCGAGCCTGGCTTTGAATGCGTCGTCGCGAGGCCGCAGCGTCGATCCGGTAAGCGTCAGACGCTTCACCATCACCGGCGTGAGATCGAGTTCGGCCTTCGCGCCGCCGAGAAATGCGATGTTGATCAGCCGTCCGTCCGGCTTGAGGCACCGGATATTCCGCGCCACATAGTCGCCGCCCACCATGTCGAGGATCACATCGACACCCCCGCCCGGGGCTTTGCCTTTGATTTCTTCCACGAAGTCGGCGGTTCGATAGTTGATCGCAAGGTCGGCCCCGAGAGCGCGGCATGCGGCACATTTTTCGTCCGAGCCGGCCGTTGCGATCACGAACCCGCCGAAGGCATGAGCGAGCTGAATCGCCGTCGTGCCGATCCCGCTCGAACCTCCATGCACCAGAAATACCTCGCCTGCCTTGAGGTCGCCGCGCTCGAAGACATTGTGCCAAACGGTGAAGAAGGTTTCCGGCAGCGCCGCGGCCTGGATCCAGTCGTATCCACGCGGTAACGGCAGGCACGCACCCGCGGGCGCGACACAATGAGTCGCATATCCGCCGCCCGGCGTCAGCGCGCAGACTTCGTCGCCGGGTTTGAACGATGCGACTTCGGTGCCGGACGCGATCACGATCCCGGCCACTTCGAGGCCCGGGAGATCCGATGCGCCGGCCGGCGGCGGATAGAGGCCTTTGCGTTGCACGATATCAGGCCGGTTCACACCAGCGGCTTTCACTTCAATCAGGACCTCGTGCGCCCGTGGTCGGGGGCACGGACGCGTGGCGGCGACAAGCTGCTCCGGTCCACCGGGGGCCTTGATCTCGACGCAGGTCATAGTGTCGGGTAGCGATGCAGCCATTGCAGTCCCTTGGATCGTCGCGCTAGCTATAAGCCGGTCACGTGCGCGGAGGAAGCGGCGATGGATACCGACGATCTCGATCCCATCAAGAAGAAGCCGGTCAAAAAAGATCTCTCGCGCATGTCCGTGGGCGATCTCAAGGAGTATGTCGACGAGCTGAAGGCCGAGATCGCGCGCGCGGAGGCCGAGAGCGCGAAGAAGCAAAAGGCACGCGCCGGCGCGGACTCGTTCTTCAAGTCGTGAACAAGCGCTCGTGGATCGGCGAGCATTGGAGCGCGGCGGTCGGCGTCGACAATCTCACCGGTCGCGATTACTTCCTGTTCCACCCGTTTCCGCAGCGCGCGATCTCGACCGAGATCAAGTTCAGCTACTGAAGGAGAGCCCGATGAAAAGTTCGATCATTCTTGCAGGAGCATTGCTGCTGGCGAACGGCGCTGCGTCAGCTCACGTCGTCGTCGGCCCGCGCGAAAGCGCGCCCGGCGAAACGGTGACCTACAGCGTCCTCGTGCCCTCGCATCTCGAAGCGACGACCATTGCGCTCGAACTCGAGATTCCCGCGGGCGTCGAAATCGTGTCGATCGGCGAGACGCCGGGAGGTCACAAGGTGAGCAAGACGCCCGCGGGCGAGACGAGCGTACGTTGGACGACGAAGATCCCGAAGGACGAGCGTGCGACGCTGACCTTCGTCGCCAAGAATCCGGCAGCCGAGGGAGAACTCGCTTGGAAGGCCCACCAGGTCTACGACAACGGCGTCACGATCGATTGGGTGGAGCCGAAGGGCGGGAAGGAAACGGCGTCGATCACGAAGGTTGTTGCGCCCGCCAAGTAAGGCGCGGCCGACTAGAGATCGGCGAGTTCGTTCTTGTGGGCGTCGCTCCAGCCCACCTCGAACAGCTTCTTGGCGCCTTGGATGCCTTTCATCTCGAAGCCGCCGCGCGGGATGAATCCGAATTTCTGGCCCTTGCAGCCGTCGATCACGGATTGCGACACCCAGATATTGTCCTTCGAGGCCTTGTCGCAGATGCGCGCCGTCATCTGCACGGCCTGGCCGAAGAAGTCGTTTTCTTCCTCGACCGCCTCGCCGGTATTGATCCCGATGCGCAAATGGACATCGATATTCGGGTTGGCGGCATTGTGCGCGGCGATCTCGCGCTGGATTTTGATGCAGGCAGCGACGGCTGACGGCGGGTCGGGGAAGACGGCCATGATACCGTCGCCGGTGTGCTTCACTTCGCGGCCCTTGTAGGCCTGGATGGCGCCGCGCACGGCTGTGTTGTGCGCGCGCACCGCCTTTTGCGCGCCGGCGTTTCCCAGACGCTGGGTCATGGCCGTGGAGCCGACAATATCGGTGAACACGAAAGTGAAAGAGGTCGGAATGGCGGCGCGTTTCTCCGGGAGGTTCCACTCCTGCAACAGGTTTGCGATCTGCGCCGCGACGGCATTGTGGCCGGCCAGGTATTCCTGCATCGCCTTCATGCCGGCCTGGATCATGCCGCCGTACTTCGGGTTTTTGCCGTGGCTCGGGATTTCCACGCAAAACGCTTCGGCGCGGTCCGCGGGCATGCCGCTCGCCTGAAGCCCCTGCTTCAAAACCAGAAGTTGGTTGTCGCGCGGCAGACGCTTGGATTGCCCGACGACGGAGCCGGCGCCGGCGACATAGAGGTTGAGCCCGAACCGCGTGAAAGTGTTCATGTCGCCCGGCGTATGGCGCATCACGTCGGCGACGAACTTGTTCATCGTTGCGCGGGCTTCGTTTTCCGCTGGTGAAATCTGCGGGGCCGCAGGAGCGGGTGTCGCCAATTTGGCTTGCGGTGGCGACTCTCTCTTCGGCTCCGGTGGGGGGGTGGCTTGCTGCGCGGCCGGTTGCGGCTGCGGCGCGGCTTCAGATGCCGCATCGTGGACGCTGGCGCCCATATCTGCGCCCATGTCGGCGTCCATGTCGGCGTCAAGCGCCGGCGGCGCATCGTCCTCCTCCATCGCCGCGTCTTCCGCCGCGCTCTCTTCGGCAATTTCTTCTATCACCTTTTCGCGCAAATCCTCGATCGATACCTGGTCGAACTCGACATCTTGCGAGGGTTTCGCTGTCTTAGCCTGCATCGCCATCATGGCTTCAGGCCCGCGCGCGGCGCGCTTGGGTGCGCTCGGCGATCCTTTGAGCATCGCAAGGATGCCGAAGTGCTTCTGTAAGTTCACGAACAAGGCCAGGAAGAAGGTCAGCACGAGTGTGCCGCCGACGAGCGGCGCGCGGTTGGCGCGTGGATCGAGCATGCCGACTTGAATGAGGGCATACAGGACCGCAACCATGCCTGCGGCGCTGAGTACGGCGATCGCCGAACTGCTGCCGATGACGATGAGCGTTCGCATGAATGCGCCGCGCTGCTTTTTCTTCTTTCCCTTTTGCACCGCCTTCTTTAGCGGCGCTGCCTGTGCAGTGGTACTTTTCTGCTGTTGCTTTTGAGGTTGACTCGCAGCCGCCGGGGCAGGGCGCGGCGCTGGACGCGGCGCGGAAGCCTGTTTCTTCGGTGCGGGCTTTTGCGGCGCCTTTCCGCCGCCGCCGAACATATTGTCGGCATCGTTGATCTGCTTGGCCTTCTGGCTCTGGAAGGTGATGACGTTTTCGGTGGTGTTGGTCTCCGGAATGAAGGTCTCGCGCACCACGCGGGTCGCATAGCCTTCTTTCTGCTCGACGCTCTTTGCCTCCTCAATGGCCATCTCGCGCTGGCTGGCTTCATACGAGGCATGAAGCTGCCAACGGCCATTCTGGTGGTAATAGACCTCGAAGGTGTCGCGCGACATCCGTTGAACGGTTCCGCGGCCGAGCCTCGCGCCGTGGACCTTGTCTCCCCTAACTCGCCGTCTTGCAAAGATCTTTGTCGGTCGGCCGTAACCCAATACGGCGACCGTACAATGCAAATAATACCCTAAAGATGGAGTAAACGGCCTCGTTCCCGCAGCCGGATTTTACGAAACCTTAACCTGTCAGGGGGGCGACGCGGTGAGTTCGCGAACCGGTTCATGCTCGTAGAGCGCCGGCGCCTCGGTATCGGGTTCGGACGAGATTTTCACCAGTGAGTCGTCGTCTTCGTCGCCATCGCCCGGCTCATCATGCAGTGCCGCTGCCCTTTGCACGCGGCGCTCGGCCAGGACCTCGCCATCGCAGGCCTGCGCTGCCGCGGTTTGCGCCTGGCGTACCAGGTTCGGCGTCAACGCGGGATCGTCGTGCGTCCCGGTGCTAGCAATAAGGGCCACGGCCAGCTTCGGTCCGTAACTGGCGGTAAAACGGCGTTGGATCTCGCTTGCCGCGCCGATCGCTGCGCCCGGATCCTTGAACTGGGCGAAAATGCCCGCGCCCGTATGTTTGACTTCGTGACCGGCGTGGGTGCCGAGCACGCTGCGTACGACACTGTTGTGCAGGCCCATGGCGGCGTCGCGGGCCGCTTCGGCGGCATTGTCTTGCGCGTCGTGCGGCGTCAAAGCGTAAGCGGGACCGATCCGCAGCTCGGTAAGCAGATATGTATCCTGCGGCGCGTGCCCCGGCGCGGCAATGGTCGATGATGGCGGCTCACCCGCGGCCGCCGCGGCCGCAGGTTGACCGAACGGGGTGCGCCACCCGGCGATGGCTGTCGCTAGGATGCGCGCGACGTCTGCGCCTTCGAGATGTTTGGCGAGGGCCGAGCGCCCGAGATTGACGAGGGACGCATTGGAAGGCGAGGCAATCAGTTCGTCATGCTGGTGCACGAACATCGCCGCGCTGGCTTCAGAAACGCCGAAGAAACTCAGCGCGTCTTCGACCAATGCAAGGCGAAGTTCCGGGGACGTCTTGGCCGTGTCGGCGAGCGCTGCGGCGGCACCGGCGATGACCAGCGATACACCGCGCCGCGTGACAGGATCATCGGGCATGGTATCCGCGGCGGCGGGCTTGACGACCTCGGAAATGAAGCGGCGCAATACAGCGCGTTCGAGCGGGACCATGTCGGCCGGCGGTTGATCGACGGGTTGAGCGGCTTTCGCCGCGGTGACGGTTGCTTCTGCGGTTGCGTTTGCGGCGGCTTGTGTCGCCGCCTGGACGGCAGCGGCGGCGGCCTTCTGCTCGGCCTCCTTGCGCTTCTTCTCGCGGCGCTTCTTTTCCTGCTCGTTCCAAATCTCCACCGGCGGCGCGGGATCCGCCGTAATGACGGGAGTCGGCGCTTCCACGACGATCCCGGGTTCGAGTTCCGGCTGCACGTCGCCGCGCAGGATCTTCAATTCATCGCGCGCGCGCGCGGCTTCGGCCTGCGCGATTTCCGGCGGCTGTTTCGGGCGCAGCTTCGGGGCGATGGCCGCCGCGATGGATCGGGTCGTCTCCTCCGTCTCCTCGGGCTTGGCCGCCGACTGCGCCCACAGCGCCGATAACAGCCGATGAAGCGGTAGCTTCGATCGGAACAGGGACATGAAGAAGAACAGAAAGAAGACGGCGTAGGCATAGGTGAGGATCGTGGTCGAGAGCGAGGCGCTCACGGGCAATCCCGCGTCGATGGAACGCTTGAGGCCCCAGGAGATCAGCACCGTCGAGATCGTCGCGGCGACAAGGCTGAAGCCGCCGGCGACCGCGGCCTGCATCAGGAATTGGCGCAGATTGAAACCCGGCCTCAGTCGCAGGCGGCGCGGTCTTACGCTTGGCGCAATGGGCGCCGCCGGTCGCGCGGTCATGGGAGTGCGGCCGCTGCGCCGGATTTTCGCGGCCTCCCGCAATTCGCGGGCCTTCGGACTGACATACACGGTGACGAGTTCGCTCTCGTCGATCTCGGGAAAATAGGTCTCCGCGACCACCTTGGTCGGGAGAGCTGTGCTGAATTCGGTCGTACGGGCGTCCATGACCGCCGCTTTGCGCTGGTCGCTGCCGTAGCGGGCATGGATCGTCCAGCGTCCGTGGTCGAACACGTAGACTTCGAATTGGGTGACCGACAACATCGCGACGTTCGCTACCCGCGTGAACCCCCGTTCACCACCCCGACCGCATCACTAACGTCTTTACCCACGTTAAGGTTGCGGTGCAGGCGTGGCTGGTGCGCAGCTTAACACAAAAAGCCGTACCGGAGACCGGTACGGCCACTAGATGATGTAGGCGGACGCGCGTCGCGCGAGAGCGCGACGCTTCTTACTTCTTGCCGCCGAAGCCCTTGAAACGCTTGTTGAATTTCGCGAGCTGGCCGCCAGAATCGACCAGGCGATGCACGCCCGTCCATGCCGGATGGGTCTTGGGGTCGACTTCCAGGTGAAGCGTGTCGCCCGCCTTGCCCCACGTGCTGCGTGTCTTGAAGCTGCTACCATCGGTCATTTGGACCGTGATCTCATGGTAGTCGGGGTGAATGTCCTTCTTCATCGCAACGCCTCTAAGCCCAGAATCTCGGAAAGGCGGCTGTATATAAGGTTCGCCGCGGACCCGCAAGGCCCGGAACACCCTATTTCAGACCCTTCAGCCCGTCCGAAGGATCAATTTCCTGACCCGCCGGTTATGGAAGTTCACGCCAACGGGATCGCGATGACCAACCTTTTCAGCCTGCCGACCTTTGGCCCGGGCGGCTCGGTCCAGGTGGTGATCGAGGCGAGCCGCGGCTCGAGCGCCAAATGCAAATTCGATCCGCAGCTCGAAGCCTTCCTCTACAGCCGTCCCCTCCCGCGCGGTCTCACCTATCCCTTCGACTGGGGATTTATCCCGTCGACCTGCGCCGAGGATGGCGATCCCTTGGATGCGATGGTCGTGCACTCCGCCGTCTGTCCGGTCGGCGCGGTGGTGCGTTGCCGGCCGCTCGCCATGCTCAAAGTTTCGCAGCGGCAGGAAAGCGAGGTCATGCGCAACGACCGCATCCTGCTCACGCCGATCGAAGCGGCCACCGGTGATGACAAGCTGCTCGGCCGCGGTCTCAAGGACGAACTCGAGCAATTCTTCTGCAGCTCTGTCCTCGGCCGCGGGAAGAAACTGACCTATGAAGGCTGGTCCAGCGCCGCCATGGCGCGCGATGCGATCAAGCGCGCGAACCGCGAATTCCTGGCGAAGGACTAGAACGGGATCAGCGCTGATCCAGCTTCAGCTCGATACGCCGGTTGCGGGCCCGCGCCGTGACGTCATTGCCCGGGTCGATCGGCTGATACTCGCCGAATCCGGCGGCCGCCAGCCGCTCCGCCGGGACACCTTGGGCGATCAGATACCGCACCACCGAAATCGCACGCGCGGCCGACAGCTCCCAGTTTGAGCGGAACTGCGACGTCGACACCGGCACCGTGTCCGTGTGTCCGTCCACGCGCAGGATCCAATTGATGTCGGGCGGAATGGTACGCGCGACGTCGAGCAGCGTGCGCGCCAGCTGTCCCATCTGCCGCTGTCCTTCGAGCCCAAGGTCGGCCGAGCCCGAGGCGAACAGCACCTCGGACTGGAACACGAAACGGTCGCCGACGATCGTCACACCGGGACGCGTGCCGAGGATGTCGCGCAGGCGCCCGAAGAATTCGGAGCGCGAGCGCTGGAGTTCCTGTACCTTGCCCGCCAGAGCGCGGTTCATGCGGCGCCCGAGATCCGAGATCTGCGCTTTCTGTTCCGCCGTCAGCTTGTCGGAGGCATCGAGGGCCGCCGTGAGTTTTTCCAGCTCGGCCTGCATCTCCTGCAGCTGCTGACTCATCAGCGCCGCGGCGGCTTGCGCTTCAAGGGTAAGGGCGCGTTCCTTGGCGATCGCTCCGTCGCTGGCCGCCGTCTGTGCGCCGAGCTGCGCGATCTGCTTCTCGAGGCTCGCCTTCAAGGCTTCCATCGCCTTGATGTTCTGTTGCAGAAGCGCAAGCTGCTGCGCCTGCTTGTTGATCACCGCTGTCTGCTCGGCGCCGCTCTTGGAGAGTTTCGCGATCTCTTCGTTGCGCGCCGTTATTTCCGCGGTCGCGGTGTTGAGCTTCGATGTGAGGCCCTCGTTTTCGAGGCGGATCTGAGCCAGCACGTCGAGCTGCTGGTTCGCGGCCTGAAGATCGGTGGACAGGCGGCCGATGGTGAGTTCGAGGTCGGCGCGCGCCTTGCGCTCGATATTGAGCATCTCGGAGAGGTTCGCCATCTGCGAGTTCAGCGCGGCGAGGGCGCTGTCGCGCGTCTGCAGGGCCTGGCCCAGGAAGGCCTGACCCAGCACGAACACCAATAGCACGAAGATGATGATGATCAGCAGGGTCGACAGCGCGTCGACCCAGCCCGGCCAAGCGTCGATGACGGTGCGTCTGCGGCGGGCGAAAGCGGCCATTGCGCCCTAGCTTCCCGCGCTCTCGCGTGCGCCCGCTGTGGCGATCGTTTTGGCCAGCAGTTTGATTTCACTGCGAATGTCCCGGACGATTTCCTCGCGGCCCGACGTGACCGACGAGGCGAGGCGGCTCAGCGCGCTGTCGATGTTGCGGATATGTCCGCGCGTGACGTCGTCGAGCACGCCCCCCTGTTGGGCCGGTGCACCCACGGCCGCGGCGATATCGCTCATGCTGCGCACGATCGCGGACAAGTCGCGCTGCCCTTCCGCGAGGCGGAGCAAGACTTGCTGCTCGGCGCGCATCTGATCGGCAAGGATGGAGAGCTTGTCGTTGAGCTGATGGAGCTGTTCGTTGCCGGCAAGGCGGGCCTGCTCGCCTTTGGCCATGATGTTCTGCAGCTCGCTGAGGCTCTCGGCGGTCTGTTCAAGCAAGGCCTCGGTGTACGCGGAGACGCCCTGCTCGCCGTCGCTGCCGACGCCGCCGGACGACAGCCGCGTGACGCCCGACAGCCACTCTTCCAGCTCGTTGAAGAAACTGTTCTGCGCTTGGCCTGCCTGCAGGTCGAGGAAGCCGAGCGCGAGCGAGCCGCCGAGGCCAAAGAGCGATGAAGAGAAGGCGGTGCCCATACCCGCGAGCGGCGCTTCGAGGCCGGTCTTCAGGTTGTTGAACACCGTCGCCATGTCTTCGCCGCTCACCGAAAGGTTCTGGATCACCGTGGCGATGGAATTGATCGTGCCGAGCAGCCCCCAAAAGGTGCCGAGCAAACCGAGGAAGATGCAAAGTCCCGTGAAGTAGCGCGAAAGCTCGCGGCTTTCTTCCAGCCGCGCGGCGATGCCGTCGAGCAGCGTCCGCATCACCGGCGCGCTGATGGTCAGTCGCCCCCGCGTGCGTTTTTCCTGCAGCATGCGGGCCATGGGCGAAAGCAGGCGGAGCTTGCCCTCGTTCGGATGGACTCTGCCCTCGTCGACGAGACCGTCGCTCGCGCTGGACGTCTGGAAGCTTTCGATCCATTCCGCTTCCGGCTGAATCATCAGCACTTGCCGGAAATTGAGGATGATCCCGGTGATGATCACGCCGAAGATCAGCCCGTTGAGCACGGGATTGACGAGGAAGATGTCGAGAAGCTGCGGCGCGACGAAGGCCGATCCCGCGCCGACCACGGCGAGGAAGATGATCATCCGTGTCAGGTAAGTCTTCGTGTCGTTCATCCGTGTCCTTCGCTCGGCCGCGCGCCCAGCGTGTGCGCCGAAGCAGGTTCACAATCGAATGCGGCAATGCTAGGGCGAGCGGGGCGCCGCCCAAAGTGAACCGGTTGTAACAACAGCTACCGGCGGACCAAGAGCACGTCGACGCGATCGGGCGCGCCGCCGCCGGACTGCTCGCCGAGGGCGCGCAGATTGATGCGCGTGGATTCAACGCCCGCCGCCAGCAGTTCCTTGCGCACGTTTACGCCGCGTTCGGTCGAGAGCCGCCGCGAGCGCGAAACGCTTTTCTGCGGATCGGAGGCGTACGCGATGAGTTCGACGCGCAGCGTCGGGTCTTTCGCCATCCGGGCTGCGAGCGCGCGCAAATTCGAATTGGCGTCCGTTGGCACGCTGGAAGCCCCGACGGAGAACGCGATGGTGTAGACGTCCGGCTGGCGCGGGGTCGGCGCTTTAGCGGCATCCGGAGACAGCGCGGCGACTTGTGTTTCCTTGGGTGCGGCGGCCGGCGCCGGCGTGCTCGGCACCAACGTCGCCGGCGCGGCGGCGACGGTCTTCGCCGGTGGCGTGGCCGCCGGCGGCGTCAATGGTGTCGGCGCGGAGCTCGCCGCCGTGGGCGCGGCCGGTTTCGCTGCGGCAGGCGCAGGGGCGGCAGCCGTCGTTGTCGCCGGCTTCGCCGCTGCGGGTGCGGGAGTGGCCGCCGCCGGAGCGGGCGTTGCGGGTTTAGCGGCCGGAGGCGGCGTCGCAGACGTCGTCGGCGGCGAAGCTGTCGCAGGTTTTGCAGCCGGCGGCGTCGTTGCGACGGGCGCTTGCGGTTTCACCGCCGCCATTTGCACGGGCTTCGCGGCCGGTGGTGGAACGGTGACGCCCGGCGCAGGCGGTTTTGCGGCAGGAGGCGCAGTCGCAGGCTTTGCCGCGGGCGGCGCCGGAGCGGCTGCGGGCGGAGCGGCCGGCTTGGCCGCCGGAGGTGGTACAGGCGGCACGCTCTTCGCGACTGTCGTCGGCGCCGGCGCGGCAGGTTTAGCAGCGGGTGGCGAGGCGGCCGTTGTCGTCGGCGCCGGTTTCGCCGCAACGGGCGGCGGCGCGGCGGCCGGCTTTGCTGTTTGAACGGGAGGTGCGGCCGGCTTCACCGCTGGCTGCTGCTGTGTCGCCGCGGGCTTCGCGGCGGGCGGAGGAGCGGCAGCGGGCGCCTGCGGCTTCACCGGCTCGACGCTGATCGGCGCGCGCAGCGGCGGTGACTTGTCGTCGTCGGGATCGGTCGCCCGCGCGACTTGCACCGGCCGGCTCAGGGGCTCGACCCCCGGCGGCGGAATGAGACGAATGACCTGCGGACGAGTGATCGCCGGCGCCACGCCCGGCGGCGGACGCAGGATCACGCGCCCGCCCGCTCCGCCGGGTCCGCCGCTCGGTCGCGGGGTCGACGGGACCAGAAGCCGGCGTCCCGCGGCCGCGCCAGGTGCATCGAGCGCCGAAAGGTCGACGGAAACGGAGGAATCCCCGCGGATGACAGGTACAGTCGGCTTGGCAGCGGTCACACCGTCGGCAAGGACCGGGGCCGAGGTCAAAAACACAGCCGCAGCGCCCAACGTCCAGAAGCTGGACGTCCGCAAGAGCGTACCTTTGGCGTTTCTCATGCGTCTCACGTTCGGCCCCCACACATTCTACGTTGGCCCGCGTCTTCTGCGCGTTGCCAAAGCCGTTGAAAAATCGTCGCTTTGGCGTAATCCCCAAGCTGCAAGGCTACAACAGCCCGTTCAGCCCCGACAACCCATTCAGGGCAGGGACGGCCAGTCGACAAGATATAAGTGCGAGGTGGTCAACTCGGAGTTAACGCGCGCGAGCGCTAACCCTTCACCACCAGCTCCAAAAGTTGCTTATGGAGCTTGGCGTTAGCGGCAACGACGTTGCCGCTGGCGAGCACGTTCTTGTCGCCCTTGAAGTCGGTTACAAAACCGCCGGCTTCGCGGACGAGCAGCACCCCGGCGGCGATGTCCCACGGCTGAAGGCCGGTTTCCCAAAATCCTTCGCAGCGACCGGCGGCCACATAGGCGAGGTCGAGCGAAGCCGTTCCCATCCGCCGAATGCCGGCTACATCGTGCATGACGCGGCCGAGCTGTTTCAGGAACGGCTCGTGGCCGGGACGGCCATGAAAAGGAATGCCCGTGGCGATCACGGACTCAGACAGGCGATTGCGTGCCGACACTCTGAGGCGCCGTTCGTTGAGGAACGCGCCTTTGCCTTTCTCGGCGTAATACATCTCTTCGACGATCGGGTTGTAGACCAGGCCCGCGATGACATCCCCTTCCATCTCGAGTGCGATGGAGATGGCGAAATGCGGGATGCCGTGCAGGAAGTTCGTCGTGCCGTCGATCGGATCGATGATCCAGCGATGTTTGCCGTCCTCGCCCGCGACCTCCCCGGTCTCTTCCATCAGGAAGCCGAAGCGCGGACGCGCTTTCTGGAGCTCGGTGCGGAGCGTCTTTTCCGCCTTCAGATCGGCGGCGCTGACGAAATCGCTCGGCCCCTTGTTCGAGACCTGCAACTGCTCGACTTCGCCGAAGTCGCGCCGCAGCGCGCGCGCGGCCTTGCGGGCCGCTTCGGTCATGACCGTCCAAAGAGCGGAGCCACGCGCCATCCAACTCGTCCTAGCAGGCAGAAACGCGAATTATTTCGCGCGCTCGACGTAGGTGCAGTCTTCGGTATTCACAACAATTTTGGTGCCCGCTTCGACGAACGGCGGGATCAGGATCTTCAGGCCGTTTTCCAGGATGCCCGGCTTGTAGGACGAAGCGGCGGTCTGGCCCTTCACCACCGGATCGGCTTCGACCACCGTGAGCACGACGGACCCCGGCAGTTCGATCGTGACCGGCTTGCCTTCGATGAAGTCGACGGTGACTTCCATATTGTCCTGCAGGAAGGCCGCCTTGTCGCCGATCAGCTCGGCATTGAGGCTGAACTGGTCGTAGGTGTCCTTGTCCATGAAGGTGAACATGTCGCCTTCCTTGTACAGGTAGGTGCACTCCAGCTGGCGCACTTCGAGGCGTTCAACGCTGTCCGCGGTCCGCCAGCGCGCCTGGCTCTTAGTATTGGTCACAACGTCGCGCATTTCCACCTGGATGAAGGCGCCGCCCTTGCCCGGCTGCACGATGGCGTGCTTGAGCACGAGCCATTGCTTGCCTTCGTGCTCGATGACCATGCCGCCGCGGATCGAATTCGCATTAATCTTCATGAGGGGAGCGCCTGTTCGTCGACAAATGTCCGGAAAAACCGGGGCGCTTGTATCAGTTTGACCCCTGTTGCGAAAGGCCCAAAAGGCGGGTCTAAAAGGGCCCATGGCCGGGCCCAATTCCCACCCGTGGTGGCACCCTGAAACCCTCGCGCGAAAGCGCCCGTTCCTTGACGCCCGCCGCGCGGCCGTCAAGGCGGTGCGGGCCTATTTCCAGGCCGAAGGCTTCATCGAAGTGGAAACGCCTGCGATCCAGGTCTCGCCTGGCGTTGAGCGCCACATCCGCCCGATCGCATTAAATCTCCGTGAACCGCTCGAGCCGCGGAGCAGCGGCCGCTATCTCCACACCTCGCCCGAATTCGCGATGAAGAAGCTTCTCGCCGGCGGGATGGAGAAGATCGTCCAGCTTGCGCGCGTGTACCGGGACGGGGAGCGTTCGCCGCTGCACGAGCCCGAGTTCACGATGCTCGAATGGTATCGGGCGAACGCCGACTACCGCTCCATGATGGACGATTGCGCCGCGCTTCTGCGTCACGTCGGGAAGTCGGTGCAGCGCAGCCTTGCGCACGACGGCCTCATGCGCCGCGGCACGCTCGCGTGCGATCCGGCCGTAAGTCCCGTGCGCATGACGGTGGCCGAAGCTTTTGAGAGCTACGCCAGGATCGATCTCCTCGCGACCCTCGACGATCCGGTGGGGCCGGCGCCGCCGCCCGGGAAGCTCCGCGCCGCCGTGCGCGGGCAGGGGATCCATGTCAGCGACAGCGATACCTGGGAAGACATCTTCTTCCGCGTGATGCTCGAACGTATCGAACCCCGGCTCGGGGCGGGCGCGCCGACCGTTCTTTGCGAGTATCCCGCCAATCTCGCCGCGCTCGCGCGCAGGAAAGCCGCGGACCGGCGCGTGGCCGAGCGGTTTGAGCTGTACGCCTGCGGCGTCGAGCTCGCCAATGCCTATTCGGAGCTCACCGATCCGATCGAACAGCGCGCGCGTTTCGAAGCGGACCGCGCGTTGCACGCACAGCTTTATGGAACGGCACCGCCGGTGGACGAAGACTTGCTTGCGGCCCTGACGCGTCTTCCGCCCAGCGCCGGCTGTGCGCTCGGGTTTGACAGAATGGTGATGCTGGCGACGGGCGCCGACGAGATCGCCGACGTACTCTGGGCGCCTGTGGTATAGTCTGCGCGTCTTGGCTTTGGGGGAAGTAAATGCGTACCATTGTCGCTGTTGTCGCGGCCGCGAGCCTGCTGGCGAGCTCCGCTTTCGCGATGGATCCCTTCAATGGGCAGGGATGGCAGAAGTCCCGCCCCCCGGCGGCGGTCGCTTATCTCAAGTTTCAGTTCCACGCGGGTAAGAAGGACGAGAGAGCTTCTTATGGTCTCGCGGTGACGGCCCCGACGCCGCGGGTTTATGCTTCCTCGCCAATTCTCCTGAGTGACACGCCGAAACTGCTGGACCTTCGTTTCAAGGACGGGCTTCCGCATAGGCTCCTGCTGTCTGAGCAGACGGCCTGGTCGATGACGCCGGACCAGGAGCCTTCGGGCTCTCGGCACAATCTCTTTTTTGATGGACCCGTCGGCTGGGTTTTCAGTCTCGCGCTCACCGGCGCGGCCATCTATGGGATCTACACGCTGGTCAAGAAAGAGTGTCCCGCCATCAGCACGTCCACGGGCGGCTGCGTAGAGCCCGCGAACTGACATGAAATCGAATCCCGAGGTCGACGCATATATCGCTGGATATCCGCCGAAGGTTCGCGCGCTGATGAAAACCATCCGCGCAACGATCTTCAAGGCGCTGCCCGACGGCGAAGAACGCCTCAGCTACGGTATGGCCGGATACTTCAAGGACGGCGCGGTCGCGTATTTTGCAGCCTTCAAGAATCACATCGGATTCTTCCCGCCGACGAGCGATCCGAAACTCAAGAAGGCGGCGGCGAAATACGCCGGCGCGCGCGGGAATCTCAAATTCGCGCTCTCGACCCTGCCGCCCTATGACCTGATCGCCAGGCTCGTGAAAGCGCGCGCCGCGGAGAACGAAACGAAAGCCGCCGCTAAGAAAGCGGCGAAAAAGAAACCGGCGAAAAAGAAGGCAGCCAAGAAAAAGCCGGTGAAGAGAAAATAATCCTGTCGCCCTTTGCGTAGCGCCGAGGATGTCGATGAATTCTATCCCAGCATGCCGAAGATCGCGCCCATCACGGCAAACAACAGAATATTGTACCCGCCGTCGATCAACAGCAGCGCGAACTTGCGTCCGGCAAACAGGTAGTTGATCGCAAACGACATCGTCACGAGGCAGATCCCCGCGATCAGGCCGTAATGAAGTCCGCGCATCAGGCCCGGCGCGGGCCCGACGATCATCCCAAGGCCGATGGCGGCGATGATCCCCGCGGCCGCCGCTCCGCCGAACACCACACCCTGGTGGCCCTCCTTACGGTCGTCTCCGGCGGCCTTTCGCCAGGCATTGCCGAACAGCGGGCCGTACCAAGGTCCGCCGACCACGAACACCGCCAACGTACAAAGAGCCACCGCGATCCAATTGATCGTCATGATTGCCTCCCCGAAGGTTTAATCAGGTCCGCGCAGGATACCTCGCCAATATAGCATTGAAGTCGCGCACGGCCGCCGCCGGTCCTTGCGGATAGCTCCACACGCCGTTGCACACCGCAATGAAATCCGCGCCGGCCTGCACGAGCGGCGCGCAGTTCTCCACGGTGATCCCGCCGATCGCGACGCACGGCACCGTCGTCGTCTCGGTCCAGATTTCCAGGATCTCCGGCGTGACGCTCGCGGTGTTCTGCTTGGTCGCCGTCGGGAAGAAGGCGCCGAAGGCCACGTAGTCCGCTCCCGCTTCGGCGGCTTCCATCGCGTCGTGGCGTGAGTCCTTGCAGGTCACGCCCACGGTTTTGTCCGCGCCGACCAGCCTGCGCGCCTCCTCATAAGGCGCGTCCTCCGGCCCGATATGCACGCCGTCGCAGTTGAAGGCCGCCGCGAGGTCGGGCCGGTCGTTGAGGATGAAGGCGACATCCTTGGCATGACAGACCGGCATCAAGGTCTTCACAGCCTTCTGGATGACCTCGTCGCCCACGTCCTTCAGCCGCAGCTGAACGCACGCCACGTCACCGGCCGCGAGCACTTCTTCCAGCGTGCGGGCAAACCCGGCGACGTCGGGAAGCGCCGGCGGCGTGACGAGGTAGAGACGGCAACTGGGAGTCTGACCCGCCACGGAGCGGACTTAGGCTTTGCCCTGGTAGATGTCGACCAGCTTGCCGAGCAGCTGAAGCGCCTCGTGCTGCGGACGTTGAAACGCGTTGCGGCCGATGATCGAGCCGTTGCCGCCGCCGTCGCGGATGGCGCGGGCTTCGTCATAGATGCTGTCCTCGCCCTTCTTGGCGCCGCCTGAGAACACGACGATGCGGCGGCCGCCGAAGCAGCTCTGCACCACGTGTTGGACGCGTTCGGTGAGGCTTGCGCGCGGGATCTTCATCGACTCATAGACCTTCTTGGCTTCACCGAGATCGAGATGGTCGGAGGGCAGCTTCACTTTGATGATATGGGCGCCCATCAGCGCCGCCATGTGGGCGGCATAAGCGATGATGTCGAAGCCCAGTTCGCCGTCCTTGGTCACGTACTTGCCGCGCGGATAGGACCACACCACGACCGCAAGGCCCTTGGCCTTGGCTTCGGCGGTCAGTTCGCGCAGGTCGTTCAACATGTCGAAGGCCTTCTCCGAGCCCGGATAGATCGTGTAGCCGATCGCCGAACAGCCGAGGCGCAACGCGTCGTTGACACCGCCGGTGATGGCCTGGGTCGGCGCGTCCTTCTCGCCGTTGAGCGAGTTCGCGCTGTTCACTTTCAGGATGGTCGGGATCTGGCCGGCGAAGGTCGAGGCGCCGTCTTCGATCATGCCAAGGGGCGCCGCAAAGGCCGACAGCCCGGCCGAGACGGCCAGCTGCCAATGGTAGTGCGGCTCGTAGCCCGGCGGATTCGCCGCGAAGCTGCGGGCCGGCCCGTGTTCGAAGCCCTGGTCGACGGGAAGGATCACCAGCTTGCCGGTGCCGCCGAGTTTGCCCTGCATCAGGATGCGGGCGAGGTTGGCCTTGGTTCCGGGATTGTCGCTTTCGTAAGCGCTGAGAATGGTCTTCACCCGGGGGGTCATGGTCATGAACGCGTGTCCTTCTATGGGTCGCTTTGCGGCGCAGTTTGAGGCGCACCGGCGAGGTTTCGGCGGGAGATATAACGAGCCCTATTCCCCTTGAATAGAGTGGCATTACAACGCGCACGCGTAAGACTTGTTTCGCCCTCGCTGGCCGTCTGTTGACGGTTCAATGAGAACTTCATAGGCTTCATCTCGTTTTCGAGGTTGGGGCGCTATTTCTTTGAAAGATATTGTGAACCCTCACGTGCGTGAGGCGCTCGAACGGCTCGAGCGCGCGATCGGTCGCCTCGATACGGCGGCGCAGCCCCGCGGCCAATCGGAAGACGTCAGCGACCTTAAGGAGGCTTTCGATCGCCTCTCCCGCGAGCACGCCTTGCTCAAGGATACGGCGGGGCGCGTCGCCAGCCGCCTCGACGCCGTCATCGGCCAGGTTCGTGCGAGCCTGGACGAGTAGGGGGCGCATGGGTCAGGTCTCCATCAGCATTCGCGGCCGCCAATATCAGATCGCCTGCGACGACGGCCAGGAGGCTCATCTTGCCCGCCTCGGCCGGTTTCTCGATCAGAAGGCCGAGCAGTTACACGCGGCGGCGGGATCGGTGAGCGACGCTCTCCTTCTAGTGATGGTCGGTTTGGTTGTCGCCGATGAGTTGACCGACACCGTCGCGGAGCTCGAAGGACTGAAATCGAGCTCTGGAAATGCGGGCCGTCTGGCCGCCGAAAGCGCCGCGGCGTCGGCAATCAATAGTCTGGCCGAGCGCATTGAGCATATTGCCGCGCGGCTCGAGACTACTTAGATTCATTAACGGAGCTGCTGGGCAGGTTAGGCCTCTGAACCCCCAGGGGCGATAATTTTCGCTCGGGAGCTGTCCCTCACCGGATTCCGGTCTGGTGATACGGCGCCCACCTAAACTCGTGGCCCATTGGGAGGTCACGCACGGCCGACGGCTTCGGCGGCTCCACTTTCTCCAGGGGAAACTCAATGACGGTATCGTCCGCTGCCGACGCCAAAATGGCGCTGCGCCGTGCGATGCTCGAGCGCCGGAGGGCTGCGCATCTCGCCGGCTCGACCGATGCGGCCGTGGCCGTGGCCCGACAAGCTGTCGACGTCTTGGACGCCCGAACCAAGCATATAGCCGGCTATTGGCCGCTGGGGGACGAGCTCGATCCTCGTCCGGCGCTCGAAGCATTATGGAACGCAGGCGCTTTGTTGGCCCTGCCGGTGGTCGCCGGACAAGGCCAGGTCCTGATTTTCCGCTCCTGGAAGCCGGGCGATGCGCTCGACCAAGGGCCGTTCGGCACCCAGCACCCCAACCCGCGCGCTCCCATCGTCGGTCCTCACATCCTTTTCGTTCCTTTGATCGCGTTCGATCTCCAAGGGGCACGCCTCGGTTACGGCGCGGGATATTACGACCGCACCCTCGCCAGTCTTCGCGCCCAAGGCGCGGTGACGGCCATCGGCCTCGCCTACGACGCTCAGCGGGTCGATTCCGTCCCGGCGGACCCGCACGATCAGCCGCTCGATGGCGTCATCACGCCCTCCGGCGCGCTGTGGTTCGATTAATCCCGCTGGGCGGGAAAGGGCCGGTTATCAGGCTTGTTCCGGCTCTTCCGGTCGGTTACCCCTCCCCACCATGCGACTTCTTTATTGCGGCGATGTGATGGGAAAGGCCGGCCGCGAGGCCGTGGCGACGCACGTGCCCGCCTTGCGACGCGCGCTCGGGCTGGACTTCGTTGCCTTGTGCGGGGAGAACGCTGCCCACGGCTTCGGCATCACGGCCGCCATTTGTCAGGCGATGTTCGAAAACGGCGTCGACGTGATCACGCTTGGCAACCATGCCTGGGATCAGCGCGAGATCATCTCCTTTATCTCGGCGGAGCCGCGGCTGCTTCGGCCCCTCAACTATCCGGTCGAGGCCCCCGGCCAAGGCTTCGGCTTCTACACCACGGCCAAAGGCCGCCGGGTGATCGTGATCCAGGTCATGTGCCGGCTGTTCATGGACGCCCTCGACGATCCGTTTCGCGCGCTCAACGAGACCCTCGCGCGCCATCCTTTGCGTGACGCTGCCGACGCGATCATCGTCGATGTGCACGGCGAGGCTTCGAGCGAGAAGCAGGCGCTCGGTGTGGTCGCTGACGGACGCGCGTCCATGGTGGTCGGCAGCCATACACATGTGCCCTCCGCGGACGCGCGCATCATGCCCGGGGGAACGGCGTTCCAGACCGACGCCGGGATGTGCGGGCACTATGATTCCGTCATCGGCATGAAGAAGGACGTCGCCACCCAGCGCTTCGTCACCAAGATGCCGACCGAACGTCTCGAACCCGCCGACGGTGAGGGCACCTTGTGCGGGGTGTTCGTCGAAACCGACGATCGCACGGGCCTCGCGCTGCGCATCGAGCCGGTGCGCGTCGGCGGGGTTCTCAAGGCGTCGCTCCCGGGCTAAAAGCCGCTGCGCTAGGCTATTCCCACAACATTTGGTATAACCGGGGCTAAGCCCCGCCGCTTATTGTAAGCAAAACAAGGATTTAAAGACGCGGACGACCGATGGCTGGCCATTCCCAATTCAAGAACATCATGCACCGCAAAGGTGCCAAGGACGCCAAGCGGGCGAAGCTTTTCACCAAGCTTGCGCGTGAAATCACCGTGGCCGCGAAGCTCGGGCTTCCGGACCCCGCTTACAACGCGCGCCTGCGCACGGCCATCAATGATGCCAAGGCCGAAAGCATGCCGAAGGAAAACATCGAGCGCGCCATCAAGAAGGCGACCGGCGCCGACCAGGAGAATTACGAAGAGGCGCGCTATGAAGGCCGCGGGCCAGGCAACGTCGCCATCATCGTCGAGGCGCTCACCAACAACCGCAATCGCACCGCCACCGATCTGCGAGTCGCCTTTTCGCGCAATGGCGGAGCGCTCGGTGAGACCAACAGCGTCGCCTATTGTTTCCAGCGCGTGGGCTTGATTCACTTTCCGCCAAGTGTCGGCGACGGCGACAAAGTCATGGAAGCTGCGCTCAACGCCGGCGCCGACGACGTCACGTCCAACGAAAAGGGACACGACATCTATTGCGCGCCGGACGATCTGCATACTGTGCAGAAGAGTCTCGAAGGCGCGCTCGGCCCGGCCGAAACCGCGCGCCTGGAATTCCGCCCGACCATGACGGTCGACGTGAACGCCGAACAAGCCGAAGAATTGATGAACCTGCTCAACGCGCTCGACGACAACGACGACGTCCAGCGCGTCGTGGCCAACTATGAAATGTCCGATGAGGTCATGGCCCGCCTCGGCGGCTGAAGAGACTGCTCCCGGAACGGCGCCCTGTGTCCGCATTCTCGGGCTCGATCCGGGTTTGCGTCACACCGGCTGGGGTATCATCGAGGCGCGCGGCAATCGGCTGAGTTTCGTTGCCGACGGCGTGCTCGAGCCGGACCCGAAGCTTTCTCTCGCCGCGCGTCTCAAGATCCTGTTCGAAGGCGTGCAGGATTTGGTGACCCGCTACGCGCCGCACGAATGCGCCATCGAAGACACCTTTGTGAATCAGAATCCGGCGTCGACGCTGAAACTCGGCCACGCGCGCGCCGCGGCGATGCTCGCGCCGGCGAATGCGGGGATTCCGGTGGCCGAGTACAAGCCCAATCTCGTCAAGAAGTCGGTCGTCGGCGCCGGCCACGCCCAGAAAGCGCAGATCGCCGCCATGATGCGCGTGCTTTTGCCCGGAAGCCGCAGCGGCTCGGAGGACGCCGCCGACGCCCTCGCCGTGGCCATCTGCCACGCACATCATCGTGCGAGTGCGAAGGCCCTCGCGCGCCAAGGCGCGCCTCTCGAACATCCGGCGGTACGCAAATGATCGCAAAGCTGCGCGGTCGTCTCGATTCCGCCGGAAGCGACTTCGTCGTCCTCGATGTCGGCGGTGTGGGTTATCTCGTCTTCTGCGGCACCCGCACCATTGCTGGGTTGCCGCCCGTCGGCGAGGCGGTCGAGCTCGCGATCGAGACTCACGTGCGTGAAGATCACATCCATCTCTTTGGCTTCGCGACGGCGCGCGAGCGCGAGATGTTCACCACCTTGACGACCGTGCAAGGCGTCGGCGCGAAGGTCGCCCTTGCGATCCTTTCGGCGCTCTCGTCCGATCAGATCGTGCAAGCCATAGGCGCCGGCGATCAGGCGGCGTTCAAGCGGGCGAACGGCGTCGGCGGTAAGCTGGCCCAGCGCATCGTCACCGAGCTCAAGGACAAGGTCGCGGCCTTCGCCGTTGCGGGTGCGGTCCTGCCCAAGGCGGCCGCGCCGGTTAAAGGCGCGAAAACCTCGGCCGTAGATGACGCAGTTTCCGCATTGGTCAATCTGGGCTATGGCCGGATGGAAGCTTTTGGTGCCGCCTCGCGCGCCGCCCAGGCCGCGGGCGAGGGCGCGAACTTCCAGTCCTTGATCAAGGCGTCGCTCCGCGAGCTCGGAGGCGACCGTGGCTGAGTCCTCGCGTGTGATCTCGGCCGTGCGGCAGGATGAGGACGCCGATGTATCTTTGCGCCCGAAGCGCCTCGCCGATTTCATCGGACAGCGCGCGGTGCGCGAGAACCTTTCGGTGTTCATCACGGCGGCGAAAGAGCGCAAGGAGCCGCTCGACCACGTGCTGCTCCATGGCCCACCGGGCCTTGGCAAAACCACCCTCGCGCAGATCGTCGCCAAGGAGCTCGGCGTCGGTTTCCGCGCCACGTCGGGCCCGATGATTGCCAAGGCCGGCGATCTCGCTGCGATCCTGACCAATCTCGAAGCCAACGATGTTCTATTCATTGACGAGATTCACCGCCTCAATCCCGCCATCGAAGAGGTGCTCTATCCCGCGATGGAGGACTTCCAGCTCGATCTCATCATCGGCGAGGGACCGGCGGCCCGGTCCGTGCGCATCGAACTTCAGCCGTTCACGCTGGTCGGCGCGACCACGCGCTCGGGCCTGCTGACAACGCCTTTACGCGACCGCTTCGGCATTCCCTTGCGCCTCGAATTCTATAACGCGCAGGAACTGGTCGAGATCGTCAGCCGGGGAGCGCGCGTGCTCGGCGTCGGTATGACCGAAGACGGTGCCATGGAAGTCGCCAAGCGCTCGCGGGGAACGCCGCGCGTCGCTGGCCGGCTGTTGAAGCGCGTGCGCGACTTCGCTTCCGTTGACGGCGTGTCGACCGTGGACGCCGCAGTCGCCGATAAGGCCTTGAAGCGCCTCGATGTCGACGCCATAGGTCTTGACGCCATGGATCGCCGGTACCTGCGCTGCATCGCCGAACATTACGCCGGCGGCCCCGTGGGCGTTGAAACCCTCGCGGCCGCCCTTGCCGAAGAGCGGGACACCCTTGAAGACGTGATCGAGCCCTTCTTGATTCAGCAAGGCCTTATTCAGCGTACACCGCGCGGGCGGATGGTATCGGACGCCGGCTTTCGCCAGCTCGGCCTTGCCGTGCCGCGCCGGGAACCGGCCCAATTCGACTTGCTCGCCCGGGACGAAACATCGTGATGGCCGCGTTACAGCCAGCCGGCGGCGAACTTCGGGGCCGCCTCCACGTTCTACCGATACGGGTTTATTACGAGGACACCGATGCCGCCGGCGTCGTCTATCACTCGAACTACTTGCGCTTCGCCGAACGCGCCCGAACCGAGATGCTGCGTGCCATCGGTATCGAGTTGGGCCAGGTGCAGGCCAACGACAATTTGGTCTTTGTCGTCCACAAGGGCGAGATCACCTGGCGCCGTCCGGCACGGCTCGATGACGCGCTCACCGTTGAAACCGCGCTGACCAGGATGGGGCGGGCCTCGGTCACATTGCGCCAGATCATCCGGCGCGGCGCCGAAGATATCGTCCACTTCACCGTGGACGTCGCTTGCATGGACCTCGCGAGCGCACGGGCGACGCCGGTGCCCGATCACCTGCGTCGGAAGTTCGAAGCGTACGTGAGCGAAGTTTGATAAGGAACCGGTTCCCGCGCGGAACCTCAGAGACGGAGTACGGAACGGATGGAAACGACGGCGTTAGCGGCGGCCCCGGTGGTGAACATGTCGGCGTGGGCGCTGTTCCTTCAGGCGGACATCGTAGTGAAGGCGGTGGTCGTCCTTCTCATCCTGATGTCGCTGTGGAGCTGGGCGATCATCTTCGACAAGGTCTTCCGTCTGCGCTCGCTCTTCCGTCAGGCCGAACAGTTCGAGGAGAAGTTTTGGTCGGGCCAATCCCTCGAGGATCTGTTCGAGCGCATCGGCCAGCGTCCGCGCGAGCCGATGGCGACGATCTTCACTGCCGCCATGCGCGAGTGGCGACGCTCGTCGGGGAAGGGAGGTCTTCCGCCGACGGCGGGTTCGGCTCTGCTCGGCGAGCGTATCGACCGCGTCATGAAGATCAGCCTCGAGCGCGAGATGGATCATCTTCATCGCCGCATGATCTTCCTTGCCTCGACCGGCTCGGTGGCCCCGTTCCTCGGCCTGTTCGGCACGGTGTGGGGCATCATGAATACCTTCACGTCGATCGGCGCCACGTCCGACACCAGCCTCGCGACCGTCGCACCGGGCATCGCCGAGGCCCTCTTCGCCACCGCGCTTGGTCTCGTCGCCGCGATCCCGGCCGTCGTTTTCTACAACAAGATCTCGAGCGATCTGTCTCGCTATGCGCTGCGCCTCGAGAACTTCGCCGGCGAGTTCGGTGCGATCCTGTCGCGTCAACTTGATGTGAAGACGACCTAGGAGAACCTCATGGCTGTATTCATCAAGCCATCGACGGGCGCAAAGACAAGCCGCCGCTCGTTCCATCCGGTCTCGGAGATCAACGTCACGCCGATGGTCGACGTGATGCTTGTTCTCTTGGTGATTTTCATCATCACCGCGCCGCTGCTCACGAAGGGCGTCGACGTCAATCTTCCGCAGACTAATGCGTCCAAGTCCCTGCCGCAGGACAATCGGCCGCTGACTCTGACCGTGGCAAAGGATGGATCGCTGACGCTCAATGACAAGACGAGCATCAACTTCGACGCCCTGCGCGCGCAGATGACGGCAATCCGCGAAAGCAATCCGGACGTTCGCGTTTATGTGCGCGGCGATTCCGATGTTCCCTATGGCCAGATGATGCAAGTCATGGCCGAGGTCACGGCGGCAGGTATCACCCAGGTGGCTTTCGTCACAGAAAGGCCAAGAAACCCGGCTAAGCCGGCCAAATAGCCGGCTAAGCCGGCCAAATTGAGAGACGAGCGGCTTTATTCGAGATGTTGCGCGACACGCCAAATACCGGCCTGTTTTTCTCCGTGATGCTCCACGCCTCGATCGTGGCGCTCACCTACGTCGGTATTCCTTATATGCAGCGTCAGGTGGTCGAGACGCCGCCGGTGTTCATGGAAATCCCGGTCATCGAGGAGATCACGGCCGCGCCGCCGCCGCCGACGCCTGAACCGGTGAAAGAGCCGGAGCCGGTCGCGCCGACCACCGAAACGCAGACCGCCGAGGCGCTGCCGACGGAAGCCATGCCGCCGCCGCCGGAGAAGGTCACACCGCTCGAGGAGCAGAAGAAGCCGGACGTGCCGATCGTGAAGCCGCCGCCGCGCAAGCCGGCGCCGCCCGACACGAAAAAGCGCGACGTCGCTATGTTGCAGAGCCTGCTCAAGGACATGCAGAAGAACGCGCCCAAGCCGAAGCCGCAGGCCGACGCCAAGACCAAAGACACCGCCATTAATATCGCGCCCAATATCGGCGAGCGCGCCAGCATGACCGAAAAGGATGCGATCATCCGCCATATCGAAAGCTGCTGGCGCATCGATCCCGGCACGGAAGGGGTCGAGAAACTGTCGGTCGAGGCGCGCGTCTACCTCAATCCCGACGGCTCGGTCCTGAAATTCGAGTTCGTCGACATGGCGCGTTACTTTGTCGACGCGCAGTTCAGAACCCTCGCCAATTCGGCGCGTAACGCCGTCCTCGGCTGCGGCAAGATCCCCATGATCACGCCCGCCAACTACGCTACCTTCAAAGAAATGGTCCTGACTTTCTCGCCTCAAGGACGCATTAACTAATCTGAACTTGCACCTTTCCGGTTCGCCGGACGTTTACTTGAAAGTGCGACACGCCGTCGCCACAATTGCGATTCAACCTAGCGCAGGCCGCGACCCGCAAAAGTGGGTACCGGTTTTGCCGCAGGTCGCGGCCTGATCTATAGATAAGCGGGTTTTGATCCTGGCGGATCAAAAGCTGATGTCGGGGCGAGTGTAACTACCGGAGCGATTTCGAGATGATGGCATTGAGGAAAATGGCCGAGGCAGGATTTGTCGCGGCGTTGCTGGGGTTGTTTGCGGCCACGGCCGAAGCGCAGGTGCGCCTCGATATTACGCGGGCGCGTGTCGAGCCCATGCCAATCGCCATCACGGTATTTCCTGGAGCATCCCCCGAAGTCCAACAGCTCGGCCGCGACATCTCCAGCGTCATCACCGCAGACCTCGAGCGGTCCGGACTCTTCCGCCCGCTCGATCCCAAAGCCTTCCTCCAGGATCTCACGTCCCTCGACGTCCAGCCGCGTTTCCAGGATTGGCGCACACTCGCCGCCCAGGCGCTCGTGCAGGGCGCCGTCGAGCCGCTCCCGAGCGGGCAAGCGCGTGTCGCCTTCCGCCTCTGGGACGTCTTCGGCGGTCAGCAAATGGAAGGGCAGGCGTACACGACCCAGCCTGAAAATTGGCGGCGCGTGGCCCACCTCATCGCCGACCGCATCTACACCGCGATCACGGGCGAGACCGGCTACTTCGATACGCGCATCGTCTATATCGCCGAAAGCGGTCCCCCGCTTGAACGCGTGAAGCGCCTCGCGATCATGGATCAGGACGGGGCCAACAATCGCTATCTCACCAACGGCGCCAATCTGGTGCTTACGCCGCGTTTCTCTCCGACGGCGCAAGAGATCACCTACATGTCTTACTTCCGCAACGTACCGCGGGTGTACCTCTTCAACATCGATACCGGCCGTCAGGAAGTACTCGGCGATTTCCCCGGGATGACTTACGCGCCGCGTTTCACGCCCGACGGCAACAAGGTCCTGTTGTCGATGGCGGTGAATGGCAATTCCGAGATTTACGAAATGGATTTGCGCACGCGTCAGCGCGCGAAGCTCACCGACCACCCGGCCATCGACACCTCGCCGAGCGCTTCGCCCGACGGCAAGCAGATCACCTTTGCCTCGGACCGCGGCGGCAGCCAGCAAATCTATGTGATGAACGCGGACGGCTCCGACCCGAAGCGCATCAGTTTTGCCCGTGACAAGGGGCGCTACGCGACCCCGGTCTGGTCGCCGCGCGGCGACCTCATTGCCTTTACGCGGTATGCGACCACCGACGGCAATTTTTACATCGGCGTGATGAAGCCGGACGGGAGCGGCGAGCGCCTTTTGGCTCAAGGCTTCCTTGTGGAAAGCCCCACCTGGGCGCCCAATGGCCGCGTGCTCATGTATTTTGCCCAGTCGCGCAACGGCGGCCGCACGCGGCTCTATTCCATCGACTTAACCGGCTATAATCAAAGGGAAATCATTACGCCGCAGGACGCGTCCGACCCGGCTTGGTCGCCCCTCATTCCCTAGTTTTGCCGAAATTACTTGCCGTCCGTGTAACAACAAGTTAGCAGCCAAAGCGTTGTGCACCGCACTGCGCCGGCTGCTGCTCCTTTGCAACACCGTCTAAAAGGTTATATATTTCCGAGCCTAAGGAGCCCGACTGGGCCGGGCAGGCCCTTGCGTCTGCGCGGTTAGCTGGTAAAAGAGTGCCGAATCAGCGCTGGGAATACCTCCAAAAAAATCAGGGGAAACGTAAGATGAAATTCCGCACCGTCGCCGCAGTTGCCGCTTTGGCTCTTCTCGCGGCCTGCTCCACCAAGAAGACCGAAGTCCAACAGACTGCGCCGGCCGCTGCGCCGCCGCCGCCGCCGCCGGCGAAGCCGTCGGGTCCGGCTCCGGACTCTCTGGAATATTTCAACACCGTCGTCGGCAATACGGTTCAATTCGACTTCGACCGTTACGATCTCGACGCCGAAGACGAGGCCCGCCTCCGTGCGCAGGCTCAGTGGCTCAACCAGTACGCGAACCGCACCCTGACGGTCGAAGGCCACTGCGACGAGCGCGGCACCCGTGAATACAACCTCGGCCTCGGCGAACGCCGTGCCAATGCGGTGCGTCAGTACCTGATCTCGCAGGGCGTCAATGCCAATCGGGTGAAGACCATCTCGTACGGCAAAGAGCGTCCGCTGTGCGTCAACTCGGACGAAGGCTGCTGGGCGCGTAACCGCCGCGGCGTGTCGGCGGTCCAGTAAGAAATAAGAAAAGCGGCTCCGGCACTGTCGGAGCCGCGCTTTTTTGGGGCGCATGTCGATCGGGGAACCGATCCATGCGCTTCGTTTTTTTAGTGCGCCTTATTCTTGCCGGGTTGATGAATCAGATTCACAGTACCCCCCGGTACTTGTTTGCAACATCCTGACGCGGCTGGCCCTCGGCCGCGGACGCGCAAAGGATTTCGATCATGATCGTTTTTCGTTCGATCTCCCGTTCGGTTCGTGGTCTCGCGGTCGCGGCGATCGTCGCTGTAGCCGCATCGCCCGCCTCCGCGCAGAACAACCGCGAGCTCGCCGCGCGGCTCGACGCGATGCAACAGCAGCTGATTCAGCTGCAGTCGCAGCAGCCGACTGAAGGCAGCGTGGAAGTCCGCATGCTCAAGCTCGAAGCGCTGATCGAGCAGCTCACCGGCCAGGTCGAAGAGGCGAACCACCGCCTCAATCAGCTCACCAACGAAGTGAAGACGCTGCAGGACGATCTGCAACTCCGCGTCGCGCGTCTTGAAGCCGGCGGCGCCGCGGCCGTACCGAGCGAGGGCGCCGCTGTCCCCGGCGCCGCGCTTCCGCCGCGTGCCGGCGCGACGCCGACGCTGGTGCCGGCCGTGCCGCCGCGTCCGCCGCAGCGCCGCGCCGGCGCCGATGAGCCGCTGTCCGAGCCGATGACGCCCCCGCCGCGTATTACGCGGCCGCAGACCGCGCCCGCCGCCGGGGAGGGTGTCGGCGCCGACGGCTCATTCGTGATGCGCACCGACGCCGACGGAAACCCCCTGCCGCCGGACGAGGGCACGTTGTCGGCGCCGGTGGCCGAAGCCGCGCCGGCAGAACCGGCGCCGGCTCCCGCCGCTGCGCCGAAGCCGGGGGCCGTCGCCGCCGGCCAGCTCGCGATGGCGCCTCCGGTTGGGGAAGTGAAGCTTCCGGAAGGCACGCCGAAGGTTCAATACGACTTTGCCTTCGATCTCCTGCGCCGCAACGATTTCGCGCGGGCCGAAGTCGCGTTTCGCGATTTCCTGAAGCGCCATCCCAAGGATCCGCTCGCAGGCAATGCGCAATACTGGCTTGGTGAAACGCACTACGTGCGCGGCGATTATCAGCAGGCCGCCGTCGAATTCATGGCCGGCTACCAAAACTACCCCCGCACCAATAAGGGCCCCGACAATCTCCTGAAGCTCGCTATGTCCATGTCGAACCTCGGCCAGAACCAAGGGGCGTGCACTGCTCTAAACCGGCTGGCGAAGGATTATCCGAAGGCGCCCGACGAAGTATCGAAGCCGGCCGCCGCCGAGCGCGCCAAGTTGAAGTGCAAGTAGAACCGGACGACAACGCCCTTTCTTACGATCTCGCGGGCGAATTCGCTGCCGCCATGCCGGCGATGGCGGTGCGTCCGGGCGCGCGCCTCGCTACCGCCGTTTCGGGCGGCGCCGATAGCATGGCGCTTGTTCTGCTGCTCGCACGTTGGGCGCGGGAGAACAACGCCACTGTCCACGCTCTCACCGTCGACCACGCGTTGCGCGATGCCGCCGCCGATGAAGCGAGGCAAGTGGCCGCATGGCTCGCGCCCTTGGACATTCCGCACACCACGCTGCGCTGGGCGGAGGGTGTTGCCTATCGCGGGCGAGCGTCGAGCGCGCAAGCGGTCGCCCGGGACGCCCGCTACCGATTGATGATGGACTGGTGCATGGCGAACGGGTGCTCGCACTTGTTTGTCGCGCACCATGCCGACGATCAGGCCGAGACTTTCCTGCTTCGCCTTGCGCGCGGCAGCGGGGTCGATGGACTGGCCGCCATGACACCGCTTGTCGAACGCGGCGGCATCCGTCTCGCCCGGCCCCTGCTCGCCGTTCCCAAGGACCGGCTTGTCGCGTACTTGCGCGATATCGGCCAGCCTTGGATCGAAGACCCATCCAACCACGACCCGAATTATGGCCGTACCCGCCTGCGGGCCGCTCGTACGATCCTCGAGCGCGAAGGCCTGTCCTCCGGCCGGTTGCTCGCAACAGCAGACCACATGCGCCGGGCCCGTGCGGCACTGGACTATTATGTCGGGGAGCTTCTCGCCCGCGCCTGCACCTGGGACGAATACGGTGTCGGGCGCGTCGACTTGGGTCAGTTCCTCGCCGCGCCGGAAGAGATCGGCTTGAGGGGCCTTGCGCGCGTGCTCATGACGGCCGGAGGACAAGTTTACCGGCCGCGCTTCGAGCGCCTATTGCGCCTTTACGAAAGTCTCCGCACGGGGCCGTGGCGCGATTCGACCTTGCACGGCTGCGTTCTCGTGCGCGGCGGTGCACAGCTCACTGTGGCGCGAGAGGCGGCGCAAATCGGCGATGACCTGGCCATTGCCGGCGACGCAAAAGTGATCTGGGACGGGCGCTTTGAAGTCGGGGTGAAAGGAGCGGCGGGCCGCTTCCGCGTTCGCCGGCTGGTCGCGGCGGACCTCCCGGTCGAGCTTCGGGACGCTCCCGCCTGGAAAAAACTCCCGGTCATTGCCCGGGAAACGCTGCCCGCGCTCTTCGATTCGCAGGGGTTGGCCGCCGTCCCGCCCTTAAATTACCTCCGCTCGAACCTTACAACGTCACCGGGCGTTACCTTTCTAACGGCGTTTGTCTGCCCGCGAATTGACCAATTCGCCGAAGATGATGCCGAATTGTGACACTCACAAAGCGTTTAAGTACGAACGCAGGATTAACGCTTTGCTTGCCAATATCGCCGGACGCACTATCTACAGAGCTGAAGTGCCTCCTGTTTTTGTGCCGAGACCACCCCCCGAGCCCCTGTTGGGCTGCGGACAGCGCGTAAGAGGGCCGTTTTGAATATCAGCCGCAACCTAATGCTTTGGGCGATCATCCTCGTCTGTGTGGTGGCCCTGTTCAATCTTTTCCAGAATGCGACGCCGCGCAGCTCCAGCCGGGAAATCTCCTTTTCCGAGTTCGTTTCCTCTGTCGAGCGCAGCGACGTCCAGGATGTTCTGATTCAGGGGCCGAATATCTCGGGCTCCTTCAAATCCGGCGGCGATTTCCGCACTTACGCGCCCGAGGATCCGACCCTCGTCCCGACCTTGCGCGAGCACGGCGTCAACATCAAAGCCGTTCCGCGCAGCGACAATGAGGTCACCTTCTGGAGTGTGATCATTTCCTGGTTCCCGATGCTGCTTCTCATCGGCGTGTGGATCTTTTTCATGCGCCAGATGCAGTCGGGCGGCGGCAAGGCCATGGGCTTCGGCAAGTCGCGAGCCAAGCTGCTGACCGAGAAGCAGGGCCGCGTCACCTTTGAGGACGTCGCCGGTGTCGACGAAGCGAAGCAGGAGCTTGAAGAGATCGTGGAATTCCTGCGCGATCCGCAGAAATTCCAGCGCCTGGGCGGCAAGATCCCCAAGGGCGTGCTGCTCGTCGGCCCGCCGGGTACCGGTAAGACGCTGCTCGCCCGCTCCATTGCCGGCGAAGCCAACGTCCCGTTCTTCACCATCTCCGGCTCCGACTTCGTGGAGATGTTCGTCGGCGTCGGTGCGAGCCGTGTGCGCGACATGTTCGAGCAGGGCAAGAAGAACGCCCCCTGCATCATCTTCATCGACGAAATCGACGCGGTCGGTCGTCACCGCGGCGCCGGTCTCGGCGGCGGTAACGACGAACGCGAACAGACCCTCAACCAGTTGCTGGTCGAGATGGACGGGTTCGAGGCGAACGAGGGCGTGATCCTCATCGCCGCGACCAACCGTCCGGACGTGCTCGATCCCGCGCTCCTGCGTCCGGGCCGCTTCGACCGCCAGGTGGTCGTCCCGAACCCCGACATCCTGGGCCGCGAGCGCATCCTCCAGGTGCACAGCAAGAAGACCCCGCTGGCGCCGGACGTCGATCTCAAAGTCATCGCCCGCGGCACGCCGGGATTCTCCGGAGCGGACCTCGCCAACCTCGTCAACGAAGCGGCCCTGCTTGCGGCCCGTAAGGCGAAACGCGTCGTCGGCATGCAGGAATTCGAGGAAGCCAAGGACAAAGTGCTCATGGGCGCCGAACGTCGCTCCATGGTCATGACCGAAGACGAGAAGAAGCTCACCGCCTACCACGAAGGCGGCCATGCCTTGGTCATGCTCCATGTGCCGAGCCACGAGCCTCTGCACAAGGTCACCATCATCCCGCGCGGCCGCGCTCTGGGCGTGACGATGTTCCTTCCCGAGCGCGACAAGTACTCCATGTCGCGCGTGGAGCTCGAAGCGCAGCTCGCGAGCCTGTTCGGAGGCCGTGTCGCCGAGGAAATCACCTTCGGCGCCGAGCGTGTAACCACCGGCGCGTCGGATGACATCCGCCGTGCGACCGATATCGCGCGCCGTATGGTCACCGAGTTCGGTTTCTCCGAGAAGCTCGGCCCGCTCCGCTATACGGACAATCAAGGCGAAGTCTTTTTGGGTCACTCGGTGACGCAGCAGAAGAACGTTTCCGACGCGACCGCGCGCCTGATCGACGAGGAAGTGCGCAACTTTGTCGAAGCGGGCGAGGCCACCGCGCGCAAGATCATCAACGATCATCGCGACCAGCTTGAGATCATCGCCCAAGGGCTTCTCGAGCATGAGACGCTGTCCCGCGACGAGATCGAAGCGCTGCTGCGTGGCGAGAAGATCAACAAGAGCGAACGCCAGCCGCCGAAGAAGGATTCCGGCCGGCGCTCCTCGGTCCCGACCTCGGGATCGGAAGCCACCGGCCGCCGCCCGGGCTTCGGCCAGGAGCCGACACCGCAACCCGGCGGTTAAGTGACTTAGCTTCCTAACGAAGGCCCGGCCCTAAGCCGGGCCTTTTGTTTTGCTCGCCCGCGCGGCACATTCGCGCACATGAAGCTATCTCGACCGTATGTCACCCCCCGCGGGTTTCTCTTCGGCGGCTCCGCCCGCGATGCCGCCGCGCGCAATCGCGCCATCCCCTACGGCGAAGGCCGCGCCTTCACGGCCGTCGAACTTACGGACAGCTCGCTCTCGCCCATCGTCCAGCAGACGTTCCTCGCCCACGAGTGCCCCGCCGCCAGCCTTCCATGGCTGGAAGCGTTGGCACAAGTTCCCACGACCTACGCAGGCCTTTCCCTGGCCGACCCGCTCATCATGGGCGTCGTCAACGTCACGCCGGACAGTTTTTCGGACGGCGGCCAGCACGCATCCGAGACCGCCGCTATCGCCCATGCCCGGGCGCTTGTCGCCGCCGGTGCAGCGATCATCGACGTCGGCGGTGAATCGACACGCCCCGGCGCTGCGCCGGTCGCCATCGATGAGGAAGCTGCACGGGTGCTCCCCGTGATCCGCGCGCTCGCCGCATCGGGTGTATGCGTTTCGATCGATACGCGGCACGCACCGGTGATGGCCGCCGCCATCGCCGCCGGCGCGCGTATCATCAACGATATCTCGGCGCTGACCGGCGAGGGCACGCTGCCGGCGGTCGCGCGCACCGATGTTTCCGTCGTGCTCATGCACATGCAGGGCGATCCGCGCACCATGCAGGACCATCCACGCTATATCTGGGCTCCCGGTGACGTGTTCGATTTTCTGGAGGCGCGCATCGAAGCCTGCATCGCCGCCGGTATTGCGCGCGAACGCATCGCCATCGATCCCGGGATCGGCTTCGGTAAGGACGATACGCACAATACTCAGATCATCGATCATCTGGGCGTGTATCGCGCGCTGGGCTGTCCCATCGTCTTCGGCGCTTCGCGCAAGAGCTTCATCGCGCGGATGAGCCGCGGCGAGGAACCCCAGCACCGCCTCGGCGGATCGCTTTCGGCGGCCTTGAGCGGGGTCCGCCATGGGGCGCGGATCTTGCGGGTGCACGATGTTGCCGAAACCCGCCAAGCCCTTGCCGTGGCAAAAAGGATCGCGGTCGGCGCGTAACGCCTTCGGCCGCTCCCGCGCCCGTGGTAGGTTCGTGCCGCGGGGGTGAGCGATGGCAGTCAACGTCAAGTTCTGGGGCGTGCGCGGCAGCTTCCCGTGCGCATCGCAGGAGTATGTCGTCTACGGCGGCAACACCAGTTGCGTCGAAATCGCCTGGGATGACACGAGTCTCATTCTCGATGCCGGTACCGGCATCCGGTTCTGCGGCAACGACCTTGCCCGCCGTCAAAGAAAGTCAGCGGTGGTGCTGCTGTCGCATTGTCACTGGGACCACATCATCGGGCTTTCCTTTTTCGCGCCCATTCAAACGGCGGGCTCGACGGTCCGCGTCCTTGCTGGTGATCTGGCCGATCATGGCGGACTCGGATCTGTGTTCGCGAGGACGTACGGCGGAACCCACGCGATCTCGAAGAGCGCTTACGCGCCGGGCCCGACCTATCCTCATCCGCTGCAGAACTGGTATGCGACCGAGAAGTCTTTCGAGGACTTCCGTGTCGGAGATCTGCTCACTGAACTTGCAGCAGGCGCGGTCGTTCGCACCGCGCCGCTAAATCATCATGGGGGCGCGACAGGCTATCGGATTGAAGTGCAGGGAAAGTCGATCTGCTACGTAACCGACACCGAGCATGTCCCGGGCAAGCCGGACCAGAATGTTCTTGGCCTCATCGAAGGCGCGGACCTTGTCATCTACAATGCGACTTACACCGACGAGGAATTCTCCGCGCACGTCGGTTGGGGTCATTCGACGTGGCAGGAAGGCGTTCGCCTCTGCAAAGCCGCCGGCGCGCGACGCCTCGCGCTCTTTCATCACGATCCCAGCCACGACGACCGAACCATGGCCCGGATCGAGGATGACGCCCGCCGGGCCTGGGATGGTGCGGTCGCTGCCCGCGACAACATGGCGATTGGCCTTAACTAGGTGGCCGTTAACAACCTCGGCGCGTATTCACCGGGCGCTAACACCATCTTAATCCCTGTTAAACCGCGTCAGGGGTATCCTCGCAACTTCTGAGGTTCAAAGGTCGTTAAGCAGAAAGCTCCGCGTGTGACTGCGTTTTTCGCCGCCGGGGATCATATCCGCGACCACGACCTCCAGGGGACTTGAATGGCTGTACGCAAACTTTTCGGCACTGACGGCGTTCGCGGGCGCGCGAACGTGGAACCCATGACTCCCGAAACCGCCATGCGCCTCGGCATGGCGGCCGGCCGCTTTTTCACGCGCGGCGATCGCCGCCACACCGTGGTCATCGGTAAGGATACCCGCCTGTCCGGCTACATGCTCGAGCCCGCGCTCGTGGCGGGCTTCGTCTCGATGGGCATGGACGTCATCCTCGTCGGTCCGATCCCGACACCCGGCATCGCCATGCTCACGCGCTCCATGCGCTGTGATATCGGCGTGATGATCTCCGCCTCCCATAATCCGTACCAGGATAACGGCATCAAGCTCTTCGGTCCGGACGGCTACAAACTCTCCGACGAGATTGAAGCGGAGATCGAAAGCTACATGGAAGGCAGCTTCGACAATTATCGCGCCGGCCCCGATCGCCTCGGCCGCGCCAAGCGCCTCGAAGACGCGCAAGGCCGCTACATCGAATACGCCAAGACGACGTTTCCGCGCGGCCTGCGCCTCGACGGCCTCAAGATCGTGGTCGATTGCGCCAACGGCGCCGCCTACAAGGTCGCGCCTACCGTGTTTTGGGAACTCGGCGCCGAGGTCGTTTCGGTCGGCGTCAATCCTGACGGTTTCAATATCAACAAGTCCTGCGGCTCGCTCCATCCCGAGGAGCTCTGCGCGCTCGTCAAGAATCACAAGGCCCATCTCGGGCTTGCCCTGGACGGGGACGCCGACCGCGTTCTGTTCTGCGACGAGAACGGCCGCATGGTCGACGGCGACCAGGTGCTCGCTCTGATCGCGGCGCATTGGCAGAAGACGCAGCAGCTCGCCGGCGGCGCCGTCGTCGCGACCGTGATGAGCAATCTCGGTCTCGAGCGTTATCTCCAGAAGCTCGGGCTCCCGCTCGTGCGCACCAAGGTCGGTGACCGCTACGTCGTCGAGCATATGCGTCAGTACGGCTGCAATCTCGGCGGCGAGCAGTCCGGCCATATCATCATGGGCCAGCATGCCACCACCGGCGACGGCGTCATCGCCGCGCTGCAGGTCATGGCGGCGCTGGTCACCGCCGGCCGGCCGGCCGGCGAGACCCTGCGGCTGTTCGACCCCGTACCGCAGCTTCTGCGCAATGTCCGCCTCGAGCGGGGCGCCAGCGCCGACGCGGTGCTGGAGCTCGATACCGTGCGTCAGGTGATCAAGGCGTGCGAACAGCGGCTCTCCGGTCGCGGCCGGCTCCTGATCCGCAAGTCAGGGACCGAACCGCTCATCCGCGTCATGGCCGAAGGCGACGACGCAAGCGAAGTCGATGACGTGGTCTCTCACGTGATCGACGCGATCAAGAAGGCGGCGGCTTAAGTCAGCACGCCGCGCTTCGTCATCTCGCGCGCATACCAGGTGAAGAACAGCAACAGCACCGTGATCACGACGCTGACGATGTGCATGGACTGGCCCCAGATCTCACCGCCGTTCGTCAGGATGTAGGTGTAGAGAAGGCTCACGAACCAGGCGACGGTCGAGATCAAGAACACGGGAACGGCCAATTTCTTGCGCAAGAGGATCAGCACGGAGGCGGCGAAGGCGCCCCACACGCCGATCGGCCATACGACATTCATCCAAACCGGATAGTCCATCATGAAAGCGATTTGCTCGGGCGTCATTCCGGCGCCGGCCATATAAGCTTCGCCCTGCGTCTTGCTCATGACGTAGTCGAAGGCGCCGACGGCGTTGAACAGAACGGCAACGATACCAACGAGCCAAAGGTGCCAAGGTGTCTTAGCGGTCGTAAGAGTCGCTTCGGTCATGGTCTTTCCCCCCAAGGATAGACGGCAGTCCCGAGTATAGCCGAGGTCTCACGGTCAAGCAGCCCGCCATCACGGGCTTGCGCACCCCTTTGTCCGTGCTTGCGGTAGTTATGAAAAGTCGCCGGGCGAGGTTTGATCGGGTGGAGAGGGCCGTTTATCTTTGTACCCCATGAACGTAGGACCTTCTCTCGGCCGCGTGCTGATCGTTGCCGGTTCGGACTCCGGCGGGGGCGCCGGCATCCAGGCGGACATCAAGACCGTCACCATGCTCGGCGCCTATGCCATGACGGCCGTCACGGCCATCACGGTGCAGAACACCCAAGGCGTGACCGCCGTGCACGAGGTGCCGCTCGATATCGTTCAAGGCCAGATCGAAGCGGTCGCCGGTGACATCGGAATCGACGTCGTGAAGACGGGTATGCTGGCTTCACGGCCCATGATCGAAGCTGTGGCCGATACGCTCGCGCGGAGCGCGATCGGAGTGCCGCGCGTGGTCGATCCGGTCATGCGGGCCAAAGGCGGCCACGCTCTGCTGGCGGAAGATGCGGCCGACGCTCTCGTGCGCCGTTTGGTACGCGGCGCCGCGGTGGTGACGCCCAATCTTCCGGAGGCCGAAGTTCTCACCGGTCGCCGCCTCAGGACCGTCGCCGACATGGATGCCGCGGTCGAGGCTTGCCGCGCGCTCGGCGCCGAAGCCGTGCTGCTCAAGGGCGGCCATCTCGAAGGCGCGCACTTGGTCGATCTGCTGATTACCCGGGACGAGGTGGTCCGCTTCCACGACCTGAGGATCGATACGTCGTCCACGCACGGCACCGGCTGCACTCTGGCCTCCGCCATTGCCGCCGGTCTCGCCCGCAAAATGTCCTTGCGCGATGCCGTCACGGGCGCGCGGGCGTACGTGCGCAAGGCGATCCTCACTGCGCCCGGCCTTGGGCGTGGGCACGGCCCGCTCAATCACGGGCATCTCTTGCCGGGTTCGAATCGCGACTAACTCCATTGAATTCATAGCCTTGCCGCACATTGACGGCATCCGGCGCGGTTCATACACTCCGCCCCCTTTGGCGGGGCAGAACGGCTTGAAAATACCCGCCGGCCGTACGTCTAAGGATCCCATCACTCCATGTCCGCTCGTCCGAAACCGTCTGCGCGTCCGGCGCGCAATCACTTTTCTTCCGGCCCATGCGCCAAACGTCCCGGCTGGAGTCTGGAAGCGCTCAAGGGCGCGCTTGTCGGACGCTCGCACCGTGCAAAGCCGGCGAAAGCGCGCATCAAGCAGGTCATCGACAAGACCCGCGCGATCCTCGGCGTCCCGGCCGACTACAAGATTGCCATCGTGCCCGCGTCTGATACCGGCGCGGTTGAGATGATGCTTTGGTCCGTCCTCGGCGCGCGCCCGGTCGACATGCTCGCATGGGAAAGTTTCGGCGAGGGCTGGGTCACGGATGTCGTCAAGCAGCTGAAGCTGAAAGAGGCGCGCGTGCTCTCGTCCGATTACGGCAAGCTGCCCGACCTTTCGCAGGTGAATTTCGACCACGATGTGGTCTTCACCTGGAACGGCACCACTTCGGGCGTGCGCGTGCCCAATGGCGATTGGATCCCGGCCGACCGCAAGGGGCTCACCATCTGCGATGCGACTTCGGCGGTGTTCGCGATGGAGATGCCGTGGGACAAGCTCGATGTCGTCACCTACTCCTGGCAGAAGGTGCTCGGCGGTGAAGCGCAGCACGGCATGCTGATCATCTCGCCGCGGGCAGTGCAGAGGCTGGAAAGCTATTCGCCGCCCTGGCCGTTGCCCAAGATCTTCCGCCTTACCTCCAAGGGCAAGCTCAGCGAAGGCATCTTCGAGGGCGATACCATCAACACCGTCTCGATGCTGTGCGTCGAGGACGCGGTCGACGGCCTGGCCTGGGCGGAAAGCATCGGCGGCCTCAAGGCTCTGATTGCCCGCTCGGAGGCCAATCTCAAGGCCATCGGCGATTGGGTGGCGAAGAAGAACTGGATCGCATTCCTTGCGGAAAAGCCCGAGACGCGCTCTTGCACCTCGATCTGCCTGAAGATTACGGCCGATTGGTTCACCGCGTTGCCGGCGGACAAGCAGGCGGAAGCGGCCAAGAAGTTCGCCGCGGTGCTCGAAAAGGAAGGCGTCGCCCTCGACGTCGCCAGCTACCGCGACGCGCCTCCGGGGCTTCGCATCTGGGGCGGGGCGACGGTCGACACCGCCGATATCGAGGCGCTGCTTCCGTGGCTCGAGTGGGCTCACGGCGAAGTGCAGTCGGCGTAATGTAAGGTGGCCGAGCAGGGGATCCCGCGTTCCGAGGAGAACGCCGGCATTGCCTACGCCGTCGGCGCTTACGTGCTTTGGGGATTTCTCCCGCTCTATTGGTGGCTGCTGCACGAAGTCGGCGCCGTCGAGATGACGGCGCACCGCATCCTGTGGTGCGTCGTGCTGCTGGGCTTGCTGACGGTCGTGCGTGGCCGGACGGCGGAGATCGTCGCGATCCTGCGTACGCCAAGCACACGCTGGACCTTATTTATCACCAGCTTGCTGATCACCGTGAACTGGACGCTGTTCATGTATGCCCTGGTCACCGACCAGCTGGTTGAGTCGGCGCTCGGCTATTACATGACTCCCGTCATCTCGTTTGCCTTCGGGATTCTGATCCTGCACGAGCGCCCGTCCGGCACCCGCCTGTTTGCCGTCGGGCTCGCGACCTGCGGCGTTCTTGTTCAGGTCATTGCGTTCGGACGCCTGCCCTGGATCGCGCTCGGACTGGCCGTCACCTTCGGCCTTTATGGCTACGGCCGGAAACGGGCCCCCGTTGCGGCCCTGGACGGCCTTCTGATCGAAACCGCGCTCGTGCTGCCGGTTGCGGTCGCGCTTATTGCATGGTGGTACGTCCGCGGCGAGGGGCTGTTCCTGATCGGCGACCTCAAGCGCGATGTGCTCCTGGTCGTCGGCGGCGCCCTGACCATCGCGCCGCTCGCACTCTTTGCCGCGGCGATGCGCCGGGTCCGGATGACGACCATGGGCTTCCTCCAATACATGGGGCCCACGATCTCGCTGCTTTTGGCCGTATTCGGCTTTGGCGAGCCCTTCGACCTCGGGGATCTGGTGTCATTCGGCTTCATTTGGGCCGCCATCGCTATTGCCGCTTTTGACGGCATCACGAGTACAAAAGGGCCTGGGACGCCGGAGGCGGCTTGATGTATTTAAGCGCCCAAATTTGGATTCTTTCTGGAGCGGAGTGAGATGGCTAAGCCGAGAGTATTGATCAGCGACAAGTTGAGCCCCGCAGCGGTTGAGATCTTCAAGACGCGCGGCGTGGATGCGGACGTCAAAACCAACCTCACGCCCCAGGAACTCGTGGCGATCATCAAGGATTACGATGGTCTCGCCGTTCGCTCGAACACCAAGGTCACGGCCGAGGTCCTCGCCGCCGCCACGAACCTCAAGGTCGTCGGCCGCGCCGGTATCGGCGTCGACAATGTCGACGTAGCCGCGGCAACGGCGCGCGGTGTCGTGGTGATGAATACGCCCTTTGGCAATGCGATCACGACCGCCGAACACGCGATCTCGATGATGATGGCGCTCGCGCGGCAAATCCCCGTCGCCAACGCTTCGACCCACTCCGGGAAGTGGGAGAAGTCGAAGTTCATGGGCGTCGAGCTTTATGGAAAGACACTGGGCGTGATCGGGTGCGGCAACATCGGCTCGATCGTCGCCGACCGCGCCCTCGGGCTGAAAATGAAAGTCCTCGCGTTCGATCCGTATCTTTCGGAGGAACGCGCGCGCGACCTGGGCGTCGAGAAAGCCGATCTCGACACGATCTACGCCCGTGCCGACTTCATCACCTTGCACACGCCGCTCACCGACCACACGCGCAATCTCATCGATGCCAAGGCCATCGCGAAGATGAAGAAGGGCGTTCGCATCATCAATTGCGCGCGCGGCGGCCTCGTCGTCGAAGCCGATCTCAAGAAGGGGATCGAATCCGGGCACGTCGCGGGTGCGGCTTTGGATGTCTTCGAAGAAGAACCGGCGAAATCCAACATCCTCTTCGGCCTGGAGAACGTGGTGTGCACGCCGCACCTCGGCGCGTCGACGAATGAAGCGCAGGAGAATGTCGCGCTCCAGATCGCCGAACAGATTTCCGATTATCTCCTCAGCGGCGCCGTGACCAACGCGCTCAACATGGCTTCGGTTTCGGCGGAAGATGCGCCGAGGTTGAAGCCTTATATGAAGCTGGCCGAAGAACTCGGCAGTTTCGCCGGGCAAATCGTCACGTCCGGGCTCAAGGCCATCACCGTCGAGTACGCAGGCCATGTCGCCGAGCTGAACACTCGCCCGCTTACCGCTATCGCACTGAAGGGGCTCTTGGGACCGCTGATGGAAAGCGTGAACATGGTGAATGCGCCGCTGATCGCGCGCGAACGCGACATCAAGGTCACGGAAGTGAAGAGCGGCGACCACGACCTCTACCAGACCCTCATCACGCTGACCGTCGTCACGGACAGCCAGACCACCTCCGTCTCAGGCACCTTGTTCGGCAGCATGCCGCGTCTGGTGGACCTCGATTCCATCCACATCGAAGCAGAGGTCGGGCCGCACATGCTGTTTGTCGCCAACAACGACAAGCCCGGGTTCATCGGCGCTCTCGGCACCGTGCTTGGCCAGTCTGGAATCAACATCGCCTCGTTCCATCTCGGCCGGACCCGCTCCGGCGGCGACGCGATCGCGCTCCTGAAACTCGATCAGGGGGTCACCGAGGACGTGCTCGCCAAGGTTAAATCGCTGCCGCACGTCCGCCAGGCCCGGAGTCTCGCGTTTTAGGGCCGAAATTCGCGAAATTTTGCCTCTTTATTTCGGTGGCGGACGGCGTGCTAGACTTTTCCCATGGCAACGCAGTCGCAAGCCCTCCGGGAAGACCTTTTCAGGCTGGAACTTGAGCAGATCCATCGCAATGCGCGGATGCGCAACGGCGTGGTCTGGGCCTTCATCTTCATTTCCTTTCTGCGCGGGGCCTACGAAGTCGTGACCCACGAGGGAATGGAAGGGTTGCCGGTAGGCATCCTCCGCAGTGTCGTGCCGGCGGTGTTGTTGGCGCTGATGGGCTTTCCGCTGGTGAGGTACGTCGCGCGCAAAGCCGAAGAGAAACTGCGGGCTCGCTTTTCCGAACAACCGCGCCGGCACCCGCTAAGCTAAGCGTTATTGTTGAACCTGAACTTCGCGCGTATAACCGCGCCGCCGCTGCGCGCGGCTTGAGAGGGGATGCCAATGGGTAACGTCGCGGTCGTCGGCTCGCAGTGGGGCGACGAAGGCAAAGGCAAGATCGTCGATTGGCTCTCCGAACGCGCCGACATGGTCGTGCGCTTCCAGGGAGGCCACAACGCGGGCCATACCCTCGTCATCGGGAATCACACCTATAAACTCTCATTGCTGCCCTCGGGCGTCGTGCGCGGCAAACCTTCGATCATCGGCAACGGCGTGGTAGTCGACCCCTGGGCGCTGCTCGACGAAATCAGACGCATCGGCGAACAGGGCGTGAAGATCACCCCGGACGTGCTGAAGCTGGCCGACAATGCGGTGCTCATTCTTCCCCTGCATCGGACCCTCGACCAGGCGCGCGAAGCCGCGGCCGGGTCGAAGCAGATCGGGACGACGGGCAGGGGCATCGGACCGGCGTACGAAGACAAGACCGCGCGGCGCGCCATTCGCGTCTGTGATCTCGCCGATCCTCCGGCGCTCGCTTCGAAGGTCGAGCGATTGCTTGCTCATCACAACGCCTTGCTGCGCGGCGTCGGTCACGCCGAAGTCGACGGGGCGGAAATCCTGTCGCAGCTGAAGGAGATCGCACCCAAAATCCTCCCCTTCGCGGTTCCGGTCTGGGAGATCATGGCCGAGGCCCGCCAGAACCGCGCCCGGGTCCTGTTCGAGGGCGCGCAGGGGGCGATGCTCGACGTCGACCACGGCACCTATCCGTATGTGACGTCGTCCAACACCGTCTCGGGGCAGGCGGCGGCCGGCTCGGGCGTCGGCCCCGGCGGTGTCGGCTATGTGCTGGGCATCACCAAGGCCTACACCACGCGGGTCGGGTCCGGGCCGTTCCCGACCGAGCTCACCGACGACATCGGCCAGCTCATCGGCGAGCGCGGGCGCGAGTTCGGCACGGTGACGGGGCGCAAGCGGCGCTGCGGCTGGTTCGATGCGGTGATGGTCCGTCAGGCCATCAAGATCGGCGGGATCGACGGTATCGCCTTCACGAAGCTCGACGTGCTCGACACCTTGGCCGAGCTCAAGATCTGCGTCGCTTACGAGCTGAACGGAGCGCGCATTCGTCGGCTGCCGTCCTCCATGAGCGAGCAAGCCGCTGTGAAGCCGGTCTACGAAACGCTGCCCGGATGGCGCACCTCGACCCAGGGCGCGCGGAGCTGGGCTCAACTCCCGGCCGACGCCATTAAATACATCCGCCGCGTCGAGGAGCTGATCGAGGCACCGGTCGCTCTCCTGTCCACCAGCCCGCAGCGGGAAGACACCATTCTCGTACGGGACCCCTTCGCGGACTGAACGGACCGGAAACAGGCTGGGCCGAGCGGTCGCTTGGCCCCCGTAAGCCTAGGAAAACCCTCAGTTTACTGCGCGTAATGGTCGTTGTTTTGTGACGCCCACTTCCGTATGATGCCGATTGGACCGGCAGAAGCGGGTCCCGAACGCGATTGAGGACTGTCCCATGGCCGAAGCGGCTGCGGACCTCAGACCGGCGCCTGAACGTGCGCCCCCGGCCGCCAATGGCGCGCCCTCGACACCGTCGCCTCCGCCGGAGACGGAGGTCGTCCGTTCATCTTCCGGCGGCAGCTACATCATCGTCCGTGATCGCTTCACGATTTTCTGCGACCGGCCGCTGCCCAGCCTCGATATGCCCAACGCTCTCGCCTACGAGGTGGCCGACCGCAAGCAGGAAGGCCGGCCGCTCTACGCGCTGGTCTGCCGGCCTGACATGCCCGCGCGCATCTCGGTCATGCGTGTCCTCAAGGGACTTGAGATCCCGGCCGTGCTGCACATGGTGGACTGGGGCGTCGCCGAATGGCCGCTGCTCGACCGAAAATGCGTCATCGTCATCTATCACCGGCCGCTCGGCGGCAAGGTGATGGACGCGCACTTCGGGGGCGTGAAGCGCATTCCCGATCACCTGTTTGCCCGCACCGTCATCAAACCCATCGCCGAAGGGCTGATCGAGCTCGGCCAGAAGGGCATCGCCCACCGCGCCATCCGCCCCGACAACCTCTACTACATCGACGAGCAGAAGACCAAAATCGTCCTCGGCGATTGCGTGACGTCGGTGCCGGCGCACGACCAGCCCGTGCTGCTGGAGCCGATCGAATCGGGCATGGCGCAGCCGGCGGGGCGCGGCGCTGGCCACTATGCCGACGACATGTACGCGTTCGGCGCCTCGGTCTTGATGATCGCGCTCGGCCGCAACCCGCTCGCCGGCGTACCCGACCACGAGATCATCCGGCGCAAGATCATGATCGGTTCCTACGCCGCGCTGGTCGGCGACGAACGTGTTCCGGTCTCATTGATCGAATGTCTGCGCGGCATGCTCACCGATGATGCCGAGCAGCGCTGGCAGCCGGCCAATATCGATCTTTGGCTCAATGGCAAGCGCCTGACGCCCATTCAGGCCAAGGCCGAGCCGCAGTCGCAGCGGCCCATGCGCTTCGCCGATCAGGAGTTTCACTCCGTCCGCCCCCTGTCCTACGCGATGTATCAAAACTGGGACAAGGCGCTGTCGATCATCAACGATGGATCGCTCGAAATCTGGATCCGCCGCGGGCTCGAACTCAACGACCTCGCCGATGCCATCGCCAGCGCGATCAAGGGCACCGGCGCGGCCCTCGGCAAAGGCGAGGCCGACGACATCATCATCGCCCGCGTCCTGATGCTGCTCGATCCGGCGGCGCCGATCCGCTATCGGGATTTCCGCATCTTCACCGAAGGGTTCGGGTCGTCGCTCGCCGTGGCGATGCTGCGCAAACAAAAACTGCAGCCCTATACCGATTTCATCTCGCGCGAGTTGTGGCGGTACTGGATCGTCGCCCAGACCAAATTCAACGTCGACAATCAGCAATACGAAGGCGTGTTCCGCGAACTGCGCAACCATCTCAAGGATCAGAATTCCGGGGCGGGGATCGAGCGTTGTGTGTACGAGCTCAACGAGTGGCAGCCTTGTATGAGCCCGCTCATCGCCGACCAGTACGTCATGGAGGTCAAAGGCGTATTGCCCGCCCTCGATGCCGTCGCCAAGACCGCCAACACCAAAGCCTGGCCGGTGGATCGCCACATCGCCGCGTTTCTGCGGGCGCGTTACGCCAAGGGCACGGGCAGCCAGATCGACGCGATGAACGACTCACGCCCCGACCGCGCCACCATCGGCATGCTGAGCGTGCTTGCGATCGTGCAGTGGCGCCTCGGCCCCGAAGCCCTCTACGGCTTGGCGCAGTGGGTCGGCGGCCTGATGGGCCCGGTGGTGAACAGCTACCAGAACCGCAACAAGCGCAAGGAAATCGAAAAGGAACTGCCGAAGCTGATCCGCAAGGGCAACCTCGCCGAGATGTTCAATTATCTCGATAATCCCGAGGAACGCCAAAAGGATGCCGAGGGCTTCACCTGGGCGAAGGCCGAATACGCTGCGGCGGAAAAGCTCGTCTACGATCTCGAGCACGGCCAGGTCGATCGCCAGGAATCGGCCGTATTGATGGGCCGCCAGGCGGGCGCGGCGGGCGCCGGGTTCATCATGTTCCTCACCTATCTCATCACGCTTCTCGGGAAGCTGTTCTGAATCATGAAAAGGCGCAGCAATTTCTTCCTCTATGCTTTGATCGCGGTGCCGATCGGACTGTTGATCGTGCCCACCATGATCGTGCTCGGCGTCGCCCTGGTGCCGACGGGCGTTGCGTTTCTGCTTGAGCGGAAGAGAGGCTTCTACGGCGGCCTCACGGTCGGTGCGATGAACCTCGCTGGCGCGGCGCCGTTCCTCGCCGACCTGTGGTTCGACGGTCATAACATCGCTCACGCGGTCGACATCATCACCAACGTCTTCGCCTGGATGTCCTTCTACGGCGCGGCCGTGTTCGGCTGGGCGATCTATTCGACGACGCCTTCGGTGGTCGGCACCTTCATGGCCATGACCGCGGGGCGGCGCATCGCTGCGATGCGCGATCAACAGAAAGACTTGGTCCAGAAATGGGGCCCGGACGTTGAATCGGTCTACGAGCCCGAGAAGAAGCCGGGCGAAGCCGAGCGTCGTCCCCCCGACAGCTTGACCAACGGCCTGGCGAGGGCGATGTAGGCGGTCAGGCCTGGCCGCGCGCTGATTGTCCTTCCTGGTGAAGCTTGAGCGCGGCGTCGATTTGACGCTGATACTCCTCCAGCAGGTTTTCGTAGTTTTTCAGCACCGCGGGATCGCTGGTTTGCGCGATCTTGATATTCAGCTCGCGGATCTTTGCGCGCCAATAGTCGAGATTTCGAATCATTGGATGCGGCCCCCGGCAGGCAGTATGCAGCAGTTACGGGGCGATAGCCATGCGGTTCGCGCAAAGGACAGGTGCGATTTCCGGCGCCGCTTTGGGCGCGTGAAGAAGGCTACCGCAGTGCGGCGATGAGGGCGCGAAGGTCGGGCGGCAGCGCACTTTCAAAATTCAGCGTTTTTCCGCTCGCCGGATGGATGAACCCGAGCGTCGAGGCGTGCAGGGCCTGGCGCGAGAAGGAAATCCCCTTTGTCGTGCGCCCGCGGCCGTAGACCGGATCGCCGATCAGCGGATGTCCTTTGCTTGTCATGTGTACGCGGATTTGATGCGTGCGGCCGGTCTTGAGACGGCACTGCACGTGCGCCGCCCGCGTCCCGAACGCTTCGACCATGACGTACGAGGTTTCGGCCGGTTTGCCTCCCCGCGCCACGATCGCCATCTTCTTGCGGTTGGCGCCGCTGCGGCCGATGGCGCCCGTGATCGTGCCGCGCGGCGGCTTCGGGACGCCCCACACCACGGCGTCATAACGACGTTCGACCTCGTGCGCCGCGAACTGCGCCGTGAGTCCGGCGTGCGCTCTTTCGGTTTTCGCGACGACCAGAAGGCCGCTTGTATCCTTGTCGATCCGGTGGACGATGCCCGGACGTTTCACGCCGCCGATTCCCGCCAGCGACGGCCCGCAGTGGGCCAGCAGCGCGTTGACGAGCGTCCCGTCCAGATTGCCCGCGGCGGGGTGGACGACGAGGCCCGCAGGTTTGTTGATGACGATCAGATCGTCATCCTCGTAGATGACATCGAGCGCCATGGCCTGCGCTTCCGGCAACGCCGCGACTGCGGCCGGTATTTTCACGCGCGCGATTTCTCCGCTACGGACTTTTCGCGCGGGATCGCGTTCGACTTTCGCCCCGACGGTGACCGCGCCGCCTTCAATCAGCGCCTTCAGCCGCGAGCGCGACACATCGGGCAGGGCGCCTGCGAGCCACTTGTCGAGGCGTGCGCCGGTGGCGTCGGCGGGGACGGTCGCTTTCTTTTCGGAGGAAGGCATTGCGGCAGATGGAGTAGAGATGCACCACTCTACCCCGGCTGCCGAAGTTCGATCTAGATGATCGCCACGGCCTTGCGCGGCCGGCGCGGCTTGATCCGTTGTTCCGCGGCCGCGAACGCGGGCGAGGACATCGGCGCCGTCTCAGGCTTTCCGGCCAGCGAATATTTGCTCCGGAACAGCTGCCACCACTGGGGGACGCCCAGGGCCAGGGGCTCGCCGAGCTCGTGGCGATAAAGCACTTCACGCATCAAATGCATGGTCTCTTCGGTACGGTCGATCCCGAGTTTCTGCAGCAACGCTTTCACGACTTGGTCGTGGGGCAGCTTGTGCTTATCGACGAGGGCGGCCTGGTCGAGACGCCCGATGATGAAGAAGGTGAGATCCGACACGAGGCGGTCCGACCGACCGGCGGCGGCATCGACCTGCTCGCCGATCAGGCTTAACAGCTCACTCGCCTCGTCCGGCGCGAACAGCCGGCGGATTTTCGCCGCCTCCAGCGCCACCGCGCCGGCGTAATAATAATCGTCGATGGGATGGCCGTCGATGAGCGCGTGCTGGACGTCGTAGGAAAGGTCGCAATCGTCCAAGCCTTCGATCAGCTTCTTTTGCCAAGCGGGAAAGGTCTTCTTGGCCGCGCCCTCCATAGTCTCAAGGAAGCGTTCGACGGCGGCTTTCGCCTCCACCACCGGCTTCACCGCGGTTGCCCCAATAGACATTGTAACACCATATGTTGTGGTATACTTGCATCAGTAACGCTTGATGCGAGGACGCGGTTGCGGTCTGCGGTGGGGAACTCGCCTCCTTATCGATGCAACCGGCTGATCCAACGCAAGATCCCGGGGGGTTGATTTGGCTGAAGCAAGGCGTCATCCGGACGTGATCCTGGTTGAAGTGCAGCCGGGCGAAGGGTTTGGCTTCACCTACCTGTCGGCGGAGGACTTCGATTACGCCGCCGATCACTTCCTTTTGCCGGCGCAGAAATACGCCGCGCTCGATCCCAACAATGCGGAACAGCGCCGCCACGTCGCCTACGACTTTTTGTGGCGCTACTTCAACAAGCCGCAATCGAAAGGATATTTCCGCGAGAATGTGCGCTGGATCGCCGCGGCTGCCGTGCGCGAGAAATTTGCCGACGAAGCCAAGACGGGAACGATGCCGCGCGTCATCCACATCGCCCGCAAGGCCGGCGACGGCGGCATCGCCATCCGCCCCGGCGCTGAATATCTCGACCATCCCGGTTTTCCGCTCGCCGTCATCATCGGCAAGCCCTCCGCCGGCGGCGGACAGGCGCACTTCTTTTCCAACCGTGAGGACTATGAGCGTGCCGGCCAGAAGCCGCCGACCCAGGATGTTTGGCTGCCGCAGATCGTCTATCGCCTCTATGCCGAAACCCCATCCGTCGTCATGGGCATGCCGAAGCAGGGAAAGGACGGCGACATGGCGGTCGAGTGCCGCGCGCTATCGTTCGGACAAAAGGCCAAGCTGGTGGAGCGGCTCTAATCCCGTTCGAGGCTGACCATCGCGCGAACGTCCGGCGCGGCGATATCCTTGGCCAGCACCAGCTTGATCAGCTTGGCGTCGAAGGTTTCATCTTCGCCGCCATCAACGACCGCATTGAACCGCGCCTCCCGCTCGGCCCGTGCGTCCGGGCCCCACTGCGCTTCGGTCTCGGCCGGACCGATCACACAAAAGGAAATGAGTTCCGCCGCGCGCCGCATCAGCGCGTCCATCACGCCGCTCTCCGATGCCGTGCCCGCGGCGGCCTCCTGCGCCCAGCGGAAGATCGCAAAGCGCATGCCGTCGTCGATGTAGGCCGGATTGACCTCCAGCGCGCTGAGGGTGCGGTCCAGCAGCTGAAGCGCCGAACGCCGTTTGCTGCCCCCGAAGATGTCCAGAAAACCAAACATGTCACCCGCGCGCAGAAGTGCGATTTCGAGTAAGATAGGTTCAAGTGGGGGAATTCGCGAGGGGCCTGACGTGCGCAGCGTATCACCGAACAAGTCCGCGGCGCCGCAACTGCCGCCGAAGCAAACCTGCGGCAAATGCGATGCCGAATTCCGATGGGAGCCGAGCGATCCGCGGGTCAAAGGTTCACCGCTGGTGGCCCGCCTGTCCAAACCGTCGGAGAATTGCGACTGCGGCTACGGCAGCCTGCCGCCAAGGTTGGAGTAAGTCGCTACCCTCTCCCGCTTGGGGGAGAGAGAAGGGCGAGGGGCTTGCTTACCTTCCGAACCTCTCCAGCCCCAGCCCCACCATATCGATCTCCGGCGTACGTCCGGCGATCAGGTCGGCGATGACGCGCCCCGAGCCGCAGGCCATGGTCCAGCCCAAAGTGCCGTGACCTGTGTTGAGGAACAGGTTCTCGAAACGCGTTGGGCCGAGGATGGGCACCGAGTCCGGCGTCGTCGGCCGCAAGCCGCACCACGCGTTCAGTTCTCTGTATGAAGACGCCGCCGGGAACAGGCTCTTCACGTTGTTGGCCAGGGGCTCGACGCGCCAGGGATCGAGATCCGTATCCCACCCGGCGAGTTCGGCGGTGCCGGCGACGCGCAGCCTGTTGCCGAGGCGGGTGAACACCATGAAGCGGGTCTCGTCGGTCACGCTCACCGTCGGCGCCGCGTCCGGGTTTTCGATCTCGGCGGTGATGGAATATCCCTTGGCGGGATAAACCGGCAACTTTAGGCCGAGTTGCTTTGCCAGCATGGGGCTGTAACTGCCCAGCGACAGGACCACGGCATCGGGCGTCTCGTCGCCCTGGTCGGTGATGACGCGCGTGACCTGATTGCCCTTGTGCTCCAGCCTGCGCACGGTCGCGCCGTACTTGAACCTCACGCCGCGCGCCGCCGCCAGCTTGGCCAGTTCATCGGAGAACCGGCGGGCATCGCCGCTCTCATCGTCGCAACTCATCAATCCGCCGGCGATCTCGCCGTTGCGGGCCGCATGCACGAGGGCCGGTTCGACCTTCACACACTCGTCCGCGCTTAGCACATCCTGCGGCAATCCGAGGCTCGCGAGCTGTTTTCCCGTGCGAATGCCTCTCTCGAACTCCGGCTTGGTGCGGTAGATGTGCAAGATCCCGTTGAGCTGCTGGTCATACTGGATATTGGTCTTCTGCCGCAGCGCCTTCAGCACCTTGCGGCTATACAAGGCAACGCGCAGCGTGCGATCCATGTTGATGCGCTCGCGCGTGCTGGTGCAGTTGGCCAGGAACTTGAGGCCCCAGGACCACAGCGCCGGATCCCAGCGCCACGGCCGGAACAACAGGGGGGCATCTTTCTGGAACGTCCACAGGAAAGCTTGAAGCGGGATGTTCGGCGCGGCCCACGGTTTCGCGTGGCACGCGGAGATCTGTCCGCCGTTGGCAAAACTTGTTTCAAGGGCGGAACCTTTCTGGCGGTCGAGCACCACCACGTCGTGGCCGTCCTCCGCCAGAAAATAAGCGGTGCTGGTTCCCACCACACCGCTGCCCAGAACGGCAACTTTCATCCGCGCGACTCATTCAGCTTGAGCGCCGTTCACGGGTAACGGCAGGATAGATTTATGACGCCTTCCTCTCCTTCACCAGCCCCCACCATGCATAAAGTCCCTGATCAATGTGCAGTACTGACGGTCGCGGAGATGGTCGCGGCCGACAAGGCGGCCGCCGAAGCCGGCATCGACATTTTGACGCTGATGGAAGCGGCGGGTGCCGCGGTTGCACGGGTCATAGAAGCGCGCTGGCCGCGCCGCGCCGTGACCGTCCTATGTGGACCCGGCAACAATGGCGGTGACGGGTTTGTGGTCGCGCGCCTGCTCGCCGAAAAAGGCTGGCCGGTGCGTGTCGGAGTGCTTGGACCGCGCGCCGACCTCAAAGGCGAGGCAGCTGTGAACGCGGGGCGCTGGCGCGGAGAGCTCGCCGCGCTAACGCCGGCTCTTCTCGACGGCGAACCCTTGGTCGTCGACGCCCTGTTCGGCGCCGGCCTCAAACGGCCCCTTGAAGGCGCCGCGCGGGCCGCGATCGAGCGCCTCAATGGCGGAAATCTGCCTTGCGTGGCGGTCGATGTGCCAAGCGGTGTCGACGGCGACACCGGCGAAGTGCGCGGCGATGTTGCGCCCCGGTGCGCGGCGACAGTCACTTTCTTCCGCCCTAAACCTGCGCATCTTCTCTATCCGGCGCGGGAGCTTTGCGGCGCGCTGACCGTGGCCGACATCGGTATTCCCGATTCAGTGCTGACCCGTATCCGGCCACGCACGGCGCACAACACGCCTGCGCTGTGGCAACTGCCGCAATGGAAATGGAGCGATCACAAATACGATCACGGCTACGCCGTTGTGATCGGCGGCAATGTCATGACCGGCGCCTCGCGCCTGGCGGCCCGCGCCGCGCGGCGCGCGGGGGCGGGGATCCTGCGTATGGCCGTTCCCGCAAGCGTGGTTGCGCTCTACGCCGCCGAAGCGCCCGGCGCGTTCGTGCAGGCGCTCGAGACCGAAAAGGACCTCGACGCGCTGCTCGCCGACCAGCGTCGGAACGGCGTGTTGATCGGGCCGGGCGCTGGCGTCAGCGATATCACCCGCGCCCGCGTGCTGCGCATCCTCGCGTGCGGCAAGGCGGTCGTGCTCGACGCCGATGCGCTCACCACCTTCGAACCCGACCCGAAGCCGCTGCTCACGGCAATCCGTGCGGCCGAAAGGCCGGTGATCATGACGCCGCACGACGGCGAGTTCGCGCGCATCTTCAAGACGATGTCCGGCTCCCGGCTTGCGCGCGCCCGCGCCGGTGCGGCCGCGAGCGGTGCGGTGGTGGTGCTGAAGGGCGCCGATACGGTGGTCGCCGCGCCGGACGGCCGCGCGGCGATTGCCTCGAACGCGGTGCCATGGCTTGCAACCGGGGGTTCGGGAGACGTGCTTTCCGGCATCATTCTGGGCCTGCTCGTGCAGAAGATGCCTGCCTTTGAAGCCGCCTGCGCCGGAGTTTGGCTGCACGGCGAAGCGGCCTCCCGTTTGGGCCGCGGCCTGATCGCTGAGGACCTTCCCGAACAGCTTCCAGCGATATTTGCGCGTTTATAGCGGGTTACAGAGCCGAAACCTTGCCGGGCAGGCCCCGGTTTCGGCTTGATCCAGCCCATCGTTATTGGCTATCTACCGCATCCTTTTTTGGGTATGTGCGTCCTGGGCCTACCGGCCATAAGCGGGTGTGGTGAAACTGGTAGACACGCCAGGTTTAGGTCCTGGTGTCCGTGAGGACGTAGGGGTTCAAATCCCTTCACCCGCACCAAGGATGCGAACGGGGGCGCGACGATCGCGCCACATTAAGTAACGTTACGAACGGGATTGCGGATTCTCCATGCAAGTCACTGAAAAGCCGGCCGAGGGCCTGAAGCGCTCCTTCAACGTCGTGGTTCCCACCTCTGCGATCGAGGAGAAGGTCACCACGCGTCTGACCGAAGTCGGCCAGCAGGTCCGCCTGCCGGGCTTCCGTCCGGGCAAGGTGCCGATGAACCTGCTCAAGAAGCGCTTCGGCGAAGCCGTGCGCGGGGAGATTCTTGAGAAGACGGTCGAAGAGTCCACCCAGGCGGCGATCTCGGAGAAGGCCCTGAAGCCGGCCGTGCAGCCGAAGATCGAAGTCGTGAAGTTCGAAGAAGGCCAGGACCTCGAGTTCTCCCTTCAGGTCGAAGTGCTGCCGGAGATCACCGCCGACGTCGGCGCGCTCGAGCTCACGCGTCCCACCGCGTCGGTCAGCGATGATGAGATGAATAAGGCCCTCGAGGGCGTGCAGCGCTCGAAAGCCACGACCGAGAAGGTCGACCGCCCGGCCAAGAGCGGCGACGTCGTTCAGGCGGACTTCGTCGGCCGTATCGACGGCGAGGCCTTCCAGGGCGGCACCGTCCAGGACGCGATGATCGAGATCGGCAGCGGCCGGTACATCCCGGGCTTCGAAGACCAGCTCGTCGGCGCCAAGGCCGGCGACAAGACGCTGGTGAAGGTGACCTTCCCGGCGGAATACCCGTCCTCCCCGAACCTCGCCGGCAAGGCCGCCGAGTTCGACGTCACCGTGAAGGAAGTGCGGGAGCTGAAGCTGCCCGAGCTCAACGACGAGCTCGCGAAAAGCATCGGTGACACCGGGCTCGACTCCCTGAAGGAGCGTTTGCGCACTTATCTCCAGCAGAACCACGATGCCGCGTCCCGCCAGCGCATGAAGCGCCAGCTGCTCGACAAGCTCGCCGAAGGTCACAGCTTTGCCGTGCCGCAGGGCCTCGTCGACATCGAATTCGAATCCATCTGGCGCCAGATGGAGCAGGTCACCCGCGGCGGCCAGGTCGATCCGGAAGACGTCGGCAAGAGCGAAGAGGATCTGAAGAAGGAGTACCGCGCCATCGCCGAGCGTCGCGTCCGCCTCGGGCTGTTGTTGTCCGAAATCGGCCAAAAGGCCGGCGTTGGGGTTTCGCAGGAAGACATCAAGCAGGCCATCACCCAGGAAGCGATGCGCTATCCGGGCCAGGAACAGCAGGTTGTCGAGTACTATCAGCGCAACCCACAAGCCATCGAAGCTTTCCGCGCACCGCTGTTCGAGGAAAAGGTCGTCGATTATCTCATCGGCAAGGCCAATGTGACCGACAAGCCCGTAACGGTCGAAGAACTGCTGCGCGAAGACGACGACGTTTAACCGCCGAAGGGCGTTAACCTTTCGCCGCGCGCCAGCGCCTTGCAGCGCTGCACAATTCGCTTATCTTAGACGGGCCGGTTGCAAACCGGCCCCTCTTTTTCTCAGGTGATGCATGAAAGACCGCAGCCCCATTGAAGTTTACGACAACCTCGTACCGATGGTGGTCGAACAGACCAATAGGGGTGAGCGCGCCTACGACATTTATTCGCTGCTGTTGAAGCAGCGCGTTGTGTTTCTCACCGGCGGCGTCAACGATCAGGTCGCTTCGCTCATTTGCGCGCAGCTTCTATTCCTGGAATCGGACAATCCGAACAAAGACATCTCCTTCTACATCAATTCGCCGGGCGGCGTTGTGACTGCCGGTCTCGCGATATACGACACCATGAAGTACATCCGCTGCGACGTCTCGACCTTGTGCATCGGCCAGGCGGCCTCGATGGGTTCTCTCCTGCTCGCCGCCGGCGCCAAGGGCAAGCGCTACGCGCTGCCGAATTCGCGCATCATGATCCATCAGCCGTCCGGCGGGTTCCAAGGTCAGGCGGCGGACATCGAGATTCAGGCGCGCGAGATCCTCCAGCTGCGCGAGCGCTTGAATCAGATTTACGTCGACCATACCGGCCAAACCTTGAAGGCCGTCGAGAAGGCGATGGACCGCGACAACTATATGAACGCCGAAGAGGCCAAGACCTTCGGTCTCGTCGACAGCGTCATCAAGGAACGCCCGCGTCCGCTCGAGAAGGACGGGAACGGCGTCACGCCGCTGAAATCCGCGTAAGCCGCCAGCGGCTTGCTACCGCTGGTTCACATTCGATTGATCGGCTGCTTTTAACGCAGACCGGCCATGCAACTCTGATGCGTCCCCGGCATTAAGCACAGTGGCGGCACCGCCAAGCGTTCTTAAATATTAACGGATTAGCGGCCGTTACAAAGGCGACACACACGCGCGGACGCGTGAATTCTTGAGATGGTTCTAGGTTGTACGGGGCGGAAAGCCTCGGTTAACATACGAGATGTAGTATTGATGACCATGGCGGCCCTTGTTTTGGCGGGCGGCCATTGGTGGAGAAGGTGATGACCAAAGCTTCCGGCGGAGACTCAAAGAACACCCTGTACTGCTCCTTCTGCGGAAAGAGCCAGCACGAGGTCCGCAAGCTCATTGCGGGTCCGACCGTATTCATCTGCGATGAATGCGTCGAACTCTGCATGGACATCATCCGCGAGGAAAATAAGACCAACCTCGTGAAATCGCGGGAAGGGGTACCGACCCCGCGCGACATCTTGAAAGTGCTCGACGATTACGTGATCGGCCAGGACCATGCCAAGCGCGTGCTGTCGGTGGCGGTCCATAACCACTACAAGCGCCTGTCGGCCTCGACCAAGAACGCCGAAGTCGAGATTTCGAAGTCCAACATTCTGCTCATCGGCCCGACCGGCTGCGGCAAGACGCTGCTGGCCCAGACGCTCGCGCGGATCCTCGACGTGCCGTTCACCATGGCCGACGCGACGACGCTCACCGAGGCGGGCTATGTCGGCGAAGACGTCGAGAACATCATCCTCAAGCTTCTCCAGGCCGCCGACTACAATGTCGAGCGCGCCCAGCGCGGCATCGTCTACATCGACGAAATCGACAAGATCAGCCGCAAGTCGGACAATCCGTCGATCACGCGCGACGTGTCGGGCGAAGGCGTGCAGCAGGCCCTGCTCAAGATCATGGAAGGTACCGTCGCTTCGGTTCCTCCTCAGGGCGGGCGCAAGCATCCGCAGCAGGAGTTTCTGCAGGTCGACACCACCAACATCCTCTTCATCTGCGGCGGGGCCTTTGCCGGCCTCGAGAAGATCATCTCGCAGCGCGGCCGGGGCACGTCCATCGGCTTCGGCGCCGACGTGCGTTCGGCGGACGAGCGTCAGACCGGCGCCATCCTCCGCGAAGTGGAGCCGGAAGACCTGCTCAAGTACGGGTTGATTCCCGAGTTCGTCGGTCGCCTGCCGGTAATCGCGACGCTTGAGGATCTGGACGAGCAGGCCCTTGTGGATATTCTCACCCGCCCGAAGAACGCGCTGGCCAAGCAGTATCAGCGGCTCTTCGACATGGAGAATGTGCACCTCACCTTCACCGAGGACGCGCTTAGGTCGGTGGCGAAGAAAGCCATTACGCGAAAGACCGGTGCGCGCGGCCTACGCTCCATCATGGAAGGCATTCTGCTCGACACCATGTTCGACCTCCCGGGTCTCGAGGGCGTCGAAGAGGTGGTTGTAAATGGCGAAGTCTCGGAGGGCCGGGCAAAGCCGCTTTACATCTACGCCGACCGGCGCGGCGACGTCGGCAGCTCTGCCTGATCTTTCAATGGCTTGAACCTTGGCCGGCGCCACCTATGTAAGGTAACGTCGGGCTGGGTTCTTGATTTGGCTCATTTGCGTGAACCTGTTCCTGCCGTAGCCTTCTGGTGCGGCAACCCGTGCAAAAGCCTTTCGTTCATTTTGAAGGAAGGCAGCGCCCAGCGCGGACTTGAAAGAAGGGTGTTGTAGTGTCGGATATCGCCAAAGGCCAATTGCTCCCCGTTCTGCCCCTGAGGGACATCGTTGTTTTCCCTCACATGATCGTCCCGCTCTTTGTGGGCCGCGAGAAGTCCGTGCGCGCCCTCGAAGACGTGATGGCGGACGATAAGCAGATTTTGCTCGTTGCTCAGAAGGACGCGTCTCAGGACGATCCTCAGGCCAAGGACATCTACGAGGTCGGTACGATCTCCACCGTGCTTCAGCTCCTGAAGCTGCCCGACGGCACCGTGAAGGTATTGGTCGAAGGCGGCACCCGTGCGCGTATCGCCAGCTACAAGGAGAATGACCAGTTCTTCGAGGCTTATGTCGAGTCCATCGATGAAGCCAAGGAAGAGGACAAGGAGCTTGAGGCGCTGGCCCGCTCGGTCGTCTCCCAGTTCGAGCAGTACATCAAGCTCAACAAGAAAATTCCGCCGGAAGTTCTCGTCTCCGTCAATCAGATCGAGAACCCGTCGAAGCTCGCCGACACTGTCGCCTCGCACCTTACGCTCAAGATCGCCGAGAAGCAGGAACTGCTCGAGGTGAAGAACGTCTCCGAACGCCTCGAGCGCGTGTACGGGTTCATGGAATCCGAAATCAGCGTGCTGCAGGTCGAAAAGCGCATCCGGAACCGCGTCAAGCGGCAGATGGAGAAGACGCAGCGCGAGTACTACCTCAACGAACAGATGAAGGCGATCCAGCGCGAGCTGGGCGAGAACGAAGAAGGCAAGGACGAAGCCTCCGAGTTCGAAGAGAAGATCAAGAAGCTGCGCATGAGCAAGGAAGCGCGCGAGAAGGCCTTGGCCGAAGTCAAGAAGCTCAAGACCATGAGCCCGATGTCGGCCGAAGCGACCGTCGTGCGCAACTACCTCGACTGGCTCACCGGCATTCCGTGGAAGAAGCGCTCGAAGATCCACATCGATCTGCGCGCCTCGAAGGTCCAGCTCGACAAGGACCACTATGGCCTCGAGAAGGTCAAAGAGCGCATCATCGAATATCTGGCGGTGCAGAGCCGCACCAAGAAGCTGAAGGGGCCGATCCTGTGCCTCGTCGGTCCGCCAGGCGTCGGCAAGACCTCGCTCGGACGCTCGATCGCCACCTCGACCGGGCGGCAGTTCGTGCGCGTCTCCATGGGCGGCGTGCGTGACGAGGCCGAGATTCGCGGCCACCGCCGCACCTACATCGGCTCCATGCCGGGCAAGATCATTCAGGGCATGCGTAAGGCGAAGACGTCCAACCCGCTGTTCCTGTTGGACGAGATCGACAAGCTCGGCAGCGATTGGCGCGGCGACCCTTCGTCGGCGCTGCTCGAGGTGCTCGATCCGGAACAGAACTCCACCTTCCAGGATCACTACCTCGAAGTCGATTACGACCTTTCAGACGTGCTGTTCATCACCACGGCCAACACGCTGCGCATGCCGCAGCCGCTGTTGGACCGCATGGAAGTGATCCGCATCTCCGGTTACACCGAGGATGAAAAGGTTGCGATCGCCAAGCGTCACCTGATCCCCAAGCAGTTCCCGGCACACGGCCTGAAGAAGACCGAGTGGAGCGTCTCCGACGACGCGTTGCGCGATCTCTGCCGTTATTACACCCGCGAAGCCGGCGTGCGTAACCTCGAGCGCGAGATCGCAAATCTTGCGCGCAAGGCGACCAAGGACATCATTCTCCGCAAGCTGAAGAAGGTCTCGGTCACGCGCCGGAATCTGAAGAAGTACGCCGGCATTCCGAAGTACCGCTTCGGCGAGGCCGAGCGTGAAGATCTGGTGGGCGTGACGACCGGCCTTGCCTGGACCGAGGTCGGCGGCGAGCTGTTGTCGATCGAAGCGGTGGTGATGCCCGGCAAGGGCGCCGTCACCACGACCGGCAAGCTCGGCGACGTGATGAAGGAATCGATCTCCGCCGCGCGCTCTTACATCCGCAGCCGCGCCGCGGCGTTCGGAATCAAGCGCAAGATCTTTGAGAAGAACGACATCCACCTGCACGTGCCGGAAGGCGCGACGCCGAAGGATGGTCCGTCCGCCGGTGTGGCGATGATCACCTCCATGGTCTCCGCGCTCACCGGCAACCCGGTGCGCAAGGATGTCGCCATGACCGGCGAAATCTCCCTGCGCGGTCGTGTCCTGCCGATCGGGGGGCTCAAGGAGAAGCTGCTCGCCGCTCTGCGCGGTGGACTGAAGATCGCCTTGATCCCGAAGGAGAACGAGAAAGACCTCGAGGAGTTGCCCGACAACGTCAAGAAAGACCTCACCATCATCCCGGTCACCACCGTCGATGAGGTGCTCGAGAAGGCGCTCGTCAATCCGCTGGTTCCGATCCTGAAGGAAGTCGACGAGGACGAAGAGAAGGACAAGGAAAAGGCGCCGCTGCCGGCCGCGAAGCCGGACGTGGAAGAAGAGCCGCTGACCACTCACTGAGCGTCGGAAGTTCTTGAACAAATAGATGGCGGGCGCCCGTAGCGCCCGCCATTTTGTTTACTCCTCGCCTCTGTGGTGGCGGGTGAAGGGTCGTTTTCCCGTTTCTGGCCATCCTGGGCGCATGCCCAGGATCCGGTGTTACGAAGTGCGGTGTTAGGGAGGAATGGTGGGCGGTGACGGGATCGAACCGCCGACATCTTGCGTGTAAAGCAAGCGCTCTACCGGCTGAGCTAACCGCCCACGAACCGCAAACTAGACACCCCAGCGCCGTTTGTCACCCCGGTTGAGGATGCTCTATCATCGTCGCTGCAGCCTCACGGGCCGGGATCCCGATGAACACCGCGCTACAGATTGACCTCGCCACGTCACCAACGGCCGACGCACGGCTGCTGGTGGAGGAACTCGAGAGCTGGCTCTCCAAGTTCTACACCCGTGAGCAGCGCCACGGTCTCGCGCTCGAGGCGATCTTCCAGCCGCACATTCGTTTTTTCCTTGCCCGCGAAAACGATGCGCCGGTCGGCTGCGGCGGGGTCGCGCTGTTCAAGGGCTTCGGCGAACTGAAGCGCATGTATGTGCGCGAAGGAAAGCGCGGCCGCGGGATCGCCGACGCCATCCTCGCCCGTCTCGAAGCCGAGGCCCGCGGCGCCGCGCTGCCCATGCTCAAGCTCGAAACCGGCGTTCATCAGCACGCGTCTTTACGCTTCTACGAGAAAAGCGGATTCACGCGCTGCAGTGCATTTCCGCCGTATACGGAGATGGCGCCGAGCGCGATCTCCACCAGCGTTTTCATGGAAAAGGCGATGTCCCGATGATTCGATCGCTGAAATTTGCCCTCGCGGCGCTGGTGGTGTCTGCGGCGCCGGCTCTCGCCCAAGCGAAGCCGGTCGTGATCGAGAACGCCTGGATTCGTCTGCATGAAGGCATGGTGTCCGCCTACTTCCACATTCTCAACAACAGCGAGGAACCCGATCGCCTGCTCGCGGTCTCGACGCCCAGGGCTGAAAAGGCGGAGTTGCTCCGCACCCGCATCCGCAGCGGCAAGTACGTCTACCAGCCGGTCACCGACCTCGAGATCACCGGTTACGATGACGAGCGCCTGCGTCCCGGTGGTCTCTTCGTCCGCCTCTCGGGGGTAAAGGACAGGCTCGCCGTCGGCGACATCGTTCCGCTGACGCTCCGCTTCGAGCGTTCCGGCACCATCGAAGTCACCGCGCGCGTCTCCAATCAGCTTCTTGGGAATCGCTAGGAAGCCTATGGAAACCGGTCGGATGGAGGCGCGCCGGAATCGCGAGACGACCCGGGACAGGAGCCTCGGTTCGGCGACTTCTCTTCGTCGGTAACTGCCGCGCGGATTGGAAAGAAAAAACATGACTCCATTCCCCCGCGGCGTTTCCGCCGCGATGATCACACTCTACACGGCGACAGGCGATGTTGACGGCGACGCCATGGGCCGCCTTGGCCGCTGGCTGATGAGTCAAGGCTGCGAGAGCCTGCTCGTCTTCGGCACGACGGGCGAGGGGCCGTCCATCTCGGTCTCGGAAAAGATCGCGACGATCCGCGCCATGATCGATGCCGGCATTCCGGCGCACGCGCTCATCGTCGGTGCCGGTTCGCCCGCCCTTAGGGATGTGGTCTCCTTGGTGAATGCGCTGGGCGAGCTGGGCTGCCACGCCCTTGTCATCCCGCCTTACTTCTTCCGCGCCGCGCCGCGCGAGGGCGTGCAGGCCTTCATGAACGAGGTCCTCACGCGCACCAGCAAAGTCGGAACCGGTGTCTTCCTCTATCACTTCACCGAGATGTCCACCGTCGCCGTCGATAGCAAGATGATGGCCGCGCTCCTGCGCGAACACCCGGACCGCATGCGCGGGGTGAAGGACAGCAGCGGCGATATCAACAGCCTGGCCTCCTGGCTCCAGTTTCCCGAGCTCGCGGTCTTCGCCGGCGACGATCATCTCCTGCGCCCGCTCCTCGCCAAGGGCGGAGCGGGCGTCATGACCGCTACCGCCGGCCTGGCGCCCGCGCTCGTCAAATCCGTGCTCGTCGCGGCGAAATCCGATCCTGACCGCGCGCCGCTTAATGAAGCGCGCCTGAATATGCTGTGGAGGGATGTCCTTCTCGCGGCGCCGGTGACGGAGGCGGTGAAGCTGGTCTTCGCGGACGTCGTTGGAGATTCTCGCTGGCTGATGGTTCGTCCGCCTTTGCGCCCCCTGGACGGCGATCTCGCCGGCCTCACGATGGAGCGCTTTCGCGCGGTCGATGAAGGTATCGTGAGCGGGCCTTTGCGCACGATGCCGCGCATATTCGCCTGAGGCATGGTATACTGGCTCCGCATGCAATGGCTTCGCCGCACCGCCGCGCTTTTTCTGCTCGCGATTATGACCGCTGGTCTGTTAGCGCCGGCCTCGGCTTTGGCGCGCTGCGCTTTTCAGCATGAAGAACCGGCGCCCGCGTCCGCGGCGCACGATCATGCCGAGCACGCGCTGCACCACGCCCCGCCGGTAGACGGCGCCAACGATGCGCAGGACTGCGGCGGTCACTGCATCGTCGTTCTTGCCTGCGCGGCCGCCTGTTTCGGCGCCACAATGCCGGCGATGAACGTGGTCTCCGTGCGGCGCGAACCGATGGCCTTCGATCTGCTCGCGCAACCGGTGCTCACCGCGCGCATCATTTCTCCCGAACTTCATCCGCCTCGACCGGCGCGCCTCTGACGCGTCCTTTTCTTTTTTATCTCTCGAGGCTGATATGACCGTGCGAACGGCCGGCTTTGCGCTGGCAAGTATCGTTGCGGCGTCTCCTGTGCTCGCGCAGGACCACGCGCAACACCAACAACACGACCACGCCGCCGCTGCGGCCCCGATGGCGATGCCCGCCATGAGCATGACGGGCGCCCTCGGTCCTTATTCCATGAATCGCGAAGCCTCCGGCACCAGCTGGCAGCCGGACGCTTCCGCACCCATGGCTCACACCATGTCCGGCGACTGGATGTTCATGACCCACGCCATACTCAACGGCGCCTACAGCACCCAAGGCGGTCCGCGCGGCGACGATGACCTTTTCGTCTCAGGGATGATCATGGGCGGCGCGCAACGCAGCTTCGACGGCGGCGCTTTGAACTTCCGCGCGATGCTGAGCCCGGATCCGCTCATGGGTCGGCGCGGCTATCCGCTTCTTCTCGCGGCCGGTGAAACGGCCGACGGCGTCGTTCCGCTGGTCGACCGCCAGCATCCCCACGATCTGGTAATGGAGCTCGCGAGCTCCGTGAGCGTGAACGTCGGCGAGAAAGGGAGTGTCTTCCTCTACGGCGGCCTTCCCGGGGAACCCGCCTTCGGCCCGCCCGCCTTCATGCACCGCGCCTCGATCATGGACAGTCCCGAAGCACCCATCAGCCATCACTGGTTGGACTCCACCCATATTACGTTCGGCGTCCTCACGGCCGGCTACGTCTATGACCAATGGAAACTTGAAGTCTCGCGCTTCAGGGGACGGGAACCCGACGAGAAGCGCTACGACATCGAAAGCCCGCGGCTCGATTCCACCGCGGTGCGCGCCAGCTGGAATCCCTCGCGACAGCTTTCGCTCCAGGTCTCCTGGGCGGAATTGCACGAACCCGAACAACTCGGCCATGGCGATCAGAAGCGCTGGTCCGCCAGCGCCATCTACACAGTCCAGCGCGGCGGCGGGTCCAGCTTCTCCGCCACCGCCGCCTGGGGCCGGAAAGTCGCCGATGGTCACACGCCGGACGCATGGGTGCTGGAAGGCGCCTATAAGCCGGGCCGGCCCTGGACCATCTTCGCCCGGGCCGAATGGATCGAGAGTGATGAGCTCTTCACGGGCGGCGGCCATCACGGGCCACAAGTCGATGTCTCCAAAGTCTCGGCCGGCCTCGTACACGCTTGGCCTTTGTCTCCCCGCCTGACCTTTGCCTTGGGTGGTTTGGTTTCGGTGAACTGGATCCCCGCGCCTTACGGCGCGGCTTATGGCGGCCGTCCCATAGGGGCGATGGTGTTCGCGCGTATCGAGATCAACTGAGGAGGGTGCCGCGGGGTTCAGGAATGCCCCGCGCGCACGCCGGGAAACCGCAAAATATCGCGGTCTGTCAATGCTTTTACGCACAATCAGTTGCCTTGACTCTGTTACCGGTGGTCAATAAAACACCGGCACGACGGGGCAAGGGGACGGGCGAAGTAAGGGGCTTCGGGCGCGTTCTCTTTTGTGCCGTAACTTATTGTAATTTAAAATAAAAAGTGGCCGCCCCGATTTCTTGGATCGGTGGCCCGCTCGGCAAGGCTGGTGGCATGCAGCAATTGCTCACAGAATACCTTCCGATCCTGATTTTCCTCGGGATCGCATTCGGGCTCGCCCTGGTGATCGTGATCGCGTCCTTGATCGCAGGTCCCAGCCGCCCCGATCCTGAGAAAACCTCCGCCTATGAGTGCGGTTTCGAGGCCTTCGACGACGCCCGTTCCAAGTTCGACGTGCGGTTCTACCTGGTCTCGATCCTGTTCATCATCTTCGATCTCGAAGTGGCCTTTCTGTTCCCGTGGGCCGTGAGCCTCGGGAAGATCGGCTTGTTCGGCTTCTGGTCGATGATGGTGTTCCTCGGGGTCCTCACCGTGGGCTTCATTTACGAATGGAAGAAGGGAGCACTGGAATGGGAGTAACCGTTCCGGCCGCGCCGAAAACCGATGTGATCCGCGCGACGAACCCTCAAGACGCACAGGTGATGGCGCGCGTCGCCGACGAGCTGCAGAACAAGGGTTTTCTGCTCACCTCGCTCGACCAGCTCGTCAACTGGGGCCGCACCGGGTCGCTATGGCCGATGACCTTCGGTCTCGCGTGCTGCGCCGTGGAGATGATGCATACCGCCATGGCGCGCTACGACATGGATCGCTTTGGCATGTTCTTCCGGCCCAGCCCGCGCCAGTCGGACTGCATGATCGTCGCCGGTACGCTGACCAACAAGATGGCGCCGGCGCTGCGCAAGGTTTACGACCAGATGCCTGAGCCGCGCTGGGTCATTTCCATGGGCTCGTGCGCCAACGGCGGCGGCTACTACCATTATTCCTACTCGGTCGTGCGCGGGTGCGATCGCATCGTGCCGGTCGACATCTACGTGCCTGGCTGTCCGCCGACCGCCGAAGCGCTCCTCTACGGCATTCTTCAGCTGCACAAGAAGATCCGCCGGGTCGGCACCATTGATCGCGCGTGAGCGGCATGACTTTAGGACTTGAAGGCCTCCAGGAAACTGCCGCGCACCTCTCTCGGGTGCTGCCGGACGACGTAATCTCCGCCGCCGTCGTGCGTGGCGACCTCGTGGCATTCGTCAAGCGCGCGTCGATCGTCAAGGTGGTGAGGGCTCTGCGCGACGATCCCAAGCTGATGTTCACGCAGCTCATCGACATTACGGCGGTGGATTATCCGCAACGCCCCGAGCGTTTCGAGGTCGTCTATCACCTCCTGGCCATGAGCACGAACCAGCGCATCCGCCTGAAGCTCACGGTAGGGGAGGAGACGCCGGTCCCCAGCGTGACGAGCGTGTTCCCGTGCGCCGATTGGCTCGAGCGCGAAGTCTGGGACATGTTCGGCGTTTTCTTCGAAGATCACCCTGATCTGCGCCGCATCCTCACCGATTACGGCTTTGAGGGCCATCCGTTGCGCAAGGAATTTCCGCTCACGGGCTATGTCGAGGTTCGTTACGACGTCGAACAGAAGCGAGTCATTTACGAGCCGGTGAAGTTGCAGCAGGACTTCCGCACCTTCGACTTCCTGTCGCCGTGGGAAGGGATTCAGAAATTGTTGCCCGGCGACGAGAAGGCCGCTCCAGCGCCCGTCAAGCAGGGCGGGGTCTAACTCATGTCGCAGGCCGCTGATCAAGAAATTGAAAACTACACGCTGAACTTCGGTCCGCAGCATCCTGCGGCGCATGGTGTGTTGCGTCTTGTGCTTGAGATGGACGGCGAGGTCATCGACCGCGTCGATGCGC